>JBGSHP010000020.1:0-249610 GCA_041752195.1 Candidatus Zixiibacteriota bacterium | reverse complement strand
TCTTTGAAAATGAATATGAATATCAGGAGGATGGCTATCAAAGCCACCAGGGCATTGAGAAGAATAAATTTCTCCCCCAATAATTCCCTGATTTTGGATTTCGGTCTAAATTTCAGTTCGCGCATAATTATGGCAATGCGGCCAGAACGTTTATCAAGGTCCTGACCGCACCCCAGGAAAATATATTATACAAGCCTATTTAACAAGATTCTTTTCCGCCAATTCGCGAGGCAGGGGAATATAATCAACCTCTTCCGCCACCTTCTGCCCCTCTACCGAAAGGGCCCAATTGACGAGATTCTTCAGGTCGCCCGTGGGAGTGCCATTGAAAAACCAGTAAAGTTCTCGCGAAATCGGGTAGGTCCCATTGATGACGGTCTCCATCGAGGGAATCACCGCTGCGGAACTGTCATTCTTGCGGATGGCTGCAAATTTGACACCCTTGGCCCAGGCGATACCGCCGTAGCCGATACCGAATTTATCCTTCGCGACCGCATTCACGACCGCCGCCGTTCCCGGCAATGTCTGCGTGTAATCGGAATAATCCTCATCATCGAGAACATGTTCTTTATAGAAGACATAGGTTCCGGAATTATTCTCACGGCCGTATACGATAATCCGGGTGTCGGGACCGCCGACCTCTTTCCAGTTAGTAATGGAACCGGTATAGATCCCCTTCAATTGGGCGAACGATAATTCATTGACCGGATTGGTCTCATGAAGAAAGACCGCGATTCCATCCAGAGCCACGGTCACTCGATAAGGATTAACCCCGTTTTTCTTGGCCAGATCATGCTCCTTGGCTTTCATGTCGCGGGAAGATTCACAGATATCGGTGGTGCCATTGAGCAACGCGGCAATACCGGTGCCGGAGCCGCCCCCGGAAACCTGGATTACGGTTTCCGGATTTTTCTTCATGTATTCTTCAGCCCAACGCTGACCCAGACGCACCAGCGTATCCGAGCCTTTTATCGTAATCGTGGTGGCGGCCATAACACTTACCGCCGCCATCAGCATCATCGCTAAAAAAACCTTCTTCATCAGTCCTCCTTTAAACCGGCCTCTATCTTTATTTTTCCCTTATACCACCTGATAGAATCACCGGAGTGTTAGTAAATTATTAGAATTTTGTTAGTATTCTAACATTATGCCGGGTTAAAACTTAAGTTGTATATCAGCCTGCAGACGCTGAAAACCGCTCTCGGCGGCATCAAGCCCCAGGGTATTGTTAAAATAGGTCAGGCTCAAAGTCGTATTGTCCGCCGCCTGAAAATCGACACCCATTTCATGCCCTTTACCATCGGTTCCACCTTCACGGAAATCCGAATCGGTGAATGTCCCGAGCACGGCATCTTTTTTCAATTCGCGGTAAATATATCGGACAGCCCAGGAACCCTGGTTCTTGACCTTGCCCAGATGGACGCCGGCCAGCCATCCCTGATCGTCGTTTCCAATGGCGACATTATTGACATAATCGGCCATGAAAGTAACGGGGAGATGGCCCAGTTTATGCGATAATTCAAAGGAAACCTCCGCCAGGCGATAGTCATATTGATAATTGCCGTCTTCGTCGACAGTGTTTCCCATCGGTTCATCGGACTCAAAAAAGGGCTCCTGACCCACGACATTTCCATAATGGAAATACGACAAGCCCATGCTGATCCCCGGTCGATCATCCGCCTGGGTCATGCCGATAATCCCCTGGACTCCGGCCAGCCAGGTGTCGGCTTCCGAAGAGCGCTCATTTATCCATAGACCGGCGCCCCGGAAATCGAAATTAATATCCCCGGAGGAACGCGTATAGGCCACGGCGCTGCCTTCAGGATGTAAATCCACATCCCAGATAAGTTCGGACTTCCCGGCCCGGTAGAATGGGTTGGGGAATTTTCCGGCCTGAAGCGAAAATCCTTTCAATGGGGCCGGCTTATACTCGAAACGAGCAATATACAGGCGAAAATCCTTGACCGAAAAGTCATCATCCAGAGTCTGATTGGTCGATACCGGATCCCCGGAACCGGTCGCCATTTGAATTTGAATTGTCGTGTAAGGATTAACCTCGGCGGTAACATCGAGCCGCGCCCGGATGCGATGTCTGTGTCGGGCATCGCCGCCTTCGAATTTGAGCATTTCATGACGATAGCGGAGATCTCCGCCCAGTTTTATCTTTTCCCACCAGTTTTCGGCCATGGTCGACGTCGAAATCATCATGATGATCATCAAGTATGCCAGTTTAGTCATAGTCCCGAGTTTCCTTTCAATCAGGGTCAATTTTTATTTCACTTTTTAAATCGAGAGATTGGCACTTGTTTTTTGGTGCAGCGCTTTAAATTCCTCCTGTGAATATCTCATAACATCCGTTTACGGTTAACTTCCAAGGGTAATAATTAGCGGCGTGTTAGGATTATGTGAGCGATAAATTTTTTATTCGTTAAGACACGCCGATTTGGCGCCTGCGGGCCCGATATTTGACAAAATGGTCGGATTATAAAGGAATTCGGACAAAAAACGTACTGCCTTGCCCCGGATTGCTTTTCACTTCCACTCTACCTTTGTGCGCCAGGACAATATGCTTCACTATGGCCAGCCCCAGACCCGTCCCTCCCTGCTCCCGGCTCCGGGCTTTATCGACACGGTAGAACCGCTCGAAAATTCTATCCAGATGCTCTTCACCGATGCCCTTGCCCTTGTCAATAACGGCAAATTCCGCTTCCGGGCCGGATTTCCTGCCCGTGATAATTACAGGCGCGCCCGCATCGGAATATTTTATGGCGTTATCGATCAGATTCACGAACGCCAATTCCAGTAATACCGGATTCACCCGCCCCTGCAATTCCGGCGAGCAATCAATATCTATCGTCATTTTTTTGGCCCGGGCCGAAATCTCGCAACTCTGTACTGCGTTTTCCAGTATTTCCTTCATCCGGCAGTTTTCGAAAGTAATGTCTACCCCCTGTTCAATCCGCGATAAGTTCAACAGGTCTTCCACGATTGAATTGAGCCGGCCGGCGTGGCGGTCGATTATCTTCAGAAACCGCTGGAGGTCGTCGGGATTGGCCATGGCGCCGTCGAGAAGCGTTTCCACGAATCCCTTGATGGACGTAATCGGGGTGCGAAGTTCATGCGAGGCATTGGCCACGAAATCGCGGCGCAGATTTTCCAGTTCCCTGATTTTGGTGACATCATTAAAGACCACCACGGCGCCGATGGCCTCTCCCCGCGCGTCCTGCAATATGGAGCCCAGGGCCTGCAGGACTCTTCGACCATTCCCCGTATCGAGCCTTATCTCCACTTCCTCGGAGTTTTTGCTCCGGATAATATTCGATACCAATTGTTGCAGGGCGACATTGCGGACAACCTCCTGCAAAATCCGACGATATGCTTTCTCGGGCTGGATATCAAAAAAGCGGGCGGCGGCGGCGTTGATTCCGATAATTCTTTCCCCCATGTCAACCGCCATGACGCCCTCGGCCATACTGGCCAGAATGGCATCTTTTTCGCGACGCTCCTCGGTAATGGTGTTGATGCGCTGGTTAAGCTGGCCGGCCATTTGGTTCATCGCTTCGGCCAGGCCGCCTATTTCATCGACGTCGGATACTTCAAGTTTCTGATTCAATTCCCCTTGCGCGAATTTTTCGGCGCCGAGCCGCAGTCGTTCCAGGGGGAAACTGATTCGCCGCGAAATCCAGAGCCCCAGAAGCGAGGCAATCAAGGCCACTACCAATCCGCTGTAAACCATGCGTTCGCCTATGGCGTTCATGGCGCGGTCGACAATAGTCAGGGGGAGCGAAACCCGGACGATGCCGAGCAAATCCCCGTCCCTGCGAAGCGCCTTGGCCAGGTACATGAACTGCTTCTTCTCCGTAAGACTATAGCGACTGATCAACCCCTGACCGGAATCAAGAGCCAGGCGTATTTCAGGTCGCGCCGAATGGTTATCCATGACGGCCGGGTTATCGTGGGAATCGGCAATTACCTGCCCTGATGGAAGCACCACCGTCAGGCGGGTGGCGGCTTTCCGGCCCTGTTCTTTACACCAGGCATCCAGGCCGGTGGTATCGCCCGAAATCAATCTGTCGCGAATATAATTTTCGACCAATCCCAACCGGGCCTGCAAACCATCGACTACTTGTTCCTGATACAGGGCCCGCTGGGATTCCGAGCCATACCAGGCAATCGCCACCACCGACAAAAAAGTGATTAATATATATGAAGGAAAAATCTGCCAGAAGATTCGCCTGTGTTTCATAATATTCCCGCTTCCATTTCGGTCGGGCCCGTAAATCATTATCCGCAGGCATTAAATAATCAATTATTGGGACTTTTGGCAAGACATAAACGCCACTCGCAAAAAGGCCGCCTCTTTAATCCAAATTATCCCAATTTCGCGAATAATGGACTTAAGTTAACATTAGGGTGATGTCGATAATAATGTCATCATATATAAAAAAGGAAACCACGCCTTCGGGAGGGTTATGACAAGGATTCTCGTCGTTGATGATGACCCGGTAACGCTAAGAATAATCCATAAAATGCTAAGGGAGCATAATTATGAGCCCATTACGGCCAGTACCGTGAAAGGGGCTCTGAAAATACTGGACGAGGACCCTACCATCAGCCTGATAATATCCGATATCGAAATGCCCAAGGCCGATGCCTATGACCTGTTGCGCCATAGGGATCAATCTCCGCGATTGCAGTCCCTGCCGGTAATATTCTGCAGTTCGCACGGCGACCATGAGACTCTCTTGAAATCCCTCAAGGCCGGGGCCTACGATTTTATCGTTAAGCCGTTTCAGGCGGAAACCCTGGTCGCCAAAGTCCGCAAAGCGCTGTACCACGGCAAACCGTCCGTCCTGATTGTTGAAGACGAAGAAACCGTGCGGCGGTATCTTAAACAGATAATCGAGATCGAGGGCTTCGAGGTCCATACTTGCGAGACGGCGGAACAGGGCTTACTGGCTCTGACATCCTTTAAAATTGACCTGGTCCTGGCCGATGTCGGCCTGCCGGAAATCACCGGGAAGACCCTGGCGGCTCAAATAAAAAAAATGCATCAGAATATTCCCGTCTTTTTGATAACGGGAATCCCCGACGACATGACTCGGGAGATGTCCCTGGCTTACGGGGCCGTCGGCTATATCAGTAAACCCTTCCAGAACACCATAATCATCGAACAACTGCGGAACATTCTAAAAACGGCGCCGACAACATTGTTCTAAACGCCCTTTTCTTCATAAATTACCGGCATCAGGTAATCATTTTCCTGGGTTTTTCCGATTTCTTCCAGTTGAGCGCGAAGTCTTGCCGCGTCCGCCTCGGCACGGGAGACTCGGGCGGTATAATTATCCATGACTTCTATCTGCTTCAAGCGGGGAGATATATCTTCCGCCAAGACCAGAAAATCCGAACCGTCGCCGCCTGCTTCGGCCAGGGGTATGAGGCGTACCCAAAAAGTCCGCATCTCCTTGCCGATGAGTTGCACCAGTTCGAAATCGAAAAATCTATCGGAAATACCCGGTTCGGAGTTTAGTTGCACCGACGGCCAACTCGGCCAGAATTCGGAAATATTTCTGCCGATTATTTCTGGACCCGCCTTCTGCAGCACGGATTCCAGATTGCGGCTACTTGACTTTACTATTCCCCGGGCGGTCGTGGAGAAAATAACTGTCGGCGAAAATTCCATGATATTGTCCAGAATTTCGTGCGTCTGACGCAATTCATTTTCGACCTTCTTTGCCGAACCCTGGTCTTCGAGAAACACCGCCACATGCCATTGTCCCCCAAGGGGAATCAACACGGCCGATAACCGCCCTCTAAAAGCGGTGCCGTCGATCTTGTTAAAAAGGAATTCCCGCTTTGCGATTTCACCCTGGCGGCGAAGTTCATTTAAAAAGTGAAGTCGCTCTTCCTGATTCTCCCACAAGCGCAATTCCAGATCCGTGCGACCGATAATCTCCTGCCGCGCCATGCCGAAAAGCAGTTCCCCGTACCTATTTATATTCACCGTAACCCCGTCGCGGTATCGTGTCAGGAGAGCCGGGGACGGGAAACTATTGAATAGTCGCTGAAAACGGGTTTCGCTTTCGTTTAATGATTCCTCCAAGCCCTTCTTTGCCGAGATACCGCAGATATATACGGCCAGGCCGTCATTCAGAGGACAAATATCGGCCGTATACCACTCCCGGGCAGGAGAACCACCGATACTGAATTCGAACGGGGTCGTCTCCCGGCCGTCCAGGACATTCCGAAGTTGTCCCTCAAGCTCGGTTTTTTTTAATTCCGGGAAGGCTTCATCTATGAGATTTTTGCCCAGGATTTTTTGAGCGGAAAGGGAGAATATTCTTTCGGCGACTCGATTAATTCCGGTAACCGTCAACCGGTTATCCAGCGTTATTATGGCCATGCTTGTATTTTCGATTATTTTCGACGCTTCCGATAGTGCCTGGCGAAGATCATTTTCAATCTCCGCACGAATGGTAATATCTTGAACGATAGCCCGGATAAGCCAAATCCGGCCGGAGGTATCGCGAACCGGATGTCCTTTGAAAAAGTGACGCTGACTCACGCCGTCGGATAGAATGAGCCCCAGTTCCAGCGCAAAAGGTTCGCCCTTTTCCGCCGCCCCTTTCAAAGCATTCCGAAATCGTCGCCCGCTTTCATCATGATAGTACCTGCTCATTTCTTCGAACGAGGGCTGACCGGCTTTCAGCGGACGACCGTACAACCAGAAGGCCTCCTCCGACATCCGAACCAGGCCGCGGTCAATATCATACTCCCAATATCCCAGGCCGCTTATGGCATGAAATTCCTTCGCTTCCCGGTTTTCCCGGCCGACCAGAGCGGTATCGGTCTGAAGCGCGGCCATTTCCATTTTTTGCGCGGCCAGGTCGTTTTCCAACTGACCGGTTCTCTCCGCCACCAGTTGATCGAGATGATGACGGTGCTTCCGCAATTCGGCGTCGGCCGCTTCCCTTTCTCCGATTTCCCGCGCCAACTCCCGAGCCCGTCGGGCGGCTTTGCGATTTTGGGACATCCCCCAGACAAAGACGGCGGCAAAGACGGCCAAAACGCCGACCGCCGCCAAAATCAAATAGGACATTAGCCGGGAAATTGAAACATGATCCCAGCCCGGCAGATCGTGCCATCGGGCATATATTAATCCCGATTCCCCTGATTCCTGAAGTTGCTCCAATCCCTGGCTTAAAATCGCCGCCAATTCTCTATCACCGCGATGAATGCCGAAAAAGAAGTTTCTGCGATAAGCCGTGACCGGTCCGGTCAAGACCTTTACCTTAATTGATTCGTTATTACCGGCGATATCCAAGCCGGTCGGCCCTGGCAACAGGAGCGCGTCGCCCGTCCCCAGGGAAAGCATTTCCAGAGCCTGTAAGGGTGACGCGGCCGTTATAATCCTGTCCGTAATTTTGGTGCGAACCAGATAAAATTGGGCGATATCCCCTTCGACGACAATTATCTCCCGATCCTGTAAGAAATTCGCCCCCTGGATACTGGAATCTTCCTCGCGAACAAAAATGAAATCGGATGAAACTGCATAAGGTGGCATCGGCTCCAAAGCCTCATCCCCGATTTTCAGGTAAGGCGTCCAGAGGAGTATGTCCAGACGCTTTTCTTGAAAGGCCTTATGAATGTCGGCGCGGGAGCCAATCATAAAATCCAACTGAAGGCCCATATGTCGCGCCAAAGCATTGGCCATGTCAACCGCCAGGCCTTGAGGCGCGCCACTTTCCCCGACAAAGGAATAGGGCGGGTAGCCTTCGACCAACCCGGCCCGGATGATTTTGGCCGGTGACGGCCCTGACGCGGCGGTAACTGTCTTCCTATCCGCTTGTGTTTTTGCCTCCTGGGAAAAGACATCTCCGGCTAAAAACAGGACCATGACCAGGCCGACTGACAGGACTCCCCCCAGCCTTGGACACACGCGGCGGATCTTCTGACAAATCTTTGGGGATATTTTCACGATCTTGCTTTCTTCATTTTATCGAATCATTCAGGCCATGACTGCTTTATACCACTCCCCAATTCAGGCCCTGTTCATTTTAAATCGACATCAAACGCAGCCTCTGAAGTCCCTCCGCAGCGCAAATAATGCACATCCCATCTGATTGCGCGGGATTAAATTAGACCGATTATTTGGGCCATTCCCGCCAGGATTGGAACTCAGGCCCATAACGATTTTAAAACTGACAGAAGCGAAAAGACGGCCAGAAATAATTATCGATTATACTTGCTGTAAAACGACCGACGACAAATATTACATGCCGGAGAATGTCCGCATAGATAAAGTCAGGAGAATATGACATGGCGAATTTTTCTGTCCGCACGTTAACAGGGCTGTTACTACTCTTAGCGGCGATTTCTGCTGCCGGGCAGGTGAGATTCCCGGAACCTATTTCCGGAGCCGATTTCGATTCCCTCATGGAAAAACAAAATATTCCTCTCCAAAAAGCGCTAAAGGTCCAATTTGGGAACATCCCGGGTTGCCTGATAACCGGGCCCCTGGCGCCCACCATGCCAAGTTCGGATTCTCTAAGACCTCTTCTGGATGCCGTACGAGTTGTCTTCCCCGACCATAAATCATTTGCCAAGGCCGCCATGGAAAGCCCGCGATTAAACTTGATTGTGGGCCAAATCGGATTCCGCGGAAACCTCTTCGAGTTTGACTCCAGCGATATAAAAGGTCTGGTGATGTATATTTCGCCCCATCAAAACCGTTACTTGATTTGGATGCGTCACTTCACGTCCCTGGGCTGGAATACCGTGAACTCGGTCAAACTGCGCCGATATGCCGTTAATATCAGCGACCATTTCCTGCGCCTGGATAGCCGCGGCGTCATGGAGCCGCCTCCGTCATGCGCCGGCTATCGTATTCCGGAAACCCTGGATTTATTGCCTCCGCTGCCGGACCTGGTTATTGCCAGGGAGAAGGACTTCCTGGATTCTTTGAAAACCTACAATATGATAACTACCGGCTTTTTCACCGGCGACTCGGTTATTATTGCCGTCCGCGAAGTCATCGACATATTCAAGAATTTGGCTCCTCGAATGGCCTTTCCCGACAAAGAAGAATTCCTCCTTCAGAGAGATTTTATCTCATTTTTGGAAAAGGGCGGCGATTTCAGCCGGTTTAAAACCCTGGACTCGCTCACGCTCGCTTCGATGCCACCGGGAGAATACAAGTTTGCCGTCGGACTCAACGGCGATATCCGGCTCGCGCCCCGGTATCTTAAAGCAGCCTCGAAAGGGCCGAGTGCAAATACCGAAAAATTTGAGATAAGTGAATCTTTGCTGTTCCCCGGCGATCCGGTTATGTCGGCCGGAATACTGACCATCAAGGATAATCAGCGTCAAAGAATTTCTCATTTCAATATTCTTTCGAAACATTACTTTTTCAGTCCCTATCAGCCGACTTTTTCGGACATCCTGGCCCAGCGTTCCAATGATTACCTGCTTTCGCTGGGATACCTCTTCAAGGCCCTGGACGAGTTGAAGATCAAATACGAAGGCGCCCGTATAAGCAAATTTTAAATATTCCGGTTTGTCTTTCCGCTCGGGATTATTCCGGTGAAATCCCGGCCATGAAGTCTTCGTACCGCAAGCACTTTCTTGTTGACAATTCATACCACAAACGACTTAAGTACCATACAAATTCGCTTGAATAATCCTTGGGGATACCCGGTATATGGAGAAATTCCGCGAGGATTAAAAAATGGGAGAGGCCCGAGACTTGGCCGAATCATCCCTCTTTGAAAGGAGTCTTTTATGCCGGCCATTTTCTGGCTCTGGCTCGGTGCGGCCGTCATTTTCCTGATTATTGAAATAACTACCCCCGGTCTGGTTTTTGCCTGTTTTGCCGCCGGGGCCGTGGCCGGCGCCATCACCGCGAATATTACTGATTCTTATTTGGCCCAATTGGGCGTCTTTGCCGCCGTTTCTTTATTATTAATTCCCCTGACACGGCCCCTGGCCCGGAAAATCACCAAGCCCTCGCCGCAGGCAGTCAATGTCGATGCCCTTCTGGGACGTTCCGGAATCGTCTTGAAAGACATTGATCCGGACGCCGATTCCGGACAGGTGCGGGTCGATAGCCAGGTCTGGCAGGCCACGGCTAAAGAAAAAATCGCAACCGGTGCCAAAGTGAAAGTGGAAAAAATTTCGGGAGTCCGTTTGCATGTGGCCCGAATAAACGATTAATAACCAACCTCGGAATAAGAGTATCCGAAAATTAATAGAACAAGGAGCCTGATATGACGGAATCCCTGATATTCATTATCATTGTCATTATCGCCACCCTGATTCTGGGCACGGCCTCAATAAGAATACTTCGCCCCTTTGAAAAAGGCCTCGTGGAAAGATTGGGCAAATACCAGCGCACTCTCGATTCCGGCCTTAATTTAATCCTGCCCTTCGTGGATACCCTCATCAAAATTGACATGCGCGAAATTGTCCTGGATATCCCGGCCCAGATGGTCATCACCCGCGATAATGTCGGGGTCGAGGTCGACGCCGTCCTGTACTGCCAGATAACCGACCCGGTTAAAACCCGTTACGAAATCACCAATTACGTTCAGGCCGCCACTAAACTGGCCCAGACCAATCTGCGTAACGTCATCGGCGAAATGGACCTGGATCGTTCCTTAACCTCCCGCGATATTATTAATACGCAACTGCGCGATGTGCTCGATTCGGCCACCGACAAATGGGGCGTCAAGGTCAACCGGGTGGAAATCCAGCGTATCGACCCGCCCAGCGATATCACCGAGGCCATGAGCCGGCAGATGAAAGCCGAGCGCGACAAGCGCGCCACCATCTTGAGCGCCGAGGGCGACCGCCAGGCCGCCATCGAACGGGCCGAGGGCAGCAAGCGGTCGGCCATTTTGGAGGCCGAAGGCAGGGCCGAGGCTGTCCGTATGACCGCCGATGCCGAAAAATATCGCCAGATAGCCGTGGCCGAGGGCGAATCGCAGGCCATCGCCAATGTTTTTAGCGCCATCCACGAAGGCAAACCCGATAGTGCGCTGGTGACGTTAAAATATCTGGAGATGCTTCCCAAATTGGCCGAAGGCTCCGCCAACAAAATTTTCTTGCCCTATGAAGCCAGCGGCATCATTGGCGCCCTGTCGGCGATGGTGGAGGGAATAAGAGACAAGGCCCCCGAGAAGCCGAAAGCGACGGCGTAAATAAACCAGTTCCAAGGGGGCGGATTTGAAACCCGCCCCAACAAAGACAAACCTTCAAACCAAATACCAGTAGGCCCGACATTATTGTCGGGCTTTTTTGGTCTGCAAAGACGTTCCGTCAGTTCCTGCTACGCCGGAGGCGCGGTGTGAACTGACGGTCCTTTATCATGTTTATTTATAATGAATTGCGGTCAGGTCACATTCCCGACCAAGTCGGGAACAGGACCTGACCGAACGCTGTGAACCTTGAAAAAGTACTCTTGGGACAACCTCTCCCCGCCTGCCCCTTCTTTATCATTATTCTGGGTCGAGGCAGACTCCCCTCTTAAGCCCCCCTCAATCGAGGTTGGTAAGAAGAAAATTAAAGAGGCGGGATCCCTGTCGCAGACCCCGAGCCTCGAAGGGCGATCCCGCCATCCTTAAGTCTAATCGCCAAAAAAAGGGCAGGTCCTGCCTACCCTGAATAATTATTATCGAGTGATGTCCCGCTCACAGCGCGTAACTGAATCCCAGCATCACCCTTGGTTCGATATTGGGCTGATTGATGACGTCATCGGCCGTATCGTAATCGTACCCGTCGCGGGGATTAACATTGTCGCCGTCAGGGCTGTACGAAGTATCATGCCCGGTCAGGCGGGAATCGAACAAGTAATCCAAACCGGCTCCAATCACCAGAGACACCTTGGGCGACATCACAAAATGGCTTTCGGCTCCGATACCCAACCCCCACTGCGAACCGGTGACGTCGAAATCTTCATTCCCCCCGATAAATTTAAAATTACCGGTAAAACGGGTATGTCTTGGCCCAAAAACAAAGTAGGAATTGGGCATCGAAAACAATTTCATGGGGTACATGAAATCCAGACGAAAATCCCAGATATGCCCTTTTTCTTCGGGAGTGCCGTTGGTGGCATCGTTGATAAAATTCACACGCGCTCCGGTGGCATTCCCGGGCTCCACTTGGGAATAACCTATACCCAGCCGGGCCCGGAGGGGAAAACCCTGGGCGAATTGCGCCGCCGTGGCATTTAATTGAATCCCGAAGCCCGAATAATATCCCAGGTTCGCTCCCGCCGTGAATTTCGGATCGGCCATTTTATATCCGTTCTTGGCCTGACCCATTATTGCCAGACCGACCAGGCAGGTTGTTACCAATACGATTTTCATTTTCATGACAAGCCTCTCTCAAATAATTCTCCGAACGAATTTCAATAACTATCAGGGCAGTAATATGGACTCTAACAGGCTAATATAAAAATCGGTTCCCCGTGGTCAAGGGTTTAGGCAAAAATATAAGTATCGTTTAATCGACACTCTGGCAACTGCTTACGAATTCAGAATGGCCCTTACGGGGACTTTTTCGCCCGATCTATGGACCTTCTTAGACTGAATCCTGCGATTATTAACCAAAAGACACTATTAATCATACCCTATTTGACATTATCCTCATTCCTGCTTAGATTCAGGTCAGCATAACCTGTGTAACCGTATAAGGAACATGACTTCAATCGTCCGCAAAGCCGCCGCAGCCGGTACGTTTTATCCGGCCAACCCCTCGGAACTGGTCAAGTCCATGGCCAAACTGTTTTCGAAAGTGACCAGGAAAACTCTGCCGGGACGTCCTCTGGCCCTGGTTGCTCCTCACGCCGGGTATGCATATTCGGGCAAAACCGCCGCGACAGCATACATGCAAATTCTGGGCGAAAGTTATGATTCGGTCGTGGTGATTTCTCCTTCGCATACGGTCTTTTTTCAGGGGGCCTCGGTTTATGACGGCGATGCCTACGAAACTCCTCTGGGTCCTATTGAGATAGACCGGGAATTATCGGCCAGAATCGGGACCATCCATCCCTCGGTCTTCCTTTCCACCAAAGGTCACAGCGGGGGCGGCCTTCGCGGTGAACATGCCCTGGAAGTGCACCTGCCGTTTCTTCAACATGTCCTGGGGAAATTTAAACTGGTGGCCATCGTGATGGGCGAGCAGGAGGAAAACCTGTGCCGCATTATGGGTGAGGTCCTGGCAACGGCCCTGGACGGCAAAAACGCCCTGATCGTGGCTTCGACCGACCTTTCCCATTTCTACCCGGAAAAACAGGCGCGCCGCCTTGATGGCGCCATCCAGTCGGCCCTCGAAGAATTCAATTCGGATAAATTGTGGTTTGCCCTGTCATCGGGCAAAGGCGAGGCCTGCGGTGGCGGCCCGGTTATCTCGGCCATGCTGGCCTGCAAACGATTGGGTGGCGATAAAATCACCATCCTGGATTACTCTACATCCGGAGA
Organism: Candidatus Zixiibacteriota bacterium; assembly: GCA_041752195.1. Classification (GTDB taxonomy): domain Bacteria; phylum Zixibacteria; class MSB-5A5; order GN15; family PGXB01; genus JBGSHP01. The sequence continues at coordinate 236,132 of JBGSHP010000020.1, read as the reverse complement.
GGCCACCGGCGATTTTACCGAAGTCGTCGGCTATCTTTCGGCCGCCATCACCACTATCAAGCCGCTGCCCCGCAAAGAAGAATCGCCTCGGGAAAACGGCACCGCCAATAATCTCACTGAAAGCGATAAAAAATACCTTCTGGAAACCGCCCGAAATACCATCGCCGCCAAAATACATAACCAACCCTCGCCGGAGGATATCCCCGATTCTAAAACCCTGCGTGATAAACGAGGCGCATTCGTTACCCTGAAAATCGGCGGCAATCTTCGGGGATGTATCGGTATGATTCGCGCCGCCCGACCCCTGTACGAAACCGTCCGGGAAATGGCCCTGGCCGCCGCTTTTGACGACCCCCGTTTCGAGGCCCTGACCCCGGCGGAGGTGGAGAAAATTTCGCTCGAGATTTCGGCCCTGTCGCCATTGGTTCGCGTCCGCGATTTAAACGATATTGAGGTCGGGCGCGATGGCCTGATGATTCGGCTGGATTTCCATTCCGGCCTGCTTTTGCCGCAGGTGGCCACCGAACATAATTGGGATAAAACCACTTTCCTCGAACAAACCTGCCTGAAAGCGGGTCTCCCCAAGAATATTTATAAGGATAAAAACGCCGAGATTTATCGCTTCACCGCCGACGTCTTTTAATCCTTTTCCCTTGTCTGGCTGATAATACCCGCGTAAATTCTCTCGATGTCTTCGGATAAAAAAGAAGCGGTTCTGATCACCGGCGCCAACGGTTTTGTGGGCAGCCGTCTTTGCCGCTTATTTATCAACGAAGGATACCATGTTGTCGCCGGGGTTCGTCAGGGATGCAATCGCACCTTAATCGAGAATCTTCCTTTGGAGTATCGCTTTGGCGATGTCTCTCAACCGGAAACTCTTTCCGAGCTGGTGGAGGGCATCGATTTCATTATCCACAACGCCGGCCTGACCAAAGTCAAAAAGAAAGCGGACTTTCATAAAGTAAATGAGGTAGGCGCCAGAAATCTGATTGAGGCCGCCCCGGGCAATCCCGCCCTGAAAAAATATATCTATATTTCCTCGGCGGCGGCCTCGGGACCCTCGCAACCGGGCCGACCCCTTACGGAAAACGATCCCCCGCATCCAATCACCGAATACGGCCGCTCCAAACTGGCCGGCGAACAGGCGAGCCTGCTTTTAAAAGATAAGGTGAATCTGGTGATAATCAGACCGCCTGGCGTCTATGGGCCCGGCGATAAGGAAATGCTGGCCTTCTTCCAGATAATCAACCGCCGTTTGCGCCCCTTGCTGGGCAAAACAGGGAGAAAAATTCAGTTGGTTCATGTCGACGATCTCTGCCGGGGAGTCCTGGCCGCCATCCGGGCCTCGACAATTTCCGGAGCGGTCTATTTTATCGCCGAATCGCAAAGTTACACCTATCGCGAACTGGTCGGCCTTCTGGGTCAGGCGGTCGGCAAATCCGGACTGCCGCTTTATATCCCCGGCCCGGTCCTGAAAGTCATCGCGGCCCTATCGGAAAGCACCCTGAATCTCCTCGGTAAATCGCCCATGTTTACCCGCGAAAAGGCCGGTGAGATTCTGGCCGACTGGGAATTTTCCACGGCCGGGGCGGAAAAAGATTTGGGTTTTATTTCGAAAATAGATTTTAAAGCCGGCTCCGCTGAAACCATGCAGTGGTACCGCCGGGAAGGATGGTTATGATAATCAGTACAACTCTTCTGGCCTATTGCCTGGCCATCGGCGCCGTTTACATTCTTATAATTGATATTCTCTTCGGGTGGGGCGAACGCTTTGTCCCCTCCCTGGCAAATTTCCCTCCCCACCTGGTGGAAGCCCGGACAACATCCTGGTATTTTTCCTGTTTTGTCATCGAATTCATTTTTTTCGTCATGATGCCCGCCGTGGTGTACGGCTGGTTTTATACCGTAATTCCCTTTTCCGGGTTTAAGGGGGGGATGACCGCCGGATTTTATGTCTTTTTCTTCGGGATGATTCCCCTGGCGTTATTGACTTTATTTCGAATAAAAATTCCCGCCGTATATATGCTGTATCAACTGTTGGCCCTGTTTTTCAAAGTGCTCGGGGCCCTGGCCATAATTGGCTATTTATATTCTCTTTAATGCGAAGGTTCAACTCCCATGGAAAAAAATCTCCAGGCCCGCTTCACCGCCGCGCGAAAACTCTTTCCTGTCGCCGATAGCGAAAAAAAAATAGTCTATTTTAATTCCGCCTCGACCGGCCCCCTAAGCCGCCCCCTGAAAGAAAAACTGGACTGGTACTACGACCTGGCTCAGTACCAGACCACCAATACCGATTTCCCCGCTTTTGCGGCTCTGGATAAAATCCGCGCCCTGGGGGCCGGACTTATCCATGCCCGCCGGGACGAGGTCGGCTTTGGGTTTCACACCGGCTACGGTCTCAATATCGCCGCTTTTGGATTGCCCCTGAAAAAAGGGGATGAAATCCTTCTCTCCGAGGTGGAGTTCCCCTCCAATGTCTATCCCTGGGTGGCGCTGAAAGAACGCGGCATAAAAGTGAAATTCCTAAAATCCCGAAATCGCTGTTTCGATATCGATATCTTCCTCAAGGCAATTTCCCGAAAAACCCGGGTTCTGTCGCTGTCCTTCGTGCAGTTTTTCAACGGCTACAAAAACAATCTGGCCGAAATCGGCAAGATCTGCCGGGAGCACGGGCTTTATTTCGTTGTCGACGGCATCCAGGGATGCGGCGCCGAAGTTATCGACGTCAAAAAATGCCAGGTCGATATATTTTCGGCGGGAGCCCAGAAATGGATGCTTTCCCCGCTGGGAACCGGCCTGTTTTACATTCGCAAAGACCTGCAGCCAAAACTTCTTTTGCCCTGGGCCAGTTGGCTTTCCGTGGACTGGAAACTTAAATTCAGCGACCTTTTCTATTTCGACAAACCGTTTTTCCCTTCGGCTCGAAGATTCGAACTGGGGACCTATCCCTACGCCCATGTTTTCGCCATGGCCGAAGCACTGACCCTGATAGACTCCCTGGGGGTGAAAAACATCCAGGACCACAATCATGGCTTGATTGACAACCTGGTAACCTTTCTGTCCGATCACAAACGCTATCGCCTTGTTTCCTCCCTGGAGCCGCAACATCGCTCCTCGATTTTTTCCTTCACCTGCGACCGGGCCCCGGAACTTTATCGCCGCCTCCTGAAGAATAAAATAATCTGTTCCTATCGCGAAGGGGCGATACGGATTTCCGTCCACCTCTTCAACAACCAGAGCGATATCGACCGCCTGATTACGATTTTGAAAAAATAGGCTTTTGGCGACCCCAGTCTATCAGGAGAAAGCGACGGCCTCTACACTTTTTAGTTGCCAAGGGGCAAACAATTGATTATTGGATTATATCAGCCAATTACAGGGAGGTATATAAGATGAAACGACTTTTCTTCGCGCTGTTTATTCTGGGGGCCTCGGCCATACTGGTTCAGGCCCAAACCGAATCGGCCGGGGGGGGACAGGTGACAATCGAGACCGCCCTTTGCACCGGATTACAGGATCGCATGCCGGTGGGACAGGCCGATATTTTCCCGGCCGACGTCGGGAAGGTTTATCTCTGGTGCCACGTTATCGGCTCTTCCGATACCACCATGATCAAACATGTCTGGTATTACCAGGGACAAGAGATCGTCTCGGTGCAACTGCCGGTGCGGAGTTCTTCCTGGCGAACCCACAGTTATAAAACCATCGCCCCGGAATGGACCGGCGATTGGGCCGTAAAGGTTCTGGATAACTCCGGCAATGTTCTGAAAGCGATTTCTTTCAAAATAGAAGTCGGGGCCGCGGCGCCGATTGAAAGCCAACCGGCCGTGGAAACGCCCGTCACGCCTCCTGCAGAGGAAAAAGCCCCGGCGGATACGGGACAGGCCGAAAATCCCTCCGAACCCAAATAACGGCTTCCGGCGGGATATAACACCGGGCTCAAAATCAGGCAGGATCTCTCTGATCCTGCCTTCTTTATTTGGTTTCGAAATTTCGCGGAAGATATCAAAAGTAAAGATTCGGCATGTTCTCAAATCTTGCGATGGTTGTCTATCTTATCATATACATGGGCATAGACCAGATCCCGAATATAGCCCCGGCTTAAAAATTCATGCGGAAATCCGACATCTATCCGGCTGATTTCATCCAGGCGAGCAAGATCTTCGACTGACAAGGGGCTTTCCAGGCAAGCCAGATTATCCTGCAACTGCTCGACGGTTCGCACGCCCACGATGGGGATAATCACTCCCGCCTGTTGCCTGACCCAGTTAATGGCCATTAGCGCCGGCGAGACTCCCCGTTCATGGGCCAGGCGGACCACTTCATCGCCGATCGCCAGGTTTTTGTCGGAAAGCCGGGAAATGGTGTCTTCCGCCTTGTACCGGCGCGTCGAAGATTCCGCCCGGACGGTCTTGCTGTATTTGCCGGTCAGAACACCGCCGCCAATGACGCCCCAGGGCGTGACGGCCAGGTCCAGGGCGCGGGCCATGGGGAGCAAGTCGCGCTCGACGGTTCTTTCTATCAGGCTGTATTCGATTTGCAGGGCCGCCAGCGGGGTCCAGCCTCTTAACGTCGCCAGCATATCGGCCCGCGAAACCACCCAGGCGGGGGTATCGGAAATACCCGCATATAATATTTTACCCGCCCGAACCATGTCATCCAGGGCCCTCATGACCTCCTCGATCGGCGTCATGGCATCCCAGGCGTGCATCCAGTACAAATCGATATAATCGGTCTTAAGCCGGCGCAGGCTGGCTTCCAGAGATTGCACCATATTCTTGCGGTGATTCCCCGCCGCATTGGGATCTCCCTTGCGGGTGAAAAGTGTGTACTTGGTGGCCAGAACTATCTGATCACGGCAATCGTTAATAAACTCCCCCAGGAATTCTTCGCTGGTTCCCTCGGTATAGCGATTGGCGGTATCGATAAAGTTTCCCCCCGCCTCCCGGAATAAATCGAAAATCTTTCGGGATTCCTCCCGGCTTGCCCCCCAGCCCCAATTCTCGCCGAAAGTCATTGTTCCCAGACAGATTTCCGAAACCCGCAAACCGCTTTTCCCCAACAGCCGATAACGCATCCGAAGCTCCTTCCTGTGCCGCATCCGATAATGATTGCCGGAATTTTATTTTCAGGATATACGGAGGAGTTTAAGTATTTTTAACCGGGACAACGAAGGGAAATAGTAAAAACAGGCCGGGTTCAGGCAATCACCAGGGTGATTACGCCCGGTTTGCAGACGCCATACAGTGTCATGGCCTTGGCGGCGTCCAGACGTAGGACCAGGCCGGTACTCCCGAACGGACGACTGACGACACTGCGAATATTTTCCAGCGAATTTAAAAGGGCATTGACCGGCCGGCCCTCGATATCGGTCACGATTTCCAGAAAAAGGCCGTCGCCCCAGCCGATTCGGAATCGCTCCGGCAGTTCCCGGCGAAGTTTGTCCGGGGTGACATTGACCGCCTCGGCCACGATGGCCAGAATCGAATCGGGCACTTTGGTCGTGGCTTCAAACAGATGGGTTCGGGTAATGGTTCGGGCGGGCGAAATTCCCTGGCGGGCAAATTCACGGGCAAACTCCGGGGCCGCCTCGGAATCGGGTTCGGCATAAGTCATGGGGGCGTCCCAAACCGTGGTGGCCCGAAGCCGCAGTTCCAGTTTATGCGTCAGGAAATCCAGGACCAGATATGCCTGGCCGGTATTGGCCAGCCAAAGTTCGGTTTGTATCAGGCGATATTCCTTTTCCGCCTTTTCGCGATCCCAATTGGTTTTGGCCGTGGCCGCGGTGTCGTCAACATGGTCATTCCCCGAACAAACGATCAGGAGGGCGGCAACGCCTAAAATCAGCGACACCAATAGCCCTTTAAAAGTCTTATACTGCACGCCATTTCCTTCTAAAAAATATAGATCGGGGTCCCCATGGTGACTTTTTCATAAAGTTTTTTGAGATCTTCCGAGCCGAGACGAACGCAACCATGGGTTACCGAAACTCCCAGGAGTCGTTCATAAATGGTGCCGTGTATAAAGAAGCCGTCGCCGAATCCGATAGCATAATCCCCCATCATTTCGGCATCGTACCGCTCGCTCTCTTTCTTGGGGATTGCCTCTTTTTCTTCAATGAAAGCCCAATCCGGTTTGCGCCACCAGGGTTGCTTCAGTTTGCTGTCGACTTTGAAATAACCGGTGGGCGTGTTGAATAGCCAGTGCCGGCCGGTAAGACTATCCACCAATTCCGCGCCGTGCCCGGTAGAACATTCGGCTTCCAGGATAATCTTGTCCTTGTCGCGGTAATACAGACGATTGGAATAAGTATCGATGACGATATAGGGGCGGGCCGGTTTGAGTTTGGCCAAAGTCCGGCTCTGCTGTTTTACCAGTTTCTGGGCGGCCTTTTCATCGGCCGGCAGTTCCACGCTTACGGTATCACCGGTCGCCATTCCGGCCACGGAATCATCCCCGCGGTAACTTTCACTGATAAAGAGCCCCAATACCGCCGTGATTATTATAAACGGGATCCCCAGGTATATGAATAGTCTTCTTACGGCCATATATCCGATTTCCTAACAATCACCACGGGGGTCCCCGGAGTGACGTATTTCATCAAATGATCCATCTCCTGGTTGGTCAGGGCGATACAGCCGTCGGTCCAATCCTCGTTGCGTCCGCCATGCCCGTGGATTTCTATCAAACCGCCGATACGCGCCCCGCGGGAAATTATGCCCTTGCGCTTATTTTCGGAGTAGCGGACCCGGTCCTTGTCATTGGGATAATTGATCAACAGCGCCCGGTAGAATTTGGAGCCGTTATTGACTTTGGTAATGACATATTTCCCTTCGGGCGTGGCTCCGTCGCCGGACACCATTTTTTGCCGCGCCGAATTGTACCCCAGTTCGCAAGGATACTGATGCAAAATTTTCCCGCTCTTTATTAAGTACAGTCGATGCGCCATCTTATCGACAATCACGGCCGTGGTTCCCGCGGTTTTGGAATGGTTAACCGTCTCGCGCACCCATTCCCGCCAGGATTTGATCATGCGCGAATTGTCTCCGGAAAATTCCTCGTAGACCGCCGCCACCTGGTCCAGATCTTCACGTCCGTCCCGGGCCTTTTGCGAGGCCTCTTCATATTCTCCGGATTGATATAAATTGCGGCTGACCGAAAGGTCCAGGCTGGCCGCCGACCAGTATTTTTCGGCCCGGTATAATACCAGGGTCCCGTCGAGAGCCTCGCGCCAGGCATCCAGTTCCTTTTTCAAAATCTGGATTTCTTCCTCGGCGCTGGCGACGGTGTTTTCTTTGCGTACCCGCGCGACACTATCGGCGCTTATCGCTTCCGTTAAAGCCAGACGGAGGAGCGAGTCCGAGCGGTCGAAGTTCCGCAAAGGAGCCAGACGCCCTTTCTGGCGGGCCACTTCCAGGCGGGCCTCATCCAGATGGGTCACGCCCTTCTTCAAATGGTCCGGAGCATATTTTGCCGCCTGGGATTGACGGGCTTTCTTAAGCGCCGCTTCCGTGCGGGTCATAAGTTCTTCGGGCGGTTTATCGCACCCGGAAATAATTAAAGAACCTGCCGTCAGAGACAGAAAAATAATAGTTTTAGAGACGACGCCGAATTTCATACGCCTTCCATGACTCTAAGAGGTTTATCGGTATCGTTTTCATACTTTTTAAGAAGGCCGCTTTTTCTTAAAGCGGCCTTCTTAATTAACTATAACGCCGGTCCGAAAGAAAGTTTTAAATTTTTACTTCCGGGCCTTGGCGGCTTCGATCTCGGTGATGATTCTCTGGGAGCCGGAAAGAACCGATTCCAGTTTGGCTTTGGCGGTGAGGAATTTGCCCGCGGTGACATCATTGCCGGCTTCGGCCAGAGTGGCCTGAACGGCGGTCAAGTCGTTCTTGATAAGTTCGATATCAGCCTTGGAACCCTTGCCGCGAGGGGCCGAGTCCAGCGCCTTCGAAGCCGCGGCCACGGCCGCATCGGCCTGGGTCATCAGGGCCATGACTTCCTGGCGAACCCGCTCTTTTTCGGCAACTGCGTCAGTCGCCGCCTTTTCCATCAGTCCCTGGGCCGAGACGAACATCTCTTTCGATTTCCCATAACTGCGGAAAAGCGCAAATTTGGAATCCTGCTCCTGAACCGCGGCTTTGGCCGCATTCAGTGAATCCATAGCCATCTGGTAGGCTTCCGGAGCATATTGATCGGCCTCGGCCTGCATTGCGGCTTGCATTGCCGCCTCACTGGCCGCCATTTCCTGTTGCGGAGCCTTGCTGCACCCGATCAGCGCCATCGTGACGAGTGCCGCCATTAGCAACGACACTGCTCTGAACATAAACTTGTCCTTTCTGCCGGCTATTACATCTCTAAACCTGCAGAAACAGGGTCAAGTCCGGCACTTGATTCCTGTCTCATTTACCTTTATCCCTCTGCCTCCGGCAGAAGGTGACATTGTTCAACTATTCACAACTTCAGATAGGTTCAAAAAGGCGGGATCGTAATTGACGCCTCCGGGGAAAAGGCATATGAGGTATGCTCTTATTCATAAAAATCGCGTGTAATCTATATCCGGCTTTTTAAAAATCAACCAAAATATTCAATATTAGATAATTATTTGATCACCATCGACTTTAATCACATGGCCGGCCAATCGGTTTTTTCGTTGCCTTTTGGATTATATCCGACCGAAAGGCGGCCGTCTACACCTCCGTTTATTCTCCTTCCGGCGGCCTAACCTGTTATATAGCAACAGATAACAAGAGCGTAAAAGCCCCACCCAAAATCCAATAATTTAATATAAAATAGACCGGAAATTAACCCGCGGGGTGGACTTATCGCAACTCCATCACGGCTCGCAAAGGGGAATTAAATGACCCGACCTATTATTCCCTTCAAATATTCCCCTTCCGGAAAGGATAATAGTCTCGGATGGTCTTCCGGCTGTGATAGAGATTTAAGAATCTGCATCCGCCGCCCGGCATCATATGACGCCCAAAGTACGGCCGTGCGAAAGGATTGCGGATCGACCGCCCCGGAGCACGAGAAAGTCACCAAAAGTCCGCCCGGTCGAAGCAACCGCATGGCGATAAGGTTTAAATCTTTATAGGCCGTCAGGGCTTTCGGCAACTGAAAACGAGTGACGGCCAGTTTGGGCGGGTCAAGCACAATTAAGTCGTATACTTTTTTCTCCCGGTATAATTGGCGAAGCACCTGGAAGACATCTCCCTTAATATATTCCGCGGCCTTATCGGTGAGACCGTTGAGGGCAATATTTTCTTTCATCAATTCCAGACTGTGGGCCGAGGAATCGACCGCGGTGACCGCCCTGGCCCCTCCTGACAGCATCTGCACTGAAAAAGCGCCGCTGTGACAAAAGCAGTCGAGTACTTCGGCATCGGCGGCATATTCCGCCGCCTGACGGCGGTTTTCTTTCTGGTCCAGATAAAATCCGGTCTTCTGACCGCTCTTGATATCGACCCGAAAACGGGCGGAATTTTCCCTGATGATCACCTGGTCGGGAGGTTCTTCGCCGAATAAAATTCCCTTAGTCTGGGGCAGACCCTCATGTTCCCGGACGTCGACATCGCTTCGTTCATATATTCCTTGGGGATGAGTCAGACTGACAAGAACTTCCACCAACAGGGACTTGACCAATTCAATCCCGTACGTCAACGCCTGCATGACCAGGAAATCTCCGTATCGGTCGACAATCAGCCCCGGAATTAAATCCGCCTCCCCGAAAACCAGCCGGCAGGCATCGCCGGCCTCCCCATTACGGATAATTCTGTCCCGGCGGGCAAGAGACTCTTTCAGCCGGGCCTGCCACCAGGGTTTGTCCGGCGGCTCATTGTCCTGCCATTCCAGCAGACGGATAACTATCCGGGAACGAGTATTGATATATCCATAAGCCAGGAATTCCTGTCTGGAATCCAATACCCGGACAATCTCCCCCGCCTGGGGATTGCCCTGGATATTATCAATGGCACCGGAGTAAATCCAGGGATGGAACTGGCGAACCGAGCGCTCGCGGCCTTCTTTGAGAATCACTTTCGAAACCATTACTATATCCGCTGTTTTTCGAGAGCCCTGTCCCGGTGTCCGGGAATATTAATCCATCATGAAATTTATATGCACGGTGCAAACAATTTCTTTTTCCACGGTGGAAACATCATTCATGCCGTAATCCGAGACTTCCTGGGAATGGAGGGGACGAATCTGGAATACCCCCACACGGGCGGAAATCGGCGCCCCGACTTTGCGGCCGGTGGCCCCGGCCAGTTGTTCGGCCCGCAGTTTGGCGTTTTCGGTGGCCGCCTGGATCATCTCCAGTTTGACCGCTTCCAGGCCGGTGAATATATACCGGGGAGGAAACGAAGCCAATTCCACTCCCTCTTGCACCAGCGACGAAGCGCTCCGGGCAACTTCGGTAATCCGCACCACGTCGGACATTTCCATTTTGAGCGATTGATAAAGCATATACCGCCCGGGATTGCCGTCGCGGTCATAACTGCGCGATATCTGAACCGGACCGATCTGGTACTCCGTTTCCGGGAATCCGTTCGTGGCCAAAAATTTCACGACTTCCCCGAGATCCCGGTTCAATTTCGAGGATGCCGAAGCCAGGTCCAGAGCCGAGGCCTGGAGATTGGCCTCCCAGACGGCGTAATCCGATGTTATCGGCTTGTAAGCGGCCCCGGTGACCGTTACCGTCCGGCCGTAACCCTTGACCTCCAGAATCGTCGAACGAATTATCCCGGCGCAGATAATTAATGATATCCCGAAAATCACCGCCGCCAGGGTCCACCCCTTTTGATTGGCTTTTATATTCTCCATTTTACCTCCTGTGCCCGATTATACATCCTATTAACATATCCGACCGGCGACCTGAATTTTATTTCGGCGCCGGTCGAAGTCAGATAAGTATATAACCCCATGCCGTTAAAGCAAATAGAAAATACGCCGAATATTTAACAAGAATTGAAAGAATTCAGACGCCATTTAATAAGCAGTTGCGTCCCGGCCAAAACAATATAACTTTAGTGGCCGTTTAAATGGAGAAAGACAATTATAATCCGCGTTGACGGAGGTCATAGAAAGAGAATATGGAAAGTAAAAAAGGTATTATAGGCATCCTTACCGGCGGCGGCGATGTCCCCGGCCTAAACCCCGCCATTCGTGCCGTCACCATAAGAGCCATTCGCGAGGGATACCAGGTGATCGGTATTCGCCGCGGCTGGGGGGGCACCATCAACATTGTCCGGGACAAAAACGCCGACAACAGCAATTTTTGTATCCCCCTTACTGAAGAACTCGTCAATCGGATGGGGCGTACCGGCGGGACCTTTCTTCACAGTTCCCGAACTCATCCCGGCAAAGTGAAAAAATCCGACGTTCCCGAGCACCTCCGCGATATTTATAAAGACGAAGTTAACGACCTGACCCCGGAGGTCATCAAAAATCTTGCCTATCTTGGCATTGAGTACATGATACCGATAGGCGGCGACGATACCCTAAGTTACGGCGTCCGCCTCTTCAAGGAAGGCTTCAAGGTCGTCGCCATCCCCAAAACCATGGACAATGACGTTCCCGGAACCGATTACTGCATCGGTTTCTCCACCTGCGTTTCCCGCACCATCGCCATGATTAATACTCTGCGAACCTCGGCCGGTTCGCATGAAAGATTCCTGGTGGTCGAGGTCTTCGGACGCTATGCCGGCTTTACCGCCATGCTCCCCACCATGGCCGGGGCGGCCAACCGCTGCGTCATACCGGAGCATAAATTCAATATCGATCGCCTGACCGAATTACTGACCGAAGACCGCCGGCGCAATCCCAGCCGCTATTCGATTGTCCTGGTGTCCGAGGGAGCCATGTTCGAGGGCGGCGAAATGGTTTTCAAGGATACGACCACCGATGCTTTCGGCCATAAAAAATTGGGCGGTATCGGTGATTTGGTTTCCGACGAACTGAAAAAACGCTCCCGGAATTTCAACAACGGCAAGGAAATCAACATCATTAATCAAAAACTGGGATATCTTGTCCGCGGCGGCGATCCCGATGCCATCGATTCCGTGGTCCCCATGGCCTACGGCAACCTGGCCCTGGATTTAATCATGAGCGGTGTCCATGGCCGTCTGGTGGTGCTCAAAAACGGCCGCTATGACAATGTCCCCATAGAAATTGTCACCAGCACCAAGAAGACCGTCAACGTGGAGAAATATTACAACCGCGACCGCCTCCGCCCGCAGTATCGCAGTTTCGAGATGCAACCGTTGTTCATCATGACCAGCGAATAATCGGGAAATTATTCCGGCATATAAAGGGAAGGCACCGATGCCTTCCCTTTTCATTTTGCGTTATTTTTTCGAGAAGGGAAGCGGGGGAACCCGTCCTATTCTGTTGCAAAAATAAACAGCCGGTCGATTTCCGCAGTCTTAAATATGATTTGATCGTCTCGACTCTAAAAATCCCCCATTTATATCCGAGAAATACCTGAAGAAAAATCAACACCATAACTTTAGGGGAGGTTCCATGTCAAGAAAATCAATAGTCGCTATTTCCCTCATCGCTTTTTGCGGCCTGATGCTGTTTGCGGGCTGTGGCGACGACAATACCACGGCCGTGGGCGATACCACGCCCCTGGAATTGATTGACATTGCGGAAATAATCGAAAATGTGGCCCCGCCGGAATTTTCGGCCCCGACCGGGTCGCCCTCGGCCGTCGATTCGGCCTGGCTTTACGGCGAATATCCGCTCCTGGAAAAAGTCTTCGGGTCCGAGAATCCTCCGACACTCTATCGTAATATCAACGATTTCAAGATGTTCATGGACATCGTGGAAATGATAGTCCGCGTCGATGCCGACGGCAATTTCGTGGAAGACACCTATACCGATACTACCACCGAGGATATCGGCGGGACCCCGACCCTGCTTCACTATTCGGCCACGGTTACAGCGCTGGATGCGGCCACTGATATCCCGGCTGCGGCCCAGGCGGTGTTGGGCGAGACAATCGACGTGGATTACCTCATCGCCATTACCCTCGAGGAACTTCCGGAAGGACTGGTGCATATCGGAGTTAAAATTTCCGAGACCGAACAGACCATCCTCCTCTACGACGCTAATATGGGCGGCGAATCCGACGACCCGGAATCGTCAGTCAAATATTTAAGCCTGGATCCGAGTGACTCCACTTTCGTCTTCAAAGGTACCGGTTATTGCGCCGATGCCGATGAAAATATTTACAGTTATGCCTTCGATATCACCTCTGATGCCAATTCCGATTTTTCCTATCGCATGAGCTGGTACTCCAATGACATTCCCGACAGCGATCTTCTGGGGTGTATTTTAGGCGGCGGTAATAAAGACACCGAATTCGCACTCATGTATCGCCAGTATGTGCCCGCCGATTCGGCTGTAATGGATTCAACATTCATGTACGATGCGGTCTTCGGCCCCGATTATTCTGACAGTGAAGGCTTGATTACCGACTATGCCGACTATCTCGATGAAGAACTCATTTTCGGCTATGATGTCATGCCCCAGGCGATGCTTACCACCCCCTGGGAAGAATATTGAGATAAACACTCGCAACGTATGGGGGCCGGAAGGCCCCCTTTTCATTTTGGAACAATTTCCCTGACCGCTCATAAGGCGCGCTCCCGTCGGACCATTCAAATTTAGCACAAATTTAAGGGGAGATTGCCCGCGCGGAATCAGGAGCCGATTTTATTCTCACGCTCCCAGGTCCATCTGCCGAATACAGGACGAAAAGACAATTTCAACAAAGGGAGGTATTATGTTCGGTAAGCACGTTCTTTTTATTGGTATGATGATTCTATCCGCGGTTTTAATCGGCTGCGGCGATGACGCCCCCTCGGGCGGCGGCACCACGACGCCTTTGGATATGGTCAATATCGGCGAAATTATCGAAAATTCCGTGCCGCCGGAATACGAGGCGCCGTCGGCGATGCCCGCGGAAATCGATTCGGCATGGTTTTCGGGGCAATCGCCTCTTCTGGAAAAAGTCTTTGGCGCCGTCGAGCCGCAGAGTATTCACTCCAATATCGCGGACTTCAAAATGAACTCGGAAATTTTCAATAATACCCTGTTGGTGGATGAAAACGGCGATATCGTCACCGGCGTATATGTCGACTCCCACCTGGTCGACTGGTGGGACGGCCAAATCATGATGCATTTTACGGTCACAGTTGCAGCCCTGGAAGATCCCGTCACCATTCCGACCGAGTTCCAGGAAGTTATGGGAACCGAAATTGACCTGGATTATCTGATCACGCCTGTCATAGAAGAAATGCCCTACGGTGAAGTATTTATCGGCATGAAAATTACCGAGACGGAACAGACTGTTTTTCAGTACGACGTCAATTCCGGGGATTCCGAAGACACCGAAACCCGCTATCGCTACGCCAGCCTGAATCCGACCGATTCCTCGTTCATCTTTAAGGGCCTCGGTTATGTCGAACATGAAGGCGGCGAAATGTACAACTACTCCTTTAATATCACCTCGGAAGCCAACTCGGATTTCTCCTATCGGATGAGTTATTATTCCAACGGCTCCTACCCCATCACCTTTCTCCATACGTTCCTGGGCTACGGCAACCGCGATGACGAATTCGCCATCAAGTACCGCATGTTCAGCCCGGCCGACACCAATGTCTGCGATTCCATCTGGATGTTCGACCAGGTTTTCGGCCCCGATTACTCCGAGGGCACCGGCCTTATCACTGAATATGAAGACTACCTTGACGACAGCCTGATATTCGATTTCAGCACCATCCCCATGGAGATGCTCCCCAATCCGTACGAAGAATAGGATTTATTTGGAAAGATAATAAGCCTCGGCATTGCCGGGGCTTTTTTATTACATGGAACGGACCGATCCGCTTTTTGAAAATAACCCTTGGTATCGCCGAAAACCTTTCCGCCTGTGACAAAACAATAATGGTCGAGGTTTATGCAGGTTTTGGAATTAAAAGAGAAATCGGCCGCCCCTATCGCCGCATCGGCTGTACTTTCCAGTAGGTCAAACTCCGCCACAGCCATTCGGCCGGGCCAAAACGGAATCTCTTCACCCACCAGCCGCTTAGGGGCAACTGGATGGCCCAAACCCCGAGGACAAAGAGTATCAGCGTGGATCGATTGAACGACGCAAACAGCCCCAGGCCCCAGCCGTTGAAAATGGCCGTACAAATCAGACTCTGGAAAAGATAGTTGGACAAAGCCGTCTGCCCGACCGCCGCCAGAAGACTTCGCAGGCGGGCCAAACCTCCCGCCTGACATATCAGCATCACAACTCCGGTATGCCCCAGAGCGGTAAAGACCGTGGCAAACCAGTCGCAGGTCATGCCGCCCATGAACATATAAATAAAATCGAATTCGTTCTGCTCCAGGAGACTTCCCCCGTACCAGGAACCGCTCAAGCCGACGACATATCCCACGATGACACATTTCCAGTAAAAGGCCCGCGATCTCATGCCGGTAAATACCCCCCATTTGAACAAGGCCATCCCCAAAAGCATGACGCCGAAAGTTCTCCAGAAGATCATGGTCAAAAAGGCATAGGTTTGCATGCCGACAACCTCGATAGCGCGGTGCGATACGGTCTGCCAGTACGAACCCCGCATGGAGCTAATCTCTTCCTCAAGACGCTCCGGTTCCGGGGCAAACCCCTTTTTCATTTCCTGCCAGGCTTCCAGCATGCCGGATTGCTCCATGGTCAGTATTTCACCCCGGGCCTTGATTTCCACGGCCAGGTCGGCTTGACCCTTTATGAATTTAAACAAGGCTCCGGAACCGTACTGCGCCACCAGTCCGAAGGCCAGGATACCGACACCCAGTATTAACAGGGTTCGCGGCTTCAGGCGGCGAAACAGGAAAATAAGTACCCCGGTCAAGGCGTACGAAACCAGAATATCTCCGTACCAGATAAAATAGGCATGGATCATGCCGATGACGAACAGCCAGAGAATACGCCGGTAATACACCGGCCCCAGGCGGGCGTTTTTCTCTTCGGCCCGGGTGAACATCAATATTAGACCGGCTCCGAACAGCATGGAAAAAATCGTCATGAATTTCATGGAAAAGAACAAATGGCTGACCCACCATATCAGGCGATCAAGCCCCTCAAAACCACCCGCCACCCGGGGATTAAACATGGCCGCACCGGGGAGGGCAAAAACGCCGATGTTCATGGTTAATATGCCCAAGAGGGCGAATCCCCGCAGAACATCCACATTAAGATTACGACCGCCCGGTTCCACCGGGCCGAACGGCAATGGTCCTCCCGACGTGGTTTCCGGAGTTGAGGGTGAATTGGGCTGATCTGTCATATTTTGATTATCCGCGGGGAAGATTAATCTTTTTTTATCCGGGGAGCAATGGTAAAATAGCGATCATGAAAAATATGGGGGCATCGGGTAGGGCAATAGATACTCAAATCTTCCGTAACAATATGACCGTGTAGTCGTCGGATAGTTCGTGGCGACCGCAAAAAGAATGAACTGCCTCCAAAAGGCGAATTTGCGCGGTGCCCAGAGAATCGTCTTTATGAGAACACAGGAATTCCCGCAGTCGGTCGTATCCGAACATTTCTCCGGAAAGACTCTCCGCCTCGGTGACACCGTCGGTGTAAAGCGCCAGAAGTTCCCCCGGGGCCAGTTTCAGTCCGCACTCCCCGAAAGTAAACGATTCATCGATACCCAGAACCGTCCCCGTAGCCGCGAACTCCTCCACTTTGCCGTCCCGGCGAATAACCAGGGGCGGACAATGCCCGGCATTGGTTAAGGAAAGCTCGCCTATCCCGTCTTTTGATTTCACCACCGCCAAACAAACCATGGTGACGAATTTAGTTACCGGAACATTGCGGCAAAGCCACCCGTTCAAACGGGTTATCAGTTGCCCCGGAGAAAATATTTCTTCGGCCAGAATTCGAGTCGCCCCCTGGATATTGGACATGAGCATCCCCGCCGGAAGCCCCTTCCCCATGACGTCAGCGATTACCACCCGCGCCGGATTATGATCGCGCTCCGTAAGAAAATCGTAATAATCGCCTCCGACAAAACGCGCCGACAATGATTTGACGGAAACTTCGTACCCCTCGATTTTGGCCACGCTTTGAGGCAATAACGCCCGGTGAATCTTACTGGCCAGGAAAAGTTCTTCTTCCAGAAGTTCCTTTTCCTTGTCGGAGATACATCCCAGGCAGACCTCGACCGCCGGTTGTACTTCCAGGCGATGCAATTCGATTTCCCCCTGGCAAACCCGGCAAGTTCCGAACGAATTATCCTCCACCCGGCCCAGGGCGTCGCGGATCTGAAGTAATAGATTATGGACTCGCGACGTATCCTCCCCGTCCGCGACGACCGCATCGCCCGCCAGTTCCTTCAGATTGTTTTCCCGCTCGAGCAGCAGCTTGCGGAAATGCTCCAATTCCGAAAGCGTCATGACCCTTTCCTTTCCGGGACTCGTTTTTTAATATACGGAAAAGGAATATTTACGGTTATCACATTTTATTCCGGGGAATGGTCTCCGGAATCACGCGGATTCTTAAGCCGGCCGGATTCCCGAAGCGCCTTCCGCAAAACGAACTCTATCTGGCCGTTCAGACTTCGTAATTCGTCGTCGGCCCATCTTTGAAGGCACTCCAGGAACTCCGGGTCCATCCGCAATAAAAATGACTTCCTCTCCGCCATGGGTCGCTAATACAGGGTGCCGGTGTTTATGACGGGCTGCGAAGAAGTCTCTCCACATAAAACGACAAGCAGGTTGGACACCATGGCCGCTTTGCGCTCATGGTCCAACTCTATTATCTTTTTGCGGGATAATTGCTCCAAAGCCATTTCCACCATACCGACCGCGCCTTCCACGATCAGGGTCCGGGCCGCCACGATGGCGCCGGCCTGCTGACGCCGTAACATCGCCTCGGCAATTTCAGGGGCATAAGCCAGATGACTGATGCGGGCCTCAAGAACCTCCACCCCCGCCTGATTCAACCTCTCCTGGATCTCATCGCACAGTTGTTTGGAGATCTCGGCCGTGTGACTGCGAAGAGAAATCTTGTCATCGGCATGAGCATCATACGGGTGTTGTGACGCCAGGTTTCGTACCGCCGCCTCGCTCTGGATCTTGACAAACTCCTCATAGCGATCGACCTGGAAACAGGCCTCGGCCGTATCCACCACTTTCCAGACCACGATCGCCGCGATTTCGATAGGATTTCCGCCGATATCGTTGACTTTCATCCGGCTGGTCTCAAAATTGCGCACCCGCAGGGAGATGTGCCTTTTCGCGTAAAAAGGATTGGCCCAGCGAAACCCTTCATCTTTGACCGTTCCGACATATTTGCCGAACAATTGAAGCACCCGGGCTTCGTTGGGATTGACCATGAAACAGCCAGTAAGAAGAATTAGCGCAATGAAAAACATCACGGCCGCAGAAATCTTGACCACGACCGCCCCGAAAATCACCAGAAAGGCGCATAATAGAATCAAGATAATCAGGGTGAAAAGCGGTCCCCATCCCGAAAGGGCATGGCGTTCACGTTCTTTAATCATAAACTTACCTCCTTATGATATCATTATGATATTACGAGGATATCATAATAAGGTTTCGGGAAAAACGCAAGGAAAATAAACGATTAATGACAATAAGTTGTCATTTTCTTATGTGCTTAATTCACAACAGGTTCGAAGGGACACGCAAACGCGTGCCCCTTTGGCATTGGCTTAAAATTGCGTCGTTTAATTTTCCGCCCGCGTGCCTTTGCCGAACCGGCTATATAATACCGGCAAAACAATCAACGTCAGGGCCGTCGATGAAATAATGCCTCCGATTACCACCGTTGCCAGAGGGCGTTGAACCTCCGCCCCGACCCCCTGCGACAGAGCCATGGGAATAAACCCAAAAGCCGCCACCAGGGCGGTCATCAAAACGGGGCGCATCCGGATAATCCCGGCTTCGCGCACGGCCGTCGGAAGTTCCCTGCCGTTCGACAGAAGACTTTTTATCTGCGACACAAGAACCAGGCCGTTCAGGACCGCAATCCCCGATAAGGCGATAAAGCCGACCGCCGCCGAAATGGAAAACGGCATTTGACGAATGGCCAGGGCGGCTATTCCTCCCAATGCCGCCAGAGGAACACCCGTGAAAATCAGAACCGCATCTCGAAACGACCCGTATGTCCAGTATAGCAGTCCGAATATTACCAAAAGCGCCAGGGGGACGACGACCATAAGTCGCGTCCGCGCCCTCTGCAAATTTTCAAACTGCCCACCGAATCGGATATAGTACCTCGGATCGAACGTAATCTCCCCCTCGATTCGGCTTTTGAGTTCATCGATGAAGGAAAGCACATCGCGGCCGCGAACATTACATTGGATGACACTTCGCCTTTTGCTCCACTCCCGCGTGATAGTGGCGTAGCCGGTTTCCATTTTCGGAATCGTCACCTGGCTTAAAGTCAAATATGCCCCGGATTTGACACGGAGCGGTAATCTTTCGATATCTTCGGGAACCCCGGCATAGGCCGGTGACATTCTTATTTCCAGATCGAACCGACGCTGGCCCTCGAAAACTTCGCCGACCCTAATCCCGCCGATACTTTCGATATAGGCTTTTACCTCGTCGGCCGCCAGACCGTACCGCGAAAGACTCTCTCGGTTTATTTCCAGGCGTAATTCCGGCTGGCCGGTCAACTGCTCCACCGAAACATCGGCGCTTCCCGGAATGGTTTCGGCCAAGTGGGCGATTTCCTCGGCTTTGGCCTGCAAGACATCCAAATCATCGCCGAATATTTTTATCCCCACATCGGCCCGGATTCCCGCCACCAACTCATTGATGCGCATTTCGATAGGCTGGGTGAAAACCCGGTTCATGCCGGGCAGGTCGGCCAGTTCGATATCCATCAGAGCGGCCAATTCCTGTTGATTGCCCGCCCGTTTCCAGGTTTCACGGGGCTTGAGGGTACAATAGATATCTGTTAATTCCAATCCCATGGGATCGGTCGCCAGCTCGGCGGTGCCGGTCCGCGACCAGACCTGATCTATTTCATCGGGAAATTTCGCCAAAAGTATTGATTCGATACTCTCCCCCCCGGCCACGGCCTGTTCCAACGATATCCCCGCCAGCCGGATAACATTGATGGTTATGGTACCCTCGCTCAAACGGGGGATAAACTCCGCTCCCAGGCGGCTGAAAAGAAATATTCCCCCCACCAGAAGGGCAACCGCCCCACCCAGAATCGCCGCGCGATGCCGCAAAGCCCTATCCAACATTTTTCGGTACAGGTACTGCACCCATATGACAACCCGGGGCTCCCGTTCCTTGACTTTGTTCGTCAGAAAGACCGCCGATAACGCCGGAATAACCGTAAATGATAAAATCAGGGAACCGACCAGAACAAACACGACCGTCAAAGCCATAGGGCGAAACAGTTTTCCTTCCACTCCCTGAAGGGTCAGGATCGGCAAATAGACCAGGATGATGATAAGTTCTCCGAACAGAGTCGGCTTGCGCACCTGCAGGATGGCTTCACGGATTATATCCAGACGGGATCGCCCCGATTTGTCGTGACCGAGATTTCTGACGGAGTTTTCCACCTGAATGACGGCGTTGTCTACGGCCAAGCCGAAATCAATCGCCCCCAGGCTCATCAGGCTTCCGGTAATGCCGAATCGCGACATCATGTCAAAGGCAAACAACATGGACAGCGGTATCGCCGAAGCCACAATCAGGCCGGCCCGCATATTTCCCAGAAATATAAATAAAACACCAATCACTAGCGCCGCCCCATAAATCAGATTGTGCCTGACCGTATCCAGGACCTGATCCACCAGATAAGTTCGATCATAGACGGGGCGGGCTTCGACTCCCGAAGGAAGCGTGGCCTGGATTTCCTCCAGGCGTTGTTTCAGGCGCGAAGCGACCTCATGGGTATTTTGTCCCGTAATCATAAATCCCAGTCCCAGAACCGCCTCGCCCTGACCCTGAAAAGTGGCCGCACCCCGGCGGATTTCGTGCCCGATGACAACATCCGCAAAATCCTCGACCAATATCGGAATATCGCCCCGGGTATCCACCACCAGTTTTTCTATTTGTTCCCGATGGCTGATCTGACCTATGCCCGATACCAGGGTTTGCTCGCCGGCCCGGACCATCTGGCCGCCGGGGACATTTCCGATACTCCCGCGTATTTTTTCCACCACTTCGGTCAGAACCAGATTGTACTGCACCACGCGATTGGGATCGATAACGATATGGTATTGTTTCAGGAAACCGCCCCAACTGTTGATTTCGGCCACGCCCGGAACCGATTGCAGTTGGGGCTTGATCAGCCAGTCCTGGATACTTCGCAAGTCGGTGGGATGCTCTGTCCGGCCGATGACGACATAATGAAATATCTCGCCCAGTCCGCTGGAAATCGGCCCCAACTGGGGCGCGTCCACGCCTTCGGGAAGTTCCACCGCCACCAGGCGCTCGGTCACCTGTTGCCGCGCCCGATAGAGATCGGCGTTATCGTCAAAAATCAAATTCACCTGCGAGATACCATATTTGGAAATGGAGCGGACCTCGCTTAAACCTGTCAAGCCGGAAAGTTCTCTTTCAACGGGGAAAGTAATCTGGCGTTCCACTTCTTCCGGAGCCCATCCCGGCGCGGAGACATTTACCTGCACCATGATCGGGGTCGTATCCGGAAAGGCGTCAAAGGGGAGATTAACCAGGGCGATGCTTCCGACCACGACCAGGAGCAGAGCCAGCGAGAGAATCAGCCAGCGGCGGTTTATGGCAAAGGAAACTATTGACTCCAGCATATTCCTGCCTATTCTCCGGCGCAGCCGGCGCCCAGGCTTTCCTTTTTCAGTTCCGTCTTAAGAAGAAAACTCCCCTCGGTCACGACCAGGTCCCCGGGTTTTAAACCCGAAGCGACGGCGTAATTGCGATTGTCGCCGCGACCGATTTCGACTTTCCGCGGTCGATACCTGTCCACCGCTTCCTGGACAAAAACGATATTACAGCACCCTTCCCATTGCACCGCTTCTTTGGAAACCAGAAGGTTCGGCCCCTTTTCGCTGTCGATAAGTCTCATGCGCCCGAATTGATGCGCCTGAAGCGCCGATGAATTTTGAAGCACCTCGGCCCGGACCAGCCCGGTTCTGGTTCCCGGCTCCAGGTATTGCGATACCCAGATGATTCGCCCCGAGACATATTTCAAAGTGCCGCCGTCCGCCGAAAAATTGACCCTGGAGCCGACCCTGAATCGCGACAGGTCATTTTCCCGTACATGGGCTTCAATCCAGAGCGCATCCGGGTTGCCCAAAAGGGCCAAGGCCGTTCCCTCATCTGCAATTTCACCGGGGGAAACGCGGCGCTCTATCACCGAGGCCCGCCGGGGTGAGCGCAATATCCAGCGCCCGCCGACGTCGGTCTGACTCGATAGCACCGCTATCTCCTCTTCCCAAAGTCCCACCGCGCGAAGTTGCCCCTTTAGCCCCTCTAGGCGCGATCTGGCCGCCATTTCCGCCGCTTCACGGTCGTCATGTTCCGCCCCGCTGATAAGATTTTTCTGGAAAAGTTCCGCCGCCCGGCGCCACTGCTTTTCGGCGATTGTCCAGTCGGCCAGAGCCTGTTTGAAATCCGACTTTATCCGGGCCAGGTCCGGCGACTCCAACTCCACCAGCGATTTGCCCGAATCGACATTTTGCCCCGGCTCCACCAGCCAGCGGATCACCGTGGCGCGAAGAGCCGTGGTGAGGGCCAGGGTTTCCTTTTCGCTGAAAACGATATCGGCGGGCGCTTCCGCCGGGATCGAGTTGGGCGATTCCAGCACCGGCTCGACTTTAAGTCCGACCCGTGCCGCCGTCGCCTCGGTCGCAAATCTTATCACGGCTTGATCCGAAAGGCATCCCGTCGCATTGGCCGGAAAGAAGACCGAAGCTGTCACCGGTTCCGCCGTTATCGGTTCCAGCGGCTCTTGCGGAAAGGTCAGCCGCGGGTTGCACAGGCGGCAGTGCGATTCCGGAAGATCGTGTTCGGAACACCAATCACCCGATTCTTTGAATCCTTCGACCATTGTCGGATTACATAAGGTGCATTGCGATTCCGGAACCCGATGCTCGACACACCAGTCGCCCGAAGACGTTGTCTCCAGGTCATGGCTTCCATGATCGTGATTCTCATGACCCGTTGCGGATGCTTCCGATATATCCGACTGAAGATTAAATCCGAAACCTCCGAATCCCAATCCGATTATGACTCCGGCCATTATAAGCAATAAATATATGACTGCCTTTCGCATGGGAATCTCCTCTCGATAATGATGAACCCAAAACCCGGCCGTTATTATAGACCTGGTTCGGACCCTGCAATTTGTGTTGAATTTAAGCCTGCCTGACAGGCTCCGAGAGTTTTAACTGACGAGTCGAGGAGGATGATCGGTATCGTCGGGAATGAGCGCCGAAGAATTTTCATCGGGCGGTCGGACGACCAGACCGCAGGCCGCTCCATCCATGGCCGGGGTCTGATAATCCGGAATACCGGCCACGGTTAAACCATGGCAATTGCAATCGCGAACATCCGCCCCGCAGAGGTCGTCGCAACAGGCTTCTTCACAGCAGTCCTGGCCATCCCAGAAATACTGGGCAAAAGGCACGATAAAGGCCATGATTAGAAGTAACGCCAGACCGACCCGAATGGCCTTCGAACGGATGATATTCATACCGGAAATACGTCCTTAATTTTGATAATTATAATAAGAATATTTGGGCCGGCCAATATCTTTCGATAAGGACTACCCGTCGCCTCATATCTTATAGTGAGACAACAATATATCAGCCAATATATATTCGGTAGAGCACTGACCCCGCCCTTGCGGCTGTCCCATAATTTTTATTTCAAGGAGCAGTATCGTTCGGTCAGGTCCTGTCCCCGACTTGGTCGGGGATGTGACCTGACCGTAATTCATAATAATTATGATTGAAGACTGTCAGTTCACATTCCCCGCGAGACGCGGGGGACAGAAACTAACGGAACCCCCATATTTCCGGGACAACCGCCCCTGATATTTGAAAACTCCGCAACGGTCATTGACCGTATCCTCAACTCCGGATATATTAAAAAATATTTTCTTCGTAACGCTCGAGGATATTATGAGATATTTCTTCACATGTTTCTTGCTCCTTTTAACCTTTTCGTTTATTCCAAATTTATCTTTGGCCCAGACTGACACCGCCTGGTATCAATTGCCCCCGATTGTCGTTACCGCCACCCGCTATCCCGATAGTACCATGAAAATCCCGGCGGCAATCTCAATCATCAACAGGTCCCAACTGCAGGAACTTAAGGGCGCGGGAATCGACGAAGCCCTGGGGGAGATCCCCGGCGTCCTGGCGCAATCGCGCTCCGGAGGCCAGGATATCCGCCTTACCATCAGAGGTTTCGGGGCGCGCGGCGCCGGAGAACGTTCCAACGCCGGGACCTCGCGCGGTATCCGGGTTATGCTCGACGGTTTTCCTGAAACCGAACCGGACGGGCGCACCTCCTTCGACCTGGTCGATCTGTCCTCGGCCGGGACCATTGAAATCGTTCGCTCCAACAATTCAGCGGTCTGGGGTAACGCCGGCGGCGGAGTCCTGAATATTCTCTCCGATAATAATTTTCCGACCCCTCGAGTTTATTATCAATCCCATTTCGGCAGTTTTGGATACGATAAGGAAATTCTCAAGGTCGGCTCCACGGTAGGCGACGGCCGGTACTTCCCGGCCTTGAGCCGGACCAATTTCGACGGCTGGCGGCATCACTCCGACTACTCCCGGACCTTAATAAATACCAGCCTGACCACGGCCATCGGGGCCCATTCCTCATTGGGAATTTATCTGGCCGCGGCTGACAGCCGCTTTCGGATTCCCGGGCCCCTGACACCATCGCAATTCGCAGCCGACCCCCGACAGGCTCAAGGTGACACCAATAATTATAATCCTACCTATCTCCAGCGGAACGAACGTCGCCATAATCGACTGGGACGACTGGGCGCAACTTTCAGTCACGAATTCGAGGCGGGCCGTTCTCTCAATGCCATGCTTTATATCAACCCCAAGTACTTGCAACGTTCGGAAAGAAACACCTTCCGCGATTTTACTCGCTATCATTTTGGCGGCAATCTCACTTTTCAACAGCGTTTTAAGCGACATCACAATATCGGCGGCTCGATCCTGATCGGACTCGATGAAGCCTACCAGAACGGCGCCATCTTATTTTATTCCCTCGAAAACGGGAACCGGGGAACGGAACTTCAGGACGACAAAAGGGAAGGCGCCAACAATTTGGGGCTGTTCCTTCAGGCCCAGGCTGATTTCGGCGACCGGTGGTACGTTTTGGCGGGGATTCGATTGGATGAGATAACCTATTATTACGACGACCACATTGATCCGAATCTGAATGACAGAAAGACTTTTCGAGCCCTGACCCCCAAGGCCGGGCTGGCCTATCGGCTCTCTCCCCACCACACCCTTTATTTCAATCTGGGGGGAGGGGTCGAGGTACCCGCCGGAAATGAAACCAATCCCCCGAGCACCTTCGGCCAGGATACCGTTACGGCTCTCAATCCATTGCTGGTACCGATTCGTTCCACGACTGTCGAAATCGGCGCCAAACAGGAGATTGCCGGTGAAGATAATTCTTTTTGGCGGAACCTGACCTACGATATAGCCCTGTACCGGATTGATATCCGCGACGATATCATTCCTTACCGTGGAGGCCGCTTTTATTTTACGGCCGGCAGAACCCGCCGACTGGGAATGGAGATGGCCGTCAATGCTAAATTAACGGGCGGGGTTTCGTTCGGATTGGCCGCCACCCTTTCGCAAAATCGCTATCTCGAATATCGCGTGGATTCGGTTCATTATGGCGTCCCCGGCAGTTATGCCGAATTCAATGACAATAAAATGGCCGGAGTCCCCGAGTTCTTTTATAAGACCCATATCCGATACGAAAGCATCAGGCGGCTCGGAGCATATTGCGAGATTTCCGCGCAGGGAGTAGGCGCCTATTTTGCGGACGATGCCAACAGCCTTAAGGTCGATTCCTACACTATCCTGAATGCCTCTCTGGGTTTTAACCGGCTTTCGCTTAATAAAAACGGGCTATTCATGAGCGGTTTTTTGGCCATGAATAACCTGACCGACCGGAAATACATTTCTTCGGCCTTCATAAATCCGGACAGTAGTCCCGTAACCGGGGAACCTATCTATATTGAACCCGGCCTTCCGCGTAATATTACGGGCTCGATTTCTGTCGGCTGGGAATTTTAGGAAAACCTCCCGGCGCCCTGGGGTTCTTTAAGGGGGCGGGCAATCAGCCGACATATCCGACCGATTACATTTGTCAGACGCGCCTGCCAAAAACCGGGCTATCCTTCTTCAACCGCGAGCGAAGACACTCCGCCACGGGTGAGTATAATGCAGGAAGTCAATTATCAGGTTATTTACCAGATGCGGATGGGTAATGGGCCCCATATGCCCCAAACCGCGCAGGCTGACCAGTGATGCCTCCGACAGGTTCATCTCCAGGTTCCGCGCGATTTGCCTGACCGGCTCCGGCGAACTTGTGCCATGAAGAATCAAAGCAGGTATATTCAATCCGCGCAACTTATGGGACGGCGTGGCTTCGAATACGGTGGCCTCGAAATCATACCGGACCTTATCCATCTTTTCGGTTATGGCGGCCTGTTTCCATTCGGGAAGGTTCACCCAGCTTTTTTGACCCGACCAGTAGTCGACAAACCTGCGGGCCGCCGCCTTGGGGCGACGCTCATCCAGGGCATGGCGAACATACGCCTGAAGATTCCAAACCTCTCGGGCAATATCGAGCGTCAGAAAATTCTCGAAAAGGAGGCTAAAAAAAACAGGCTCATACACGGCCAGAGAGCGAACCCGGTCGGGATGCATCAGGGCCGCCTTAAGCGCCACCGCCCCGCCATAAGAATGTCCCACGACGGCCATGGGCCCGGAAGTCTCCAGAAAAATCGGGTTTAAAAGATTGACTTCCTTTTCGAGATTGAAACCCTCGCCGTCTCCCCAGGACGGGCTTTTTCCGTATCCCACCAGATCGATGGCCACCACGCAGTACTTTCGCGACAGCCGTTCGGCCAGATCCTGCCACTGTTTCGAAGACCCCGCGCTGGAATGAAGGCATAATACTACCGGCCCTTCGCCCGCAATGCGAAGATACGGCCAGGAAAGCAAATCGGTCATTTCCATATCCTCCGCTTCTGATACGTGGCATGGCCGTCCCGCTTTTGAGTGAACATCGCTTCCCGTATCGGCATCCCGAAAAAATCCCTCGCGGATTGGAACGAAAATTAAATTTTGCGTGGTTGGTTTAAAGGAGTCTAAACGATTATCGAAATCCGATTCGCGTTTCAGGGGGCCAGCATATAGCCGATCCCTCTGACGGATTGAATCAGAAAGGGGCGTTTGGCATTATCGCCGAGTTTTCGGCGAAGCCGGGCGATACGCAGGTCTATCGTCCGGTCCAGACCGTTGTAATCGAATCCGCGAAGTTGCCGGCAGACTTCGTCCCGCGACATCGCCTCCCCGGCTCGTCCGGCCAGAAGCCAGAGAAGTTCAAACTCGGCCGAAGTCAGCCTTATCCAATTGCCGTTTTGCTTCACCGCCATATGAGCCGCGTCAATGGTCAGCGACGACAATTCCATCACGCGCGCCTGAAGCCGGATTCGCAGATGCCGCCCCAGAAGAGTATTGACTCGGGCCAAAAGACGACGCGGGCGAACCGGCTTTTTAAGAAAATCATCGGCGCCGGATTCCGAATAAAGCACTTCGTCTTCTTCCGCATCCGAATCTGTCAGAAGCAAAATAGGTCGATTGAAGCGAGGTCGCAAGCGGCGACAAAACGCCAAACCGTCGCCAGGAGGTGATTCAATTTCCATCAACAGCAAATCCGGCATGCTGTCGAATACTTTTTCCAAAACCTCCTGATTATTGCCATGGACAATTACCCGAAAACCTGCCCCGGTCAGACTGGTTTGAATCTGACCCGCCGACCTCCGGTCATTCACCAAGACCATTATCGAAGGGACGCTGTTCGGGTTTTCCATATTAAGGGCACCTCTTTTCCAAACTATAGAATAAGACAACCGGAAAGCCCAAAGGACTACCGGTTATTGTATCAGTTTGTAACAGAATGGGGAGGGGCGCTTGGAATAAAATAGGTTGCCGACCGGGCGCTATTTCGACCCGGTCGGCAACCTAAATCAGCCCAGAATGTTGACTAATTCCTGGGTAATTTCCAGTGAAGAAATCTGGTATTGGCGCAAGTACGGACTTGTCGTCGTGCTCTCATCCTCTTCTTCGGCAAGCGCTTGAGCCAGGGTCAATTCGGTTGTCCCGGCCGCGGACGATTCCGCAAAAGCCGGCCTTTGACTTCGCATCTGCTCATCGAAAACAGCGAATTCATCCTGCGAGATCGTGCCGTCGCCGTCGGTGTCGATTTTCGCGAACAGATCCTCGCCTTCCGTTGCCGCTTCCGGCCGCATGGGGCGATTATTCTGCATCGCCTCCATCTCGGCCTGGCTTAATTTCCCGTCGCCGTCAGTGTCGATTTTGGCGAACAACTCTTCCAGGCTCATCTCCATATCCGGCGGCGCCGGACGATTCTCATGCATCGCCGCAAATTCCGACTTGTCTATGGAACCGTCGCCATTGGTGTCGATCTTCTTGAACATCGCCTCCTGTTTCTCGGAGCGCGAAGTCGCATCTGATGCCGATGACATCTGCCGGTTGTACTGGGTACTGATACCGTTGATCGTCATGGTTCACCTCCTTTCACGATCCTATGCTTGGGCCGCAATTCCGTCCATGGTCGGGATCGGCCGCAGGGGTTTTGGTTTCTCTTACATCGATTTCTTCGGAATCTCCGGCCCCTAAATGCAGGAACTTATTGTTTCAATTTGTATTACTCGGGAAACTTGAAACGGCGATATTGTATATTATTTCCGAATAACAGGGAGAACCAAAAATGACGATTAAAACAAATGTCCTGCCATGGCTCATCACCACCGCGTTTGTTGCCATTACCGCCTTCGGCAAGGATGTCCCATTAACCACCGTGATTACCGAGCGGGATATCATCATCGACGGTCTATCCACCGATTGGGAAGGCTTGGCTCTGACCTTCATGGAAAAGCAGAATGCCTCCTTCGGCACGACCCTTGATTCCCATTATCTCTACTTTTTGTTTCGAACCAATGACCAGAAATACGCCCGGCTAATAAAACGAGGCGGGCTGAAAATTACCATTGAGCCTAAAAGCAAAGATGCTTATCGCCTGGCTTTTGATTTCCGGGACGGCCCCGCCATGGAAAAGAGACCGGAAGGCCGCGGCGACAATTTCGGTGGAGAAATGCCGGCCGACTTGAAGCAACGATTTAATGAGGAGCCGGATTCCGGCAGTGTCTTCTCCTGCGCGGTCACCGAAAAAGGCGAACCGCTTTATATTCCTGTCGACGGCGGCATGGGTCCTCGGGCGGCGTACACGCTGGAAAACGGCTTTTATTCTTATGAATTCGCGGTTCCCCTCAAACCCAGCCGGGCCGGTTTTATCGGCCTGGGCGTCACGCCGCCTGAAGAAATAAAAATCGAAATCGTCTGGAATGAAATGGATACCAAAAACAGAGGCTCCGGTGGAGGCCCCATGGGCGGACCGGGTGGCGGGGGTGGTCCCCCGGGTGGCGGTATGCCGGGCGGCCCCGGCGGCATGAGGGGACAGGGAAACAGAGGAGATTTTGAAAAGCCGGACAAACAGGTAGTCCGTTTTAAAACCCTCCTGCCGTCCCTGGAAAAAACAGAAACCAAATAGGATTATAAAATAATTAGCCTCACCGGCGGCCGGGCGTGATTTCTTTCTTATCCTCCCCCTTAAGCGCCCGGCTATAATTTTTTTGACGACAGGGAATAATTTCAGGCCACGACCGGGACCGTCAGCGGCCCCAGGGGAAGCACTGCCACAGATTCTTTCTTTTTCGTCGCCTTCAATTTCTTTTCCAGTGTATCCTGAAGACTACCTATTTTTTTCAGTTTACAGGCGGTAACATCTTTCTTGTCCAGATCCGTGTATATCAAAATCTCGGCCTTCTTTAGGATTAGGGCCAATTTCTGCGCCTGCCACCGGTCGAGAATTTTATAATCCGCCGCCGAGGTCATTTCCAGAATTTCATCCGCCGTTTTGCGCGATTTCAAAATCTCCGCGAATTTCCCGTCCGATGGTATCCCCCGGGAACACTCCGAAGCCAGAATAATCGTCCCGCCTTCCTCTACAATTCGAGCCGCAGCCGCCAGGCCTTTGACCGACTGGTAAAGATTTTGATCCTGGGGATACCCCGCATTGGTGGTAATGACAATCGGGAATTTTCTTTTAACCGGCACCAATGTATTCCGCTTCACCCGCTGGCATCCCGAACGATGCGCCTCAATGAAATTACCTATGAAAACGCCGGTAACCTCGCGGGCAGAGTTTAAGGTGACATTGATAATAACATCCGGCGGCGCCAGTCTCACGGCGTTGCGAGCGGCTTCCTGTTGAGGGTTTCCTTCGAGAATACCATAATCGGTCTTGGGGTGGCCGATGATTTCGTAAGAGTGAAATCGGTCTATGGTTTCCACGGAGGCAATCCCCGGGCAAATGCCTTTGGCTCCGCCCGAATACCCCGCGAAAAAGTGCGGCTCGATAAAGCCCAGCGAAATTTTCTTGCCGGCCTCAAGGTAATTGCCGTTTAACGCGACATCCATCCCCTGCGGCGTTTTTCCCACCGAACGGCAGGAAACGGAATTAGAAGCATCATGCCAGATTACCTTGCACCGCTGGGGAATATCCGACCCCAGAATCTCTTCCAGTTCGGCGGCATCTCCCGGACGATGTGTTCCCGTTCCTATCAGGATGGTAATATCTTCGTATTTTAGACGGCAGAATTCGACGAGCGCGGGAATGAGCAGACTGTTCGGCACCGGGCGGGTGCCATCGGCCGTGACGATGACCACCTTTTCACCGGGCTTGATGAGATTGCGAAGATTCCTGGTGCCGATGGGGCTTTCCGCCGCCTTGCGGAAAAGGGCTTCAAAAGGCTGCGGCGGTTTGTCCTCGCGCGGCATGATGACCGTCCAGTCGGCCAGGGCGGGATCCATTTTGAGCGGCAAGCCGGTTCGGCCGTAGGCGAGCGTGACCATATTCTCTTCCATAACTTTCGCTTCTTCCCGGTGCGAAAAACCGCACCGAACCATCTCCCGTTATTCCTCTTAATCCTGGTAAGCGCGCAGCACTTTCCAGGAGATAACCCCTTTATTGCCGACCTGGTACTCCAGGACCATGTGTCCGGTGGTATGGCCGTCGCCGAATCGGGCAAAAACCAGATTGGGCGACAACAGATGGATGGCATCCTTGCTCGTGAAAACCATCTTGGCTCCCTCGGCCGCCGGATAAGGAATCAGTTCGGCGTGCTGGATCAAATCGTACACAATCCTGTTTTCGGGATTGCTCAAGCCGCGTTTGCGATATTCCTCGGCGACCTCACTGCTCAAGCCTCCGCCGGGGACAACTCCGGCACTGCGAAGATCCCGCAACTGACGCTCCATGGTCGTCACCTTGTTCTTATGTTCTTCCTCGCGAAGTTGCGTATCCTCCAGTTTTACCATGCAATCGGACAAAAGCGTATCGCACTCGGCGCAGCCTTCCTTGACATGAAAGATTCCGTACACCAATCCGGCATTGACCACCACCGAAACCAGGGCGATTATCATCCAGAATTTATTCCTGGAGCCGACGACAGGCAGGGCCTTTGCCGAGGACGGTTCCCCGACCGGCGTTTCCAGTCCGGTTTTATCGGTTTTTCTTTTCTTTTTGCTCATTTGGCTAAATTCTTAAAGGGTTCAAAACTCATAAAATCGGCATGATGTACGATGAAAGCCTCCGTGGTACGCTTGAATAAATCCCCCTCGCCGGCGTGAGCCGCGATAATGTGGCAAACCTTATCGGGAATCCCGCAGGCCATGGCCAGGCCGACTCCCGAGAAAGGATGCCGCACCAGGCTGCCGAATTTGCTCACCACCGCTTTGCCGTTAACTTTTTCGTATTCCATGAGTTTCCCGACATCGGCCAGGATCGCCCCCGAAACCACCACATCCAAATCTATCGGTAAGGCGGCCCCGAAAAATTCCTGCATCTTTCTGGCGGCTTCCAGGGCGATATGAACCACCGCCCGCTTATGCGCCATAAACGATACCGGGCAATCCTTGACCAGAAGCGTAAACGGAATTTCGTTGAGATCTTTGGCGGTCAAGGGACTCTTCTCGAGAGCCATTTCCCACACCCGGGCGGTATTTTCCCGGAGGTCGGGATTTTTTATCCATTCCAATTCCGGCCATAATTTTCTGACTTCTTCGGTCATGCGTATTCTCCTTGGCAGAAAATTCAAAATAATACGAAAATAAGATAATACCGGGGTTATTGTCAAGATGGGGAATATGGCCGGAGGCCATATAATTAATCGCCTGGGATTGATAAACGCCCAAATGATTAAGGCGATAAAAGCGGATTAAGGGCCGGGTTTTGGATAACCAAAATTTATTAAGATACCAAGCAATATAGAGAAAGCGGTCTTGCTCTCTTCAGGTCCCTTAATTGGCTTGGTTATGCCAGCTTCCAGCCGAAAAACCCCACCATCCGTCATGTCGAAAAAAGATGCCAATCCAAACCCCCACGTTTTCAGGTCTTCATCCTGAGCCTTCAGATTATAAGTGAGGTAGGGTTGAATGGTTAGAGTTTGCGCCGCCCTTATGTTCGAAAACAATCCGAAATGATAGGTGACGGTATTTTGGGATCTTGTCTCATTAAAATAGTCCTCGTATTTGGTGATATTATTTGTTATCCCGACCATAATATTAAAGGGATTTCCCAAAGTACCCTGCTTTATAACATACAGGTCACCTCCGAACCCGTAGCCATCTCCGCCCTCTGCCTTAATAATGTAATGCCCTCTTAAATCAAATCTCCCCCATAAAGATAATCCGGCCGCCAACAGGTAGTCGGTCTTATTGTCTTCGACAGAAGCACCGGTGATAACCTGCATGCCGAATTGCCCGGTTTTCAAATAATCCCCCTGCCCGAATGCCGTTCGACCGGAAAGTACGAAAATCAGGGAAAAAACCAGAAATATCGAACGCTTCATGATGCCTCCCAGCCATGACCTTCAGAGCCGCTTGATTGATTTAATAATATAAAAACGAACCCCCTCAATGTCAACGCCCTTAAGTCCGGACAACAACATCGCCGTATGAAAAAGCGGGCCGAAATATTCACATCGACCCGCCGGCAATTCTTAATAGTTAATAAAGGGGGACTAATGCGCGCTCTGGAATATCCCCATGCGGTTACCCTCCGTATCATGGAATACGGCGAAACTCCCGATATCCGGGCTTATCAGGGTTTTGGGCCGAAGCACCTTCCCGCCATAATTTTCAACCTTCTTTAAAGTAGCGTCAATATCACCGACCTGGATATGAATCATCGGCCCGGACTCGGTCGAGGCCTTCATGGATTTATCGAATCCCCCGCCGATTCCCCCTTCAACATTGAACATGAGATAATCCATGGGCGGAATATATTCGAATTTCCAGTCGAAAATCTCGCCGTAGAATTTCTTTACCTTTTCGAAATCCCGGGCGGCCAGTTCCACATGACAGAACTGATTCATGAAAGACTCCTTTCCCTATCGCAAATGAGTTCACACGCCGATTAATATATGTGGACTAATATAATCTATTATTACATACGCCGCGGCCCGCGGTAGGTTTCCTCAAAAAATTTTCCCCGCCCGACCCCGGGTGCTTTTCTTATTTGGTGCTTAAATTATATACGAATCGAAATTGTCACCGGCCATCACAAGAAACTAAATGTGATATGTGAATTTTCCGGAAGCCTAAAGCATCCGACCGGGATCCGGTCAAAATTATTGCGGCGGAAGCGGAACTTGATTATTCACAAAGAGTTATGCCCCAAACTTGGTCATGAAGCGCCGCCCCTATCGTCGCCCGGCCTTTCTTTTTTATCGACCGCCTGACCCCATCTTTTCCAGGGCGGCGTTAAATCTTCCGGGAGAATTATCCGGGGGCGTTTCAGCCCCAGGTATCTTTGCGACCAGGTCCATTTTTTCCGTTCGGCCTTCATGAAAGCCTTGATTTTTTTCTCCCAGTGGTAGACTTCGGCGTCATACTTCTCGATTTTCTGAAGCACAATCTCCACATTTTCACGGCGCTCCAGCGCCTGGCGGAAAACATCATACTCCTGGAAATTGAAAAACATCTCCAGGGTCGGCTGGGCCAAAGGCTGGGCCACAATCATGGCCTGCGAGGCGATATAATTGAGGGGCCGCCCCGATTCGATAAACAAAATAGCCGGGACCGCCATCCGCCATTCCACGACCTTCCTCGCGAATTTATCCATGACGGCGTCTTCCTCGGCCGGTATGGCCGGCCGGGAAGTATCTTCGGGAATATTACCTTTGAATATCGACATGGCTATTTCCCTTCAGGCTCGACGTCGCCAGAGCCCAAACGCTCTTTGACGAAAGCCACCACTTTTTCTTTGTTGCCGGAAAACCGAATATACAAGCCCCGAAAGTTCTCCAGACGCGAAGGCCGGACAAAGGGCGAAAGAAGCACCCCGTTTTTATCGGGATAACAGGTGCGATATTGCGACCACGATTTAACCATGGTCTGGGTAACCGACTTGACCGTTATTTCATCGTCCGTCAATTTATATCTGGTGGGCAGATAAAACGGGCCCAGCGAGGCGATCATTATGACCGCCCCCAGAAGCGTGAACCAGACAGAATACGTGGCAAAATACACCGCGCCGATTATCACTACCAGAAAAAGAGTTACCAGAACCGTCACCAGAGTATTTCTTTTGGCCGGGTGACAAACCCATTCCAGAACCACCGGTTCTTTCGGAGGCGGCTCTGGCGACAAAGGCTCTTTGGCCGGGAGAGTTTCAAAATTGATAGACAATTGTTTCTCTTTATCCGTCATGTGGCTACTTCTTGATATCCTCCGGCCCGCGGTACCGCTCGTTCTTGACCTTATTCATGGTTTCCATCAGTTCCTTGGCGTCGATTATTTTTTTCTCGATCAAAAGCCGCACCAGGGCTTCCTGGGCCAGATTGTTCGAAAGGGCCAGTTCCTCGAAACTTATATTTCTTTCCTGCCCGTTGATAATCATCTTGAGCGCGAACTTGCGATCATCGGTCATTATTTCCCTCCCTTTCCATGGTCTCATTAAGGCTCCCCGTTCGGTAACCTTCGAGATCCAACGCCACATATTTAAACCCGGCCGCCTTGATGCCCGATACGAGGCGATCCTTCAGGCCGTTCTGTATAACCTTCGGGATATCCTCCGCCCGCAATTCCAGACGCGCCACCGGCCCATGATACCGCACACGAAATCCTTCCAAGCCCAGTTTCCGGATAGCCGTCTCTGCCTGTTCCACTTTACGAAGAATATCGGGGGTTATACTTATCCCATAGGGGATACGCGAAGCCAGACAGGCCGCCGCCGGCTTTTGCGCGAACGAAAGCCCGTACCGTCCCGCCAGAGACCGAATTTCTTCCTTGGTCAAACCCGCCTCGATCAAGGGCGATACCACGCCCAATTCCCGGGCGGCCTTATGACCGGGCCGGTAATCACCCAGGTCCGATATATTGGCGCCGTCAAAGACGACCGCGATCTTCATTTCCCGGGCCATCCCGGTCAGAACCTTATGCAATTCATTTTTACAGAAATAACATCGGTCGGAATCATTTTGAAGGTATCGGGAATTTTGAATTTCGTCGGTGGTGACAATGAGATGCCTATCCCGGCCAAGGCCCACTTCCGCGGCGATACGCACGGCTTCTTCGGCTTCGTGGCGCGGCAATGACGGTGAATGCGAGGTCGCCGCCCAGACTTTTTCCCCACCCAAAGCCTTCAGCGACGCCCACAGTACCAGTGAAGAATCCAAACCTCCGGAAAAGGCCACCAGTGCCGATTCATATCGTCTTATAAAATCTATCAGGGCCTTTTCTTTGTCGTTACTGGGCAACATGGCCGACCTCGACCTCGCGGGGTACACCTTCCCTTATACTATAAATCGGAAGCGCGATATTTTCCCGGTTTTCTCCAAATGATACGATTCCGGCCGTGCCGGAATACGCCTTTATCTGGGCCAGGTGCATGCTGATATCCTCCCGATTGGCGAACCCCTGGCGAAAAGCCTGGCAAACCAGGCCCATGGCATCATATCCCAGTCGTTCCAAAAAACCCGGTTTTCGGCCGTATTTCTTCTCGAAATCCGCCGCAAACTTAAGGGCCGCCGAAGTGGAGTCATTGTCGGTCTGTCCCGATGTGTAATAATTTTCTCCCAGGACCCTTTCCCCCAGGCTGAAAACGGCCTCATTGCCCCAGCCGTCGCCCCCCAGAAAAACTCCGCTTAAATTATAAAAATCTATTTGTGGCAGGATCATGCGCAATTGCGAGGCCTCGGCCGGGATATACAAACAGTCCACCCGGACCGGCACCGCTTCGGCCTCAATAGTATCGCCTTCCTCGTCTATCAGAGGCAGGGAATCCTGCAATTGTTTCATTATCTGAACCTTGATATCTTTTATATAGGGCCCGAAATCATTTTCCGAGGAGCGGAAATATTCCACCCCCAGGACCTTGCCCCCTTTGCTTTCGAAACGTTTGGCGAACGCCCGCGCCATCAGAAGATTCTCCGGCGAAGTCGGCGTAATGATGGCGGCCGTATCGGCATGAAGTCTTTCGATGGCAAAATCGGCCATCTTTATTCCCTGCCATTCCAGATTGGGACGCATCTGAAAACTGGAAGTGGCCAGCTCCGTCAGGCCAGCTTGCGTTGCCGCCGGAATAATCAACGGCATGTCGCCGCAGGCAAGCACCGCCGATGCCACCGCGGCTTCCTCGCTGGTCAGAGGGCCGATCGCCGCCGTCACGCCTCCGGACGCCAGTCTATGGATTATCCGGCCTGTTTCCAGCGGATCTCCTTTGGTGTCGTACAAAACGGTTCTAATGGTGCGGCGGCTTTCTTTGCCGAATCGTTCCCCCATCAAATTGATGCCGTCAAGAATCGCCTCTCCGAATTTCTGCAACTCCCCCGATAAGGGAAGCACGACTCCGATTTCCAGTCTCTCCGAGGCCAGGCGCCTGGCCTCGCCGGCCAGACGGGTCGCTTCCGGTGAAGTACAACCGGTCAAAAGCCGCTCGACCGGGCGATAATTGCCTGCCGCCACGAGGCTTTCCGATAGGGTCGTCATTAATTCGCATTTTT
This sequence comes from Candidatus Zixiibacteriota bacterium, assembly GCA_041752195.1. GTDB lineage: Bacteria > Zixibacteria > MSB-5A5 > GN15 > PGXB01 > JBGSHP01. The sequence continues at coordinate 198,736 of JBGSHP010000020.1, read as the reverse complement.
TCTGCGTAGGCAAAGATTCCAGGGAGACAATCTCGATAGTCTTGTCGGGATAATCGGCCAGCATGGCCGTCAGGGATTTCGTGGCCACGTTATCCAGACGATTGTCAACCGATAGTCTCAGGGCATTGATATATGCCAGAATGGCGCTCTCGATTCGTCCCTTGCGATAGTTTATATGCCCCAGGAAGCAATGGGCATGGGGGGCGTACGGAGAGCGATTATATTGAGTGAGCAGAAATTCAAAATCGCGTTGCGCCTGGTCAAGATGCCCCGCATGGTACATGGTTTTGGCGCGGTAATATTGATAAGCCCCGGCCATGGGCGAAGGGCTGGTGCGGGCTTTTTCGGCCAGGGCGGAAAATATCTCGTAGGCCTCGCTGTATTTCTTGTTCCCCAGTAAGCGCTGGGCCCGATCATAGAGAACCGCATCGTCGTCGGCCCGCAGTGACGGCGCCAAAAATAATATAATAAGCCCCACCCCGAAAAGAATTCTGGTTAATCCCAAGAGTCGCGTTCTCCCTGCCTTGGATCTCCCGGATGCGCGAACCGGCCTTCACAGTCACCCGCGCGGCCTTACGACATCGCCGGCAATCCTCTTCATTCCCTTAAAGTGAATATTTGCCGAAATCTTCCGGATTAATTTTCCTCAAGCGTTCCTTAAGCGTTTCCGGATTATTGGTCAATCCCGTGGGCTTCTCCATATTGGACTGCAGATTAAAAAGTTCCTCGTTGGCGAAAATCGGGGCCCCTGTTTTCAGGGCCAGGGCAATGGAATCCGAAGGACGGGCGTCAATGGTATGGCTGGCGGTTCCGGTCTTGATCAGCAGTCGGGCATAAAAGGTCGATTCGCGCAACTCCGTGATTTCGACCTTCTCCACTTCCGCCGACAAAGCCGTTATCACCATCCGCAGAAGGTCATGAGTCATGGGACGCTTGGAGTCGACTTTGGATAACTCCATCGCGATTGCCCAGGCCTCGGCATGACCGATCCAGATCGGCAGAACACGCGTGTTCTCCATCGGCGATAAAATCACCACCGGCGAATTGCTGGTGACATCCAGGGCCAGACCATCTACCTTTACTTCGATCATGGCCATTTAAATTTAAGCCTTTCTGATTACCCACAATTTAACATTGGCCGTCACGGTGCTCTCTACTTTTACGGGAATAGTATAGACCCCCAATGACTTTATCGGCTCTTCCAAAACAACATTCTTCTTGGGAAGATTGAATCCTTCCTTTTCCAGAAGTTCCGAAAGATTCTGGGACGTGACCGACCCGAATATCTTGTCCTCCTCGCCGACCAGGACCTCTATCGTCAAAGACAGTTTTTCCAACTTGTCTTTGATCCGCTCGGCTTCGACTTTCCGTTTCCGTTCCCGGAACTCGTGCTGTTTCTTGATTTCATCAATCGCCTGTAGATTGCCCTTGGTGGCCGAAACCGCCATATTGCGGGCTATCAGGTAATTGCGGCCGTAACCGGCCTTAACTTCGACCATCTGCCCGACCTTGCCCAGATTGTCGATATCCTGTCTTAAAATCACCTTCATATATCTTCCCTTTCCAAAATATTTCTTTAACCTATCATCCGGGCCCTGACTTTGCGAAAATCGAAATAACTGTCACAAAGCCCCACCAGGGCCGCCAGTATCAGACCCGGCACCTGCAATAAGATAATTCCGATATAAAACATTATCCGCATAAATAACGATAGCCGCACCTTCTTCAGATAATACTCAAAAACCGAAAAACCGAAAGCGGCGTAAAACATCCCCATAAATAATATGACATTGTCGGCCACCATTTGCAGAGTCTCGCCGGCCAAAAGCCGAACCAATAGGGCCGCGCCGAACAAAAGCAAATAGAAATCCGGCATCTTCCAGAAATAGAAACCTGTGACGCGGGGCACGAATTCGCCGATCTGATGCAGGATTACCATCAACAACAGCCATCCGGCGAAAATCTGAAAAGCCGCGGACAAGGCCAAAAGCGAAGGCATCAGCCGTTTGACAACCTCAATCATCCCGGCCACCCCTTCCACAAAGTCGGATGTGGCCCCGCCGGACTGCGAACTACCCGCTCCGGCCGTCATAATCAGCCCCTTAACCTGATCCAGCGCTTTGTAAATCAAGTCTCGTTCACTCCCGAATATGACCAGGGATGATATCGCCGCCAGAACCACCGCCACGGCAAAAGCCCGCGAAGGATGCCCGCCGACGGCCCAGAACAAACCGAAAGCCGCCGACGGTATGACCACTCGGGCCCAGGTCGCGATGATGAATAATTCGCTCCCGTAAAGAAACGTCGCCAGCATAAGCGATCCTGCCGCACCGATTATCAGCCAAAACCAATCCCTTCTATAAGCCAGGAAAATGATTCCGAATATCGCTCCGGTTTCAGCTATATAGCCGAGCACCGGAATTCCGGAAAGCAGGGGAAAGCTCGCCGCCATAAGCAGACCGAAAATCTGCAGGAAACGAACCGGATTACCCTGCGGAATCATATTTCTCCCGTATGGCCCCAATCCTCTCTAACGATAAATCTCGCTGGTGTAAGGCAGCACGGCCAGGTGACGAGCCCGCTTGACCGCAATCGTCAATCCCCGCTGATGGAAAGCACAGTTGCCCGAAATCCGACGGGGGACTATTTTGCCGCGCTCGTTTATAAACCGGCGCAGAAGCCGCTCATTATGATAACTTATATGCGAAACTTTATCCTCGCAAAAACGACAGACCCGTTTTCTTCTCTTATGGAATTCCATCGTCTTGAAATCTTTTTTATCCCGGCTGTTGCCGCGGCGCGGCGAACGCGAATATTCACTGGATCTTTCTCTCATAATCCCTCCTTGCGGCTTGCGGGCGGCTCATCTTCGGAAGCGTAAGCCCCGGTATGACGTTCATAACGACGGCGCCCGAAACGGCCGCCTCCGCCATCGCGGTCACGATCGCGGTCACGACCATCGCTTTCTTCCGACCGCTCCATCATCGGCTCTTCACCGATCTTGTCACCCATCTCACCTTCATAGATCACCGTCAAATTGCGAAGAAACTGCTCTTCCAGACGGAAATGACGATCCATCTCGGTCAGAATGTCATTGCTTCCCTCATAAATAAACCGGGTATAAAAGCCCTGGTTGAATTTCTTGATGGGATAAGCCAGGCGACGAATCCCCCAGCGATCCTGGCGCAGGATTTTGCCGTTGTTGCGATTGATGATGTCGGCGACCGCCGTTATCTGGCGATCAAAGGTGGCCTCGTCGGCCTGGGGACTTAAAATGAAGGTAGTCTCATAGACTCGCATTCAGATCCTCCCTATGGACGTTTCAGTCAAACGGCCCCGGTGCTATTATCTTCGATAATCCCCGGAGCAGGGTTAATGTTATATTTATTCATCGCCTCATCGAGACGATGGTTTAGCGAATATAATACGGCTTCGGCCGCTTGTCCAATCATTTTCTCGACTATTTCCCTCTCGTCGGGAGAGAATTCCCCCAACACAAACGATACCGGGTCGACCTCCGAAGGCATCGGCCCGATCGCCAATCGAAGCCGGGGGATATCTTCTGTTCCAACATGTTCAATGACGGAATTCATCCCGTTATGACTTCCCCCCGAGCCTGCCTGTCGAAGTCGGATTTTCCCGAGTGGCAGGTCGAGGTCGTCATAGACAACTAAGACGTTACCCGGCATGACTTTATACGCTTCCACGGCCTGACGGACAGCCAATCCGGAATTATTCATATAGGTGGTCGGCCAGATCAGGCGAACCACATCCCCTTCTATTTTATTTTCCGCCAGATAGAAATTCCCCGGCCCCGGCTGGGGCGCGATTTTCCATAATTCGGAGATTTTATTAAGAACTATAAATCCGAGATTATGCCTCGTCCGGGCATATTTCTTCCCAATATTCCCCAGCCCTATGATGGTTTGAATCACTGCCAAGTCCAATCAGAAATTGTGGTCAGGACCCTTGTTGAAAACCTTGAGCTTCAAAGGGCGGTCCTGACATCTTATATTGACATCCTATACTTACTCGCCATAATTATTTGTACCGTCTCGAATCGAATCCGGTTCGCGTCTTCCCCAAACATCAGGATAATATCCCTCTTTATTATAAAGAAATTATAGATATTTTATTTGCCTTGGTGCCCCACCGCTTGCTGTGGGTTGAAAAATCCTCGAAACGTTATTGCGAGGAGCGCCGACCGAGAGGTCGGCCGACGATGCAATCTCATTGTTAATGACTTAGACAAAGATGAGATTCCTTCGCTACGCTCGCAATGACAGTAACGGTACCTTCTCAACATTCCCCTTGGGGTGGGTCTTGTCAGCAATCCCCTCGCCCACCACCTACCCCCTCAGCAAGCGCAACGAATTGGTCACGACGAACAGCGAAGAACAAGCCATCGCCGCCGCCGCAATCATCGGCGATAATGACCATCCGAACACCGGATACAATATCCCGGCCGCCAGCGGTACCGCCAGCATATTATAAAAGAAGGCCCAGAAAAGATTCTGCTTGATAGTCCGGTAGGTCGCCCGCGAAATATCCAGAGCCTCCTTGAGAGCATTCATATCGCTTCGCACCAGGATGATATCGGCCGATTCCAGGGCCACGTCGGTCCCGCTTCCCAGGGCCACCCCGACATTGGCCGCCGCCAGCGCCGGAGCGTCGTTGATGCCGTCGCCGACCATCATGACGGTATTTCCGGCTCGCCGAAAAGTCTCCACCACCAGCGCCTTTTTATCGGGCTTTATGTCCGCCTCGAATTTCGTCAATCCCAAATTTTCGGCCACACCCCGGGCCGTTTCATAGTTATCGCCGGTTATCATCACCAGTTCCCGGCCCGATTGGGCCAGAGCCGCGATAACTCCGGGAACCTCCGGGCGAATCTGATCGGCCAGCGCAAAATACCCCAGGGGTTGCTTATCGGCGGCCGCGAACACCACTGTTTTGCCGCGCCCCATTTCTTCCTTAGCCGTCGCCGCCAGCGGTCCGAAATCTATGCCCGATGATTCCATTTCGGCCAGATTGCCCACCAGAATCCGCGCCCCGTCTATATTTGCGGTCACGCCCGACCCTGGATTTTCCACCAGTTCCTGAACCGTCAAAAAGTTTATGCCTTCGCTCCGCGCTTTCTCTACTATTGCCAGGGCCAAAGGATGACTGGAACCCGCTTCCACCGATCCCGCCAGCGCCAGAAGTTTTTCCGTCGGGACCGACTCGGCTGTTCTGATAGCAATTACCTCGAATTTCCCCTGCGTCAAAGTCCCGGTTTTGTCGAATAAAATATGACTGGCTTTGTCGGCCGTTTCCAGAATGTCGCCCCCCCGAATAAAAATCCCTTTCCGGGCCGCCTTGCCCGTTCCCGCCAATATTGCCGTCGGCGTGGCCAAACCGAGAGCGCAGGGACAGGCGATAATCAAAACCGCCACCGGCGCCGTGAATAACATTGAACTATGACGATCAAAAACAAGCCAGATTATAAAGGTCAAAACGGCCAGACCCAAAATAATCGGCACGAAAACACCGGCAATTTTGTCGGCCAGTTTCTGAACCGGAGCCTTGCGATTCTGCGCCTGCGAGACCAGGCGGATTATCCCCGCCAGAAAAGTCTCCTCGCCGGCGCCGGTAACACGAAACTTCAAGGCTCCCTGTCCATTGACCGACCCGCCGATTATCTTATCACCCGGCTTCTTTGCTACCGGAAGCGATTCCCCGGTGATCATGGCTTCATTGACCGCCGAACTCCCCTCCACTACTTCCCCGTCGGCCGGAATTTTATCCCCCGGACGGACGGCCAGAATCATACCTTTTTCGACCTCGGCCACGGATATTTCCTCTTCGCGGCCGTCGATAACCCTGATGGCTTTTTCCGGACGCAGGCGCAAAAGCGCCCCGATCGCGTCGCGGGCCTTGTCCTTGGCGCGGCTTTCCAAATATCGACCCAGCAATATCAGCATGACTATCATCGCCGCCGTTTCAAAATAAAAGTGCGGTTCATGATGAAGCCATCCCCCCCAGACCGCCACGACCATGAATAAAGAATAGAAATAGGCCGCCAGGGAGCCGAGAGCAATCAGGCTGTTCATATTCGAGGAAAACAGGCGGGTCTGTTTCCAGGCATCACTGAAGATCTCCCGCCCCGCGAAAAATAAAACCGGCAACGTCAAAAGGGCCAGGGCGGTCCCTCGAATTTTGAGGCCGACTCCCTGGGTGGGGCCCCACATGCTGAAAATCATGACCGGCAAGGTAAGAATCAAAGACACCAGAAACGCTTTCCGCGCGGCCGGTTCTTCATATTCCAGGGGATCCAAACCGGCTGAATGAGAATGAGCCGAATACCCCAATTCTTCGATACGGGATATAATCCTGGGCTCGTCCAGGTGTTCCCGATGATATTCCACGGCGGCCGTTCCGGTGGCGTAATTCACCTGGCAACGGCTGATTCCTTCCATACGCGTCAGCCCTTTCTCTATCGCCGCGGCACAGGACGCGCAATGCATGCCGGAGATTCTCAACTCCAAATGGTTTTTATCGGTCATAACTTCAGATTAAAAAATGTAACGGAATTTAAAAAGGAAAATTTCGATTAAGAAAAACCCCCGGCCGCAAAAACCGGGGGTCGATGATTTTATTTGAACCCCATCGCCAGTAACAGCTGGGGACATTTCTTTATCAATTCTTTTTTTATCTTGGCCCGCGCCCGGTGAAGATACCAGCGGACCGTCGCCTCCGGCATATTCATGATATTAGCCACGTCATTGATATGACAGCCGTCGACATCTCTTAACATGAATGCCGAGCGCTGCTTGTCATTGAGCGAACTGGCCGCCTCGTCGATATATTGCCGAAGCATTCCGCGCCGGTAATCTATCTCCGGAGTATCGATTTTGTCGTCGGCCGTCTCCCGAATATTATCGATCGATTCGTGATTATGACGGTTATGCTTGCGCATGTAATCAATCGAGGCATTAACCGTGATTCGATAAAGCCAGGTATAAAATTTCTTGGTTTCATCATAACGCCAGATATTGCGGCTGGTCTTGACAAAGACATTCTGGGCAATATCGGCGGCCTCATCATAATCGCCGACCATCTTATAGGCCAGAGCCGCCACCTGGTTATAATACAATCTTACCAGTTCTGAAAAAGCCTTCTCTTCGCCGCCTTTAACCCGCCTGATAATTTCACGGGTTTCACGTTCAATGCGATCTTCTTCATCGATTTTATATTGAGGCTTCACTTTCGTAATCGGCGTGGCCATTAATCCTCCCGGTTTATAGTAGTTATCGACTAATATATGACAAATAAGACAATAATAGTATTTATTTATTTAATAATTAAAACGCCGAAGCAAGAAAATAGTTCCAAAATAGTATAGATTTATAACGTATGAGATTGATTAATTTTGCGTTCGAATCTGGCCCAAATCGAAATTTCAGGGAGTCTCAAACCGAATATTTTTGGCAACTGCCGACTGGAAAAGGACATAAACCATATCCAGATACATTATTGCCATTATGGCGGTCAATATGACATTTTGACGGCTCCCAAGTCATTTAGTCACCAACCACTTTATTCTGGCATTCCTAATCTTTCCGCCCAAAATAAAAAACCCGGCCAAAAATGACCGGGTATATTATTCGAAATCGGGCTGCTTCTAATCGAGTATAAATGTTACCGGATTAACCCGCTGATTATTCTTTAACACTTCATAATGAAGATGAGGGCCGGTAGAATAACCGGTATTTCCCATCAAGGCGATTAAGTCGCCCCGCCGAATGGTCTGCCCGGTCTTAGTCTTGAATTCGCTCAAATGACCATATATGGTTTTGTAGCCGAAGCCATGGTCGATTATGATATATTTCCCCAGATCACTGACAATATCGATTGTTTCCACGATACCGTCGGCCGTGGCATAAATCGGCGTCCCGATCCGGCTCGCGATATCCAGCCCGCCATGAAACCGCTTATAACCCGTAAAGGGGTCATGTTTCATCCCGAAACCGCGCGTATGATACCCGCGGGTGGGGCGAATCGAAGGGGTATGATCCAGGAGTTCCTTTTTCCCCTGAAGTTCCTGATGAACATCCTCATACATCTGAATCTCAAAATTGGCCAGGCGTAACAAGGCGTCAATTTCGGACTCTGTCGAATGGGCCACCTGCAAGGCCGTGGAAAGTTTATTATGGGTAATGTTGTCCGGCCCGCCGATACCCAGTTTGCGTTCATCGGTGCTTATTTCCGGCAGATTGAAAATATTCCTGATGACTATTTCCTTGGACACCAGTTCGGCATAGCGGTTGGCGATTTCATCGATTTCAGAACGCAATTGTTTGAATTTCTTCGTCAGGTGCTTGTTTTCCATGGCCAGGCGTTCGGCTTCATGGATCGATACCTGGTTGCCCACATAGGAGGTGGTCAACAAGACATTGGACGTGAAAAAGAAAGTCAGCGCGAAACAAATCCCCAGAATGACTCCATAGGATATCTGCAATTGGCGGAGTTTGTCGCGACTCGACCCGACCATCATCAGGGAAACTTTTTTCCCGAGGAATTTCCTTATCCTGCGCATTCCTTAATACCTTTTTAATCTGAAGGTCCCATAGGTTGCTGAAGTTTGGTCGAAAATAGGCTAATCCCGTTTTCAAGTCAACTAAAAATTTAGGACAACCCGAAACCCTCTATTTAATCAACTGGTACTCGCTTCTAAGGATTTTGTCCACCACTTTTATAAACTTCTCGCTATTCAGATTCTGCAAACTGTACAAGTGCCAGTATATCTTCCGCGGCAGAATCACTATTTTTTTCTTTTTCTCGGTCATCTTCTCCTCCCGGTTGGCCTGGCGGATCGAGAGGCTAAAAAGACCTAAAATTAGTATCGACCCGTCAAAGCGAAAAGTTAGCCGCAAAAAGCGGTATGTGCTGTCCAATTATCACGCAGATACCATGCCCTTTTTCAGGGTTGTCCTAAATATGCGCTACTACGGCTTATTATATTGTCTCATATACACATAGGAGAATGCGCAAAGCCTGGATTTGGGCATAAAATGACGTCCCCGCGTGAAAATTATGGGGGGGCCCCAATAGGCTGGATGAAGCCTCCAATATCACCCCTTTTCATGTCCGATTTTCCTTCCTTGACAGCCCCGGCAGATAAGAATAGATTAGGCTTTTTTAAACCCTGCGAATAGGAAGTCCCATATGATATCCTTAAAAGGGAAGATCGCTTTTGTTACCGGCGCTTCGGCCGGATTCGGCCGGGCTTGTGCCGAGATTTTTGCAGCCCAGGGATGCCGCCTTCTTATTTGTGCCCGCCGGCTTAGCCGCCTGAAATCCCTGTCCGAGAGCCTGAAAAAAAAATACCGGGTGCCGGTTCATTTTTTCGCCCTGGATGTCCGCGGCCGGGAGGAAGTCTTGCGCCAAGTCGCCGCCTTGCCCAAAGAATGGCAAAAAATCGAAATCCTGGTCAACAATGCCGGCTTGAGCCGGGGATTAAGTAAACTTCACGAAGGGGAATTCAACGACTGGGAGGAAATGATAGATACCAATATCAAGGGCCTCCTTTATGTCAGTCGGGCGGTTATACCCGGTATGGTCAAGCGGGGCAAGGGGCATATTATAAATATTGGCTCGATCGCCGGCCACGAGGTCTATCCCGGGGGGAATGTCTACTGCGCCACCAAGTTCGCCGTCGATGCCCTCACCAGGGGGATGCAAATCGACCTGGTCGATACCCCTGTAAGAGTCAGTTCGGTCGATCCCGGCATGGCCGAAACGGAATTCAGCCTGGTGCGTTTTCATGGCGATAAGGAACGAGCGGGCAAGGTCTATGCGGGTATTAAACCCCTGTCTGCCGGTGACATAGCCGAAGCGGTTCTCTTTTGCGTCACCCGTCCGCCCCACGTCAACATTCATCAACTGCGGATAATGCCCACGGCCCAGGCCACAGCTACTATCAATTACCGGAAGTTATCCTGAAAAATAAACCCCCGGTTTAAGACCGGGGGTTTTATAATTACCTGTTATTGCTTAATTAATCTTCAAAGGGGCTGCTGAACAAGGCTTGAGGCATGTCATCATAGGTTATAAACAAGGCTTCGTCGACATAATCTTCAAAAGCCGTGATTAATCCGGTGCCTTCGACATATTCCAAACCGTCAAGAGCGAATACCTCTTCCTGTGACAATCCCGCAAAGTAATCAGACGAATCAGCCGGCTTATACTCCCTGTAACTCAAGGCGAATTCTTCATCGCGGTTTCCGCCGCCAATAATACATCCCAAAAGATCGGTTTCTTCTTCTTCCAGGGCGGCATACCAGCTCATGCGGTAGGCGAAATTCTCCAATTCGTCCGAATCGATCAGGTAACTCCAGCTGGCCGCGGTGCCGTCGCCGTAGTCTTTATATACCACGCCGCGCATATCGATGGTGGAGTCCTCGGCATTGAAATGGGCATAATAAAGATAGCTGATTTCTATGGGAGCTTCTTCCGTGCGCTGCATATATACCATAATATCCTGGGTGGTATCGCTGAAAGAGAAAGCGATATGATTGACCCATCCGGTATCGGTTCCCGGAAAATCGACACTCACCAGATAATCCAGAGAAATTTCTTCGCCAAAGACGGCCTGTAATTCCGCCGGGATTGAAGTCGGATCCGTCAACTCGGTCAATGTGGCCCAGTCATTTATATCCGAAGCGGCGGTATCCAGCATAAAATTCATGTTGGAGTCTACCAGTAAAAACTGTTTCAGGTTATCGATTGTCTCCTGAAAGGTCGCCAGATTGGCATACAGCGACATCGGCTCGTCTTCGCTGAAAACCTTTTTCAGAAAAGTCCCGGTCCACATAGGATCGATGGCGCCGCTCGAGGCAACCGGCTCTTCATAAGGCGGCGGAGCTATTTCTTCCATTATTTCTTCATAGTCGGCGAAATCCGCCTGCGACCATTCATCATTGGCGGGATTGGTGCCGGAATCGGAGCAACCGGCCCAAATCATCAAACCAAAGACCACGAAAGTGAACATCAGAAACTGCTTGTAAAACATTATTCCTCCTTGGGGATCCCCCCTGTGAATAAAACCTATGCCCATTATCGGGAGAAAGGGGCGATACTTTATAAATGGAAACGGAATTTGCGAATGGTCCGGGAGAGTTTATCCCCGGCCGGCTTTATCAATAAAAAACCCCGACCGCACACAGTCGGGGCTGGAATATTCGACCATTCGGGTAGTCGCAAGATTTTAACCGGCTCAAGAATCATCCCCGTTGAGAGTAGAGCCTATTTATCGTAATACAGGTGAAACTCCCACGGATGCGGCCTGATTCTTATTTGTTCCACATCTTTGCGTTTGAGCATTATCCAGGATTCGATTAAATCTTCCGTAAAAACTCCACCCTTCAAAAGAAAGCCGTAATCCTTTTCCAGCGCATCCAGCGCCTTGGTCAGCGAAGTCGGCAGCAGCGGAATCTTTTTTCGCTCCTTTTCAGGCAAATGCTCCAGGTTGACATCGACGGACGAGCCCGGGTCGATTTTATTCTGAATCCCGTCCAGGCCCGCCATAATCATGGCCGCATAACAGAGGTACGGATTACAGGTACCGTCAGGGGGACGAAACTCCAGTCTTTGGGTTTGCCACTTGCGCTGATAACCGGGGATGCGGATACAGGCCGTGCGGTTTCCCATGGAATAGGTTCCCCAGACGGGGGCCTCAAATCCGGGCACCAGCCTTTTGTAGGAATTGGTCGAGGGATTGGTGAAGGCAACTATCGCGGCGGCATGCTTCAGAAGGCCGCCGATGTAATACAGCCCGATTCTGGAGAAATTCATCGGGCCGCCTTTTTCGTAAAATATAGACCCTTTTTTGTCGGAAAGAAACTGATGCACATGCATGCCGCTTCCCGGCTCGTTAAATAACGGCTTGGGCATGAAGGTGGCCGATTTTCCGCGACGAAAAGTATGGTTTTTGACGAAATATTTCACCAGGACCGACTTATCCGCCATGTTGGGCATGCTGTCGAAAGCCACCTCGATTTCATGCTGACCGGCCCCGCCGACTTCATGGTGATGGTACTTCAAACCCACCCCGATATCGTTTAAAAGGGATGTGATTTCCGAGCGCAGATTAAAAGTCCGGTCGGTCGGCGGCGCCGCATGATACCCCCCCTTATAGGGTATCATATACCCCAGATTTTTCTCGCCGCAACGCCCGGTGTTCCATTCCGCTTCCTCGGAATCGATATAATAAAATCCCTCTCGCGGGGATTGATGAAATCGGACGTCGTCAAACAAATAAAACTCAAACTCCGGCCCCAGCATGGCCTCGACCCCGGGCAATACTTTTTTCAGATACTTGTCGGCCGCCCGGGTCAGGCGCCGCGGATTACGCGAATATTCCACGACATCTTTCTCCACCGCCATGACATCGCACAGAAACGACATGGTCGGAGTCTCGAAAAAAGGATCGATAAAAACCGTCTCCGGAACGGGGAGAATAATCATATCGCCTTTTTCTATTTTGGTGAACCCGGGCATGGAGGAACCGTCGATACCCACCCCGTTCTTGAACAACTCCTGATCGAGCGCCGAGGCCGGGACGGTGATATGATGCATGGCCCCCAGAAGATCGGTAAATTTGAGATCGATATATTCGACGTGGCGGTCGCGGACCATTTTGGTCAGTTTTTCTAACGCCGGCATACCCATAGTCTCCTTAGAATAAATTTACAGCATTTTAAAATAAGCAATCGCCAGCCAAAAGGCAATATGATTGGTGTTCCGTTATAACCCCCGCCGTTTCTGTCGATAACCGGAATATAATACCCCTTGCCAGGGAAATTAAACTGTGTTTATTTTGTACTTGGGTAACGTATGTCGCCGAAAGTTAAAATAATCCGTTCCGCGGAAGATCTCTTTATCCCGGAAAAAATCGAGATCAATCTCCTCCGCAAGGGATATGACCTGATTGCCGGGGTCGATGAAGCCGGGCGCGGCCCCCTGGCCGGACCGGTCGTGGCCGCCGCCGTGATAATTCCCCGGGGCGTCGAATTCGAGGGCCTGGCCGATTCCAAAAAATTATCCCCTCGTAAACGGGACGAATTATTCGAGATGATTATTCATTCCCGGGCCGTCTGCGCCGTGGGCGTGATGGATCATGAAGCCATCGACCGCCACAATATTCTCAAAGCCTCCCTTTTGGCCATGCGCCGGGCCATAACGTCACTGGCCGAGGCACCCGAAATCGTCCTGGTCGACGGCAACCAGCCCGTCCCCAATCTGAATTGCCCCCAGATAACCGTGGTCGGCGGCGACGCCTCCTGCGCCTGCATCTCGGCGGCATCGATTATCGCCAAGGTAACCCGCGACCGGATTATGGATAAATACCAGGAAATGTACCCGCAATTTTCCTTTTCCTTACACAAAGGATACCCCACGGCGAGACATTTGGAAGAGTTAAAAACTCTCGGCCCCACGGAAATCCATCGCAAGACCTTCCGGCCCGTCGAAGCGCTCCTGGAAAAAACCCTTTTCGAAAAGCCTTGAAAAAAAATCCCGCCAAATCTTCCGTCGCCCGCGGGCATCTATATGAGGAACAGGCCGCCCGCTTTCTCATTAATAGTGGTTATGCAATTCTGGAAAGAAACTGGCGTTCGGGGCGACGGGAAATCGACATCATCGCGCGGAAAGACAATGTCGTGGCCTTCATCGAAGTCAAAGCGGCGCGAACATCCGGTTTCGGACACCCGGTCGAATGGGTCGATAAACGCAAGAGAATGAATCTCTTCGGGGCCGCCGAGGACTTTATCGCGCTGTCAGATATAAAAGGCTGTGATTTCCGTTTCGATATTATCGCTTTTTACAAAGGAAAATTGGAACACTACATCGATGCCTTCCGCGGCGACGACTAATCCGTTCTGCTTAAGATTTCGAGAGAACTTCGGCGGAATTCGATCCGACGTTATTGGCTATCACCGGGCATATTCGTATCGGCGTCATTTGACAGGGCGGAATCGATATGGAATTCATACCCCGCCGCCTGCAACCGATTTCTTAAAATTCCAATAGGCTTCCTGGTATCAATTACCGAATCCTCCGCAACGTGCGAAGTATCGATATCTCCCCCGTAAACCGAATCATATTGATGTATCAGGGAATCGGTCAGACTGTCCAGATAAACCCAAAACTCCGCCCAACGGGGTTCATCGTTTTTATATTTCGCCTTAAATTCTTCCAGGTCGTCCACGGTCAAGGTATACTTTTTCAGGATTGAATCCCGAGCCACAAAAAAAGAATCGGGGTAATTGCGGTATATCTCCGAGGCCACCGAGGTTTCCGCTATGACTCCGGCATATTTTAGAAATTCCGCCCGGCGCACCTCTTGGCGATAGTCGCTGATATAAAAATATAGCAAAACCCCTATACCCAGGACTGCCAGAACCAATATTATCCGTCCGTAATTAAACATAACCCCTTCAGGTTTCCGTTGTATTCTTAGACAAAAAAGGTAAATTATTATCGACAGGAAAGCAAGGAATTGAAGAGTGGTTCGGGTTCCGAGAAACGCCTTTGGCGATTCGAGAAACCCGACATCGTAGACTATCAAATACTATGCAGTTATCCTATCCCCCCCGTCGCCGCCAATCCCGGGCGGTTAAAATCGGAAACGTCATCATCGGCGGCGGTTTTCCCGTAACCGTCCAATCCATGACCAACACCGATACCCGCGATGTCGCCGCCACCGTGGCGCAGATAAAGGCCCTCGAAGTAGCCAGGTGCGAAATTGTCAGGGTGGCTGTCCCCGATGAAGACGCCGCCTCAAAATTGGGGGAAATCAAAGCCCGGATTAATATTCCCCTGGTGGCCGATATTCATTTCCGTTACCAACTGGCCCTGGAAGCCATCCGTCAGGGCGTGGATAAAATCCGTATCAATCCCGGAAATATCGGCGAAGACTGGAAAGTCCGCGAACTGACTTCCGCCGCCAAAGGGGCCGGTATCGCCATGCGGGTCGGGGTCAACTCCGGTTCGCTTCCCGACGATATCCTCAAAAAATATGGGCCGGAAAATCCCGAAGGATTTGTCGAAGCGGCCCTGCGGCAAGTGGCAATACTCGAAGAGAAAGATTTTCACGATATCGTTATCGCCCTGAAATCATCCAGCGTCATCACCACCTATTGGGCGCATATCCTCCTGGCCGAAAAGGTCGATTATCCTTTCCATCTGGGAATCACCGAATCGGGTACTCTCGCCACCGGCTCCATTAAATCGGCAGCGGGCCTGGGAGCCCTCTTGATCAACGGTCTCGGCGATACCATCCGCGTCTCCCTCTCGGCCGACCCTGTCGAAGAAATCCGCGTCGGCAAGGCGATCCTGAAATCTCTGGAGTTGAAGAAAGAGGGTGTGGAAATAATCTCCTGTCCCACCTGCGGACGCTGTGAGATAGATTTGATAAATCTGGCCGAAGCGATTGAGTCCAAAACCCGCCATTACAAAACCCCCTTGAAGGTGGCGGTCATGGGCTGTTCGGTAAATGGTCCCGGCGAGGCCCGGGCCGCCGATGTCGGGATCGCCGGCGGAAAAGGCTTTGGCTTTTTATTTAAAAAGGGCCAAATAATCGGCAAAATTCCCGCCGATAAGATGGAACAAGTCCTGCTCGAAGAAATTGCCCGTCTCACCAACGGGAAATAATAAATATATGACCCATACTACGATTCGAAACCGGGCCCGTCTCGAAACCATTCTGGAAGTGACGGCTCTCCTTTTTATCATTGGGCCGGCGGTCTGGCTTATTTATTCCTGGTCGGAAATCCCCGAGCGGGTCCCGACCCATTTCAATTTCGGGGGAAATCCCGACAGTTGGGGCAATAAATCGAGCCTGATTATCCTGCCCCTTATCTCGCTTTTTCTTTATGTCTTATTAACCCTTGTGGGACAACTTATTCGAAAACAATTAAGGCAGTTTTCCGGCGGCCAGGGACAACCTCCCCCTCTTCGACTGCTTAAAACCGTCACCATGCTGGCCGCACTCAAGGCCGAAATTGCCTGGTTGTTCGCCTATATTGCCTGGGCCTCGGTAACCACCGCCCGGGGTGAAATCGACGGTATCGGTGCTTTTGCCCTGGTTGTTTTTCTCCTCCTCGTCGCCGCCACCGTCGCCTATCCCCTCTTGAAAACAGATAAGTGAATATGATTTTTGGTCTTAAGCAAAATCCCCGGTTTTAATATTCAATTGATAATTTCTTAGATTTAATCCCCTCCACCTTTTCCTTGCCAATCCTTCCATAAACAACTTAATATATGCCCTATCACGGTGTAAAATAATGACATCACTCCTGCTTAATCCTTCCCGGCTTCTCCTTTTCATCATGGCCGGCCTCATTTTCATTTTGGGAATCTATCTGGTCTGGGAATTTACCATCGACGATGCCTTCATCAGTTTCCGCTATGCTCAAAACCTGGCCGATTCGGGAACTCTGGAATATAACCCCGGGACGGGTAATCCGGTCGAAGGTTACTCCAATTTCCTCTGGGTGGCAATTCATGCCGTGATTATTAGACTGGGAATGAATCCGGAAACCACGGCCAAATATCTGGGGGCGGCTTCCCTGTTATTAATCGCCCTCTCGCTTTACCTCTTTCCCCTCGTCGCCAATTACCGCATCAAAATTGTTATGGCTCTGACTCTTTTATTCATCCCGGCAGGATATTTCCACGCCGTCTCAGGCCTGGAAACCGCCTTCTATGCGCTTCTGCTATTCCTTTCCTTTTCACTGCTTATGTTAGCCGTTATAAAAGAAAAACCGGCCGCACCGGTTCTACCCATGGTCAATTTAATATTGGCCTTAACTCGTCCCGAAGGAGTCCTCATTGGATTATTGTCCTTCGCCGTTTTGTGGAGATCCGGCAAAACCGCCGCGGACAAAAGGCGAACCACTCTTTGGTTCACACTATTATATTTTACTCCCGGTCTGATTTATTTTATCTGGCGCTGGAGTTATTTCGGGACCTTTTTTCCCAATACATTTTGTGTCAAAGTCGGATACCCCGGGGCCGGGCTGGTCTGGGCCCTGGAAAGTCTTACTTTGATATCTCCCTTTATCATACTCTTTATCTGCCGCCGTTTTATTCTGGGGCATAATGATTACAGCCGTAAACCCATCATACTCGGCGTTTTATTCATTGCGACCTCACTATTCATATATCCTTTTTCGGCCCCCATGATGGATTACCTGGAACGGTTCTTGTTTCCGGCTATTCCCCTTTTTATGGCTCTGGCCGGGATAACGGTCGAAGCCATGATCAAGCGCCGTCCTTCCCTGTCCGGAGGTGAAAGCCGCGCCATCGCTACCTTATTCGTTATTTTGATACTCCCCATGGTCTGCCAATCTGATGATTACGCCTATTTCACTTTTTATGGCCAAAATCTCAAATCCGGCCCGGCCGCCCTGGGCAAAACCCTGGCACAACTGGATATCCCGTCCGAGTATCGCAAAGTCGCCCTGGTTCATGCTGGAGCCATTCCCTATTACTCCGGCTGGGAAACTATCGATTTAATGGGCCTTAATGACGAGATTATCGCCGCCCGCGACCGCAATCTCGCAGATTACCTGGCTGACCGGCGACCCGGTTTGTTTATCCTGTACTCGGAAAAGGGGACTTTCGAAGACTGCCGGGGGTTGCCTTTTAATGAAGAACAGGTGAGCCGCTGGAAACCAAATCATACGCCGCTCGGTAAAATCGCCTGGAGCAAAGAGTACTTTCTGATAGTATATGTCGAATCCGGGCTTCCCCGGGAGATTAAAAATAAAATCTCCGAGGGCATCGGGAAAGTCGAGACGCTGTCCCGGACGCGAATCTTCCCCGAACCAGGCCTCTCTTCGGCTCTTAAATACTATCGGGAACGCTTAAATTCCCTCTTGAAATAATTTCCGGCCGTCACGGGAAAATTTGCCGATTCCGAAAGAATCTTTCACGAATCAACAACAATCGAATTCTATCTTCACTTGCCTGATTGAAAGAAGGATGGGGGTGGCGCAAACTAATGCTCCTCCCGTCCTCATTTTTTATGCCGCCGGTATATCAAAACTGACCACCCCGGCTTCCTCGCATTCGGAAAACCCGGAGTCGCCACTTTTTTATTTAACGTTATATGTGATGATGCTCGATATGATTGCGGATATTGCGGTAGCGGATTATCCCCACCAGGAGGTTTATTATCGCCAGCGGCATGAATACCCAACCCATGATCTCGACAAAGAAATTATCGAAAAACTTGACGAAGGTCAATCCGGCCACGAAAAGAGTCAGCGAAGTCCGGATATACGCCAGCAGGGTCCGCTCATTGGCCTGCTTGGTGCGGATCTCCGCCAATTTTTCCTGATACACCCCGGGTTCTTGTTTCGGGATATTTTCTTTTTCAGCCATAATCGCCGTCAAATGTACTAAAATAGATGCTCAAAGTCAATGATAAGAAAAAAACCGGTCCGGATGAGCCGACTTTGGTTTTCTCTGATAACGAACCGCACAAAAAACCGCGCCCGGGAAGGCGCGGTTTCAGGAAAACTTATTTCAGTCCAAAGTCGTCAGTATTGATACTGGCAGACCCCGGGGCCATTCTTGAATTTATAATCGACCAGGGTCACAATGTCGATAATATTGCAATTATCGCCGCAATCGGTATCGCATCCGGCCGGCATAATTTTCGGTGGCAGTCCGTTTTTGAACTTATAGTTGATCAGATCGATAATATCCAGAATATCCAGCCGTTTATTGCAGTCGGCGTCACCGTTCATGACCGGCTCCACGTACAGCTGAAAAGTATGCGTTCCCACAAAAGCCGAATCGGAATTGTCCTCGGCCTGAATCGCAAAATTGAAAGTGCCCCCCTCCTCGGCGAAACCGATAATATCCCCGTTCGGGTAAAGGGCCATCCCCGTCGGAAGCGCCCCCCCAACAATGGAAAACGTGTGCGGTGCCAGACCGCCGCCGGCCTTAAGATGGAAATAATACTCCTCTTCATTACACATATGAGTCGAAGGCAGAGAATCCGGGCGCACATGCACCACCGGGACATCGTCCAGTTCGACCTGGATCGCCGCCGTACCGATGAGAGCGTGCCCGTAACGCACCCAGAAATAACCGTCATCGCCCCAGTTGGGTCCCCAGCTGTTTTTCACCCGCCAGGCGCCGCCGCCGCCGGCGCATAAAGTATCATCCCAGCCGACGATTAAAACACCATGATTCAAATTCTGGGCCGTCGGATTGGAATAACATCCGTCGGAATACCCGTAAAAATCGCCTGTGACAGCGTAGGCCGAAACCACCGGGCCCTTCAAAAGTGCATTCTTTATGGCCAGGATATTGCCGTCTATGGATGTATACCCGGATACCGTCGCCGCTATGGTCGGGCGGGGATTGGGGCAGGGAATAGCATCATTGGCGTAATAATTAAACTCCGCTTCCGTGCAGATACCGTTATACTCGGCATATTGAACCACCCAGTCCATCCAGCCGCCGTCGCAACCCCAGCCCCCGGAACGGCAGGAAAGAACATGTTGCTCGGATAAGTTGTAATTGAGACCGTGCTCTATCATGAAGGCGGCCTCGATACCGGCCATGGCGCAGAAAATCCAGCAGGAGCCGCAGGCCATCTGGTTTTTGACCGAAGTTATCTTGCCCTGGTCTTCCCAGCTGAAACGACGGATATTCAGCAAGGTATCCGGGGGATCAACGTCTTTGTCAGGATTCAAATGAGAGCGCCAAATTTCCTCCCAGTTTTCCGGGAGCGACAAACCCAAAAACTTCTCCCTTTCTTCGGGAGAGTAATTGAGAATGATATCGTTGGCCTCGACCGTGAAATCGAAATTGTTGTCCTGAATGTACTTCTGAACAGCCTCAATCTCCTTTTCGGCCGCCTCGCGCGTTTGCCCTTCTCCCAAAACCGATGCAGCCATCAATAAGAAAGCCGCCCCGATGACAAAAGCCTTAAAAGAAAATCTCATCTTGGTTGACCCTTCTTCTCGCCGGTACTTATTGAATATTTATGACCTAAATATACTCTTAAATTATGGGATGTCAAGATATTACATAAAATCCACGGCATCGCGTTCGAACCCTAAAATAGCCATAAATTATTGTTGCCAAATGTGAATTATAATGGGATAATTGACCTATTGGTCGGCCGGAATAAATATGAAACGCGAATATTTTAAAACCGCCCTTTTCTTTCTTATTATCGCCGTCTTTTTTTATCTTTTCTATCGACTCATGATCCCCTTTTTCCAGCCGATTGCCTGGGCCGCTATCATGGTAATTGTTTTTTATCCCCTCTATAATATTCTCCTGGCCAAACTCAAGAAAAAGTGGCTGGCTTCGGCCCTATCGAGCCTGATTGTTTTCATATTAATCATCGGGCCGGCCCTGTATATCCTGGCCTCGCTGGTCGATGAAGCCGCCCAGTTACTGGATTTCCTCAACCGCGCGCAAGAACAGGGAATCAGTCCCCTTAAAACCTTGAATATTCCTTTCATAGACTCCCTGAAAGAAAAACTTGCCCACTACCCCCAGTTGGCCCAGATAGACTTTGAGAATATTGCCAAAGACGCCGCCTCGGCGGTGGCCAAAGCCATCGGCTCCCAAGCCACCAAGGTCATTGCCAATATCAGCCGAACAATCCTTTATTTTTTCCTTATGCTTTTTGTCATGTTTTTCTTCTTCCGCGACGGCGATCGGATAATCGCTTTTCTCAAACGCATCACTCCCCTGACCCCGGACCAGGTCAATGCCACATACACCCAGCTTCGCGATGTCATCGAAGGGACCATGTATGGCGGGGTGGCTATCGCGCTTATGCAGGGAATCCTGGGTGGGATCCTGTTCGCCCTCGTGGGAATTGACTCTCCTATTCTCTGGGGGGCGGTCATGGCTTTTCTGGCCCTGCTTCCCGTTATTGGACCGTTTCTGGTCTATATTCCCGCGGGGATTATTTTGCTTCTGGGCGGTCACACCGTCAAAGGAATTGTGGTTATCGCCATCGGAGTCGGCATCAGCCAGATAGACAATTTCGTCCGCCCTTACCTCTTTCGCAATAAAACCGCCATGCATACTCTACTTTTGTTCTTTTCCATCATGGGCGGCATGGTCTTGTTTGGCCTCTTGGGCGTGGTCCTGGGACCGATTATTTCGGCCGTTTTCGTGGTAATATTGCGTTTGTTCGAAGGCAGCCTCAACCCCGAATCCCCAAACTAAGTTTCTTCCCGACCGAGTCGATGATTGTGTCCATTTTCCCTTTGCGAAAGAACAATTTCCCGTTTAGATTATAATTGGATTCCTGATTAATTCACAATGACGGCGGTCTGAAGCGCGAACGGGCAGTATTTTAATTATGGACGAAAATCTTTCCGACAATTCCCTGGCTCTGGCGCCCGGAACTTCCGTCTCCCACTACCGCCTTATCTCCAAAATCGGTACCGGCGGCATGGGCGAGGTCTACCTGGCCGAGGATATCGAACTGAAGCGCAATGTCGCCCTTAAATTTCTCCCCCCCCATCTGTGTCAGGATGCTGATTGCCGCACCCGCTTCAAACGAGAGGCCCAGGCCGCGGCAAAACTCAACCATCCCAATATTATCACCATTTTTGAAGTCGGTGAATTCAAGACTCGGCCTTTTTTTGCCATGGAGCATATTGCAGGTGATTCGCTGTCGGATTTCATCAAACGTCGGGATCATTCTCTGGAGAAGATTATCGACTTATCAATTCAAATCTGCGAGGGATTGAATAAGGCCCATCAGTCCGCAATTGTCCACCGAGATATCAAACCATCTAATATTATGATAGATCAGGATGGCCGGGCCAAGATTCTGGATTTTGGCCTGGCGGCCATAAAGGGGGATCACAAACTGACCAAAACCGGCTCGACTCTGGGAACCATCAATTATATGTCCCCGGAACAAACCCGCGGCGAAGTCCTGGATGAGCGCAGCGATATTTTCTCCTTTGGAGTTGTTTTATATGAAATGATCACCGGTCAATTACCGTTTAATGGTGACCATGAACCGGCGATTATATATGCCATTGGCGCTGAAAACCCGGAGCCCTTGGCACGATACAAGACCGGTGTCCCCGACGAATTGCAGCGAATTATAAGCAAGATGCTGGCCAAGGATAAGAGTCTTCGTTATCAACATGCCGATGAGTTGTTGGCGGACTTGAAGAGGCTTTCTGCTCCCGGAGTCATGCGACAAGCACCTCGCCGCGATTGGTGGAATCGTTATGTGGTCACTGCCGCAGTTATTATACTCCTGGTTATCGTGGGATACTGGGTAGTGAAGGAGTATTTACCCCTGCGGAGCCGGAAGCCGGAGTCCGCCCGCAAGATGCTGGCAGTGTTGCCGTTCGAGAATCTGGGCGACCCGGAGGATGAATATTTCGCCGACGGTATTACCGAAGAAATCACCACGAGTCTGGCCGGTCTTTCCGGGCTTGGCGTAATATCCCGAACCAGTTCCATGCAGTACAAGAATTCTGAAAAAAACCTGAAACAGATCGGCCGGGAACTGAACGTCGACTACGTCCTCGAGGGAACTATCCGCTGGGAAAAAACAGGTGCGGAGAGCCGTGTTCGGATCAGCCCGCAGTTGATCAGAGTTTCCGATGATTCCCACGTCTGGGCGAATCGCTTTGATGCTGTGCTTACTGATGTTTTTCAGTTACAATCGACGATAGCCCACGAAGTCGCAACCGCACTGGATGTTACATTACTGCAAACGGAGCAGGAAGTACTCTCCCGAAAACTTGACGTTGATCCCAGAGCCTACGACTACTACTTGAGGGGGAAGCAGTATTTCTCCGTCGCCCGCTCCCAGCAAAAAGAGCTGCGTCTTGCAGAGAAGATGCATCTTAAGGCAATTGAACTGGCACCCGGTTTCGCCCAGGCCTACGCCGAACTGGGCGCACTTTATACTGAAATGTATTGGGATCAGACCGATCCGTCTCCGCAAAGGCTGGTCGCCGCCAAGCAGATGATCGACATCGCGGTGTGTCAGGCTCCGGACCTCGTGGAAACGCACGAGGCCCTGGGCTGGTACTACTACCATGGCCTTCGTAATTTCAATCGCGCGCTCGAAGAATTCTCCAAAGTGCTCGAATTACAGCCCAACAATTCCCTGGCGCTGGCCAGCACTGCCTGGGTACAGCGTCGCCAGGGAAAATGGCAGGAAGCTATTACAGACTTGGAACTGGTCAACAAACTCGACCCACGCGATCCCTGGTTTAAATATGAATTGGGCATAACGTATCAACTCTGCCGCCGCTATCAGGATGCGATAGAGCAATACGATAAAGTAATCGATCTACAACCGAATCTTAAGTCGGCTTATATCATGAAATCATGGGCGCTTTTCAATCTGCTCGGGGAGACGAGTGAAGCACGTGCCGTCATCGAGGCCGGGCGTGCCTGCAATGGCCGCTGGCCGGAGTTAACATGGCTCGAGGTCTATTATGATCTTTGCGACAAAGCCTATGTTCACGCCCTGAGTCTGATGACTGCTCCTGGCGATATCCTTTCTCCGGAAAGCCCCGATACTTCGGATTACTATTTAATGAAAGGTCTCACAAACAAGCTCATGGGGCGGCCGCAAATCGCGGGATTCTACTTTGACTCCGCCCGTGTAAGACTGGAAGGCCTGCTCTTGTCAGCACCTAATTCTGCGCCCGTTCTGAGTTCTCTCGCCAGCGCTAACGCCGGACTCGGACACGTTGACAGGGCCGTATCGCTGGCACGACGTGCAACCGAACTTGTTCCCGTGTCCGCCGACGCCCTTGAGGGACCAATCTATATCAGAGCCCTTGCGATGATTTACGCCCAAGTGGGGCAGCAGGATCAGGCCATCGAACTGGCCGCCTACCTGCTGACGATTCCATCAAACGTTTCCATCAACGTATTGAAACTTGTGCCGGAAATCGCTCCCCTTCGCGACAACCCGCGTTTCCATGAATTGCTGGAAAGATACGAGCAGGAACATGGCACCTGACGACGACAAGACCCAGACTTACGTGCCTTTGACTAGCGGCACGATGGTCTCGCACTACCGGATAATCGAAAAGATCGGTGCCGGTGGCATGGGTGAGGTGTATCTGGCCGAGGATATCGAACTCAAGCGCAAAGTCGCCCTTAAATTTCTGGCCCCTCAACTCTGTCAGAACCCCGAATGCCGGGCGAGGTTTATGCTCGAAGCCCGGGCCGCCGCCAGACTCAACCACCCCGGAATCCTGGTCATTCACGAAGTCGGCGAATACCAAAACAACCCCTATTTCGTCATGGAATATATCGAAGGCCAGCCTTTATCGGCTTTCATAAAATCCACACAGCCATCATTGGAAAATATCATATCCCTGGCGGTACAAATGGCTGATGGTCTGAACGAAGCGCACCTTAACGGCATTATTCACCGCGACATCAAACCGGGTAATATCCTTATCGATAAAAACGGCCGCCCCAAAATCCTGGATTTCGGCCTGGCCGCCATCAGAGGCAACGAGCCGGTCGCCGACAGCCAGGTCACTCTGGGGACAATTGCTTACATGTCTCCGGAACAATCCCGGGGAGAAACGGTCGACCATCGCTCGGACATTTTTTCTTTCGGAAGCCTCCTTTATGAAATGATCACCGGGAAATTGCCATTCCCGGGCGAATATGAAGCCGCCGTTTTTTATGCCATCGCTTACACCGAACCGGAACCGTTAACCCGTTACCGGCCCAATATTCCCCAAGAACTCCAGAATATCATCGATAAGGCCCTCAAAAAAGACCCGGCCCAAAGATATCAGGAAGTCCTGGAATTGATTGATGATTTAAAGGCAATTTTGAAATCGCTGGAACCCGGCACCATTCGCGAGTCACCGGGCTTTCCGACCGGTCAACCTTCCATAGCCGTTCTGCCCTTCAGTAACTTGAGTGCGGATAAAGAACAGGAATATTTTTGCGATGGTATGGCCGAGGAAATCATCAACGCCCTGTCAGCCATCGAAGGTCTCTTCGTGGTGGCTCGAACTTCGGCCTTTTCCTATAAAGGCAAGGTGATCGATATCCGTGAAATCGGCCGCAAACTGGGTGTGGGAACGGTCCTGGAAGGAAGTGTCCGCAAGGCGGGGCAACGTCTTCGCATCACCAGCCAGTTGATCGACGTCGCCAGCGGTTATCATCTCTGGTCGGAGAAATTCGACCGCGATATCGAAGATATCTTCGTCATTCAGGATGAAATTTCCCTGGCCATCGTGGAAAATCTGAAAGTGAAACTCCTGGCCGGAGAAAAAGACAAGTTGACCAAACGGTACACCGTCAATCCCGAGGCCTACAGCCTGTACCTTAAAGGGCGTTATTTCTGGAATCGTCGTTATGAAGGCGGCCTTCAGAAAGGCATAGAATGTTTCGAACAAGCCATCGCCAAAGACCCTCTCTATGCTCCGGCTTATGTCGGTATCGCCGACTGCTACAACCAGTACGGGCTCTTTGGTTTTCGGCCGGCAATGGAAGCGTATGAAAGATCCAAAAGGGCCGTCGCCCGAGCCCTGGAAATCGACGATACCCTTTCCGAAGCCTATTCCTGCCTGGGCTGGATCAATACTTTTTATGATTGGGAATGGGCGGAGGCGGAAAAAGCCTTCCTGAAAGCCCTGAAACTCAATCCTCATTCCGGACTGGCCCATAATTGGTACGGTTTATTCCTGGCGGTGACGGGCCGAATCGACGAATCAGTAAAAGAGGGGGATAAAAGTCTGGAACTCGACCCGGTCTCACTTATCTTCAATGCCGTCCGCGGCCTCGGTTATTACTGGACACGTGAAAATGACAAAGGCATCGAACTCCTGAAAAAAACTCTCGAAATGGACCCGGGCTTTTCTCTGGCACACCTTTTCCTGGGCCTGACTTATGCCGGCAATTCCCGATGGGAGGATTCCATCGCCGCCCTTAAGAAATTCATCGCCCAGACCATGAATAGCCCCATTGGCCTTGGTCATCTGGGTTTAATTTATGGATTATCAGGCAATAATGAGGAGGCGCGTCAAATATTAAACCAGTTGACGGAAATGGCGCCCCACAGGTTCGTCTCCCCGCTTTTCATGGCCCTGGCTTACATGGGTATTGGCGACGTCGACCGGGCCTTTGATTTTCTTTATAAGGCCGCTAAAGAAAGAGACTCCTGGATTGCCACTCTGCGCTACGCTCCCTTTTTTGACCCCTTTCGTTCTGATTCGCGATATAAAAAACTATTAATGGAAATCGGCCTGGGCGATTGAAAACCAGGTCAGGTTCCGGAATTTCTGTGCCATTTCGATTTTTTCTGCGTATTCCCGCATAGCGCCCGAAACGGCCGTTGATTATATTGAAAAAATTTTGACGTGCCCAGGAGGAGGACTGAATTGCCTAAAAAACTTATCATCCTTTCGGCCCTGGTCCTGATGGCCGCCGGCGGGGCCATGGGAGCGGAGTTCAATCTCGACGTGAAAGAATATCAGCTCGACAATGGTCTGACCATCATGATGTTGGAAAATCACACCGCCCCGGTGATTACCTATTTCACGATTTATAAAGTCGGGGCGCGTAACGAACGCCGGGATAATTCCGGAATCAGCCATTTTTTTGAACATATGATGTTCAACGGGGCCGAAAAATACGGCCCCAAGATGTTCGATCAGGTGTTGGAATCCAAAGGAGGGCGCAATAACGCCTACACCAGCCAGAACATTACCGCCTATTACGAGGATTTCCCCGTCGGGGCCCTGGAAATAGTCCTCGACCTGGAATCCGACCGCATGGCCGACCTGGCCCTGAAAGAGGAGATGATCAAATCCGAGGCCGGGGTGGTTTCGGAAGAACGACTGGTCGGAGTCGACAACGATAACGAAAGTATCATGGACGAAGAGTTATATGCGACGGCCTATATGACCCACGCCTATGAAGGGCCGGTCCTGGGCTGGATGGAATCGATTCGCAATTTCAACCGGGCCGATTGCCTGGAATATTTTAAAACCTATTACGCTCCCAACAATGCCGTGGTGGCGATTGTCGGCGATTTCGACAGCGAAAAGACGCTCGCCCTGATGAAACGATATTTCGGCGATATCCCGGCCGGACCGCCCCCGCCCCGGGTGCCCCGCTACGAGCCCGAACAGCGCGGCGCCAAACGGGTGTTTCTGGAACGAAAAGCCGAGCACGAACATTTCATGCGCGGCTATCATGTCGGCGATAAGGACAACCCCGACCTCTTCGCCCTTGAAATAATACAATTTATTCTGACCTCCGGAGAATCCTCGCGGATGCATAAGACTCTGGTGAACGACCTGCAACTGGCGCTGTACCAGTCCGGCGGTTTCGATTGGGGTTTCGACCCGTCATTGTTCACTTTCTACGTGGCCGTTTCCCCCGGTGTCGATCATGCGAAAGCCGAGGCCGCTTTCGATTCGGTGCTGGCGGAATTGACGGCCCGCGGCCCGCAACCGGAAGAATTGCAAAAAGCCAAAAACAGCCTCACCGCCAATTTCTATAAAAACTATAAAACCAACCACGGCACTGCCCAGGAACTGGCCCGATACAAAACCCTGTACGGCGACTGGAAAACCATGTACGATTTCACGGCCGGTGTAAAGGCCGTTACCGTCGAACAGGTCAGGGAGGTCATGGCCCGGTACTTTAAGCCCAAAAATTCCACGACCGTGGTGCTTGTCCCGGAAGGGGACCAATTATGAAAAAATCTATCTGGGTATTTCTGGCCCTGGTGCTCTTGACGGGCATCTCCCGGGCCGCCATTTCCCTGCCCGATGCCGAGACTTTTAAATTGGCGAATGGCTTGACCGTGAATGTAATAGAACGCCACCAATTGCCGCTGTTTTCGATAAGGCTTACCTTCCGCGCCGGTTCCATCTATGACCCCGTCGGCAAAGAGGGACTGGCCTCCCTGACCAATGAAATGCTCATGAAAGGTACCGCCACCCGCACCGCCTCGCAAATCGCCGATGAGATCGCCTTTGGCGGCGGCACCCTGTACAACACCTGCAGCCAGACAGCCGCCGGATTTCAGGGCGAATTCCTCACCGAGTACGGTGAAAAAGGTTTTGAAATCCTCGCTGATATCATAAAACAGGCGGCCTTGGCGTCGGAAGAATTCGACAAAGCCAAAACCCTGACTCTGGGGAACCTCCAAAGCCGTCGGGAAAATCCCCGCGCCGTGGCCGGCGATGCCATCATTGAGGCCATCCTCGGCCAGAACCGCTTCGCCCACCAGCCCGGCGGAACAACCGCCACCGTGGCAACGTTATCCCGCGAGGATGTCATAAAATTCGCCGCCGGTCATTATACTCCAGACAACTGCCTTCTCGTCGTCTGCGGCGATATCACTCCGAAAACTGTCCGCCAATGGGTTGAGAAATATCTCGGAGACTGGTCCGGCCAGACCGTCCCGGAAGATGTTGCGACGGCTTTTCCCCCGGTATCCGGTCGCATCATTATGATTTATGACAAAGATGACGCCACCCAGACGCAAATCAGAATTGGCGGCAGCGGCATACCCCTGAATCATCCTGACGCCCCGGCCCTGGACGCCGTCGGGACCATCTATGGCGGCTCCTTCTCCTCCCGTCTGGTCGACGAGATTCGGGTTAATCGCGGTTTGACTTATAATGTATCGTTTCAATCCCAGAGTCATCGGCCCGGCGGAATCGCTTATGTCTCGACTTTTACCAAAAACGCCTCGGTCGGCGAAGTTCTCGATATAATTCTGGCCGAGGCCGACCGTCTGCAAACCGTTCCCGTATCTGACTCGGAACTGGCCGATGCCGTCGCCTACCAGTGCGGGACTTACCCCATGGAATTTGAAACCAGCGACGACCTGGCCAATGTCTTTACCGCCATGTGGCTGAACGACCTCGATAAAAGTTATTACGAGGATTATCAGGAAAGGCTTATGAAGGTAACACCTTCGCAGGCCATGGAAGCCGCCCGGAAGTACTTTGCCAGGAATGAATTCAAACTTATCCTGGTGGGTAAGGCCGAGGAAATTATATCCCAGGTCGCAAAATTCGGCCCGGTCCTGACTCGCCCCTTTAAAGAAAATTAAGAAAATCGCCTGTCAGCGCGGGTAGGTGTAAACCCTGTCCGCGCCCGGAAATCTTCCCCTCACGGCTTGGCCGGTTCTTCCTTGGCCAGCACCCCGGCATCACGCATGAGATGCTTCAGTAACAATATCTGTCCCAAATGCCCGGCAAAATGCTCCAGAACATGGTACAAGGTCCAGTCGCACGTAATCCGGTTTTTCCCCGCCTTATAAAATTTCCCCAAATCCCTATCCCGCCACTTTTTCAGTTCCGTCTTGGCGACCCGGCGACATTTGTCGATAGTCGAGAGGTACTTCTCCGCCGTATATCCTTTTATGTACGACGGGTGTACCCCGTCCGGCGGCAGTGGCAGGCCGTCGTCCTCGAAACCGCAGATTTTCTGAATCTGCGCTTTCCCCTCCGGAAGCCACGGCATTTCGGCCGGCGCCAGTTTGATCCACCAGATTTCAACCAGGGCCAGATGCGCCAGAAGCATTCCCACCGTGTTCATTCCCGGCCGCTGTTGCCACTCCAACTGCTCCACCGTGAGGTCTTTCACCGCCTTTTTAAGTTTGACCAGTTGGTCGTCCATTTCCGCCACGAAACGGCCGACTTGTTTTTGAGTCTTCAAATCATAGCCGCGTGGAATTTTCAACTCCCGCTTCTTCATGTTTCCCTCCGGATATTATGTCTTATTTCATCCCCGTCTTGCGCGTGTATGTCAACAGCCCGCCCAGCTTTAAAAGTTCCCTCTGTCGCGCTGTCAGATTGGCTTTAGTTTTAAAACTTATCCCCCGGGTTTTATTCACGATAGTAAACTCCCCCTTTTCCACCGAAACCAGACAATTATCTATTTCCAGAACATCACCCCGGCTGATTTTCCCGTAATCATTTTTATCCGCAAATACCAGGGGGAGAAGCCCGAAGTTTATCAAGTTGGAATGATGTATCCGGGCAAATGATTTGGCGATTACCCCCTTCACCCCCAGGAACATCGGCGCCAGGGCGGCATGCTCGCGCGAAGACCCCTGCCCGTAGTTCTCCCCACCCACGATAAAGCCGCCTTTTTTCTCTTTGGCCCGGCGGCTGAAATCGGGATCGAGCCGATAGTACACGAACTCGCTGATTTTGGGGATATTGGAACGATAGGCCAGAATCTCCGAGGCCGCCGGCATGATATGGTCGGTGCTGATATCATCCTCGACCTTAATCAACACCTCTCCGACGATACTGTCATGAAGGACATCCTTGGGGTCGGCCGGGACGATATTCGCCCCCCGGCGGATGGTCAGGGCCTTGGCTTTCTCCGCCGGCGCCGGCGGAATGAGATTTATGTTATTTTGATTAACCGAGGCCGGCAATTCCGAAACCGGCGCCTCCATTTTCAATTCCCGCGGATCGGTCAAAACCCCGAATATGGCGGTCGCCGCCGCCGTCTCCGGACTGGCCAGATATACTTCGTCGTCTTTCAAACCGCTTCTTCCCTTGAAGTTCCGGTTGATCGCCCGCAGAGATTTTGTCCCCGGCGCCGGGACATGCCCCGTCCCGATACAGGCCCCACAAGTTGGCTCGGCCACGTTCACGCCCGCCTTGAGCAAATCCGTCAGGTACCCCTCCTCGGCCAATAACTCCAAAGCCATCCGGCTGGCCGGATGAATAATAAAATTAACCTGGGGGTGGACTTTCTTCCCTTTCATGATTTTCGCCACCGCTTTCATATCGGCATAAGCCCCATTAGTGCAACTTCCTACCAAAACCTGCTCCATGGCTACTCCCGCCGCCTCCCGCACGGGAACCACTTTATCCGGAAGCGAAGGCAGCGCCACCAGCGGTTCGATTTTCGACAATTCCAATTCCATCCGCTCGTCATATTGCGCGTCATTGTCGGGCAACATCTCGCGCCAGTCGCCGGGACGTCCAATACGAGTATAAAATTCCTTCGTGATTTCATCGCTGGGGAAAAGCGACGTGGTCGCACCCATTTCTGTCCCCATATTGGTGATAGTCACTCGCTGCTGGGCGTTGAGCGTCCTGATTCCGGGGCCGGTGAATTCGAATATTTTCCCCAACCCGCCCCGCACCGTCACCCGCCGAAGCATCTCCAATATGACATCCTTGGCCGTGCTCCAGGGCCGAAGTTCCCCTGTGACATGGACATTGATTATTTTCGGCATGACCAAATGATACGCCCCGCCGCCCAGGGCCACCGCCACATCGAGCCCCCCTGCCCCGATCGCCAGCATGCCGATTCCCCCACAGTGAGGGGTATGGCTGTCGGAACCGACCGCGGTTTTACCCGGCACGGCGAAATGCTCCAGATGTATCTGATGCCCGATCCCGTTGGCCGCCTTGGAATACCAGACCCCGAATTTCTCCGCCGCGCTCTGCAGATACAAATGGTCCTGCATATTCTCCGACTTGACCTGAAGAACATTATGGTCGGCGTAACAGACCGCCAACTCGGCCTCGATCCGCTCCAGGCCGATCGCCTCGAAATGCAAAAAAACCTGGGTGCCGGTGATGTCCTGAATGAGAACATGATCGATTTTAATGCCTATTTCCTGCCCGGCTTTCATCTCGCCGGAAACCAGGTGCGACTCGATTATCTTATGCGCTAATGATTTCCCCATATATTTTATATCTCCTGAAAAACCTTCCGTATAATCTATAATTCCAAACTGAAATTCCTCTAAAATTCATTGCACCTGCCGGGAATCGGACGATTATTCTTACAATATCTGTAAATGGTCCTATTTCGTGCGGGGCCGATGTCCCCATCGTCCCCGAAACCCCGGTGCCCCGCGAAGTGCGGGGCCGATGTCCACATCGGCCTCGAAAAGGCCTATAATGTCTTATAATGATTGTTTACGTCGCGGGGTTTCATAAAGCAAGACATATTTTGCCTGCCGGACTAATCGGGTGGCCGATCCCCTTTAGGGGTCGGGACTTTTTCTAATTCTTTGCCCCTTTGCCCCGCAGCCTATTACCTATCCTATTCCACCCGGTGGCCGACTCCTTCCTATCACCCAATAGGCTGAATATTTACCGATTAAAATCGATTACGCCCGGCAGGAATATTGGCCCTATTTATTCATATGCGTGCGTAAATGCCCCCCCATACCCATTCATTGTTCCGATTATAAATGACTGTCATTCCAACGAAGCTTGTCCCCGACCACGATCGGGGAGTTGGAATCCAGTATGAATATTCTTCTTACTATATTAATCGCCTTGAGTGATTCCCGGTGGCCGAACTTCTTCAGGGGTCGGGGTGGGGCTGAGAAAATTTTTTGCACTTTGAAAAACTATGCCTTTTGACACCTTAAAAATGACAAAACGAATCCAATTTGAATGACCCTGGGGCCATAATTTTTAATACTGGATCCCCATTTTCATGGGGATGACAGATCAAAATTCTGGCACTGATTAACCGGGTGGCCCACTCCCGCGCCTCACGGGGGTGGATTTTTGCGAAACAACCCTCCCTACACCTTTTGGCATCTGGGGCAGTAATGCGCCGTCCGGGAGCCAATCTTCTCGTGCCGGATCTTCGTTCCGCAGACAGTACAGGGCGTGTTTTCGCGGCCGTACACCTTGAGATATTTCTGAAATCCCCCCGGCCGACCGTTGACTCCGGCGAAAGAATCGACCGAGGTCCCCATCAGGCGAATCGCCTTCTTGAGAAGTCTCTGTATGGCGCCGTGCAATTTCTCTAATTTTGCGCGTGAAATCGTATCCGTCAGCCGCCGGGGATGAATCCCCGCTTCGAACAGCGATTCGTCGGCGTAAATATTCCCCAGACCGGCGATAAAGGCCTGGTCCAGGAGCGCCGGTTTGATCATACGATGCGAAGCCTGAAGAAGCGTCACAAAATCATCGCGGGATAATTCCAGAGGCTCCGGCCCCAACTCGATCAGTCCTTCCTGCACCATGATTTCATCGCTTTTAAAAAGGCGCACGCGCCCGAATTTGCGGTAATCGTTAAACCGCAGATGCCGGCCGTTGTCTTTGAAATCGATAATTAGATGATCATGCTTGTCCGGAGGGGTACTCGACGGCAGGTAATACAGGTGCCCGGTCATTTTGAGATGCACCCAAAGGGTCCACTTGCCGTCCAGGTCAATCAGGATATTCTTGCCCCGCCGGCGAATTTCGCGGATTTGCCGTCCCGCCAGATTTTTGAAAATGCCGTCGGGATTATCCTTAACCAGATGCGCGGCGCGGATCTCGACACTTTTTACCACCTGGCCCAGGACCGATTGGCGCAGTCCCCGGACCACGGTTTCAACTTCGGGTAGTTCCGGCATATGAAATTTCGCAGGTCGGCGTTCCGAGACCCCCTTAAATGGGGGTCGAGAAACCCGACATCTTTTATAAGCGGCTACTGTGAATTTTTATTGCCCGGCTACTCCGGCCAGTTTTTCCCACCCACGGTCGCTTGGAGAAGTTCCCCCTCGTCGCCAGGGATGATGTACTTAACGATGCCGATATCTTCGGCAAACCAAAAAATGTATTCCCCGTCCAGGTCGGATATCCCCCCGGGGTCGAGGGTTCGAT
The DNA here is from genome assembly GCA_041752195.1 of Candidatus Zixiibacteriota bacterium. Classification (GTDB taxonomy): domain Bacteria; phylum Zixibacteria; class MSB-5A5; order GN15; family PGXB01; genus JBGSHP01. Next base: position 165,083 of record JBGSHP010000020.1, on the reverse strand, counting down.
AATTCATGCGCATCTTGATGCAGTTTTCGTATAACCCGGCCGGACCGGCCAGAGTTTCGATGGCCAGGATTTCGCATTCGACATGTATCCGCAGATGACTGTTAACCGAATCGTCGATTATCTCCACGGCGCTGAAGTGAAGGGTATCCCCGATTACACCCGACCAGGGCGCGGCCGGCAGAGGCGGTTCAAAACTTATATGGGGGATACTTGTGTCGGCCAGAATCCGGCTCCTCAACCAGATACCGCGATCATCTCGGATAAAATCCTCCCACTTCACCAATTCCCCGGTGGAATCCATATAGGTGCGGGTAAACAGCCCTTCGTACGCCCCCGAAGTGACCGCGCTGCGAATCTTGCCGCTGTAGATATGATTATCCTGAAGATTCAGGGGATAATAACTGGCGACATCGATCTTGCGGGGCCTTTCCGTCTTCCTGATACAGCCCGGAATCAAAAGCACCGCCAAAAGAATTATCCCGATTGCGCCCCATCCCCACCCGGGGATCGCCTTACTTTGCACAGACAAATTCCGTTTTATCCGTTATTTATTTTCCTGTCGCGCGTGATAATCTTCAATGGCCGCCTTGAGAGCATCCGCCGCCAGGTTGGAACAATGCATTTTTATCGGCGGAAGTCCGCCCAGGGCATCGGCAATATCGCCCCTGGTCAGCCGCAGGGCCTCTTCCACGGTTTTGCCGATGGCCATTTCGGTGGTAATGGAACTGGTGGCGATTGCCGCCCCGCAACCGAAGGTCTGAAATTTGACATCCGTTATAATGCCGTTCTCGACCTTGATGTACATTTTCATGATATCGCCGCAGGAGGGATTTCCCACGGTGCCGACCCCGCTGGCATCTTTAATCTCGCCCACATTGCGGGGATTGGTGAAATGCTCCATTACCTTTTGCGAATACATATACTGCTGTTCCTGACTATTTCTGTCCTAAACTGTTATCTTCCGCATTCTGGCCGGGCATCCCCGAGCCGATCGGCCCATAATATAATATATACGGCGAAAAGGCCAAGTCCAAATATGGCCATGAATAATCAATGCAGCGTGACCTCGCCGGCCGCGAACGATTTTGGCCCTTCCCCGGTTTCCAGGACCAGCCGCCCGGTGTGGTCGATATCGACTACTCTTCCGGAATATATTTTTCTGGCCGAGCGAAGTCTTATCTCCTTGCCCATAAGGCATGATAACTTAAGCATTTTGGCGCGAATTCCCTCAAAACCTTTCTTGCGGAAAACGGCGTATTCTTTCTCGAAGGCCAGAAGGAATTTTCTCAAAAATTCGACGCGATTTATCTCTCTTTTCAGTCCCATTACCAGCGAAGTGGCCGAGGTGCGGATTTCTTCGGGCAGGTTTTCCTGCTTCTGCTTAATATTTATGCCGACTCCGACCACGACATGGTGGGTTCGGCCAATTTCGGCGGAAAGTTCCGTCAAAATTCCGGCGGTTTTTTTCCCGTTCAGGAGAACATCATTGGGCCATTTTATCTGGACCATCGGCTTATTGTACTCCTTAATCGTTTCCGCCAGGGCTACGGCGGCCATTAAGGATAATCCCGGCGCCAGGCTGGGGTCGATTTTGGGATACAAGATTATAGAGCAATAGATGCCCTGCCGGTCCGGGGAATGCCATTTTCGTCCCATCCGGCCCCGCCCCTTGGTTTGGCGTTCGGATACCACGATTGTCCCTTCGGGAATTCCGGCTTGCGCCATTTGGGCGGCAATGGTGTTGGTCGATTGCACTGTTTGATAGGCCAGGACCTTCCGGCCGATCATTTTGGTTTTCAGTTTGAATAAAATTTCGGCCTGCAGAAGCCGATCCGGGGCTGAAATGAAGGCGCAGCGCCCCTTTTTATCGATTTTCAGGACATATTCCATCTGCCGCAGAAATTCGAGCGCGGCCACGATATGCGAAGTCTTAGCCCCGACGGCTTTGGATAAATTGGCAATTTCGTAAAAATGCCCCGGCCATTTCCGGATTTTCTGAAGAATGCGGTCGGCGAGTCCTTCCAGTTCCAGAGGTTTCATGAGGGGGGTAAAATCTCCAGGGAAAAATCACTCGAAGGCGCCGAATGTGTTAGAGCGCCGATGGAAATAAAATCCACACCGGTTTCAGCCACGGCCCGGACATTATCGAGGTTGACATTTCCGGAAGCCTCCAGTTTCAGGTCGGAAGCAAGGTGTCGGGCGATTTTCACCAGCGAGGCCAGGCTTGGGGGCGATTGATTATCCAAAAGGAGGCGTTTGACTCCGGCGCCGATCGCCTCCCGAAGTTGCGCTTCTGTTTCGATTTCCACTTCGATTTCCGTCGCGGACATATCGACACCGAATTTTTTTTCGGCACGGGGGTCGACCAGATATTTTTTAACTTTATCCACCGCCATATTAATTGAGCCGCAGGCGGCGATATGGTTGTCTTTGATTAAAACCATATCATACAGGCCAAAGCGATGATTCTGTCCCCCGCCGCAGGTGACGGCGTATTTTTCCAGGAGCCGAAGTCCCGGTGTCGTTTTGCGGGTATCCAGAATTACTGCCCCTGTTCCTTGCACCTTTTCCACGAACCGGGCCGTAAGCGTGGCAATTCCGGAAAGATGGCCCAGGAAATTAAGAGCCGTTCTTTCGCCTGTCAAAATCGCCCGCCGTTGGCCGGAAATGCGGACTATTTTATCGCCCGCCGAAAATGGATCCCCGTCGTCTTTGATAATTTCGATGGCAATATTTTTATCAAGTTTGGTAAAAACCGTCTCGAGGATTGGGATTCCCGCCAGAACGCCGTTCCCTTTGGCCAAAAGGACCGCCTCGATCGGGCCTTTTTCGATACAGGCCAGGGTAGTGACATCGCCCGGCCCGATATCCTCGGTCAGGGCATAATCGACCAAAAAAGAAACAATCTCGTCCAGCAATTCCATGGGGATAAGATATCGGGACGCAGCAATAAGTCAATAAATCAGTTAAATCAGCCAAGGATTAAGTCCCTAAAAAAAGGCCCTTGGCCGCCTTATTTCCTACATCCTCTCCACGCAGGCAGCGATTAAATCCCGAAGCCTCGGCTCGGCCGATTTGGCCGCCGCGATGACATCGCCCAGGGAGCAAGGCTCGAGGGCGTCGGGAAGACCCATATCGGTAATTATGGAAAAGGCCAGGACCCGGGTTCCCTGGTGGCGGGCGGCGATTACTTCGGGCACCGTGGACATCCCCACCACATCGGCGCCGATTATTCGAAGGAATCGGTATTCCGCGCCGGTTTCCAGGTTCGGCCCGGCCACGGAGGCATAGACCCCTTTTCGTACCGGAGTTTTCATTTCCAGAGCGGCGCTTTCGGCCAGTTGCACCAGGGATTTGTCGTAGGTATTGTACATGTCGGGGAAACGGGGGCCGATCGATTCATCATTGGGTCCGATCAGGGGATTATCCCCCAAAAGATTGATATGATCCGTGATAATCATGATATCCCCTTTTTTAAACTGGGGATTCAGGCCGCCGCAGGCATTGGAGACAATCAGAGTGTCGACTCCCAATTGCTTAATGACCCGGACGGGGAACGTAACCTGTTGCAGAGTGTAGCCTTCATAATAGTGAAATCGGCCCTGCATGGCCACGATCGGTTTATTGCGCAAGTAACCGAAAAGAAGTCTTCCGGCATGCGACTCCACGGTGGAAACCGGGAAATGCGGAATATCGCCGTACTCGACTTTATGACGGATGTCAATCCCCTCGGAAAGAGATCCCAGGCCGGTGCCCAGAATTATTCCGATTTGCGGTTTCAGATTGACCCGCCCTTTTATATAGTCAACAGCCTCGGCTATCATCTGCTTGAGAGTCGCTCCCATTTATTCCTCCTTGCCTTCGACTTCCTGGCGAAACTGCTCGGCAATGCGGTCGATATCATCGCGTCCTGATGTCCCCGGCTCCGGGGCTGCCTCCGGTCGAATCGGGGAGGGTGTCGTTTCGGCAAATGAAGGTTTCTCCTCCCGTCGGGGGAGATTTATCTGCTCCAGTAGTTTCAGGTGGGCTTCGATTTCCGCCCGGAGACGGGTGTAGAAACTGCGGCGGGTGTATTCGAATTCATGAATTTTCCCGTCCAATTCCGCCAAATATTGATGTTTTTCCCCGATAATCTGATCCCGCCGATTGCGAGCCTCTTCGACAATCAGGTCACCTTCTTTTTTGGCATTGGCCAGAATCTGCTCGGCATTGCGCTGGGCCTCGATAACCACATTTTTAATGGTCTCTTCCAGATTTTTCAGATCCTCGTACCGTCCTCGAAGATTTTCGCGCTCTTCGGTGGCCTTCAGCAAATCGGCACGGGCCTCTTCCAGAGCCGCGGCCACCGTTTCGCGGAAAATTTCAATTTCACGCGGCGTGTAGCCCCTTAAGGATTTCGAAAAACTTTGATTCCTTATTTCGTTCGGCGTCATTCCCATAAGACATTCCCTGTATCTGAATTTGATAATTTCCTATTTCGTGCGTTGTCCGAAAAGGGCTGTTCCTACCCTCACCATGGTGGCCCCTTCCTGCACGGCGATTTCGAAATCGCCGGACATCCCCATGGACAAAGTGTCGAATCCGCTTCCCCGGTACGAACGGCTTTTTTCCCAAAGGGTTCGCATCAGGGCAAAGGCCCGGCGGATTTCCGTGACATTATCCGTCAGCGGGCCGACCGTCATCAGGCCGCGTATATTTATATGTTTATATTGCGAAATTTTTTCCACAAAATCAAAGACCTTCTCCGCTGTTATGCCGAATTTGGCGGCTTCCCCGGAAGAATTGACCTCCGCCAGACAATCGAGCACGAGGTTTCTTTCGGCGGCGTGCCGCTCCAGGGCTTCGGCTAATTTCAAAGAATCGAGCGATTGGACAAGCCCGAATAAATCGACCGCCTTTTTGGCCTTATTGGTCTGAAGATGCCCGATCAGATGCCAGCGGATCCCGTGGCCCAAACTGGTAATTTTGGGTTCGGCTTCCTGGATTCGGCTTTCTCCCAATTCGGTAATCCCGAAGGAGATGGCGGCTTCGAGCGCTGCGACAGGGAACGTTTTGGAGACAGCCACAAGAGTAATTTCTCCGGCCGAACGCCCCGCGCGATGACAGGCCCGGTCAATTCGTTCGTTAACCCGGTTCAGATTATCTTTAATATAGTTATACACAATCGGATAAACTCTGTTATCATATTAGAGGAACTCCTCTTCAACGCAAGAGAAATCGCTCCTGACAAAGGGACCGTGGCTCTTCAAGGATTACGAATTTTCTCGGGGAAATCATTCGTCTCCGAATATTATTTGTATACGATACTGAAAAAATTATATCCCCTTGACAATTTCTAATGAACCCCTAAAATAGGGCGTAATCGGTAATATAATAGCGATGAAGGATAGAATATGATAGACGAAACCACCGATCCCCAGGGAGCGATTGAAATCGCCATCCGGCGCGAAAGGGAAGCCCATGACTTCTATGCGGCGCATGCCGCCTTGTTTAAAAATGAGGCTACCCGTCGGATGTTTTTATTTCTGGCCAAAGAAGAAAAGAAACACGAGGACCTGCTTCGCGAAGATCTGGACAAAAACTATTTGAGCGAAATGTAATGATGCGGCCGAAGATTATAAGGTTAAGGAGATTGACATGAGCAAGGTGCACCCCGATATGCTGGCAGCCCTTACGGCCGGGATACAGGCCGAAGTTGCCGCTTACGTATTTTATCTGGAAGCCGCCAAGCAGATTGAGGATAAGAAACTGATTGAGCCGTTGCATCAGTTGGCCGGTGAAGAGAAAAAGCATTTCCAGATCCTGGAAAGACAATATGATTCGTTAATTCGTTCCGAAAAATGGATAACGACGGCTGATGTTCTCAAACAGAACGGACTCCCGGAAATTAATGAAGATATGCATACCGAGCATAAGGATTTAATCGATGACGTCCACCGCCTGAAAACCGACCGGGAAATCCTGGAAATGGCCCTGCGCCTGGAGGAAGACGCCCGGGATACCTATCAGGATGCGGCCAATAGCTCCAATATTAAAGAGGCCCGCGATATTTTTAACAATCTGGTCAGGTTTGAACAGGGACATGTCAATTATATAAATTCTTTGATGGAAATACTTGACGATTAACAGGACCGAAAACACAGACCCCGTCCGGGTGGGCGGGGTTTTTTTATTGCCAAGGATATCCGGTAAAGTATAACTTTTCCACCTATGGAACGAACCTCCCTAACCTGGCTGGAAATCGATTCCGCCTTGCTTAAAAAAAATGTCGCCACCATAAAAAGGCTGGCGGGAAAGCGACGGATCGCGGCGGCCCTGAAAGCCAACGCCTATGGTCACGGCTTGGCGGAAATGATTTCGCTCCTGCGACATCAGGATATTGAATACCTGGCGCTTCATTCTCTGGAGGAAGCCTCGGCCGCCCGTCGCTTCGGCTGGGATAAAAAAATCCTCATCGTAGGATATATCGCCCGAAATAATCTGGAAGCGGTCTTGGATTTGAACCTGGAGCCGACCGTTTATAACCTGGAGACCATTACCGGCCTGGGACGCCTGGGAGAAAAACATAAAGAGAAAGTCGAAATTCATCTGAAAGTGGAGACAGGCACCAATCGTCAGGGTGTGGATTCATCCCAATTACCCAAAATCGCGGCCGCTTTAAAAAAATATCCCTGTTTGCATCTTAAAGGTATATCCACGCATTTTGCCAACATTGAAGATACGACCGACCACTCTTATGCCGCTTCGCAACTGGATAAGTTTAATAAGGCCGCCCGAAAACTGAAAGGCCTGGGGTTTCGACCGACTTTACGCCATACGGCCTGCTCGGCGGCATTATTATTATTCGAAAAAACCAGGTTCGAATTGGTTCGCCCGGGAATAGCCCTGTATGGTCTCTGGCCGTCGAAGGAAACATATCTCTCATACCGTCTTCAAGGCGGACGGAACCAGATCCTTTCGCCGGTATTAAGTTGGTACACCAGGGTTATTCAAATCAAGGATGTCCCGGCCGACTCATTCATAGGTTACGGCTGCAGTTACCGGACAACTTCCAAAACCCGTCTGGCGGTTCTGCCTGTCGGCTATTACGATGGCTATGATCGATCCTTGTCAAACCTGGCTTATGTTTTAATAAAAGGCAAACGGGCCCCGGTGAGGGGCCGCATCTGCATGAATTTGATGATGGTCGATATAACCGATATTAAGGGGGTAAAACTGGAAGATACGGTAACCTTGATGGGGCGCAGTGTCACCGACAAGATAACCGCCGACCAGTTGGCGGTTTGGGCGGAAACCGTCAATTACGAGATTTTATCCCGAATAAACGAAAAAATACCCCGCATAATTGTTTGATTTTAACCCACTTGCGGCTTAAATATCGGCTTTATCGGTCCGCTTTGGCGATATCGATTTTTTTCAGAAATATTATCATATTTTTATATTGCGGCGTAATATTTCTTTGTGATACTTTTCACTTGACAGGGAATCCCTTATGGGCTAATTTGCCTTTTGTGAAGGAATTCACATATTCGGAATAAGCCCGAATAAAATTGAGGTTAAGAGTGGCAACGGAACTGGGCCGGAAAAAGATATCGGAATCGACAATTCATCGTCTATCTCTTTATTATAGAATACTTTCTATTTTAGAAAAAGAGAATTACGAAACGGTCTCATCGAAAGAACTGGCCAAAAGGGAAAAGTTGACCCCTGCCCAGGTCAGAAAAGATTTATCCTTTTTTGGTTCCTTCGGGACCCGCGGCTTGGGGTACCCGGTGAGCGAACTGAAAAAGAGAATCGCCAAGATTTTGGGATTGGATCGCCAATGGAATGTGGCCGTGGTAGGCGTGGGTAATATCGGGTCGGCCCTGGTGGGTTATAAAGAATTCCAAAGGCAGGGATTCAATATTAAACTGGTCTTTGATAACGACCAGCGTAAAATCGGATCCAATCACAAGGGCATTATCGTTTGCGATATTGCCAATCTGGAGAAGGATTTGCGGGAAAATAAAATAGATATCGTCATCATCGCTGTCCCGGCCACGGTCGCTCAATATATCGTCGATGACATAATCCGGGCCGGCATCAAAGCCATTCTCAACTTTGCGCCGATCAATCTGAAAGTTCCCGGCGATGTCTATCTTCGCAATGAAAACATGTCCATCGAGCTGGAGTACTTGTCCTTCGCGCTTATCAACCAGCGAAATCCGGGAACAAAGGATTAGTGTAAAGTCTTTTATAAATGAAGGTCTCATGGAGTGAGACCGGCTTACCTCTTTTAATTGTCACCTTGAGTAGGGCGCCCGTTTGCGGTTTCGGGCGCCCTAAGCTTTTAGGGTGCAAAACATTGCACGGAAATGCCTTCCCCAGTTTTGGTATTGTCGTTCCGGCAGATTAATCGTATATTTAAGTGATTGATAGTCAAACAGGTTCGACCGCTGGCGGAAAAATTCAGGGTTGGCATAGAACTCGCAGGGTTTTAATCTGATGTGTAATATTTCATCCCGCTTCTACTTTCTGGTTCTGCCGGCAATTTTAGCGCTTTTTATCATGCCGTCACATTTATCGGCTGAATCCAAATTGTCATCTTCGCTATTGCAGAAACTTAAAGTCGTCGATTCGACTTCGCTTATGGAAGTTATCTTCATGGTAAATGACAACCAGGCCCAACTTAATTTAAGAAAAGACCTTTCTCTGAATTATAAATCCAAGGCCGAACGACATCAGGCCGAAATACAGGGACTTCAAGAAATCGCTCGGGAATCTCAAACCGATTTAAATCTGGAATTAAATCGTCTGGCCCTGACCGGGAAGGCCGAAAATATCAAGAGCCACTGGCTGATTAACGCCCTTTCCGGGCGTATCCAGGCCGCGGAATTGGGCCGCCTGGCGGACCGCGTTGATATTCTGGCGATAGTCCCCTCGCTTAAAGTCTCGGCCATTGAACCTTCAGCCTCGGCCGTTTTCTCCCCCGGAAAAATCACGTCAGGCGTGGAAAGTAATCTCGATTCTATCGGGGCTGATAGCGCCTGGTCGATGGGCCTGACCGGTCAGGGCCGAATTGTTTGCTCTTTCGATGCCGGTGTCGAGGGAAACCATCCGGCCCTCTCGGCCAATTGGAAAGGCAATGACGGCAATCACGAGGCCGCCTGGTACGACCCCCTGGACGGTGAATCATTTCCCCATACGCTGGTCGAAGCCGGCGGGTCGCGGCATCATGGCACCCATACCATGGGCATTATGATCGGACACGACGACATTTCCGGCGATACGATCGGCGTAGCCCCCGGAGCCCAATGGATATCGGCCGCGGTTATCGATTTACCTTATGTATCCCTGATAGAGGCTTTCGAGTGGGCGGCCGATCCCGACGGCGACCCCAATACTTTCGAAGATGTCCCTGATGTCATTAATCACAGTTGGGGAATCCCCAATGAGGATATCGGCTGCAATGAATTTTTGAGGGAATTGATCGATAACACCGAATCGCTCGGCATCGTCAATATTTTTGCCGCGGGCAATTTTGGCCCGGCCGCTTCCAGTATCACCAGCCCCGCCAATCTGGCGCTCGATAGTCTGGACGGCTTTGCCGTCGGGGCGCTGAACCATGAGACCAATGCCATTGCCTATGAATCCTCGCGCGGTCCCTCGGACTGCGACGGCGTTTCCATTAAGCCCAACGTGGTCGCCCCCGGGTATTTTATCCGCTCCGCGTACAATGGTGATTATGCCGAATTGACGGGGACTTCGATGGCCTCCCCGCACGTGGCGGGAGCGGTGGCGATACTGCGTCAGTATTCTCCCCAGGCGACGCCAAACAAGATAAAGGAGGCCTTACTGGCCTCGTGCAAACCGCTCGATGACGGTTCCTCCGTCCCCAATAATACATTTGGCTGGGGGCTTATAAATATTCCGGCGGCTCTGGCCTATCTGACTCCGGCCACAGGTCCGGATTTGAAGTTATATTCCTTTGAAAATTCACTGGTGCTTCCGGGTGAAACCGCCCGGGGCATGGTTTATCTGAAGAATTTGGGGGCCGATGCCGGCAATGTTTACGGCGAAGTCAGCGCCTATGATCCGGGGCTGACGGTCCCGACATTATCACTGGCTTTCGGCAATATTGATTCCGGGCAGGTGGCGGGCAGCGCCCTTCCCTTGGCCGTGGAAGTCCATGATACGGTTTCGCCGGGTAGAATCCTGGCGATTACGGTGACGTTGTCAGCCGACGGCGGATACGCGACGACAACGAAAATATTCATTCGCACGGCCGCGCCGAAGCTTTCGGGGAATCCTGATTTTTATACACTTCAGACCGGACGACTCGATTTCACCGTCACCAATTTCGGCCAATACGGTTTCGGCACGGAGGCGTTCTTTCCCCTGGGATTATCGGGGTTCAGTTTTGACGGCGGCCCCAATGATCTTTACGAGGCGGCTTTTCTGATCGGCAGCGACGCCGCTCATGTCAGCGACGGCGCCCGCAATTTCGCCGCCGAACCGGATAACGATTTCGCGGTTTCCTCCGACGGCGAATTGATCATCGTGGCACCGGGAAATCTGGCGCCGGTGGAAACCTCGTCGGCATTCGATGATTCTTTCGCCGAAAATCCCCTTGGTCTTAAAATAGAACAGAAAACCTATAATTGGGATTTCCCACCGGACGATAATTTTGTCATTCTGGAATATATCTTCGAAAATAATTCCTTCAGTTCTTTGAATGATATATCCGCCGGGCTTTTGTTTGACTGGGACATAGTATCTTCCGGACAAAATGGGGGCGGATATATTGATGCCGAGCAACTTGCTTTTATGTATTTTTCTCCGGTCAGCGGCTCCAATCGAGATTATCGCGGCCTGGCGGTCCTCAATGCCGAGGGAGTGGCGGCCTGCACCTCGTGGGTGAATCAGGGCAGTCTGGTTCGAACAGAAATCGAAAAGTACGCAAGTATGGCCGACGGCAATCTTCAGGCCTACTTCGGCGGCCGAAATGACTATGCCATGATTATTTCCACCGGAACTTTTAGTCTTCTTCCCGGGCAAAAGGACACGGCGGTTTTTGCCGTGGTGGCCGCACCGAGTTTGGCGGAATTGAGAGCCGCGGCCATATCGGCTCGAAACAAATATCAAAGCGTGACCGATATAGCCGAAAATGACCCTTCGATTTTGCCGGAAAAATTCCAGCTTTATCAGAATTATCCCAATCCCTTCAATCCCATAACGACCCTGGAGTTCAGCCTGAAAACCCGGGCCGAAATCCGCCTGGAGATTTTCAATATCCTGGGCGAAAAAGTACACACTCTGGTGGACGAAAAACTGGCTGCCGGAAACTACCGGGTCGCCTGGGATGGTACCGATAATCGAGGTCGTAATCTTTCCAGCGGAATCTATCTGGCCGCCCTGACCGTTTCCGGGCAACATCAGGTCAGGAAAATGGTACTTTTAAAATAGTCCGGATCCGGTAAAAGCGGAATATGCCGAAATTGGCCTGGCCGGATCCAAATTAACCCGCCCGATATCCGTTGTTTCAGCCTGCCATATCCGGTTCTCGTCAAATTCGGGACCATTATTTGCCTTGACAGTTTTTGATATTATATTATACTTGGCGCACAAAGTTTTGTCCCCATCGTCTAGTCTGGTCTAGGACACTGCCCTTTCACGGCGGCAACAGGGGTTCGAATCCCCTTGGGGACGTAAAATAAAAGGACAGTCGCGAACCGGCTGTCCTTCTTTATATTTAAAAACAAAAATTCTTACGGCAATTCGAGGCGCTTCGCCTGTGAGCCTTCTCTTTTTTGGACACAGTCAAGCCGGACAATTGATTGTAACATCGACGAGATTATCGACAATCCTTTGGAAACAAGTGGCGGACAATCGGACGCGGGCCGGAGGGAAAGGTTTAACCCGGGGATCGCTCTGAAATCCCGCCACGGGTGTCGGAATTTCCGAATGACCGGAAGCCGATCACTCTCAAGGAGTATTCTTTTGTTGCTTATCCTGCCTTTTTGTTTCTTTCTGATGTTGTTTGTTCTTCTTTTGTTTTTCATTCTTATTCTTATCCTTTTTTCCGCCTTTGTCTCCCATATTGTGACTCCTTCCTGATTGAAGTTTTTCGATTTGCGGCAGTGGTCGCGGTCGCGCCGAATTCGGGACCGCAGACTTCATTGCCCCAATTTATTTATATAGCATATCAACTTATCGTTGTGGCGTCAACAAAAAGCCTTTCTGATGTGAGGCCTTAATATTATGGGGACGCCAATACGAATAATAAAATTGAATCGGAAACCATGAAGAAAAAACCGGAAAATTCCAAAATCCAATTGACCTCCGGGCTAATTAGAGATATTATTGAATCCAGAGTGATATATTATATAACCGTTACCTGGCATACGTTTACTCCGGCCGACGAAGCGGTCCAAGAGAGACGATGTCATTCAAGCCGAAATCTCCCGAGCCCGCTTGGCCTGGAATCGTCGGCTGCCAAATCTTTAATGAACTTCCCTTTATTCAAGGGTAAAACAGCTGTATTCCCGGTGGAAAGAAGTATTCGTTAGTGCCTTCCACAAAAATGAAGCCCCTGGTCATCGGCGATAAAACCGCTCCCCTGCCAATCGTTCAGGGCGGGATGGGGGTGGGTATCTCGCTGTCGGGGCTGGCATCCGCAGTGGCCAATATGGGCGGCATCGGAGTTATCGCGGCGGCCGGAATCGGAATGTACGAGCGCGATTTCAATACGAATTACCTGGAAGCCAATACCCGGGCCCTTAGCCTTGAAATCCGAAAGGCCAAGTCCTTGACCGGTGGTATACTGGGTCTGAATATCATGGTGGCTTTTTCCAACTACGGCGATCTGGCACGGGTCGCTATCGAGGAAGAAATAGACGTGATTTTTTCCGGAGCCGGACTGCCGATGAATATGCCACAGTATCTCAACGGGAACTCGAAAACCAAACTGGTGCCGATCATCTCCTCCGGGAGAGCCGCCGGCCTGATCTGCAAGCGTTGGCTTAGCCGATTTGATTACCTGCCGGATGCGATTGTTGTCGAAGGTCCCAAGGCGGGCGGGCATCTTGGCTTTTCTTTGGAGCAGATTTTCGATCCCGCCTTTGCGCTGGAAAAACTGGTGCCGGAGGTGGTCGAAGTGGTCGGTGATTATTCCGCGCGCTATGGCAAACCGATTCCGGTCATCGCTGCCGGCGGCATTTATACCGGCGGGGATATCAGGGCTATCATGGAACTGGGCGCCGATGCCGTTCAGATGGGCACGCGTTTCGTGGCCACCCACGAATGTGACGCCGACCATCTGTTTAAGCAGGCTTATATCGACGCCAAACCCGAGGATATCATCATAGTCAATAGCCCGGTCGGGATGCCGGGGCGGGCGATCCGCAATCAATATCTCGACGACGTCAGCCAGGGAATCAAGAAGCCCTACCGTTGTCCCTATCACTGCATTCTGACCTGCGACCCCGAAAATTCCCCTTATTGTATCGCCTATGCACTCATAAGCGCCAAACGAGGCCGCTTCCGGAACGGTTTCGCTTTCGCGGGAGCTAACGTCCACAGGGTTAATGAGATTGTCTCGGTTAAGGAACTCATCTCAACTTTGGTGGCCGAATACGAAAGCTCGTCCCCCGCTGCTTCTTCCGACATTAAGTCGGACATTGGCTGATATCGAACCCCCGGAAGTACCCCGGTCAATTGACCATGGTATATTCATAATTGCATAGCAATACTTATCCTAAAGCCATGAGCCCGGCATGTTACCCCCGACACAATCCCTCCGGAGCGTTATCATTAATCGTCGCGACCATTATTTCTTGTCAGGGCATGATATTCCATTCAAAATGGTCTAAGTCTGGCCAATCCCTCGCCTCGTTACCGACCGCGCCGCTGTCCAACTTCCGCTTACTTGCCTTTTGTCACACGCGCCAAAATCCAGTCACCGATCAGGCCCAGCGCCGAAGGCGAAAAAGTCTCCTCTATTTTCGCATATTCTGCCGGTGAACCGGTCTCGGCCGTCTGAAAAAGGTGATTCAGTCCCGGCAATTCCCTTACGGTAACATCCTTGTTTCCCGCCTTTTGGAGAGATTCGGCAATAGCCGAGAGGTTCTGTTTGGGCGGCACCTGCAGATCCTTTTCGCCGTTTATCGCCAGCACCGGACACGACACCTTCTCCAAAGTGGGTCCGGGATCATAGGCCAGAAAATGCCGGAACCAGGGAGAAAGCGCCTGCTGCACGGAAATTTCCACCATTTCGGGATTATAACCCAATTGCGTTTTTTCCTCTTCCGTCATTTGTGCCAACCCGTCTTCGATAATCTGACCGATTTTCACAGCCGCCGCGGCCGAATCCAGCGAAGACTTCGCGACCGCCAGCACCTGTTCCTGAATCTTGCCTGACCGGGATATAACATCATCGCTGGCACCCATGGCTTTCTCTATCAGTGCCTGCTGGAGAAGTAACAACTCGTCTCCCGGAATTCCCGGCCCGGCCAATAGGACAAGGAAAGCGACATCGGCGGATTTTACCGCCGCCATTGGCGCGATCATCCCGCCTTCGCTATGCCCGATCAACCCGATTTTATGGGAATCAATTTCCTTCAGCGTCTTGAGATATTCCACACCCGCGAGAACGTCTCCCAGAAAGTCGAGCCCGGTCGCCGCCTTGAAATCGCCGCTGGATTGACCGACCCCGCGATCATCGACGCGAAGCACGGCTATGCCCAGCCGGGTCAAATGGTCGGAGAGGACCAGAAATGGCCGGTGCCCCATTACGGTTTCGTTTCGATCCTGGGGACCGGAACCGGTGATAAGAATAACGACGGGAAATGGCCCGACGGCCCGGGGAACAGACAAGTTTCCGGCCAGGGTGATGCCGGCGTCTTTGTTCTCGTAGGTAACATCTCTCTCATCGTACGGAAGAGGCGGTTGCGGCTCTTGGGGACGATGGAATTGCGGAACGGTATCGATACGCTTAAGTTCCAGGGGCAGGGAAACGCCGCCTTGAGACCAACTGGCGCGAATCATCCCTCCGTCCTCCGTGAGATCCCCTTCGAGTCCGCCGCCAATCACTTTCACGGTCAGACTCAAGTGGCCTTCCTTAAAACTGGTTTCATCGACAGGAATGTCCGTCACCCCCTGATCCGGGCTGTCCAATGTCGATTCCAATTTGCCGGTCGAATCGGTCTTGATTTTGACGATGAGCCGCACTTCCGTTCCTGAAAACGAGAGTGTTCCCAGCCAGTTTCCTTCGATATCGCCGGGAGCCGACGATGTGGATTTTATGAAAGCGACGGAGTCCAGTTGCGGTGTGGGACTCTCCGGCCGCTCCAGAACCAGAGGGAACGACATGCCGCTCTGCGTCCAGGTTCCGGTGATGCTCCCCTTGTCGCCGGCAAGTTCCCCTTCGAACAAACCGGTCAGCGCCTTTAACTCGAGAAGCAAATGCCCCTGCGAAAACGAAACTCGATCCACAGGTATCCCTGTGGCCCCCTGATCCGGGCTATCCATGGTCGCGAACAAGTCCCCCTCCGGACTTTTGGCGATATTGAATACGATGTGAAGATTCGCCCCGGGGACGGCCAGAGTCCCCTGCCATGATCCTTCGATTTCCGTTTGGGCCGAAACCAATGTACATGTTGCCAGTAATAATCCGGCCAGAATCAAACTCGCCAAGGCGTTCCTTTTGCTCATGCCTCTCTCCTTATTCGCAAAAAATTCCCGGCTTTGTTACAAATTATAAGCATAAAAAAACCCTGTGTCCAGGGCTTGAGAAGCCGTTGCGGACATTAAGGCCGGGAATCGATTACGATATAGTGTAAGCTCTTCGAGTCGGTTTTGGATTTTAATTTAATTCGGAGAAATCTTTTTGAATATGGTCGAGATCTTCTGGAATTTTCGAGACACTTTTAACTCGGGCGTCAGTCGGACATATCATCTTTAAATCCAATTCAACATGCTTTGCCGGCGATTATATATCCGGGGCTTTCCGCGAGACCTCCCGGTCGGCGCCCTGGTCAATTCCTGACGACTTCGGACAGAGTCGCATAAACTTGCCGACGGCGTGGGCCGCGGTCTTGTTTTCCTGAAATAATTCCGCCTCGACCAGGTACAGCGGCGGTCGTGATTTCTTCAGCGACGCCGTCACCAGTACCGGCGGTCCGGCCGCAACCGGCCGCAAATATCGAATATTAATTTCCCCGGTAACGGCGGTGATTCCGGCCGCAAACAGGCAATTGGTCATGGCCTGGTCCAACAGCAGGGAAATAGCGCCGCCGTGCATTAGCCCGCTGTATCCCTGGAAGGCTTCGCCAGGCAGAAATTCGGCCGCAACCGCACCGTTTCCGGTGATCTCAAATTCCATCCGCAGACCGAGACGATCGGCAGGGTTGCACACGACGCAATCAGGATGAACGCTTTGACGCATCCGTCTTAATTTTTCTCCGGTGCCGTCATCTCGGTCAGCCGATAAAATACCCGCCTCTTCGCCCTGACTCTTATTATCCATGAGACCTGACCGTCATAATCGTCGCTTGCCGCCTGCCATCATTGGCGCCGATGCGGCGGCGACTCCACTTACGGGGACTAATCGTCGTGGGCGTGGCACTGCCCATGACCCTCACCATGGCGGTGAAATTCGGGATCATGGCAGGGATTTCCGCCGGTAGTCAGCCGCCCCTCGAGCATCGCCTGAACGGCTTCTTCCGGTTTCATGGCCGTGGCGCCCGAAATTACCTGCACGCCATTCTGCTCGAAAAGAGCCAGAGCGCGAAAGCCCATGCCGCCGGCAATAATATGGGTGCATCCCAACTGGTGCAGCCACGCCGGGAGTACCCCCCGCTCGTGTTGAGGCGGATTCAGGTTTTGAATATTGATGATTTCTTTCTTTACCGTATCAACATCGATAATGGTAAATACCTGACAATGACCGAAATGGGAACAGAGTTGACCGTTCTCGGTGGGAATAGCTACTTTCACTAATGCCTCCTTAAAATTAATACTTATAGCGAAAACCGCTGTCCGGAAGGATGACGCTCCCCCGACCCAATCGCGGATAAAAGGCTTTGCCAGATGCCGTTAATTCTGGCGGCACCGTCGGGAGACGCCGCCCGCAGGTAAGACTGCACCTGCACCTGCGCCTTGATAAAAGACGCATCGAAAGGAATCCTGCCGTGAATGGGCAGGTCCTGTTCCGCGGCGAAACGTTCTATCCGGGCGCTGATTTCATTATTTATGTCACATTTATTAATACATATGCCTGTTTTAATCCCGAAATGGCAGGCCAATTCGACCAAACGCTCCATGTCGTGAAGGGCAGACAGTGACGGCTCGGTGACGATAAGCAGATAAGAGGCGTTGGTCAGGGAGGCGATAACCGGGCAACCGATCCCCGGTGGGCCATCGACAATGATGGCATCGACGTTCGACGCCTCCGCCATTTCCCGGGCTTTCTTTCTCAAGAGAGTTACCAGTCGGCCCGAATTGGATTGAGCCACCCCCAGCCGGGCATGGAGAAAGGGGCCGTAATCGGAATCCGAAAGAAACCATCGGCCGCTGCTGACTTCGTTAAAATTTATCGCCTTATCCGTACACATATGCACGCAAAAACCGCAGCCCTCGCATGCCAGGGGGTCTACCGTGAATCTGAATCCCCAGGGCGTCGCGGGATCGGTCGTCATTGATATGGCCTCAAACCGACAGCTGTTCATGCAAACGCCGCAGGCCAGGCATTTTTCCATAACTATTTCCGCTTTCCGGCTGGCCGAGAAATTATGATCCTCGAGCACCCGGTGGGGCACGATTAAATGGAGATTGGCGGCATCGACATCACAATCCACCAGCACCACCCGTCCGGCCAATTCGGCGAAAGCGCCGACAAGACTGGTTTTCCCGGTCCCGCCTTTACCGCTGGCGACTACTAATTCCACCATAATAGACTTTCTGTTTGATTACCGCAAAAAGATCCAGCATATGACGTCGATAAACAGGATCGACCGCCGCGGCCAGTTGACCGGTAGCGTACAACTCGGCGATCCGTCGGCTAAAAGGCAATTCGAGGAGGACGGGAATGTCTTCGCGAAGACTATACTCTCGTATCAGACTGTCACCGATATCGCAGCGATTTATGACAATCCCGAACGGCAACCGCAAAGCCCGAAGCATCTCCGCGGCCAGTTTGAGATCGCTCAACCCGAAAGGGGTCGGCTCGGTAACCAGAACGACATAGTCGGCACCCCTGACGGCCTCAATGACGGGACACGATGTCCCCGGCGGCGCATCGATTATGCAGATTCCATCCCCGGGCAACCGCCTCTTAACGGCCATTGTCACGGGCGGAGCCTGGGCCTCACCGACATTTAGAATTCCGCCCATAAAGTTTATATCGCCGGCCGGTCCCGAGCGGACAAATCCGACGGGCCGCGGTTTTTCATATAAGGCCCGGGGTGGACACAAAGTCACACAGGCGCCACAACTATGGCAGAGGGAGGCAAAAACCAGAAGTTTTGTACCCATCACGGCCAGGGCATTATATTCACAGAGAGCGGTGCATTCGCCGCAAAGGGTACAAATTGACTCATTTACCTCCGGAACCATAACGTTCACCTCTTTCAATTCCTCCGGGTACGGCGGTAAAAAGAGATGCCCGTTGGGCTCCTCGACATCACAATCGGCATAGGTGACAGTTTGTCCCTGCTGACTGATAACATAAGCCAGATTAGTGGCCACGGTCGTTTTTCCGGTGCCTCCCTTTCCGCTGGCGATGGCAATATGCATGGCTATTCGGTTACCTGCTTGCGCATCATTGCAATTCCGCACTTCGGGCATAGCCTCTCAAAACAGGGTGTCCCTCGCTCATGACTGACCGTTGCACCACACTGCGGACACACACATTCGCCCCCCCGGCCGATACCCCGGCCACCGCCACCACCCATACCTCCACCCTGGCCACCACCACCGCCCCGGCCTCCGCCGCCACCACGGCCCATACCACCACCCCCGGAATTTCTCATGACTATTCCTGTCCTTTCTTGTCTGACTTTAACGTTTCCAGTCTTTGGATTAGATTGTCCATTTCCCTTTTCAGATAATTGACCTGTTCTTCCAGATGCGCCGCCTCTTCGGAGCGAGCTCTGGCGGACATATTCTCGACCGGCGGCATTTGTCCTGGCACATTCGCATTGCTCCAGTCCCAGGCCCAGCCGGGAACTCCGGTGGCAAAGTAACGGTTGCGCCGGCCTTGTCCATGACCTCCCCCTCCGAACCCGCCAAAGAAGCCGCCTCCAAAGTTGCGACCCACGCCAACGTTGCGTCCTCCCCAGGGATTAGCATAACCCGGGACACCGTACCCCCGGCAGAAACCGGCTCCTCGTCCCGTTCTCGGACCCATTCCCAACGGTCCTGTTCTATCTCCTCCCGGCATGATAAACCTCCTTTAATAAAGTTTTAGCGCCAGTGACCACGAACATTGGCTTCGTCCAAAGCCTGGTATTGTCCGGATTGAATAAGATCCACCGCTTCCCTGACCGTCCCCTTATCCCAGGTAACGATCTTAATGCCCGCCGCCTGAAGCGCCTGAAAGGCTTTGGGGCCCATATTTCCCGAGACGACCAACTGAATCTTTTGACGAGCCACCAATTGGGCAGCCTGGACTCCCGCTCCCTGAGCCGCCTCGACATTCTCGGAATTGGAGATAACCTCGACTGCCTGGGTATCGGTATCATAAATTATGAAGTAAGCGGTGCGTCCGAAACGGGGATCAACCAGGCTTTGTAAATCTTTACCCTGCGCTGACACGGCAATTCTCATAAAAACTCCATATATCCGGTTCAATTATTCTGTTTCCATCTGAAAGCCCCGCCGCATTTTCGCCTTTGCCGACGCCGGCCGCATCCGGGCAGAAAAAATCTGCCTGAATTTAAGGTCCCTGATTCATAGGCGGCTAAAACTTCGTCGACGTTACCCGTTATCCAGGGCCGAACGGTTACGCCGAAATTCACCAGCAGGCTATACAGCGGACGAGAGATGGCGCCGCAAAGAAGAGTATTTATACCTAAGTCACGGATAAAACGAGCCCTCTGGCCGATATCCAGGGGGACCAAATCCACCGTTTGCGGCACAGCCCTTTGCCCGGCTCCCTGGTCGTAGATTGATAACCGGCTGGCGGTATCAAAGACCGGCGAAACTCGCTCCTGCCATATTGAAATTGCTATTCGTTCCATTTCAATAAAGACATAAGCAGACGGCATACCAAGATCGCAGGCTGTCCGCCCTACAATCACTAACAATATGAATTATAATCAGATACGGAGTGATATAAAAGGTGAGTGGTTTGGCTTATGACTTCAAATATTGCATTATTGCAATTTTTCGCTGGTGGCTATTGCAATTCTGCAGTAGTTTTATCAGGGGTAAGATCTATCCCCAATTTCTTCATCTTGCGCCACAAGGTCGTCTTATGCATGCCCAATTCCTCGGCCGACCGGGAGCGGTTCCAGCCATGTTTCCGAAGTGTTGAGATTATAAGTTGTGATTCAAGGTCCTTCAGGGTGACCGATTCCGGGGCCGAACGATTTTCCCTGGGTCGCAGATGATCGGGCAAATCGCGGATGCTTATGACGGAATTCCGGCAAAGAACAAAGGCATGTTCGATAATATTTTGAAGTTCTCGGATATTACCGGGAAAATCATAATCCAACAGGACCGCCATCGCGGCCGGTGAAATATCGGTGATAAATTTGCCACGGAGCGAGGAGAAGTATGCCATAAAATGGTCAATCAGAAGGGGAATATCTTCTTTGCGTTCCCGCAGGGGCGGCAGGGTCAGACGGATAACGTTTATGCGATAATAGAGGTCCTGCCGAAATTTCCCCGCCTTGACCAGGTCGAGTAAAGGTTTATTGGTGGCGGCGATGATCCGTACATTGGCCGTTACGGATTCCGTCCCGCCCAGAGGTTCGAAGGTCCGCTCCTGAATTACGCGCAATAAACGCACCTGGAGGGCCGGCGAAACATCGCCGATCTCATCCAGAAATATCGTGCCGCCTTCGGCCAGTGCAAATCGTCCCGGTTTATCCCGGCGGGCGTCGGTAAAAGCGCCGGCCTTATATCCGAACAATTCAGCCTCGAGTAAGGTATCCGGCAGGGCTCCGCAATTGATAGTCACAACCGGGCCCTGGCACCGGAGGGACAGGTTATGGACGGCCCGAGCCACCAATTCCTTGCCGGTCCCGCTTTCGCCTTCAATCAAGACCGTACTTTCGCTTTCAGCCAGACTGGGCAGAATATCGAAAATTTCAAGCATGCGGGGATTTTTGCTGACAATATCCTGAAAGGAATACCTTTTTTCCAGTTCCCGGCGCAGATGTTCGATGGCGGACAAATCGCGGAATGTCTCCACGCCGCCAATGACCTTGCCCTTCTTATCCTTGAGGATGGCCGTGGAGATACTTACGGGAAGACGCTCCCCTTCGCTGTTGATAATATAAATCAGTTTATTCACGAGGGGCGCCCCCGTACGCAATGTCTCGCGAAGAGCGCATGACGTTTCGCAAATCGAGGCGCGGAAAACATCGCAACAGCGCTGCCCCAGGGCTTCTTCCCGGCTGATACCGGTTATTTCCTCGGCAGCCCGGTTGAACGATCTGATTCGCCATTGCTCATCGACGGTAAAAACTCCGTCGGCGATGCTATCCAGAATCGCATCCGTGACGGCCGCATATTTGGTCTCATCGGCCATAGCAACAATATAACAAGAAACCGAAGTCCGGGGTGGCATAAAATGGCGGGAGCATCAGGGAGAAAATTGGCCTTAGGAATCAATGGCGTTCGGAAGCGTAACAAACCGGGCGCGGCCGAACTCCCGCACGATAATAACCTTTTTTTGGATTAAATTTTGCAATTCGCCCGGCTGTCCGAAGGCGGACTCGATTTCTTTGGCCTGATCCCAGCGCAGGGGATGGCGCGAGGCCAGACCGATTATGGCTTCGCGAACGGTCCCGAATCCGGCGAATTCGAATCGGCCCTTTTCGGGGCGAAGCATGGTTTCGGCCGATTTCAGAATATTTTGAGCGCGAAGGATCGCGGAGGGTTCAAGGGGAGTTACCCACGGTTCGGCCGGCGGTCGGATAGGAACGGCGACATCGACCTTATCAGGGGCAATCAACCGGGCCAGTCCCTGGATTTTGCGAAGGCTCGCTTCACTGTCGTTGACACCTCGGACAAGCATGACCTCCAGGCGTAAGTCCCCTTTGAATCCTTTGCGAAATTCAATCAAGCCGGCGACTATTTTCTCGAACTCGAGCTCCGGGTGAGGCCGGTTCACTTTTCGGAAAGTCTCACTGTCACCGGCATCGAGCGAAGGCATGACAACATCGGCCATAAGCAGGCTGTCACGAACTTCCGGAAGAAAGAGAAGTGAACCATTGGTGA
Organism: Candidatus Zixiibacteriota bacterium; assembly: GCA_041752195.1. GTDB lineage: Bacteria > Zixibacteria > MSB-5A5 > GN15 > PGXB01 > JBGSHP01. Next base: position 142,658 of record JBGSHP010000020.1, on the reverse strand, counting down.
TGACGGCCACCTTGAACGGCCAGAGCGATTTGCATTTTTCCACCAACCAGCCGAGATCGGCCGACAGAGTCGGTTCCCCATCGCCGACCAGCGTGATAAAATCCGGCGCACCCGCAGTTAATTTGCTTTCAATTTCCTTGAGGATATCTTCGCGGGGATAAAAGGACTCGCGGTGAATTCGCGTCTGCCGCGTGGAACCCAGTTGGCAGTAAACACAGGAATAATCGCAGGTCTTGCGGGGAATCAGACTCACTCCCAGGGAACGCCCCAGGCGGCGAGACGGGACGGGACCGTAAGTAAACATATCAATTATACGGCTAACCCGGTCCGGAACTCCCGGGACCTTATCAAACCGGGTCGGCCGGCACCGGCTCCAAAGAAAGATGATTCAAATCTAAAGGTCAAACTTTGAAAGTCCCGCGACAACCGCTTCCGGCGTCATCCGCGACCGCAGGGATTCGTGGCAGGCGCGGCAGTCACCGAGTTGCGGCCGCGATAATTTCACCGCTTCGATTTTATGACATTCGACACATGTCCCGTGCATGGCCTCGCGAAAGGCGCCGGCCAGCCGCAGGTCGATCTCCGGCGAAGGGCGCCCGGCCGGGAACATATCTTCCTTATGACACTCCAGGCAATTTTTGGTATTCAAGGCCGTTTTCGGCCTCTGTTCGGCGTGACATTCCCGGCAGGAATAGTTCTCCGGATTCAGGCCGGTTATAAGATTTTTTTCGACAACGGCGGCAAGATGATAATCATGATTGAATATTTTCGTGGGATCGTTCATCGCGCGATGGCATCGGGAGCAGGGTGTTGATTTGTCATGAGGCAAAGACGCATGATGGCATTTCCCGCAGGACGCCGAATCGCCCAGTCGCTTCTGATGGTCGGCATGTTTGAATACGGTCGTTACGCCTCCGTGATCGCCGTCGATTTTTAAAACGGCCCGTTCGGCGTCAACCCCGATGGCGGGTCGGACATCGAAACCCGAGTTGGGGCTTTCATAGAACGGCGGATACATTAGCACAAAGGCCAGGGGAATAATAAAAATCGCAATCAGGGACACGCGGTGCAGACTGTCGGTCAGGGCCGTATTCCAGAGCTGGCGCAAACTTCCGTAAGAAAGGCGGAAAAGGCCGGCCCGACTCTTCGCGGCCGGGGGCAATTCGCTGAAAATAGGCAGATTTTCGGCGACACCGAAAAGTACCAATCCGGCCGCGGCCACCACGCCCACGCCCACAGCCCATTCAATCAGAGAGGGGAAATAAATCGTCCCGGCATCGCGGAAATAACCGAAAATACCCACATTAAGGCGATTCAGGGCCAGACCCACCGCCGCCGTCGCGGCCGCCAGACCAATCCCGGCCGGGGAGCGCCGCGTCCAGGGCAAGGCCAAAAGGACGACCGGAAGCGCCGCCGTCAGGACCACTTCCACAAGGAACAGCCAACTCTCCCAGGTTCCCGCCAGAAGATAGGGCCAGCCGCCATTCAGGGAAAGGTCCGCAATTTTGAGAATCAGATATAAACCCAGAATCCCCGCCGCGATCGTCGCCAAACCCCGGATACTCGGCATCTCATAACCTTCGGGACCGCGCACCCTGACCGGTTCGGAAGAGCCATTGTCAATGCGAATCAGGGGAGCCGGACTTCCGCTGGCCGGCCCTGTAACGGATAGCGGTTCATATCCCACGCCCCAGAGTATTTTGGCCAGCACCGCCACCATCATCCCGGCACCCATGGCCGAAACAATAAAAAGAAGGGGCAACCAGGGAGTATACCATAAGGGATGCAATCGTAAGGGCGTTACCAGAAAAAGCGAACCCAAAGAGGAGTGATGCAGGCTTGAAAGGGAAATACCGATAACCACCACGGCGAAAGCAATGCGGTGCAATATCCGCGAAATCTTTTCGGCGCGAAGGCGCTCGAAAATGACCGGGGCTAACTCGATGGCGGTAACGGTGAAGTACAACATAACGCACCAGAACACTTCGAAAAGGAAAGAATTGATATTCCACATGAAAATGGGGTGCCAGAAACGATGCGGCAAACCGATATCGAACAACAGGGCGGCGCAGGAACAGCCATAACCCAGAAAAGCAATCAGAATAGCCGGTTTCATAAACGGCCGAAATTTCTTGAGCCGCAAGACATAGACAAGAAAGCCGACCGTGAACCCGCTGGTGGAAAGGGCCACCCCCCCGACCATATTGAGAACCTTCCACAAACCCCAGGGAACGGCGTCCGATAAATTAGTCGTCGCCCCCAGACCGAAAAACATTCGGATAAGCGCGGCCGTCAGCCCCGCCAGAGCCAGAATCCAGAGGAAATCCTTGAAAATGCGGAGACGATTACTCATGGGGCATATCCTTCCCGGCTTGATCCTGTCTAAGTTGGGCCAGTTCATCGCGGCGCCTGATAATCCAATTCAATCCCACCAAACCGACCGCCACCCCCAGGCCGATAAAAGGAGTTTTGTGAACCAAAGGTTCGGTTAAAGCCGGTATCGCCTCGGTCTCCGCGGCCGGCCATCCCAGGGCGCCCAGGTCGACATCGGCGATATACATGACCGAAGTTCCGCCGAATTCCTTTTCGCCCCAAATATGATCGCGATATTTATCCGGATAATTTCGAATCGATTCCCGGGCCTGAAGCAACAGGTCCTCGCGGGCGCCGAAAGTAAGCGCCTTTTCCGGACAGGCCTCGACACAGGCCGGTTTAAGATTCTGCTCGATGCGCTCCCGACACATATCGCACTTGACCACGTAGGGCACGGTCTTATCCCATTCATAGCGGGGGATATGGAAAGGACAGGCCAGCATACAATAGCGGCATCCGATACACTTATCGCGGTCGTAAATGACCGGCCCCCCGGGAGATTTCGTCAACCCTCCCACGAGGCAGGCCGACACACAGGCCGGCTCGAGACAATGCATGCAACTTTTCCGGGCAAAGCGTCCCTCGCCGACATTCAGGATCGTGGCCAGGCGATCGGCCGATAAACCGTCCGAAGTAACCGCCCGGTCCCGCTCGGCCGCCTTCAGGCTTCGCCCCTTGCTCGCAGTGCAGGCGACCACACACTTCTCGCAGGCGGTGCATTTGGTCACGTCAACGAGTATTCCGTACATCATACCCGGGCCTCCTTGCCATACAGCGCCTCGGCCACTTTATCGCCGGATCCCGGCCGAAGTTGCCAGTGAAGACCGGAAATGCGGTCGAAAAAGAAAAGGACTATATGGGCCAGTTTCGTAAAGGGAATTATGACGAAAAGCAGTTCCGCGCTCAATAGATGTACTAACGTCATTACATCCCAGGGAAAAGGATTATACCGGGGATTATGCGCTGCATAGCCGCTGACAAAGGGCAATAAAATCGCGAACAACAGAGCATAATCGGACAACCGGCTCATGGAACGCAGGCGGGGCGAGAAAATTCGAAAACCGAAGAGAATAAAAATACAGACTATCGTGAATAGCGTCAAAAGGTCGGCCAGCCCGTAATTCAATTCCGGAAGGTCTATTTTCAGGAAATCCTCCCATAAGGCGATATGATCAGCCAAAAACAGGGGAACGACCAGAATACCGACATGAAACAGGTACGAGACTGTCGAAAATATTTTGGTCCCGGGAATAAGATGCCGGACCGGGATCACCCAGCTGGCGGCCTCGGAAAAGATCTTCCGCCAGGGGGCGTTTTGCAGACGACGGCCCTTGCCGGTTAATATCGAGTAAATCTGGATAACGACCAGGCGTAACAACCCCAGTACCATAACCATGAAGGTCAGCGCGAAAAGCGGCCCCTTGGCGAAGTCAATCCATTGTTCCATGCTATCCTCTTAAGATCATCCTTTCCGTAATTTATCAGGTGTTCGTTTCAAAAAGCGCCGCCTCTTCCTTGCGCGCCCGGGGCGATTTCCCCCCCGGGATATGAATGGCTTTCAGGATGAGGTCGTGCAGGCCCATTACCCGGCAGGGAATTTCGTAATATTCCACCAGTTCTTTAAGTTGCTTTTTGCAGTTAGCGCAGGGAGCAATGCAGATCTCCGCCCCGGTTTGGCGAAGTTGCTCCGCCTTTATTTTTCCCGCAATACTCATGCGAAAGTCATGAATCTCGTCAACCGACACCAACCCCCCGCCCCCACCACAACAGAAGTTGTCGCGCCCCGACGGCTTCATGTCGACGAAATCCTTGACAAACGTCCGGATAATCTCCCGGGGCTGGTCGACTATCCAGCCGGACCGGGCGATATTGCAGGGGTCGTGATAAGTTACCCGCTTGTCGATTATATCGGGGTCGAGAGTGATTTTCCCTTTCCGGATACAATCCAGGGTATATTCCATGAAATTTATTACCGGGTAAGTCTCCCCGCCCGCGAATACCGGCACGAAATCGTGAGCCGAACGGGAAGCATGGCCGCATTCGCCAATCAGAATGCGCCTGCCGTTGAGCCGGGTGACTTCGCCGACCAGTTGCTTGATGATTCTTTCGAGATGCCAATCACTGTAAAAGAGCCCGTAATTGATGCCGTCGTAATTGCCCGTGCCGATGGTCCAGCGATCCCAATCGCCCGAGGCATACAGCACGGCGGCGTTGCCCATGAGAGTGTCCGGCTCCAGAAGGTAATCGCTGACGGCACAGAAAAAGACGAAATCGCGATCCGGGCGATCCACGGGGAATTCCATCTTGACGCCGAGATTTTCTTCCATCTCTTCCGAAAGAAACTCCAGGGTATTCAGCAAAGCCGCACGGGGGATTTTGGAGGTATTATGAGTTTCCCCTTCCAGTTGTTCCCGGACGCTGACCTGCAACGCTTTGGGCACAATACCTATAAGGCTAAGAATATATCTTCCCAGATGGGTTATTAACCCGTGATCGACCCCCATGGGACATTCCCGGGTGCACCGGCGACAGGCCGTACAACGATAGAAACCGTCGAGCATGTCGTCGATAATCTCTTCGGTAAGTTCAAAACCGCCGGTCAGTCGCGATTTCAACCAGCCGACAATGGTAAAATACCGTTTATATGTCTCCAGCAGAAGATTGGTCCGATAGCAGGGTATATCGCGGGGATTGCCGGTCGCCAGAAAGATCGGACAGGCAACCGCACAGCGATTGCATTTGGCGCTTGAAGTGCAGTAGGAATCCAATAGCGGTTTGTAGTCGCTGTACTTAAGGATGGCCGCGAAAGCCTCCAGAAACCGCTCCACTCGATTGTGGGTGACAGGCCTTTCGATATAGTATGGGTATTTTTTTTCCGCCGGTATCGACGTGGAATCGACCGCGGCCGGCACAGCTGCTTTTCCGTTCATGTAGATATTCCTATCCTTTCAGGTTCGGGCGAATTATTTGCAAAGTTCATACCGAAATTCGGATCAAGTCCTTAATGATTTCCGATTGTTAGTACAAATCCCCCGACCCCAACGCACCTTCTCGCTTTGCCGACAAGCCTTTAAAGAAAACATTGCATGATAAAAAAAGGAACGGACAAGAATCAGGCGCGAGCACTCGGGGAGACTCGGCGGGTTTATCGCCCGGGAATAAATCGTCGCAACCGTTGCAACATAACGTTGCGCGACGCGACACTATGCGACACCAGTGAGACCATTCCAAACCGGTCCCGCCCGTAATTTCATGGCTTCTCCGGCCAGTTTGACGACAAATCCGCAGTATTTTTATAATTGACTACGACATAACATCTTAAGACGAGTTTTAAACGCCAGCATGAGCCTCAAAGCCGACAGATTCAAAGCAGTTGTACGACATTGTGTTCACCCGGCACGTGGATTGCAAAATCTCACCCTGGGAGAATAATTACGTGCGATATGGAATTCCTATATTGGGGGAGCGGGTAGCGCCGCGTTGCAGTTTCGCGCAATCCGTCCTTTTGGTCGTCAAAAGACGACACGGCGCCCGGACCGAAGGAAAGGCGGCACTTGCCGATCATGGCCTTTTGGACTTGACCAAGGTTATTTCCAAATATCGTGTCGACACCCTGATCTGCGGCGGCATCAGCCATGCCGAAAAGGAATTTCTGACATCGCGCCACGTAGAAATAATCGACAATGTGGTAGGTTCGGTGGATGAACTCCTGGAGGCTCTCGGGGACGGTACCTTGTGCTCCGGATTCGGGCTTAATTCAAGCGATAAGCGGGCTCAGGGAGAAAGGGAATTGCCCCGGGTTCGCCCCCCGGTTCAATCACCGGCCTCGGACACCGGCCTTTCGCCTGATAGTGGTGCTATCGACTGCCTGGCCTGCCGCGACCGGAATTGTCTTTCGGGCAAGCCGTGCGATTTTTTTCGGATCTCGGGTGGGACGGACCGCGTCGACCGTGATTCCGAGAAAATGCTGGAGGCCGCGCTTGATATCTCCTGTGAGGATGAACGGACGCTGTGCCGTCTGTCGGAACTGATATATTTCTGTCTGGAAATGCACTACGACCGTATCGGCGTCGCCTACTGCCAGGATCTCCAGGAACCGGCCGAAATTCTCGTCCGTGTCCTCCGGAGGTATTTCACGGTCTTTCCCGTTTGTTGCAAGATAGGCGGCCTGGCCGTCAGTGATCCCTTGGACGGCCCTCCCTCGGAGACCGGCCGAACCTATTCTATCGCCTGCAATCCGCGGGGACAGGCCGAGGCGCTCAACAGGCTCAAAACCGACCTGAATGTCCTGGTCGGGATATGCATGGGAGCGGATTGTGTCTTTTCCGGTTTGAGCCAGGCCCCCGTAACGACATTATTCGTCAAGGACAAATCCCTGGCCAATAACCCCATCGGCGCCGTTTATTCCGACTATTACCTGAATGAGGCGATCCATGCCTCGACTCGCGGCCCGCACCGGGATTTTAACCAGGAAATATAGATTATTAGGATAAACCTGAATAAAGGAGGCAACCATGGCCATCCCGACCATCAACGCCGTCGGCTTCTGCGCCCATTATTCCCAGCAAGGGGACTGGGCATTCGACTATGCTCTGCGCCTGTCACAGCGGCATCAAATCAAATTGAATGTCTTCCATTTTTTGACAGATCCTTACGACCCGGAAGATAACCAGGCGGATCTCTTGTCCCCGGCCGATCGTTCCAAACTGGCCATCGAGCGCGAAAAGGAACTTCGCTTTTACTATGACCGACGCGCCGGCGATTATCTCGATATCGGTTTCCGCCTTTGCGAGCATGCCGAATGGGTCGAGTTGCATCGCTGTCTCGTCGTGCGGGAATTCCAATTATTGGTTTTGGGTTATACCTGTCCCGGGGTGAGCTTCGGCCGTCGCCCAATCGAAGAATTCGCCGAGTCGTTCATCAGTCCTGTCATTTTGGTCGGGCCCGAGCGCGCCGACCAGTTTCGTCTCAACAGCCGCGCCCAGTTGATAGTCGATAAACTGGAGCTGGAAACGGGAAAGTGGAACCAGCTTAATCATTTGCAGGCTTGAGAATATCGGCGACGACAAGATCTGTTTTTGAAAAATTCGGGAAAGGCATTTACTCAAGAGGTGAAGGGTCTTGAATTAAATGAGGCAATCCGTATATTGCCTGGTAAGAGACCGGATCGCAGCAGCAGGCTAAAATTATGGAAGCAAAATTAAGCCGCCTTATATTCAACAGCATCAGCGACGGTGTTTTTACTATTGACCGGAACTGCGTCATTACGTCTTTCAACAAATCGGCCGAGCGTATCACCGGTTTCTCCCGCAAAGAAGCGATCGGCAAGCATTGCTTCGATATTTTTCGCACCGAGGTCTGCCATCGCCAATGCGCCCTGAAAGATACCCTTAAAACCCATGCCCCGGTTCAAAATGCCCGGGTTACGATTATTACGCGCGACGGACGGGAATTACCCATTCAGATTACGACCACCCTTCTTAAGGACGATGAAGGAATACTGGTGGGGGGCGTGGAATTTTTCCGGGATATGTCGGAAATCGAACGCTTGCGCCGGAGCCTGGAGCAAAAAAGTACGCTGGAGGATATTGTCAGTGTCAATCCTCGAATGCAGGAATTAATCGGGCTGTTGCCGGATGTCGCGGCCTCGGAGTGCAACGTCCTGATACAGGGACCAAGCGGATGCGGTAAGGAGTTATTCGCCCAGGTTATCCATAATTTAAGCCCGCGAAGATATGGACCTTATATTCGCATCAATTGCGGAGCCTTGCCGGCGACCCTTCTGGAATCGGAATTATTCGGATATGAAAAAGGCGCATTTACCGATGCCAAACGGGATAAACCCGGCCAGTTTGCCCTGGCCGCCGGGGGGACGCTTCTTCTGGATGAAATCAGTGAGATGGACATCGCGCTCCAGGTGAAACTTCTGCGAGTGCTTAACAACGGCGAATATCGACCCCTCGGTTCCGCCAAGACATTGCATGCCGATGCCCGCATTATTGCCGCCACCAATGCGGATCTCGAAGACTTCATTGCCAGAGGGAAATTCCGGCAGGACTTATTCTATCGGGTCAATGTGGTCAATATCCTGGTTCCCCCGCTTCGCAAACGGCCGGAAGATATCCCCCTTCTGGTCAACCACTTCCTGCAGGTTTTCAGGGAAAAAAGCGGCAAGGCCATTGAGCAGGTTTCACCCGAAGCCATGGCGGCCCTGCGGCGTCATCCCTTGCCGGGTAATGTCCGCGAACTCGAAAATGCCATGGAACACGCCTTCGTCATGTGTCATGGCACGGAAATCCGTCTGGAGCACCTGCCCCCCCATATTATCTCCACAACCTTGACCCAGGCTGGTGATAATCGCTTTGCCAGCGAAAGGGAGACAATCTTGCAGGTCTTAAGCAGATACCGTGGAAATCGTACCCGGGCCGCAACCGAACTGGGGATGCATCGTTCGACGCTCTGGCGAAAAATGAGGTCGATGGGTATTGAGATATAGGTCGACTTCAACCTGACCCGGCTAACGGCATTTATCACCTGAATTGGGACAACGAAGCAATTATCTAAATAATAACTTCAAGGCCTATTCCTGAAATAAAGACTTTCTCGGCACACTTTTCAATTACGACCATTTTTTGAAACCTGTTCTTTGAAATGTCGATAGCATTATTGCCTTCTCAACGAATTTATAAAATCCGGGACTTCTTCCTCCGGGTCGAAGGAATAAGGCAGGTGATTCAGAACGTGAGAACAACTCCCCCGGGGGAATTTAACGGACTTGACTAAGAAATTGGTTTATTATATTATCAAAAAGGTAAGGGAAGTGGATGAGTAATCTCTTATTTAGGGTGTAAATTTGGCTTTCATCGGAATTGTGGCGGGCTCCTATTGTCGCGGCGAGGAATTAGTCGCGGCCATTTCCGGGCAAACCAAATATGTCTTGGCCACCGATCGCTTTCTGGAACTGGTCTTTAAAGATTATGGCTGGAGCGCCGACCAGGTGAACTCAATCTTGGCCGGACAGACGCCTTTTTGGAATCGTTTTTCCCGGGAAAAAGAACGCATCATCGCGGCTCTCAAAGTCACCCTGGCTCGACTTATTGCGGAAGATAATCACATTCTGGAAGGGCCGGCGGCGCTTTTGCTCCCCCAGACCATCCCCCAGGTTCTGCGAGTCTGCATCATTGCCAATTTGGACTGGCGAATAGCCTTGGCCGGCCGGGATTCAAATCTCGACAGCGCGGCCGCCCGGCGCCGAATCCAGAGAGACGATAAACGGCTTCTGGACTTAAGCGCCTATTTATTTGAGAAAGCCCCCTTCGACCAGCAATTATACGATATCATGATCCCGATGCACCAACTCGAAATCGAAGCGGCTTCGGATTTGGTGACGAGCCATGCCCGGGGACCGGCCGTGGCAGCATCACCGGAATCTGGCCGGGCCGTGCAGGACCACCTGTTGGCCATGACGGTCAACCATGTCCTGGTTGAAGCCGGCCATGACGTCGAAGTTGCCAGCGAACATGGCCATCTCCATATAAACATCAATCGTTATGTCTTGCGCCTCGAGCAGTATGAAGAACAATTGCGGTGTCTGGCCACCGGCGTCAAGGGTGTGGTTGATGTCCGGGTCGGGTTAGGCAGCGGCTACCGGGCCCCGCGCATAAATCCCCTGGAAAATGTGGAGATTCCGCCCAAAATCCTTCTGGTCGACGATGAAAGGGAATTTGTTCAAACTCTTTCGGAGAGACTCCAGGCCCGTCATTATCCGTCGTCGGTGGTATATAACGGCGAAGAGGCCCTGGAATTTGTCAAAAAGGATGAGCCGGATGTCATGGTCTTGGATCTGATGATGCCCGGTATTGACGGTATCGAAGTTCTAAGGCGCCTGAAACAGGAGCGTCCCAATATTGAGGTCATCATCTTAACCGGCCACGGTTCCGAACGGGAGGAAAGACTGGCCGCCGAATTGGGTGCTTTCGCCTATCTGAAAAAGCCCGTTAATATCGACCTTTTGACGCGGACCATGAATGAAGCTTACCGAAAGGCCAATGCCCACCGTTCTTCCCGAACTCAAAATGGCGGAGAATAAATACGTGAATCAGCCCGATGAAAACCTCCCCTCCGGCCCTTTTGGCCCGCCACTTTCTCCATATAGCAGGCTTCGCCGTTTTTCCAGCCTCCTGACCTCACTAATCGCCCTCATTCCTCTGGCCATCCTGACTTTTATCAATTATCATCAGGATACCGATGCCTACCGTGCGGAAAATCGTTATGCCATTTCCCGTATCCTTTCCAATACCAAGCGGACCCTGGAGTTTGTCCTGGAGGAACGCCGTTCGGCCTTATCGTTTGTATTGAGAGAGAAGCATTACGAGGAACTCAATACCAACGAGGGTTTGGCGAACACGCTTCAAAATCTGAAAAATTCATTCGGCGGTTTTATCGACCTGGGTATAATCGACAGCGGCGGCATTCAGCGATCCTACGTGGGGCCGTACAATCTCGCCGGCATCAATTACCGGGATCAAGACTGGTTCGAGGAAGTGATTCTTCGAGGCGTTCATGTCAGCGACGTCTTCATGGGGCATCGGAATTTTCCGCATTTTGTCATAGCGTTTAAAAAAGAAAAGCCGGGCGGTGATTTTTATGTCCTTCGGGCCACCCTTGATATGGAATTGTTGACCCGGCTTATTTATAATCTGGAACTGGACCGGCGTACCGATGCTTTCATAATCAACCAAAACGGAATAATCCAAACGCCCTCTGTATTTTACGGAGGCGTCCTGGAGAGGGCGCGCTTTGAAGTCCCTCCGTTTATGATGGATCGTGAAGTTATCGACGAATACCTGGAAGAAGGTCAATGGCTGACGACCGGGTACGCATATATAAGCGAAAGCCCCTACATACTGATGGTCATGAAGCGTTTGGACAAACCGTTCTGGCACTGGGTCGATCATCGCGCCGACCTTCTCTGGTTTCTGGGTATAAGCGCCGCCCTGATCCTGGTCGTGGTTTTCTATAGTACAACCTACATGGTCAACCGCCTCAAGGAATCCGATCTGAAACGGGCGCGGGTATTCCATAATGCGGAATATACCAACAAGATGGCGACAATCGGGCGGATGGCTGCGGGAGTCGCTCATGAAATAAACAATCCGCTGGCGATCATCAATGAAAAAGCCGGCCTTCTGAAAGACATGGCCGAGCATACACCCGAATACCCTCAAAAAGAAAAGACTCTGATTCAGATAAACTCCATCATAAAATCCGTGGAAAGATGCAGCAATGTGACGCATCGCCTCCTGGGGTTTTCCCGGCGTATGGAGGTACAGAAGGAAAATATCGATCTGGCCGATCTGCTTAAGGAAGTTATGGGTTTTCAGTCGTCCGAAATCATGCACCGCAACATTATAGTGGAATCGTCTTTTGCGCCTGAACTGCCGTCCCTGGAAAGTGATCGCGGGCAATTGCAGCAGGTTTTCCTCAATATATTTAATAACGCCCTGGCCGCCATTCCCAACGGGGGACAAATCGAGATTACCGCCGCTCCGATAAATTCCGGGGAAGTTGCCGTTACCGTCACCGATAACGGCGTGGGCATCCCGGAAAAGGATTTAAAACATATTTTCGAACCATTCTTTTCGACCAAAGGCGAATTCGGCACCGGCCTGGGATTATCCATAACACAGGATATTGTCCAGAAACTGGGGGGGCGTATCACGGTGAATAGCGCCGTCGGAACGGGCACCAGTTTTATCGTCACCCTGCCGTTAAAAAGCCGAGGCTGACAGGTTTGATTTATGAGTCGTTTTCGAGTCCTGATAATAGATGACGAAGAAGAATTGGCGACCACGCTCGTGGAACGGCTTACTTATCGGGACATTGAGGCGGAATACGCTCTGGACGGCATCTCGGCCCTGGCCAAAGTCGTGGCCCAACCTTATGACGTGGTGGTTCTGGACCTGAAATTGCCCGGGATTTCCGGCGAAGTGGTTTTGCGTCGAATCAAGGCCCAATTCCCCCATCTACCGGTTATCATGATAACCGGGCATGGAACCCCCCATGGTCATGAGGCTGAAAAGCCGGAGCAGGCGTTCGATATTGTCGCCAAACCGATCGGCCTGGATGCTTTGATTGAAAAGATGGAAGCGGCGGTAAAAAAGCATGAATGAGGGTCTTTCACCGCAGGACCGGGACAGGCTGGAGCAAAGCGGCCGGGAATGTTTCGGCAGGCTGACGGCATCACTGTCGCATGAATTGAATAATGTCGTTTCCATCATCGACCAGAATACCGGCCTCATGTCCGACTTGCTTGCGACGGGCGATAACCCGGTTGTTATCGATCGGACGCGTCTGGAAAAAATCGTCACCCGCTTTTCGACTCAAGCCGAGCGGGGTACGGCCCTCATTCGGCTGTTGAATACCTTTGCCCATAGTGTCGACGAAGATAAACTGGCTGCCGACCCGGCCGAACTGGTTCGCCTCACGCAGTCTTTATGGAGACGGGCGGCGGAAATGCGTCGCGTGGAAATAGAAATCGAAACCAAAGCCGGCGGAGCGGAGATCCCGGTGCGGCCGTTCCTTGTCCTCTGGGCGTTATTTCTGGCCCTGCGCGGGGCTCTGGATAAATGCCCTCCCGGTCAGGCTATTAAAATCAAAACCGAGATGTCTTCGACCGGACCCCGGATTATTGTCGACATGCCCCTGGAAGGTGCGGGCGAAATTGCCGTTTCGGCCGATCTGGAGAACTTAATGAATTGCTGCCAGGGGTGGCTTTATACAAAAAAAGAGGCGGGCCGGTTTGCCCAGGAATTGCAATTCAAGGGTCATTCCTCCCCCTGAAGCCGTCTTGAAAAACGTCATTTATTTCTTTAATAAAAGGAGCCGTGCCCATGGCCAAAGTGCTGATTGTCGACGACGAAAAAGATTTCACCGAGACTTTATCGGAACGCCTGGAAAGCCGGGGAATGGAAGTGGAGACGGTCGATAATGGTCTTAAGGCGGTGGATAAAGTGGAAAATAAATCCTATGATGCCGTGGTTCTGGATTTGGCAATGCCGGGCATCGATGGGATCGAGACCCTTAAGCGCCTGCTGGCCAAAAATCCCGACTTACAGGTAATTCTCCTGACCGGCCAGGGAACTGTCAAATCCGGAGTCGAAGCCATCAAACTGGGAGCGATGGAATTCCTGGAGAAACCACCCAACCTGGAAAATCTCGTCGCCCGCATCAAGGATGCCCAGTCCCGCCGAATAATGCTGTTCGAAAAGAAAATGCAGGATACCATCGAGGATATTCTCAAGAAAAAGAGCTGGTAATCTGCCGGGTCCCGCCCGGAATTAATAATGGCCGGCCGCAAAAGGGCCTGTCATAGGAGGAAGGCCATGTCTATGGAGATTAAAATAGTCGGGGAGTTGATGATACCTCTGGAGAAATATCCCTATGTATCACATTGGACAACCATAAGGCAGGCCATGGAAACCATGGAACAGGCTGTTTTTGAAGTCGGCGGCCGCAAATCACTGGCGCGCGTGGCGCTGGTCTTTGACGAACAATACAAACTTCTGGGGATGGTCAGGCGGCGCGATATTCTGCGGGCCATGGAGCCGGATTTCCTGGCCGGCCAACTGGCTCATACCTTTAAAGAAACCCCGGTCAAACCGGGCGTGCCGCTGGCTTTTCCCGAAAAACTCGAAGCCTTCGTAAATAAGCAACTGGAACGCCCGGTCAGTATGATAATGACGCGTATCGAAGCCGCCGTCGATTACGATGACAATATCATTGAAGTGGCGGCCCGCATGGTGGCCGCCGACCGAAGTCTTCTGCCGGTGCTTCGCGGGGGCGAGGTCGTGGGCGTTATCCGCACCGTGGAATTGATTCACCATTTGGCTTTATCCGGGGCCTGAAGGCACACGGCGGGGCCGAAGACGATTCCCCCGGGATATAGACTCCGCCGAACGAAAAAGTAGACATTTTTGATTTTTCAAGCGGGTATGTTGAAGAAGATATTTCCCTTCCTGGGCTGGTTCGAAAAGTACAACGGGACCGACTTTCGCATCGATTTCGTTTCGGGACTGACGGTCGCCCTGGTCCTGATTCCGCAATCAATGGCCTATGCCCAACTGGCCGGCCTGCCGCCTTATTACGGCTTGTACGCTTCCTTCTTACCCCCCATGATCGCCGCCCTGTTCGGCTCCAGCCGACAACTGGCGACCGGGCCGGTGGCCGTGGTTTCGCTCATGACTCTGGCCGCCCTGGAACCCCTGGCCTCGGCCGGCACCCCGGCGTTTATCGCTTATGCCATAGTTCTGGCCCTTCTAATCGGCTTTTTTCAATTCATGCTGGGCGTCTTGCGTCTGGGATTGGTCGTCAATTTCCTGTCTCATCCGGTCGTTAACGGTTTTACCAATGCCGCCGCCATCATAATCGCCACCTCACAGTTATCGAAATTATTCGGCGTCGCGACCGCCACCGCCGACCATCATTATGAGACGGTTTACCATGTCATCCGCGACGCCCTGGTGTTTACGCATATGCCCACCCTGTACCTGGGGGCGCTCGCCTTCTTTATCATGATTTTAATCAAACGACTGGCGCCTCGTCTGCCCGGCGTCTTACTGGCCGTCGTTATCACGACCGTGATATCATGGTCCATAGGTTATGAGCATAACCGCCAGGCCGTTTTGGAGAATATTCGTTCCCCGCGTATTGCAGATAATATCAGCCGGTACGGTACCACCCTGGGTGATATTGAACGCAAAATATCTGAACGAATCGAGATCGGCCACGCTCTCGAAAAGGAAGAAGACCTCAATGGCCTGGAATCGGCCGAAATAATTCGCCTTAATAATCAACTACATCTTCTGGCTTTTGAAATCGGCCGATTGAAAGAAGATGCCGCCCATTTGCAGGCCGGCCTGTCCGGGGAGCTTATGGAAGGTGTCGACAGCGCCGGGGTCCTGCTGTTTTACGAAAAGGCAAAGATCCCGGAAGATTTAACCGGCGACGGTTTGAACTGGCGCCTGAAAGTCGGCGGGCAGGCCCTGGATGAAGCCAACCTGAAAATGATCGGCGGGGGAAGCGTGGTCGGGACCATCCCGAAAGGACTGCCGACACCGCGATTGCCGGCCTTCGATTTAAAAGTCATGCTGACCTTGTTTCCCACGGCTATCATCATATCTTTTCTGGGCTTTATGGAAGCCATCTCCATCGCCAAAGCCATGGCGGTACGAACTGGTCAAAGGCTGAATCCTAATCAGGAATTGATAGGCCAGGGTTTGTCCAATCTGGCCGGATCCCTTTTTCAAGGATATGCGGTCTCGGGGTCTTTTTCACGTTCGGCCGTTAATCTCCAGGCCGGCGCCCGGACCGGCATGTCCAGCCTTTTCAGTTCTCTTATCGTGGCCGTGGCGCTTCTTTTCCTGACGCCGCTTTTGTATTACCTGCCGCAATCGGTTTTGGCCGCCATTATCATGATGGCGGTAATAGGCCTGATTAATATTAAAGGCTTTATCCATGCCTGGCGCGCTCAAACCTATGACGGTCTGATTGGAATTATTACTTTTGTCGCCACCCTGATTTTCGCCCCGCATCTGGACCGGGGTATCATGATCGGTGTCATCCTGTCCCTGGGCCTTTACCTGGTGCGCAATATCAAGCCGGAAATTGTCAACCTCTCCCTGTATACCGACGGGACATATCGCAATGCCGAACGGCTCGGCCTCATGCAATGCCGCCATATCGCCGTCATCCGTATCAGCGGCTCTTTGATTTTCGCCAGCGTCTCCTATCTGGAAGAGCGCGTTCTGGAGAAAATCCGCTCCATGCCGGAACTTAGAGCCGTCATCCTGGTCGGTAACGGCATCAATGAACTGGATGCCTCCGGGGAAGAAAAATTGTCCGAGTTGGTGGATCGACTACGCGATACGGGGTGCGATATTTTTATCAGCGGTCTGAACGATCAGGTGCTCGATGTGATGAAGCGAACCCATCTTTACGCCAAAATAGGCGAAGATCACCTCTATCGCAATGTGGCCTGGGCTATCGAAGCGTGCCATGAAAAGTCCCATCAGGGATCCGGGGAGACAATCTGTCCCTTGACCCGTGTCTGTTTCAAAGGTCTGCCCACGGCGGCGGCCGCCCGCAAAGACCCCATGTCGCACTCCTCCCAGGGGGAAGAAGGCCTTTGATTTTCCAACAGGCAATGTAAATAAGAAATCCTGTCAGCCTCTCCCCGGCCTCTCCAAAAACCTATATCCCACCCCAAAGACCCCTAACCCGCTTGAATAAAAAGTTGTTAATGATTATAATGGATACCCGGCATCGCAGTGGCGACTTTGAATGGCAGGAAGTATGGACGAAAAAGCGGAAAACCTGAAATTTTTCAAGGTGATATTGAGTTCTATCGCCGACGGTGTCTTTACCGTCGACAGTGAACGCCATATTACCAGTTTCAATCGGGCCGCTGAAAAAATAACGGGGGTCCCGGCTTCCAAGGCAATCGGACGGCGCTGTTCTGATGTCTTCCATTCCGATATTTGCGAGGGATGCCTTCTGGCGCGGACCATGAAAACCGGCGACGAGACAATCGACCGCCCCGTCAATATCATCAACAGCCGCGGCGAACGTATCCCCATCAGCATTTCCACCGCTATTCTTCGCGATGAAGAAGGTAACGTCCTGGGCGCGGTGGAGACTTTCCGCGACCTCTCGGCGCTGGAACATCTTCGCAAGGAACTGGACCGCAAATATTCTCTGGAAGACATAATCTCCAAAAGCCCCGAGATGCACAAGTTGTTCGAGATTTTACCCGATGTCGCCGAAAGCGAAAGCACCGTCTTGATTCAGGGACCGTCGGGCTCGGGAAAGGAACTATTTGCCCGGGCAATCCATAACTTGAGTTCCCGCAAAGACGGACCTTACGTGGTTATAAATTGCGGCACGCTTCCAACCCAGCTGTTTGAATCGGAATTATTCGGTTACAGCCGAGGGGCGTTTACCGACGCCCGACAGGATAAAAAAGGGCGGCTGACTTTTGCCGAAGGCGGAACCGTCTTTTTCGATGAAATCGGCGATCTGCCCTTGTCAACCCAGGTTAAGATGTTACGGCTTCTGCAGGAGAGGGAATTCGAGCCCCTGGGAAGCACTAACCCCGTTAAAGTGAATATTCGTATTCTGGCCGCGAGTAATAAAAATTTAAAGGAACTGGTGGCCCAGAATAAATTCCGTGATGACCTCTATTTTCGACTGGCCGTCGTTAAATTCGAATTGCCGCCCCTCAAAAAAAGACGTGAGGATATCCCTTATCTGGTGGATCACTTTATCCGCAAGTTCAACGCCCGCACCGGGAAAAGAATATTAAGCGTCAGCCCGGAAGTGATGAACCTTCTCATGCGGCATGACTATCCCGGCAATATCCGGGAACTGGAAAATATTATTGAGCACGGTTTCGTCCTCTGCCGTAACAGCGTCATCCAGAAAAACCATTTGCCCAATGAATTCCTTCAGGGCATTCCTAAATTGGCCGCCGCCGAAGAAATAACCCCCTCACCCGTCACCCAGACCATTGACGAATATAATCTCCTGTTATCCGTCTTGAATAAAAATGGGGGAAATATTCTGACCACGGCCCAGGAATTGGAAATGCATCGAACAACTCTCTGGCGAAAACTCAAGAAGTATAAAATTAGTCCCCGCGACTTCAAATAATCCCATAATCCGCAACCTATGCAACATTTTATCTGTTGCATAACTCAAATTACGTTGCATTTTACGCAACGTCGACTTTCTTGAATATAGCCCATCTCATTATCTGCCATAATATTATAATCATAATAGAAGTTGGCACAAATAATGCAATACATGGTAATGCAACAAATATATGAAAATATTGATTCCGGAATTAAACGGCTATATCGCCCCCTGTTTCGAAGCCTGCTCCAGTTTCATAATGCTGGAGGTGGAAAAGGGGAAGATAAAATCTCGGCGGAAAACCCGCCTCGAAGGGCATGAGGGATTTCGCCGCATCAGGCTTCTTCGCGTACATGACACGCAACTCCTGGTCTGCAACGGCATCGGCGAATTCTATCGCGATATGATCGCCTCCATGGGCATCGGACTGGTTCCGGATCAATGCCTTAGCATAAAAGACACCCTGCGAGGACTATTGGCGGGAAAAATCAAGCCCGAGGATACTGCCTTGGACGCCATCCAGGGTGCTTATGAAATCCCTCTGGACCAATTAATAGGCTGGGCCAGAGAAATATTTCGGAAAGCCGGTTTTTTCATAAATCCCGGAAACGGCAAGGATTCTTTCCTGATCGATTTGACCGCGGAAAAAGTATGCCCGGTCTGCTCCGGTAAAATCCGGGTATCGGTTTGTTGCGGGGGACATACTTATCGCCTCGACCAGGAAATCAGGGAATTTCATTTCTGCACCGGCGAGGAATACCACGCCCGGGTTTTCGTGGCGCCCCCCTCGGGCTATGTGGAAAGGTCCTGCGCCGAATACGGCATCCGCTTTCTTCCCTATGAACCGTCCCGGACGGCAGTGCCGGCCGGAAACACCGGCCTGAAAATTCTTCTCGGCGAAAAGATACCGGGACACGAGCGGCTTTTCGCCGATGTCGCGTCCGGCAACCCGCCCGGTAGGGCAGACAAATAGGCAACAATTAGGATTAATGACGGAGATAAAATGAGAACTAGGCCCATCACCCCCGAAGAAAAAGCGCGGGCTTTTAAACCGACCAAAAAGCCCGACGTAATCGAAAAGCAGAAACTCGATGTCCGCTATCATATCGAAGAATTCGATACCGGTGATCGCCCCCGGCGGTTCCTGGAGGCTTTCGCGGCTATCCTTAAACATACCAATTACGGTCTGGCCCTGGATCATTTCATTCGGATGAGCGCCAAATGCTCCCGGTGCGCCACGACCTGCCAGGTTTACCAGGCTACCGGCGATCCCCGCGATATTCCCTGCTATCGTTCGGAATTACTTCTAAGTGTTTACCGCCGGTACTTTACGGTCGGGGGAGCGCTTCGCGGACACCTGGGGGGTGGCGGAATGGATCTGACGGACGAAAAAGTCCGGGAAATGGCCGATTCCTTCTGGAACTGCACCGCCTGCCGTCGTTGTACCCTGGAATGTCCTTCCGGAATCGATCATGCTTTAATCACGCACCTGGGGCGATTTATTTTGAGTGAAATGGGGATGGCTCCCCGGGCCCTGGTGGTCAGCACCCGTGAACAACTGGAAGGCCAAACCGGGAACACCTCGGCCATACCGGTTCCGGCCCTCAAAGACACCCTCGAATTTCTGGAAGAGGATATGCTGGGCGATAAAGGGATCGAGATTAAATTTCCCATGGATGTCGAAGGCTCCGAATATGTCTTCTTTCCGGCCGTCAGCGATTTCCTCATGGAGGCCGAGACACTGATGGGTATCGCCGCGGTATTCACGGCCACGGGCGATTCCTGGACCACCGGCACCGGCTATTATGACGGCATCAACTATGGCCTCTTTTACAGTGACCGCATCCTGGAGCGGGTCGTCAAGAAGATTGACGCCGAGACCAAACGTCTCAAAGGGAAGAATGTCCTCATCGGCGAATGCGGCCATGCTTCGCGGTCGGCCAAGTATTTCCTGCCCGCCTATTGCGGCGGCGATAAGGCTTTCCCGGTCATCAACATCATGGAATACACGCATAAAGTATGGAAAGAAGGGCGCCTAAAATTCGACCCGACCATCGTCACTCAAAAAGTTGCCTATCACGACCCGTGCAATATCGCCCGCCAGAGGTGGATAATCGATAAGCCGCGCGAATTACTGAAGGCCTTTTGTCCCAATTATATCGAGATGACCCCTTCGGGAGAAGACAACATCTGCTGCGGCGGCGGCGGCGGGACGGTTTCGATCGACGAAATCCGCCCTTACCGGACCACCGTGGGCGGGAAATTGAAAGCCGATCAGATCCGCCGGGCCGGCTGCGAAATCCTGGTTGCGCCCTGCGCTAACTGCAAAAAACAACTGCGTGAACTGGTGGAAGACCAGAAAATCCCCTGCGAAGTCGTCGGCCTGCACGACCTGATTTATAAAGCGATCATTTTCGATAAACCGACGGCCGGCTCCGCGACAGATAATCAACACGACAAAAAGGGAGAATAATATACATATGGAAGAATTCCTGAATTTCAGTCGAGGCCCTTTATTCCGCCTCTGTTTTGCCGTCATGATTCTGGGTCTGGCGCGGATACTGATTCTGGATATCTGGGCCGCCGTGATGGCTTACCGCAAGGCCGGCGACAAAACCCTTCCCTGGGGCCTTATTATAAGCCGCAGCCTGGAATGGCTCTTTCCCGCCAAACGGCTATTCCATAATCGCCCCGTCTATTCGGTTTTTTCCATTCTCTTTCACATTGGACTGATTTTGGTGCCGATATTTCTATTCGCCCATGTGCAACTGTGGCAAAGCGCCATCGGCCTGGCCTGGCCGACCCTGCCGTATGATGTCGCCAAATGGCTGACGATAAGCACCATCGTTTTCGGACTGGCCTTGATCCTGGGCAGATTGCTGGTGCCTTCGGCCTCGTTTATCAGCCGGAAACAGGATTATTTCTGGCCCCTGATTCTTCTTATTCCCTTCGTCACCGGCTTTATCTGCGCTCATTTAAGTATCGCGCCCCAAACTTATCAATTCTTCATGCTGGTACATATCCTGGCGGGCAATTTGATATTCGTTCTCCTGCCGTTCACCAAGATCGCCCACTGCGTGCTCATGCCCCTTTCACAGGTGGTCGGCACTTTGGCCTGGAAATTCCCTCCTGATACCGATGAGGCCATCACCACGACCCTCAACAAGAAAGGAGCCCCGGTATGAGCGCCGCCATCCTGACCGACGTTACCAAATGTATCGGCTGCCTGGAATGCGTGGCGGCCTGCAAGAAAACCAACAAACTCGACATGGAAGTCCCTCGGCGGTGGCAGAAAAACGACGGTCTCTCGGCCCAGAATTGGACTTCGATACTGGAAACACCCGAGGGAAAATTTGTCCGCAAGCAATGCCGCCATTTCCTGGAACCGGCCTGCGCCAGCGCCTGCCCCGTGGGTGCCCTGCATACCACCGCCACCGGCGCCGTGGTTTACGACAGTGATAAATGCCTGGGTTGCCGGTATTGCATGATGGCCTGTCCTTTCGGCATTCCCCGTTATGACTGGGATGAGCCGGTGCCGTATATCCGCAAATGTATCCTGTGCTACGAGAAACTGGAGTCGGGCGGACAGCCCGCCTGCACCCTGGCCTGCCCCACCCAGGCCACCATATTCGGTCAAAGGGATGAACTTATCGCCCTGGCCCACCAGAGAATTAAAGACAACCCCGGCAAATATATCGATCATGTCTGGGGCGAACACGAGGTCGGCGGCACAAATGTCCTGTACATCTCTGACATCGACCTCGGCTTCCTGGCCTACCAGTCGCACCTGGGGCCCGAAGGCCTGCCGCATACCACGGCCTTGGCCATGAAAGCCGTCCCCTTCGCCTTCCTGGGTATGGGCGGCGTGATGTACGGTATCAACTGGATTGTCCGCCGCCGCATGGATCTGGCCAAAAACGGCGACAAGAGCGAGGAGTCCTGACATGGATAGAGTGCAAAAATTCAAACTGATATTATGGACCGTCCTGGGGATCGCCGCCGCGGTCGGCATCACCCGCTTCATCTTCGGCTTGGGCGCCACCACCAATCTGACCGATGCCACCCCCTGGGGATTGTGGATCGGTTTCGATGTCATGGGCGGCGTGGCCCTGGCGGCGGGCGGCTTTGTTTTGACCGCCTTTTTCTATATCTTCAAACGAGAGGAATTTCACCCCCTCGTGCGCCCGGCCGTTCTGACCGCCTTTCTGGGGTACATCGCCGTGGTCGGCGGCTTGATGTTCGACCTGGGCCTGCCCTGGAATATCTGGCACATGATTATATACTGGAATCCTCACTCGCCCCTGTTTGAAGTCGGCTGGTGTGTCATGCTCTACACTTCGGTGTTGCTTCTGGAATTCAGCCCCGTGCCGCTGGAGGAAACCAGCCGTTACGCCAAAATCAGGACCCTTCTCCTGAAATTCCGCTTTCCCTTTGTGCTCTTGGGCATCATGCTCTCCACCCTGCATCAGTCTTCTCTTGGCTCATTGTTCCTGATTATGCCCTATAAATTGCCCCCCCTCTGGTATTCGCAAATCCTTCCGGTGCAATTTTTCATCTCGGCGGTCGCCCTGGGCCTGATGATGGTCTCGTTTGAAAGTCTCTTTTCGCACTGGCTCTATCGCCGCCCGGCCGAAACCAATATCATCCGGAAACTGGCCAAACCCGCCGCCTGGGTATTGGCAACCTATCTTCTGGTTAAATTCGGCGACATTATTATCGGGGGACGGGCCGGACTCCTTTTCGCCGCCACCCGGGAAACTTATCTTTTCTGGCTTGAGATTCTGATATCGGCGTTGATTCCGCTGGTCCTCTTTGCGGTACCGTCCCTGCGGGCCAAAACCGGCTCCCTCTGGGCCGGTTCCATGATGGTCGTATTCGGCATGGTCTTCAACCGCATCAATGTCGGCGGCCTGACCATGCTGGGTGTCACCGGCGACAGTTATATCCCCTCCTGGACTGAAATTTTTATCAGCCTGGGCGTGGTTTCCGCCGCCGCCCTGGCTTTTCTCTTTGCGGTGGAACATCTCCGCATCTGGGAACATAAACCGCGTGACCCCGAATCTGATTCGCACCAACTGCCGCAATTCAGCGGCGTTACCCACGTCTGGCTGGGCGATCCCGCTCGGGCGGCCCGGATAAAATATTCGCTGGCCTTTGTCATAAGTTTCGCCCTCGGTTTTGCCATCATGCCCTCGGATAAAATCCACAGCCAGGGCGTCGAACAGGTAACCGCCCGGCCGGCTCGCGGCGGCGATGTCCTATTCATCGACGGAAACCGCGACAACTACGGCGTAGTGTTCGACCACCAGGCCCACATCAAGCGCCAGGGCGATCAGCAATCGTGCGTCTTGTGCCATCACATGAATCTGCCGCTGGATAAAAACAGCCGCTGTGCCGCCTGTCATCATAATATGTACAGCACGTCCGACGTTTTCCGCCATGATTGGCACAGTTCGCCACAAGGGGCCAATATCGCCTGCAACGATTGCCATACCCCGGGAACTCAACGCCATAAGGAATCGGCCAAAAAATGCGAGGCCTGCCACCTGGATATGATCGTTCCCGGCTCAACCATCGTCTTCGATAGTTACCTGGGACCATCTTATGTCGATGCTCTCCACGAAACCTGCATCGCCTGCCATAAAGTGAAGGCGAAGGAAGTGGCCGATAAACCCAACCTGGATAAATGCGCCTCCTGCCACGAATATTCGCACCGTGACTTTATCGTCCAGTCGCTCAAATACGAAAAAACCGTCACCCCGTCCAAGCGCGTGGTTTTACCCCAAAAATCGCTTGAGGAAAGCCATTGAAAATGACCAAGCCACCTGTCAAAATACTGGTAATCGAGGACGAAGAAGATGTCCTGACTTATCTGACGGCGATTCTGGAAGAAGGCGGTTATACGGTTCGGGGATGCCGCGATAGTCGCGAAGGTATGGAAGAAGTGCAGAAATTCAGGCCGGATTTGATTTGTCTTGATGTCATGATGCCCCGGGAAACAGGCTTATCGTTTTATATCAACTTGCGGCATAGGCCCGAAAATCTCACAACTCCCGTGATAATAATCAGCGGCGCTATCCATGAAAAGGAGTTCAATTTTCGGACCCTGGTACCCGATATCACCATCCCGCCGCCGAACTGCTACCTGGAAAAACCGATCACAGCCGAAGAACTCCTGGCAACCGTACGCCGGCTGACCTCGCCGGCCTCGGCCGCCAATGATAAAAGGTGAAGACATGGCCAAAAGCCGGTCCCAAGATAATATTAACCTGACCGAATCGCTTGGCGCGGCATTTTTTGAAACGGTGCCGTTCGCCGTAGCGGTCATTGACCGAAATTATAATATCGTCGCGGCCAATAAAAATTTCGCCGATTATTACGGTGAATGGCGCGGTAAAAAGTGTTATGCCGTATATAGAAAATTATCGCAGCCCTGCAAAGAGTGCATTCATCACAACATATATGCCGATGGTCAGCCGCGCGTAACCGATTCCACCGTCATCGATCGCCATGGCCGTCGGGCGCATAACGTCATTCGCAGTTTTCCCCTTAAAAAAGAGGGTGATGAACGGGCCGAATATATCGCCGAAATGTCCCTGGTTATCACCGAAACCGACCGCCTCCAGCAGGAAGTCAATATCTTATTCGACCGCGTTCCCTGTTTCATCACGGTCATTGACGAGAACTACCGGATAGTCCGGGCCAATGAAAAGTTCCGGGAGAGTTTCGGCGATGTCCTGGGCCGACACTGTTACGAAGTCTACAAGCGCCGCGATAAAAAATGCCCGCGATGCCCGGCCGCCAAAACTTTCCGTGACGCCCGGATTCACCAGTCGGAACAGACCGGCATCAGCAAACGCGGCCAGAAAATCCACTATGTCGTCTCCACCTCGCCTTTGAAGCGCGACGGCGAAGATATCGCCCACGTCATCGAAATCTCCACCGATGTCACCCATTTAAAAAAACTGGAGACGGATATTATCGAAAAAGAACGCCTGGCGGCCGTGGGGCAAACCGTGGCCGGCCTGGCTCACAGCATAAAAAATATCCTCATGGGCCTGGAGGGGGGCAAGTACATCATCGGTCTGGGTCTGAAGAAAAACGACCGCTCCCTCATCGACCGCGGCAGTGAAATGCTCGACCGCAACTTCAACAAAACTACTTCCCTGGTACGGGATTTTTTGAGTTTCTCCAAGGGGCGTATGCCCACCCTGAAGCCGACCGACCCCAATCAACTGGTGGCCGATATTGTCGGTCTTTATAAAGAAATCGCGGCCCAGTCGGGTATTGAACTTCTGGGCATAACCGTCCCCGACATCAAAAAGGCTCCCCTGGATGCCGATGGCATCCATACCTGCCTGACCAATCTGGTCTCCAATGCTATCGACGCCTGCCAGATGGGCGAGCAAAAAGGCTCGCGGGTGACGGTCAGCGTCCGCGATGAAAAAGGAAAATTGATTTTTGAGGTTGCGGATAACGGCGCGGGAATGGATTATGAGATTAAGAAAAAGATATTTACGACCTTCTTTACGACCAAGGGCGGCAAAGGGACCGGGCTGGGCCTTCTGACCAGCCGCAAGATAGTCCAGGAGCACGGCGGCCGGATCGTTGTGGAGTCGAAAAAGGGCGAAGGCTCACGGTTTAGAATCGAATTGCCCCGGGAGCGTCTCCACGCCATCTATGATGACAGCCGAAAAAAAGATGAAGAAGAAAATATTTAGAATAAATACCGGGAGGAGCGGGCTATGAATAAGCCGGCCGAAAAAACCATACTTGTGGTCGATGATGAAGATGATATCCGCAATTTTCTGGAATTGGCTTTAACCGAAGCCGGATTTAGGGTGAAGACTGCCAGTGACGGATTCGAGGCGCTGGAGCAGGTGAAAAAGGAAATCCCTGACATGATTTCCCTGGACTTGGTCATGCCCAAAAAATCAGGAGCCATGTTTTACCGGGAATTGGTCAAAAACAAAAAATGGGCGCATATTCCGGTTCTGATTGTCACCGGCCATGCCCGCGATGACATCGGTCGCGCCGACCTCAAGGAATTGACCATGTCGGGACCGGGAATTTACCTGGAAAAACCGATCAGCCCACCCCGTTATGTCGCGGCTGTCAAGAAACTCCTCGGCCTCGATGCCACCTCCGAAGAAAAATAAATGGCCGAACAGGTGACCCTGCAAAGCGAATTGAAAAACCTGATCGACGACACCGACGCCGAAACGCTGCGCAAATTGAAAAAACTTTTGAAAGACAAAAACCTTTAGCCGTGTTATATTATTCCCGGGAGAATAACCACGACGCCGGATTGACGCCGGGGAGGTAAAAGGCTATGGCATCGAAGAAAAAAATACTGATTGTCGAAGACGAAAAAGACCTGGTGGAAACCCTGTCGATATTCTTTCAGGAAAACGGCTATGAGACCATCGCCGCCTACAACGGCCACGAGGGGTATGAAAAGGCCGAAAAAGAACATCCCGATTTGATCACGCTCGATATTTCCATGGACGGCGAATCCGGGGTAAAAATGTACCATAAATTAATCCATTCCGACAAGACCAAAAATATCCCGGTCGTGATCGTTACCGGGGCCTCCCCGGAATTGAAACGGTTCATCACCAAAGTGAAGACCTTTTCGGAGCCGGCCGGATTTTTCGAAAAACCGGTCGACCGCGAAAAACTTCTGGCGCGCGTGAAGGAACTGATCAAGTAGCCAGATTTTCCCTTCAAAATTATCGAATAAAAAAGGACAGCGGCGTAACCGGCTGTCCTTTTTCATATCTCAAAGAAAAGAGTTTAAAGACAATTCGGGGGCGGCCCACCCTTGAACTTGTAATTTATCAAATGAATTATGTCCAGAATATTCACGGCGCTATCACCATTGACATCGGCTATCTCCGCCGAACTGGGCGGTGGGCCATGCTTAAATGCGGCATTGATAAAGAAGATGATGTCGATTATATCGACGCTCCCACTATAATTCAAGTCCCCGCATAAGGGATTGTCGACTACTTGGGCGGTCATGGAACATTGCGAAACAATCCCGCCGCAGTCTTTGGTTTTAATAGTGAATTCGAACGATTGTCCGACATCTGCCGGGGCGGCCATGAAAGAGAATTCCCCTTCCCGGGTGATGGAATAATCTCCTGCCGGTTCGGGGACGGCGCTGACCACATACCAATTCAGGATACCGACATCTTCAGGGTCGGTGGCAAGAAGTTGATAGACATGTTCAAGTTCCGGTTCGACGTAATAACTGGCCCCGCACCCATTTTCCATGACGGGTGGCTCGGAAGGGAAAACGAGGACAACCGTTTTGCCAACTCCGCAACCCCAAGCGCCGCATGGAATGATATCCACCTTATTTTCCCCGTCAAGCCATTCGCAATACGGCAGAACCGGATCAAAAGTCCAATTAACTAAAATATTGGGTTCTTTGGGGTTTTCAATAACCGTCGCTGTTCCATAATCAGAAAGTACCAAGGATATCACTTCACATCCCTTCGCTTCCACGGTAAACTCAAAAGTACCGCTGAAGGGCTGTCCCGAAGTATAAATAATCGTATCCGGACCACTAACGAAATACGCCGGGCCGCAACTGGTCGCTTCCACATCCCAACAAACTGGGCCATTAAAGTGCGAGGGGAAGGCAAACAGCCAGTTACAATCACCGAGGGCGTCATCAATCATCGCATTAAGACATAACTCCCCCCCTTCGAAAACATCGAGGTGGTTGCCTTCCAGAAAAGTCGGCAGAGTCAGATGCAGTTCGTATATGGTCACGGGGTCGGCCGTCATTGGAAAACAGGCCTCCAAATCAATAAAACCATGGCAGAGAGTATCGGGCAATGCCCCATCCCAACTAAGGGGATTCAATATATGATACCATGTTTCGCACGCGCCGGGGATGGCTATCGATGGCTCAAAGGACGGTCCATATGTTATCTGCCCGGCATCGTTCCAAACGACGGATGCAAGTCCCCCGCTCCCGTAGATTTTTAGGTTTAAATTATAACCCATAACCTCAATTGCGTCCGGATTCTGAACCCGGATTTCAATCACCATTGGCGTATTTACTGAGAGACACGGCTCTCCGTTGTTAATCCAAATATTCTCCGGGTTAATATAAGCCGACCACTCCAACCCGAACCCCAAAACCGCGGAGGACATAATCAAAACCGCCAAAATTGTCAGGAATAATATTTTCATAGAAGCCTCCCACTGGGGAAACGGCCCGAATCGCCGCCTCCCTGCCTGTAATAATATACATGCCTGTCGACTTCCTGTAAAGTTAAAATCAGCCCTGGGGAAAACCGGAGTCAGGATTTATCCTCCAACTTTATCGCCGACAGCGTATTAATTCCGAACCCGGATTAATTAAAACCAGGCGCAACTTTGGCTGGAGGCTGTCGTAATCACCTATATGACTTAACAGAAAACCTTCGACCGGACTACCCTCACAATAACACTGATGACAAACTAAATACCATATTCAATGGAGGAACTCGGCGTGACGAAATTCTGGACTATTTTGATTATCCTGCTTCTTCCCGCGTTCGCTTTTGCGACCGGGAACTGGCAGATAACTACCCTGGATAATGGCCTGAAGGTGATGATTCTGGAAAACCACCAGGTCCCGCAGGTCAATCTCTCGACCACCGTCAAGGTCGGCGCCAAAAACGAATCGGAATATTTCGACGGCGCCACGCATTTCCTGGAACATCTCATCCTTTTCCGCGGCACCGAAGAAATGACCGGCGACCAGGTCGGCCAGGCCATGAAAGAGCATGGCGCCTATTTCAACGGGTATACTTCACAGGACTGGACCGACTTTGTCATTTCCCTGCCCAAGGATAACCTGGAATTTGCCCTGAAAATTCATGCCGACATGCTTTTCCGCTCCAATTTCCCGGCCGCGGAAATGGATAAAGAGCGTCAGGCGGTGCAGGAAGAGATAAATATCAGCGAAGATAACCCTTCCGCCAAGGCCTACCGTTCTTCCCTGAAAGTCTTATTCGGCAACCACCCTTACGCCAAGAATGTCCTGGGGACTAAGGAAAAAATCGGCTCCGTCCCCCGCGATTCGGTTTACGCCTACTATAAGCGATATTACGCCCCCAACAACATGACCTTGGTCATTGTCGGCGATATCCAGTCCGGGCCGACCCTGGAACTGGTGAAAAAGTACTTCGGCGCCTTCCCTGAAGGGACTCTCCCCGTCGATAATTACACTGCCCCGCCGCAACATGATAAAATCACCGAGATTAATATCCAAAAAGATATCTCCCAGGCTTACCTGATGATGAGTACCATCGGCCCCAAAGCCGACAGCCCCGACCAGTTTCCCCTGGACCTCATGGCCACCATCATCGGTTCCGGAGAATCCAGCCGCCTTTATAAGAAATTAAAAGATGAAGCCGGACTGGTGTACGACATCTCTTTCTCCTTCGGCACCAATAAGTATGAAGGCCTGTAGTATTCTTTCGCCACCCTGGAACCGTCCAATCTGGCCGCCACGGAAAACGCGGTCAATGAAGTACTAAGGGAAATCAAAGAAAAAGGTTTCACCGAAGAGGAACTCCGCCGAGCCAAGAACCAGATAAAAACCGGCTTTTATATGTCCCTCGAACGCGGCCTGGATCATGCCGATAAATACGCCCAGTACGATTCCTTTATCGGGCACCAATTTGTCGATACCTACACCGAGAATATCGAACAGGTGAGCCTGGCCGATCTCAACGATGCCGCCCGCCGCTATCTCAATACCGACGCTTATGTCAAAACCACGGTGGTGCCCCAATGAAAACAATTATTTCATATTTCGCCCTGTTGGCGCTGTTGACGGCCATCATCATCGGTTGCGGACAAAGCGCCCCCGTCTTGACACTTTCGCCTGACGGCTACGGCAAAACCGTCCTGCCCAACGGCATTACCCTGCTGGTCAATCGTGACGAGACAACCTCCTTAAGTTCCGCCCGGATTTTGATAGGCGGCGGTGTCCTGACCGAGACGCCCGAAAACAACGGCCTGAATAACATGATGGTACAATTGCTATTCAAAGGCAACAGCGCCATGAAGGCCTCCCAGATAGCGGAGAAACTGGATTTTCTGGGCGTAAATATGTCACAAGGGGGCCTCCGCGATTATGCTTATATTTCTTTGACATCTTTAACCGAGAATTTCGATGAAGCCCTGGGGATTGTCAGCCGCTGCCTTTTGGAACCGACCTTCCCCGAAGACGAACTGGCCAAATTGAAAACGGAGACGGAAGGCACCATCAAGTCCGGCGATGACAATCAAACCTACGCTTCCAGCAAACTCTTTTTTAAAACCGTCTATGGCGGCGATGAATACGGTCTTCCTGTTGAAGGCACCCTGGGGACAATCGGGCAAATCACGGCTGAAAATATAAAAGAACATTACAACCGCTTTGTCGGCGGTGATAATATCATCATCTCCGTCGCCACCGATATGACGCCCGATTCCGCTCTGACCATAATCAGGAAACATTTCGGCGGCCTGAAGAAGGAATCGGCCCCAGTGACGAAACCATCCATGGTTATGGAACCTCAAAAGGAAGGGTTCATCTCTTACGACCGGAATCAGTCATTCATTTTCATGGGATATCCCCTGCCGCATCTGACAGCCCCGGAGGTTGCCCGAATCCACCTTTTGCACGAGATCATGGGGGGAAATGTCGGCTCGCGCCTGTGGGATTTGCGCCAGAAGGAAAAACTGGCCTATTCGGTTTACACCCAGTATATGCTGGATAAATACGGTTCGATTTTCCGGGCGGCGATCGGCACCGATACGGCCAAGGTCAAGGATGCTCTCAATTCTCTTAATCGCGAATGGACCCTCCTGATTGACAGCGGTATTACTTCCGAAGAATTAACCTCGGCCAAAATCAACATGAAGAACAATCTCATTTATCGTTTTGACCGCAAAGGCAACCGCGCCGACAACATGGCCCTTTATGAATATCTCGGCTACGGGTACCACTTTATCCCGGAATTGATCGCCATGGCCGACGGTATTACCGCCGATGATATCAATGGCTTCGTCAGGCAATCATTCGGTCAAAATAACCGCTTCTTATCGATCGTCGGAAAAAAATAAAAATACGCGACGGAAAATCACTTGAACAAAAAAAGGCAGACCTCAAGGTCTGCTTTTTTTATCATCTAAAAGGGTTCGGTCAGGTCCTGTCCCCGATTCAATCGGGGATGTGACCTGACCAAAGATACTTATATCACCTTTGGAAAGCCTCTTAATATCACCCTTTTTAATTACAGGCGAATAAGAACTAATGCGCCCGAAGACCGGCCAGACGAACCGCCCCCCGATGATACCCCTGTGGAAACAGTTTTTCCAGTTCTTCGATAGTCAATCTATTATCTTCGCAAGCGGCATAAACCGTGGGGACTTCGCCTGTGTCGGAAAATTTATTTCGCAGATAATTGATTATTTCCCAATGCCGTTTATTCAATAAATCCGCCATACCCATTTTATGGGCCGTCTGCAGCGAAAAGTTTTCATCCCAGGCGGCCGGTTCAATCAGGAAACCCTGCTCGTCGACCGGATATTTCTTGGTCTCGTAAGCCCGGGTATGATGCACGATATTCTCTTCCAGCCAGGTTTCCTGGAACCAGGCCTCGCGGTAGGTCACCCCGGCCAGTTTACAGGCGCCCCGAAGATATCCTCGGGGAAAGAGTCGCTTCATATCTCCCAGTCCCAGTTCATTTCTTTTGCAGGCGATATAGACCAATGGGCAGGTATTCATTTTTTCGAAAGTATTGCGGATAAAGTGAATAATCTTCCAATGTTCAGGCGTCAAGCCGCCGGGAATTTGAACCTTTGGAGCCATCCCTTCGGCGAAGTTCTCATCCCAATCACCGGGATTAATCAGGAATCCCTGGGCATCAACCTGATATTTATTCCCATTATATGTGAAATGCCTCATAACCGCCAAATTCCCGCTATCCTATAACCGGTAGTTCCAAAATAAAATAAACCCTCTATCCCGGCAAGCCTTTATTGTCCCGTTAGATGAAACTTTATCAAACTTCAAATTCAAGCCATTTATCAGGGTTTCCCGGAAATGGGCCGAACCGGCTCATATTTGACATAATCCGGTCTGGGCAAAGATTCCCCATTCCACCTCTGAACACAGGCTTTAACGCCGGCAATCAGTTTGGTCAGGGCCTTTCGCACGGCCGGGGTCATTTCCCCCCCGACCGTGAAAGGGTCTGCCACTTCCATGGCCATAATCCGCACTTCTTTGGGAAAAGGCAGGCCCATTTCCTCGGCCAGGCGGAACATCTCCGGAAGGCCCGTGAAATGGGGTGAAGGAACCTCGACCGGACGCAAATCCGCCGGGTTTATCTCCAGAATCGTCCCCGGCGGATATTGCCCCGTGCAGATGGCATCGATGACAATGGCTCGGTCATAGCCGACAAAAATATCCAGCAGGGCAACCCCGTGGAGGCTTCCGCCGATAACATCGGCCCGGCCGCGCAATTCCCGGCTTAGCACTCGGGCGGCCACGATGCCGACACCGTCGTCGCCCATCAGTTCGTTGCCTAATCCCAGTACGAGCGTTTTCATAATATCAGTCGCGGCGTATCTCGCGAAGAAGCCTCTTCTCCCTGTCATACAAATTAACAATAAGCGGCATATGTCCCGGAAGCGTATGCGTGGCGCACCCGTTGCAGGGATCATACGCCCGGAAGGCCATCTCCACCATGTTCAGGATGCCGTCGTCGACCTCCCCGTTGTTGATCAATTTGCGGGCGGCTCGATCCACGGACATGGCAATTCGGGCGGCGTTATTCTGGGTGGCCACGATCAGGTTGGCCATCGTGATAAGGCCTTTGTCGTCGGTCTGATAATGGTGAATGAGCGTCCCCCGGGGTGCTTCCACGACCCCGATTCCCTCGGTCGGCTTCTCCGTGGGAATGACACGGACATCAGGGCTGTAAGTCTCATCATCGTTGGCCAGTTCCTGCATCCTTTCGGCGGCGTAGAGCAATTCCACCAGGCGCGCCCAGTGGGTTGCCAGGGTGAAATGGACCGGCCTTCCGCCGCAGGTTTTCATGTACATGTCGTAGGCTTCCTGGGCCAGTGGCGTAGCCATCCCTTCGGATGCGTTCAACCGTCCCAGGGGAGCCACACCCATGACACCGCTGTCGGAGCCCTCAACAAAGTCCTTCCAGCCCACGCCCTTAAGATACGTAAACTTGATATAACTCCACGGCTCGACATGCTCGGCCAGATGTTTCAGATAGTCGCCGCCGGGGAATTTGACATATTCTTTTCCATCGGGCGTCACCACTCGAAGCGGGCCGTCATAAAAATTGATTCGATTTTTTTCATCGACCATCCCCATGTAATAGGTCTTATGAGTGTACGCCTCTGAAGTTATATATTCCATGTACTGGGGATTCTTGAGTACGATGTTATCAAACACATTCAGACAGAACTGCCCGAACTCGACGGCCGTCTGGGCGGCCTTGACGAATCGGGGGCGGTCATCTTTGGAAATAGGCTTGGAGATCCCCCCGGGCAATCCAAAAACCGGGTGAATGGCCTTGCCCATGGCCAGGATCATCAGTTCCCGTAATTCCTTGCGAGTGCCGATGACCTTCAGACCGACCTCCTGACCGACTTTGCCCAAAACTCCCAGAATGTTTCGCGACCCTTTATCCGCTTTGGGACCGACCACGAAATCGGGCCCGCCCAGATAAAAGAAGTGTAAGGCATGGTCTTCGATAAAAAAGATATTATAAAGCATCTCGCGCACTTTTAAGGCCGCCGGCGGCGGCGTGACCTTATACAGGTCGTCGAGCGCCTTGGTCGACGCCATATGATGCGCCGTGGGACAAACCCCGCATATCCGCGAGGTAATCTGCGGCATGTCTTCGGACGGGCGGCCGATGGCAAAACGTTCAAAGCCACGCAATTCCGGAACCTGGAAATAGGCCCGCTCGACATTACCCTTATCGTCAAGGATAATGTCAATCTTGCCGTGGCCCTCCAGGCGGGTAATCGGATCTACGACTATTTGACGAGGCATTATTTCTTACCTCCATTGGTACCGGCCGCGTACGCGCGATGCAGGAGCGAGGCCGGAAGACTGTAGCGATAAAATGTCCCCAGGGGATCGGCGATCTTATCCAGGATGGCCGTAATTTCGGCTTCATCATTGGAGTCTACCATCGAGGCGATAGCCGATAAGGCCTTGGCGCCGTAATCAGCCACATGGCTGGTCGGCCCCATACATCCGGTACAGGGCATGTTGCCGTTGACACAGACCGAGCCGCATCCCTGTCGAGTTACCGAACCGAGACACAACAACCCCTGTGCCAAAAGACATTTATCCGGGTCGATAATTATCTCGTGGGGACGATGAAAACCCGACAATTGTATTTTGTCCGGTTTGGAATCGCGGCGCGGGCAGTCCTCACATAACGCCATATCCGGCGCCAGAACCGAGCCGGATGGCGGCAATTTGCCGCTTAAGATGGCGTTGACCGCATCGGCTATTAAATTCGGCGGCGGCGGACACCCCGGCAGATAGTAATCCACTTTTATAACCTGGTCGAGAGTCTTAACCGTATCCCACAATTCCGGCAGGGACAGAGTTCCCTTCTCGACTTTGGTCGAAGTGACCGGTGTCGTCGTATTGCCGTTGGTCAGGCTGGGGCAGGTTTTGTAAACCGTTTCCAATAGCCCCCGACGATCGAACAAATTCCCCAGGCCGGGGATACCACCCAGTTGAGCGCAACTGCCGAAAGCGACCACCAGCCCGGATTTTTTCCGAAGCATTTCCACCATTTCGAATTGCTCGGAACTACGGATGGCCCCGTTGATAAAACTCACGGCGATGGATCCGTCGGGCATTTTTTCGACATCGCTCCGCTTGAAATCGAGCGCCACCGGCCAGAGCACGATATCGACCGCGGCCACGACATTGAGAATGGCCTCGTTGAGATCAACCACGGTTTCTTCACACCCGCCGCAGGAGGCGCACCAGTAAAAGGCAACTTTGGGTTTGCTCATCGGGTACCTCCCGCCGAAACGCCGGCGACTTTCACCGTTTCATGCGAGGCGGTGATGTCCGGTTTTTCCAGGTGAAGCGGGCCCAGTTTGCGGACCGTTTCGGTCATCTCATTAATCACGCGCTGGACTTTATCGCCTTCCGAGGCGGCGATCCATTCCAGGCGGAATCGCTCTTCCTCGATCCCGAATGATTTCAAAAGCCTTTTTAACAGCGTCACCCGTCTTAAGGCTTTGTAGTTCCCTTCCTGGTAGTGGCAATCGCCGGGATGGCACCCCCCCACCAGGACACCGTCGGCTCCCTCGCGAAAAGCGGCCAGGACAAATTGCGGGTCAAGCCGACCCGAACACATTATCCGCACCACCCGGACATTGGGAGCATAACTCATGCGGGCCGTTCCGGCCAGATCGGCGGCGGTATAGGTGCACCAGTTGCAGAAAAAAGCCACTATCCGGGGTTCAAATGAGTTTTTATCAGACATAACTTACTACTCCCTTTATTTCGCGGAATATCTGTTCATCGGTGAAGAGGTTTTGCTGGAGGGCCGCCGAAGGACACGCCGCCACGCAGGTACCGCATCCCTTGCAGAGGGCGCCGTTGACCGAAGCCTTCTTGGATTCTTCATTGTACCCGATGGCGCTGTACGGGCAGAGGGCGATACAGGTCCGGCACCCGGAACAGAATTCTTCCTGAACATAGGCGGTGTTCGGCTCCAATTCCACAAACCCCTTGTCTATGAGGGCCATAGCCTCGGCGGCGGCGGCTCCGGCCTGGGCGACACTGTCGGGAATGTCTTTCGGACCCTGACAGGCTCCGGCCAGAAAAACGCCGTCGGTGAAAGTCGAAACCGGCGCCAGTTTGGGATGCCTTTCCAGAAACCATCCTTCGTGGCTGCAGGAAATATTGAACATCCGGCGAACATCATCGGCATCGGCCTGCGCCTCCAATCCCGTGGAAAGCACCACCATATCCACCGGAATCCGACGCACCATACCGATAAGAGTGTCCTCGCAACGAATTATCAATTTCCCCTTTTCTTCGGGAGTGATGGCCCAGTCGTTGACTTCGGCCACCCGCCCCCGAATGAAATGCACGTTTTCCTCCAGCAGGCGATCGTAGAATTCCTCGTATCCCTTCCCGGGCGTGCGCATATCGATATAGAAGTTGTAGACTTCCGCGTCGGTTCGCTCGTGAATGAGATGCGCCAGTTTCAACGAGTACATACAACATACCCGGGAACAGTACTTGTTGGTCTTGGCATCGCGGCTCCCGACACAGTGGATTATCCCCACCGCTTTCGGTTTCTCCCCGTTGGCCATTTTTACTTCGCCCCCGGTCGGGCCGGCGGCGTTGACCAGCCGTTCGATTTCCAGTGCCGAGTAAACATCGGGATACTTCCCATAGCCGTAGCGCGGAATGCGGGCGGCGTCGAATACCTTAAAGCCGGTGGCCAGAATAATCGCGCCGACTTCGATTTCCTTGATTTCCTCGGTTTGATTGAAATCGACGGCGTTTCTCTCGCAGGCCGTGGCGCATGATTTTTTACAACGGTGCGTTCGGAATTCAATACAGGTCTCCGGGTCGATCACCGCCACCAGCGGCGTCGCCTGCGGGAAGGGGATATAAATCGGCCGGCGTTTGGACAGACCGACATTGAACTCGTCTTTGACCTTGGCTTCCTTATAAATGCATCCCTCGATACATTCATAACAGCCGACACAGAGATCTTCTATTATATATCTCGGTTTGCGTTTCACCTTGACCTTGAAATTCCCCACGAAACCGGACACCTCGGAGACTTCGGAATAGGTCCAGAGAGTGATATTGGGGTGCGCCCGCACCGAAGACATCTTGGGCGTGAGGATACAGGCCGAGCAATCGAGAGTCGGGAAAGTCTTGTCGAACTGCGCCATGTGGCCGCCGATCGTCGGTTCCTTTTCGACCAGATAGACTTTCTTGCCGGAATCGGCCAGAGTTAATGCGGCATGAATGCCGGCAATACCGCCGCCGACAATGAGCACGTCGGCATGCACCGGGACCTTGGTTTTTTCCAGCGGCTTATGAAGCGTCACCCTTTCCACCGCCGCGGCGACCAGGGCCTTGGCCTTATCGGTGGCCAGCCCTTTGTCGTGCGTTACCCAGCTGACATGCTCGCGGATGTTGGCCATCTGGAACATGAAGGCATTCCCGCCGCCGGCGGCCGTGGCTTTGCGAAAGGTCGCTTCGTGCATCAGGGGCGAACACGAGGCCACCACCACCCGGTTAACCTTGCCGTCGCGGATATCCTGGGCGATAATATCCTGCCCCGGGTCGGAGCACATGAATTTGTACTCCTTGGCGACCGTCACGTAAGGCAGTTTGGAGGCAAACTCGACGACGGCATCAACATGCACCTTACCGGCGATATTTATGCCGCAATGGCAGACATAGACACCGACTTTGGGCGTCCCGTTGGTTTGTCCATTACTTGGTGACATGCTGACCTCCCGACGATGCGGCCGGAGCCGGCGTATACCGCATCGGCACGAATAACCTTTGCAGACCCAGTTCCTTTTCTCCCAGACCCATGGCTATTCCGGCCAGTTGGGTGAAATACAGAACCGGGATATCGATTTTTTCATTGTACAGGGAACTCATCTTCGGCTGATAGCACTCCAGATTGAATTGGCACAAGGGGCAGGCGGTGGCGATACAATCGGCCCCGCGACGCGTGGCCTCGAGCAGAAGCAAATAACTTAACCGCAAACCGACTTCGGGGACAGTCCCCGACAAGGAGCCACCGCAACATCGGGTCTTTATGGGCCAGTCGATAATCTCGGCCCCCAGTATCCTGAATATTTTTTCCATGGATTGAGGCGAATCCTGGTCATCGAACTCGGCATAAGGTCTGACGATCTGACATCCGTAATAACAGGCCACCTTCAGGCCCTTGAGCGGCTGGGTCACCAGGCCGGCCAAACGGTCCTTCTTGACATCGTTGACCAGGACATCGAGAGGATGCCTGATTTTCAGATTATTGGAATATTTCAACCCGGCCGCGGCCAGGGCTTCATCCACCTTGGATCTTATGTCAGGGAATTCATCGAGGTACTTATGGGCTTTACTCAAGCCCAGATAACAGGCGGCGCAGGGGACTATCAGGTCGGTGGTTTTATCGCGGCCGCCTTGCTTTTCGGCCAGGGCAAAATTGCGAGCCGACAGGGCAAAGGCCTTCAACTCGCTTACGGACATGTACGAGGTCGCCCCGCAGCAGTTCCAATCCTCGAGTTCCTCCAGAGGAATCCCGACTTTGGCGAATACCGCCCGCATCGATTCCTCATAGGCCCGGCCGGTACTTTTCAGGGAACACCCCGGGTAATACAGATAAGCCATTATTTCGCCTCCCCGTGTTGGGCCGTTTTCACTTTCGGCTTAATCATATGTTCCTTTTCCAGGACGGCCAGCATGCGGTGAAGTTCGTCGGTGCGCTTGATACTTTCCTTGCCGGGGCCGAGGCGCCCTTTGAGCCATAATTTCATCCCCAGGCCCGCCTGCCGAATCATCCCCAGGGGATTGGTCTTTAAAAACAGGTCAATTAATACCCGGCTTTCCGTGCTCCGGCCGTTCTTTTCAACCGAACTGAAAAAAGCCCGCGCCAGGACCGACGGCGGAAACCGTTTGGGATGCACTTTTTCACGTATCGCCAGCCGCTTGGCGGCGTACATGATCTCCGTGATTTTTATTTCCTTGGGGCATTCCACGGTGCAGGCATAGCAGGAGGCACACAGCCAGGTGGTATGGCTGGAGAGAACCTCCTGACGAAATCCCGCCCGAATCATGGCAATAATCTGCCGGGGGGTGTAGTCCATATCGGGACTTAAAGGGCACATGCCCGAACAAGTCCCGCACTGAATACAGGTGAATAATTTCTCGCCTCCGGGGATGGAGGCAATCTGGTCGGCGAAATCCGGATCGAGTTCGGACTCGTATCGAATTTTCGGCCATTCTCGCCACTTATCCATTTATTCTCTCCTCCTTTAAGATTCTTCCGTTTAAGGAGGACCGGGATTTCGCCTGGAGAAACCGACCGGAAGGACTTTTTTTCGCCCAGCCGCCGAGATCCAGGTAGCTTTCCGGCCGCCGCCTTTAAAATAAGCGGCGACCGGCGACCCTGGCAGGGCCGTCGATTTCCCGTCCCATCCTCTTGGCGCGCGATCTGCCTATTCTCCTCACCGGGGTAGCCCAGGGCATGACATGAACCCGCCGGACGGTCCGATGCACCACCGGGCGGTCATAAAGGGCTTCCCAATCTTCCCAAGACATCACTTTCGCGCCATTTTTAAATTCAGAACATGTGAAAGTTTTCACATTTTCGTTTAAATAAACATGTCTTCCCGAACAACTTGCCGCTGTTTTACTTGTGAATCTTTTCGCATGATGCCCCTCAAAATCCGACCGGGCAAAAGAAAACCCCTCGGGCGAAGGGGTGTAACGTCCTCTGGAAAGAAACCTTATAAGCCTGTTGCCGTCAAATCGCATTAAGGCTACTATCCTCCGGAATGTCGACCCACCAATATAGTCGCATCATGACTTTTGTCAAATGAATTATCATGCTATTCATCCCCCTTCTTCATTTAAACGCAATTGTTACGCCTTCCCAATCTGAAGTCTGAGCGCAACCTTAAGAGCCCCGAGTATGCCCTAAACCAATAATTGTTTCTGCGCCAATTCCCGGTAAAGCGGCGATTGGGCCAATAGCATTTCATGAGTCCCCTCGCCGACAATTTTCCCGGCTTCCATGACAATAATCCGATCGGCATGCTGTACCGTGCTAAGCCGGTGCGCGATGATAATCGCGGTTTTGCCGTCGAGGATATTTTTCAATGACTCCTGAATCAATTTTTCGGAGTTGGCGTCGAGGGCCGAAGTGGCTTCATCCAGTATCAGTATCGGCGTATTTTTTAATATCGCCCGGGCCAGGCAGAGTCTTTGCTTTTCGCCGCCCGAAACCGTCACCCCCCGCTCGCCGACTTCGGTGTCATAACCCTGGGGCAAGGTCATGATATAATCATGGATATTGGCGATATCCGCGGCCTTTTTGACCGCCTCGGGTTTGGCGTCGGGATTGGCATAAGCGATATTTTGAAAGACGCTGGTTTTAAACAGCAGCGGGTCCTGGTCGACCAGAGCCATCGAGGCGCGAAGCGATTCCAATGATAACCGGCGCAAATCCACCCCATCGAGCATGATCATACCTTCCAGAGGATCATAAAAGCGCATGAT
This sequence comes from Candidatus Zixiibacteriota bacterium, assembly GCA_041752195.1. Lineage (GTDB taxonomy): Bacteria > Zixibacteria > MSB-5A5 > GN15 > PGXB01 > JBGSHP01. Next base: position 102,274 of record JBGSHP010000020.1, on the reverse strand, counting down.
AAGATTTATCAGGGTGGTTTTACCCGAGCCCGAAGGTCCCACCACGGCGACTTTTTCACCGGGTTTTATGACCAGGTTGAAATCACTGATGGCAAAGGCCCCCTGTTCGTATTTAAAAGAAATATTCTTTAACTGAATTTCACCTCGCACCTTTTCAAGCCGGACCGGGTGGGGATCTTCAGCCACCGCCGGGGGCAGATCGAAATATTCAAAAATCCTGTCCACCGAGGCCATCGCCGCCTGGACCTCCAGATGTACCGACGCCAGCCCCTGGACCGGCGAATAGAGGAAGGCTAAAAGCATATAGAACGCCATCAGGGCGCCCAGTTGCATCTGACCCATGACAATCAAATAGGTTCCCCAGGCCAGGACCACGATCGGCCCCAGCATGTTGAAAAATATCGACAGGTATGCCGAAAGCGAGGTCGTAACGCTGTACTTGATATATATGCCGGTTAATTCATTCATGACCTGGCCGACCTTCAGTTCTTCCTCTTTTTCCCGGCCAAAAGCCTTGATGGTCTTGATCCCCAGAAAGGATTCCTGCAACCGGGCCGAGAATATCCCCAGGGTTTCCATGAGGCGACGATTAATTTGATTCAATTTGACCCCGTAATGGCGCGTTACCAGAACCGTCAGAGGCACCGGCACCAGGGCCGTTAAAGTCATTTTCCAGTCAATCGTCAGAAGATAAATCAGAATTCCCAGGAGCATCAGGAGATTGGTCAAAAACATGAGCAAAGTCGAGGTTAGAAGATTCTGAATCCGATTGATATCGTTCAGGAAGCGCGACATCAACTCTCCCACCTGGTGCGATTGATAAAACGATAAAGAGAGTCTTTCCATATGCGCGAAGAGCCGTGACCGCATGTTGGCTATGATATTCGCCCCGATATAGGCTGCCAGGTAATCCCGCAGCCAGGAAAAAACCACCTGTCCCAGATAAATGCCGATAAGAAAAAGTCCAAACCAGACGACCGGCGTAAAGGAGACGGTCTCTTTGGGCTGGGCCAGAAGCCCGGGAATCAAATCATCAATTAGATAGCGAACCGCTCCCGGCAGAGCCAGCGTGAATCCGGCCATGACGGCCATGACCAAAAAAGCGATTAGTTCCAGAAACCAGTACGGCTTGAGGTATTCCCAGAGGCGGTTAATTTTTCCGGAATCGAGGGTCATTTTGCCAATCTAAGAAATATTTGGCCGCGGCGAAACGAAAAGCGCGGGGCGAGAGAGTATTTCTAAGTGCCTCTTCGCGGTCGGCCAGCATCTTTTTCCATAAACCCGCCCGTTCTCCGTCAAGGTCGCGGGAAGGCACGAATCGCTGGGAATTCTCATACTGGTCGATATCTTCATGCCACCACCGAGGGGATAAGAACCGGCTGCCGAACTTTTCTTCATAATATTTCTGATTCGTATCCAGTTCGCAACCCGGGAAATGCATATAGCCATGGCAGGCCCACATGAGACTCGTGTCGGTTCGAGCCAGTTCGCGGTCCATATAGGCGAAAGTCTCTTCCAGCGTCGTTTGCGTCTCGCCCGGGTGATTAAAAATCATATTGGCGCGGTGCAGGATCCCGTTATCCGATAATTGATGGCTTATTTCGCGAAAACGGGCCAGGTACCGTTCCGGCTGGCGGGTTTTATTCATGAGTTGAAGGATTTCCACCGAGCCGCTCTCCAGGCCGAATTGGATTTCCAATTTCTCCAATTGGGCCAGAAGAGGGATATCTTCGAGGCCCAGATACTCCGAACGGGTTTCAAAAATAATCCAGAAGGGCGGCTTGCTTTCAATAAGGCGCTTTAAAAATTCCCGCCGCCATGACGGCCGCAGCCCGAAGCAGGCGTCGGAAATGGCGATGGCGAAAGATTTATAGCGAGCGGCGGCTTCGTGCATCATCTGTACGGCCGTATCCGGCGAAAAGGCCCGCCAACTGCGATCTTTCAGGGGCTCCATGCAAAAAGAACAATTAAAAGGGCAGCCCCGCGACAGGTACATATAAATATTACCCAGGCCGTCGGGAAAATGCTCCCGGATAAAGGAATCTACCAGGCCCCAGTTATAAGGCACGAAATCATCGAATTTCATGGACGGAGCCTTGATAATCCGGGTTGCGACAGGACGGCCGTTTTGCGGAAAACCGAGGCCGATTTCCTTGAGCGCCAGTTCCCCTTCCCCCAGGATGATATAATCGAACAAATTGTCGTCGGTCAGAAATTCCTGGGGACGGGCGGATGGGTGATACCCCCCGACCACGACCAGGCGGTCCGGAAATAATTCACGGGAAATTCTGGCGACCGTTACGGCCGCTTTGTAAGAAAGACTGGTCCAGCAGGAAAGAGCCAGGATATCGTATTCGTGCAAGGACAGATATTCGCGTACCCGCCTTTCAAAACGTTTGATTAAAGTCGGGCTGTTGGGGCGTCCGATTAGAATTTCGAAATCGGCATAGGTGACATCGAAGTCCCGCGATAGATACGATGCCAGAAGAAGCTGGCTGGTTTTAATTTCCAACCGCTCCATCCAGCCCGGATAATAAAAACAGGAAGGATAAGTTAGCAGAATAGCCGGTCGTTTAGATTCGCTCAAGCCGTTTTCTTCTCCTTGTGCAAATCCTCCTGAAACGGCGCCAGTAGACCCTTGATATAGTCGTCATCCTGGGCTTCGATCCCCTGGGCCTGTTCTATTTGATAGATACAATAGGGATTATTGGCCCTGACACCGGTCGCCGAATACGAAGTCGTGGCACAGCCGCCCCGGCATAAAGGCAAATACCGGCAGTCATGGCAAAATCCCTGGGCGCTGTCCCGCGTGAACTTGCGATTATAAAGAAACTTGGTGGGATCATTCCAGATGGCCGTGAATGAAGAATTACGGATATTCCCTTCGATAAAACACTCCGGCATCGACAGGCAGCCCTTGATATCGCCGTTGGAGCAAATTCCGGCCACGCGGGTCCCGGCATAACAGCCGAAATACGGCATCCCGTCCAGTAGTTGCGTCCCTTTGCAACCGAAATATCCGATATTTTCACCGACATCGATTCGCGCCTGGCCGCGTGCTTTCAATTCCAGAATCTTGTCGATCAGTTGCGGATAGTTATTTAAGGTCAAAACCAGGTCGGCGTGATCCTTCATCCGACCCGTCGACGTTGTTAATTGAATCCGCCAGAGATTGCAACCGCAATCGACCAGGATATTATGAATATCATCCATTTCCTTCAGATTGATATTGGAAATCTGACTGACGGCGCAGAATAAATAGGCGTTTTTCTTATGCATCATTTTCAGGGCATTGGTGGCGCGTTGCCAGCTGTCGGGACGCTGACGGATATAATTATGGGTCTTTTCCGTGCCGTCGAGACTGACCCCGACATCATCCATGCCCAGTTCCGCGAACTGGTCGACAATTTCCTCGGTCATGGCATAGCCATTGGTAATAAGCAGCGCCTTCATTTTATTTTCTTTAATCCGCCTGGTCATTTCCCGCCAGTCGTGGCGAAGGAGCGGTTCGCCGCCGGAAAGAGTAATCATCTCGCTTCCCAGGCCGGCCAGTTCATCAATCAGTGATAGAGCCTCGGCGGTGGTTAATTCATCGGGACGTCTTTTGCCTGCCGCGGTCCCGCAGTGAAGACAGCGCATATTACAGGCAAAAGTTACTTCCCAGATAACCGAGTACGGATAAAATTTGAAATCGTTCATGATTTCTCCTTGGCCGCGGCGGCGGCCTGCTGCTGCCGGGAACGGGCAATTATCTCCAGCATCGGTTGCAGGTTAAATTTCCAGCTGTCGCATTGCGCGTCCCCCTCCAGACCACGTTCCGCCCGTCGTGAAGGACACCCGCCCAGGCAGATGGGAAGCATCTGGCACTGGCGGCAGGAGTCGTCTTCAAACGGGTCGAATTTAAACAGCCTTACGAAATTGGGATGTTGATAATTTATCTGGTCGGCGATCTGCCCGAACGACTTGGACTTGTCGCCGACATGATTGAAACAATGATATAAGTACCCTTCCGGGTCGACCAACAGACCATTGACAATCTGCGCGATACAATAGGCGCTCATGGGCGTCGGCAAACGGTCGATACGAAACCCCTGGTCCAGTAAAATCCGGTAATAGGAAAGTTCGATTTCGGAAAACTCATTGGGATTGAAACAGGTATCGGCGATATTGGCGCAGACCTTGCTCGCCGGTTCCAGAAGTCCGAAATAAATCCCCACCTTATCCTGCAGGCCGGCCTCCTTAAACTGGCCCAGCATCCGCAGGATAATCTCCTCATTGAAACTTTTATCGACATTAACGCGGATACCGATCCCCATTTTGGTGGCGGCATACGCGATATTTTCCAGAATTTTATGAAAACTCCCCTGGCCGTTTTTAAGGGGTCGTTTCTTATCGTGAATCTCGGCCGGTCCGTCCAGCGTCACCTGCACCATCGAAACGCGCAATTCCCGGAGTTTATCCACATTTTCGCGGGTGAGCAAATATCCGTTGGATATCATCGACGCCGAATACTTGAACTTGTGTTCTTTGCCCAGGTCCATCACCGAAAGGGTGATATCCTCGATTATATCCATGGCCAGAAGCGGCTCCCCGCCGTACCAGTTGATATCTACGCGTAGTAAGCCGGGGGCGCGTTTCTCCACGAAATCAATCAAAGTCTCCACCACGGCGGCCGACATTTTACCCCGCTTGTTTTCCTCAAAACAATACTGGCAGGCCATATTGCAGGCCATGGTGGGAGCGATGGTCAACCCCAGCGAACCGGATTCAAAACGGCTGTAGCGATGCTCGAACTTGAGAGACTCCAACTCCTCTTCATCAGCCTCGATTACGAAACGGCCGTACTGGAGTTGGCCCAACAGGGTTTTTTCTTCGGGAGTAAGATTATCCTGGCCGCCGTCGGAAAGTTTGCCAACAAGTGAATTGTAAGTGCCGTAATTTTCTTTGGTTAATAGACCCACGGCCCCGGAACGAGCGTTGAACGCAATATAAAGCCCGTCGTGCCATGGTTGAAAACAATTATATGCCGATACTTTGTACATCAATAAACTCGTTTTTTAAGGCGGCCGGGCAGTTGCGACCTGCCCAGCCACCTGATCACCGCATTAAATCGTGTCGTACGGAATGCCGTAGCAGGGCTTGATTCCGCAATAGGTGAGGCACTTGAAAGTGCACACATTCTTCGTGGCGGTTGCGGGGTCGATTAAATAGATCACTCTCTCACCTCCTTAAGCGATCCGGTTGGGGGTTTTGGAAACGAGGTATCATAACCGATGATACCTTTTTATATCAGACAGTAAAATCCGGAATAAAAATATCCCCCTGGTCAAAGTAATTGTTTAAATGATAATGCTATAGACGCCGGCCTGGAATGGTGAGGGCTGAACATTTTCTTAATTCCTGTCCGGTTAGATATACTTGATACAATATAAGCCCCCAACCCCAGGATAGTCAACCGAAAATTTAATCCCGGACAGCATAAGAATCAGGGCCCAGGTGAATCCGAGGGCCCTTTCGAAAATCCGCAAAATTGATAATTCCCCGGACGTTATTTCTATCGTCGCCAAATTCCCAGGAATGTATCTTCCTTCGGCGTCCAGTTCAATACACGGGGCTTTTCCGGAGAGGCCTTGCCGCCGTAGGCGGCCAATTCCCAGAAATTATGCCCCACCACGAAACGGAAATCCACATCGATATCGGCAACCTGGCAATAGACCTCAATTTTATCCATAATATCATCGCCATTGGAGTCAACGGAATCGCACTCGCAATTTTGCCAGCCCGCCAGTTTGCAACTGATTGACCCCGCCACCGGTTCGCCCAATTCGGTGGAAAACTCCGTAAATACTATATTCCCGGCATATTCAATATCGCAATCGCATTCTTCATAACCGGGAACACCCAGGATATAATAAAACATGGGGTCGTTATCGACACACCGCAGCATATTCGTGGCGTAGGTGGCGATGGCGCCCTTCTTGTTGGGAAATTCCTTATACCCCTTGGCCATATCGTAAAAGCCCGGTTCATTGACTATCTTCAAATTGAGCATGACGTCAAACTCGTGCGCGATAGTCTGCGCAATTCCCCCGGCGAATACCATAGCCCTGTCACTCCCCTGTTGCATGACCGGGGAACAGGCCAAAAGCGAGAAATCGAGCGAATAAGGCGATTGGGCATAATCGGTTAAATATATCGTCTTGGCCTTCATGCTGGCCTGGGCCTTCATCAGAAGGCGCCGGGATAAATTGGTCGTCTCGTCTTCCTGCACGACCACCTGGACCGAATCCTTGAAATAGTTGTCGGTTTCCGCCACTATCCAGAGAGTCCCGACCGGTAATTCCTTCTGTATTATCCCGTTGGAAACCGTCCAGGACTCCTCAAAGGGTTGACTCAATATGGTGCCGCGGGCATAAACGAAAACATCGCCCTGAAACAGAGTATCCTGGCCGGGATTTCCCAGAGGATGCGCCCGCCAGCGCGAGAATATTTCATTGACAATAAGCCCGCTGATTGTTCCCGCCTGTTTTTCCAGTTCGATAGTAACCTCAATCGAGGCGCCTTCCAGCACCGCTACCGTGGCCGAGGCCGTCTTGTACCCGGCCTTGGATGCCGTCACCGTCTTGGAGCCAATCAGGCAATCAGAAAATCGAAAACCCCCGTCCCCGTCGGTCAGCCATCGGGTCACATGCGACGGCAACGGGTTGGCCTCATCGCCGGTCAAAACCACGGTGGCATCCTCGATCGGTCCGAAGGGCGATTCTTTTTCCATGACATAGCCGGTAATATTTCCGAACTGCCCGGCTTCGCGCCAGACTTTAAAGCTCGTCTTCAGTCTGGCATCGCCGAAACCATAGACGGTCTTCATGACCGAAGTCAGTTTATTGCCGGTTAAAACTCCCTGGACGGTCGCGTAAAACGCGGGGCTGCTTACCAGCGCCTCGAATCGCCCTTTTTGAGCGTCTTTAAGCGCCAGGTTCGTCGTGCGAAAGACAAAATTACGAGCCGTTTCGTTGGCCGCCATCAGTTCCGTGATTTTTTTGAATATCGTCCAGGCCATGTCGGTGTATAACTCCTGCTCATAGAGCAGGGTGATATTCCCCATGAAGGTGGCATCGGAAGCCAGCAAATCCAGCCACCAGGTATCCAGATCGTTTTCCAGGAATTTCTCGTAATTATCGATTCCCCGGACACCGTTGACACTATTGGCAATCACCGAACCGACATTGCCGCAAAACTCGAAAAAGAAGGTCATCAATCCCGCCTTATGGGCGATAATTTTTTCGGCATCGGTAAGATTGGCAAAGGTGTTTTCAGCCGCTCCGGACATACCGTAGCCATAGATATTGACCAGCACCGTATCGTCGTCGGTCGTGACATTCATGTTGAATGTTCGCGAGGACGGCGCCCAGGGCAGACCGTCCTTGATGAAATCCAGCATGCAACCGTTGGGCGGAAGCCAGATCTGTTTGTCATTATCCTTGGGATTAACCAGGATAGCCCACCGGCCGTAGGCGTTGGTTATCTGGAAAACACTGTTGCCGGCATGGGTCAGGGAATGCCCGCCGGTTTGCGTCGTGGGAATAATCCCGATTCCGGAACCTTCGTCGACGGCCATACCGCCCTTTCTCGGAATCAATCCCATTGAGTTCAATTTGGAGTCCCAATAATCCGGATAAGCCTCCAGGAAGGCATCGATCACATCGGCCACGGCTTCGGATATCTCTTCATCTTCATCGCCGAGAGCATAGGGATCCTCGGCCAAACGATCTTCCAGAAGTTCAACCAAATCCTGCAATTCCGGCAAGGCATCGATATCGGCCAGAATCTCTTGCGCTTTTTTATAATCTCCGCCCACGCATATCAGCGGATTCATATAAACCAAAGCCTCGGCCGTGGAAAATATATCCATACTGATATTCATGCCTTCCATAGGGTAAGGAACGACTTTCATGAGAAGGATGACACTATCACCTTCCATGGCCATGGCCAGACCGGGCACAAGATTGGTCCCCCTGGCGCTGAAAGCGCTGTCACCGTTAACGCCGCTTTCCGAATCCCCGAAACTGACCGTGACTTTGTCCAGATCGATGTCGGCCTCTTCGGGAAATACCACCGAGCCGGAAAAAGCGACGGTATCATCCGAGGCGGTGCGGTCAAACTTGCCGCATGATAAATAAACGGCCGCCGTTATAATCAAAACGGCCGGAATCATGGTCAACAGGATTTTTTTGGAAATCATAGCCTCTCCCAAGTATGATTAGCGTAGTTTTTCGGGCCACAAAGAGCCGAATTTACGGCGGACTCACCACCATAAATTCATCCGGTCTAATATAATATATTGGATATATTCGTCAATAAAGTAAAATCGGAAATGATAAGCCGGGCGAAGACAAAAAGCGACCGGAATATTTGACGGCCACGGCACCCTGCTTCACGCGGTAGGTATTAATTTAACGCGAATTGATGCTGACTTTCAGGTCGCGGCGGGTCTTGAACCACGCGGGTGATTTCCGGCCCGCCGCATTTAAATTACGCCTGTTTAGGCGATTCCCGTCAGGCGCATCACTTCGTCGACCTGCTTCTCGAAAAGCCGCAGAGTCGCCAGGAAAGGATCCGGAGTAGTCATATCCACCCCGCACTGAATCAGTTGATTTATGGGATAATCATTGCCGCCCGAAGAAATCAGCGTCAGGTAGCGCTCGATAATTCCCTTTTCGCCCGCCAGGAATTTGGTCAGTATCGCCTGCGAGGCGGCGTATGAAGTGGCGTACTGATAGACATAGAAGGTCATATAAAAATGGGGGATTCGGGCCCATTTATACCGCGACAATTCATCGACCGTCACGGCCGGACCGTAATATCGTTTATTGAATTCATCCCATAATTGGCAGGCCCGTTCCGGCGAAAGAGCCTCGCCCTTCTCCACCAGGTCATGTATCATAAGTTCGAAATTGGCGAAAAAGACCTGATGGAAAAAAGTCCCCATGGTATTATCGATCTGACGATTCAACAGGAATAATTTCTGTTTAACGTCGGTTGTCTTCTTCAATAAGTGCTGGAGCAGCAGGCCTTCGTTGAGTGTCGAAGCCACCTCCGCCACGAATATGGAATATTGCGCCTTGGGGTAAGACTGGGTTTTATTGCTTAAGTAACTATGCAGGGCATGGCCCATTTCATGCGCCAGGGTAAACATATTATTGATGGTATTGTTATAGTTCATCATGACGAAAGGATGCGTGGCGTAATTTCCCCAACTATAAGCCCCGCCGCTTTTGCCTTCGGTTTCGTAAACGTCGACCCACCGGCTTTCGAAGGCCTTCCGCAGAATTTCGCCGTATTGCGGGCCCAGGGGCTTTATCGCTTCCTTGACTTCATTTATCGCCTGGTCGTACGGCACCTCATAGTTCTGGTCGGGGAAAAGCGGGCAGTAAATATCGTAAGGGTACAATTTATCCAGTTGCAGGATTTTTTTTCGCACCGCCATCCATTTGTGAAATCCCTGCAAATTGCCTTCCGTGACTTCAATCAACGAACGGTAAACTTCCACGGGAATATTAAACGTATCCAGGGCGTCATGCAGGCAGGTTTCATAGTGGCGCGCCCGGGCGTAGAAAAGATCCTTCTGGAGCGAACTCGCCAGCGTCGCGCCCAGGGTATTGACATGGTCCCGGTAAACCGACATGAAAGATTCATGGGCGCGGCGACGAACATCCTGGACCGGAGATTCCATCAGTTTGGCGTATCTTTGCTTGGTGAGTTGAATCTCCACGCCCTTGTCGTCGATGATGGCGGGGTATTTAATGTCGGCGTCGTCAAGCATGGAAAAAATGGTATCCGGGCCGCGGGCGATCATGGCCGCCTGGGCCAGGAGTTCCTCCACCTCGGCAGACCGGATATGCTTGCGGGTCCGGATGAGATTTATGATATAGAAATCATAGACGTCGGTTTTGGGGAATCTCTTGGACATTTGTCGCAGGCGTTCGTCATCAATCTGAAGTAATTCCGGCTCCAAAAAAGCGTAAGCGGCATTGGCCTGCGAGGTAATCATGGCGGCCCGTTCGGTCATGGCCTGGTATTTGGAAACACGGTTATCCAGATCCTGGTTCAGTTTGGCGTATTGGTACAAATTATGGCAGATTTGCAGAAGGTCGCTGCGGTTGGTCAGGGCTTCATAAAGCGTTTCGGCGGAGTTTCTCAATTTGCCGATATAAGTCGAAGCCGCGGTGACCAGGCCCTGGGCCCTTTTATAGTCGGCTTCCCAGGCGGCATCATCCGCATAAAGATCGGCCATGTTCCATTTATTTTTGTCGGCGATATCCGCCCGCTGGGGGATGGACTTTGATGCCGTCGTGGCGCTTTGTGTCATTGAAAAGCCTTTCTTTTCATCTTCATATATTAAAGCCAAGTAATAATAATACGAAGAGAATATCAAGATTGAAACCAATCCTTGCCGCCGGGTCTTGACACGGCCGATAAACCTGTTTATACTCGCCCCTTTTAGGGCGTATAGAAACCAATGGATTCAATATTCTGGCTTAAGGTGGCCGTTTCGTTCTTTGTGGCCGGCGTGGCCATCACTACGGCCACCGTCCTGGCCGAAAAGTTCGGCACCAAAATTGGCGGCCTCCTGGCCAATCTTCCCTCGAATATTCTTGTCTCCCTGATATTTATTGCCCTGACCCGCGACTCGCTTTTCGCGGCCGAAACCACCCGGGCCACGCCGATCGGGATGAGTATCAATACCCTCTTTCTTTTCGTCTTTATCGTCGTCTTAAGATGGGGCGTGACCACCGCGGCCGTCACTTCTCTGGCGACCTGGTTTATCCTGATTTTTCTGGCGGGACAATTCCCCCTGACCGACTGGAACATCACCTTGCCGCTTTATATAATTACCGCCATTATTTCCTTTCTGATACTGGAATACGGGTTTAAAATTCCGGCGGTGGCAAAAAACGGTCGCCGTTATTCACTGGGCCAGTTGACCATCAGGGCCGTTTTCGCCGGTTCGGTGGTGGCTCTGACCGTGGTCGTGGCTTCCCTGACCGGGCCGTACTGGACCGGTCTGGTGGCCAGTTTCCCTTCGGTACTGTTTTCCACCATGATGATTCTGTCCCTGACCCAATCCCCGGCCTTTGCCCAGGCCACCGGAAAAGTCATGATATTTTCATCCTCGAACATCGTCATCTACGCCCTGACGGTTCATTACACCTATCCCACCCTGGGGATAACGATCGGCACCGCGATCGCTTTTGCTTCGGCCTTTGTCTGGGTCTGGGGGTTTCACCCCCTGTTGCGGAAGATCCAATAAAAAAGCGAAGGCGCACACCTGTGCACCCTGATGAACGGAAGAATTTTATTCCGACGCCCGGCCTTCAATTATCCCTTACGTCACCCTGGTTTTCTCGTCCATCAGACGGCATCCCTCCATGAGAATCGCCTCATTGGATTCGTGGGTGTTCGGCGACGGCAACTGCTCGTGTGATATGGGATCTATTCTCCAGGTGCCTTCGTGCCAGGTCAGGCCCTCGTGTACGGCCTGGGGACCGGTCAGGACGCTCAACTCGGCATAGACTATATTCCCCTGGTCGAGAAACATGATCAAAGGCGAACTATTCCTTCCCGGAGGTTGCACCGTTATCCGGGCGGTCTTACGGCTGGGCCCCAGGGCCTGGAGCAAATCTATCAGGCTCATATCGGACAGCCGCCCGGCGGCACCGGTCGGCTTATCTTCGGCTTCGCGCCCCGCTTTAAAGCGGGCCAGCCGGATCTGCAATTTTTTGATTTTGGTGAACAGAAGATCGAGATTGTCGTCCATGGCGATGACATCCTCGATACCCCGTTCCAGAAGTTTGGTCAGGGCGGCAATGGAATAAGCCGTGGTCAGAAGAAAGGTCGGCGTCCGGTCGAAAGCGATCCCGCCTTTTTCCAGACTATCCACGAAAGTCTGAATTCGATCGGGATTGCCGGGCATGACCAGGATCATCATGTCCGGTTCGGAACGGCGGTACAACTCCAGAACGGAGCCCTCATCGCCGTGCGAAATGGTGCGGAATCCTTCGTTTTTCAAACGCATGGTCAATGGCTGCAATACCAGAAGATCCTCCGCGAAAATCATGACCTGGACCTCGGGCTGGGCGCCGTGCTGGTCGAGTATCTCGTCCTGAAGCATTTCGATAAAGGCCTCGACCACTTCCGTGAAGAAAATCTTGCCCGACTTTTCGCGCAGTACCTTTTTGAGACTTTCCAGTTTATCCAGCGAAAGCCTCTCCCCCGGCGCAATATGGTCGCAGAAAACACTGACAATGGTGAGAATATTTCCCCCCAGAATTTCCAGGGGTAGTTGCCGGGCATATTTGCCTTCGATGGTCATGTACATCGACTTGAGAATATCCACCACGGCCGAACTGTAATTCAACGACCGGAGAAGTTTGATGGTCAGGGGGATATACTGGCGGCTGTCGGCGATTTCGTCGGTGCTGTAATAATACCGGGCCAGGTCGTTTATATAGCCGGCATTGACGATTAGCATCTGCTCGACGGCCGGGATTTTGAGTTTCCGGCAGAGACGACGGCTGTACTGCCCCACCCGGGCACCGAAATTGTGGGGAAGCATGGCCTGCGAAGTCAAAAGCGAGGTAAATAGTTCCAGGTTTTTCAACAGGAGATTGTCTTCATCGCCCTCATCCCCGGGAAAAAGAAGTTCCGATACCAGGCTGTACCAGCGAACTGAAGTCCCCGGCGAAATCCGGCGTACCCGGTCATGGAATTCCTCGGGCTTATTGGTGATGGTGCGATGCGCGAAGACGGTTTCGTATACCTGTTCCGAAACCAGATCCAGGGCTTTCTGGATTGAACCGGCGGTCTCCACCCGGACACTGTCCTGTTCCAGCATGGCCTTGAGATGACCGGCCGCATCGGATTCATCCGTGATTATCAAAATATGCTGGGCGTTGTCGGGCAGCCTGGACTTAATGGCCTTAATGTTTTTTATTTCGATACGGGCGGTATCGGTCAGTTCATCGGGCAGGTCAATCAAAAGTTCCGTGCCCGGGTCGAGATTTTTGCCCATATAATATTTGGCTATGGCCGTGTTGATAACCGCTTCCACCGCCACGTATAACTTTATGTTCTTGCCGCGGGTGACGAAGCGTAATTCATTTATGACATCCTCGTCGCCGGGAACATGGCAGGCTATTTTGAGGATATTATTTTCGATATCGTAATCGAAAGGGACGGCCCGCCGGGCAATGGCTACTTTTTTGGGTATCATTTTTATGATAATATCGGGGATTTCCAATTTTGACAGGACCACCCCCTCGCATTCGCCCTGCTTGGCCAGGGCTTGGACCAAAGTGGGCTCATCGATATACCCCAAATATAGCAACTGGGAGCCGAACCGCCCCCCCTCGGCCTTCTGGCCCTTGAGCGCTTCAAGTATCTGCGCTTCGGTTATAAGCCCTTCGGCGATAAGGATTTCGTCGAGACGACGTTTTGTCTTGCGGCCCGCCATGAATTTTCTCTTCTTTTATAAGCCCTTTTGTTTCATTGCCTTTCCTTTTATATCGGATAGTTTTGATAAGGCTTGATGAAGAGACCGTAAAAGGAATAAAATTGTAGTTTATATATTCGGAGGTATCAGGCTATGCGCAAAAATATCTTTTCCGGATCCAAATGGGAGCCCCTGGTGGCCTATTCGCGAGCGGTCTGCATCGGCAATTTTATCGCTGTCGCCGGGACAACCGCCGTCGACCAATCCGGCGAAATAGTCGGCCCGGGTGACCCCTATCAGCAGACCTCCTTTGCCCTGGCAAAAATCGAGAAAGCCCTGAACGAGGCCGGGGCCTCGCTTAAGGATGTCATCCGCACCCGGATCTTCGCGACCGATATTTCCCACTGGGAACAGATCGGTAAGGCGCATCGGGAATTTTTCGAAGGCATCTTTCCGGCCTGTACCATGGTCGAGGTCAGCCGCCTGGTGGACAAGGACATGCTGGTCGAAATCGAGGTCGAGGCGATCATGACGGACGTTGCGAAATCAGGCTGGTTCCGAGGCTGACCGGGCAGGTATTACAGAATTCAAGGGTCGGTGTTCCGAGGGCGCGAAGCGGCCAGGAAATGCGGTGTTATTCCAAAAAAATCGGGCGGGTGGCCCACCCTTTAGGGTGGGTTCTTTTTCCAAACGAGGATGTCTACCATGAACTTACTGTCAGTCCGGTGGCCGATCCCCTTTAGGGGTCGGGACTCTCGTCCTTATTTTTATATTCGGCCAATCACCGAACAGAAGTGGCCCACCTTTCGGGGGGGTGGATTCTCGACCTTGGAGTGCTGAAGCGAATGCTTCAGCATCTTCCGCCCTAGTGCTCCACCGCTTGCGGTGGGATATAATTCGATATATCCAAAAACGACGCCTAATTTGCAGTAATTCCTATCGCAACACCCCCCCCTTACGCGTAAATCAACTTCAATTCCTGTATCCGGCCGTCGATATCCCTGTTAAAAGCGCACTGCGCCGTGCAACTCCCGCAATTCCGGCATTGCGCCAGACTCTTATGCGAAGGCAGCGTATCGTACGTATATCTCGCCATGTCGAAATTGCGATACTGGGCCGCGTACATATGGACCCGCATGAGCGAGGGAATATCCACTCCCTTCGGGCACGAAGCCAGACAGGACCGGCACTGACGGCAGAAATTCATCCCCAGCGTAACATTCTTGCTCTTCAAGTATTTCTTCTCGTCTTCGGTATAAGCGAAATCATACGCCACCGAAAAATTCTGCTCCAACTGCTCGGCGGTGACATGGCCGGGAATGGCCGTGGCAATCTGCTTATACTGGAGCGCCCACTTGAGCGAGGCCGTCTGATTGACTTCGCCCAGTTCCTCGTTATGGACATATTTCCACCATTCCCCGCCGGCCTGGGTCTTCATGGCAATCAGGCCCACCCCGGCCGCCGCCGCCTTATCCATGGCCGTAAATAATTCCGGATAATCGGCCAGGGCGAAATTGAAAGCGATGATGGCGACATCGTAAGCGCCACTCTCGGCAATGGCGTTTAACACCGGCGGTTGCCCCTGGTGCGAGGTCACCCCGCTGAAACGAATCAGTTTGCGGTCTTTTAAAATCTGCATTCCCTCGTTGAACCCGGGATGATTGACATCCTCGGCCGTGGAACAACTGTGAATGCAGAGAATATCGACATAGTCGGTTTGAAGTCGCTTCAGGGAGGCTTCGAGCCCGGCAATCAAATCGTCCCGCATTTTTCTTTCGCTTCCATTGCGGTTTTCGGGAGTCATTTCCTTGGTGATAATAGTGACCTTATCGCGAATCCCCATCTTTTTGACAACATCGCCGACCATTGTTTCGTTACGCCCGTTCTGGTATACGGCGGCGGTGTCGAACAGACGGATCCCTTTTTCGTACGATTGTTGTATGATATTGGGGATGCTGGCATTCATGACGCCCATACTGACGATAGGGATTTTAAGCCCGGTGCGGCCGAGGGTGCGCTGGATTATTTCCTTGCGATGCATCTCGGTGTCGGCTTTGGGAGTAAACTCCTGCGCGAATAATTTTCCGCCCGTCACGCCGGCCAGACCCGCCCCGGCCAGACCAGTCAGGGAATGCGTCAAAAACTCCCGACGATTCAATTTTCCACTTTTACTTCCCACAGATACCTCCTGCCCTGCCCTTATCTTTTGACAGCGGTCTATGGTCGACCCGCCGATTTTGATTTCTGCCTTATTGACGAATGTACGAAAAACAAAGTTCAGAGAAAAGGGGAAAGGGGAGGGCGTTGCCCCTTGCTGTGAAACTTGTCTTATTGAGCGGGATTTAGATCCTTCGTGGAAGAAGGCGGTTTCTGGACTTTACATATAAGTCCATTGGTTGTCATTCCAGCGAAGGCTGGAATCCAGATCCGGTAGCCCACCCGTAGGGTGGGTTAAAAACACTCTCGAACCTGGTGCCCCATCCGGCAAGAGCCGCGAAGCGGCCGAGGCGGGTGGGTTATAAACGATTGAACACCAACTAAAAACATTTCCGGCAAAATTCTCTTTTTGAATCAACTGCACTTCGTGCGGGGCCGATGTCCACATCGGCCCCGAATTGACAGCCGATCACCTTTGGGGGTCGGGACTTTATTCTTATTCCATGCCCTGGTGGCCCACCCCGCTCCGAGCGGGGCTATGGGTTCTTGAGCACTTTGGAAAGCGGAACCGACAGCACAATGCCCCATCCCGCGTAGGTCGGTGTTCCGAGAGTCCCGCGCGACGCGGGACGCGAGAAACCCGACATCGTTCCTCATTCCGTGGGCGGCAGGCGTTCCGAGGCTGTCCCATAAGTACCTTTTCGAGGAATCGCAGTGTTCGGTCAGGTCCTGATTTCGCCCCAGGCGGAATTGTGACCTGACCGTAAGTTATTAAATATCAACATATCTTATTACCGTCAGTTCACATCCCCGACTGAGTCGGGGACAGGAACTGACGGAACATTGGCACTTTTGGGACAACCTCTCCCCGCCTGCCCCGGAGTAACCTTTCAAATGGGTTCGTTTTGTTATTTTTAAGGTGTCATAATCTATAGTCTCTTCCCTGAATCAATTTATTGAAAGGGGCGACGCCCCCAAATGGGTTCGTTCCTTCCATTTTTTTATGCCAAATTTTCACATTTTCCGCGCCAAGAGCAATTGATTCATGCGCTTGGGGGATTTTTAATAATGATATCAACGGTGCTATAAACATATAGACTTCCTATATAGGGGCCACCCTGTCAAATCACCATCGATTTAATAGTGAAATTGCGGGGGTGTAGGAAAATCGCTTTTTGCAGAAAGCCATTCCACAATCTTCTACGAGCCGTTCAGCAATTCCAAAATCGACTGACAGGCTTTGTCAGTCATTAAATATTCTATGGCCCGGCAACCAATAAAGGTGGCCCACTCCCGCGCTTCGCGGGGTGGGGTCGGAGAAAAGTCATGCCAAAATTAAAACATTACAATGATCCTTGTTCTGTTCGCTTTATTACTTTCGCCTGTTATCACCATCTGCCGCTACTAAATTCTGACTCTGCCAGAAATTGCTTTGCGGCGAATCTCGAGAAAAATCGGGCGAAATACGGTTATTTGCTTTTAGCCTATGTAGTCATGCCCGATCATGTTCATCTCTTAATACAAACGCCTGAAAAATTGGATCTTGGCCGAATTATAGGAGATTTAAAATCGAGAACGGCGACAGAAATATTGAATAATTGGAAATCGCGGGACTATTCAATTCTGAATAGACTTAGAATAAATCGAAATGGCCTCGCAAAATACGCCTGCTGGCAAAGACGATGCTATGATCACAATTGCAGGGATAGGGAAAGCGTAATAGAAAAAATCAACTATTGTCATAATAATCCTGTCAAAAAAGGCCTGGCGGCTTCGGCAGGAGATTATCCCTGGTCAAGTTGCGGTTGGTATGAGGGGAAAGTCGACATGCTGATCACGCCTGACGGTTTTGCACCGTGAACCCACCCCGCGAAGCGCGGGAGTGGGCCACCAGGGCGAATTCAATTCACTTAATTCTATTCACTATCGTCCGGAATGCCCAATGAACGTGCTTGATTTTTGGATCCCGGATCAGGAGAGTGGGATCAATCAAGTTATTCCCTTCTATTTGGGCCTTATATAACTCTTCTCCCAATCGATAATAAATATCCATATTATCTATGAGCAGTATCTCATTGTCTTTTCCCAGTTGGAAGATATCATAGCTCCCCTCTGTAGGGCTAATTATAATGGCACTATCAGTAAATATTGATGGATAGCCGCTTCGTATCCTATAGTCTGTCTTGGAATTCGCATAAGCAAGCGTTCCGACAAGCCTGCCATTTACGATCCTTAGGGAAGTCTCTGTCCCCGGAATAAAAATGGAATGCCACTTATCGTTATTCTTGTCATATAGTAATAGATTTCTTACAAGAATGTCTTTGCTGTATGGATTTGATAAAAACGCTCTGTAACCGGGTTCGTTGGCAATTATATTCCAACCATAAAGAGCTTCGAGTCTCTCTAATATATCAGGAAGCCTATTCTCTTCAAAGTAATAATCAGTTGCTTTGCATATAAAACAATTCTCATTATCAAGGTGACAGGGAATAATATCGCTATTTGGCGTACGCGAAGCCGTAATCCCAGCCAATCTGATCTCTTTTTCGGTATCCTTACTAAAACTCATTACAATCTCTTTCTCAACATCCCAATATTCGGAATAAATCTTATCACGGTTCGATTCATCACCCAATCGCATTTCAAGAACCCTTCGATTGTCTTTCGTAATATATAGATGATGCGAAATGATATTTTGCTCACGGAGCCATTTAAACTCTGACGGTTTTAGCGGTAATCTCATTGGCAAGTATGTAATCCCCTCAATGCTATATCTTCCGGATGTCACTTCAATCAAGTGTTCCGAGTAGAATAATCTTATCGACCATATATAGTTCGAACTGTCAGGATTCCTCCATACCCGCAGCAGAACCTGATCCGCAGTATCAAATAAATATATTTCGACGGGAAATGGTTGATTAGAACCAATATCCCAAGTCGGTTGCCCATAAACTAAATATAAGGGATTTTCGCCGCTTTCGACTAATCCAGGCAGCAAAGGAATTATACTTATGACAATTACTATTATGTTACGCATATCATGCCCTGACGATAAATATCTATTATTTACACATATTCATCAATATTATACTTAAAAATGATAGGCGAATATTTGTTCCCCAGTTAATTTCCCCCCGCCGCATTTTCACTACCAATTCAATGGTGATTTG
Organism: Candidatus Zixiibacteriota bacterium; assembly: GCA_041752195.1. Taxonomy (GTDB): domain Bacteria; phylum Zixibacteria; class MSB-5A5; order GN15; family PGXB01; genus JBGSHP01. The sequence continues at coordinate 83,455 of JBGSHP010000020.1, read as the reverse complement.
ACACCGCCCCCCTATATAGAGGCGATATTTATGGCCGCCCCTGAAACCGAATTTATGATCATGAAATTTGCACTGATTAAAATTTCTTCTAACCGTATGCCGATATTCCGCTTCCGGGGAAACCCACCAAAACTTGTCCCCAACTTGATCAGGGGCTTGTCCCCGACTTGATCGGGGAAAAGGGGGAAAACTGTGTTGAAACGAACCCATTTTGATGATGGTTTGAAATCTCTCGTAGGGCAGCATCCCTGCGATGCTGCCTCTTTACTTCGAGGAGTCTTGGCAGGGGACCTGGGGCGGTGTGTAACGGCGTCCAAAATATTTCGGAACGAACCCAACTCATGGCACAAATTTATCCCCCATATGATTACAGCGAATTTATTAAATGAGCCCCCCACAAATCATGCACAAAACAAAAAGGCCCGGCTGAATAGCCGGGCCATATGATGCTATATGAAACCGCCTACTCCACCGTCACGCTCTTGGCCAGGTTGCGCGGCTGGTCGACATCGCATCCCCGCATGACGGCGATATGATAGGCCATCAACTGCAGAGGAATAATCGCCATAAGCGGGGTCAACAACCGATGCGTGCTGGGTACATATATGACATGGTTGGCCTTCTTGCGGATATCTTCGTCGCCCTCGGTGGCGATGGCTATTACCTTGCCGTTGCGGGCCCGGACTTCCTCGATGTTGGAGACGATCTTGTCGTAAATCGGGTCCTTGGTGGCAATGACCACCACCGGCATGTTCTCGTCGATAAGCGCAATCGGCCCGTGTTTCATCTCGGCCGCGGGGTATCCCTCGGCATGGATGTACGAAATTTCTTTCAGTTTCAGGGCCCCTTCCAGAGCGGTCGGGAAATTTACCCCCCGGCCCAGGAACAGGGCGTTGTTCTTGTGGGCGAACTGCGCAGCGATATCTTTTATCTGGTCTTCATTGCGAAGAATTTTCTCCACCTGCGACGGGATAGCGTCGAGGCATTGCAAAAACTCGATCCCTTCCTGGGCGGAAAGATTTCTCTGTCGCGCCAGAAGAAGAGCGATCAGGGACAGGAGGGTCACCTGCGAGGTGAACGCCTTGGTCGAGGCCACCCCGATTTCCGGTCCGGCGTGAAGATAGACACCGCCGTCGGTTTCACGGGCGATGGTCGAGCCGACCACGTTGCATATCCCCAGGACCGTCACCCCCTGCTTTTTGGCTTCGCGCAGGGCCATGAGCGTATCCTGGGTTTCGCCCGACTGGCTGATGACGAACATGAGCGTTCCCGGCTGGATGATGGGCGAGCGATAGCGAAATTCCGAGGCGTACTCCACCTCCACCGGCACCCGCGCCAGTTCCTCGATGAGATATTCGCCGATAAGCCCGGCATGCCAACTGGTTCCGCAGGCGCTGATAATAATCCGCTCGACCTTCTGGAGTTCCTCGTACTGAAGGTTAAGGCCGTTCAAGCGGGGAACGCCTTCCTCGAAATTCATTCTCACCCGGATGGCGTTCCGCAACGATTGCGGTTGCTCGTGGATTTCCTTGAGCATGAAATGGGTATAGCCGCCCTTTTCGATTTCATCCAGTGTCCACGAGATTTCTTCCACCTTGGGATCGCGGCGAATTTTATCGATGGTGGAAATTTCGTAGTCATCGCGACGAACCGTGGCGATCTCCTGCTCCTCCAGATAAATGGCCCGCTTGGTATAGGCCAGGATAGCGGAGACATCGGAGGCCACGAAATTTTCGTCATCGCCGATTCCCAGGACCAGGGGCGAACCGTGGCGGGCGGCCACGATCACACCCGGTTCATACGAGGTCATCACGGCGATACCGTAGGTACCTTCGACCTGCGACAATGCGGTGCGAACCGCTTCGGTCAGGTTGCCGTCGTAATACTCGCGGATAAGGTGCACCAGAATTTCGGTATCGGTGTCGGTGATGATATTATGGCCCCGTTGTTTCAGGAATTCGCGAAGAGTGCGGTAGTTTTCGATAATGCCGTTATGCACCAGGGCGATTTCGCCTTTGGTATCCAGATGGGGATGGGCGTTGATATCGGTCGGTTCGCCATGAGTGGCCCAGCGGGTATGGGCGATGCCGTGCCCGGAATTGAAGGTCTTCCCTCGCAGGCGCTCTTCCAGAACCTTGATTTTTCCGGCCGATTTTTCGGCCCGAAGTTCCCCGTTTTCGGCCAGGACAATTCCGGCCGAATCGTAACCGCGATATTCCAGACGTTTCAGGCCCTCGATGAGGATGGGAAGAGCCTGGCGATGACCGACATAACCCACTATGCCACACATATTAGACCTTTATTTCAATAATGCTTCAATTTCTTTCTTCAAACCCGATGATAATCTTTTATCGTCGGTTTCCACTATTAGACGATATATCGGTTCCGTGTTGGATTTTCTTACCTGGAACCATCCCCGGGAAAAATCGAACCTCAAGCCGTCGCGACGATCTATCCGCAGATCGGGGAAAATACTTTGGGCGACTTTTTCCAAATTCCCAATCTTTTTATCGAAATCGCCGGGCAGGGCCGCTTTCGATTTTATGTTAAAATATTCGGCAATCGATCCGGCCGCCTGCGAGAGTGTCACGCGACCCTCGGCCAGAAGCGAGACAATCATAGCCGCCCCGACCAGGGCATCGCGGCCGGCATGGAATCCGGGATATATTACCCCGCCGTTGCCTTCGCCGCCAATGACAGCCTTATGTTTCCTTATACCCGCGATAACATTGGCCTCGCCCACCGGAGTGTAAAATATTTTTTCTCCGGCCAATTGGGCTTCATCTTCGGTGACCCGGGAGGTGGATAAATTGACTACGACATTACCGCGCCTCTTGGCTAAGACAAATTTGACCGCCAGGGCCAGAGTCAGTTCTTCGCCGATAGGGTGCCCTTTTTCGTCAACCAGGGCCAGCCGGTCGGCATCGGGGTCGCAGGCCATACCCAGATGGGCTTTATACTTTGTGACGGCTCGGGATAATTGGGCCAGATTGTGCGGGACAGGTTCTGGCTCATGAGTGAAGTCGCCGTCGCCCTTGCAGTTAACGCGTATGACTCGAACGCCGAGTTTTTCCAACAATTCCGGGAGGGCGAAAGACCCGGCCCCGTTGATGGCATCGACTACCACCTTCAGACGAGCCTTTTTGACGGCAGGGCGGTTGATTATTTTAAGGCGTAAGACCTCGGCAATATGCCGCTCGATCCAGGAGGAATCGAGAGAAAGTTTCCCTAATTTATTATGGGGCACAAAGGCGAATCGGCCTTCCTTTTCAATGACCTTAATCTTTTCGAGGGTTGGTTTGTCGATAAACTCGCCGGTTTTTCCGAAAAATTTAAGGGCATTCCACTCGGCCGGGTTATGGCTGGCGGTCAGGCAGATACCGCCGGCGGCTTTAAGGCCGGTGACGGCAATTTCAACCGTGGGGGTGGGCACCAGACCGATATCGATGACATCGCGTCCCACCGCCCGCAGGGCGGCGATCACGGTCTCTTTTAAGAGAATACCCGAGGGGCGGCTGTCGCGGCCCACGACAACTTTGCCCTTTTTCAGGGAGGTCCCAAAGGCGGCCGCGTAGCGGGCCACGACCACCGGATTAAGTATCGGGCCGACCACTCCGCGAATGCCGGATGTGGAAACCATGAGGGGTTTATGCAAGCGATTTCTCCTGATCTGTAAGGTTGCTGACTATCCCGACGGAATTAACATATGTTGGCCGGAAAAATCAACTAATAGAATACGGGGCAAATATTAAACTGTTGACAGGGAGATTTGGATTAAGTTAATAATTTAGACAATTATAACTATTTCGACAGGTCAAATGCCGTATTACGATTTTCAGGGTCTGAAATTATATTGGGAGAGCGAGGGTTCCGGATCCAGGGCCCTCTTGTTCATTCACGGACTCATGGGCCAGGGGCGGATTTGGAAACATCAATGCGCCCATTTTCGGGACAATTATGAGGTAATCACGGTAGACCTGTTCGGCCATGGCAGAAGCTCTAAAGACGTCGACCCGGTCTGGGCGCCGCGGCTCGATGCCGAGGCGATTGTCGGACTGATGGAAAGTATCGTGGGGAAACCTTATGTAGCGGTCGGCCATAGTTTTGCGAGCAATATTCTACCGGAAATTTTGAGATTATCCCTATCCAGTTCGTTTTTGAAAGGGATCGTATTTGTTGACTGCACTTATCAGGGATTGAAAAGCGTGGTGGAGGGCAGGGTGAAATTCGCGGACAGGATGCTGTCCCTGCCGCATGAATCGCTCGTATTTGAGACGGAGGACTGGTACACCGCGTTAATCGGCGAAGAGGTTAGCCAGGAAGACCGGGAATTGATATTGGAGCCGTTTCGGCAAAGCGATTTACGCTGGATGTTCAAATCGGTGGCGGGGGCGGCGGAATTCACGGCCAAGTACCCGCCACAGGAAACGCCGATCTGGGAGGATTTCCCCATTTTCATTATGGAGGGGGGATTATCGCTGGGGATGGATTTCGATAAATCCTGGGCCAATCACTTTCGCAAGGCGAAATATTTTCTGTTTGAAGACGAAAATCATTTTTTCTTCATCACCCGGCGGGATAAATTCAATCGGCTGGTGGAGGAGTTTCTGGCGGATATTAATTAGGAATTAATAACCGTTAAATTATGCGAGTGCAATTTGATTAACACGACCCGCCTGAAAAATAAATTGGATTTCGAAGAATCAGTCACTTCCCACCCAGAACTCGAATCATCTGCCTATGGATATCGCCGTTCGTGGCCAGGAGGTACTTATCATAAATGGAATATTTCCGGCCCTTAAAATCCGTCACCTTTCCCCCGGCTTCGGTCACCATCAACGCGGCCGCGGCCGAATCCCAGGGAGACAGTTTCAATTCCCAGAATCCGTCGAACCGTCCGCAGGCCAGATAGCATAAATCCAGGGCCGCGGAACCGGCGCGGCGAATGCCCCGAACTCGGGGAGCAAAGCGGCGGAAATAGTCGAGATTATTATCGCGCGAGGTGGCGATATCATAGGGAAACCCCGTGGCCAGAAGAGCGCGTTCCAATTTCCTTTCGGAGGAGACATGGATCTTATTCCGGTTAAGAAAGGCCCCGCCGCCTTTGACGGCATGAAATAACTCATCCAGAACCGGATTGTAGACAACCCCGACCGCCACCCGGCCCTTATATTCCAGGGCAAGGGAAACACAGTACACGGGAAAACCGTGGGCGTAATTGGTGGTACCGTCGAGAGGGTCGATTATCCACTTGAAGTCCGAGCCGTTCTCAACCGAAGTCTTCTCTTCGGCCAGTACGTCATGCTTCGGGAATTGTTCCCGGATAAGGCCGACCACCAGCGCTTCCGAGGCCAAGTCGGCTTCGGTGACCAGGTTGACACGTCCCTTATAATCTATCCGGTGTAATTTGCCCGAGAGACTTTTTAGAAGTTGCCCGGCGTCGATGGCCGCCCGCCTGGTGAAATCGCCGAAAAATTTTATTTCTCTTTTTGATAGTCCCATTTACATAGCCGCCTTTATCTGTTCCTGACGAAATTGCATCAGGTAGAGTCGATAATATATGCCCTTCTGTTCCAGAAGTTCATGATGAGTGCCTATTTCCCGTACCTGCCCGTGATGCATGACGATTATCTTATCGGCTTTTTCGATGGTGGAAAGGCGGTGGGCGATAATAAGCGCGGTCCGATTCTCGAGGAGGACTTCCAGCGCCGATTGAATCATCTGCTCGGTGGCCGTGTCGACGGAACTGGTGGCCTCGTCAAGAATAAGGATACGCGGATCATAGGCCAGTGCCCGGGCGAATGAGAGAAGTTGCTTCTGGCCGGTGGAAAGGGTCTCGCCCCGTTCGCGGACTTCGGCCGAGAGACCTCCCTCTTTCTCCATCACGAAATCATACAGGTTTACTTTGCGCAGGGCGTTTTTGATTTGCTCTTCACCGATATTTTCGTTGCCCAGGCGGATATTGCCGGCATAGTCGCCGGAAAAGATGAAGACATCCTGCAGGACCAGGCCCATCTGTTTTCTTAAAACCGGCGTGGGAATGTGCCGGATATCGACGCCATCGAGAGTGATATTCCCCTTCTGGAATTCATAAAAACGCAGAAGCAGCGACAAAAGCGAGGTTTTCCCGGCGCCGGTGGCCCCGACGATGGCGACCTTTTCGCCGGGCTTGACAGTGAAAGAAACATCCTTGAGAACGTAGTCTTCGGCTTCATAGGCAAACCAGACCTTATCGAAAACGATTTCACCTCTGAACCGTTCGGTTGCCGGGGGCGCCACCGAATCGGTCATGGCCGGCGGGGTATCGAGCAGTTTGAAAATCCGCTCCGAGGAAGCCATCGAGGCCTGCAGGATGTTATATTTTTCCGCCAGGTCGCGGATAGGGTTATAAAACCTCTGTACCAGTTGGATAAAGGCCACCAATTCGCCGAAGGTCAAAGCCGAAGCGGCGATTTCGCCGGTGCCGTAATAAAGAAGGACGGCGATAGAGACGGCGCTGATTATTTCCACGGCCGGGAAAAAGGCGGCGTAATAATAAATCCCCTTGAGATTGGCCTGGCGCAGGTCGGCGTTGATTTCGGTGAAACGGCGGAAAACATTACTCTGGCGGTTGAACATCTGGATTATGCCAATCCCGGTCACATGTTCCTGATTGAAGGCGTTGAGGCGGGCCAGGCGGGTGCGAACATCGCGGTAGACATCGCGCACCTTGCGGCGAAAAATCATGGTGGCCACCACCAGAAGCGGCAGAACGGCGAAGGTCATAAGGGCCAGCCGCCAGTTATAGTAGAGCATGGCGATAATTATCCCGACCACGGTCAACAGATCGCCGACGATCTGAACCAATCCGGAGGAAAACATTTCATCGAGGACATTGACGTCATTGGTCACGCGCGTCACCAGGCGGCCGACGGGATTTCTGTCGAAAAACTGCAGGTGTAGTTTTTGCAGGTGGGAAAAAATCTGCATCCGGATATCGTATTGCACTTTTTGCCCCACCAGCATGGTGATATACAACTGCCAGTAAGATAAGCCGAATACGGCGATCAGAACCGCTCCGTACAGAAGCGCGATGCGGGCCAGGCCGGACATATCCCCGTGGACCAGGTAATTATCTATGCCGATTTGGATGAGTATCGGAAGCAAAAGCCCCAGGGCCGAGCCCAGAACCAGAAGAATTAAAGAACCGACCAGGGCTCCGCGGTAAGGCCGGGCGTACTGTAAAAGCCGCTTCATGAGACGGCTGTCGTAGGCTTTGCCCAGGGCTTCTTCTTCGTGATAGTTGTTATTCGCCATTTTTACATATTCCGCAGTTCGTCTTCCAGAAGTTGGGCGCGGTACAATTCCGCATAGCGGCCGTCGCGGGCCATAAGTTCCTCGTGCGTTCCCGATTCGGCGATTCTCCCCTTTTCCATATAGACAATCAGGCCGGCATCTTTCACGGCCGAAACGCGATGCGATATTATCAAGGCGGTACGCTTATGCAATTCCCGGTGGAGATTCTCGTTGATGATATGCTCGGTCTGGGTATCGACAGCGCTGGTGGCATCGTCGAGAATGATAATGGGCGGGTCGGCGGCCAAAGCCCGGGCCAGGGCCAGTCTTTGTTTTTGACCTCCGGAAAGGGTTATGCCCCGTTCGCCCAGGAGAGTCTGATAACGGTCGGGGAATTCCTCGATTTCGCGGTCGATGGCCGCGGCTTGAGCCGAGCGCCTGACCAGTTCGGGATCGTTATTTTCCTGTCCGAACAGGATATTGTTTTCAATGGTATCGCTGAAAAGGAACGGTTCCTGGGGAACAAATCCTATTTGCGAGCGCAGGGATTTAATATTCCAGTCGTTGATATCATGGTTGTCGATAAAGAGGCTGCCGGGCGCAATAGGATAAAGCCGGGCCACCAGGGCGGCCAGGGTGGTTTTGCCGGAACCGGTCGGGCCGACGATGCCGACGGTCATTCCGGCTTTAATATTCAGGTTGATGTCATGCAGAGTGTTTTGGCCGTTATAGGCGAAATTCAAGCGCCGGAATTCAATCGATTGAGAAAATGGTTTTTTAATCCCCTCACCATTTGCGGCCACCGGCTCGGGTGCGACTGCCAGGAGAGCGTTGAGGCGATCCAGGGACGCAGTCCCCCGCTGATAAAGAGAAACGACCCAGCCCATGGCGATCATGGGCCAGATAAGCATGGCCAGGTAGGCAAAAAAGGCGACCAGGGTGCCCAGCGTGACGGAGCCATCGATGACTTCCCCACCGCCGAAATAAAGGACGGCCAGGTTGACCGAACCGGCCAGCATCATCAGGAGAGGAAAAAAGAGGGACTGGACCTTGATCATGCGGACATTCAGTTCGATATATTTTTTGTTATGCCCGGCGAAATCATCGATAGCCGCGTTTTCCTGATTATAGGCCCGAACGACTCTGACACCGGCCAGATTTTCCTGGGCGCGGGAGGTCAGGACCGAGAAATATTCCTGAATGGCGGAGAAGCGGTGGTGCACCATCATGCCCAGGCGATTGACGGCATAGGACATAAAAGGCAAAGGCAAGAGCGAGAACAGGGTCAGTTTGGGCGAAAGGTAGAGCATAAACCCGACCGCGACGACGGCGCTGACGGCGGCGTTGGCGATGTGCATTATTCCCGGGCCGGTCATCATCCGCACGGCCTCGATATCGTTGGTCAGCCGGGCCATGATATCGCCGGTGCGGGTGGTGTGATAGAACCTGCGGGGCAGATACAGGAGATGGGAAAAAATGTCAGCACGAAGGTCGAATTCGATTTTGCGGGACATCCAGATAATGGTCCGGCGCATCATAAAGCGGAACACTCCCGCGACAACCGCCAGGCCGAGGATATAGAGCCCGAAAGGAAGGATCTCGGCCGGGGCCGCCCCCTTTTCCAGAAGGTCAAAGGCCAGTTTTAACAGGTAGGGATTAATCAGCATCAAGCCGTTGGCCAGGATCACCGACAGCCCGCCCCAGATAAGATAGCGGCGGTATCTCTTAAGATATACTTTCAGTCGCGCGAAGCGATCTTTGGGGACAATTTTCGTTTCCGGCATATAAAAATAAAACGACCGGCCCTATCGCCAGTTCCCAGAAAGGAAGAATATACGCTATTTGCCGGAATAGTTAATAAGATTTGCCAAAAATCTGAAGGCTTCGCGGTCGATATGCCGCATCATGTCGGACAGGGGCAGGCCGCAATAGAGAAGGCGGCCTTTCTCGAACAGGGCCTCGGCCAATAGTATCCCCCCGGTCGTGCTGGAAATAATTTCCTTGCCGGGGAACACGACCGCCGGGAAAGAGGGGAATTCGGCGTCCACATCGCTTTTCAGGCGGGTTAAATCCAGTTTATGGGTTTGGGCGAAAAGCGGGTGTTGCGGCGATTTTATTTCAATTTCAGCGGCCTTGATTCCCTTCCGGGCGCCATCAATAGAGACGGGGAATTCTTCGACCGGCCAGTTCTCGTCCTGTCCGAAAACCAGGATGGTCCCGCCCCGTTCCATGAATTTTTTCAATTTGTGGTCCATCCGAGCCAGGGAAGGATAGGCCGTGAAGGCCCCGCTCCCAATGACCAACACGTCGTAATAATTAATATCGCGGGTCTGGAGAAAACGATCGCTTAGCACCTTATATTCGACCTGGGCCATGGTCAGGAAATCCTCCAGAGCCGGGTCGCGGCCGGGAATCAAGGCTATTTTGACTTTGTTACTTATCTGAAAGTCGACCACTCCGGCCAAACAGGTATCGGCGGCCAGAACTTTGTCATCGTCAAATAATCTTACGATTATGTAATCCCGGCCTACGGGCAGACTCTTGGTCGCCACCAGCGGCAGGTTGAATTGATAGGAGGTCATCCCTTCGGGCAAGGAGACATTTTCTTCAAAGGCGCCGACCATAATTCCGGGCGGGGTCTCGACTTTAATGCGAATCCGGGCGGCACGGGAAGCGGGCTTATTGATAACGGCGGAAATGCTGATGGGCGTTACGATTTTATCCACCTGCAACTCGGGGAACGGTTTTATGGCCAGAAAATCGGGTAAAAGGGTCAGGGTCAGGGGCGAGACCACTTTGGTTCCGGCGTAAACAGTATGCTCAAAAACATGGTCATTGTAACGGAATTTGCCGGTTACCAGGAGCGATTCGGGTTTCAAAGTCTCCAGTCTGTCCGACGGCAAATCGAGAGGAAACTCGCGGGTGAGAACCTTATATGGCAGGACTTCGATCAGTCTTTCGTCGACATAGATTTCGCCGGCTTCCCAATAGGGCCGGACTTTCACCGACCCGGAAAGGATCGATAAGGGACCATTATTGCGAATATCGACGATCAGTTTAAAGCGGTCGCCTTCGGGAGTACGACGAATAAACGGCCGCCCGACATATTCAATACCTGTCAAAGACAGAGTCCGAGGCGAGAGAAGATTCTTTCGCTCCGAGATATAGGCATTCAGGGTGGAATCGCCGGCTGATGGCTTCGAAGGGTTCAACCGTGTCATCTCTTCGAGGGTACTCATGGCCGAAAACATCGACTCTAATTGCTCCCGGCCGGACTGGCGATTGACCGAATCGATTTGCTCTTTGTATCTTTCAATGAGGGCGTTGAACTTTCCCAGAGTATAACTGTCACCCAGCGTGATTTGCGACAGGTTTTTCAGGCGGAATTTGTCCAAACCGGTCAGAAAACCGGCTTTGCCGGATTCCTGGGGAAGATGCGTTTTAATCAATTGATAGGCGGTATACAAGGCGTTGCGGTCGGGGATATATTTATCGCCAATCAGGCGCGCGGCCATTTCGGACAGAACGGTATCGAAGCGGTCGACATAGTAGGCCTGATTAACGTGGATGGTCCCATTTTGACTTGAGAAATCGCGCTTGAAAAATTTGCGGACTTGAAAAATCTCGGATTCCTGATAAGCGAGACTAAGCCAGTATCTTTCCAGAGCCTGCATGGCCTCGCTCTGGAAATCCTGGGACATGATTATAATATCCGGCTGGCGCCAATCTGCAATCGAGCGGTAGGCAGAATCCAGGTAGGCCCAGGTCACCTGGGGCAGTGTGAGTTTCAATCTCTGAAGATTATATTCGGGGATATTTCCGATGTTTTTTTCAAAAGCCGCCCCGACCGAGGCTGTCAAAATGGTCACCTGGCATCCTTCCTCCAAAGCCAGATGATAGACCATCGGCCAGTCGATATGCTGCGGGTTTTCATAAAGGTAGAGGACCCGAATATCATTCAGGAAGGAATTATCAGGCGCGGCCGACACCACAAGGGGCAGGAATAGAAAAAAGAGTAAAAAGCGACAAGTCGCTCCGTTTCGATGAAATCGACCCACGGACATATCATCTCCCCAATAAAAAAACCGCCAATCTATATAATCGGCGGTTTCGGCGAAAATATTTGGGGGTTATTTCACTTTCATACTTCACGGAATACTATTGGGAACTCCGCCCTCTTAAAACCGGCTCCCTAACCAGTAAAAAGCCCGACAATAATACCGGACCTACTGGGAGTAGCATATCCAAGATATTATTCCATAATACCTGTTTTTAAAAACCTGAACTACATTGGTGGGGCCGACATTCCTGTCGGCCATCTATAATTCAGTAAAAAGCCCGACAATAATGCCGGGCCTGTTAAAACGAACCCATGAATACCGGTGGGGCCGACATTCCTGTCGGCCATTATCAACGCGATGTCAGAAAATGTCGGCGTTAAAATATGTGAACTTGTAGTCCCAGGGATTTGTGGTCAATCCTCTTCGGACCGGATTATTCAATATGTATTCGCCCTTTTCAATAAGATCATTATAGTCTCTAATCAGGCGATCATACGATTCTCCTTGCCATAATGTGCCGCGTGCATTCCTCTGTATATTTACCTTTCTGGCACTGCCTCCCTTTATTCCCTTTAGGATACGGCTTAGAATATATTTTTCTCGAGGTCCAAGGATTATGTGGACGTGATCCGGCATGACAACGGCGGCAAAGAGATCATAATAATCAATGCTACCATCTACTATATGTCGGAGCACAATTGACCGTTCTGCGGTCGATAAATCGCCGACTTTAACGCGAAAAGTTATAAAATAGATGCCATGAGTATATTCCCAGTGAGACAAGTGTCGTTTGCGAATTTTAAACTCTTCTTTGGCCATAAATTCAAGAGCCCGACAAGAATGTCGGGCCGACCAAGGATGGGGTTATTCAAGATTCAATTCCCCAAAACCTGAATCACAATTGGTGGGGCCGACATTCCTGTCGGCCGTTTTCAAGTCATCTCGAGAATCCCAACGATGCCATCAAAATATCTATAACAACTGGTCTTTTTTGAGTTTGTCGAATAATTTGTCCGCGATTTCCTGCGGCGTGGCGCCTTCGATCATCTCCCCTTTTTGCCTGGGCGGCGGGGGCGAGACCTTGTTGATCTTTGTCAGAGAATTGGCCCCCACTCCGGAACCATCGAGCCCCAAATCGGCCGCGGTCCACTTGGTTATGGGAGCCTTCTTGGCGTTCATTTTGCCTTTTAGCGAGGGCAGGCGCGGCTCGTTGATTTCCTTGACCACGGAGATCACGGCCGGGAGAGTCAATTCGACCACATCGTAGCCTTCCTCGGTGGTCCGCCAGACCACGGCTTTGCCGTCGGCGACCGATTCCACCTTTTTAACGAACAGGGCCTGGGGAAAATTGAGCAGACCGGCCACGGCCCCGGGGACCTGGGCGGAGTCGTCATCGACAGCCTGCTTGCCGGCGAAGACAACATCGACCGGACCCAGTTTCTTGATGCCGGCGGCCAGGATGCGGCCGACTCCCTGCGGATCGGAGCCCTCGAAAACGGGGTCGCTGATGAGGATGGCTTCGTCAATGCCCAAAGCCAGACAGGCGCGAAGAGCCGATTCGGCCCGGTCGGAGCCATAAGTAATGACGGAAACCTTCCCGCCATGTTTTTCCTTGAGGCGAAGGGCCTCCTCGACGGCGTATTCATCGAAGGGATTGACGATACCGGGGCCGGAAGGAAGTTCGACTTTATTGGCGGCCTCGTTGACTTTTATCAGTTCAATTTCCGGAACTTGCTTAATCAATACCGCGAAATTCATGGCACCTCCCGAAGTGGTGGATAATATTCAATATTGGCGGGAATAAAACAAAAAAAGGGGGGCTTGTCAACCGGTAGTCATCGCAGGTCATTGACAGATAGGTTAATCCCTGGCCGATTTTTGCCAGAAGGCCCGCCACCTGATGTGGTCGGGCCGCTATTATAGAAGATTCCGAATATTCCGAATGCCAATTTCGACTTTAAAAATTCCAGGTGAAACTGACCAGAGGGATGCCGGGAGTGACGGCATCCTCGCCGGTCGGCGTAAAGAGCCCGATATCGGCGGATAGGCTTTCGCCAAAAAAGCGGAAGCCATAGGATATTAGTGGATTTTCCACCCCGGGGAAAATCCAATTCTCGGTAACAAAGGACAGGCGCCGGAAAAAGCGCCATTCGCCGCCGATTATGACGGCCGGCTTATCGGCAAAATCGTCATCGACATAGCCATAGCCCACACCGCCCGTCAGGCTAAGAGATTCCGTGCCGTAGGTGGCTGTCCCGAATAAAATCCCGGCCACTTTGGGCTCGTCGATCAAATCGTCCTCGTCTTCTTCATCGTCGTCATCGTCGTCGAATTTGGGCAGGCGGAGAATAAAAATACTCCCGGCGAGGGATAATTTTTCGCTGGGGGTATAGCCTATTCTGGGAAAAAGATAGTACAATTGATTTTTAAAATCGACGCCCGGGAAAAGGGAAATGCCGCCGCCGATGGAGATATTGTCGGTGATACCGTAGGCCACGCTGGGGAAAAAGAGCAACAGGTCGGAGAAATACCCTTTCCCGGCCTTAAGCATCCGCCCGGTAGGTCCAAAATACAGGCGCGTCTGATTGGGATTGGGGAACCAATATTTCCCCTTCTTAAAGGAAGAGGCGGCGACCTCCTTGATGCTATCGATCTTTTCGATAAGAATGGTTACTTCGCCCACCTGTGATGAAAAAATTACCTTATCCTCTTCGATACTGACAATGCGTCCCGTGAGAGTCGAACCGTCATGGAGCGTGACAATCTGGGCATGGTCGGCATCGGGGATACGAAGGTCTTCCGGGGCGACTTTGCCCCAGGCAACCGAGGAAAGGCCTATTAAAATTAACAACACGGCCAAATTAATCAACTGCAGTCGTTTGTTCTTACCTGTTTTCATTGACATGGCGGATTTTCCTTTATTTGAAAGGCAATGGCGCTTGATTCCAAAAATTGTTGAATTATTATTGTCAACAAACGATACCCTGGCCCTTTTCCCTGTCTTTTTACGCAGCGTTGCCTGAATTTTCCATAAACAGCTCAAATCAATCTTCCCTTGAGTAAATGATGACGACGACTGTAGTATCTTCAAAAATGATACCGGTAGCAGTCAGGATCAGAGTATTATCGGAGAAATCGAAATCCATTTCAAACTCATGGACCGGATCCAGCGGCGCGCCGTTTCTTATGGTAGTGCGAAAGTCGAGTGTGTTACCATGCACTTCAAAAGTGCCGCCTTGAGTAAATATCGGCGTGATGCTTTCGGCATACTCAGATGCCGTCCAATCGCCGTCGGCCGTAAATGCCACCGAGCCCGACGTGGCGGTTTCACTCCAGGCGACCTCTGAAAACGAGACGACAGGATCTTCGTCGATAATGGCTGATTCATACCACCAGGTATCCACCAGTTCGGTGGGGATGGGGTCCGAGCCGTTATTGCTTTTGTCATCGCCGCAGCCGAAACATAGAAGGAGCGGCAGGAGCATGGCGAAGACAGGCGTTAATTTAGCGATTTTCATTGGGGCCTCCAATTTCGCATCTTCAAAACCGGGGTTAATAATTCATGACAATGTCTCTTCACCTATTCCGGGATAGAGTAATAACTAAACTCCGAAAAGGAAGGCCGCGGAGAAAGGAGACTCATACACATAGTTGACCTCCGTGACCAGAATAACCGTCGTCGATAATACAAGAAAGGTGAAATCAATATTAAGTTATAATATTGGGATCAAGAAAGTCAATCTTTATTTGGAAGACAGGACGCGGCCGGGAGATAAGATGAATTACGGAGTTGTTATTTTACACCGATTGATAGTAGAAAGGCCGGGGCGTGATGGCCCAGGGGTGATATTGCGATTATTGGCTAAAACCTCACGCCAGCCCGGGCGGAGTCCCGTTCTCTTCTGATTCTTTCGGTTCCTTGGCGTCGGTTTCCGTGAGAACCCCCAATGAAACTTCGGCGGCGCGCTGTTCGGCTTCCTTCTTGGAGGCTCCCTCCCCGACGCCGGTCATTTTGCCTTCGGTCATGACCCCCACTTTGAACATCTTGGCGTGGTCGGGCCCGGATTCCTCGACAACTTCATAGTACGGCGTCCCGCGTCCGCGGGCCTGGAGATACTCCAGGAGTTCGCCTTTGAAATTGCGCTGGCTGGAATCGTTGAGAACCTCCCCGATATGGGGGATAATGGTGCTGATTATAAACCGCCGGGCTTCTTCGATCCCGCCGTCGAGGTAGATGGCCCCAATTACCGCCTCGAGAGCATCGGAGACAATGGAGTGCCGCTCCCGGCCGCCGGCGTCTTCTTCATCGGGCGAAAGAAGTATAAAGCGGTTCAGGCCGGAATTTTTTCCGACCAGGGAAAGGGTTTGTTCGTTGACCAGGAGAGCCTTGGTTTTGGTCAATTCCCCTTCGGCGTATGCGGGGTAGGATTTATAAAGATATTCAGACACGACCAACCCCAGGACCGAGTCGCCCAGATATTCCAGACGCTCGTTGGAAACGCTTTGGGAATCCACGACACGAATATACGAGCGATGGGTGAGGGCCTCCTGAAGCAGCCGGTCATTGTGGAAACGATAGTGCAGGTGTTGAAAAAATCTCTCCGCCTGCTCCGCCGGAGCCGATGCCGACGGAGACGGGAAAATGCGCTTAAGAAAATCTTTCCAGGCCACGGCCAAAAAACATCATTCGGTATACCTTCGGGCCGCCAATGTGACATT
The DNA here is from genome assembly GCA_041752195.1 of Candidatus Zixiibacteriota bacterium. Taxonomy (GTDB): domain Bacteria; phylum Zixibacteria; class MSB-5A5; order GN15; family PGXB01; genus JBGSHP01. The sequence goes on along the minus strand of JBGSHP010000020.1, from coordinate 67,400 downwards.
GTGTCCGCCGAATCCGAAGGAATTGGAAAGAAAGGTGTTGAATTTATAATCCCGGGGGGTTTGGGGAACGTAGTCGAGATCGCATTCCGGGTCGTTATGGTCGAGATTTATGGTCGGATGCAATTTGCCGGCGCCCAATTCGAGCGCGGAGGTAATCAATTCGATGGCACCGGCGGCGCCGAGAAGATGTCCCACCAGTGATTTGGTGGAATTGAGCGGAATTTTATAAGCCTGTTCGCCCATGACCGCCTTGATGGCCTTGGTTTCGGATATGTCGCCCAGAGGCGTGGCTGTGCCGTGGGTGTTGATATAATCGATATCTTCGGGTTTAAGGCCGGCATAACGCATGGCATTGGTCATGGCCAGACGGGCGCCGCGGCCATTCGGTTCCGGGGCCGTAATATGGTGGGCGTCGCAGGTCATGCCACCGCCGATTATCTCGCAATAAATCCTGGCGCCCCGCTTCCGGGCCGATTCCAGCGACTCCAAAATTAATATACCGGAGCCTTCACCCATGACAAAACCGTCGCGGTCGGCGTCAAACGGCCGTGAGGCCCGGGTCGGTTCCTCGTTGCGCGTACTCATCGCCTTGGCGGAACAAAATCCGGCCATGGAGGTAGGGGTAATGGTCGACTCGGCGCCGCCGACAACCATAACATCGGCTTCGCCGCGCCGGACAATATGGTAGGCATCGAGAATCGCGTGAGACGACGAGGCGCAGGCCGAAACGGTGGCGTAATTCGGACCGCGGAAATCAAAGCGCATGGCCACCAGACCGGCGCACATATCGATTATCATCATGGGAATAAAGAAGGGCGAGACGCGTCCGGGGCCGCTTTCCAGCAAATTCTGGTGTTGGTCTTCGAAGGTCATGATGCCGCCGATCCCGGAGGCAATGATCACCCCGGCCCGGTCTTTATCGACCATGTCGGGCTTCAGGCCGGCGTTGTCAAGAGCATCCTGCGAGGCCGCGATGGCATACTGCTCGACCAAATCCATCCGGCGTGCGGCTTTTTTATCAAGATACCGGGAAGGATCGAAATTTTTTACTTCGGCCGCAATCCGGGTATCATATTTAGTGGCGTCGAAGCGAGTGACGATATCGACGCCGCTTTTGCCGTCTATTAAATTCCCAAAATATTCGTCCAGGTTGTTCCCGAGAGGGGTAACGATCCCCATCCCGGTGACAACGACTCTGATTGGATCCATCAAGGATTCCCGGTGCATCTATTTCGCGTGGGTTTTTATATAGTTGATAGCGTCTCCCACGGAGGCAATCTTTTCAGCGTCCTCATCGGGAATTTCCAGAGAGAATTCTTCTTCCAGGGCCATGACCAATTCAACCGTATCCAAAGAATCGGCACTAAGGTCCTCAACAAACTTGGCGGACTCGGTCACCTGGGCGGCATCAACGCCGAGCTGTTCCACAATAATGTCCTTGACTTTCTGTTCAATATCCGCTGCCATAGTCTTCTCCTTTTGGTTGACTATCCTTTAATCTTAATTTCACATCAGCATGCCGCCGTTGACGCCCAGCACCTGTCCGGTTATATAAGATGCGCTATCGGAGGCCAGGAAGGCTACCGCTTCGGCCACATCTTCGGGGGCGCCGAATCTTTTCAACGGCGTGGCATTAATAAAGTTTTCTATTACCTCCGGCGGCAATTTCCGGGTCATGTCAGTGTCAATAAAACCCGGGGCTACGGCATTGACCGTGATATTTCGGCCGGCCAGTTCTTTGGCGGAACTTTTGGTCAAGCCAATCAGGCCCGCCTTGCTGGCGGAATAATTGGCCTGTCCGGCGTTGCCCATGATACCGACGACCGATGTTATATTCACGATCCGCCCGTAACGCTGTTTCATCATTATTCGGGCCGCCGCCTGGGTCATTAAGAAAGCGCCTTTTAGGTTTATGTCAAGTACCAGATCCCAATCTTTTTCCGACATCCGCATAAGCAGCGTATCCCGGGTGACGCCGGCATTGTTGACCAGGATATCCAGGGAGCCGAATTTGGCGACCACGGCGTCGATGAGGGCCTTGACTTCCTCGGCATTGGAGACATCGGCTTTATACGCCGCGGCTTCGAATCCCTGTTGCCGCAACTGGCCGGCGGTTTCTTCGGCGGCCTCGATCAGCACATCCGAGATAACCACCTTAGCGCCTCTTGCGGCCAGTTTTTCGGCAATTGTACGGCCGATTCCGCGCGCCGAGCCGGTTACCAGGGCTGTTTTTCCCTTAAAATCCATATCTTAACTTATATAAGTCGCCGTAAAGTTTTCAATATCTTCGCGTTTGTCAACATTAATCATCGTGGCCGCGGGTAATTCCCGTTTGGCCAGTCCGGTAAGAACCTTGCCGGGGCCGATTTCAATTAAAGTATCAATTCCTTCGGCGGCAAAAGTTTTCATGGTATGATACCATTTAACCGGAGCCGTCAGTTGCTCGACCAGGAGTTGTTTCAGTCGGGACGGATCGCTTTCGGGGCGGGCGGTGACATTCGGAACCAGGGGAATCAACGGTTTGGCGAAATTAAGGGCCGACAGATAGGCCGCCATGCCATCGCGGGCCGGGGCCATCAGCGGAGAATGGAACGCCCCGCCGACCTCGAGCACCAGGGCCCTTTTGGCACCGGCTTCCTTGCATAAGCGGCAGGCCTCGTTGACACCGTTGACGGATCCGGATATGACGATTTGATTTCCGGAATTAAAATTGGCCGGGACAACCACCCCCACCGCCGAAGCGGTGCGGCAGATATTTTCGATTTTGGTCTCATCCAGGCCCATGATGGCGGCCATGGTTCCCGGTTCCCGGCGGCAGGCTTCTTCCATCAGGGAGGCTCTTTTTACGACCGCCTTGAGGGCCTCTTCCGGCGACAATATTCCCGACAGTGTCAAAGCGCCGTATTCCCCCAGGGAATGGCCGGCGGTCAGGACCGCTTTAGGCAGGGAATCTTTCATAACCGTCAGCACGGCCAGAGAATGCAGAAGAATGGCCGGCTGGGTAAAACGGGTTTGTTTTAATTTGTCGGCCGGACCTTCAAAGGATAACCGGGCGATATCTTCGCCGATGGCCTGGGAGACGATATCATATAATCCACGGACGGCGGCATCGGATTCATAAAGATCCCGGCCCATGCCGACGTATTGCGAAGCCTGTCCGGGGAAAACTATTGCGATTTTTTCCATAAGTTTATTTTACCATTTGACCAGAGCCGAAGCCCAGGTTAATCCGCCGCCGAAAGCGGTCATGAGGATATAATCACCCTCTTTTATTTTCCCTTCGCGGAAGGCTTCATCGAGAGCCAAAGGTACGGAGGCGGCGGAAGTATTGCCGTATTTGGCGATATTCAAATAGACTCGTTCCATGGGCACGCCCAGGCGGTTGGCGGTGGATTCTATGATACGGAGATTGGCCTGATGGGGTATCATCCAGCGCACCTGTTCGGAGGTTATGCCCGCCTGTTTGAGGACAATCCGCGAGGCGGATTCCATTTCGCGCACGGCATGTTTGAAGACTTCCTTGCCGTTCATATGCAGGAAAATATCCCCTTTGCCGTTTTCGATATTCTGAAAGGGCTTGGCGGCTCCGCCTTCGGGAATCCATAAAAGTTTGGTATAGCGGCCGTCAGATTTGAGATAGGTGGCCATGATGCCCCGGTCTTCGGTGGTGGCTTCCACCACGGCGGCACCGGCGGCATCACCGAAAAGGACACAGGTGTTGCGATCGGTATAATCGGTGATTGAAGATAATTTTTCGACGCCAATGACGAGGATTTTTTTGTAGCGGCCTATTTTTATGAAGGCGTCGGCCGTGGCCAGGCCGTAGAGGAATCCGGCGCAAGCGGCCACGAGGTCCATTCCGGCGGCATTATGCAGGCCCAATTTATTCTGGACGATAGTGGCTTGTGAGGGGACGCGGTAATCGGGGGTGACGGTTCCGATCAGAATAAAATCGATTTCTTCGGGTTTAACCCCGGCCATTTCCATCGCCTTCAGGCCGGCTTCGCGGCACATTAATGATGGGGGTTCATCGTCGGACGCAATACGCCGTTCCTCGATGCCGGTGCGGGAGAGAATCCACTCACCGGAAGTATCGACCATTTTTTCGAAATCACTGTTCGTCAAGCGACGAGAGGGTGCGAACGATCCGATTCCGGTTATTCGACTTTGTATCATCCCTGCCATTTTGTTTCCCATTACTTAACACGAGTTCTTCCCTGATATTGTCGCTGATACGATGACGAACCATATTAAAAGCCGCCAGAATGGCATTTTTTATCGCGCGGGGCGAAGAGGAACCATGACATATGATAGAAACACCGTTAATGCCCAAAAGCGGGGCGCCGCCGTACTCGGCATAATCGAAAGTTCGTCGCAGGCGTTTTAAGAAGGGGTGCATCAGGGTGGCACCGACCCGGGAGAAAATATTCGTTTCGACCTGGCGGCGGAGCATGGTGGTCAGAAAGCCCTCGATCGATTCGGCGAATTTCAGAAGAACATTGCCGACGAAGCCGTCGCAAACCACGACATCGGCAATACCGTTCAGGACATCGCGGCCTTCCACATGGCCGATAAAATTGAGTTCCGAATTTTCATATAATTCGCGGGTCTGTATGACCTGCTCGTTACCCTTGCTGCGTTCCTCGCCGATGGAAAGAAGCCCGATTTTGGGCGAGGTGCGGCCGAAAATCAGGGAAGCATAAACCGAGCCCATCAACCCGAACTGGTAGAGATGAATCGGCTTGCAGTCGACATTGGCGCCGACATCGACCACCAGAGTGGGATAGCCCTTGACGGTGGGGAAAAAACTGACGATCGCGGGACGCACGATGCCTTCCACCCGGCCGAGGATAAGAAGCGAGGAAGCCATCACCGCGCCGGTATTGCCCGGCGAGACAAAAGCATCGGCCCGACCCTCTTTATGCATGGCCAGACCGACGGCAATCGAAGAAGTTTTCTTACGAATACCTTCCGTGGCATTATCGCTCATGGCCACGGCATGAGGGGCGTTTTCGATGGTGATGGTTGAGGGCATATTGGGGACAGCCTTGACAAAATCGCGAATGATTTCATCTTTGCCGACCAGAACCAGGCGAATCTTATCGCCTAATTCCCGGGCCGCCAGGACCCCGCCCTCAATAATCGACCCCGGGCCGGCATCAGCGCCCATGACATCAAGAGCGATAGTGATAACACGGTCATTGGTATTCATATTTTTATAGGTGATGCCGGGCATTAGCCGCCCTAACGGTTATTCCCGAGGCGATGTCACCTGTTCGCCGGCATAATATCCGCAGCTGGGGCAGATATGGTGCGGCAATTTTTGCTGATGGCAATGGGAGCAGGCCACCAAAGTCGGCGCCGTCAATTTCCAATGGGTGCGGCGTTTTCTTCCTCTGGGGCGCGAATGTCTTCGTTTTGGATTGGGCATATAAAACCTGTTCTAAGAAAATTATTTCCTACTCCATCAAATCTTTCAGATCTTCCCAGCGATCGTCCGGTTTGTCCTGGCGGCAGGCGCAGGCGCCTTCATTGAGATTGGCGCCGCAGTATTGGCACAGCCCTTTGCATTCGGGATCACAAAGGGGTTTGAACGGCAACGCCAGGATAATCGCCTCGCGGACCATTTCCCGCAGGTCAACGACATGTTCGCCGGGCTTAAGAAATATTACTTCGTCGTCCTCGCTCTCCAATCCGGTTTTTGCGGCGAACCGGATAAAAAAACTTAATTCTCCCGTCACCGTTTCGCCGAAGAGAGTCAGGCACCGGGAACATTCTTCCTCGACCGTCACGGTTAAATTCCCCTGGCAAAAGTACTGGTCGCCCAGGTCCTGAACTACCAGCCTGACCACCGCCGCCTCACGCACGGCAGCCTGGCCGGGGGCGAAATCGGCCAGCTCGGCCTCCACTTCCAGGACAGCTTCAGCCGGAAAAGAATCAAACCCGCGAAGGTCAAGATTCATAAACAATTATTTTACGACAAAGTTTTCGGAAAGTCAAGCCCAAAATCCCGCTCCCCGCTCAACCGGAAACCCCTTCGACGGCAATAATATACCAATATCGTCCAGTATCGGCACGGGCCCCGGAATTAATCTTCCGTGTCCGGCGTTCCGGCTATCTATTATCTTTGCAGGGCCATGGTCTTCAACTGGCAGTCGGGTTCCGGGCCGCCTTTAAACTTGAAATTGATAAGAATGATTATATCGAGGATATTAATATCCCCGGAGCCGTTAAAATCGGCCACGGCCGGATTATTCGGCCCCGGGCCGCCTTTGAATTTGTGGTTAATAAGAAAAAGGATGTCGAGAATATCCACGCGCCCGTCTTCGTTGGGGTCGCCGCAGGTGGCCGTGCAGGAAGAACCGCCGTCAGCCCGGACGATTTTATAGATTTCCCCGTCATAATCGACGATATAAATCTCCCCGCGGGCGTCCTCGCCGAAGGAACTGACATTATCGATGGTCGGCGCTCCGGGGGGATCCAATTCCGCGGAGCGATCGAGAAAACCGGTTATACCCTGGCCATCGTAACGGAACGACCAGACTCGTCCGGTGCAAAAATCAGCATAAAAATAAGTCCCGTCCAGATCGGGGACAGCACAGCCGCGATATACATACCCGCCGGATATAGAACAATTGCCTGACGAATGAGAGTACTCATGAATGGGAAAAATATAGTTCGCGGCCGGGGCGCAACCGGAAGTATTATAAGTGTGATTCCCTTCATAACAACGCCGGCCGTAATTTTCACCGCCCGGACTGGACGCCGGCTGAAAATCGATTTCCTCCCATACCCCCTGGCCGACATCGCCGATATATAGATCTCCCGTGGCGCGGTCGAAACCGTATCGCCAGGGATTACGCAAACCGAAGGCCCAGATTTCGGGAAGAGTATCGGTCAGCCCGATAAAGGGATTGTCGGGCGGAATGGCGTAGGGACTGCCGCCGTCGACATCCAGCCTGAGAATTTTGCCCAGGAGCGTCTCGCCGTTCTGGGCGTCATTATTGGTATCGCCGGAACCGCCGCCGTCGCCGGTCCCGATATACAAGAAACCATCATAGGGGCCGAAAGCTATCATACCGCCGTTGTGATTGGCCGCCCCGGGATGAGGAATGGTGATAACAATCTGGGCGCTGCCGGAATTGGCGATATCGGGGTTGCCGGTTGAAACCTGATAGCGGGCGACAAAAATATTGCCGTTGGTCCCGGTATAATAAATGTAAAAGTATCCATTGAGAGCGTAATCTGGATGGAAGGCCATCCCCAAAAGCCCTTCTTCCGAGCCGGAAGTGGCAATTATGGCCGAGACATTGAGGAACGGCGTGGATAAAAGAGAGCCGTTCTTTATAATGCGAATCAGGCCGCTCTTCTGCTCCAGAACAAAGAGGCGATTCAAATCGCCGGGGGGCGAACATAGAAAAATCGGTTGGGAAAAGGCATCGGATATCAGTTCCGTCGTTAAGGTCAGGTCGGCGCGGACTGAAACCGGCCCCAATATCAGGATTGCGACTGTCAACATCAAGACCAGAAGCGGTCCGGCGAAGAGATGATTAATGCGAGCCTTGTGCATGGGATTCTCCTCTATCCAATGAAATGTATAAGGCGAAGCCGGAATATGTCGCGCGGTTCGGGGCTTTGGCCCGGACCTCATTTCGGGTCGCTTTTCAGGAGGCGGTCGATAAGTACAAAGGCCAGCGCGGCCTGCTCATTACGCGAGAACTCGGATTCCAGCATATCGAGCAGGGGAAGCAATCGTCCCGAACTTTGGGGATTGTGCATGACCAGATCATAGGCGCGGCGCAACTGGGTCTCATTGAGACAATAGACAGATTCGCCGCCGGTAATTTCAATCTGCTCCATGTAATTTTTCTCTGACATCGAAACTTTCAAGCCTGAAAACTGGAACCGCAACCGCAGGTTTTGGTGGCTTTGGAGTTTGTGAAGCGAAACCCGGCCTGCAGGAGATCATCGGCATAATCGATTTGAAGGCCGTCCAGGTAGAGAGCGCTTTTCATGTCGGCTAAAACGCGAAGACCGTCCTTTTCGAATAAGATGACGTCATCATCCTGCAATTTATCATCGATACCGGCGTCATAAGTCAAACCGGCGCATCCCCCGGTGACAATCGCCAGACGCAGGAATTTCTCACCGGTGACCTTCATCCCCACCAGCTCATTAACCGCCCGTGACGAGATATTTATATTCATATCAAACGACCTTTCTGATTGCGTAAAACACAATAATTCGGCCCATTCACAAAATCAATACGATTATAGTCCGGTTTTGCTTGGGTTTAATTTGGCCAACGACCAAGACCAACGTTGACCGCTATCGCCGGGTATTGTATATTTGTCGCCTAAAATGAATTAGGATAAATTATGACTAACGGAATACAGAAGATTTATGCCGAGATTCCTCGGACTTACGAAATGGTAAATCATGTCTTGACGCTGGGTCTGGATATCTATTGCCGTCGCAAGGCGGCCCGTATGGCGGCCGGGGACGGCGGCGAGGACTGGCTGGATATTTGCTCGGGCACGGGCGAAATGGCCGTCAGCCTGAAAAACCACAGCCGGGATCATACCCGTATCACGGCGGCCGATTTCAGCCTGCCGATGATCCAGATGGCGGCCGCGAAGCCGCAATCACGGGGAATCAAATTCGTCATTACCGATGCCGGAAAACTTCCCTTCCGTGACGGGCAGTTTGATTTGATTACGATTTCATTTGCGACCCGCAATCTCAATAAAGACCGGGAATCACTAACACAGTTCCTGGGGGAATTCTGCCGCGTCCTGAAGCCGGGCGGAAGATTCATCAACCTGGAAACCAGCCAACCGCCATTATCGCTATTTCGGAAAATAATGCACGGCTACGTGGAACTGGCGGTTCGGCCGGTGGGAAGGATTATTTCCGGTTCGCGTTACGGCTACAATTATCTGGCTCATACCATACCTCGCTTTCACGACGCGGAAACATTCGTAAAAATATTAAAAGAGGCCGGATTCAGCCGGGTTGAAATATTTCCCCAATTTTTCGGGGCAATCGCTATTCATAAAGCAGTGAAATAAAAGGTCAGGCGGAAGAATCAGATTTCTCGGCGATTTTGCGGAAGGCATCATAAGCGGCAGTATCGAAGAGCACGAAATCGATGCGATTAAGGCTTTTCAGGATGGTCTTGATTTCGCGAACAGCCCCGATCATGGCGATGGCGCAGGCCGATAATTCCATTCCCCCCACCCCGGTTCCGATGGCCGGAAAAGCCAGGGACTTAAGACCCAATTTATCCGCCAATAGCACCGAATTGCGGGTGACTTCGCGCACGATAGTTTCACTCGTCATCAGGTTCTGGCCCATCCCGGCGGCATGGATAACATATTTAAAGGGGAGTTTTCCAGCGGTGGTGGCAACGGCTTCGCCGACACGGACTGGCCCCTGCACCATGGCCTCGCGTTCAATCACCTCTCCCCCTTTTTGCTTAATGGCGCCGGCCACGCCGGAGCCCATCCAGAGATGATTGTTTGCGGCATTGACGATCGCCTCGGTTTCGGCGGCGGTAATGTCACCCTGGCGAATATTTATTTTAAGCGGCATCGACCGGATTCGTCCTGTTAAAACGCGCTTTCAAAAAGGGGTGAGCATATCTGCTAAAAATCAGGCCCACGACCAAACCGACCAGGATTCCCAGTATCGCTCCGACCAGAATGTCGCCGGGGTAATGCACGCCCACGAATACGCGCGAGAGAGCCACGATTACTGCCAGAGGCAGAAGATATTTGGCCGAGGGCTTATATACCGACCAGAAAAAGGCGGCCTGCCCGAATAGATTGGCGGCATGCGACGAAGGCATCGACTTGCCACCGCCGCATCCCACCAGAAGATGCACTGTCATTTCGTGGCAGGGGCGAAGTCTTCCCACCCAGGGTTTGACGACATGGCTGGCCAATTGATCGGTCAGGGTGACGACAATCAGCGAAAATATTATGGCCCAGCGAAGTCGGGCGTCGCCTTTCCAGAGAATCAGAAGCAAACAGGCGGCATAGAATATTTTCAGATTCAAATCGGCCGTGAAAAAAGGCATGAGAAGATCGGTCACCGGATTGGCGAGGGTTCCGTTGATAATGTGGAACAAAGCCCGGTCGAGCGATTCCAGCCAGATAATGATATCGTTCATGATGAACACCGCCAAGACCTCGCCCCGGAGGGTAAGGCCGTTACATTATTGCTATCCGGCCCGAAGTTACCTCTTTCAGGCGGAGTTTTAGTTCCTCGGCCCGGGAAACGCGGATTTGCACTTTTAGTCCCACAATATCCGTGAATTCGGCGCCGGTAATCGTTCCGCCGATTTGACGAATCTCCCTTTCCACGATATTGTAATCCGGAAATTGCAGGCGCATGATAAAAGTCCGGGTAATAAACTTCTCAATCACCCCGGCGGCTTCAATGGCCTTATTGGCGGCTTCGGCGTAAGCCCGGGCCAAACCTCCGGTTCCTAATTTGGTGCCGCCGAAATATCGGACGACCACGACCAGAATATCGGTTAGGCCGCGCCCCTCGATACAGGAATAAATGGGCTTGCCGGCGGTCCCGGCCGGTTCACCGGCATCGGCCCAGCGAAAGACAGCATCTTTGCCCCGGCCCAGGCGGTAGGCATAGCAATAATGGGTGGCATCATAGTACTTCTTACGGATAGCGGTCAGGCGATCTTCGGCTTCTTTCTCTCGATGACAGGGTCGGGCCAAGCCTATAAATCGGGAGCCCTCGATTTTTATCTCGATATCACCCTTGATACTGACGGTCTTATAACTATCGGGCAGATCCATGGCTTATACCAGCGATTTAAGAATCATTCCCGGGGCCTCCGTGGCGGTAATAGGGATGGCTCCGGCTTTCAGGGCTTTCTCCAAATTGCCTCGCTCCACCGCTGAAATACGATAATCCGGCGTCAGGATAAACAACAATTTCCCGACCTGGGCGCAAAATTGGCTAATATCCAGGGCCGGGACAGAGAGACCGGACAGATCAGCGACAACTACGGTTTGAACCAAACCGACTATCAGGCGATTCCGGGCTTTATCACGGGCATCGGAATGTATTAAAGAGGGTGGATATTCCGAAATAAGACCTCCCCCATGGACCAATTCGACCGCCAGGAGACGATTTTCCTCGGGGTGGATATCATCAAATCCCGAGCCAAGAACGGCATAACTTTTACCCCCGGCTTTTATGGCGGCCAGATGGGCCGCGGCATCGATACCGCGTCTCAAGCCGGAGATAATGGACACCCCCGCGCCGGCCAATTCCGAGGTCAGAGCCACGGCCGAGGCGATACCTTCGTTGCCGCTTTCTTCGGAACCGACCAGGGCGACGGTTTTTTCGTCCTGTTCGGGAATGGCTCCGCGGTAAAAGAAGATGGCCGGTGGATCGTTGATTTCCTGTAAAAGGTTGGGGTAATTCTCTTCGCCCGAGGAGATTGCATATATCTGGCGGTCACGGAGAGATTCCAAAAATTCGGCGGATTTGTCGAAATGGTCGGAGATCTTGTAGATTTCTTCGATTCGTTCGTCTTCAGCGCCGAAGAATGATTCCAACTCCTCCCGTTCCGCCTGGATAATTCCCTTCAAATCGCCAAAACGGGCGATCAGGGCCCGGAAGGTGCGCGGCCCCACGCGGCCGTATTCCTGAAGCGCCCAGACCTGGGCCGCCGGGGAGTATTGGTCGAAAGATTTCATGGGGGGAAGGTAAGGCAACGGCGGATAGTTGTCAATTTATTGTAAGGAAGGCATCTCCGCAATTCGGGTCGGGTTTTAAAATATTTATAAAGAGAAATTAGAATTGTCATTGCGAGGAGAATCGACCGTAAGGGCGATCGACGAAGCAATCTCTATTTATCTTAAAAACAATTCTTTCCTTAAATCTCGTCATATAAGTCCCGCCAATCAGGATTTATAGAATTTATCAAATCCAATTTCCTTTTCCTCGAACCACCCTTAATGCGTTTTTCTCTGTTGATTGCCTCTTTTATATCTTCAAAAACCTCATAATAAACCAGCTTTGTAACTTTATACTTCTTGGTAAACCCGGCAAAGAGACCTTCCCGATGCTGATAAATCCGGACTTTTAAATTGCTGGTTACGCCGGTATAAAGCACCGTATGATTTTTGTTCGTTAGGATATAGACATAGGCCTGTTAATACATATTTATTTGAGATTGCTTCGTCGTCAGCAAGGCCGACTTCTCGCAATGACACGCTATGTTAATATGGGAAATAGGACAATCGCTTTGTGGAAAAATGCCGGTCTCTTGGCGGCCAAGTCTTACGAATTAGGAATTCCTCACCGTCCCAGCATGTCTCGAATCGTTTTTATCATATCGGCGCGGGCGATTGTCACCTGCCCGACTTTGACTTCCACCCATTCCTTGCGGTCGGCGATGGCGATATCCTTTTCTTTAATCTGGCGAAGGTCCTTGATTGAGATTTTGTCCTTATCGAATTCATCGGAGCCGGCGATTATGGCAATCGGTATTTCCTGGCGATCGGCGTATTTGAGTTGCTTGTCAATCTTCTTGGTATCGCCGACATACAACTCGGCCCTGATATCCTGGGCGCGGAGTTCCTTAACGATTTTGATATAATCGTTTAGACGGGTGCGATCCATAATCGTGACGATACAATCGGCTGTCGAGGGACGCGTTTTTATCCGGCCCAGCTGTATCATGGCCGATAATAACCGATCCACACCAATCGAAGCCCCGGTAGCGGGGACATCTTTGCCGCCGAATCGCCCGATCGATTTATCATAGCGGCCGCCGCCTATAACCGATCCGAATCGCTCGGCCCCCGGTTCGGTCAGGATGGCCTCGAACACCGGCCCGGTATAATAATCCAGTCCCCGGGCAATACTGACATCGATCGGCGCCTTTTCATCGCTGATGCCGAAAGAATCAAGATATTGCGACAACTGCTCCAGTTCCGCCAGACCTTCGGCGGCGGAGGGAGTATTGGCGAATATATCTCTTAAAAATGATAAGGTTATATCACGCTTATGTTTTATTGGGCCAAGTAGTATAGATTGTTTCGCATTTACTTTGGGGATTGACTCCGAAATACTAACCTGTAGAAATATTTTAATTTTATTTATCGCACTATCTGATAATCCAAGCCCCTTGATTTTATCTCCCGATTGGTCGGTCCGCCCGGGTCCAAGTTCCTCCAGAACAGATTCCAACCCTTGCTTGTCGAGTTTATCGAGAATCCTGAAGACCGGGTGTGCCATTTCGGGCTTGAGACCGGCAAATTCAATCAGGCTGTTGAGTATCTTCCGGTGTGAAAAGCGAATGCGGAAATTCTCGATTCCCAAAGCCCGAAGACAGTCATGCATGGTGGCAATAATCTCAGCATCGGCCAGCATCGAAAGCGACCCCACGGTATCGATATCGAACTGCATAAACTCGCGGAATCTTCCCGGATCGGGTTTGTCGTAACGCCAGACTGTCTGTATCTGGTACCGCTTGAAAGGCATCGGAAGATTGGGATTTTCGGCGACAACGCGGGCCAGGGAAGCGGTCAATTCGTAAATCAGACCGACTTCGGTTTCATCGCGGTCGGTGAACAGGTAAATCTGCTTATTGGCTTCCTCGCCGGCCCCCAAAACCAGTTCGCGTTGTTCGAGGGAGGGTGTCGCCAGGGGGACGAAGCCGTACGATTCATAAATCTTTTTGATAGTCGCGACCATTTTGTCGCGGGCGAGTAATTCCGAAGGGAGAATATCCCGGAAGCCCTTGAGGGTTTTTACTTTATTTCCGGCCATTTATCATTCCATATTTGACTTAAGAATTGGACTCATTTTAAACCCCGATTACTTTTTAAGCAAGGGATTTATAGATTCCTTCAAGAGATGTCCGTTCGGGCCCTAAAATTGCCCGAAAGTTAAATGTAACTTACGGCTGCCCGATTTAGTAGATATCATAAAATATGAAAGACACTCTATAAATCGATTATGATTCGGCTAAAAAGTTCCGCCCTGTGCCGTTATTACCGACGCGGCAATTACGAAATCCGCGCCCTCGACAAAGTCGACCTGCAAATCGAAAAAGGCGAATTTTTGGCCGTGGTCGGGGCCTCCGGCTCGGGAAAATCAACGCTTTTGAATCTTCTGGCCGGCCTCGATACACCCACTTCGGGACAGATTGAGTTTGACGGCGCCCGCCTGGATGGTCTTTCGCGGCGGGAACTGGCCGCTTACCGGGGGCACAAGGTGGGGATGATTTTCCAGACTTTTAATCTTTTGCCGTATCTTACGGCTCTGCGCAACGTGGAACTGGCCCTTTATTTCAATCAGACTCCGGCGCGCTTGCGCCGGGAAAAAGCCCGGATGATACTGGAGAAAATGGGGTTATCCGATCGCCTGGAACATCGCCCGGCCGATCTCTCCGGCGGCGAACAACAGCGGGTGGCGATTGCCAGGGCCCTGGTGAAAACGCCGGAAGTACTCTTTGCCGACGAACCGACCGGCAACCTGGACAAAGACAATGCCCGGGCCGTGGCGGAAATTCTGTCGGAATTAAATCGCGGCGGATTGACGATCGTCATGGTTACCCATGATTCCGACCTGGCCCGAAATCTGGCTCATCGCATTATCCATATGCATTACGGACAGATTGTCAGGGACAATCCCCAGGCCTCTACCGGAGAAGGAACTCCATGACCCTGAAAGATATGGTCGATATTTCCGCCGGGAACCTGTGGCGGATGAAACTGCGGACCTTCCTGACCGTTTCCGGAGTCTTGATTGCCATCGCGGCTTTCGTGGCCATGCTTTCCTTCGGAGCCGGCAATCAGAAATATATCACCGAAGAATACAACCGGCTGGGGCTGTTTAATACCATGCAGGTATATACCCGGCAAAAAACCGATGATAGTTCCACTGCGGCCCCGCTGAATCGCGAGGCCGTGGAGCGTCTGGCCCGGATACCGGGAGTCCGTCTGGCCTATCCCTTTGATGCTTTTTCCGTCAAGGCCGCCATCGGCGATACCATGTTTTCTTCGCGCGCGCAGGTCCTGCCCCTGACGGCGGCGGGGACCAAACTTTACGCCGATTTCGCGCAAGGGCGGGGCTTTGAATCGGACAGCGCCCGCGAAGTGATATTATCACGTGAGTTTGCTCTGGAATTGGCGGAAAAATTCGGTGACTCGCTCTTGGGGCAAAAGTTTATCATCACGACCACCGTACCCAGCCTTGACAGCGCCCTGGCCGGTCTCCTGACCGAGGAAAGGCGCGCTTTTTGGGATCGTTTGAAAAATGTCCGGTTCGATTCTCTGGTCAATGCCGATTACCGCAGGTCTTTATTGCGACGGGAAGCCAACGAATTGTTCCGCAATTTTGCGGACGGATATTTCGGGCATCAGGCGGTTCTTACCGATACCCTGACTGTCGTCGGCATATTGGACCGCCACAGCATGGGGCGCGCTCTGGCCGAGCCCTTGCTGGTGTCCGAAAAAACGGCCCGGGAATTAAATGCCGGCGGTTTCGGGACCGACCCGGCCGATATTGTCGCGGCCCTGCAACAGGGAGCATTTTTCTATCCCGATGACTACGCCGCAGGAAAAAATTACAGCCGGGTAACGCTGGACATCGACCCCTATATGACTCACGATAAAGTCAAAGACAGCGTGGAAGCGATGGGTTTTCGCACCTTCAGTTTCGCCGAGCAATTCGCGGAAATGAAGCGCTTCTTTCTATATTTCAATCTGGGGTTGGGGATAATCGGGTTTATCGCGCTTCTGACGGCATCTCTGGGGATTGCCAATACCATGATTATGGCGATAATCGAAAGGCGGCGGGAAATCGGCATTCTGAAATCGCTGGGAGCCGATGAACGCGAGATAAAAATTCTCTTTCTGGCCGAATCCGGAGTGATCGGCCTGATGGGCGCCGTCCTGGGCATAATCTTCGGATGGGCCATTTCCCGAGTGGTCTCCCTGGCGGTGAAAATATTCATGGAAAAGCAGGGGGTCGAGCCGTTCGAGTTATTCTCTCTGCCGCTTTGGCTGATTCTAACGGCGCTGTTTTTCGGTGTCATGGTCAGTCTTCTGGCCGGCTATTACCCCGCCTCGCGGGCGGCCCGGGTGAACCCGGTCGAGGCTCTCCGCTCGGAATAATTATTCAAGAAAGATATCTCTGTCCCGAAATATCAGGGCAAAATCCGCAGGTCTTTTAAAATCTCCCGGGTAATACTCTTCCTCATTGGCATCAACTTTTCGTAGTCATCGCCTTCGATATTAAGAGCATAGAAATAGACATTGTTATCCTTCTCGACATACCCCACCAGCCAGCCCAGCGATTTGCCTTCGGGGGTATCGCCCGACCCGGTTTTACCGCTGAAACGATAAGCGGCGCTGTCTTCGAGGATCAGAAGACTTTTGACGATGGCGACATTTTGCGGCGAAAATTCATAGGTGTTGGCGTAGAAATTCTTAAGAAAAGAAACCTGTTCTTCGGCGGAAATTTTCATCGACGAGGACAGCCAGAATTTATCCAGCCCGCCCGAGATATCCCGGTTGCCGTATTCCATTATTTCCAGACATTTCCGGTAGTTTTCTTCGCCGATTCTCCGGGCCAGTTCCTGGTAGTACCACACCACGCTGTATTTAAGGGCCGAGCGCAGGTCGTGATCGCGGGCCCAGGTGGCCAGGGAATCCCGGCTCCACCAGTCCTGGCGGGGGTCGCGAAGGCTGTCCCAGGCAATTACGTAATTCTCGTCGGGAACGACGCCGGTTTCCAGGGCGATCAGTGAATTGGGAATTTTGAAAGTGGAACAGGGCGAATAACGAGTGGCGGCTCGTTTCTCATTGAATCGGGTATAGGTATGGTTATTGAGGTCGTACATCACGAAACAACCGTCGACATCCTTGAAATGCCGCCCGATATCGGGGGTCGGGGAACCGCAGAATAAACCCGCGATAACTGCCGTCGTCAGTACCAATATTATCGCTTTTAGAGACATGTCTCGGACTCCTTTTTGACGATTAACCTGAAAGAATATCCGGCCGAACCGGTCCGGGTGCAAATAAAAAACCTGATGCCCATCCTACGGCGGGCATCAGGTCAGTGGACTGTTGGGATTTACTTAAAGCGTAACCCAACAAATATTTTTTGGGTCGCCGCTTAAGTAGCAGTCACCTCACGTATGTCGTTTATCACTATTGGACCACCTCCTTTCTCGTGTATCAGTAATAACAAAAATTTTTAAAAATGGTGCAATAAAAATTTCTGTTCTTCATAAAAAATTAACAATCCCCTAAAGCGCGGGGATTTTGCGAAAAAACAATCATATTTCCTGTCCTTCCGGCCGCTTTTTGCTATATTAAGGCAATAGATATAGCCTTTTCCATACTTCCGGAGGTACCCTATGCTCAAAAAAAAGAGAGCCGTGCTGGTTATAGTCGATGTGCAGGGCCGGCTGGCCACTCTGATGCACGAGAAAGAGAAATTTTTTGCCAATGTGATCCGCATGATTAAGGCCGCCCGCATACTGGATATTCCCATCCTTTGGAACGAACAACTGCCCGATAAACTGGGCGAGACCATCCCGGAATTAAAAGAACATCTGGCCGACCTCTCCCCTCTGGTAAAAAAGTCTTTCAGTTGTTGCGGCAACCCGGATTTTGAAAAGAGCCTCAAGGAATTGGGACGCTGGCAAATTCTTCTGACCGGCATGGAAAGCCATGTCTGCGTTTACCAGACCGCGCTGGACTTAATCGAGGAAGGCTACGACGTTCATTTGGTTGCCGATGCCGTTTCCTCGCGCACGGCCGAAAACCGCGAAATCGGGATAGCCGCCATGAAAAAGGCCGGGGCTTCGGTAACCAGCGTCGAGATGGCCCTGTTCGAGATCCTTAAGACGGCCGAGGGCGAGCCGTTTAAGCAGATTATTCAGATAGTAAAATAGGCCCCTCCCGGGCGGTGACGGGTCGTTACGCAAATCGCGATTACCGTTAGCCGCGCTTATTCGGAGCGCGGCTTTTTTTATGGAGACTGCCAGGTCCGGTTTCGGGACCGCAAAAAAAATCACTAACCACCCCGCGACGCCTTTTATAAATTATCCGCAGTTATTATGAAGTTAAACGGAAGGAAGGAAAAGATATGGAGAAAACAGACAAAACCGTCTCCCAGCAGATAGCCGAGTTCGCGGTGGGGTTGAAATATGAGGCGCTTCCTGAAAAGGTGGTTAACGAAGTCAAGCGATATCTCTATGATTCCCTCGGGTGCGCCTACGGCGGATATCATACCAAAGACGTCAAAATCATGCGCGATATTTATCGCGATATGGGCGGCACGGCCCAGGCCACGGTCATAGGCTATGGCGACCGGCTCCCGGCCGTCAATGTCACGCTGGTAAATTCCCTCATGATGCGGGCTCTGGATTTCAACGATATCTACTGGAAACAGGATCCCTCGCATCCTTCGGATATAATCCCGGCGGCGCTTGCGGTCGGAGAACTGGTCGGTTCGTCCATGAAGGATGTCATCTCGGCCGTCGTCCTGGCCTACGAATTCGAGCAGAGGTTTTGCGAGTTTGCCGTTCCCGGAGTCCGCGAGCGGAAATGGCACCACGCCACCCTGACCCAGTTCGTCTCACCTATCGTGGCCGGGAAATTACTGGGACTCGATGTCGACCAGATGGTCTATGCCATAGGCATCAACGGCTGTCATAATCATACCATCGGCTGCCCCACGGCGGGACAGTTGACCATGATGAAAAACACGGTCGACCCCATGGCGGTGCAGAGCGGAGTTTTCGCGGCCCTGATGGCCAAGAAGGGGTACACCGGCACGCGGGCGGTTATCGAAGGCAAAGAAGGGTTCATGCAGGTATTCGGCCCGGATTGGGACCTGGACAAACTGGTGGGCGGGCTGGGGAAGAATTTCAAGATTCTGGAATGTAGTATGAAGGCTTTCCCCACCGAGGCTTTGACTCATACTCACCTGTCCGCCCTGCTGAAGGTGGTGCGCGGCCACGACATCAAATATGACCAGATAGAAGAAGTTATCGTTACCACCATCGCCCGCGCCTGCGATATTCTCTTTGACCCGCATAAATACCGCCCCAGTTCGCGGGAGACGGCCGACCACTCTCTCCCCTATTGTCTGGCGGCGGCCATGGTCGATCATCAGGTGACCACCCAGTCCTTCTCCGATGAAAAATTGCGCGACCCCCGAATCTGGGAAGTGATAGATAAAATCAAAGGCGAGGCCTCGGAGGAGTTCGAAAAGATGTTCCCGGCCAAGCAGCCTTCGCGGGTGCGCGTAAAAACCAAAGACGGCCGCCAATTCGAGGAATACCTGGAATACCCCAAGGGCGACCCGCGCGAGCCGATGACCATGGAGGATTTGGAAGCCAAGTTCAATGGGCTGTCGGCGGCTCTTCTGAAACCGGACCGCCAGAAGAAAATGAAAGAGATGGTTTTTGCCTGCGAAAAAATGGATTGCCGGTCGTTCATGCAGGCGACGGTGGTATAAACCGAAAGAATCGTTGTTGAATAAAAGGGGCAGGTTTGTGACCTGCCCTTTTCGATTAATCAGATGTCAAAATGCTTTTTAGGCTGCCGCCTGGCTACCTGACCCGCTAATATTTTCAGTGTACAATGAATTGTCATTCCCGTAAAAGGAGTGTTGGAAAAGTACCGCTTCCGTCATTGCGAGCGGAGCGAAGCAATCTCCTCTTTGCTTAAGTTATTATTATTGAGATTGCTTCGTCAGCCGACCGCTCGGTCGGCGCTCCTCGCAATGACGTCTCGAGGATTTTTCAACCGCCCCGGATATTGATTTCAAACGGGCGGGTTTCAAACCCGCCCTTCTCAAGAAAGCGCTATTTCATAAGCAAAAATCCCAGCGTCTCGGGGTCGTAATCGATCGGCACCTGCCAGTCGGCGACGGTATCCAGGCGTCTCTGTTTGCGGCGGAAATTGATTTTCCACTTCTTCCCCGGCTCGGCTATGCCGCCCAGCGCTTCCAGGGGTATCCGGGCTTCCAGAATCCAGTAATTGTCCTTGCGCGAGGTTTTAACATCGTACTGACCGTTCCATTTCCGATCGCCTTTTATCCCGCCCGTTTCATCTTTGGCCAGCAACTGGTCGAAAATCGTCCCGAGGGGATTGAAATAAATCTGGTACACGGTATCCCGGGCCGAGGGGCAGATAAAATACCCGACACAATCTTCGCCATTGACAGCGCCGTCGCGTTCTTTCACATTGGCCACTATTTCTTCGGGCCGGCTTTCAAGGCAACGGGCTCCCAGATAAAGATACTTGGCGTCATGGGCGAAGTAAAACCAGGTGGAGTCGCCGATCATGGAGGAACCGTCATAATTGAAAAATACGGTTTCCGGTTCGGACCAGAACGATTCGTTCAGTTTGCCGTCGATTTTGGGTTTTTGGGCGGCCGCGACACATACCGCTTCGCGCCCGATAATCAGCGGCTTTTTTATCAGGGTCGTTTTATTCTTGCCGTAGGGAATGGTAAGGCTGGCCTCGGGAACTGGATATATCCCGTCAGATGAGGAGAAGTTGAAGACCGCCATAAGGGTATCCCGCGGTTCCAGCCGAACCGGCAGAACTTCGGGGGAAACGCTCCAGCCGGGGGCGAGATTCCAGCGGAGGGTGTCTTCCAGCACCGTATCGTCGTGAGGATTATTGAGACTAACCGTCACCGCCCCATTGCTGATGGCCAGTTGGGAATTGACTTCCAAAGGCGTGACGAATTTGACGGCGTTTCGTCCGAGATCATATACAAAACTGTTTTCTTCGGCGGTTACTTCATCCCAGGGCAAGACCGCATTCATCTTTATCGGCGCGATATGTATACTCCGGTCATTCACGGTTACCCAGACATAATGATACATGAGACCCGTAGGCCCCGGTTCGGTGGAACCGCCGGAACTTCCCACCCCGGTGTACTTGATGCCGTCGTACAGGCCGGAAAAATAGGCATGATAATGACCGGTGAAAACGGCATCGACACCGAACCGGACAAACAGGGCATGCAGGGTGTCGGGTTTTCCCCGGGCGATCGTTTCATACCAGAATGGCTTGTGAGAGAAGACCAGGGTGTATTCGGCGCTCTGGCTGCGGGCCAGGTCATCGGTCAGCCAATCCATTTGTTCCTGGGGGATGGCGGGGCTTTCCTCCCAGCGGCTGTTGTCAAAAATCACGAAATGAAGATTCCGGTAGTTGAAGGAATAATAAGGTTTCCCGGCATAACGCTGGTATTGGGGCAACATGCCGTCAAAAGTGATATCGTGGTTGCCCGGGGTGTAATAAATCGGCATGGTCAGGCGGGAGGTAATATTCAAATATTCATTCCACTCGTTGTTTAAGGTGTTGGTATCCAGAGTGTAACCCTCGATCTGGTCCCCCACGGTCATGACGAAATCCGGCTTTAGCCGCTCCACTTCGGCAACGCATTGCTCATAAATATCGGCGACATGCCCGCCGGTGCGGTCACCCAGGATAGCGAATCGAACAGGGTATTTATCCAAGCCACAGTTTTCGGCCAAGGCAACAGCCGTTATCACGGCCGCCGCGATTATCAAATAGGCGAATACTTTTTTCAATTTCTTCTCCTTGAAAGATTATTTTTTAAATAGAATTGCCTTAAAGATATGTGGCAGCGGCAAAAAGACAAGTTTGGATATTAAGATATTTTTCAATTAATATGGTTATTTCCCTAATCTAAGTAATTGACATTCCCCCCGATTATTTTATATTCCATTTAGATTTAAAGACTTACCCGCCCGTGGGAGGGTCGGTGTAATCCAGGCAACGCCCGCCCCGGCCTGAGAGGTACTGCACCTTGCCGAATCGATTTACATTTAATCTCCGAAAATTCCCCATAAATTTCTTGTGTAAGGAACTAATACTTTAAATAAACAGGTGTCTAACATGATTTGTCTGTTCAAGAGAGGTTCACATCGGAAGGCTTCCTGGGGAGCCTTGACGGCGCTGCTTCTGGTCGTGGCGACTTCCTTCGCCCTGGCCGACCAGGTTAGCGTCACCTATACCTTCGACCGCCCGGTGTTTTCCGAGGCTTATATCGAAGGTGTCAATTATGACCGTATTACCATAATGGGCGCTCCCAATTCGGGAAACGCCGGCCAACCGCTTCTTCCGGCGCAAGGTGCCAGAATTCTGATTCCCTACGGCACAGAGGTAGCGTCGATTGAAATTATTATTAAGGAACGGGTCTCCCTGGGGGACGGCTTCCTGATTGAGCCGGCTTCCCGGCCGATACCGTTTTCGGCTTCCATGGCGGATTTCAAACCGCCCCAGCCGGACCCGGCGATTTACGCCCAGTCGGAACCTTTTCCGGGAATCGATTACGAAAATATCGGGACCTGCGAATTTCGCGGTTATTATTTCGTAACCCTGAAACTCCAGCCGGTGCAGTACACTCCGGCTACCGGCGAGTTGAGTTATAGTCCCGAAATTACAGTGGTGGTAAATACGACCGAATCGGGCAAGGTCGGGGAACTATTTCGCGGCGTTGAAAAAGACGCCCGGGCTGTCGTGAGAAAAGTGGATAATCCCGAAATCGCCGGCAGTTATCCCGTGATGGCCGGAGATTCAAAGGGGTATGACCTCATGATCTTCACTACCCCGGCCCTGGCCTCGGCTTTTGAGCCTTTGAAAACATTTCATGATGCCAATGGCATCGCCACCCAGATTAAAACCACGGCCGATGCCGGCGGCAGCGCCCCGGCGACAGTCCGTAATTATATCGTCAACGAGTACATGCGCGACCATTTCGATTTTCTGATTATCGGCGCTGACGACGATGCCATCCCCGCACCCAATCTATATGTCTCGACCGGCGGCGGCGGTTATACCGAATACGAAATGCCGGGCGACCTTTATTTTGGATGCCTGGCCGGCAATTGGAACAGCGACGGCGACAGTTACTGGGGCGAGCCCAATGATGGTCCCGGCGGTGCCGATGTCGACCTGGTTGCCGAAGTACATGTCGGCCGTTGCGCGGCCGATAATGCCACCGACGTGGCTCGCTTCATCAATAAAACCCTGGCCTATATCGGGTCATCGGGGACGGTCCTGCAGAATGTCCAGTTGGTCGGCGAATATCTGGGATTCGGCGGTGTCGGCGATTGGGGCGGCAATTATATGAACGAACTGGTCGACGGATCCAGCGCGCACGGCTATACCACGGTCGGATTTCCCTCCGACGTCTTTACTATCGACAAACTTTACGATATGACCTGGCCGGGGAATGACTGGCCCATGTCGGAGTTGGTGAATCGTATCAATACCGGGCGCCATATCGTCAACCATCTTGGCCACGGCAGTCCCGATTACGCCATGAAGCTGTATAACTCCGATGTTTTGAGTCAACTCGATAACGACGATCTGTTCCTGGCTTATTCCCAGACCTGCCAGGCGGGGTGGTTCGACGGTACCGATTGCTGGGCCGAAACGGCCAATATTAAGACCGATAACGGCGCTTTTGCCGTCATCATGAACGCCCGCTATGGTTTTGGCGAGTTTGAAAGCACCGACGGCCCGTCGCAGAAATTCAACCGCGAATTCTGGGATGCTGTCTTCAATCCCGCTGAAGGAAAACTTCAACTGGGCCCGGCCAACAGCGACTCCAAGGAAGATAACCTGTATCGCATCAACGAAGACTGCATGCGCTGGTGCTATTATGAAATAAACCTGTTCGGCGACCCCACGGTCGGCATCAAGGGCGTCAATTCCATATCGTTCACATATACCGGCGGCGCCCCGGTTATGCTCTCACCGGCGGCACCGGTCCTGCTGGAAGTCACCGTCATTGGTGTCGGCGACGGCATCCCGGTGGAAAACTCCGGCCAGTTGCACTATATCCTTAACGGCGGGACGATGCAGACCGTGGCCATGACGCAAATGTCGGCCAATGTCTATCAGGGTTATCTTCCGGCCGTTACTTGCGACGACGACCTGCAGTTTTATGTCAGCGCCGAAGAAGTCAGCCAGGGGCGTATTTCCGAGGCCCCGCATCATCCCCGAATCGCCACGGCGCAAACGACCGCTTTTGCGGACAATTTTGAAACCAACCTGGGCTGGACAATTTCGGGCGGCCAGTGGGCGCGCGGTGTCCCCACCGGTCAGGGCGGTGAATACGGCGGTCCCGATCCGGCCACCGGATACAACGGGCCCAATGTCCTCGGATATAATCTTAACGGCGACTACATCGACAATATGCCGGAATACCATGTTACCAGCCCGGCCATCAGTTGCGCCGATATCGAAGACACCCATCTTAAATTCCAGCGCTGGCTGGGGGTGGAGCAGCCCGATTATGATCACGCCTATATCCGTTTAAGCACCAATGGCACCGCCTGGACCACGGTTTGGGAAAACAGCGGGACAATGTACGACGGCGCCTGGGTCGAAGTCGACCTGGATATATCCGGATTTGCCGACGGCCAATCGACGATTTATATCCGTTTCACCATGGGGATAACCGACGTCGGCTGGACCTATTGCGGCTGGAATATCGACGACTTATCCGTTTACGGCTACGAGTGCACTATCACGGCTCCGTATATCGCCACGGAATCGATTCCCGATTGGACGGAAAACGTGTCTATTTCGCAGCAACTGCTGGCCGCCGGGGGAGTCGGGGTCAAAACCTGGAGCGATAAGAACAATGACCTGGTGGGGACGGGCCTGACGCTCTCTTCGACCGGTCTCTTATCCGGAATTCCGACCGCTGCCGGATCGATTTCGTTCACGGCCCTGGTGCAGGATGAAGCCATGCAGACCGCGGAGAAGCCGTTTGCATTCGCCATCAGTCCGGCGGTCGAGATTACTACCGCGTCTCTGCCCGATGGCATCGAGGGCGAACCGTATTCGGTGCAACTCGGCTGCACCGGCGGCACCGGAGATATCATGTGGCAGGATAAAAATAACGCCCTGGACGGCACCGGGCTGACCTTAACGGCGGTCGGGCTCCTTTCGGGCACCCCCGTTGTCGTCCGCGCCCTTGAATTAACGGTCGACGCCTGCGACCAGGTCGGTGATACCGCCGAGGTGATATACAGCCTGAATATTTTCCCGCCTTATATCTGCGGCGATGTCAATGATGACGAGGCGGTCAATGTCCTGGATATCGCCTACCTGATAGATTATAAGTTCAAGGGCGGTGCCGCACCCGTGGCGATGGGGAGTGCCGATGTCAATCATGACGGTTCGGTAAACATTCTGGATATTACCTACATGATTGCCTATAAGTATCAAAACGGTCCTGAGCCTGACTGCGAGGGATAGTCGTTAGATTTGATTTATGCCAAGGGACGACCTCAGGGTCGTCCCTTTTTCATTTCTTGACAAAATTTAAAAGTGACATAAATTTATAATATAGGGCGTAATATCGGATATATAAGAGCCACGGGAGGGCACAGATGATCCGAAAAATAATTCTTTTCCCAGTCCTGACTTTCATGCTCCTGGCGGTATCACCTGCATTTTCAGCCACGATCAAAGTCCCGCAAGATTATGCAACTATCCAGACAGCCATTAACACGGCGGCCATCAATGACACGATTTTCATATTTAATGGCACATATGTCGAAAACCTGGTTATTGCAAAGGCGATAACGCTGATGGGCGAATCGCGAGACGGGGTTATAATCGACGGTTCGGCCACCGGTGATGTGATACTAATCAATGCCAATGAGGTGAAAGTATCGAATCTGACCGTTCAAAACAGCGGGAATATTCTTGAGATTTCATCTGATATCGATGCCGGTATAGATATCAGGGTTGCAGATAGCTGTATCATAAATAATTGTCGGGCCTCCTTTAATAATATGGCAGGCATTGCATTAAGCACAGCATCATTCAACATCATAAAGACCTGCATTATCGTCGATAACCTTTATGGAATAGCATTACATGGCCAGTTGCTTGAGGAAGAGCCTCCTTTTAAAGATAATAGATCCAATTTAATCATTGGAAATGACATAAGCCGAAATTCCACAGGCATTCATTTCTTTCATGCCATTGTATACTTCCACAGGGCCAATCATATCACCTGCAATTTGATTGGACAAAATGACATCGGAATAGAATTTATCATGGTTAAAGACAATATAGTGGAATATAATTCTTTTCTTGATAATGAGGGCTTGGCCATTAATATGGATTTGTGTAATTGTGGGGAGTCCGGCAATCACATCCGCTACAATAACCTCGTAAATAATAACCAGGGTGATTATCAATCCTTCGTCAATTACCCTGATGATTTTATTAACTACTGGTCTGGTAATTATTGGTCCGATTATGCAGGTGAAGATTCCGACGGAAATGGCATTGGTGATATATGGCATACATTTCCTATATGCTCAATGTTAAGTTATCCGCCCTGCGATCCTGGACCTCATATGATGGCCTATCTTGATTCCGACAACGACTTCTACTTCGATATCATCGACAATTGCCCCGCCGTGGCCAACCGCGATCAGGATGATGCCGACCTCGATGGCATCGGCGATGCCTGCGATGAATGCACCGATACCGACGGCGATGGTTTCGGCAACCCCGGTTTTCCCGCGACCACCTGCACCCTCGATAATTGCCCCACTTTCGCCAATCCCGGTCAGGAAGACAGCGACGCCAACGGTGTGGGCGATATCTGCGATTTTATTTGCGCCGATGTCAATAGCGACGAGGCGGTCGATATCCTGGATATCATTTATCTCATCGATTACAAATTCAAGAACGGACCGGCCCCCATTCCATCAGGCGCAGGTGACGTCAACTTCGATAGTGCGGTTAACATCCTCGATATCGTCTATATGATAAATTACAAATTCAAAGGCGGCCCCTGGCCATATTGCGGGCAGTAGAGAAAACGCCCGGGTTTTGAAGAGCGCCGGCCGGCGCTCTTTTTTTATTCTCATAAATTTCGTATGTTAATGAGATGGAAGAGAATCAGCGAAATTCATTAAAGGCGGACCAGATTAAAACTGCCGCCCTGGCCCTGGGGGCCGATATTGTCGGTATCGCCCCCGCCGGCCCGGTGGCCAATAAAGAAAAATTCCTGGACTGGCTGTCTCGCGGCTATGCCGCCGACATGGATTACCTGGCCAAATATCAGGAAGAAAGATTCGACCCTGAAAAACTCCTCCCCGGCGCCAAAGCCGTAATCAGCGTGGGGCTGAATTATTATCAGGACGATAAAAGCCCTTTGAAAGAACCGCGTAAATACAAAGTCGCCCGTTACGCCTGGGGCGAGGACTACCATCATGTCATAAGGAAATTACTCGAGAAGTTGAGAAGCGGCCTTATCGCTGAAACTCCCGGCCTCAAGGGGCGTATCTGTGTCGATACCGCTCCCTTTATGGATAAATACTGGGCCCGCGAAGCGGGCTTGGGCTGGCAGGGGAAACATACCAATCTGGTCTCGAAACAATTCGGCAGCTGGCTTCTTCTGGGAAGTCTGGTTATCAATGCCGAGGTCGATAACTACGACACCCCGCACCGCGATTTGTGCGGCGAGTGTAATTCCTGTATTTCCGCCTGCCCCACCGGGGCGATCGTGGAGCCGTATGTTCTGGATGCCAACAAATGCATCAGTTACTGGACTATCGAATCGCGGGCCGAGAGTATTCCCGAAGATATCGCCCGCAAACTCGACGGGATGATATTCGGATGCGATATATGTATCCGGGTTTGCCCTTTCAATCGCCGCCAAATCCCGACCCGCACCGAGGCTTTCTTTCGGAAAGATGAACTGGTTCAAATCGAAAACGGCCAGGTTATCGAGTACCCCGATGAGGTATTCGAAAACGGATTCCGACACAGCGCTTTCACGCGGGCGGGCCTGAAAGGGTTAAAGAGAAATATCGCCACCGCCTCGAAATATTATAGATAACAAATCTGGTATTGCATTGAGCAGGAGCACTTTTATAACCAGTCTGGTAGGGCAGGATCCCTGCGATCCTGCCATTTTGAATCCGTAACCTGTACCTGTCTCAAACAGACCCGGCCATCCAGAGATTCCGGCCAAGACTTATAGGGCAGCATCCCTGTCGCAGACCCTGAGCTTCGAAGGGCGATGCTCCCTCTAAATCCCGAACGGAACGCTCCGTTAAAACCTATTTCGCCAGCAAATAAGAATTTTCTTTGAGATATTTAAATATCAACTCCGCCGCCAATTTATGACCTTTGGCATTGAAATGAATCGGGTCTTTGGGGGCGTCATCGTACAAATCATCGTATTTATCGAACTCGGCGGCCAGATCGATGAGAATCGATTTGGAATTGCGGGCGACATCGCGGGTCTGAAGATTGTAATAATGATGATAGACATGCATCGGGGAACGGCTTCCCGGCGGATAGTATTTTTCCAGGGCCGGGATCGGCGACGTCATCAGAATCGGGATAATTCCCTCATGTATGCAATATTGCACCATGGTGTTGAGGTTGGCGTAAAAGTCATCCAGCCCCACCCGGTAAACGGGATTTTCCTTATTGAGTTTATCGTCGAGAGATTCCTCGGTAGCCGAAAGAATCAATCGCCGCAAAACACCGTATAGTTTAAACCGGGCGAAAAAATTCTGAATATCCAGAACCGCCTGCGAAGCGAACTGGATATCCTTGTCGGGAATATTATCGGCCGCGGCCCATTGGTCGTTCCAGGCGAACATGATAAGGGCGATATCCGGCTTTAAGGGGGCGATATCGGACACGAGGAATCTTCGCCCCTGAAAAGAACTGTACCCCGGAATTCCGGCGTTGATGATTTCCACCGGCGGCAATTGGCCGTCGCCGTTTATCATCGCGCCCAGTTGATTTATGAAGACGGCGTCATCGTTCATACCCCAGCCGAACGTGCAGGAGTTGCCCAAGGCAATGATACGAACCTTATCCGAAGCGGGCGGGATTTCCTCGCCGCGAAACCCCGAGGAGTTTATGCGATAAGTGCGGCCTTCGAAAAATTTGGAGGTAATCGTCTGGTCGGGGCGGAATTTCCAGAATAGTTTCGAATCGCGCAAGAATATCTCGGGATAATCCAGGGAACGATTCAGAAGAAAAAAACGGTTCTCGTAATGAGTCTCGACCGGAATAAGCCTAAGAAACAATTCTGCGGCCAAAACAAAAACCGGGATCGCCAGGATTAAGGCGGCAATTTTCCATCGCTTGCTCGAGGTGCGGGGCCCGATATTACTCATATTAAAACAGAGAATAAATAAACGGCGCCAGGGCCGAGGATTCGGTGAAGACGATTAACAGTGACATTAATATCAAAAAGACAATTATCGGCGTCAGCCACCACCGTTTGGAGGTTTTCAGGAAATACCAGAACTCCCCGAAGATCTTAAACCGTTCGCCGATACTTTTAATCAATCCCATACGCGTAATATATCATTAAGAGTATCTATCCATCAATTGTTTTCTGTCTAATCCCCTTTGGCCGTCAGGCGGAAAGACGCAAAGGCTTTTACATCCAGATCCGTTTTTTCGATGAGACAATTTTCAAGAAGCAGGATATCTATACCCGAAGAAACAAAGGCCGCGAAAGCCTCCTTGGGTGTCCGCACAATGGGGTATCCGCGCAAGTTGAACGAAGTATTCAAGAGCACCGGCAGGCCGGTGATTTTTTCGAATTCCGTAAGAATATCATAGAGCCGGGGGTTTTGATTGCGGCTGACAGTCTGGATGCGGGCGGTTCCATCAATATGGGTCACGGCCGGGATTTTTTCTCGCGCTTCGGGAAGAACCTCGAAATTGAACAGCATATATGGCGAAGGCCTGTCGCAATCGAAATATCCAGACGCCTTTTCTCCCAGAACCACCGGCGCAAAGGGCCGGAACGGTTCGCGGAACTTCACCGCCCGGTTTATTTTCTCTTTCATGGCCGGGTCTCGGGGGTCGGCCAGAAGGGAACGAAACCCCAAAGCCCGGGGTCCGAATTCCATCGGCCCCTGAAACAGCCCGACTATTTTCCCCTGCGCCAGTTGCGCGGCCAAAGCCGGGGCAATCTCCGTGTTCGTCAGTTGACGGAAGGGAATTTTATTTTCCCTGAGGAAACTTTCGATATCGTTTGGCCTGAAAACCGGGCCAAGGTTTAAATAATCCTGTCCGCCGGTTTTTTCCCGCCCCGATAAGGCATAATCGAAATAGAGCGCCGCCCCGATTGCCCCCCCGCTGTCTGTAGCCGAAGGCTGGATATAGATATCCTCAAAAACCCCCGATTTAAGCAATTTCCCGGCCGCGGCGCAATTGAGCGCTACCCCGCCGGACAGGCAGAGCCGGGATTCACCCGTTACCCGACGACAATGAACGGCCATTTTGAAAAGTATTTTCTCGGTTATAGCCTGGATAGAGGCGGCAATATCGCGGTCGGAATCGGTTAACGCGGATTCGGGGTTTCGCCGGAGTCGCCCGAATAATTTTTCAAAACGAGCGTTGGTCATGGTCCGGCCCCGGTGATAATTGAAATATTTCAGGTTCAGATGCAGGGAGCCGTCATCGAATATTTTCACTATTTCTTTTTCAATTAAGTCGGCAAAGACTGGATTTCCATACGACGCCAGTCCCATCACTTTGTACTCTGCCGAATTTACCCGAAACCCCAAAAAGTAGGTGAAAGCCGAGTATAATAGCCCAAGGGAATGGGGGTAATTCATGACCTTATGCAATTCGATTTTATTCCCGATGGCTTTGCCTATCGACGCTGTCGCCCACTCGCCGACACCATCGACCGTGAGAACGGCGGCCCGGTCGAACGGCGAAGAATAATAAACTCCGGCGGCGTGGGACAGGTGATGCTCCAGAAAGAGAACTTCGCCGGTAAAACCAAGTTCTTTCTTTATAATCTGCGGCAGCCAGATTTTTTCTTTGAGCCATAGGGGGATAGCCTTGCGAAAGGCGGCGTAAGAAAACGGCGCGGTTTGAAGATAGCCCGAGATAATCCGGTCGAATTTGAGAAACGGCTTGTCATAAAATACGACATGATTGATATCCTCGATATTCAATCCGGCGTTATTCAGACAGAATCGGGCGGCATTTAAGGAGAAAGCCGGGTCGTGCTTGACACCCGTGAATCGTTCCTCGGGGGCGGCGGCCATGATGCGACCGTCTTGCACCAGGGCGGCGGCGGAATCGTGATAAAAGCAGGATATCCCCAAAATATTCATGATCTTAACTCTGTCTTCGCGCCTTTTCCTTATCGAACCGCCCGATATCGGCTTCTTGCCAATTGGAGTCGCGAGGGGAACGAATCCGTAACGGATCATGCCGGAATATTTTCAGGACCAATCCATAGGGAGTGAAGAAGAGAAAATAAAACAGGAAGAGAATTATCTCGGTTTGGATTATCCCCAGTCGGCGGGCAAATCTTTTCCACCCCGCCCATATGTGAGAGAGAAATCTCATATTATTAAAGTAGCCTTAGGAAGCTCCCCTTTCAAGACAAATCGCATTTTTTGAGGGCGGTTCCGGTGCCCCTTGACAATCCCGGCCTCCTGTCGTACCCTTAAACCGCACTCTTTGTGGAGGAGACCTTTGTGATTTACAACGGCAAACCCTACGAGCCTTTTACCCGGGCTTTCAGCGAAAAAACTTATTCCGGACGCCTAACCGGGCGGACTATCGCCCCCAGAATCCCGCACCGCAAAAACAAAGTGGTGGAACTTGACCAGGTGATGGAAATTATCCGCGACGGCGATACCATCTCTTACCCCCATTATTACCGCGCGGCCGACAAGGGGCTGGAACTGGTCGTCAAAAAACTCCGGGAGCACGACAAGAAGGACATAAAAATCTACGCCAACGCCCTGTTCGATAATGTCGATCCCTGGCTTCCCCAGGCTATCCGCGACGGGATAGTCAGCGGCCTCTATGGCAACCCTTACCGCAAACTGGGCGAGTTTATTCTTCAAGGGGGCCTTTTACCCTGGGTCAGTGTCGGTTTCTCGCACGGCAACCGGGTCAGGAAAGTCCAAACCGGCGAAGTCAATATCAAGGTGGCTTTCGGGCCGGTACCAATGGCCGACATCTACGGCAACGCCAACGGTCTCATGGGCAGGCCCGAGCATCTCTGCGGGCCGGTGGGGCTGTTTGATATCGATGCTCATTCGGCCGAGTATGTTTGTCTTCTGGCGGGAACGGTCAGCGAAAAACTCATCATGCCGACCCCTATTTCCATGGAACAGGTCGATTTTGTGGTTAAAGTTGACGAACCGGGGTTAAGTAGTGGGATAGGTTCCGGAACACTCGACATGGCCAAGGCCAAAGCCAACCCCTTCAATGCCCTGGTAGCGGAAAATGTGACCAAAGTCATTAAGGCTTCCGGGGCGGTTAAAGACGATTTCGCCTTCCAGGTGGGCAGCGGCGCCGGGCTGATAATACTGGAAAATATCCGCGAAATATTGAAAGAGACAAAAACCTGCGCCAATTTCGCCATCGGCGGGATAACTTCCCTCCATGTCGATATGCTCGAGGAAGGCACCGTGCGGCATCTCATGCACGGGCAGTTATTCGAACCCAGCCCGAGGGTTATCGACTCGATGCTGAATCATCCCGGGCATCACGAAATCACCACCGCCTATTACGCTTCGGTGGCCAATAAAGAAGCGGCTGTCAATATGTTGGATCTGGCCGTATTAACGGCTCTGGAAGTCGACCTGGATTTCAATGTCAACACCGTTCTGGCGGGGAGTCGTATCGTGGGCGGTATCGGAGGCGGGCAGGATGTCGCCGCCGGGGCCGACCTGACCATCATGTTCCTGCCGCTGGCGACCGGCAAGGACGGCAAAGGCTTTCCCAAGGTAGTGGACAAAGTGCAACTTCGAACCACCCCGGGCGAGGTGGTCGATGTCGTCGTCACCGAAGAATACGCGGCGGTCAATCCCCAGAGTCCCAGCCGGTATATCGACGCCATCATCGGCCAGGCCTCGAAACTGGATATAAGCCTGGTAAGTATCGAGGAACTGCAAAAAATATCCACGGAAAAGGCCAAAGGGTTCGGTGAAATTCCGCCGCATCCGGAAACCACCGACGAAGTGGTACATTTAATAGAATGGCGCGACGGAACGCTATTGGACACGATAAAAAGCCCGGTGAAGAAGTAATAGAACAACCGTTAAAGAAAAATGAATGTGTTTAATAATCCTTTAAATACCAAAATTCTTGGGCTGTCATCCCAGCGAAAGCTGGGATCCAGTATTTGATTAGTTAGGTGTATCATAATGGCGTGATAAAAAACACCTCATATAACTGATTACGAAAAGGCAGAGATTATTAAAATAATAATAAACAAAATTCAAAAAACAATCCTCCAGGCCAGGATCAAGGAAAAGGAATTCGGTCTTGACTTCGATGGGATTTGACAGATTACCAGGCATTCGTAACTTTTCAAATTTTAATACTGGGTCCCAACTCCCCGATCGGGGTCGGGGACAGGTTTCGTTGGGATGACAACGGCGGAATTCCAAGAAAATATCACCTGGTTACCGGCCGATAAAGGCGAAATATGACCATGCTCACGCCCGAACAACGCGAAAGTCTTCGCCTGAAAATCCAAGCGCAGTACAAACCGGAAATTAAAAAGAGGGCCATCCGGGCCATAAAGGTCAATTCCGCCTCTCACTGGCAACCGCCGCTTTATATCGAAGTCGGGCAAAAGGTGGCGCATCTGGAACCGGACGGCCGACCGGAGTTGGTGATCGCCATTTTCGAATCGGGAGCTTTCATGGTGGTCACCCCGGAGCATGGCCATGAAAAGGGCCTGCCGCACTTTTTCGCCAAAGAAGATGTCCAGCAGGTGGTGGAGTTTTAATTCGGGGTGGGGAAGACCGCAGGTTTTAGACCCTATTTTGATTAATCCGAGATGTTGAATTTTTGTAGGGCGCGGGTTTCAAACCCGCCCCTACCCCGTGGAAAATTTTCCTCAAAATACCAAAAGATTCTCTTGGCCGCCGACATCGCCGGTCAAAACCATTCTCCTTCCCCGCTTTCTCATTGCCCTTTAAATTGTATAACCTTATATTCCGCCCGATTATGCGGGCGATAAAGTAAGGGAGAGAAAATCTATGCGTGCCCTCATTACAGGAATTACCGGACAGGACGGCTCTTATCTGGCCGAATTGCTTCTGGAAAAAGGTTATACGGTCTTTGGCATGGTGCGGCGGGCTTCGACCGAGTCTTTCGAACGCATCAATCATCTGCGGGACAAGGTAACGCTAATCCAGGCCGACCTTCTGGATCAATTGTCGCTGGTGGAAATAATCGATAAAACCAAACCGGATGAAATCTATAATCTGGCGGCGCAATCGTTCGTGCCGACCTCATGGAATCAACCAGTCTTGACGGCTGAGTTCAACGCTCTGGGAGTAACCAGGATGCTGGACGCAATTCGGCTTATCAACCGCCAAATCCGCTTTTACCAGGCCTCGTCGTCGGAGATGTTCGGCAAAGTCCGCGAAGAACCCCAGACCGAAAAAACTCCCTTTTATCCCCGATCCCCCTATGGAGTGGCCAAAGTCTACGGCCATTTTATAACGGTGAATTACCGGGAAAGTTATAATATCTTCGGATGTTCCGGGATACTTTTCAATCATGAATCCCCCCGCCGGGGATTGGAATTCGTCACCCGTAAGATTACCGATGGCGTGGCGCGGATAAAACTGGGCCTGGCCGAACAACTGGCTTTGGGTAACCTGGACGCTCACCGCGACTGGGGTTTTGCCGGTGATTATGTCCGGGCCATGTGGCTGATGCTTCAGCAAAAAACGCCCGCCGATTATGTTATCGCCACGGGGCAGGCCCATTCGGTCAAGGAATTTGTCGAAACCGCTTTTGGCCATGTCAATCTGGACTGGCATGATTATGTTATCACCGACCTCAAACTAATTCGACCTGCCGAAGTCGACCACTTGCGCGGCGATGCCTCCCTGGCTAAGAAGAATCTCGACTGGGAGCCGCAAGTCTCCTTCGAGAATCTGATCAAAATGATGGTTGATGCCGACCTGGAAAAATTGCGTGAGAAGAAAAAATAAAGCCTTCATCACCGGTATCGCCGGATTTGCCGGCTCGTATCTGGCCGGGAATTTACTGGAGAAAGGATTCGAGGTTTTCGGTCTTTTGGCGCCCGAAGAAAAGACAGAGAATATCGCGACAATCAAGAAGCAGGTTCACCTGTCCCGGGCCGATCTGATGGATGAGCGCCGTCTGGCAAAAATTATCCGGCAAATAAAACCTGATTATATTTTTCATCTGGCGGCGATGGCTTCGGTGGGCGAATCTTTCAAGAAGTCACGTCTGACTTATCAGGTTAATTTTTTCGGCACTTTGAATCTTCTCGAGGCGGCGGTCGAACTTAAAACGCTTGAGAAAGTAATTCTGGTCAGTTCGGGTGATATCTACGGCCGGGCCGCTCTGGAAACCAAAAGTCTTGATGAGTCGCGATCGCCGGAACCGATCTCGCCCTATGGCGTATCCAAATTTGCGGCGGAAGTCCTGGGGCAATTTTATCACATGCATCACGGCCTCCCGATTGTCCGGGCTCGGGCTTTCAATCATACCGGCCCCAGACAATCCGAAACCTATGTTATCCCTTCCTTTTGCCGCCAGATTGCCCTGATAGAAGCGGGCCGGCAAAAACCGGAAATCCTGGTGGGGAATCTTTCGGCAAGACGGGATATATCCGATGTCCGCGATATTGTCGAAGGGTATTATCTTTTGGCCCGAAAGGGGAAACCGGGCCGGATATATCATTTGTGCTCCGGCAAATCATTATCTATTAGCGACTTATTGAATACGCTGCGTTCCCTCTCGAACGAGAAAATCGCAGTAAAAGTCGATAAAAAACGCTTTCGAAAAGCGGATATCCCCGTATTAAGAGGTAATAATCGACGCGCCGCCAAAGAATTGGGCTGGCATCGCCGATACAGTCTGGAAGAAACCTTGAAAGCGACTCTGGATTACTGGAGAATGAAAATCGGCCATTAAATCTATTTTAGAAGGATAAAGTATGTCAAAAAACCTGGAGAAAAAACTTAAGGATCGTACCGCTCATATCGGTGTTATCGGGCTGGGCTACGTGGGCCTGCCTCTGGCCGTGGAATTCGGCGAGGCCGGTTTCCATGTCACCGGGCTGGATATCGACAAGGAAAAAGTGAAATTGATCAATGCCGGGAAATCATATATCGACGACATCCCCGATTCCCGGGTGGCCCCCCTGGTCAAGTCGGGCCTGCTTAAGGCCTCGGATAGTCCCGAACATATCCGTCACCTCGATACGGTTTCCATCTGTGTTCCCACGCCTCTTTCCAAGACCAAGGACCCCGATATCAGTTATATCCTGGCGGCCGTGGAATGGATCAAGAAATACCTGCATAAGGATTTGCTGGTGATTCTGGAATCGACCACTTACCCCGGCACCACCGATGAGATGATTAAGCCGATGCTCGAGGAATCCGGCCTAAAGATCGGCCGCGATTTTTACCTGGCCTTTTCACCGGAAAGAGTCGACCCCGGCAACCAGAAATTCATGACCAAGAACACGCCTCGCGTGGTGGGCGGGACCACTCCGGCCTGCACCAAAATCGCCGCCATGTTCTATGAACAGGCCATTAACCATGTCCAGCCGGTCTCCTCAACCCAGGCGGCCGAGATGGTTAAACTTCTGGAGAACACCTTCCGCTCGGTGAATATCGGCCTGGTCAACGAAGTCGCCCTGATGTGCGACCGGCTGGGGTTGAACACCTGGGAAATCATTGATGCCGCGGCCAGCAAACCTTTCGGCTTCATGCCCTTTTATCCCGGCCCGGGACTGGGTGGGCATTGTATTCCCATCGACCCGCACTACCTGTCCTGGAAACTGAAAAGCCTGAACTATTATGCCCGTTTTATCGAACTGGCCGGCGATATCAATTCCCATATGCCGGAATATGTCGTGGACAGAACCATGCGGCTTCTGAACGATATGGGCCTGCCCATCCGTAACTCCAAAATCCATGTCCTGGGCGTGGCCTATAAGCGGGATATTCAGGATGTCCGCGAATCCCCGGCCCTGGATGTCATCAAACTGCTCGAGGAAAAAGGCGCCAAAATCACCTATACCGATCCCTTCGTCCCCAATATCAAGTGGAACGACGCCGTCCATAAATCGGTGAATTTGACACCGGCGCTACTCAAGAAAGCCAACCTGGTAGTGATTTTGACCGATCATACCACATTCAATTACGATATGATCGTGCAGAACGCCAAAGCGGTGTTCGATACCCGCAACGCCACCAAGAAGGTACGGACGGGACGTCAGAAGATTACGCTTCTGTAAAATCGCGCATCAATTGCATGACATAAAGCGAAACGGCAGGCTTTCGGGCCTGCCGTTTTGATTTGTACCTTTCGACCTTAATCAAGGTCGGCTGCCATATATGTCTTGATTCGGGGAGTACTGAATTGGTCTATTAAATGTGACCTCTCCCCTCACTCGTAAAAGAGGTACTCGGCCAGGGGATTTTCGATGGTCTGTCTCCCGTTTTCGGAAATCTCCAGAAATTCCAGGCCGATGTCATAAAAGCCGAAACTTTCTTCGTAACGGCTCCAGACGGTCTTGGCCTTAAGGTCGATAACGCGCGGTTCGGTGACGGAATCGGGCAGGTCCAGTTGCAGACGGTAGGTCGCTCCCAGGGCCAGGGGTTCTTCGCTGACCAGTTTCATTCCGGAGGTGGTAATATCGGCCAGAAAACCGGCCAGGCGATTGGTGGCGGTGTCATGAACTTTCATGTAAAACACCGTGGAACGACGCCGTTTTTGTCTTTGATCCAACATGAGCTCCCCTCCCGTTAAAGTGGTGATGGACGCAGTCATAATAGTTTAATCGGCAATTTCGGGAAGGGACTTGATACGGCGCGGCGGCACTACTCAAAGGGATTGGGCGGGTCCGGGGCCGGACGGAAAGGATGGGAAAAACCGGCACTTTTCCCCATGGCCGGGTGGGGCGGGCCGACATAGCGGCCATCACGGTAGACGGTGATATGCCCCTGTCCCTGGTCGGGAAGCCAGTCGGTTCGAATATCAGCCGGCATCGATCCCAGTTCCTGGTTGGCGCAGGCGCTGACAATATAAACGGCAGAGACATAACTGAAATCGGACCAATTGATTCCTATTTCAAGGACATTGGTATCGCGGGGAACAAAATGATAGGCCAGACCGGTCGTGTCGTAAAGTTTATGCCAGGCCGTAGTGATGGCATCGGGAAAGGCCAGGGCCGTATCCCCGCCGTGGAGTCCGAGAATCAGGCGATAGTCAGCCCCGATATCGTTCAACTGACCGATTCCGACCGTCTGCCGCCCGGTTAGATTGTTGCGGTCGACATCAAAAAATATGGCCAGGTCGAAAGAGGGGTCAAAATAGGTCGTGTCGTTGAGTGAATCATAAGGATAGGGAAAAGTCCAGTTCTCCCAGAATTCAAAACGCAGTTCCAGAGTTTCAAAGGTACTCCGATAGGAGACATTTTTTATATCCGTCGACCAGGCATTGTTGATATCGTTATCCAGTTCTTCCCAAAGGTAAATCACTTCGGTGGAAATAGAAACACCCTCATGGGCGCCGGAATACGCTTTGGCGGAAATCTCGTGGGTGCTTCCCACCAGCCAGAGGGAAATATCGCGATTGAAAATAGTCTGCTGGGAAGGATTCAGGGCCGAATCAACCAATGTCCCGTTGAAATATAACTCCACTTTATCGATGCCATCGGGATGCGTGGCCTCAACCACCACTTCCATGGGCGAGCCCACAATATTTAATTCTTCCGGTGATAAAATGGCCACCAGCGGGATACTGGGGTCGGGGCGAGTCCGAAACTGCCAGACAACATTCTGGGCCAGAGGCACCCCGAACGTGTCGGCGACGGCCGTGGTGAGCGTGACCGTGTAGGGGGTGTCATAGGCCAGGTCGGCCTCGGGCGTGAAAGTGGCCGTATTTCCGGCGTAACTTACAGCCCCGGTGACGCCGCCGCTGATGGTGAAAGATGAAGTCGTGATGGTAGCGGGATTCATCCCTTTGGAAAAGGTGGCCATAACGGTGGTATTTATCTCGACATTATAAGCCCCGGAAGTCGGAGTTCGAGAGAGTACAACCGCCGGCTGCAAATTGGGGTCGACAACCGTGGTGAACGAACATTCGAAAGCGGCGCCGAGATGATTTCCGGCGGTATCGGTCAGAGCCGTGGTGAGAGTGCCGTTATAAACGGTGTTATATTCGAGGTCGGCGGAAGGGGTCAAAGTGACGGTGTTACCGTCGAAAGAAAAAGCGCCGGTGACACCATTATTGAGCGAAAAAGAAGTCGGCGTGACCGAAGCCGGGTCGATCGGTTCGGAAAAGGTGACTTTGATGGTGGTATCGATGGCGATATCGACGGCATTATCGGCGGGAGCAACGGCAAGTATTGTCGGCGGGGTTTTGTCCCCTTGTGGACCGGAAGTCCCTCCCCCGCAGGAGAGGAGAAGTAGTATGGCTATTAGGAGTAGGTCAAAACCCCCGCGGTTTTGACATCTTATATTGTTATTTTGCAGGCCACAACCCCTGTCGCAGACCTTTAGCATCGAGGGGCGGTTTTGACATCCTGAAAATTTCACCCAACTGATAATATTCAAAAATATGTTCATCTTTCCTCGCCTATTTGACTTATACGAAGA
Organism: Candidatus Zixiibacteriota bacterium; assembly: GCA_041752195.1. Taxonomy (GTDB): domain Bacteria; phylum Zixibacteria; class MSB-5A5; order GN15; family PGXB01; genus JBGSHP01. The sequence goes on along the minus strand of JBGSHP010000020.1, from coordinate 27,694 downwards.
TAGGCAAAATCGGACTTATCGGCAAGGGGGTATCTAATTACCCGCCCCGCGAGGCGCGGGGATGGGCCACCTTTATTGGGTCGGGGATTTCATTTTCTTGCCGACGGTAGTCAGAACAAAAATTGCCGCTACCTGACTTACTACGGAAAAGGCCACCAGCCAGGTCAAGGAGTAATCGTATAGTAATCCCATCAGAGCGCTACCACAAAACCAGGATAGGCCATAGACAGAGTGAAGCTGCCCGAAACATGTCCCGCGTTTTTCCGGAGGTACCAGGGCCACGACGATGGGCCGAATGATGGCTTCCTGGGCGCCCAAACCGATTCCCCAAAGCACCATCCCCACCGCAACAAGAATACTGCTATCGGAGAAGGTCAAGAGGCTGAAGGGGGTCGATAAAATAACGGCCGCTATCAGGGCCTTTATTCCCTTTTTGTCGTACCACCAGCCAAAAGCCAGGGCCGCGAAGGCATCGATAGCCATAGCCAGGGCATAGTACAGCGGGATCCAACGCTCGGCCGTCAGGTTATGATTTTTCAGATGAAAGGCGATCAGGGGAAAATCGGCGTAGGCGGCGGCAATCAGCCCTATCCCGATAAAATAATACCATAAGAGGCGCGGGCTTTTTTCGACAACCGGAGGAGCCTCTTTGGGGGCACTCTGCGGGTGGGGGTACATAAGACGGGCAGCGGCGAGGACCATTAAGGCCAGGACAGCCGGTATCGCCAGAGTGGCGTAAGCGGATTGATATTGGCCCGACTTCGCCAGAACCAGCATCATCACCAGTGGCCCCAGAATGGCGCCGATCTGGTCGAGAGCCTCGTGTATGGCGAACCCCTTCCCCTGCCCGATACCGGCGGCGGCGTGGGATAAAATCACATCCCGGGCCGGGGCCCGGACAGCCTTGCCCATCCGTTCCATTATCATCAAAAAAGCGGCCACCGGCCAGTTTCCGGCCAGAGCCAGCAAGGGTACAGCGAGGAGATTTATGGCATACCCCAGGATAGTGAAAAACCAGTACCGTTTGGTTTTATCGCTTAGCCAGCCAAACGCCAGCCGCAACCCGTACCCGATAAGTTCGCCCAACCCGGCCACGAAACCGACCGTGGCGGCGGAAGCGCCGAAAAAGGCCAGGTACTGGCCGTTCAGACTCCGGGCCCCTTCATAGGTGACATCGGCCAGGAGACTGACAATCCCCAGGACGACTATTAATCTTTTACCGTCTTTCAAAGTCATAAGAACACAATAATCCGAAATTAAAGAGGTTTTGACCTATAGTTCTTCGTTGAAAATGCAAACATAGGACTACGCACTAAGGCTTACTCAACACCTCCCCCAGCACCCTCTCCCACCCTGCACATTGAGCGATATGTGAGTATTTTTTTACCGCCGTTTCCCTGGCGCGGTTAGCCGTCTCTATGGCAAATTGAGGATTTTCAAGGTACCGCTTGACTGCCACTGCCAGAGGTTCTGACTCACGTGGGGGAAATAATAAACCGGTGACACCGTCCTCGACGATCTCCACCGTCCCGCCGGCCCGGGTGGCAATCACGGGCACACCCGAAGCCATCGCCTCAATTGTCACCATCCCGTAGGTTTCGGAATGCGAGGCCATAACCAGGATATCTAACGCGGCGTAGACCGATTCTATATCTTTGCGGAACGGCCGGAAATGGACAAATTGGCCGAGATTATTTTCGGCGATAAGAGCTTTCAGGTGTTCGACGTAATTTTCATGCTCCCCGGCGGTCTGCTCGCCGATTATTACCAGCTGCACGGGCATACCGGTTTGGTGCAGACGGGCCACCGCCTGTATGGCCGTATCCTGCCCTTTTTGCGGGTCGAGTCTTCCCACGATGCCGAGGATTATTCCGGATTCCGGAAGATTCAGGGCTTTTCGCGCCGTATTTTTATCCGGCAGCTTCTCGGTGAAGCGGTTCAGTTCGATCCCCTGTGGCACAACGAATATTTTATCGCGGGGCACCACCGTATTTTTAGCCGCCCGTTCGGCCAATAAATCCAAAGGCGTCACCCAGGCGGAAAAATGGCGGTATTCCCAGGCGTGAAAAAAATCCTTTTTGTTGCCGACATGCATATGCTGGGAGAAAATCAGCTTAAAGGATTTACCGGCAAATATATGAGCCAATACCGCCAGGAAAACATCCTGCCCCAGATGCACGCTCATGGCCCCGACATTGTCCGTTTTTATCAGGCGGGCCAGGCGATAGGCATTCACGATATCTCCATAGCGGAAAGTGGAATCTACGGCCCGGACAGGGATACCGAGCGATTGAGCCTCGGCGTACAAGCGGCCATCAGGGTGGGCATGGAGGATCATTTGCCGACCGCGTGCAGTCATCCAGCGCAGGTGGTTGAGAATATTCATTTCCAGGCCGCCCCAGGCGCGGGAGAGCGAGAGGGCGGCGACGGCGGAATCGGTTTTATATGACGCTACCATACGCTTAATCGAAATCCCCGCTCCCCGATCAGGGTCGGGGACAGGCTTCGCGGGGATGACAAATATCCGTGATGATTAACAACGGGACAAAAGGTTTCATTGGCCAATACCCGGTTAATCATTCCAAAATCAAGGTGCGAAAAAGAGAGTCCCGGGGCAATAAAAAAGCCCTGTCGGGTAACAGGGCTTTTTAGGACATGGAGAAAGAAGCAAGGAATGATTTATCAGTCCCCGGTATAGGAGGCGGTGAGTGTAATATCAGCCGTATAGATTCCGGATCGTTGATGCACGACCGGGTAGACCGTGCCGCCCAGATAAATGCGGATGACACCGTCGGCGCCGCCGATCCCCGTATCAGGCAGGAGATTGGGGTTTATACCTATCAAGGCGCCCAGGCCGGGAGCCGAGGGGGTGCCGGCGGTCGTATCGATGGTGGCGTCGGTGTTTTGAAAATAAATAACCAGGCGATCCTGGTCGCCGGGAGTGTTGTTCCAGAGATATTCCGGAAGCATCATATGCATGGAGACTTCACGATTATTGGTGGCCTCGCCGCTGATTTCAAAAATGCCGCTATTGGCGTCGTCGGTGGTCGGGACCGATTTGCCGACCCCCTGCAGAATATCCCCAAAATCGAGGTCTTGCTGGGCGGTTACCTGAAGCGCGGCCAAAACGTTGGCAATGGCCTGGCCGACTGCGGTTTCCTGGGCGGAAACGCCGGAAGACATTATCAAACAAGCGGTTACAGCGAAGAAGTAGACACGGCTCCAGCCGGCGCGGGTCTTCATAACATAAGCTCCTTTTTGCCTGACCCCGCTATTGGGACGGGGTCGAAACGATACCTTCCGCTTATCTTTTCGCCCGGCCCAAAAAGGAGTTAACGCTATAAACAAAAAAAGGGGGTAATCCGGCCATATTGCCGGTTATTCTGCTCATTGGTTTTTCAGAGTATGGGGGAAATCCCAATATGGAAAGAACGCCAGGCGTTCAAAAGCCGGTGAAATCCTCGACTCGGATACGGTCGCGGCTGATATGCTCATCCAGAAGTTTGACCGTGCCCCAGACCATCGGGGTAGAGCCGACCAGGTAATAGTATGGCCGGTGCAGATCGGGGACATATTTGCGGAGCATGGGGATATCGATATGGCCGGTCTCGCCGTGCCAGCCATTGGGGCCGTTCTTGCGTGTCAGGGTAGGGATGAAACGGTAATTTTCGGATTCCAGTGAGAGGTATTTCAATTCCTTGAAGAAAGCGGCATCGGCCAGGGTTCGATTGGCATAGAACAGGGTGACCGACGGCGATTTTTCTTCGTGAACCGCCTGGCGAAGCATGCTCAAGATGGGGGTGATACCTATCCCGCCGGCGATAAAGACGGCGGGAGAGGAGATGCCTTCATGCCAGCCGAATTCACCATAGGGACCGTCGATGATGACAGCCTCACCCGGTTTCAAACGGGCAAAGCGGCTTTTAAAGGGGGAATTGCGAATTCGCGCCGCCAGAGTTAATTTTTCCTCGTGGGGAGCGCTGGCGATGGAAAAAATCCGCGATTCGCCTTCGGGATCGATATTGATAAGCTCCGGAAATATCAGATCGATATTTTGACCGGCCGTAAATTCGAATCCGCGCGGCCGGGAAAGATGCACGGCCATGGTCCCGCTGGCGATTTCCTCGGTTTTAACGACATTTACCTGGTATGGCATAATCTATTTCTCCGGGATTGATTTAATGAGATTTTTGGACTGACTGAAAGCCTTGTATGACGAACGCACCAGGGGGCCGGATTCGACATGCGCCAGGCCGAGTCGTTCGCCGATCTGCTTTATTTCCCGGAATTCTTCGGGATGATAAAATCTCTGAACGGCCAAATGATTGGTCGAAGGGCTCAAATATTGGCCGACCGTGACTATCTGGGTTCCGGTTTCTTTAATCTGTCGCAGGAGTTCGACTATTTCTTCCATGGTCTCCCCCAGGCCGACCATGAAGCCGGTTTTCACCACGGGCCGAGGGTGGAATTTATCGGCCGCGCGAAGAATCTCCAGGGAACGTTCCAGAACGGCGCCCGGCCGGACTCTTCGATAGAGCCTCTGAACCGTTTCGACATTATGGGCAAAAACATCGGGAGCGGCTTCCAGTACCTTCTGCACAGCCGTCATATTTCCCTGCAGGTCGGGGATGAGCACCTCGACTTTGACTTCGGGATCGCGCCGGCGTAATTGCCGGATAGTCTCGGCGAAAATTTCGGCCCCGCCGTCGCGAAGATCATCGCGGGTGACCGAGGTCACGACCACCTGTTTGAGTTCCAGTTCGGCCACGACTTTGGCCAGACGTTCCGGCTCCTGCCGGTCGAGTCCCAGGGGAACAGCGGTTTTGACATCGCAGAAACGGCATCCCCGGGTGCAATTATTACCCAGAATCATGAACGTGGCGGTGCCTTCGCCGAAGCATTCCCGGATATTGGGGCAGGAGGCCTCCTGGCAGACGGAATGGAGTTGGTTGCGGGCCAGGATATCTTTCAGGCGGAAATAATTGGGGGTAAATTGGGCCGAAATTTTAAGCCAGTCCGGGAGCCGCCTGGATTTGGGTTCCGGGGTGGCCTTTTCGGCGTCATTTGAAAGAACCGGATCTTGAACATGAAGGGCGCCGCTTTTCATCTTTATTCCTTTGCCGTCGGCCGGGCCCCCGGGCGGGTTCATTTAATCGCCGACAGGGTTTCCGGCTTTGTTTTTACTGATACGAATTCGAAAACAATTGTGAGAGCAGGAAAGCAAGACAATGTGGAACGCCGCAATTTGCGGCATATCCCTTGACAGGGCCGATAAATTTTCGGATAATCGGCGACAAAGTTGGATTAGATATATAGATTATACCGGAATTTAAGGAGCCGCCTAAATGGAAACACCCGCCTATTACACCGGGATACCGTTTGTCATATTGCTTCTCCTAATTGCCTTCATGCCGCTGGCGGCGCCGCATTTCTGGGAGAAGAACCGGAATAAGGCGATTATCACGGCCATAATCTCTCTCCCCATATTTATTTTCCTTGTGGCGGAATTTCCCCATGAACTGGTCCACAACCTGAAAGATTATGTTTCCTTCATAGTCCTCCTGGCGGCGTTATTTATAATTTCGGGCGGGATATTACTGACCGGCGATTTAAAAGCCACCCCTTCGGTTAACACCAGCTTCCTGGCGGTGGGAGCGGTTATCGCCAATTTGATAGGGACTACCGGGGCCAGTATGCTTTTGATCCGGCCGCTCTTACGCACCAACAGCGAGCGCAAATTCACGGGCCATATTCCGGTCTTTTTTATTTTCGTGGTCTCCAATATCGGGGGATGTCTAACCCCGATCGGCGACCCGCCCCTGTTTTTGGGGTATTTAAAGGGCGTCCCATTTGTCTGGACTCTTCAATTATTACCGGAATGGCTGGTAACTCTGGCCATCGTAATGACCGTTTTTTATTTCTGGGATACGCTGGCCTATCGTAAAGAAACGCCGCTGGACATCAAACGCGACGTCGTCTATGCCACCCCCCTGGGTATCAGCGGCAAAATTAATTTGCTTTTCCTGGGGGGAGTCATCCTTTCCGTTCTGTTTCAAACCCCGACCCCATACCGGGAACTTATCATGGTGGCCATGACCGTCCTGTCCATGGTGTTCACCAGTAAAGCCCTCCGCAAAGAAAATCGCTTCACCTTCTATCCTATTATCGAAGTCGCCGTGCTTTTCGCCGGGATTTTTGTGACCATGGTGCCGCTTTTGATGATACTCCATGCCAAAGGTGCGGAATTTGGAATTACAAAACCTTGGCAGTTTTTCTGGCTGACCGGGAGCTTAAGCTCTTTCCTGGATAACGCTCCCACTTACCTGACTTTCTTTTCCCTGGCGGAAAGCGTGACCCGTCAGTTAGGTGCCGCCGGTTTTGAAATCGTGGCCGGGGTACGGGCCGATTTATTGGCGGCCATCAGCGCCGGGGCGGTGTTCATGGGAGCGAACACTTATATCGGCAACGGGCCGAATTTCATGGTCAAAGCCATTGCCGAGGAACAGAAAGTGAAAGTGCCGCATTTCTTCGGGTACATGGTCTACTCCATGGCGATTTTGATACCGATCTTCGTCGTCGTAACGCTGATATTTTATCGGTGAGCAATTGAAATCATAGCGTTCGGTCAGGTCCTGTTCCCGACTTAATCGGGAATGTGACCTGACCGTAATTCTTTAATTTTCTATATTTATATTTGCCGTCAGTTCACATCCCGCCTGCGGCGAGACAGGAACTGACGGAACAATATTATATAAGCTTGTAGGGCAGCATCCCCGCGATGCTGCCTCTTAAATTCTCCCAGATTCGTAGCTCCGCATCCCTGTCGCAGACCCTGAATCTCGAATGGCGATCCCGCCATTTTCAGGATAATTTAATGCCCTGGTGCCCCACCGCTTGTGATGGGTTCTTTGTACCGTCAATGAGTAAGGGACAACCTTGTCCCCGAAATTTATCTCGGATACCTCCCTATCACCTTCCAGACCCAGCGGTGGAATTTGTGAATCGATTGCACCGGCTCGGCAAACATCATGACACATTCCCCATGGATAATTTCGAGCTCATTTTGCCGCCCGTACTCGAGCGCTTCCGGCGAAGCCGCCCCCTGTTGAAGCCAGATTTTCCGGATGCCGGCCTGATGCGCCTGCCGAACCGCTTCGACGGCTTTGGAGGGATGCACCACAATTATCGCCGCATTGACAGGTTCCGGAATAGCACCGAGGGTGGCATGGCACTTTATGCCTTCGATTTCGGTTAAAAGGGGATGCACCGGAAAGATTTTAAAGCCTTTGGCGGTCAGTTCCTTGAGAACATAATTGCCGAATTTGCCTTTGGTTTTCGACACGCCGATCAGGGCAAATGCTTTGGCGGCGAAGAAGGACTGGATGGCTTGGTGGTTGAGCATAAAATATTCCATTTTTTGAAATACGAGGTCACAATGATCTCGCGCAATTAATCTAAATATTAATATCTTTCTTGTAGGGCAGGATCCCCGTGATCCTGCCTCTTGAAGTTCTGCCGAATCAAAATCCAAAAGGCGGGATCGCCCTTCGAAGCTCAGGGTCTTCGACAGGGATCCCGCCCTAAAACCTTTGCCCGCCCCATTGAACTATCTATCATCGATATATTTATACCCCATCCCCTCATGACCCGCAATAGATCGGGTCGACCCGGCTGTCCGGGCCGGGATCATCGAATACCGGAAGCGTAATTTGCGGATTGATATCTTTTATTTTCCGGAGGGAATTGTCCCGCTCGCGGCGGGCAATATCGGCCAGGGCATTCCAGAACAAAGCCATCTCGAAATGCGCCCGGCAATCGCGCGGCGCGGAATCTATCCGGGAGGCAAACCTGTCATACAGGGCTTTCAGCCCGCCCTGTTCATAGAACACCGTGGTCATGGTCATAAGATTATTTTTCAGGGACGTATCGGCCCGGTATGCCCGGGTTTGATAGGCCAGAATGTCGTCTTCCAACTGGCAGAGTTTTTCATACAGGCAGGGATTTCCGACCGTCACGGCCGGGTGGGTGATTTTCAGACACTGCCCGTACTGAAACTGAAAATCACGATTGTTGCGGGCCAACTGGGTCAGAGTATTGAACAGGTGCGACTGGTTCAATAACAGACGCACTATCCGCCCCGGGTCATTTTGTTTTTCCAGAATATTTAACGCTTCCCGCGAGGCCTTAAGGGCGCCCATGAGGTCGTTTTGAATATACAGATCCTGGCTTAAGGCTACGTATGCCTTGGCCAGGTTCGGTTCCCGGTCCAGGGCCTGAAGATAGTACACGGCGGCGCTGTCGAAATTTCCGGATGAGGCATAGGCAATGCCCAACCGGTAGAGAACTTCGGGGTTGTCCGGCTCTGTGGTCAAAGCCTGCGCGAACTGGGTCGCGGCCTTTTCGAAATATCCTCGTGCATAAAACGCGGCGCCGATATTGAGGTGGAAAGCACCCGCCGCGACCAGCGAAATATCCCGCGCCAGGCCGGCCTGCCAGACACCTATGGCGGAATCGACCATCGTCGAATCGGCCCGGGGATCCTGGTACAGGACATTTCCCAGGCCCAGGTAGGCCTGAATGTTATCCGGCGCCAGTTCCACCACTTTCAGAAAAGAGGCGCGCGCCAAATCATATTTTTGGAGTTTCAGGTCAATTAATCCCCGGTTATAAAGAGCCCCCGGGTAGAGGCTGTCAATCGCCAGAGCGGTTTCGGCCTGCCTTTCAGCCAAAAACAGGAAACGCTGAAATGATTTCAGATCCCGATTTTGGGAAAAAACTTCTGCTTTTTTAATATAAACCGAGGCCAGGGCATTGTGGCCTCCAATGTTATGCGGATAAAATTCCACGGCTTCCTTAAAAATATCGATGGCCCCGTCCAAATCCCCGGCCAGATATTTTGAGGCCCCCTCGGCCAGCAACGTCTGGAAGGCGGTGTCGGATTTCTCGAATTCACCCGCCGCCAGGTCTCCGTACCCGGCCAAAAGGCTTAAGAAGATAAGCCCGAGCAGGCCTTTTATATTCATAATCGATCTCATACTCTTTGGAGTGGGAGGCGGCGCGTACCGACACCGCCCCCCTTTTGGCTTATGCCGTCAGTACGTTGTAATGTTGGCGTTGACGATGGATATCCAGAGTGTCGAAACCGGAATTCCAATTCTGAAAGCCAGCCACCATAAGGTATCCCATCCGATGGTTACCATTGGTCTCCCCCCTTCAATGATATTTTTGTACTCCTTGTGGCACTGCCGGCGGAAAATTGCCGCCGCAGTGATGTCCGGGTAAGGGCACCTCCTTTTTTTAGTTAATGATTCCATCGCGCCGATTAAACAACCGGCCGCCTTTATTTTCAACGGTTCATGACCATGTAATCGCGGCCTCTCTCCAGTCCGGCCCGGGACAAGTTTAAGGTCATTTGTTCCAGTGATTGAATATTAGGGGATAAATCGCCCCGCGAGCGAAAAACCAACAGCGCCGGCCCTTTGTCACCCCCGACTAAATTGTACTCAATCGCCCGGCGTTGGGAACGGACGCCTATGAAGCCCTTATGCCGGGCGATATAGTTATTGTCCCCGAAATAATATCCTTCCTCCAGAACCAGAAATTCCAATTCCGCGGGGCACTGGCGAAGGATATTTTGAACTAATTTCGGTTCGGCTTCGCTAATGATGAAAGCCACCGATTTTCCGGGCCAGGGGTGTCCGATCCGGACCTTAATATTTTCGGACACTGACAGAGGTTCGACATGGATGGAATCGCCGACATCCTGCACCAGCCATAAAGCGGTATCCGCCTCAATAATAGCCTTCATAAAAAATCGGTCCGGCAATTCTGGAAGACGTTCCTCGATATCGTCTTTCCGGGCGTTTATTTCGGACTCACCCCTGGCCTTTATGGATAAAAGAGAATCCTGAAACGTGATTTCGGATGGCACCGCCTGGGGAACTTTCATCGCTTCCGAGGCGGCCAGCCTTAAGGTCACATATAGACGACCTTCGGCAGTTTTATTGATAACCAGGAAATTTTCTCCGGAACTCGCCAGACGCGGGAAAAGTGGAGCGTTCTTGCCGATGACAGGCGGGCTGTCGCCGGTGACATCAAAGGCCGAACTTATCTCATCGCCTGTCGCCGCCAGGAAACAAAATAAATGCAAAAGAACCAGCCACAGAATGATTTTTCCGGAAAGTGGTACCGCCACTTAACCTCCGAAAATGTCACCACCCCTTACGCGTCTGCTGAAAATCCCTCACATCGTCATTGCGAGGAGTGTCGACCGAAAGGTCGGCCGACGAAGCAATCTCAATGACAATGACGTGAGCAAAGAGGAGATTGCTTCGCAGAGCTCGCAATGACATAATCGATACTTTTTCAACAGGCCCTTACCAAGGGCGCCGGAATCCGTATATAAATATTATCGATGTCTTAAGCCCGTTGCCTTACCGAGAAATTGCCCTGATTACGCAGGTTACAATATTTTTGATAAAATTGTCAAGGGTAATCTATGAAGTTGTTGACCATTATAAAGTTACAGGCGCGCCAATCGACAAGAATCATCAACCGGGATTACGCCGTCTTAAGGCTCCTCCCGGAATTCGAACAAAACCTGCCTGGAGTTGGAGAAATTACTTATTTGCCCAGGCGCGCCTTCACCCAATTCTCAAGCCCGCCCTCAATAATCAATTCCTGGGCGGCGACTCCCACCGGACCGATCGCGTAATTCTTGCCGTTGACAGATAAAAGGCATCGCCCGAAATCCACCCGGGCTTCCCAGCCGGTACGCACCGTCAATTTATCCTTGCCGAATTCACCTTTCAGATCCCGCACAAGTTCGGGGACTTCCAGCACCAGGAAGCCGTTGTTAAGGGCGTTCCGCTGGTAAGTCTGCGAAAACGAACCCGCAACCAGGAGCGTGATGCCGCGATATTTCAGGGATGTCGCGGCCTGCTCGCGCGAGGAGCCGGTCCCGAAATTGAAACCTCCGACCAGGATATCCCCTTCTCTGACGAGAGTCTTGAATTCGGGGTCGTAGTTTTCCATAACCACGCCGGCCTGTTGCTCGGGTGTGAAATCATCGATATAGGTGTACTTCCCGGGATAAATACCGTCGGTGTTGAGATTATCCTGATGGCAAAAGATTATTTCGCCGTCAAGTGTCCGCGGAAAGGAATCAAGAATTTTGACTTCGCCTGAAACCGAAGCGGCGGTCGACAATATACGTATTTCCCCTTTGGGCGGGGCTTCTTCGTATTTCCCGAAATAATCGATTTTGCCGGATATGGCCGAGGCCGCGACCACGGCCGGCGAGGCCAAGTAGGCCTCGGCGTTGCGCGACCCCATCCTCCCCTTGAAATTGCGATTGGTGGCCGAGATACCGACTTCGCCGTCCTGAAGCAGTCCCTGGCCCAGCCCGATACAGGGGCCGCACCCGGGCGGCAAAGGTATGGCGCCGGCCTCGACCAGGGATTTCCAATCGCCCCTTTTTTCGGCTTCAGCCTGAACTTCGCTGGAGGCGGCCGAAACATAAAACTCGACACCGGGGGCAACTTTTTTGCCTTTGACAACCTCGGCGGCCTGCGCCAGGTCATCGACCCGGCTGTTGACGCATGAAACCAAATAAGCCTTGTTGATCTTAATATTTTTCCGGCGGGCTTCCCAGATGGGGGTCATCACCTTGACATGATTCGGCCCCGAAATATGCGGTTGCACCGTGCCCAAATCCAGCATCAGGACCTTGGCATACACGGCGTTATCATCGGCCTGCAAATTTTCCTTGATCAACTCGGCGATTTTCCGGTCGTTAAGACGAGGGTGAAATTCGCGACCATCTTTATCCGAAGGCACTCCGGCGGGACCTCGCCTGACAACCTCCCGCGCCCGTTTCTTGAGCCACTCGATGGCGATGTCGTCGATGGGGAAAAGTCCGATGAGGGCGCCCCATTCCGTAGTCATGTTGGCGATGGTCAGCCGCTGTTCCAAAGAAAGCGCGTTAAGCCCTTCGCCGGTAAATTCCACGGCATGATTGAGAACCTCGTCGTTATTGAAAAAACCGCAGAGAGTGATGATGACATCCTTGCCGGTTACCCCCGGCTTAAGTTTTCCCTTCAGTTCCACTTGCGCCACGGGTGGAATCTGCCACCAGGTGCGGCCCGTGGCCCAGATGGCGGCGGCATCGGTGCGGACGATCGGTGTCCCCAGACAACCCATGCCGCCGTACATGTTGGAGTGGCTGTCGGAGGCGACAGCCAGGGTTCCCGGCCAGGCGTAGCCTTCCTCAATCATTATCTGGTGCCCGATGCCTCTTCCGGCGGGATAAAAATCGACGCCCATTTCTTTGGCGAACGATTCGATTTTGGTGTACTTTTTCTTATTCTCCTCGGAAGTATCCTGGATATTGTGGTCGAGAGTAAACACGGCTTGGCGGGGGGCGGCGAATTTGGAAGCGCCGATCGCTTTGAATTTGCTGATGACGGCGCCGGTGTTATCGTGAGTCATGACGTAGGCCGGTTTGATGGAAATAAAATCGCCGGCGCGGACTTTTTCATTCTGGCCCAGACCGTAGGCGTATTTCTGGGAGATTTTTTCGACTAAATTTTGACCGGTCATAATAGGATTCCCTTAAATAATAATCAGGACTTATTTGGCATAATTATACTTTTGAAATATAAGCAGGTTCGAAAACAAAAGCAAATAAGTCCGGAAAGTCCAATCAGGGGCCCGGGAGACCAAAATATCCTCATTTTCCCTGACAGCCGTTGTCAGTCGGTCAGCCTACATTAAGGCCGGGACCATTTATAATAAATCGCGAAATCACGGTCCCCGATTAATTGAAGGAGGCTTAACTATCATGGAAACGGCAATTTTGGCCACCAATATCGCCATCATCATCGGTTTGATACTGGTATGGCGGCAAATTCGGTCCATATTATTCAGGGTAATCCGACGACAGAAAATATCGCCGGCCGCTCCTTCCGGAGAAATTTGCGCGGCCGGGAAATCGGCCGAGGATTTCCCGGTTGCGGCTCCGGCCACCATCTCCGCCCGGAGTCTTCCCTGCGCCTATACTCTGAAAATGAGAGATAATCTGGAATGGCTGGTCTATCTGCATAACGGGCAGGGAAAAGCCGGTAATAATCCCAGTCGCCTGGAATGGCAGGAGGCAATAGCGCAGGCGGTGGATATTCTGGGCCAGATCGATTGCGGGCGAGTTTCTCGAGGGACCGACCGGCGGACGGATTGATTTCGAAAATATAGACTCTTATGTTCGATTATTTCCGAAATATCCGGCACATGTGACGGCGGCGGCGGTTTTAAAGTAAAAGCCAGCCGGAGAACTGCCATGCCTCGTATCGTATCCGTCGGAAAAGCCCTGCCGCCCTTTAAATTGACCCAGGAGGAGATTCGCCAATTCGTATCCGCCCTTTTCAAAGACTCCGATATGGAAGTCGAACGGCTGCTGGATGTTTTTGCCAACGCCGAAATCAAAGAACGGTATTTCTCGGTGCCGATCGAGTGGTATCAAAAAGAGCGATCCTTCCAGGAAAAAAATGAGACTTACGTCCGTTCGGCGACCGAACTAAGTGTCGCCGCCATCAAAGACTGCCTCCGCGGGACAAATACCGGGGTCACAGATATCGATTATATAATTTTTGTCTCCACGACCGGTTTGGCCACCCCCTCTATCGACGCCCGCCTGATAAATATCCTGAAATTCCGCCCCGATATAAGGCGAACCCCGGTCTGGGGTTTGGGATGTGCCGGTGGCGCGGCCGGATTATCCCAGGCTTATCACTATCTTCTGGGACATCCTCGGGAACGAGTGCTCCTGGTGGCCGTGGAATTGTGCGGGCTGACTTTCCAGCAAAACGATTTCTCCAAAAGCAATTTCGTGGCTACCGCCCTGTTCGGCGAAGGCGCCGCCGCGGTCTTAATGACCGGCGATGATTCCGGCGCCGATGGGCCGGAAATCCTGGGAACCTCCAGCACTTTCTGGCCGGATTCTCTGGATATTATGGGATGGAATGTTCTCAACAGCGGGATGCAGGTTATCTTCAATCGCAATATACCAAATTTGGTGGAAAAACACGCTCGCGACAACTTTGCGGCCCTGTTGGCGCGATATGATATGCAATTGGAAAATATAAAGCACCTGATAATTCATCCCGGCGGTATCAAAGTCATTGAGGCTTATAAAAGATCCCTGGGGCTGTCCAATGGCCAGATGGACACAGCCCGCCGGATACTCCGGGATTACGGCAATATGTCTTCGGTTTCCGTTCTTTTTGTTTTGGCGGAATATCTTGAAGCGAAACATGTTAGAGCCGGTGATCATGGGCTGATTTCGGCCCTGGGGCCGGGATTCTGTGCCGAGAATCTGTTAATTCGCTTTTAAACCTCTTTTATATCGCCCATGCAGATTTGCTTTTCAAATGCAATCTTGCACATTTTTTTCCCCGAAAACGGCTCCGACCAGATACTGCCGGGCGGGCTCAAGCGCCGGAATTCCTTCTTGCCAAATCCCTTTTTTGACATATATTTAGAAGGAAATATAAAAATTTTACTTGCCGGTTCTCCCTTGAGATACTTAAACTGGATAATAAAAGTCTGTTTTTGTCATAAAAAGCCAAGAGAGGTTTTCATGTCCAAACGTTATCTGTTAACTTTGTTGGCGTGCCTGCTTCTAATAAGCCTGGCGCACGTCACTCCGCTCTGGGCCGATTCCGGAGACAACGATGTCCTGGTAACGGTCCTGGAATCCAACGACTTGAGAACCATCGTGCGGTTCGAGGTTAGTAATTTCGAACAGCACGAGGTGTTAATTAACGGCCAAACCTGGTATCAGATTACCAGCGGCGAGGAAGCGACCATGCTTAACCGCGCCGAGCCGTCTCTGCCCCAGGTTTGCCGGGCTATAATTATCCCCGATAAAGAGAAAATGGCGGTCCGCATTATCGACGCCAAGTACACTGATTATCCGGGTGTTCCGGTCGCCCCCTCCAAGGGGAATTTCGACCGCACTATCGACCCCGATGATGTCCCCTTTGAGTTCGGCCCGGTTTACAAAGGCGCCGACTGGTATCCCGCCGATCTGGCCGGATTGCGGGAACCGTATATTTTAAGGGATTACCGGGGCACGGTTATTGAACTGAATGCTTTCCAGTATAACCCAGCCGGCCAGACCCTGCGGGTTTATACTTCGGTCACCCTGGAAGTTTTTTCCACGGGAACGGATTATGTCAACACCATCGACAATCGCCGCCAGGAAATGAAACTGGTGCCGGATTTCGACATGATCTACCGCAACCGGTTTATCAATTACGAATATATGCAGGGCAAGTATACCCCGGTGGAAGACGCCGGCGATATGCTGATCATCACCTACGACAATTTCGCCACGGCCATGCAGCCTTTGGTCGAATGGAAACGCCAGAAAGGCATTAAAACCACCCTGGTCAATGTTTCCACCATCGGGAATACTTCCACGGCCATTAAAAATTACATCCAGAACTTCTACAACACTACCGACCTAGCCTGGATTCTTCTGGTCGGCGATTATTCCCAGGTAACCACGGCCATCGAGGGCGGCGGCGGCACCGACCCCAATTATACTCGCCTGAACGGGACTGATTATTATCCCGATGCGTTTATTGGGCGGTTCTCGGCGGAAAATGTCGCCCAGGCCGAACTTCAGGTCTTGAAGACCATTAATTACGAAAAAACGCCCTTTACCGGCGATTGGCACCACAAGGGCACGGGTATTGGATCCGATGAAGGCGCCGGAGTGGGGCATAACGGCGAAGCCGATTATGTCCATATAGGATATATCCGCAATGATCTCATGGCCTTCACTTACACTGAAGTGGATCAGATTTACGCTCCCAGCGCCACCGCGGCCCAGGTAACCGCAGCCGTAAACAATGGGCGCAGTTTCATGAATTACTGCGGTCATGGGTCCGATACGTACTGGGTTACCACCGGCTTTTCCAACAGCAATGTCAATGCCCTGACCAACAGCAACATGTTGCCGTTTATTATCAGCGTCGCCTGCGTCAATGGCAATTTCACCAGCCAGACCTGCTTTGCCGAAGCCTGGCTGCGGGCCAACCAAGGCGGCGTGCCCACCGGCGCCGTGGCGACTTATATGTCGACCATCAACCAATCCTGGGTACCGCCCATGCACGCCCAGGATGAAGCCACCGATCTTTTGGTGTCGATGCAGCGGACCACTTTCGGCGGTATCTGCTTTAACGGCTCCTGCAAGATGAACGATTTAAGCGGCTCCTCCGGTTACACGGAATTTTCCCACTGGACCATTTTCGGCGATCCCTCATTGCTTCTCTGCACCGATACCCCGGCCCCTCTGACGGTCAATCATAGCCCCGCCATTCTATTTACCCTGCCCAGTTTCGCCGTGGAAGTCCCCGGTGTCGAAGGGGCCCTGTGCGCCGTTTATTATGAGGGCATTTTGTACGGCGCCGCTTATACAAATGCTTCCGGACAGGCCGATATCACCTTTACCCAGGAACTGCCGGTCGGCGCCAATGTCTTCCTGACGGTAACGGCTTTCAATTACGCCCCGTACATTACCAACGTCCAGGTTATTTCTCCCGACGGCCCGTATATCGTCCTGGACAACGTGGCTCACAGCGATGCCGGCGGCAATAACGACGGCATTATCGACGCCGCCGAGCCGGTGACGCTGACCATTCAACTCAAGAACGTCGGTCCCGATGATGCCTACGATGTCGTGACCACTCTCTCCAGCACCAGCCCTTATGTCACCATCACCGATAACACCGAAACCTACGGAACCATTCCGGGCGAAAACGGCACCGCCGCCATGAGCGACGGTTTCGCGGTGGAATTCGCGGCGGGAACGCCCGACGGTCACGTGGCGCCGTTCGAAATCTCTGTCGAGGGCTCCGATACCCGCCTGACCTGGCCCGGGAGTTTTGCCCTGACGGTCAGAAGTCAGCCGGATATAAACATTCCCACGGCCGCCATCGATCAATCGGTTCCGGTCGCGGGCACGGAAACATTCGAATTGACCATCAATAACTTCGGCCCCAGCACCTTGAGTTATAACGTCATCCGCAAGATGTTCAGCGGCAAACGCGATATGGAAATCATTCCCGCCCGACAGGCAGTGGGATACCATTCACCGGCCGACAGCAAGGATGGCGTTTCCGAACCGCTGTTCGCGGGCGAAGATAAAGGTTCCGGCGGTCCCGACGCCTACGGCTATTTCTGGGTCGACTCCGACCATGCCGACGGCCCCGCGGTCAACTGGATCGATATCACCGGGATCGGCACCCTGGTCGATTTGAACGACGACGATTCCACCGGCGTTATCCCCATGGGATTCGATTTCCCCTTCTATGAGGGCGTCTTCAATTCGCTTCAGATCGGCTCCAACGGGATCATAACCTTCGGCAAGGGCAGTAAAGCCTACAGCAACACCGGCCTTCCGAATGCCGCCCAGCCGAACAATCTGATTGCATTTTTCTGGGATGATCTCGATCCCGAGCAGTACGGCGATATTTATTATTATTACGACGCCGTCAACGACCGGTTTATCGTCAGTTACGTCAATGTCGCGTTCCATTATTCCACGGCCGGCACCGGCTCGGTCAATGCCCAGGTGATATTGACCCCCGACGGCGCCATCGAATTCCAGTACGGCGTGATGAGCCCGGGCAGCGACGTCCTCACCAGTTCCACGATTGGAATCGAAAACAGCACCGGGACCGACGGCTTACAGGTAGTCTACAACGCTCCCTATATTCACGACAACATGGCCATTCGCTTCAAGGCCGCCGACTGGCTGTCGGTCAGCCCGGCCATCGGGGACGTGCCGTCCTTCGGCAGCACCACGGTCGATATCAGTTTCAATCCCGGCGATCTGGAAATGGGCGATTACAGCGGCGAATTGACCATTACCTCCAATGACCCGGATCAACCGAGTTTGAATATCCCCGTCACCATGAGTGTTACGGAGCCCTGTATTTGCGGCGACGCCAACAATGACGGCATTTACAATCTTCTGGATATCGTTTTCCTGATTGATTTTAAATTCAAATTCGGGCCGGCCCCGGTTTTCTTCAACTGCAGTGATGTCAATGGCGACGGCGCCATAAATGTCCTGGATATTACCTATCTGATAGCCAATAAGTATCAGAGCGGGCCGGAACCGGGCTGCTGATAGTCAAGGGCTTTCACGAAATGGAATGGGACAGCACTTACGGCTGTCCCATTCGCTTCGATGGCTCGTGAGAACAACAAGGTACCTGCGATAATAATTAAATCCGGATAGTCCGCACCGCGAAATTCCCGCCCGAAATATTCCGGATCAAGAGGACGCACATCATGAAAGAGACCTGGCGCACAATCCTGACGGCGGTTTGCCTGATTCTGGCCTTATCGGCCCCGGCGGCAAATGCCAACGAGGGGGAATCCGAATCCCTGCCGATCGAATTAACCCCGGAAGAAATGACCCGGTTACATGAAATCGGCATAAATCACAAACTAACGGCTCCGCCCCCGGCCGGAGGCATTTATAATCCGTCCGAATGGGATCCTTCCGAGGGTGTCCTGATTCGCTACCCCCTGGGCATTTCCTACCTCATCGTCAAGGAAATGGCCGAAGATATCATGGTTTACTGTGTGGTTTCCAGTTCTCTCAAATCCCAGGCGATTACCAACTTTACCGCCCAGGGCGTCAATATGAGCCATGTCGAATGGATTACCGCCAATTCCGATTCGTACTGGATTCGCGACTACGGTCCCTGGTTTATTTTTGACGGGGTCGGCAATTTCGGCATTGTCGACCATATTTATAATCGGCCCCGCCCCAACGACGATGCCGTTCCCGGCGCGGTCGGCACGGCCTGGAGTATCCCCGTCTACGGCATGAATCTGCAGCATACGGGCGGCAATTATATGTCCGACGGAAGAGGCACTTCGGCTTCAACCGACCTGGTTTACACCGAAAATCCCGGTCTGACTCATCATGTGGTTGACTCCATCATAGAAAGATTTACCGGCAATGATTATATCGTGATGGCCGATCCCCTGGGTGAATATATCGAACATATCGATTGCTGGGGGAAGTTTTTGACGCCCCAAACCGTCATGATCCTGGAATTGCCTCCCTCGCACGCCCAGCATGACGAACTCGATGCCGCCGCGGCTTATTTTGCCTCTTTAACCGGACCTTGGGGCAGACCATACACGGTTGTCCGTGTCTATGCCACCGGCAGTCAGGCCTATACTAATTCCATTATTCTCAATAATAAGGTTTTTGTTCCGATATCCGGCGGCGCTTATGATGCCGCCGCCATCGCCTCTTATCAGGCCGCCCTGCCGGGTTACGAAGTCCTGGGGTTCACCGGAAGTTGGGTTAACACCGATGCTCTCCACTGCCGGGCCATGGGCGTTGCCGACCGGCGCATGCTGTATCTGGATCATATTCCGCTTTTCACCCAGAGTGACAATCAGAGTTCGTACGCGGTTAAAGCCCGCATCGTGGCCCATTCCGGCGAAGCCTTGATTGCCGACTCCCTGAAAGTTTACTACAGCACCGATAACGGCGCCACGTTCGATTTCGTTTCGATGACACCTCTGGTTTCCCCGGATTCATTCGTGGCATATATTCCGGCCCAGGGATACGGCACCGAAGTGGCCTATTTTCTAAGGGCGGGTGATCTGTCGGGCCGGGTGGAGAATCACCCTTATATCGGCGCCCCCATGGCGCATAAATTCCAGGTCAACATGACGCCGCAGATAAACTCACCCGATTCCTTCATCTGCAAAACGGAAGGATCCTTCGGGTATTTTCCGGATATTTACGATATCGACAATACCGAACATTCCATAGAATATTCCGCCTATCCGGCCTGGCTGAATCCTGCGCATGATTCCCTGACCGGGACGGCCTCGGCTACTCCGGGATTGGCAACTTTCACGGTCGAGGTTTCCGATCCGTACGCCACCGGCAGCCAGACGGTCAAGATTCTGCTTTACCTGTGCGGTGATGTCGACCGGGACGGGCTTTTCAACCTTCTGGATATAATTTACCTGATCGACTACAAGTTCAAGAACGGTCCGGCCCCGTTATTGCCGGAAGCCGGCGATGTCGACAACAGCGGCGTAGTGGATATTCTGGACATAGTTTATATGATAGATTTCAAATACAAGGGCGGGCCGGCACCCATCTGCCCATAACTGTTAATTAAGCAGGAGGGAAAAATGCGGAAACTGACAGTTACTTGTTTTCTGACGGTCCTGGCAGCAGCCTCTCTGGCCGCGCCCCCGGATGGGTACCAGAACCCGGCGTCCGATAAGATCGTCGACAACGACACTTTTATCAATCCGGGCAATATTCTCATGTTCGTTACCAATCATGGTAATTTCGGAAGGGACTTAAGTGACGTCTTCGGTAACGATTACGGTACTTATTATCCCTTCGAGACAGTCGCTGATATTGAAAACGGGACTCTGACTTCATCGGTCCTTTACGCCGCCGGGCTCTGGATAGGTGGCAAGGTTGGCGGTAATGTCCGCGTTACCGTGGCCGCGTATTCTGACGAATTTGTCCCCGGGCCTATGGAGGGTGGGACATATCTTCCGGACGATCCCGCTTTTAAAATCTATAAACTTTACAGCGACAGCCTGGAAGATAACCCCAACAGCGACTATCTCAACTGGCCGGTCGACCAGGGAGCGCCGGTGAACGAATTGGGGCAGCCTGCCATGCTGGGGGATCAAATGCTCTGGGCGGTTTATAATGACGCCGATCCGGACCAGCATTATAATAACGCCGGTGAGACGCTACCGCTGGGTGTGGAAGTCCAGGTAACCGCCTGGGCTTACGATAATCCGGCGATGGGGAAACTTATCTATCTTCGCTATAAAATCTACAACGAGGGCTTGAATAACATCGAGGACTTTTATTTTTCCCTGTGGAGCGATCCCGACCTGGGGGGTTCGAACGATGACTTTGTCGGGTGCGATACGCTGAACAATCTCTTTTTCTGCTACAATGCCACTAATAGCGACCCTCAGTACGGCTCCTCTCCGCCGGCGGTGGGATTCAAAATTATCTGCGGGCCCCTGGTCCCGGCGATCGGACAGGTGGCGCATTTCGACGGCTATTTCATGCCGGGATTCAAAAACCTCGGCCTGACGGCATGCACCAAATATGTCAACGGAACCGACCCTGGTAATTTCGTGGAATCTTACAATTACATGCGCGGCTTGAACCGCGACGGCACCCCCTACACTTACAACGGACAAGAATTGACTTACTGGCATTCCGGTAATCCCGTTACCGGAACCGGGGATCTGGATATTGATCCTTCCGACCGTCGCGTGATGGGCAGCATGGGGCCGTTAAATATGGCGCCGGGCGATAGCCAGTACGTATTTCTCGTCATGGGCGTCGGCCAAGGTCCCGACCGTCTGTCATCCGTTGCCGAACTAAAATACCTGTTGAATACATACGGTCAAATAGTAACGGAACCTTTGGCCGTCATGGAAATGGACACCATGTTCGCCTATATGGCCAATGCCGTTGAACCTCTCATGACTTCCGTTTTCATGGGCGATTTTTGGGGCGAATACCAAATCACGGACGTCAATTTGGCGTCGCTTACTCTAAACGGGGCCATTCCCTTGAGCGATGTCAGTATAGTGCCCTCGCCCGATCCCGATATTACCGGCGATGCCATTGTCGGTCAATTCGACGCCCGCCTGTTTGTCCAGGACTACGTGCCGCTCTGGGACATTGAAGACCATGAATTCAGCGTAGAAGGTCTATACAATGACGCCACACCGTTTACCATCAACGGCACTATCTCCATGGTCGGGCATATCTCCGGCGACGCCAACGGCGATAAGAGTGTTGATATTCTCGATGCCGTTTACCTGGTCGGTTTCAAGTTCCGTGGCGGTCCTCCCCCGGCCGTGATGGGCACCGGCGATCCCAACGCCGATGGCGAAATAAATGTCCTGGATATTATTTACCTGGTCGATTTCCTGTACCGGGGCGGACCCGCGCCGTTGCATCCTTAGATGAAGTGAAAAAGAGTATTCGCGCGAAAGGCCGATGACATCATCGGCCTTTCTCTATTTTGCCGACCATAGTTATGACCGGACGTAATCGGAGTAAGATTCGAATATTCTTTCCGCCGCGGTTTGGATCGTCATTCGTTCCGTTGTATTGTCAGCGGCGTCCAGAGCATATTCGACAATATGAGTAACCTTGCCCTGATTGTCGGTCACCGGTCCGGCTTGAATCCTGACGGGGGTGACAAAACCCCGGGAGTCTTTATGCCGGTGTACAACCGTGATCGTCCGACCGGTTTTTTTTATCTCTTCCATAGGACAATTACCGTCAATTCCGCGGCACGGTTCCGGCGAGCCATGAAACAGCCGGTGGCAGGTGCGCTGAATCGGCATGTCCGGCAAAGCCCTGTTGGAATTTTCAACCTGATGATTTTCGACATTGATGATATAATACGGGTAAGGCAGGCATTGCAGGGCGAAATTGGATATTTGGCGCTGCTGATTCAAGTCCCGGGCCAGAAGATCGCTGTCGGTATTATCGCGGAGCGCGAAGAAGTAACCCAGTATCCGCCCGGACTCATCGCGCATGGCACGCATCCGTGACACCATGGTGCGTATTTCGCCGTTGATTTTCTTGCGGATGGTGAAAAGATGCTCGCCCCCGTTACGAACCCCCAAGAGAGCCTTTTCGATTCCGGCGGGATCGATTTTATCGCGAATGAGAAGATCAATGATGCTCTTTCCCAGCAACTCCGAAGGCGGATAGGCCAGAATTTTCCCAGCGGTCGGGTTGGCCAACTTGATGCGAAAAATCGGGTCGGTTACTATCAGCCCCAGGTCCAGGATATGCCCCAGGATATTGTCCAGGAAAAATGATTTTTCCGATAGTTCCTTTTCAACCGTCTTCAGGGCCGTAATATCTTTCCAGACCGAGCGAATTATTTTGTCGCCCGTCTCCGGGTCGATATCGATATGCGAATAAAGCGAAGCCCATTTCTGGATACCGCCCATGG
Source organism: Candidatus Zixiibacteriota bacterium (assembly GCA_041752195.1). Classification (GTDB taxonomy): domain Bacteria; phylum Zixibacteria; class MSB-5A5; order GN15; family PGXB01; genus JBGSHP01. Next base: position 4,622 of record JBGSHP010000020.1, on the reverse strand, counting down.
TGGTGAAACAGAATTCCAGATTATTGAAATTCGGCTCGGTGAGAATTTTTCGCTGGATGGCGCGGAAGGTATTGGTATACATCACCAGTTCCGATATATTTTTTCCGACCACTTCGTCGGTATCGGGATAGACATCATCCAGGTTCAGAATTTTCAAACATCCGGCGTCGATATGCTTGATGGTTCCGTCGATAGTATAGTGGATTTTACCGACATAAGGAGTTTCTTCCGGCAAGGCGGCTTCTTCTTTACCTTCGCTTAATAAGAGAACCCAGCCCCGGTATTCGCCGGCCGAAGCGGGATCGGGAAGAGCGATTTTGTGCATACGCACCTGTCGTCCCGGTCCGAGGGGCAAAGCCATTTCGGCCTTGTCGGAATCAGCATCAAAAATAATGGCCCCGCCGGGCCATATTTCCTGAAAGCGTTTTCCTTGGAAAGAATCATATTTCATCCCCATAAGTTTTTCCGCCGCCGGATTCATATGGAGCACATGATATTCTTTATCGATGATTACTATCGCCTGGTTGATATCCCGGGCGGCATCAAGGAGACCATCCCGAAGAAATTCCGCCCGGCGAAGCACCTTTTCCAGGGTTTCATCATTCATTCTGCGCCGGAGAAAATATAGATATGCCGCCAGAAAAACCACGCCCGCCAATAAGACCACAAAAAAGGAATATGGCGAAACTACTTCCAACGCTTTACCATTGGCGGCGGGGAACGACCATTTCGCCATTTTATTGAATATAATACTCACCACGCCAGTAATGACGGCGGCGAAGACAAGCGATGACAGGTGACCGCGAGATGACGGTAATATAGAAGTACCTTTAAAAGCCCCTTTAAACCGAAATGGAGTCATGGATTCCATCCGGTCTAAGATATCGGCGGCGAATTGGATTTATTTAGTCCGGATTACCGATGCGGCTTACGCGGACTCAATTACCATTGGTCATTTTGCTCGTTTCGGGGATGTCGACTTTTCTGACCGGGATCGGTGTACGCGGTTCTTAAGCAAAGCCCCAGGGTCAACGAAATGGCCCAATTTTCTCTTTCCCGCATATAAGAAGGCGTAATCTCCATCGCCAGTGATAACGTGGTCACCGGAATATAATTGGTGATTCCGGCCGTAAAACGGACAGAATTTTCGGGATCGTTATTTTCGGCATAGGTGCGTGATTCCAGATTGATAAATGGTTGCCACGCCGGATGACCGGTATTACCATAATTGCGGTAAAAGGTCAGTCCCAAAACCAGGGCGCCGTAGCCATTATTACGGTCGCTGGTGAAGCCATCGTTAAAACGGTCTAAATCGTACTCGTTATTACCCACCAGAAACCCAAACGAACCGGATAAACCAAACGGAACCAGCCCCTCCCTATCCCGGACAAGCACAAATGACATTCGGGAACTAATCCGGATCGATTTCTCAACGGGGCGATATTCTTCGGACGACAAATAGCGGCTGTCGCTTACCTCAAAGCCGATATCGCCCAGGCCCCAAAAAGTATAATACAGGCCTGCCCCGAAACCATGCCCGTCATTAAGCCCGTGAATGGCCGCCCGCGCCGTAAATCCGCCTTCACCCTTTTGAAAATACACACCCTGGGCAAATATGGAAGTGCCCCCAATCAGGAAGACCGAAAAGAAATAAAGAATTACCCTTAGCATAAACAACCTCCTGCCTCTATTTAAATAGACGGCATTCGGCCGATTCCGTCAAGTCAAAAAAACACAGTAATGATTATCAAATCCTGGCCCATATGGCCCATAGCCTTGGCAGCATCCGGCCAATATTACGCACAATTATAGCATGGTGGAATTTTGAGGAAATCATCTTTACGAGAGAGGTTGGAGAGACCGTTCACCCAACCAGGGTTTTTTCGAAAGTAATCGCCCCGATTACCGAATCGACATAGAAATAATTTTCGGGGTGGAACGGAAGATACACCAGGGAGATTTCGGCCGGCATGAAAGTCATCATCCCCGTTTCGGCCCCGCCGCGTCGCCCGGTCTCGGCCCGGTAAATAACGATGTCGGCCAGCGTCATGGCCTCGGTCAAAGATAATGTCACCGGCTCAAAACGGGCCTGGAATCCTTCGGCCGGAATAAATTCGAACTTCACCGACGCCGTGGACATCCGTTGCGCCAGTCGGAAAAAAGCCTCGAAGTTTTTAACCCGGAACCCCGGCACCACCAGAAATTCCGAAGCATAAATCCCCCCAAACAGAGTCTTCAGAATCGGCGCCTGACCTTCGGACATTTTAAAAACCCAGAAAGGAATTAATTTATCCGGAGATTGATCATATCCCACGGTGGCCTTGATTCCCTGCAAAAGATGCGGATTATCCTCGAGGGAAGTTATTTCATGGCAGTTATGGCAGACATATAGATAAGACTGCCGGGCCGGTAAATCCACTCCACAGGTGGCGCACCGGTGAAGACTCACCGTCAGGCGGCCGAACTCCGTCTGTGACGGCACATTTGGCGTAACGGCTGTCCTGTCATCATCCATATCGCGCTGAGCCGCCACCCTTCCGGTGAGACCATCGACAATTATCTCCCTCTGTTTGCCGGAGACCTGTCCGCGGATACTATAAAAAGGAAAATAGACAATGGCCGCTACCGGATGAAACAGCCGGGTGCGGTTTTTGCCGAATGAGGCCGGATTGATATTGGTCAACCTCTCGGCGCCTCTCTCGATATCCTGAAGAGCCTCGCTTTCCGGTCGCGTGACCGGAATGACCGTGAAATCTTCCGGGATATTTTCTTCCGAAAACGGTTCCAGCCGGATATAATCGGTCCGCATCCCCAGGGTATAAGGCAGGCGATCCTTATCCTGCGACGCCGAAACGGTCACGGAATAAGGCGAGAGCGAAATATCGGTCAGTTTTTGCTCGTACTTGACTTCCTGCTCACTGTTTTCCTCGGGGTAACCGTACCGCTCGACAACTTTATTGCGGACCTTCAGGATAACGGCATCGATTTTCCAATAAGGAAACAACAGCGGCTCAATTTCATCAGAGGCCTTGAGAAGCGGCAGCCCTTTTTCCTTGAGATACCGGTCGGCCGCAAAGCGAATTTCCGAAATCGTCTTACTGCTTTTCACCAGGTAGGCCGCCGGCACTTTCGGTTTCTGGACGCGCAAGACCGAACCGCAAAAGCGGCAGGTCAGGACGAAGAAATTCTCTTCCAATTCCAGATCGCCGCCGCAGCCGGGGCAGGTTACCCCGATATAAAAACCGCCTTTACCCTTGGGACGGTCCATGATCGCTCTGGTCGGCTCCGTTCAGAGGTTTCCCGCACGAGCCGCAGAATTTCGACCCGGGGATAACCTCACTCTGGCAGTGCGGACAGCTCACCTTGGCGTCGAGTTTATGCCCGCAGTACAGGCAGTAGTTGGCCTCGGAGGGAAGTTCCTGCTGGCAGTGAGGGCAGTTATTCTGCACCACGACTGCCGCCCCACAGCGATAGCAGTACCGCGATTGCTCCGGCGTTTCGGCATGGCACTTGGGACAGGTAACCGTCGCCACCTTCTGCCCCTTTAAATCGGTCTGCTCGGGCGAAAATACTTTTTGCAAAAGTCCCGGCATCATCACCCCCACCCCGGCGGCCATGCCCATCCCGGCCCCAGCCTGACCGGTGGGTGTCATCCCCAAACCTTTGGCCATCTCGTACTTGAGGAATTTATCCAGGTCGCCGACCGCCTCCATCCCGGAGCGCTGGTCGATCATTTTGGAGACATCTTCCGGCGGCGTAATCGACGCGATATAAAAGTCGACCAGTTCCAGGCCGTACTTGGTGAATTCCGTCCCCACGATTCCCTTGAACTCTTCGGCCAGTTCCGTGTACTGCGAGGGCATATCCAGGACCGTATCCAGTTTTTCGCCCAGCAGGTCGTTCATGCGGGCGATGATGACATCGCGAAGATAACTCTGGATATCATCGGTGGTATAGCGGGCCTGCCGCCCCACGATGGTATTCAAAAAGAGCATCGGCTCGACAATCTTGAACGTGAAAGCGCCGTGTCCGCGAAGTCTGATAAGTCCCAGGCGGCTGTCCTTGAATGTCACGGGGTGCTTGGTACCCCACTTGAGATTCGTGAAAGTCTTCAGGTTGACAAAATAAGCCTCGGCCCGGAAGGGAGAGTTGAATCCCCACGGAAGCGAAAGAAGCCGGGTCAGGATGGGAATATTATAGGTCGTGACGGTGTGGCGGCCGGTGGTGAAAGAGTCGGCGGCGTGGCCGCTTTTGAAAAAGATGGCAATCTGGCTGTCGCGGACGATAAGTTGCGCGCCCATTTTGAAATCGGCCGATCCCTCCTGCGGGATACGATAGATCATTTCTTCGCCGGTAGGGTCAACCCACTCAATAATTTCCATTAACACGCCCATGATATTCTCCCTGAAAATTGGTAGTATTTTTATCTAATAATTTATTTTTCGACAGATTAGGCAATCTCTTGAATGGGAGGGAGAGAGTTGTAGGTCAGGACTGACCTTTCCCCGGTTTGGTGGACACCTTTATTAGGTTAAGTATTCCTCTCCTCAAAGTCAACAGGGCTTAAATATCCCAGGGTGGAATGGCGCCGAATCCGGTTGTAAAAGACTTCAATCCAGGCG
>JBGSHP010000019.1:0-83740 GCA_041752195.1 Candidatus Zixiibacteriota bacterium | reverse complement strand
GACGCTTCACGGCTTACAAGAAAATGGTCCTCCTGAAGTAAGGGAAAGGTCCCTCTCTGAAAGGGGACGCTCGACTCTTTTACTTTCAGGTCTACCACACCATATCCCCGGTCTTCTCCTCAAGAGGGACCGGGGTTTTTTATGACAATCCCCCCGCTACACTGCCCCTCTAAGATTCGGGATGCGACACCTGTAGGATAAAGCACTGTACTGCCTGTTCTGCACTTCAAAGCCTTCAAGAACCCACAGCAAGCTGTGGAGCACCTGGGCGAGGATTCGGGGCCGATGTGGACATCGGCCCCGCACGATATTCGCATTCCCGACCCCTGAAGGGGATTGGCCACCCTGCGAGGCGCGGGAGTGAGCCATCTTCCCCTGGTGGTTGGCGGGAAAAGAAAATGGGTTCGTTTCACGACATTTTTTCCCCTTTTTTGCGGTGATTTTGGTGGAACATGCGAGGCAATAAGCGGTTGGGGCGAAAATCGATTTGACGAAAATGGGTTTGTTCGTAAATTAAATAAAGTCGAAAATTGGGCATAATTTCGCCTTTAAATAATATTCCTTCCATATAGGGGGGGCGGCGTCGGATTACCATCGATTTAGTAGTGATTTTGTATGAGGGGAGAATAAGACAAAATATAGGCGGTTTGAAACCAACGGCGAGCTGTGGACCGCCGGGGCGAAGAATAGGTTTAAAATCCCGACCCCTAAAGGGGATTCGGCCGCCGGACACGAGATGCGGGATTTGGCCACCCCAAAATGGAGCGTTTAGGAATCAGCATCGGCCGGGGCCAAAAGACTTTCCGTGCCATCCAGGCCTTTTTTATATATGTGAAAATAATAAAGGCGGAAGATGCCACTTCCGCCTTCTGCCCATCAAAGGGAGGGAATGAAAAAGCCTTTAATCTTTGTTTTCTCCAGCCGCGGTCCGCGTGACCAGGTGAAGACCGGGCTGGTTCTTGGCATTCGAAGGCGGATCGGAGAGTTGCCAGTTATCGGGATCGGAAACATCTCCGCCCAGATACGAAACACGGAAATAATATTCAATGGGATAGTATCCGGACCAGTCGGGAGCCCAGTAGTCGATATAACCGTAGAAATCGTATACCCCGGTTGAGGGGTTGCTCATTTCCGACATCATGATCGACAAATAATAAACCCAGCCGTCTTCATAACCGAATTCGCTGTTGATGAAGGCGATAACCTCGGCGTCAGCGTGATACTGCAGAGCGACGAAAGCAAAATGTGCATAGGGGGGGCAGAATTCGGTCTCGACCGTGTCAATCACAGTCACTGTGTCATGAATGGTCCGGGTGACGGTAATAGTATCATGAATGATATTGGTGATAGTCACGGTATCATGAATGCGAACAGTGTCCCGGATAATATTGGTGATAATTACAGTATCGATCCCGCCGCCCTCCACCGTATCGCGAATAATAACCGTGTCGGCGCGATAAAGAGTATCCAGTTTGAAAATAGTGTCGGGAGGGTTTTCGATATACTTAATATCGTGAACATATTCGGTCTCGGTGACCTTTTCAATTCTCTCGCAGGAGAGAAAAGCGGCAACAAGAATTACAGCGGTTGCCAAAGTCAGGAGGTTTTTCATTGGCTTTCCCCTTTCCGGGTTTATACCATAAGTGACTATTTTTCAAGACCTTAACCCGCAAAAAGTATTCCACCTATACCATATATTGCCCGCTCGGTAAGTATCATGTTGTCAGGTAATGACTTGGAAATTATTTGGAATCACCGATAACGCTCGCAAGCGTCCGTGGCTTTGCAAATTCTTAGCTTGAGAAATGACAAATAAGGGATTCGAGATGGATAATGTCAGGTTTTTCCTCTACCTGACCTCTAATCTCGGAATCCGACCAATAAGCTTAAGGGCAGGAAGGCTCGGGGCCGCCCTTGAATTTATAGTCAATTAAATAGACAATATCGAGAATATTGACGGAACCGTCATTATTGACATCAGCCGATTCCATTATCTCCGGAGCGGGACCGCCTTTGAATTTATAATCGATCAGATACACGATATCCAGAATATTGACCGCCAAATCACCGTTAACATCGCCGCAGATAAAAGTGGTCAAATCAATATAAAGGGAGTCGAGAGGAGTGTTCACCGTATCGACCCCGTCGCAAAATTCGAAATAGTATCGGTACCACCGGCTTTCAGTTGCGGCAAAAGAAATTCCGAATAACGCCCCGGCCTGATAGTCTTTCTCGCAGGCGAATAGATTATGGGGCACACTTTCAAAATAAAGATTTCTTATCACCGGCAGATTATTCTCCGGGTCGGAATAAGTGATTTCGGCAGTAACCAGGCCGGTATCATCACAGGCAACCGTCGAACCGAATATCGAAGGAGCGGAGTTGGCGGCGGTGAAGTCGAGTTGACGGGAAGAGGGAATATAAATGGCCGACTTTCCCATATCGTTGGTGGTCAGTCCGGAAAGATTGGCTGTGACCGTAACCGGGGCTGCCCCGACAAACCCGGCTTCCGGCGGCCAGGTCGGCCATCCCGGTTGAGCCGTCAGGTCAGATATATTACAGGAGAGGCTAAGAGAATTTCCGGAAATATTGGTGGTCACGGAACCGATCTGGGTGAAACTGCTGTCGGTAATATCAAGGGCATATAGCCCAGTGGTATACAGGATAGCATTGGCGTACATCAGGACATAGGCGGTGGAATCGGTCGCATTCGGGTTTATCAGACCGACCGAATAAATATAGTATGTTAAGAGTCCTCCGCTGGTTGGAAATCCGCCGCTTCTATTATCCAAACGGAAATAAAGACGGTTATCCGAATAGGAGGCATAGAAATGAGTGATATCGAGATTATTTCCCCCGCCGTTTTCCACATCGCCGGTGGCATCGCCCCCCAGGTCGGCCATCAGGTACTGGGGTACGGGAAAAAGGGCCGTGCTGTTCTTTGGAGACTGACTGACGACGGCGGTGTCGTTTTCGGAGCGAAAATACCATTCCATAATTCCGGCCGGGGGTTGATAGGTAACGAAGCCGCCGTAAGTCATGGCGGAACAAGCCTGATAAAGAGGCGACATATCGGCGCGATTCCAGTTAGTCTCGGTTCTATCCCGATATATTAATTCATGGACAGCCGTGGGATCGAAAAAGAGTGAATCGGTGATATCAAAATTGAAATAAGTAGTCGAAACCGGGGCGCTGGAAACGGAATATTCATAAGGCCGGGGATAATCCTGGGCCGATAGGGTGGCGAAAATAATAGTCAAAAATAATCCGGATATGGCTGATTTTATCATCTTCTGAACTCCTCAAGGCGAGTAAATATAATTTCCCATCCGGTATGTTCCGGAGAGTAATACTCAAAGACGCCCTCGAGCATCTGATATTTTTATGATAACAAATTACCGGATATTGTCAAGGCTGTGTTACCAGCCAATGGGGAAGCGACGGCAAATTCCCGCCGTGTCATTGCGAGCGAGGCAATCTCATCTTTGTCGAGTTGTAATCGTTGAGATTGCCTCGTCGGGCGACCTATCGGTCACCTTTCCTCGCAACGACATTTCAAGGATTCCTCCCGGGAACTTCGTAGCGGGCAATTATGAATTTTTTAATACCGAACCAAACCATATCAACTGTTAATAAAATCGTCTTTGTAACTCATGGAGGGGTCAAGACTGCGCAGGTCGATTTTGTGCTCCAGGTAGGCTTTCAGGTTGGTCAGGAAAAAGATCCAGCCGCCCAGACATCCCCGGTGCATGGTCCAGCGGATTTTGGGGGTGTCTTTCATGTCATACTGATGCAGTTCGCAGACAGTGCCCTTGCCCTGCTTGCGGACCGTCACCGCCACCATCTCGCCCCCTTTGCCGAAAGGAAAAACGATTTTGCGGTTTTTGGCAAATTCGGTAAAGGTGGTTTCCCATTTGTCGCCGGCCAGCCATTCGAAATAAATGAGCCCGCCTCGTTTGGGAATGATCTCGGTCTTGACCGTGAACCACTGCGAGACCGTGGCGGCGTCGGTCCAGGCTTTAAAAACTTTTTCGGGAGTGACCTTGATAAATATTTTCAGGTGAAATTGAGTCCAGTCATACTTTTTCTTCGGCGGCATATTATCTCCTTTTGAATTTTTCCCGGTTCTATTATAATTTTCCACCGGGAGGCCTGGGAATCACATTTTTTACGTATCTTTTGGGGCGGATGCGAGTATCTTGAAATCCGGAGGCCGGGAATGGAAAACAAATCTGCTTTTCGTTTGAAGGAATTATTTTTCATCTCCAACCTGTTTTCACTGGCCCGGCTTATACTGACTATCCCGGCCATGGCGTTCCTGTGGTCGGATTCCCCGCGGGCCCCCCTCTATTGTCTGGCCACGCTGATATTGGCGGGATTGACGGACTTTTTCGACGGTTACTTTGCCCGGCGATTGAACCAGACCACTGCCTTGGGCCTGGCTCTCGACCCGCTGGCCGACAAAATCCTGGCCGGGGGGATGATAATCGGCCTGGTCGTCACCCGGGATTTCCCTTTATGGCTGGCGGCCCTGATTGTCACCCGCGATATCGCCATTCTGGGGGCGTCTTTGATCATGATGCAAAAAATAAGGCATATTCCCCCTTCGGATATCACCGGCAAGTATTATTTCGGCGCCCTGGTGATGCTTCTGGTTAGTTTTGTGATTAACTATGAATTCGGCCAAACCTTGTTTATCGGAATTACCACCCTGTTGTGGCTGTTATCGGTCATTGACTACATCCTCGTTTTTCAGAAAATGAAAATGGGGACCTGGCCGGCTGAAAACCACATTGCCCTTTTGCCCCAATCGTTTTATCCCGCCGGGGCAATTTTAGTCATGGCCACTTATCTGGCGGGACTGATTTTCTAAACGGCCGGAACGGAAATGCCGGGCACATATTGCCGGCCGGCGGAGTTTAATATTTCATGAAAATCGCTGTCACCGGAAGCACCGGCCTGATTGGCTCGGCAGTGGTCGAAACCCTCAAAGCCGAAGGGCACGACCTGTTTCGGCTGGTTCGCCGGACCGCGCACGACCAGTCCGAAATCCAGTGGGACCCCGAAGCGGGCGTGGTTGAGCCGACACTTCTGGAAAATCTCGATGCCTTCGTGCATTTGGCCGGGGAGAATATCGGCCGGAGCTGGACGGAATCGCTCAAAAAGAAAGCCTACCAAAGCCGGGTGGAGGGGACTCGCCTTTTAAGCCAGACCCTGGCCAATCTCCACAATCCGCCCAAAGTCTTCATTGCCGCTTCGGCCGTGGGATATTACGACCGCAAATGCGGGCATTGCCTGACCGAGGACAGCCCGCCTGGCGAGGGATTCCTGGCGGAATTGGTGCGCGACTGGGAGAAGGCCTCGGCCGTTCTGGAAAATACTACCACCCGCGTGGTGCGGTTGCGGATAGGCATGGTCTTATCGTCACGCGGTGGAGCCTTGCCCCGAATGCTCCTACCCTTTAAACTCGGATTGGGCGGTAAAATCGGTTCCGGACGACAGCATGTCAGTTGGATTGCGCTCGAGGATTTGGTGGGGATAATAAAATTCTGTCTGGAAAACGGCCGCCTGGCCGGACCGGTCAATGCCGTCGCCCCCAACCCGGTCACCAATGCCGTGTTCACGGAGACGCTGGCGAAAATCCTGCACCGCCCGGCATTTTTCGCCGTCCCCGGTTTTGTGTTGAAACTGCTGTACGGACAGATGGCCGAGGAGGTATTATTGCACGGCGCCCGCGCCATCCCCTCGAAATTACTGGAGGCGGGTTATAATTACAGATATCCGGATTTGGAAACCGCCCTGCGGGGGGAGATAAAATATTGAATTCGCGAAGACATTCAGGACCATTTTAGAAAATTGCGGTGAGAGAATGAGCGCCATTTCTGTTTTATAGAGATTTGAATTGTTGTGTTTAATAACTATCCTGAACAATTACCATCCACCTTTTAAGGGATGAAAACTCGTAATAATTTAAAACCCTACCATAATCGCCAAGAATTTCTCTAAGTTCAAATTCATTTGGAAAATTCTTTACAACCGTGAATTCCGAGCCGTCCGGGAGTGTTCGACGGCTTATTTGATTATTATCCTCATCAAAATAAAATGGGAATTGCCGGAAATGTTCGTCAAAAAGCATATCTATAAAGATCGCCGTTGACGAGGAACAGGATTTTCTTTTTATCGATTGCAGAAATGGGGAAATTGCTTTCTTGGGAATATGAGACCACCAATCGGCGGCAAACACCACACAAAAACAATCTGTAATATTATCGAGACTATAGGCATCACCAAGCATAAAAGTTACATTATTATATCCGGCTAATTTCTCTCGGGCTTTGGTGAGGGCCCTGGGGCTGATATCGACGGCTGTTACGAATGCCGCCCGTTTCGCCAGGACTTGTGTCCAGTTTCCCGTTCCGCAGGCGATCTCCAGCACGCTTTTTCCGGATATCATATTCTCAAATGTCGCTATAATTGGAGCAAGGAGTTTTTCCATGTCTCGGTTCGACTTATAACTCATATACTGGTCATGCCATGGGGCCCTGGCATCATAATACAAATTCATTTCCTTTATCAATTTTCCTATGTAATCGTCATTTTTCATATCCGTCTACCCTGAACATGGATGACTTTGTAGAAAAGACATGTTATCGGCAAGGGGGAAATCAATCTTGCGGTATGTTTGCCCTTTATAGTTCTCCCAGAAATGAGATATGGAGGGGAGTCAGACCCAATTTTTCATATAATCTAATCGCGGCCTGATTGTTAACGGCTGTGTAAAATGTGTAGTACTTAACTCCCTGCCGACGGAAATAAATTTCCGCTTCTTCCATAATTCGGGTGGCAATCCCCCGACGCCGATAATCTTCCCCCACCATTAGAGCGGAAATGGTGCCGATCTTTTTGATTTTGTAGAAAGGGGGTTGCTCGCGTATGGCGAGAGAGGCATAACCCGCGACCGAGCCATCCGATAGGGCAATTAAAGTTACGCTATTATTTGCTTCGATAGACTCTCGGAATCGACCGACAATATCGGAGTCGCTAAGGTTGTCGGTATGGAAAAACTCATTATGATGAGCCTGATATTCGGAAAAGAAATCTTTGCAAAGTGCCAGAATCGGTGCCAGGTTATCGCTCTGACTTAATCTCCTTACCTCTATCACTTCGCCTCCCGGACGTACAATAGCCGCATTTCTTTTTTATCATGGATATTCTCACCAAGTCTCAACCCCAATAAAATGGCCTTGCCCAACGCCATGGCCAATGCCTATTCCGGCTCCGATATCAGATTTCCCCAAAAAATCGATAGGCAGAGAGGGGGCATCATATCCCCCTCCTCAATCTTCCTGGGCTTGCTCCACCAATGTCTTGTAATGACCTAAAATTTCATCGACCTTATCCGAAGACTCCGATTCGGCCATGATATTGAAAGCCGCCGTCAGGTTATCCGGCGAGACCAGCACCCAGCCGCCGTTTTCGAAAATCCGGACACCGTCGATCAATTGGCGATTTTTGTCGTGAGTGTAAGTTATCAATTTGCGCATGACCTGGCCCTTTTTCGACCAGGGACAGGGAATTTTTATTTCGCGACGGATGTACCTCTCGAATTGACTGCGCAAATCACCCAGCCGGATATTAAGTTTGGCCATCATTTCCAGAATAAACACGGCCGCCAGGACAGCATCGGTGCCGCTGTGGAACCCGGGGAACAGGAACCCGCCGCGGGTGCCGCCGACATAATCGACCCCGCCCCGCTGGAACGCTTCCATCATGGCCAGGTGGTTATTGCGGACGCGCATCACCTCGACCCCGTAATTGGCCGCGATTTCTTCGACTCCCATGGAACTACCAACGGGGATGGCGATTCTTCGGGCCGAATGGGTTCGCAGGAAAATATCGGTGACGATTAAAAGCAACAACTGGCTGTCGATCGGCTCGCCCTCTTCATCGACCACGGTCAATTTTTCGGCGGCGGGATTAATCAGAAGCCCGATATCGGCATGGAGAGATTTAACGATGACCGAGAGTTGGACAATGGCCTGGGCCATTTCCTCGGGCTGGCGCGAAAAACGGCGGGGATCCAGATAGGCATTCAGGGCGATGACGTTAATCCCCAGTTGCGTGAAGCAGGTGGGGAATACCTGCGAGGCGCCGCCGTTGGAATAATCGATGACTATTTTGAAACCGGCCTTGCGCAGGAGGTCGCCGTTGACCGCCGAAATGAAACCTTCGCGGTAGTTCTCGATCACCCCCTGGGGCGAATCCAGATGGCCGATTTCGTCGGTGTTGGCCCGGCGGAAATCCTCCCCGAAAAACATCCGCTCCACTTTCTTGAGTTTGGCGGTCGGCATGTCCAGGCCGCTACCGTCGAAAAAGATAATATCGATAAGATGATAATCGTTGGGATTGTGCCGGAAATAAACCCCCGCCCCGTAAGTGCCGTTCCCCAGGGCGTAACGCACGACCGGGATAGGCAGGGTTTCCAGGTCGTCACAGTCAACCCCGGCCGCCAAAATGCCGGAGATGAGGCTTCGTTTTAATAGGCGCGAAGTATCCGAGGCATCGCGGCTGGTCACCACTCTTTTACCTGGGCCCAGGAAAGCGCCGAACGCCGCCCCCAGTTTGACACACATTTCGGGCGTAAGTTCGGTCAGGGCCAGGCCGGTCACTTTCGATTCCGTGAATAATTCCCGATTCCATTTTTCGCCCCAGACCAGCGAGGTGGACAGAATCGCTCCTTCATCGACCGATTTGCCCGACCAGATTTTGCAGTTGGCCCGTACCGTCGCCCCGCTGCCGATCGTGCAGTCGTCGGAAACGATGACATTGTCGTTCAAGGCCACATTCTCGCCCAGGCGGGTGCGGGCGCCGATAACGGAACGTTCGATTTTGCTTTCAGGCCCGACCGCGGCGTCGGCCCAGATAATGGAATTACCGATTTCGGCTTTCTCGCCCACGACCGCACGCTGGCCGATAACGGAACTGGTAATTTCGGAACCGTCGGAAATGACGGCATATTCGCCTATTATGACCGTCCCGTGAAATTTAAGGTCGCTCCCCAGGGTTACATTCTTGCCGACCAGAACCCGGGCCTCGCCGGACATTCTTTCTTCCAGCGGCAAAGTCAGTTTTATTTTCCCGGCCAGTAAGTCGTCGTGAGCCAGCATGTACTCATCGATATTGCCGACATCTTTCCAATATCCTTCGGCAATCATGCCGTACAGGGCCATTTTCTTGGAAAGCATCAGGGGATATAAATTCTGCGAAAAATCGAAATTGGTCTGCGGGGGAATCAGACGGACACTGTGCGGCTCCAGGATATAGATACCGGTGTTGATTGTATCCGAGAAAAGTTCCCCCCAGGAAGGTTTTTCCAGGAATCGGACAATCCGGCCGTCGTCATCGGTGACGACAATACCGTAGGGCAGGGGATTTTCCACACGAGTCAATAGTATGGTGGCTTCGCTTTTCTTGGCGCGATGCCAATCCATGGCGGCGGAGAGGTCGAAATCGGTGAGAACATCGCCGGATATGACCAAAACCGTGTCGTCGATAAAATTCTCGGCAAAACGAACCGAGCCGGCCGTGCCGTAGTCCTCGTCGGGTTGGAGATATTCCATCTTTACTCCGAAACGGCGGCCGTCCTTGAAGTAATTTTTAATGTCTTCGGCCTGGAAATATAGAAGCGAAACCAGGTCGTCAAATCCGTGGCTTTTGAGAAGATTGACGACATGCTCCATCATGGGAATGTTGCCGATCGGTACCATCGGCTTGGGAAGATTAATAGTTAAGGGGCGCAGGCGAGTGCCGAATCCGCCTGCCATGATTATTGCTTTCATCGCCTGACTCCGCTTTCGACGGCCGCGTGGGTCCGCCCTGCTCAAAATTTTTAGCCGGTTTTACCAAATGATCGAGTTTCGCCGGCGGCCCCGAAGTTCCCCCGGACGACCCGATCGAAAAGGCTTACAATACTATATCGAACTTTTTCAACTGCTTTAATATATCAAAAAAGTCGGTATATTCACAAGCCGCAAAATTATTAGCCCGGCAATATTCGGCCAGATCGCCGCGGGCGAAGATTATTTCGGCGTGTGGGAGGGCACAGATATCGGAAAGACCATCCCCGATGAAAATAACAGGACTAAATTGGCGGGGATTTCCCACGATTTCGGTCATCCGTGCCCCCTTGCAAGTCCCGCATCGAACACAGCCGTCATTGTCATAGGGAAATGTCAGAATAAAGCGACCTTCCCGGATTTCCGCATGGTTGGAAAAATACTCAATTTCTTCCAGACCATGTTTTTTTAGAAGAAAATCGATATAGAGGTCGGTCCCGTCAGAGACAATGTAAAAGGGGTAACCGGCCCTGACGCAGGCGCGATAAAATTCTCGGGCGCCCGGGCGTAATTCAAATTGGTTCAGGAAAGTATGGACTTCCTCCAGGGGGGCATCGAACAGAGCGGCCTCACCGATAAGACATTCTCGGGCGCCGATTTCTCCTTTTTTCCAGCGGGCGACCAATTCGTGGTTGCCCTTATGGGAAAAATGCGTAAACAGGCGGTGGCCGATATCCTTTTCCATGAAAGTGCCGTCAAAATCGCAAAAAACTATCGGTTTGCGGGACATAGAGATTAAATCATGTTAAAAAATGAAAAACGACCGACAAGGCCATGACGACTATGACCATATATGAAAGCAGGGCATAGCGGCTGTTATTTTGATGCCTGAAATATCGGGCCAGGGCGATCAGGCGCACCGGCGCCGCCAGTATCAGAAGCAGAAGGGAAAAGAAATCGAGACGGGCGCCCCAGGTATCGCTCCAGAAAGAAACAGCGGCCGCCACCGCCACGGCGGCCAGTATAATTCCCGTCAGGACTTGTTGCAGACGGACAATGCGGTCGTCACTCTGATATTCGCCCATATTATTTTATTCCCTGGAGAAACATCCGGACCGCCAAATATAGCAAAACGACCGCGAAAACAATCCGGACCAGGCGGGATTTCGCCCGCGCCCCCCACCAACTTCCCAACCAGCCGCCGGCGACCTGCCCCACGACCACTTCGGCCAGCAAATCAGGCTTAAGAACTCCCTGCATAAGAAATACCACCGAACCGGCCGTGGCGGTTATACCGATTATGAAAGTCGAACTTCCCCGGGCCACATGAATGGAATAATTAAGAATGAGATACATGGCGGGTATAATAATTATTCCGCCGCCGACTCCCAACAGGCTGGAAAATATCCCTGAAAAAAAGGCGATAACGGCCACGGCCGTAAACCGGGAATCGGCCGGACTGCCGGAAATCTCCCCGGCGGAAATTTCCTTCTTGCGGACTATGGAGACAGCGGTATAGGTCAGAGCCAGCGCGAAAAGAATCTCCAGGTAATTTCCGGCGATCAGGTGAATCAGGCTGCTTCCCACCACCGCCCCTATGGAAGAAAATATGCACATGGGAACCACGGCCCGGAAATCGATCATTCCTTTTTTCAGGTAATTAGTCGAAGAAACCAGGGAATTGGCCATGATCGCCGCCAGCGACAAGGCCACCGCCTGGTGCATGGGAGTTTTGAGAACCAGCGTCAAAAAAGGGACCAGGACAATACCGCCGCCCAGACCCAAAAACCCGCCGACAACACCGGCCACGAGAGCGCCGAGTATGAGAAGTAGTTGATCCAGAGTATGTTCTCCCCAAAAGTTGGCTTATAACCCCGCTCCATGGGGTTAATCGTAAATGTGTCATGTCCGTCATTGCGAGCGAATCGAAGCAATCTCATTTTTTTCATGTCATCGCCATTGAGATTGCTTCGTCGACCGACCTGTCGGTCGGCACTCCTCGCAATGACGCGGCAGGGCTTTTCAACAGTCCCCAAAGGACGGGTCGCCCTTGCATACGAACAGGAATTCCCTGACACCTATTTCTCCAGGTACATCACCCGCTCGGCTTCGATTACTTCGGGCAAATACGGAACAATGGCCCGGCGGTAAGATTCGGCCAAACCGAATTTCGATTCCAGGGCCAGTTCATAAAGACGCCTCCCGATATAGTCGCGGCAGATGTCAAAGCGAAGACTGTCCTGGCGGCGGGCCAGGGTACAGATTCTATCTATGGCCTGCCAGGAAGCGGCGGAGTATCCCTCGAATGACGCCAGCGTCCGCGTCAATAACGCCAATTGAGACACCTCGGAAGCATACGTGAAACCATTTCCGGCCGCGAATTCTTTGAACCGCGCCAGCCCTTCCGGGGAGGCATCCTTGAAAGGTGCATACTGCACCAGGTCATCCCTGTTGATTTCCGCGAACTGCCGCAGTAGAAAGGAATTTTCCAGTTCCCGTATAAACGGTTCATAGTCACGCGACGCGATATAAAAATCGGGCGGGATTCCGGCGCCGCTGTCGATTTTTTCCGCACCGGGAGTATTGATAAACCTGTCTCCCTCGAAATAGTAACGGGAGCGGGTGAGACGCATCCCCGAACCGTCGTCAAAGCCGCGATATTCCTGCACCAGCCCTTTGCCGAAAGTGGTATCGCCGATCAGAATGGCCCTCCCGGCATATTTCAGCGACCCGGCCACGATTTCGGCCGCCGAGGCCGAATTGCCGTCCACCAGAATCGCCATCGGTTTGCCTTCCATTATATCTCCGTCCGTGGCGAAATGCGCTTCTTCTACCCAGCGGGAACGGCCGCGAGTCCCGACTATCAATTTCCCCTGCCCCAGAAACAGGTCGGCGGTGTTGAGCGCTTCGTCCAGAAGTCCCCCCGGATTGCCGCGCAGGTCCAGAATCAACCCCCGGATAGAATCCTTCTTCAATTCAAATAGGGAATCGATAGCACCGAAAAAGTCGCGCGTGGCGCCGTACTCGAAATCGAGAAGGCGAACATATAAAGAGCCGTTTTCCGTCACTCCGGCATACGGAATATGAATCAGGGGCAAACGTTGACGGATAAGTTCCAGATTCAGAGTGTCATTACTGTCGTGTTGAAAAACCTTGAGACTCACCCTGGTGCCTTCGGGGCCGCGAAGCACGAAGGTCGCCTCGTAGGCTTCAAGCCCGGCCAGGGAAACCGTATCGGCGCTCAAGATGATATCGCCGGTGCGAAGTCCCGCCGCGGCGGCCGGACCATCGGGGCGGACCGTCATTATCATCAGCCCCAGGTTATGTTCGGAAATGGTTATCCCGATCCCCCCGTAAGAGCCTTCGAACTCCTCGCCCACTCGGGTCATCTCCCGCTTTTCCAGGTAAAAAGAATATCGATCCAGTTCCTCCTGGACCGCTTCCCGGGCCTTCTGGACCATCCGGTCGGGATCCCAGTGATCGGGATAGTTGTAGCCGATCAGGCCCATGGTATAGGTGAAACGGGAAATATAGGATAATTCCGGGTCGGAGACGATATACCAGGCGGTACTCCCGACCAGTATTATCAGCAGAGCAAAAAGCCCCACCCCCCAGAAAAATATGGAGCGGGATTCTCTTCGGATTTTGTTTATATCTTTATCTTCAGTTTCTTCTTCAGACACGAAACAACCTCATCGAAAACAGAATCCGCCGCGGGGCGGCCATCGATAACCGTCACTCTCTTCTTCTCACTGCAGGCAAGGGCCAGAAATCCCTTTCTGACCTTGCTGAAAAAGGCCTTTTTTTCCGCCTCCAGGCGGTCGGCTTTCTTTTTCCGACGTTTCAGGGAAGTGGCGTAATCGACATCGAAAACAAAAGTAACATCGGGTTTATATTTGCCCACTGCCAGACTATTTATCTTCTTGACCAGCGCAATATCCAGTCCCCGCCCATAACCCTGATAGGCAATCGTGGAATCATAAAACCGGTCGCATAAAATTATCTTCCCTTTGTCCCGGGCCGGGGCGATGACTTTCTCCACCAGTTCCGCACGGGCCGCGACATATAGTAAAAGTTCGGTAACGGCATTGATGCGGGATTTTTTGTCGAGCAGGATTCTGCGGATTTTTTCGGAAACCGGCGTCGAGCCCGGCTCGCGTAAAACCATGACCTGATAGCCCAGAGATTTCAAAAGACGGCCGGTCATTGCCAACTGGGTCGACTTGCCGCAGCCGTCGATTCCCTCGAACGTGATAAAGAGACCTTTTTTCTTTTTCATATCCCAATACAAAAGGCGAACCACATCATCGTGGTTCGCCTTCAATTTAGCCTGTTATCCAATCCGGGGAAACTAATTTTTCAGCAATGTTTTACGGCCGACTTTGCGCGTCCGGGCCTTGGATTTGGTAACCTCGGTGACGACTTTGCGCTCCATGGTCGTTTTGGATTCGGCTTTGCCCTTCAGGGTGACCCGGCGGGTGGTCGGTTTGCCCTCTTTCCAGCCGTTTTTGAGAATAAAATCCTCGACCATCTTGTGGGCCTCGTCATCGGTATATTGAACTGCCGGCGATTTCATGAAATACGACGACGGCGCCTCCAGGGCTCCGGAAATGCCGTTGTCCAGGGCCAGGCGGCAACAACGGACCGCGTCGATAACCACCCCGGCGGAGTTGGGCGAATCCCAGACTTCCAGTTTCATTTCCACATTAAGAGGGACATCGCCGAAAGTTTGCCCTTCCATACGGATATAAGCCCACTTGCGGTCGGAAAGCCATTCCACGTAATCCGACGGCCCGATATGGATATTTCCTTTACCCATATCGTAATCCAACTGGCTGGTAACGGAATTGGTTTTGGAGATCTTTTTCGATTCCAGACGGGCCCGTTCCAGCATGTTGTAAAAGTCCATATTGCCGCCCACATTCAACTGGCTGGTCCGCAGGAGTTTTACGCCCCGATCGCGGAAAAGGCGGGTCATGATGCGGTGGACAATGGTAGCCCCCACCTGCGACTTGATATCATCGCCTATGACCGGCAGATTTTTTTCCTGGAATCTTCCCTGCCAGTATTTCTCCCGTCCGATAAACACGGGAATGCAATTGACAAAGCCGCATCCGGCCGCCAGAATCTGCTCCACGTACCATTTGGTGGCCTGTTCCGAGCCGACCGGCAGATAATTGACCACCACATCGGTGCCGGTGTCCTTGAGCAGTTTCACGATATCGACCGTATCGCCGGGAGCCTTTTGAATAATCTCGGACAGATATTTGCCCAGGCCGTCGTGCGTCATCCCGCGCTGGACAATGATACCGGTTTTGGGCACCTGGCAGAACTTATAAGTATTGTTGGGGTAGGTGTAAATCGCTTCGGCCAGGTCTTTGCCGACTTTGTTTTTATCGATATCGATCGCGGCCGAGAACTCTATATCGCGGACATGATAGCCGCCCAGGTTGACATGCATAAGGCCGGGGACAAAGTCGTCGTCGCTGGCGTTCTTGTAATATTCCACGCCCTGCACGAACGACGAGGCACAATTGCCGACCCCGATAATAGCCACTCTGACTTTACCCAAAACAGTCTCCTTTCGTTGATTGCTTTCCTTAATCAGCCGCGATTATACGGAGATTCCTCCCGGCGGGCAAGAAATATTTTGACAATCATAATATTATGTTATATATATTATGACTATATGGTCATTATATATGATATATGAATATACCTATGGATGAAAATGTTATCGTAACCCTGCAACGGCGGAAAATCGTCACGGAGACTTTCCGCCGCCTGCCCCCGCGCAAGAAAGAGAAAATTTACACCGTCGCCCGCGAACTTTTGGCCGACCGGGAATTCGACCGCGTCAGTCTCGACCATATCGCCGCCGGGGCGGGCGTTTCCAAGGGATCATTATTGCAGTATTTCGTTTCCAAGGAAAACATTCTCTCCTTCACGGCCGCCGTCATTCTGCAGGAGTTCGAGTCTTTTGGGAAAGAACTTTTTCGGCGCGAGACGGCCGTGAAAACCAGGGACCGTCTCCTCTCCTGTCTGACAGCCTCGTTCGGTTTCTGGATGGAACCGCCGGTCCGGTTTCTTTTTCTTATGAGATATTTCACCCCCCTGGGCGGCTTGTTGCCGGATGAGATCCTGGAGAGTCTCACCGAAAACCGCCGCCGGAATATCATGCAGATAGTCGAGCGCGGAATTTCCACCGGAGAACTGCGCCCGGATATTCCGGCCGAACGAATGGTCCTCCTGATTATGGGCGTGGAACAGGCGGTGCGGGAAGAGATCGCCTACGCTTTCGATCAAATCGACCGGACCACCGTGAAAAATTCGATCGAGCGTCTGCTCTCGCTTCTCTGGCAGGGGATACAGGGGGGAAGAGGATGATATTATTGATTTTGCGATAGCATCGCCGGGCCGGTGGCCGACCCCTTCATGGAGTCAGAGAATTCGAATCCCCTTTCCTTTTCCGCCTGCCACCAGGGAAAGGTGGCCCACTCCCGCGCTTCGCGGGGTGGGGTTGCCAAAGAATGCCGCATGCCGAAAAATCATCCGGTGGCCGACTCCTTTCATGGGCCGGAGAATTAAAAATGGGCGCTCCCGCCATCTCTTGCCCGTGTCGCTTTGCCTCACAGCCACAGCGTCATCTCTTCCAGATCGATATCGCGGCCGTCGGGTAATTTGTACCCGTGAAGATTCAAGCCGTTGGTGTAAAACCCCAGCGAAGTATATAAAGTCCGGGCCTGGGTCTGGGTCAGCGCCACGGTCAGAAAAAGCATTTCCAGCCCCGCCATTTTACGGCATTCCGTAATCACCTGTTCCATGAGTTGCTTGCTCAATCCCCGGCCGCGGGCTTCGGCGCGGACATAGACCGACCAGATCAATCCCCGGTGGCGTTCCTTGGCCAGTTCTTCGCGGCGGAATCCGACCGTGGCCAGAATTCGTTCGTTTTCGAATGCCGCCAGAATAAATTTTTCGGGAAAAGTATCGCGCGGGGCAACCCAATCATGAAGTTGTTCTTCGGTCATGCCGCGGACTTCTTCGGGGGTCTGGTGGAACGCTTCGGGATGAAGCCGGCACATCTCGGCGCGGATATCGCGGAACGCCTCGGCATCGGCGGTAGTCAAATTGCGAATTTGCATGATACACTTTCGGATTATTTTTAACCCCGGGAAAGCGCTTAGAGTACACTCCTCTTTTATTCCAGCAGGGTTTGACTATTTTAGATACATTCCTTTTTGGTAATCGAAATCTTTGCCAATAACAAACAACGTATAACAGATGATATTCCCATTTTTCAGAAATCGCGATGCGAATAAAGTACTATTATGGTAAATTCTGTAGTGACCCGGCCTTAAATTTAAATTAATTGGAATATTCACGATAGAACTATCCGGATTTAGAATAAATAGAGTAACTCTTGAATACTTTTTAACCGAAAATTCTCTATCAGGTGCCGCATAAGGTTTTGTGCTATCTAATACCGTATCTATGTATCGGATAGTGGAATCAATCCAAGTCTCTTTCGCTAATTTTGCACACAATGAATCAATGTAAACCTTATGGACCAGATCTGCAAGGGTATTGCAGCCAATATATTCATAATTAGTTGTATCAGGGGCCACATGATTTTCTAAGAGTCCATAATTTTTATTGGAATAACACCCTCCGATTATCATAAGCATTAAATACAAAACCAAGACGCACCTAAGCATAACCTTCCCAAAATTTCCGGTTCTGTCCCGTACGTGGCAGATGGTCCCGTGACTGTCCCCAAAGTACCATTTGGAGGAATCACATTGTTCGGTCAGGTCCTGTTCCCGAATTAATCGGGAATGTGACCTGACCGTAAGTCATTAAATACCAATATACCTTATCACCGTCAGTTCACATCCCCGACCGAGTCGGGGACAAGAACTGACGGAACATTTGCACTTTTGGGACAGCCTCTCCCCACCTGCCCGTCGCGCTATCAAAATCACACCCCGTACAACTCTCCGTACTTGCGCTCCAGGTAATTCATCAGGTAAGCGCTGTCCAGCGGCTTGCCGGTGACCACTTCGCACAATTTATCCGCCGGCCAGGTACGTCCGGGACGATGTATCTTTTCGTTCAGCCAACTCTTCAGGCCGCTGAAATCGCCCCGGCTGAACTTTTCTTCCATGTCGGGCATGGTTTCTTTGGCCTTGGCATACAACTGCGCCGAATACAAGTTCCCCAGGGTGTAGGTCGGGAAATACCCAAAATACCCGGACGACCAGTGAATATCCTGCATGCAACCGTCGGCATTGGAAGGCGGCGTCAGGCCGAAAAACTTGTGGAATTTCTCGTTCCAGGCCCCGGGCAAATCTTTGGCCGTCAGGTCGCCTTTAATAAGAGCATGCTCCATTTCAAAACGCAGGAGGATATGCAGGTTGTAGGTGACTTCATCGGCTTCGACCCGAATCAGCGACGGGCGGACATCGTTGATAGCAAAATAGAAATCCTCGAACTTGACACCCGTCAGCGCCTCCGGAAATACCTGCTGGGCCCGCGGAAAGAAATGTTTCCAGAACGGCTTACCGCGCCCGACCTGGTTTTCCCACATCCGGGATTGCGATTCATGTATCCCCAAAGAAACCGACTCCCCCCGTGGGGTGCCGTAATGAGATTTATCCAAACCCTGGTCGTACATCCCGTGCCCGGCTTCGTGCAAAATCCCGAACAAAGCCTGCCCCAGATGACGCGGATTATAGCGGGTCGTAATACGGGTATCGCCGGGGCCGATCCCGGTCGTGAAGGGATGCGCCGCGATATCCAGCCGCCCGATTCGATAATCATACCCGATCGCCACGGCCGCTTCCTGGCCGAATATTTTCTGCCTGTCAACCGGGTAATCCTGCTCGATTATGGCCAGGTTGGGCTTACGCGAGGAATTCGCGATTTTGGCCACCAGACTGACCAGCCGGTCGCGGAATCCTCCGAAAGTCCGGGCCACGAATTCCACCGAAGACCCCGGCTCGTATTCGTCGAGGAGGGCATCATAGCGTTCTTTTTTATATCCCAGGCAGTCGGCTTTTTCCTGGTCCAGTTTTATCACTTTTTCCAGCCAGGGCAAAAACTTGGGGTAGTCGTTTTCCTTGCGGGCCTGAATCCAGGTGCTTTGCGACAGGGAAGTGGTTTTGCTTAACTCCTCCACCAGTCTTTGAGGAAGTTTCACCTGCTTGTCGTAATCGCGGCGGGTTTCGCGGATAATCACGGCCGAATCGGAAACGGGGTCTTTGACCAGGTCCGATTTTTCCAATTCCGCCAGTATTTCCCCGATGCGCGGGTCGGTGGCTTTCTTATGGCCCAGACCGGCCAGGTAAGATTCCTGATTGGCGCGATGTTCCGCCCCGCCCTGCGGCATATAAGTCTGCTCGTCCCAGCCCAGAAGCGCCCCGCAACTATTAATCAACGTGATTTCCTTGATACGGTCGAGTAATTCCCCATAAAGTTCCTGGTGATTTAACGGCATAAATTCCCCTTATATCATGAGTTTTAGGTCAATATAGTCATACTTGCGGAACATAGCAAAAGTTGCGTATGTTTATAACATCAAATTTAACCGATGCCTTTATAGCGTATAATCTTAAAGATAAAACGGCAGAATGGCAATCCTTCCGCCACAGGAAAAATTAAATGGTAACTTACGAACAGATACTCGAAGCCCGCGCCAATCTTCATCCTGATATTATCCGCACTCCCTTGCAGTTGTGGCGGCATGCCTCCAGCCAGACCGGCAAGAATGTCAGTATTAAGGTGGAAACCCTCCAACGCACCGGCTCCTTCAAACCCCGAGGCGCCTGGAACAGGCTACGCCTGCTTCCCCAGGGTGACCTATCAAAAGGTGTCATATGTGCCTCGGCCGGCAACCATGCCCAGGGGGTGGCTTTTGCCGCCGACTGCCTGAAAGTTAAAGCCACAATTGTCATGCCGGTTATCGCCCCCGAGATAAAAATCACCCAGACCCGCCTCTACGGCAACCCCGAGATTATTCTCTACGGCGAAAACCTGGCCGACTCCAACCAGAAAGCGTTCGAAATCCAAAAGGAACGCGGCTCTGTCTTTATTCACGCCTACGACGACGACAACGTTATCGCCGGGCAGGGGACCCTGGGCCTGGAAATATTGGAGCAGTACCCCGATGTCGATACCATTGTTGTCCCTGTCGGAGGTGGCGGACTCATGTCCGGAATAGCCGCCGCGGTTCTGGCACAAAAACCTAATGTCAAAATTATCGGCGTGCAGGCCAAGGGCGCCGATGCCGTCGTGCAGGCCCTGGCCAGCGGCGGATCGGTGCGCCTGACACAATCGAAAACCATCGCCGACGGCATCAATGTCCGCCAAACCGGGGAACGGCCCTTGGCCATATTGAGAAAGTATAATTTATCCGTGGTTCGCGTCACCGATGAGGAAATCCGCGCCGCCATGATTGCCCTCTGCCAGACCGCCAAATTGGTGGTGGAACCGGCCGGGGCGGCGGCCTCGGCGGCGGTGTTATTTTATCCCGAATATTTCGAAAAAAGCCGCAATATTGTGGCCGTTTTGTCCGGGGCGAATATCAATATCTGTTGCTATGCCTCTATCCTGCAAGCGTTTCCCCTTAAGGCCACCCACCGGGCCGGCCTCGATTGCCTGGCCTGCAACGGTGGCGCCAAAAGCCAGGTCTGCCTGGCCGAGGTCAAAAATATCCTCGAAGACCCCTACCAGTTGAAACGGGCCGCGGGATCTTGAAATCGGTTATAACCTAAAGTAGAATTTAATATCAATAAAAAGAACTATCTGAGGCGTAATTAATTCAACTTCCTGTCAATGCAAGAGGCCCCGATGGACCAATGCGATAACGATTCCGGAAAAATCTGTATTGTCGGCGCTGGCCTGGTCGGGACACTTATGTCCGTCTATCTGGCCGAGCGTGGATTCCGGATTGATTTATTCGAAAAACGCCCCGACCTGCGCCGAGCCGATATCCCCGGCGGGCGCTCTATCGTCATGTCTATTTCCTCGCGCGGTCTTAGAGCCCTCGAAATCATCGGCATGCGCGATGAAGTCCTGGCCCGAACTATCCCGAAATTCAGCCGCATGGTTCATCGCGCCAACGGTTCCGTCTCGGTTCAAAGATACGGCGGCCAGGGACAATCCATTAACGCCGTCGACCGCAAACTTCTCAACTGCCAGTTGCTTGACCGCGCCGAAAAGACCGGCCGGGTGACTATCCGTTTCAGCCACCGTTGCGAAAATATTAATCCCGAAACCGGCGAAGCGACATTCACCGATAAAAGCACCGGCGACAGTTTCCGGCAGAAATATAGCCGTATCATCGGCGCTGACGGGATCTTTTCCAGAGTGAGAGAGACTTTGGAGAAGGCCGGGCTTATCAAAGGTGAAATTTCTTCCCCCGACCACGGCTACCGCGAATTGGTTATTCCGCCCGACAAAAACGGCGCCTGGGCTTTGCCCAAAAATCATGTCCATGTCTGGCCGCGAAAAAATTTTTTTCTTATTGCCATGCCGCAACCGCATGGCTCTTTCACCGATACCCTCTTCCTGCCCAAAACCGGCGAAAACTCCTTTGAATCCATTAGGTCGGGAAAAGATATCGAAACTCTTTTTAGCGAAAATTTCCCCGATGTCTTCAAATTGATGCCGACTCTGGCGCACGATTTCTTCACCAATCCCTTCAGCGATATTTTTTCGGTGCGATGCGGCTCCTGGCACTACCGGGATAAAGTCGTAATTTTGGGCGATGCCGCCCATGCTTTCGTGCCCTTTTTCGGGATGGGGATGAACATCTGTTTCGAAGACGCCCGGATTTTGCTGGAAATACTCGAGAGACATGAATTCGACTGGGGCCACGCTTTCGAAGAATTCAGTCGAACCCGCAAGCCCGACACCGATGCCATCACCGATTTATCCCTAAGCAATTTTCGCGATATCGGCAAAAGTCCCGATATCTCCTACGACTTGCGCTGGGCCCTGGAACGGAAAATCTGGGAAATCTATCCCGAATGCTGGATGCCGACCTACGTCATGATTGCCTTCAGCCATATCCCCCTGTCGGAAGTGGCTCGAAGAATCGCCGTCCAGAACGAGATCCTGAATAGAATTCTGGAAAAGGAATTGGAACTTGATCTGGAAAATGCCTGCGCCCTGAAAGAGACCATCCATAAATATCTGGACCCAACCTCGGCCCACCTGGCTCCCTTGAATTAAGCATGTCTTGAATTTCCCTGAAGGTGACACTTCCGCACAGGCAAATAGCCCGCCCCCGAGTTTGCCGGCGATTGCTTCTTTGTATTCTTATTTGCCCGCGTCGCAAAATCCCTTATATTCGCATATGGCCCATGTGCATGCCCATAACGCCCCGGCCTCGGGAAAACGGCTTTTGGCCGTTATTCTTTTTAATGTTATCATCACTGCCTCCGAAGTGGTTGGCGGGCTTATCACCGGGTATCTGGCCCTCCTGGCCGATGCCGTCCATAATCTGTCCGATGTCGCCGCCTTGATTCTGGCTTATATCGGCCAAATCGGTGAATCCCGCCCCTCCACCAAACGCTCCACCTATGGCTACAAACGGCTGGAGGTCATGACCGCCACGGTTTCGGCGGTGTCCCTGGTCGTCATCGCGGTTTTTATTTTTGTCGAAGCCTGGGAACGATTCGTCCGGCCGCAGGAAATCACCAACCCGACCCTGTTGATTATTGTCACCAGTATCGGCCTTCTGGGAAATTTATTGTCGGTTCTCTTTTTATTCGCTACCCGGCATCACTCCCTCAATTTTAAAACCGCTTTTCTGCACATGCTCTACGACACGCTGTCTTCTGTGGCAGTCCTGGTCGGCGCCATCGTCATTATCAACACCGGCCTGACTTACATCGACCCGCTCCTGTCGGTCCTGATCGCCGTTATGATTCTCTGGTCGTCGTTTGATGTCCTCAAGGAAGCCACCATGATTTTCATGGAGGCCGTCCCGCGCCGGATCGATTTCGACAAAGTGGCCCGGGCGATCGCCGCTCATCCCGGTATCTGCGAGGTCCATCACCTGCATATCTGGTCGCTGTCTTCGACCCAGGTAGCCTTGTCCTGCCATATCGTCTTAAACAGGGAGGATTACTTATCCGCCCCCCGGATAATCACCGAACTGGCCGAAATTATGGCCCGCGATTTCAATATCGGCCATTGCACCATCCAGCCCGAAACGGGACACTGCCCCGACCAACTGGTTAATCTCCACAATGACCGGGAAGGCGGTAATTTATGAGACTTCGTCCGGGATATCGGATCGAGACGGTTATCAAAGACCTGGCTTTCGACGGCAAGGCGGTGGGGGCGATCGACGGCAAAATAATTTTCCTTGATGGCGGTTTGCCCGGCGAAAAAGTTCAGGCCGTTGTCACCAAAAGCAAAGCCCGTTTCGATACCGGCCATGTCACGGCTATCATCGAGAAAGGCCCGGAAAGAATTGCGGCCCCCTGCCGTCATTTCGATATATGCGGCGGTTGCACCTGGCAGGACCTCGATTACGAGCGGCAATTATATTACAAGCGCAAACAGGTCGTCGATTGCCTGGAGCATCTGGCCAAATTGAAAGATTTCGAGGTCGCCCCGGCCATCCCCTGCGACAGCCCGTTCCATTATCGCAACAAAATGGAATACTCTTTTAACCGCACCGCCGACGGCGGTTTTGTCCTGGGGCTTCATAAACGCGGACACTATGATGACATTTTTCAACTCGAGCAATGCCTTTTGCCTTCACCAACAGCGGCCGCGATTGTCCTCTGGTTTCAGGAATATGTCAAAAGATCCGGCCTGAAAGTCTATGACGTCAATATCCATGACGGCTTCTGGCGCTTCCTGATGATACGCGAATCTTTCGCCCGCAACGAAATCATGATTAATCTCATCACCACCGAGGTGGTCATTCCCGAAGCCGACCACCTGGCGCGGGAAATAACGGCGGCTTTCCCGAACGTAAAAACCATCGTCCAGAATATCAATACCCTCGAGGCCAATATCGCCCGCGGTGAAAGGGAAATTACCCTGTATGGACCGGGATATATCGAGGAAGAGTTCCTGGGAAAAGTATTCCGCGTCTATGCCGGCACTTTTCTTCAGACCAACAGCCGCCAGGCGGCCCGATTGTACCAGGCCGCTTACGAATTACTGGAACCGAAAGATTCCGACCGACTCCTTGATTTGTACTGCGGGATCGGCACCATCGGCCTCTGTGTGGCCTCGCAGGTCGGGGAAGTCCTGGGTGTGGAATTGGAACCGTCCGCCGTGCGGTCCGCCGAAGAAAACGCCCGCCTCAATAATATCACCAACGCCCGCTTTATGGCCGGCTCGGCCCAGGACCTCATGAAGGAAAAGCGGAAAATATTCGAGGACATGAATTGCGCCATCATCGATCCCCCGCGGGCCGGAATGCACAAAAAAGCCCTGAATTCGCTTCTGGAAATAAAATATCCCCGCCTGGTTTATATCTCCTGCAATCCGTCCACCTTTGCCCGCGACGCCGCCCTTCTGGTGGAAACGGGGTATAAATTGGGACGGGTCATTCCCGTTGACATGTTTCCCCACACAATGCATATTGAATTGGTGGCCTCGTTTACGCGGGGAATTTGACTTTGTCTTAAACATGGAGGTCTCGTGAAATACTTCCTGATTATCCTGGGAGCGGTTTTCTTCCTGGGCGCCAGCTTATTCGCCCAGAGCGGCGCCCAGGCGGAATTCTATGGCCTGGCCGATGAAATCCTGGCCTACCTGCAAAAATCTTTCCCGGTGGCCGCCACGGCCAAGGGAATTCATACCTATGATAACACTCTGACCGATTATTCTTCCGGAGGTGTCGGCGATAAAATCGAGCAACTTAAAAAATTCGAAAAACGCCTCCATAAATACCAGTTCATGAATCTTTCGCCCGAAGTCATGCTCGATTGGAAACTTATAAAAAGTAATGTCGATATCGCCCTGCATGACCTGCACAAGATGCGCTATTACCAGCGGAATCCGTACATGTATGTCTCCGAGGCGGTCAACGGCATCTATTATTTGTTATCGATTGAGTTTGCACCCCTGGAACAAAGAATCCCCTCCCTGATCGCCCGCCTGAAACGGGTCCCCACGCTATTATCCCAGGCCCAACGCAATTTAAGAAAACCGGCCCCGCTTCATGTAAAACTGGCCCGCGAATATCTGGCGGAAGGGAAAATATTCTTCAATGCCGTGGCCGAAGATTTAGCCGGGCAATTCCCCGCCGAGGCCGATTCCCTGAAAGCCGCCGCCCAAAGAGCCGTATCGGCCATGGAGGAATACGATCTGTTTCTGCAAACCATTACCCCCGGCACCGAGAAAGCCTTCGCCCTGGGCAAAGCCGATTTCGACTATAAACTCCTTGCCGAACATTTTCTTCCCTTTGACAGCGATTCCCTGCTGAAAATCGGGGAGGCGATGTACGCCCGGGTCGACTCCCTGCAAAAAGTCTACCGCGCCGACCTCGAAAAGCGCGGCCTGACCGGCGACGCCTATTTTGTTATCGATTGCATCGACCGCGAGGATGTCTTGAACTACTATCGCTGGGAAACCCAACAGACCTTCGAATTCCTGAAACGCGCGGATTTAATGACTATCCCCGAAGATATCGCTCTGTGTCAAGTGGTGGAAACCCCGTCCTTCTTGCGCAACGTCATCTCCAGTGTCGCCTACCAGCCGCCGGGCACCTTCAGCCCTGTGCAAACCGGCCTTTTTTACGTCCGCCCCGTTCCGGAAATTCTCGACAGCGCCCAGATCGCCTATTACAGCGGCAATATTTTCCGGCGCAATTTCCGAGGCAGTATCGTTCACGAAGCCTGGCCGGGACATCATTACCAGTTCGTCATGGCGGCCCGTCTGGATAACCCCATCCGCAAATGGCAGGAAAATATTTACTATGCCGAAGGCTGGACCCTGTACTGCGAAGAAATGATGTACGACGTCGGCTTCTACGGCGACCCCGCCCGCTATCTTCGCGTTTTGAACGGCATCAAATTCCGCGCCGCGCGTATTATTCTGGATGTCAAACTTCAGACCGGGGTGATGACCCCCGATGAAGCCGCCGCCTGGATGAGCGAACGGTTCGGCGATGGCGATATCGAGTGGGCCCGGCGGGAAATCAACTGGTATACCTTACAGCCGACGGTTCCTTCGAGTTATCTGGTCGGCAAATTGGAGTTGTTGAAACTCCGCGACGAGATGAAAAAGCGCGAGGGGGATAAATTTTCCCTGAAATCTTTCCACGATAAGTACATCGCTTCGGGCATGATTCCCCCGCCGCTCCTCTGGGAAGCCTGGGGCTGGGGAAAGTAATGACCTACTGCAACGTGCCCCGATCTGATTCGAATGCGGTTCAGATTTTGATTAAATATTAGCCTTAGGGGCGCGTTGCAGCAAATTTCCATCATCAAGGTCTAATACGTGGGCGGCAGGCGTCCCCGCCCGCCCCATAAGTACTTTTTTGAGGAATAGCCTTTTCCCGTCAGGCTCCGGGTGCCCCACCCTTCAGGGTGGGTTTTCTTGAATTTTCTTTGCCCTGGTGGCCCACAGCTTGCTGTGGGGTACTGACGAAGCCGAGCCATACATCAGCACCACTCCTTGCCCGCCACGTACGTGGGCGGCAGGCGTCCCCGCCCGCCCCTGTCTATCTTAGATGTGCCGTCATGCACTACCATGCCCCAACTCAAATTCCCGCACCACCAAATCATCGGCATCTTCCGGAAGAAACAACCTCTCGCCCCTGGTCCACCCAATCACCTCATCGGAGATTTTCGTCATCACCAATTTATCCACCGTAACCGATTCCGCCAGCGGCAGATTTTGGGCCTGCCGTAAGGCTTTATCGTACCGCGCCTGATCGAAATCCTCTTCTCTCGGATTGCGCCAGTCATAAGGATGTCCCTCTTTGATAAACAGGCCCAATCCCAGATGGGGAAGGAATTTGCTGACATCCCGCCCATCATCCAGAATCCCGGTATGAAGCACCCCATACAATTTCTTTATTTCATCCTCGCCCTCCTGCACCATAAGAAAGAGCCAGTGGTCGCGATTCCTGCGAAGCCCTCCGAACTTGATATTAAAGGGACGCCAATCTTTGAGGACTTCTTGAATATGACTTATCAGCGCCTGTTCGCCGATACTGTCGGGAGTGGGAAAGACCAACGTTATATGCGGGGGAATAAAAAAGGCGGTGGGGTCGTAGGTTTTTCTTATGTCTGTAATGGCCGCAAATAATTCCGGGCTCAATTGCGGGATAAAACTTAGGCAGTAATACATATTTCTCTCTTTTCCATTCCGGGAGAAGCCTTTATTTCTGCATTATCTTGATATTGACTGCCCTGATGCCCCACCGCTTGCGGTGGGTTTTCCTATAATCCCTCTTAGTTTTAGTTTTAACATCTTGAGGACCATGGGTCAAAGGCGAATGCCTCCAAGATGAAAAATATTAAAGAATGTCAAAACCTACATACTGCCCTGGTGCCCCACCGCTTGCGGTGGGTTTTTTATTCCCTCTATATTTAGAATAATTGCTCTTTGAAAACATAATTGTCAAGGGATTATCGCAAATGCCACAGGGGGTAATTGAAAAAAGGGCAGGTCACAGACCTGCCCCTACCGTGCATCTGTACGTAAAATACCCCCTTTGATAAGGGGGGCAAGGGGGGATCCGAAATCCCCCCTTACACCTCATCAATCTTCAACGCCGCCAGGAATGCCTCCTGCGGGATCTCCACCTGACCCACCTGCTTCATCCGCTTCTTCCCCTCTTTTTGCTTTTCGAGGAGTTTCCGCTTCCGCGTGATATCACCGCCGTAGCACTTGGCCGTCACATTCTTGCGCAAAGGTTTCACCGTCGCCCGCGCCAGCACCCGGCTGCCGATCGCCGCCTGGATAACCACCTCGAACATCTGCCGCGGTATCAGCGTCCGCAATTTTTCCACCAGGCTTAGACCGTACTTATAGGCCTTGTCGCGATGGATGATCACCGAAAGTGCATCGAGCGGATCGCCGTTGATAAGAATATCCAGCCGGACCAGGTTGGATTTTTCGTAGAACGGCAGGCCGTAATCCAGCGAGGCATACCCTCGCGAGACGGATTTCAATTTATCGTAAAAGTCGAATATGATTTCGGCCAGCGGAAAATCATAAGACAGCACCGCCCGGGTGGTGGTGGGATATTCCGTATTTTTGTATCTTCCCCGCCGATCCGTGCACAATCGCATGACCGAACCCATGGCGTCGGGCGGCGTGATTATCTGGGCCTTGACATACGGCTCTTCGATATATTCGATCTTCCCCACGTCCGGCATCTGGGTCGGCGAATTGACCGTCACCCGGGTGCCGTCCTTGACAACCACGAACAACTCCACGTTGGGGACCGTGTTGATGATGGTCTGGTTGTACTCCCGGGACAACCGCTCGGTGACAATCTCCATGTGAAGCATCCCCAGGAAACCGACCCGGAACCCGAACCCGAGCGCCGTCGAGGTCTCTGGGATAAATTCCAGGGAGGCGTCGTTGAGTTTCAATTTTTCGAGAGCCTCGCGAAGTTCCACGTAATTTTCGGCCACGGCCGGATACAGCCCCGAGAAAACCATCGGCTTGACCGCCACGAATCCCGGCAGGGGCGAATCGGCCTGATTCTGGGCCAGGGTTAAAGTATCCCCCACGCGCGTATCGGCCACGTTCTTGATATTGGCGTATAGATAACCAACCTCGCCCGCCGCCAGACTTTTCAGGGGAATATTATCCAGCCGGCGACACCCGACTTCATCGACCTCAAACTGCTTCTTATTGAAGAAAAATTGAATCGTATCGCCCTTCTTCACTTGCCCGTCGACCACCTTGATATAAACCGTAGCGCCCCTATAACTGTCATAGATGGAATCGAAAATTAGAGCCTTCAAAGGCCGCGAGGGATCCCCCTTGGGGGGCGGAATCCGCTCCACGACCGCTTCCAGAAGCGGCTCGATACCCAAACCGGTCTTGGCGGAAACATGGATTATCTCCTCGCGGGTACAGCCGATCAACTCTTTCATCTGTTCGGCCACCATTTCCGGTTGCGCGGCGGGGAGATCTATTTTATTGATAACGGGGATAATAGCCAGATCGTTTTCCATCGCCAGAAACAGGTTGGAGACAGTCTGGGCCTCCACTCCCTGGGAGGCATCGACCACCAGTATCACCCCTTCACAGGCGGCCAGCGAGCGGCTGACTTCGTAGGTGAAATCGACATGGCCGGGGGTATCGATCAGATTAAACTGGTAGATATTCCCGTCCTTGGCCTTATAGGCCAGACGAATGGCGTGGGCCTTGATAGTAATCCCGCGCTCCCGCTCCAGATCCATATCATCGAGCACCTGCGCCCGCATCTGCCGCTCGGACAGGGTGTGGGTCGATTCCAAAAGCCGGTCGGCCAGGGTCGATTTGCCATGGTCGATATGGGCGATAATCGAGAAATTCCGTATGAGATTGCGTTCATTCATAGTCATATAGTTTCCAATGGTGGCGCCAATATGGGGCCAAAGGGTCCGTTTGTCAATTGCGCTTATTGCCATATCTTTGCTTAATACTTGACTTTATATACGCCGCCGATATATTCCTTTCCGAGCCGCCGCAATACGCCGCGGCCGATAGAATATGCCGGAAATAAACAAGCAGAAACGAGCCTTCTACGAGAAATACTCCCTGGGTCTGGGAAGATTCTGTCTGCGTCTTGGCCTGACCCCCAATATCCTGACCGCGATTTCCTTTATTTGCGCCATAATTTCGGGCATCTATTTCTGGAAAGCCGAAATCTGGTGGGGGATTTTCTGGATGCTGATGACCTCGTTTACGGACATGCTCGACGGTTCCACGGCGCGGGCCGGCAAGATGGGGACCGTCTTCGGCGGCATCCTGGACCATGTCAGCGACCGCTATGGCGAATTTTTCATCCTGGCCGGCATCGCCCTGTCGCACCTGGTGCATCCCGGCTGGGCGCTCTACGCCTTATTCGGGATGATTATCGCCAGTTACACCCGGGCGGCGGCGGAATCGATCGGCAAGATCGAAAACTGCGCCGTCGGTTTCATGGGCCGCCTGGAAAAATTCATTCTGATAATAATCGGGGCGATTCTCGAAGACTACTTTCATCAGAGCCGCTGGCTGGAAGTGGCCTTGATAATTGTCGGGACCGCCTCGTATGTGACCTCCGTCCAGCGCCTTATCTATACCCATAAAATTCTGGGCGACAAACAGCAGGTTTAAAGATACCCTCCATGATTACCGCCATCGGCAACCCCGTTTACGATTATATCAAGACCCAGAAAATCGAAACCCCCGGGCGGGTGCTGTCCGGATGTTCCACCAACGCCGCTTTAGCCTTGGCCAAACTGGGCGAAAAAGTGCGGCTGATAGGCGCGATCGGCCCCGATTTCCGCGACCATTTCAAAAAAAGCCTGAATAAACTGGGCATCGAATCGGTCATTGTCGATTCCAAAGAATCGGGCGGATTTTCGCTTATTTATTACGACAATTTCGGCAACCGGACTCTCGATTTACTGGGCCGGGCCAGTGATATCGGGCATATCGAGCCGAAGACTTATTCCGATTCGCAGGCGGTATTGATCGGCCCGATTCTGGGCGAAATTTCGCTGCATGAGATACGAAGCATCCGTCAGAATAGCCGATGGCTTTTCTGCGACCCGCAGGGGCTTTTGCGCAATGCCGACACCAACCAGCGCATCTATCACGAAAAAGTCCCGGGCATTGAAAAGACCCTGGGGCTTTTCGATGTGGTCAAGCCGAACGAACTGGAAGCCAAAGTACTGACCGGGGTCGATTGCCGGAAAGACCCGCATCGGGCGGCGGCAATTATCAAAGAATGGGGTCCCAAAATCGTGATCGTCACCCTGGCCGAGCTGGGTTCGGTGATTTACGACGGCCGCGACTTTATCGATATTCCGCCGTACGAGATCGACCTGGTCGACGCCACCGGCGCGGGGGATACCTTCATGGCCGGGTTCACGTTCGAGTATATCCGCACCGGCGATTTGCGGCAGTCCGGCTGTTTTGCCTCGTGTGTGTCCTCGATAATGATCGAGCAGGTCGGCCCCGATTTTGTGATGACCGAATCCGAAGTCCGCCTCCGCCAGGAGAAGTTGTTGGCGATGGACGGGTTTAAGGTGAAGACGGGGTAGAGGGGAATTTTTCGCAGCCTAAAGACTAGTTGAATACTCGAAATACGGAATTAATCCGCATAAATCTTTGAACGTATACTTTTCAATAGTCACATCATTTAAAGTAATTTCAAGTTCATTGCCGTTCCAATCTAAACTGTCAAAATGTTCACAGGTTGTCCTAAAATAGGCGCGAATTAATTCATATTGTCTTTGCAGTAATATATAATCTTGCAACATAATCATACTGTCCTATAATTTCCCCTGCCAACAAACTCCAAATATCCTTTATCTCTCAAAATCTGTAACTGCTGGCGGATCTTATCTCGGATATGGCGGTTGTCTTTGTGTTTTTCCTTTAATGCAATCTCAAAGGCGTACATATCACCTAAATCGAATTCGCTACGCCCCACTTTTTCAATACAATTCATGATATCGAGCAACCACCCCTTGGCGGAAGGCTCCTTTTGCTCACGCAGGAATGTAGTTTTCTTCCATTCTGCCATTACTTTCGCTTTGGGAATAATGCTCTTATTTTTAATAAAATGAATACGCCCGGATAAGGGAATCTCTTTTATTAAAATATTACACCCTTTCCATTCCCCGCGTTCAGCTTCTTTCGATAATGGCTTCCTTGCCTGAATAATACTTGTCGTAAAATAGTAATTAGGTACAATGACCAGATTGCTTACCTCTAATTCCAGCGCGTCATAATTGAGCAAAAACAAATTGGGAACGCTGGCCCCGCGTAATCGATTAAGCATTGTATCATATTCGCCGTCATTTACTTTGCCGCCAAATTTCTTTTTACTGCTTTTTAATTCATATTTCTCACAGCAGTCATTACAGCGGAAATCAGCAATTTTCGAGTTATCCGGATACTTTTCAAGTTTCGAATTTCCACAGTTGGGACAATAGACCTGACACTTCATCCATTGTTCGGTTAATACTCTCGCCTTTTGAGACGGGCTTGTGTATCCGTCCACTAAGTCCTTTTGAAAGGCAATATTTATACTATTTTTAGCCATCAGTAAAATGTGATTTAAAGCGAATGTTCGTTTTATTTAATTATATGTAAATATAAGAGGTTATTTATGAAAAACTATCTTTTTACCACACCGGATGGATTGACCTTTTTGCCTGGGCCCAACAAAGAGCAAATGGAAATTGAAAACCTTCAGGTTATCGGTATCTCACAAGGGCGAAATTCGAAAGACGCTTTAAAAAGGCTAAGAGATCTAAATACATACCTCACAGATTACTCTATTTCCAAAATATTGGTTTATGAACTGGTAGTTATGGAAATTGCCGAGTTGTAGGTTTTTGGACATCGCACAAAAAGCCCGGCTTTCACCGGGCTTTGGTATCGAAACTAAGTACGAATTCTATTCTACTTCAACTCGTCCAATAAAGTCTTCCACAGACTCGGCTGGCCCATGAACGGATAACGGTAATCTTTCGGCGTCACGAAATTCTCTTTAATCGTCCGCGGCGAAGTCCACCGAATCATATTCAACAGTGAACCCGCCTTATCATTGGTGCCCGAGGCCCGCGCCCCGCCGAACGGCTGTTGCCCCACCACGGCGCCGGTCGGCTTGTCGTTGATGTAGAAATTCCCCGCCGCATGACGCAACCTCTTTTCCGCCTGCCGGACCGCCAGACGATCGGTGGCAAAGATGGCACCGGTCAGGGCGTACGCCGAAGTATTATCCACCGTCTCCAGCATCTCCAGATAATGCGAATCTTCATACACGTAAACCGTCAAAACCGGCCCGAAAATTTCTTCCTCCATCAGTTTGAAATGGGGATTGGAGGTCAAAACCACGGTCGGCTCGATAAACCACCCCTTCTTGTCATCGTACACCCCGCCCGCCACAATCTCGGCCTCATTGGAGGCTTTGGCATAATCGATATACTCGACAATGCTCTGGTAGGCGCTTTTGTCGATGACGGCGTTGAAGAAATTGGAGAGGTCATCCGGGCCGCCCACTTTCATATCCTTGATTTCGGCGGTCATTATCTCGCGCACTTTCGGCCAGAGCGTTTTGGGAATATAGGCCCGCGACGCCGCTGAACATTTCTGCCCCTGGTACTCGAACGCGCCCCGCAATAAAGCGGTGGCGACCGCCTCGGCGTTGGACGAACTGTGCACCATGACAAAATCTTTGCCGCCGGTTTCGCCCACAATTCGGGGATACCCGCGATAATTGGCAATATTGGCCCCGACCGTTTTCCACATGGTATGAAACACGCCGGTACTTCCCGTGAAGTGAATTCCGGCCAGGTTGCGATTTTTAAGCACATACTCGCCGACATCCGCCCCCCGGGCCGTAACCATATTGATGACACCGTCCGGGAGCCCGGCCTCTTTAAATATTTTCATGATGATATGGGCGGTGTAAGTCACCGAGGAGGCTGGTTTCCAGACCACGGTGTTGCCCAGGATGGCCGGCGCCGCGGGGAGATTCCCGGCGATGGACACGAAATTGAACGGCGTCACGGCGAACACAAAACCCTCGAGCGGACGGTAATCCAGCCGATCCCAGATGCCTGTGGCGCTCTCCGGCTGCATTTGGTAAATCTTCTCGGCGAAATAGACATTGTACCGGAAAAAGTCGACCAGTTCGCAGACACAATCAATTTCCGCCTGGAAAATATTCTTACTGTGCCCCAGCATGGTGGCGGCGTTCATGATATAACGGTACGGTCCGGCCAGAAGATCGGCCGCTTTCAGAAATATGGCGGCCCGCTCATGCCACGGAGTATGCTCCCAATCGCTTTTGGCGTTGGCGGCGGCCCGGATGGCGGCCTCGATATCGCCGGAACCACCTTGATAGTATTGACCCAGAACCAGGTTGTGGTCGTGAGGAGCGGTGATTTTTATCGGTTGTCCGGTGCGTTCCTCGCGGCCGCCGATAATCATAGGCACATCGATTTTGGTATGCTTGAGTTCTTCGAGAGTCTTTTCTATTCTTTTTCTATCTTCGCTTCCCGGGGCATAACCGTAAATCGGCTCATTAGCCGGGACCGGGACTTTATAAATACCCATTATT
The DNA here is from genome assembly GCA_041752195.1 of Candidatus Zixiibacteriota bacterium. Lineage (GTDB taxonomy): Bacteria > Zixibacteria > MSB-5A5 > GN15 > PGXB01 > JBGSHP01. The sequence continues at coordinate 49,639 of JBGSHP010000019.1, read as the reverse complement.
TCCTCCGAAAGTAGGGGGGATGATTTATATCGAAATGGAAACCTTATTAATACGGCTCCATATTATTCCATTCGGCGTTTTCGACCCACTGCTTGGGGCGTTCCAGAAAATGCAAAACGTTTTCGATTAGGATCCAGTGCTTGTGTTCTTCGTCGGCGATTTTGACGATGGTCTTCTTGACCTTGTCATTCTTTTCCTCGGCCGCCTTCTCCCGATAGAAATCTTCGCTTTTCTTCTCAATCACCTGAGCTTCTTTCCAGGCGGCGACAATATCCGCGGAAAATTTGGCCGGAATTTTGGCGGCATTCAACTGCTCGAAAACGTTCTTGGCGTTTTTCACCACGGTCGTGAAAGTCAGGTCCTTTTCGGAAATACCCGAAATATCCCCGTCGCGGAATTTCTTGAACAGGTTGTAATGTTTCACTTCGTCCTGGGCCAAATTGGTCAGAATCTGCTTTAAAACCTGGTTTTCAGCCTGGGCGGCCATCTTTTCATAAAAAGCCTGACCATCCTTTTCCATTTTCATGGCGAATTCATAGATGTTCATGTTAACTCCTTTTTATTCATAATAATGATTATCAGACATACGCGGTTCCCAATTTAACATATTGAAATAAAAGCGCAAGGGGTCTCGAAAGTTCCCTTTTTCGGTCTTCTTTCTGGGTGGTTTTCCCTTGGGGAAAAGGGCGATAAACCGTATAATAATGGCCTGAATTAAACGTTCAAGGAATTAGCGTTCGGGTTCCGAGGGGGGCTTTTGAGCCAACCAGGGAAACCCGACATAATCGAAGCCAAAATAAATCAACAGGAGACATAAATATGAGTAATTCGTCATCCCCCAAAATCCCCCCGGCGCCCAAATGGGATTTGGATTCGATTTTCCCCGGCGGAAGCGCCTCCCCGGAATACCAGAAATTCCGCGAAAACATCAAAGAAGACCTGGCCGCTTTTAAAAAAGAGATGGAATCCCTGCCACAGAGCCTAAACGACAGTTCGCGTTCGATTTGGATTGATTTTCTGGTGCGGATCCAGAAACTCCAGGCCCGTATCGCCCAGGCAGCATCGTTTGTCCATTGCCTGGTCAGCCAGAATGTCAGCGATGAAAAAGCCCACCAGATATATGGCGAGGCCGATGTCTTTGTCTCGGAATTCGAGAAATTAACCGTCTCGCTGGAGGCTTTCGCCAAGGCGCAAAGCGACGAAGATTGGCAGAGACTCGTGTCCAGTCCCCAGATAGGCGACGCCGCCTTTGCCTTGAATGAGATACGAGATCTGGCCCGCAAGAAAATGGACCCGGAATTCGAGGCTTTTGTGACGGAAATGGCCGTCAACGGCTACCATGCCTGGAACCGCCTCTACGACAAAATGTACGGTGACTTGACGGCTGATTTTGTCGAGGATGGCGAGACCAAACGCCTTTCCATCGGACAACTGGCCAACAAGATGACGGTGGCCGATCGCCAACTCCGCAAGCAGGCTTTCGAGAAACTGGAAAAAGCCTGGGAATCCGTGGCCAACCTGGCCGCCATGACCCTTAATTTTCAGGCCGGGTTCCGCCTGAATATCTATGAACGGCGTAAGTGGGATTCATTTTTATTTGAACCCCTGTCCAATTCCCGCATTACCGAAAACACCCTCAACGCCATGTGGTCGGCCGTGAAAGCCGGGATTCCGCTGTTGGCCCCTTATATCGAGGCCAAAAAAATATTGATGGGCGTCGATAAATTCTGCTGGTATGACCAGGCCGCCCCGGTGGGGGATTCGGAAAGAATCTATTCTTTCGAGGACGCCGGAAAATTTATTGTCGACAATATCCGCCCCTTTGATAAAGAACAGGCCGATTTCTCCCGGATGGCTCTGGATAAACGGTGGGTCGAAGGCGAAGACCGCCCCGGCAAAGCCGGCGGCGGCTATTGCACCTCGCTTCCCGTGGCCGGGCAAAGCCGGATTTTCATGACCTACAGCGGCAGTTTCTCGGAACTGGCCACCCTGGCCCATGAACTGGGTCACGCCTGGCACGGCTGGGTTTTGAAAGAGAAACCGATTATGGCCCGGCATTATCCCATGACCCTGGCCGAAACGGCTTCGATATTCAACGAACTCCTGGTCAAGGACGCGGCCCTAACCAAATCCACCGACCGCAACGAGAAGTTGATGCTCCTGGACCAGCGCCTGCAGGACGCCCAGTCGCTTTTTTCAAACATCTATTCCCGCTTCATTTTCGAAAAAGCCTTCTATGCCGAACGCAAAAAAGGGATTGTCAGCCGAACCCGGCTTTCGGAATTGATGGTCCAGGCCCAAAAGGAGGCTTTCGCCGGAGTCCTTGACCCCGAAGAAGGTTATCACCCCCTGTTTTGGGCCTCGAAACTCCATTTCTACCTGACCGATGCCCCGTTTTATAATTTCCCTTACACTTTCGGCTATCTTTTCGCGACCGGGGTGTACGCCCGGGCCAAAGCCGAAGGGGCTTCGTTTGCGAAAAACTATAAAGCGCTCTTGTCCGACACCGGGATGATGACCTCCGAGGATGTCGCCAAAAAGCATCTGGGCGTGGATTTGACCAGAGAAGAATTTTGGAAAACAGCCGTGGCCCAGGCTCTCTCCGATGTCGAGCCGTTCGTAAAACTGGCCAAACAAATGCGGTGAAGAGTATATCGAGTCGAAGATATATGCAGGGATATGTCAGCTACATATCCCTGTTTTATTCAGTGTCTTAGGTGTGCCGCTACGGCCGCCAGAATGTAAACGACTCCCGCCGTTAAAATAATCGTCGCCCCGGCCGGTAAATCCGGGCCGTAACTTAAGGCCAGACCCAAAACCGTAACCAGGATAGACAGTAGAACTGCGACCACCATATTCTGCTTGAGGGTGCGGGCAAAAAACGAGGCCGTCGCCGCCGGAAGGCTTAAAAGCGCCACGACCATCACCACGCCCACGACAGTTACCAATAGGACCACGGTCAGGGCGGTCAGGCACAATAACAAGAGATAATAAAACTCAACCCGAAGGCCCCTCACCCGCGCGAATTCCTCATCAAAACAAACCCCCAGGAATTGATTGTAGAACAAACCGACAATGACAATGATGATTACATCCAGGGCCGCCATCAGCCATAAATCCCTGCCGCCGACCATGAGGATATTGCCGAACAGGTAACTCATCAGGTTTTCATTATATCCCGGGGTTTTGGCGATAAATATGATTCCGATCGCCATTCCCACCGCCCAGATGACACTGATGACGGTGTCTTCGCGCTGGGCCGCCTTAAGACTGACCCAGCCGATAATCAGCGCCGATAAAAGGGCCGCCACGGTGGCGCCCACAAAGGGATTAAGCCAGGTTATGCCGTGCACTCCGGCCAGAAAATAGGCCGCTCCCATGCCGCCCAGGACGGAATGCGATATCCCGCCCCCGATATATGTTATGCGCCGCGTTACCACATATGTCCCGACCACACCGCAAGCCACCCCGGCCAGAATACCCGCCAGCAGGGCTTTTTGCAGAAAAGAATGATTCGCCAGGGCCGCCCAGAATTCAAGCATCGCTTTTGCCCTTGTCCCCGAAATGACGGTTATGCTGCACCAGTCTTATATGCCGATCATAAAATTCACCCAGAAAAGGTTCGTCGATCTTGCTCGTGGGATGCTCGGCCACGCGACGATTGACACACAGGACCCTGCGGGCCGATTCCGAAACAAAGGTGGGATTGTGCGATACCATGACAATGGTCAGATGGCCGTTGAGTTTGTCGAGAAGTTCAAAGAGATCCTGCTCGGCCACCAAATCCAGATTGGCGGTCGGTTCATCGAGAAGCAACAACTTCGGACGGCAGGCCAGGGCGCGGGCGATCAGAAGTTTTCGTTGCTGGCCGCCGGATAAAGACGAGAAAGGGCGGGATCTATGGTCGCTTAAACCCACGGATTCGAGCGATTCCTCCGCCGCCTCACGATCTTCCTTTCCATATGGCCCCAGGCTTCCCCCCAGCCGACCCAGAAGGGCGACATCCATGACGCTGGCCGGAAAGTGACTATCCAATGAGATGGCCTGCGGCATATAGCCGATCTGGCGACGTGCTTTCTCGGGTGACAATCCGAATATTTTTATTTCTCCCGCCTGCGGCCGGAGTAATCCCATGAAGAGTTTCAGGAGCGTCGTCTTGCCGCCGCCGTTGGGACCCACCACCCAGACAAATTCCATTTCCCGGACCGCCAGATTTACGTCCTGCAGAACCGGGCCGGAATTATAGGCAAAAGACAGATTTTGTACCGTAAGAACCGGGTTATTCATTGGGGCCCGCCTCGGACCCTTTGAACGATGCCACCAGGGCCTCCGCTATATAGGCCAGGTTGTCGAGGTAATTATACTCCAGGGGATCCATGATTTCTATTTTCACGCCCAATTCGCGGGCGATCGTATCGGCACCCTTGCGGGAAAACTGCGGCTGGATAAAAATGGTCGTTATCTTTTCATTTTTTATCCTATCCACCAGTTCGGCCAATTGCCGCGCCGAGGGCTCCTTGCCTTCAAACTCCACCGCCGCCTGTTTGAGGCCGAACGACTCGGCAAAATATCCGAAAGCCGGATGGAAAACATAAAAGGTTTTCCCTTCGTATGGTGCCAGTCGCTCGCTTATGGTACCGCTGATTACATCCAGTTCAATCTGAAAAGCCCGGGCGTTCGCCTGATAATTTTCCCGGTGCAAAGTATCAAGTCGCCCCAGGCAGTCGGCAATATTGGCCGCCATAGTTTTCACCCGCCCCGGGTCCATCCAGACATGGGTATCATACTCCCCGTGATCAATGTCATGGTCATGGTGGCCGTGCAACGGGGACTTTAACAAGGTTATATTTTTCAGCAAGTCACCCCTTACTAAATTCGGCATGGTGGCGGCGATTTTCGCGGACAGGTTCTTTTCGAACGGAAGCCCCATGGTAAAATAGATATCGGCCCCGGCCAGGTCGGCCAGCGTCCGGGGCGTGGGATCAAAAGTCTCGTGCGACTGCCCGGGACTTATCAGCGTTTTTACCTCCACCAGGTCGCCCCCGACTTTCTGCACGAAATATCCCTGGGGGCGTATCGAAACATAAGCCGTGATTTTCTCCCCGGCCGCAACTCGAGGGCTATGCCCCGCCGTCAGAACGAGCCCTGCCGCCATGATTGCCGCCGTCCGGCGCAGTATCCGTGATAAATTCATCTATTTCTTCTTATTTAAACAAACCAGATGATACTCGTGGCACTGACCGCATTTTTCTAGAACATGGTCGTTTTCCAATTCGTGCCAATGACGTTTCTGGTGGTGATTCAAAGTCCCGTTCCCGTGGCACAGGGGACAGGCGTTCTCCAGGGCCGATTGCACTGCCCGGCGGATAAATTCGGAGCGGTTTTCGATATGGCGCAGTTTCTGAATCAATTCCCCGTCGGCCTTGAAGGTCACCACGCCGGCCTTATTTCTGACAGTCATAATTCCTCGCCGGGTTTCGTTTTTATTAAGGTAATACGTTTTAATACCGAAATCAAGTGGCCGGCAGGCCGAATATTTCCGGAATTTTATATACGACGGCCGTCACTCGCGGCTCATCAGGCGGCTCATGGCCTCGAAATAACCCATCCGAGCCGAAATCTTTAAATGCCGTTCCTCAACCGGGCCTTCCATCAGTTGCGACAAATAAAAATGAAGCACTCCCTGATTCGGGGCGGTTTCCAACGCCTTTTGAAATAATTCCCGAGCTCTCTCCCTGTTACCCTGGCGGTAAAATAGAAGCCCCTCCAGGGAAAGGGGTACGGATCGGGCCACTCCCGAATCGCCGGTATCGGCCCGCCAGCGAAGATCCGCATTCAGGCGGGCGAAACTGTAAAATAACTCCGGGTAATCGGCCAGTTGATAGCCGGTCTTTTCCAGCGCTTCCATGATGAAGGTTAAATAGGCCGTCACCCTTTTTAAATGACCGCTTTCGCCCAAGCCCTTTTCGATGATAAAGCGATTCAGAACGTCGAATCGACCCGAAGTCACCCAGGGTGAATGAGGCAACATAAGCGAATAGATATCGGAAACATGAACACCGCCCAAAAGGTGGCCTATCTCATGCAGAAGCAGTTGCCCGTTGGTATATGCTTCCCAGTTCGGCAGGTCGGGATTGGGCGAGGGCACCCAGGCCAGCATGGCATGGCGGGATAAAACGTCGGAAAGCCCGATATGGTAACTGCGGCCCCCCTGATAAAAAAGGTAACCGTCGCGCGGGATATAAAAAGTGGTAATCAGACGAGTGGCGGCCGGTTGCACCTGCCGCTGGACAGTTGCCAGATTTTCCGCCAGGGCACCCAGGGAATCACCGGGAAGACCGGCGAACATCCGGCCTTCGATTTCGATGGTCCGCCCGAACTGGTCGTAAAAAAGATGCGAGGCATAGGCGACCGCCTCCTCCAGCATAGTCAGAGTCTCCGGAGAATCCTGAAAGGCGGAGTCTATAATCAGAAACAGCGCCAGAACACTGTCCGCGGCCGGGGAGGGGCGGACCGGGCGGGTATTTTGTGGTAGAAATCCCAGAATCGCCTCCAACGCCTTCTTTATGGTAATGTCGGGCGGCTCGGGCGTCACGAACATGACCGCCATGGAATCCGGTCGAAGCCATCCGGTATCATCCCGGGCAAAATTATTTTTTGTACGTAATAACCTGCGGCCGCCATTATCTTCCAGTTTGAGCGCCATCTCCAGTCTATCTATAACCGGATAGTTGATAAAGTACTTGCCCTCCGAAGCCCGACGATTCCGCTCTTTTAATGGCTGGAATTTAATGCCGGCTTTCAGTTCCAGATAGTAGGCAAATTCACCTTTCGCTTTGGATCGCTTGGAAAGAAACCCCTTTGGCAAACTGTCCCTGTCGAAAATTTGATATTCCCAACCCCGACGCCAGAGATAAAAGTCGAGGTGATTTTTAAGGGCCGTGCCGGCCTGGGAGGATAATCGGAATATGCCGGGCCCATCGCTTTGGCATTCGACAATGACGGCGATTTTGCCCGGCGGAATATGAATCTCTTCGTTCTGGGCCAAAAGGGCCGGAACTAAAAGGAGCCAAAGCCCGGTGAGCCATCTCATATTTTCAATCTGCCTTACTTCCCCCAAAAAAGCAAGGCCGGACATTGCTGCCCGGCCCGACCTGGTTCCGGCTTCTTTACGAGGGGGGATTAAAGAGCCAGAACCCGCGTTATCATAAATCCCAGGCGCCATTCCTTACTTTTAAAAGGATAGTCGGCCCCCATGATATATTGTCCCGGATTCAGATACATGCCGTTGGTCATGATTATTTTGAAAAAATGCCCGGCCGTCTGCAATTCCATACCGATAACATAATTGTCGTAAGGCCGCCGGACACCGTCGATCACTCCCGTCATCTCCGCCAGAAGACTGAACCTGTTGGTCAAATAGTATTGCAGATACCCACCCATACCGAAGGTGGTTTCATAGTCTTCGGCGTTGATATCGCTGTTATACAGGTATGACGGGACCACGCCGATACCCAGTTTTTTGAAGACGACGGCATTGACCACCGCCTGGCCGTAATACTGGAAATTTTTCCCGTCCGTATCGTTGCGGCCAAAAACACCGGTGTTCCAGGCCATACCTCCGACCAGGGCGGCCTGAACGGGAATGTTTCCGGCCGTGACCGTGAATAATTTGTACTTGGCATTCAAATCGAGATTATCGTCGACATTGCTTCGCCCCAGGCTGACGACCATTTTATCGCTGATCCCGTAAGCCAGACCGATCCGCATATTAACCGGGCCGTCGAAACCGTAAAAATTATCATATCCTTCCGACATGGCCGGGAAAAAGCGGTGGTAAATTTGAAATTCCAGATTCCCGCGCGAAAGGGCGGCGGCGGTTTCCAGATTGGCGGCATGCCCCGAACGGAATAAATCGGGTTCTCCCGATGCTGTCGTTTCGGCGCGGCTCCAGGAAACCTGATTATCCTGGGCCGTGGACGAAAGGGCCATGGCCGATAGTATAAACAAAAACAGTATGAAACGCCTCATTCCGGTTCTCCTCTTAATCCTTCCTCACGGCCAATAGATAAAACTCCAATTCCACCTTTATGGTTTCACTTATACGCAGAAATAATAGTTTCGGTACCTTGATATTATGGTCGGGCAGAATAACTTCGAACACGCAGTTAACAACCAGGCGGCCGTCTTCGGGGCGAACTTCGCCGTTTATGACCATGGATCGGGTGACACCATGGACGGTAAAAGCGCCGGAAGTCCGGATATCGTAGGCACTATCGGTGCGGAGAACAATCCCGGTTATCGTCCCCTTAAAGAACGCGAGCGGGAAATTATCCGTTTCCAGGTAGTCCTCGCGCATGTCGCGATCGCGCATGCCGATACCGGTCTTAAGCGTCGCCAGGGGGACTTCAAAATAAATGTCGCTGCCGGTCAGGTCGATTTTCTCTCCGAATTCCCCCCCCGGCCAGGCCGCGTAGCCGTCGATTTTATCGGTCGTCCCCTCAAAATCCTCAAACGGGGCGTCGGATATGAATTTCACGACATTTTCCGCGGCGCGGTCGATATTATATTCGGCCGCACGGCCCACAGCAAACGCCAGACATAATCCGCTTAAAAACAGCCGAAATCTCATGGGACACCTCTAATTATTTTCGGCCCCCTGGTTAATCCAGTTCCTGATGGTCTTAATCTGGGTCGCCGTCAAAGCCGCACCGGTAAGTGGCATGCGGTCCCCCACCGCGGCGGTACCCTCGATTTTATCCACCAGGTAACTATTGGCGGCGTCGCCCGGAAGAACTCTTTTTAAAGATGGAACCTCGGTCGAATTGACATTAACCAGATTGGCATAGGCCGAACCCAATGTCATAATCAGGCCGGTCCCGGTGGAGTTGGCGCCGTCATGGCATCCGGAAGTCGCACACCGGGACGACAAAATCGGCTGTATGTCCGTGGCAAAAGAAGGATCCTGGGGGGTGGTATTATTGCCCGTGGAACTGGAATCGCCTCCGCATCCGGCCGACAAGAAAACCGCCGCCAGTATCGCCCCGAACAAGACCATTGATTTTTTCATGGTGACATCTCGCTTTCTGCAATATGAGTACAGGTAACTATAGCCGGCTACTTCAGCAGGGTCATTTTGCGGGTTTCGCGAAACTCCCCGGCCGTGATTTGATAAAAATAAATTCCCGAAGAAACCGGCCGACCGTTTTGGCCGCGGCCATCCCAGGTTATTTCATGACGGCCCGCGGCAAAAGTCCTGTTCGCCAGGACCGCCACCTCGGCGCCCAGGATGGAATAAACGGTCAGTTTCACCTCCGCAAACCGCGGCAGGGTAAAACTGATTTTAGTCGAAGGATTAAAAGGATTGGGGTGGTTCTGCTCCAGCCGGATTTGACCCGGAAGCGCCACCCCGGTGTCATCGCCGACATCGGTCGAGGCCTGGACCCGGACCACGCCGGTCATAAAAGGATGCGGCGTGCAATGGTACGAAAAGGTCCCGGGCGTATTGAAGGTTCGGTCGAAACTTTCGTCCGGATCCAGAAGTCCCGAATCCCAGAGCCCTCCGTCATGGGTCGAAGTATGCGCCATGGAATGCTGATTAACCCAGCGGACGGTGGTACCGGCGGTGATGGTGATATCATCGGGACTGAAGTTGAATCCCGGAATATCGACGATAACGGTCTCGGCCGAGACGCCCCCCGCCCCAAAAACCCCGGCGGCCGATACCAGGATAAGACATAATATCCTTTTCATATTAATCTCCTGCAGGCATGAATGTTAAAGAGCCTTCACGCCAGGTTTGGTTGCTGTCATTTCTTTTTCAATTAAAACCGGGCTTCGGCCAAAACCCGGATCGGCCTGGGGCGGCGTTCCCGCCGTGCGGGTTGCCCCTTAACCGGGACCGGACCTCTCTCGTGGATTAAAACAATCCATTATCGGGTCCTCATAATATACGCGGGGAAAATATAAATAGGGAAAGGTAACTTAGAAATTTTTGTCTTTGTTTGTACGGGACGGATTTTAAAGAATTGGGGGCGGACGGCGAGGTGTAGTTTTTTCCATCCGCCCCCACCAGAGGGGATTTCTAACAATCAAACCGCTATTTTATTCAATCCGAACCGACTGCGGACAACGGCCCGTTTCGCCCCGACTATCGGGCGAAAAATTCAATTGACCAGGCCCTCCAATTGATATCGTTTCATCTTGGCCCGGAAAGTCGATTCATGAATGGATAATATCCGGGCCGCTTCCGATTTATTGCCGCCAGTGGAAATCAGGGCTTCGCGTAAAAGCCGCGTTTCCAGAAGTTCCACCTCTTCAAAAAGCGATAGGGTCCTTTCCGGCAGGTTGTCATCGAAAAGACGCCGGGCCAGTTCCGCCAGCGGTCTATCCTGCCCCAGGACCGACAGAGCCTCCAATTGCCTGACCCGGTTTTCCATCTGGCGAATATTCCCCGGCCAATCATACGCCACGAATTGACGAATCAGGTCCGGGTCGGGACCCGAACCATTGGTCAGAAGCCCATACCGCCTCATGAAATAATCCAGGAGCGACGGGATATCTTCTTTGCGCTCGCGAAGCGGCGGCACCTCGATGGATATCCCGGCCAGACGATAAAACAGATCCTGTCGGAACGTGCCACCGCGAACCATCTCGGCCAGGTCACGATTGGTGGCCGCCAGGAAGAGAATGTCCAGTTCGATTTCCCGGGTGGTGCCCAGGGGGCGAAGTTTCCGCGTTTCCAGAACCGTCAGGAGTTTGGCCTGCATGGACAATGGCAACTCGCCGATTTCATCCAGGAGAATCACGCCTTTATCGGCCGCCTCGAAAAGACCCTTGCGGGTCGTTTCCGCCCCGGTATAGGCCCCGCGGTCATGGCCGAAAAGTTCAGCCTCTATCAGATTCTCGGGGATGGCCGCACAGTTGACTATCACCAGGGGACGCCCCGGACGCGCCAGGGAGTGAAAATAACGGGCCAGATAATCCTTGCCGACCCCGGTTTCGCCGGTAAATAGAAGCGGAATATCGACCGTGTGAAGAAGCCGCAGTTGGGCCAGAATTTTCTGCATCTTCTTGTTTTGACTGACCGGACCATTAATTCCGGATTTCGGCGGATTCGAAGCCTTCGCGGTACCCGAGGGAACCGCATCATGGAATGCGGCCAGAATCTCATCGGCCTTGAAGACAACCTGGCAGCGGCGATAAATCTCTTCGGCTCGGCAAATGAACATGGTCTTCTGGGCGGAGGCAAAAAGCCGCGACCGCCCGGCCGCCACCAGACACTCGGCCAGGGCCAGACGGGCTCCGGTTTCATCCAGAAGCGCCAGGGCGCTTTCGTACGCTTCCCGGGCCGGGGCATCGTTTTTCATCTGCTCCAGGCAAATCGCCTTCAACCGCAGAAGAGCACTCTCTTCCACTTTATCATTGAGTTTCCCGGCCGCCGGCAAGGCCTGATTGACATAAGCCAGGCAGCGACGAAAATCCCTGATAGCCGCCATGGTTTCGGCCAGCCAGCGCAGGACACTCACCACCAGCGCCGACTCCGGCCCCAATCTGACGGCCTTTTCATGGGCGTCATGGAGAATAACCGACGCCGCTTCGGTTTGTCCGGTCCGAACCGCCAATTCCCCCTGATAGGTCTGGGCAATTATGGCGTCCTTGACCATTTCCTGCCGACCCAACTGCGGCTGAATTTCATCGAATATTCTCGCCGCTTCCGCAAAATGGGTCTGTTGCATCAGGACATATCCCCGCGAAAGCCGGGCGCGGAGCGACTCCCGAAGATCGCCCATCTGCTGACACAACTCATCGCATAGTCTAAGGTACTCCTTGGCCGATTCCAGTTTTCCCATAAGGGAATAAAGGCGGCCGATATTACCGAAAAGGATCACCAGTTTTTTCTGGAGATTTTCAACGCGGGCCACTTCGGCCGCCTCCAAAAGAACTTCCAGGGAGAGGGCGTAACGAGTCTCCCGGAAATAGATACCAGCCAGGCGATTGAGAGCATCGATTCGTCCCGGGGCGTTATCCCGCCGACGGAATATCGACTCCGCATCGCGGAAGGCCCGCACCGCCAGGGGAAATTGACCCTGCTCGCGGAGGGCATCGCCGAGAGCCAGAAAAGCCCGGGCGGTGTCATCGATATCGCCGGCGACTCGGCCCAACAGGTCCACCGCCTTTCGGGCCAAAGGCAACCCTTTTTTGGATTCTCCGGAGGCATTAAAAGCCCGGGCCGCCAGAGTCAGAATAACTCCCAGAGTCGTGCCGGGGCAGCCGGATATTTCCGCCTCAATGGTGCCGAAATAACGTCCCGCTGCCCGATAATCCTTACGCCCGAGAAGCTCCTCCAGATAAGTCCGGCAACAGGCCAGGTAATCGAGGTTAGCGCTCTTGGGTTGGCTCATATCAGAATCCCTTCCGAGCTGACATTCCTTTCCTGACCGCCGGCGTCGAGGATGTCGTATTCAAGTTGCTATAACCAGGAACGTTGTTGCTTTTGGTGCTTGCCCGCGAGGCTTCATTCAGGCCGAAAATCACGCTGGGGCTGAACACCATGACAGGATAGTACCAATTGATAGTATAGACGATAGCGCTGGGACGCGGACCAACCGGGGGTTCTTCACCGCCCCAGGGATGTTCCTCGTCGGGATTGGGCTGGGTGGGGCCGGATAATACCCAGCTCGGCGACAGCACGGCCATTATCATGACCGCAATGATCAAAACTCTGAATTTGCCGGAATGCATAAGATCCTCCTCTGGTAAAAACCATAAAACAAAGAACTTGAGCTCTTACTTTAAAAGGAGGCGAATGATGGTACAAAGAGGCGTGGGGCACCTCTATAATTAAATTAACCCCGATCGCGGGTTTTGTCAAGAAATATTAATCACTTTCCGCGAGAAACTTCGAGGCGACACCAGGCATACAGGGCGTCATACATTTCAAATTGGTGAACCAGATTCTCGTGGTCGTCGGGATAACGCAGACTATACCCCCCGGCCATAGCTTCCAGCCCGGCCGCCACGGGGTCGAGTTCCGTCCGATGAGTATCGGCGGCATTGACTATCCGGGCCAGGCGCAATAAGGCCCGGTCGGTCAGGTTGTACTTGGCGATGATGGCGTCGAAAGAACATTGACCGTTTTTATGGCCCAGTTCCACGCCGGGAACGTCGAAAGGAATGGCCTGCTCCTTTTCGGCCGCCTCGCGAACCGAATCGGCCGGAACGAACAAAAACTCGGCCCGGGAATCGACAAATCTTTTAATCAGCCAGGGACACGCCACGCGATCTACCAAGACATGCGAGCGGGTTATCCATTTCATAAAATCTCCCGGTTCGTCAAAAACCATATATTAAACGGGGCAAATTCCACCGGGAGCGCAAAAAGAAATAAAAAATCGGAGCTTTCGAAAGACCGCTATTGAGCGGCAGGATGTCGGGAGAAACTGCGGGCGGTATCCTCGCCCTGAAGACGGGGAGTATTATCGTGGAAAACCCAGACACGGCCGATGACCTTTTTATCCTTCAATAGCGGCCGGGCATGAGCCTCAAAAACGCGGCCGTCCTTCATTCTTATCATTTCCGTAATATTAAAATTGGTCCCTCGCGACTGGTGAATGCGCTCCAGAAAGGATTCCGCATTTTCCATCTGGGGCAGGACGAATTTCATTATTTTATCGGTATCCTTTTCCTCGACCAGTTCTCGCGGGATACCCCAAAATTCGACCAGCCGGTTGTTGGCCGCCTTTATTTGACCCTTATCATCCACGACGACTATGCCGTCATCCGACACCTCCAGGGTGGCCTCCAAAAGCAGTTCCCGCTCGCGCAGGGCTTCTTCCCATATTTTGCGGTTGGATATCTCTTCATATGTCCCCAGGATACCGACCGTTTTGCCGGATGGATCCGTCAGGGGCACCTTGCTGGTATTCAGCCAGATACGCCGGCCGTCAGGCGTCGTCTGCGGTTCTTCGAAACTCAATTTAGGTATTCGGGTTTTGAAAACCTGGCGATCATCGGCGCGATATAATTCCGCCTGTTCTTTCCAGCCCAATTGATAGTCGTTTTTCCCGACAATTTCCTCCGGCGATTCCAGCCCGGCATCCCGGGCGAATAGACGATTACAGCCCAGGTAGTACAAATCGGGCGTTTTCCAGAAAACACGAACCGGAATCGTATCCAAAACCAGTTGCAAAAATTGCATCGATTCCTTCATGGCCCCTTCGGCCTTGTTCCGTTTATTTATGACCGATTGCATGACGGCGCTGGAAATAATAAGGATAAAACTGACCAGGATCCGCATCCATATACTCTGGGAATCGGGATGGAAAATCAATTCGGATAAATTTCCCCCCGAAAAAAGATAACTCTGGATAAAGGCGTCCAAAAGCCAGTAAAAAACGCTTAACACCAGCCCCAGCCAGATCACGTAATCGGATATAATCCGATACAAACGGGATAATGATTTCATAATCTAAACCCGGATTAATAGTCTCTATTATAAATCGGTAAATAGGAGGGAAAAATAACACCCGGGCCGCGGAGGCCCTTATTCGGAAGTCGCCACCGGCTCGCCGGAGGCTTTGGCGCGGGCCGTCCGCAAAGATTCTATATAGTTTTCGGCTTCCACACGAGTTTTAAAAAGACGCGGTTGATCATCGGGGATGTTGTTATAGGACATCTGGATAGTTATCCTCGTAATTTCGAAACCATATCCGGCCAGGCCACCCGGATAGAGATAGCGGGACTTGATTTCCCCCATTTTTTGGGCATAAAATTCCGCCTGCGAAGGCTCGATAACGAACCGGGATAAATCCGCTATCATATAACATTTTTCGCCGCCGCCGTATTTTTCAAAAAGACTGCAGGCATCATCATAGAGTTGCTGCAATTGACGGCGATTCGTAAAGTATAAAACTTTGTCGGCGGTAAAATGAAGAATCCGCCGAACCGGATCAAATTCGGCGATTATATTATTAAGATTGGCCATTATTTCATATATCGGCGGATTAAAAGCCTGTTTTAGCGCATGGCCTTCTTTTTGAGAGAGGACGGCATTTTTTCAATGGCATACCGCAGCGCCGTCCGCGGCATGGCTTCCTTATGCTCCATGACATAGGCGAAAACTTCCTTCCGATAAGTATCCGCCGCCACCTTGAGCATCCAGCCATATCCCTTCTGGACCATATCCTCGGAATCGGTCAGGAGTTTATCGGCCACAAAAAAAGCCGTCTCCAATTGGCGCCCTTTTTTCAGCGAAGGAATCAGGGCCACGGCGGCGGCTCGTTTAAGCCAGGTGCTTTCGGAATCTGCCCATTTTACGGTCTTTTTGGTCAGATCGGGAAAAAGGACTATCAATTCGCCCAGGGCTCCACAACAGAGAGAGTCGCACGAAGCCCAACCATCGACATATTTCTTCACCCAGGATTCAAAAACGGCAAAATCGCCCTTTTGGAATTCCTCCTTGCGGCGGTTGGCCCAGCCGAAAGCAATCCAGGTTTCGACCGGATGCCCCGACTTCAGAAGAATTTCACACAATTGAAACAGCTCTTTCCGGGAAAGACTTTCCGCATCCTGATATACCTCCGACGATATCTTCTTTATGATGGCACTTTTAAGAATATAGCGCACCTTGAGTTTTTCCTTGAAAAACCTCTGCAAGTCCATTTTGTTTTCGGGCTTGTCGTATCTGGCCATTTCCTCGCGAAGGCGCCTAATAATTGCATCATATTCGGACATATTGTCTCCTTCCCCCTAATATTTCCCCTCACGCAGGATTTTGGCAATCACTTTGGCCACGAATTCCGGCTTGACCTGACCTTCCACACGATCGCCGATAAATATTTTCCCCAGTGAAAAGCCGGAGCCGTCGGACAGGTCGACTTCAACCCGATTAACTTGGTTGTCTTCCGGCAGGAAAGCCACGGCAACTTCATCCAGCCGCACCTTCAGGCTGTCACCTGAGATATAACCGGCCCGTTCCCTGTCTTCTCGCCACGCCCTTTGTTCTTCTTCTCGCAACTGTGGGGTAACCACCTGACTTTTATGCCAGTTAATCTTAATATTAATTACGGCGTCATCGCCGGACGAAAATACCGGCAGGTCATTTTCCCTTAAACCGTCTAAAATCTTTTCCCGGTACGCGGTGGTGGCCTTCTCGCGGAAAAGCAAGCCCCTCTGTCGGTCCGCGTCGAAATCCGGAGAACCTTCGGCGGGGATGTCGGTGATATCTTCAACAACCACCCGCCAGGCGGCGATTTCTTTTACCTCGCCGCCAATCGAGGTATGTTTCACGGCCGGGCGACTGCATGCCATAAGCAAAACGCTCCCCAAAATCATTGGCGGGATAGTCCGGAGCCAAAATTTGTACACAAAAACCTCCCTTCCTAAATGACCGTTACAGCCGTACCGCTGGCCGAAACCATAAGCATCCCCCCCTGCCCCAAAGTCTCATAATCCAGGTCCACCCCGACCACGGCATTACCGCCCAGCGCCAGGGCCTGTTCGGTCATCTCTTTTATGGCGATATCCTTGGCCAGGCGAAGTTCCTTTTCATAGGTGGCCGAACGGCCTCCGACAATATCGCGAATATTGGCCATGATATCCTTGAAAATATTGGCCCCCAAAATAGCCTCACCCGTAACCAGTCCGTGATATTGGGTAATTGATTTACCCTCGAACGTAGGGGTTGTCGTGATCAACATATCTTAAACTCCCTTAACCATTGATTATTTCTTTTCCTTGGTCCCGGTCAAAAATAAGACTTCGGTTATTGCCGGAGCAAGGTTTTTTACACAATTACGATCCGTTTAATGTGAAGAACTTCCTCAAAAACCGCTCGTATATAGGACAAATCAAAATACGGAGGTCACTTATGGATAAAAACAACTTGCTGAAACTATTTGTCATCAATCGCCAGGCCCTGAGTAAACTCCTCGAGGATATTACGGAAGAAGAATCGCTGTTCCAACCCCACCAATCCGTGAATCACATTCGCTGGCTGACCGGGCACCTGGCCGGTGGCGCCGGTCTGATACTCCTCGCCATGGGCAAACCGGTGGTATTTTCGGATACCTCGCAGAAATTATTCGGCGGCGGCCAGGATTTGGAACCCGATCCCGAAGCCTTTCCCTCTCAGCAGGAAATCAAAGCCAGTCTCTTCAATTATATGGAAATGCGGGAAAAGGCCCTCGCTGAAATAACGGAAGAGGACCTGAACAAAATGGTTGAGCCGGTGCCCGGCTGGAAAGCTCCGGCTGGTGAAATCGTTTCCTTTATGACGGAGCACGAATTCTATCACGCCGGACAAATCGCCATGATTCGACGCATCCTGGGGCGCGAACGCTCCTTCGGATGATTCCGCGGCCTATTGATCGATAAGGTCGGTCATGACGGCCAGATGATGGTCATCATGCTCGGCCATAAAAAAGAGGCTGTCAATCAAACGCATGGGCTGATTCAGGCGGGGATGCCGCGCCAGCAGGCCCGCCTGGATTAAATCGAGCCGGTCCAGAACCGCCACCAGCCGCGTTCGTTCGTCCCGGAAATTATTCAAAATCGAAATCATGGAGGCGGCATTGTGATTGGCATAAATAGTCTTGGTGTTGGTGATATTGGCCGCCCGAAGAGTCCCCGCACCGTTCAGAAAGTCATCCAGACGTCCCCGCCATAATTCCTCCAAATCGGACAGATGCCCGACCTGTTCCTTCAAACTCCATTTCCCTTCCGGCTTGCGGATAAGCATTTCTTCCGGAAGATCCTTCAGTTTCTCCTCCAGACGGGCCGGAGTCCCGCGAAGTCTCTCCACCACCATGGGATACATCTCCACCGGATAGTCGAAAAGGAATTTGCGGTTAAACCATTTCATCTCGTTTTTCATGAACTTACCCCTATATATTCATTTACCTTCCCGGTATTTCGTATACGCTTCACCCTATGGCTGGGTTTCGCGGGGATTATTCAATATGATTCTGGCCCGGGCAACGACGGATTCCGCCGCCATTACCTGCGAAAATGCCCTATTTGTATCTTTGCCCCGTTGTTTTGTCGAAAAATAAGAGGCGCGGCGTGCTGATTTCGAAACGCACCGGCTCGCCGCGGCCGAAAGAGATACCGTCCGCCAGGGCGGTCAAATATAATTCGCCGTACTTGAGCGTCACGATACTCCGTGACCCCAGGAATTCGACCGTCTCTACGATGGCGGCGAAAGGCCCCCCCGAATTAATCAAAATCAGTTCCGGGCGAAGACCGATAAGAAGCGAATTACTCTCGAACTTGTAAGGCAATGATTCTAGGGGAATATTGAACGGCTGAATGTACGATTGATAAATATCCGCCTCGACCAGGTTGATTCGCGGTGCCCCGAGAAAACCGGCCACGAATGTACTTTGAGGATAATCATAGATTTCATTGACGGTCCCGACCTGGCACAGGCGCCCCTCGTTGATGACCGCAATCCGGTCGGCCATGGTCATCGCCTCCACCTGGTCATGAGTAACATAAACGGTCGTCACCCCCAGTTCTTTCTGGAGAGCGACAATATCGCGGCGCATCCTGGCCCGCAGGTCGGCGTCCAGATTGGACAATGGTTCGTCCAGAAGAAACATATCCGGCTTGCGGATAATCGCCCGTCCCAGGGCCACCCGCTGTCTCTGACCGCCGGAAAGTTCGGCCGGGCGCGCCTCCAGACGATCGCCCAGGCCAATCATGGCGGCGGTCTTCTCCACCCGTTCTTTTATTTCGGCTCGAGGAGAACGGGCCACCTTCAGGGGAAAAGCCAGGTTTTGGGCCACGGTCATATGGGGATAAAGAGCGTAATTTTGAAAAACCAGGGCCACGTTCCGTTTTTGGGGCGGAAGACTGTCCACGCGGCGCTCACCGATCCAGATTTCGCCGTCGTCGACTTCTTCCAGGCCCGTTATGAGACGCAGGAGAGTCGATTTGCCGCATCCCGACGGACCCAGGACAACCAGAAGCTCCCCCTCGGCGATTTCCAGGCTGACCCGGTCGATCACCTTGCGGTCCTTAAAAGATTTCGAAATGTTGTTTAGGCGTAATCCGGGCATGGGGGAATTCTAATGATTATTTCTCTGTGAAGCCACCATTTTCAATATGAATCGTCCGGGCATTGCCGAATAAAACCAGGGGACCCTCCGAAGCCGTGGTCAGGAAAAGTTGTCCGTATTTATCGAGACTGGCCACCAGTTGCTCTCGGCGAGTGTCGTCCAGTTCGGCGAATATTTCATCGAGAAGCAACACCGGGGTCACGCGCCGGACTTCTTTGAGATAATCGAAAAGGGCCAACTTGAGGGAAACCGCGGCCGAGCGAAGTTCCCCCTGGGAGCCGAATGCGCGGGCCGGAAGCACTCCGATGGTGATTTCGAAATCGTCGCGATGCGGTCCCACCAGCGCCGCTTGAAGAATTTTTTCCTTTTCCCGGTATTGCCTCAACTTCATCCGAAAAGAATTTTTTATGTCTTCGATATCGTCGGACGGCGCCGTCACCGACGGCGTATAAGCCACGGTCAGATCCTGCCCCGAAGCCAGCCGCCGGTAAATATCCGCCACCGGGGCTTTCAGCGCCTCGAGAAATTTGCGGCGCACCCCGATAATTTTCACGCCGTACTCCACCAGCAGGTCATCGTACGGGTTTTCATCGGGCATTCGCTCCTGCTTCAAAAAGGCGTTTTTTTGCGCCAGGGCGCGCTGGTAATCGCCCAGAACGGCCAGGTAATCGGGCGATGCCTGCGAGAGGTACATATCCAGAAAGGCGCGCCGCGTCGACGGCCCACCCTTGAGTATCTCGATATCCTCGGGCGCGACCGATACGGCACAGAACCGCCGGAACATCTCCGAAGCCCTGACCGGAAGGCCGTCGATGGTCAGTTTCTTGCGGCCGTTTTTTTGATAGGCGGCGGCGACTTTATCCTTTTTATCGCCCGATAAAATGTCCCCTTCCAATCGGTAGAAAGCCTGGTTCTCCCGGAGCATGACATTATCGGCGGCGCCCCGCTGGGAACGCCCCAGAAGGAGTACGAAAACCGCTTCCAGAAGACTGGTTTTCCCGGAACCGTTGCTGCCATAGACGATATTTATGCCTGGATCGAAAGTGACTTTGGTCTCGGAAAAACTGCGAAAATGGGCAAGGGAAATATTAGTCAGGTACATAATTGAGGCCATAAAATAAAAGGCATCATTCCATCCGCCGAAGCGGAGCGATGCCTTCCTTCTGTGACTTTGCCACTCCGGCTAAAAATCAATCCGCCAGGCGAAGCGGCATAATCAGGCAGAGAAACTGCTCCTTGGGGACACTGGGCGAATAAACGACTCCTGCCGAAACGGCGTTGCTCAATTCAAAGATCGCTTCTTCGCCTTCGATGCGGCTTAAAATATCCGCGATATAGTTGGCATTATATCCCAGTTCGATTGCATCACCGCTGTAATCACAGGGAATTACTTCGCGGCCCTCGCCGCCGACATCGGTATTGGTCGTCGAAACCGTCAGGCTGTTGTTCTTGACCGAAAAACGGACCTGGTGTGTCAGGGAGTTGGATAAAATGGAAACGCGACGGACAGCTCCGGCCAATTCGTTTTTCGAAATCACCATCCGCTTGTCGCTTTCCGAAGGTATAACCTGTTCGTAGTTGGGATAAGGTCCTTCTATCAAGCGCGAGGTTAAAACGATATCGCCCAAGTTAAAAATGATATTATTTTCGCCGAAAATTACCCCCAACTCGCCGTCGTTTTCACCGATATAGCGCGGAATAATATTTAAAACCTTCGGGGGGATAATAATATCTTCGGAAACGCCGCGAAGTTTTTTGTTTTCCAGAGAAACCTTGGCCATGCGATGGCCGTCGGTGGCCACCATGGTCATGACGTCGCCGCTAGTCGACCAGAGAACCCCGTTTAATGCCGGACGCGTTTCATCCAGCGAGCAGGCGAACGTTGACTTTTTAATCATCCCCACCAGATCGGCCCCGTCGATATTGATCTGCTTCTTGGTATTGGCAATGGGTAATTTGGGGAAATCATCGACCGCGGCGCAGGAAATTTTATAAGAACCGTTGGGAACTTTTATCTCCACCCGGTTGGCCGTGCCTTCAAAAGTAATCTCCGATTCGGGTAATTCCTTGATAATATCGAAAAGAATTCTTCCTGGAAGTACCGCCATTCCCTTCTTGGCGACATTACAATCGAACGTGGCTGTTATGGAAACCTCTAAATCCGTGGCCGAGATTTTCAGTTTGTCTTCGAGCGCTTCAAATAAAATACTGGATAAAATCGGCAGGGTCGATTTGGCCGGAACCACCTGCATCACAGATTGCATATAGCCGCTTATTCGCGATTTGGAGAGACTGAATTTCATTGCTTTCCTCGAAAGATTTCAACCGCAATCATTATTAGTTAACCGTTTATATATATAAATAAGACTATTAATAATGGCTGTGTTATTGTTGATAACCCTAATTATGATTATTTAAGACCTTACCGTTTTTTATCTTATACCTTTTCTAAAAATAGACGGTCTTCTAATAAAATGTCAATACCTGTTTGTAATCCGCCGCTTTTTCCACATTGTTTTTTTTCCACAAGATATCCGCCTCGACACCAACCCGATTTCCACATCGCCGTCAACCCTGTATTTTCGCCGCGATAGTATCCACTTTATCCTTAAATCCGAAGTCTTCACCAATTCTGTTTGCCACCAGATCACAGGCATGAATAACCGTGGAATGATCTCTCCCGCCGAAAGAGTCGCCGATGGTCTTAAGGGAACTCGGCGTGAACTTTCTTGACAGATACATGGCTACCTGCCGGGCCAGGGCGATTTCCGAGGTCTTTCGCCGCGAAATCATGAGATTGGGATCCACCCGGAAAACCTGACAGGTCTCCTTGATAATTCCCGGAATTGTAACCTCTCTTTTACGGCAAAGGAACTCCTTGCCCAGGACCCTTTGGGCGAATTCCAGGTCCACCGGCCTTTTTTCCAGCGAAGCAAATGCCAATAGTCGTGTCAGGCACCCTTCCAGCTCCCGGATATTGCTGGTGACATGATCGGCCACGAAATACAGAACATCCTCCGCCAAAGGGACTTCCTCCCGGGCCGTCTTATGGCGCAGGATCGCCACCCGCGTCTCCAGATCCGGGGGCTGTAAATCGGCCACCAGGCCCGAAGAAAAACGCGAAAGAAGACGTTCCTCCAGACCCTTGGTGTCGCGCGGATGCCGGTCCGAGGTCAGGACAATCTGTTTGCCCGAATGAAAAAGATCGTTGAAAGTATGAAAAAACTGCTCCTGGGTCGATTCCTTGCCGGAGAAAAACTGGATATCGTCGATGAGAAGAACATCCACCGAACGGTACTTCGAAGTGAACGACGCCACCGTCCCGTTGGAAAGGGAATTGATAAAATCCGAAGTAAACTTTTCCGACGAGGCGTACATTACTTTTTTGCTCTTATGATTGGATAGTACATAAAGCCCGATCGCCTGGGCCAGATGCGTTTTCCCCAGCCCGGTCCCGCCATAGATGGTCAGCGGATTGTACTTGGTGGCCCCGGGCGCTTCCGCCACGGCTACGGCCACGGCATGAGCGAATTGATTGAAATCACCCACGACCAGATTCTCGAAACGGTACTGATCATTCAAAGTCCCGCCGCCGTTGCCGTTACTATTGCCGTTACCGCCCGGTATGGCCGGCACCGGGTGCGTGACCGGATAAAACTCGATCTCGGTCTGCTCCCGGCCGTTGCCGTCGGTTTCGAAAATGTACGGTATCTCCCGCCCCCCCACTTCCTGCAGGGCCTCGTTGATCAACTGGGCATAGTGATTATGCAGCCAGTCAGCCACGAAGTTATTGGGCACTATAATCTTGAGGTGACCGTTGTCCTCCTCGGCACGTGTATGTTTGAACCAGGTGTTGAAAGAATGACCCTTAATCCGCAGGGAGATATAATTAAGACTTAACTCCCACAGCTGATTCTGGTCTCCACTCGGTTTTGCTGGCATATTTACCTCTTTCCCATGGCCAATAACGAAATCAATCCCTTGTCGTCCCCGAAATCAGCATATCGCCGCCTCAGAAACGATTTTGCCAACAAGTTGTCAACATCGTTTAAATCTTTAAGTCTCGTGATAGATAACGACTTAACATTAGATTAGACGTATCTGGCATCCCCACTGAACCGGTTTTCCACAGCTTATTAACACAATGTCGGCTAATGACTTCCGACAGGGTTGAAAGATATCTTTCCCGCCTCTCGAGTCAAGAGGCGGAACCAATAAAATTAAACTATTTGGAAGCCCTTCAAATAACGCCAATTAGAGCGGGTAATTTTTACCGCCACCTGCCGACATGTTCTCCACAAGACGTGGAAAAAAAATTACAAAAATCGTAATAGACGATTACTCAATAAGTACAGCCCCTAAGCCTTCCGGGCCACTATTTTTCGGGCGATTTCAAGATAATATTCGGAAATCGAAGACTTCTCGTCTAATGGTGCCGGGTTCCCCGCATCGGCCCGTTCTCTGATTTCCGTCAGGATCGGTATTTCGCCGAAAAAGGGAACCTGAAGCGTTTCCGCCAGCATCATGCCGCCGCCTTTTCCGAAAATATAATCCCGCGTCCCGTTAACCTCATAGTACGACATATTTTCAACGACACCCAGGACCTTCAAATTGGTCTTCTCCGCCATCCGGGCCACCCGTCCCGCGGTATGCGAGGCCACCGGCTGGGGCGTGGTGATGACCAGAAGTTCCGCCTTGGGCAACGCCTGACTGATAGTGATAGATACATCACCGGTGCCGGGCGGCAAATCAATCAAGAAGAAATCGAGTTTATCCCAGAGAACATCGGAAATAAATTGGTTAATAGTCTTATGTAAAAGCGGCCCCCGCCAGACCACCGGCTGTTCCTCGTCGATAAAAAAGCCGATCGACATGACCTGTATATTATTCCTGCGCAAAGGAATAATCTGTTCGTCGATAATCGTCGGCTGACCCTTGACACCCAGAACCCGGGGAATGGAAAAACCATAGACGTCGGCATCCAACACCCCCACCTTGAATCCCAGCGCGCTCAAAGCCCCGGCCAGGTTGGCCGTCACGGTCGATTTACCCACGCCGCCTTTGCCCGACGCCACCGCGATAACGCGCGCGGCAAAATCGCCGGCCACAGGCGAAGATCCATCGGCCGGCTTGGCCGAGGCGCCGTATAATTTGACGCGAAGGTTCTTCCTCTGCTCCTCGCTCATGACCCCAAAATCAACCTGAACCTCGCGGATCTCCGGGAGCGTCTTCAACTTGGCCGTGATATCGTCCGTAATTTTCTTTTTCAGGGGACATCCGGGAATAGTCAATAAAATCTCCACCCGGACCCGGTCGCCATTGATATCCACCGTCTTAACCATATCCAGGTCGGTCAGGGGACGGCGCAATTCGGGGTCTTCGACTTCCCCGAGCAGTTTCATGATTTGTTCTTTATCTGCCATTTTCCATCCTTTTTTATTTGCGAAGAATATACGCATGGGAATGAAAAAGGCAAGAGAGGGGACAGGGATTATCCGGCCTATAAGCCACCAAACCTGGTGGCCGACCCCTTCAGAGGTCGGGAATACGAATAATGTGCGGGGCCGATGTCCACATCGGCCTCGAATCGATACCCGGGCGCCACGGGGGGAGGGCGGCCCACTGATGTGCGGGGCCGATGTCCACATCGGCCTCGAATCGATTCCCTGGTGCCCCACCCTTCAGGGTGGGTTCTCTTAAACCGCCGCATGTCAATGAGTAATGATGCCTATGGCGGCCGACCAGTTAGAGGCCATGTGGTCCAGGTGGCCGATCCCCTTTAGGGGTCGGGAATGTGAACCTCGTGCGGGGCCGATGTCCACATCGGCCTCGAATCGATACCTCTCTTAATATTCTTCTAAACCGCCTTTTGCACCATCCAGATATTTCTTGTGCGGGGCCGATGTCCACATCGGCCTCGAATCAATGCCCCGGTGCCCCACCCTTCAGGCTGGGTTCTTAATATTCTTCTATACCGCCTTATGCACCATCCAGACATTCGGCTCGATATATTCCCCCAAGTCCTTTTCACAATTAATCTTAATCGGCACTAACGCGAAGGGAATAACATATTCCCCCGATTCCGGAAAAACCATCCCCGTCCATTTTTCCCACTCGGTCACCGTGCCGGGGATATGCATCGCTTGCGGGCAAACCTTGATAACCTCCGCCCCCAGCCGTTCATGCACCCGCATCCAGGGATCGAACAGCAAACCGTCGCCCCGCCGCCAGCGAATATAATTTTCCATGGGTGTCAAAGGATAAAGACACTTCTGATTGGGCCGCACCGGCGCGATTAAATATTTCAAACCCTGCTTCTTGGCCACCGCCACCATGGCCGAAACCATGGTCGCGCTCAACCCGGCTCCGCGAAGCGTAGGGTCGGTGACAATCTGAAGCGCGCTCAAGACCGTCGGCTTGCGGCCGGAATCCAGATCCGCGAAAGCCGTCTCGAACGCCCAGTCCCACCCGGCCTCGGGAAGTTCCTCCAGCGGTTTCTCCCAGCGCAGGGGATGAGAATTCCCCACCGCCAGCACCTTTTCGGATTCATCGAACAGGCCAATCTGGTATTCCGAAAAATCGGGATAGAGGCGATGCCAGAACTTATGCGTCAGGGGATCCTGTTTCATGAATTCCGGCCAGGCGGTTGAAGTGAAATCGTTCATCTTCTCGCCCAGATCCGGCCGTTCCGCCGCCGTGACTATTTTATGGGTCATGGTAGTATTCTCTTTCTATTTCCATTCAATTATTTCAGTTCCACAATATCGCCAATTTACGAAGGAAAAATGTTGAAGTTACAAAGAAAAGTCCTAAATATTGTCGGTCAAAACCGCTTCGGTTTTGACGTTCTTAAATATTTTTCATCTTAGAGCCCTTCGCCTATGACCCATAGTCCCCAAGCTGTCAAAACCGAAGCGGTTTTGACCTACTAAACCAAAGACAAAACCACCCCGGCAATTATAATTGGTCCAGTTTTAATTGGTATGACGGTGGTAAAGAAATTATACTTAATATTGATGATGATTTTATAAGCGTATAGACGAATATTTCAAGGAACTGGTGTATGACAAAATCAATGTATAGAATTCATTTATTCAAATGGACCGGCAATTTCGATGCATCAAAGTACCGGTCATATTGCCTTGAAAACAATATATTGGCATTGGGATGGAGTCCCTACGAGTATGGAATTGAAAATATCGCCAATTTCAAGGAGTATTTGACATCAGCAAGCGGCGAATGGAAAGATAGTGCATTTCACACTGCAATCAACGCCATAAGAAATATTCAAATCGGTGAATTGTGCTGGACACAAATCGATGGCGTTTATTATTTAGGCAAAATAAATGATACGGAACCGCATTACGAATATAATAAATATTATCCATATATCGGTCCATATAGGATGTGCGTTTGGAAAAAATGCCATATGGATGAGGTTCCTGGCGATATAATTCGCGGGTTGATTGGCGGAAAGACTCTGCAAAGGGTCGGCGGAGAAATATCTCGGTTGTATAGCGAATTTATCTATGATGGAAGTAAAAGTAAAATCAACAAGGGTTTTGCAGACTTATTACATCCTATAGATGTGGAGGATTTACTTGGTATATATTTACAGGTTGAAAAGGGATACATTCTTTACCCATCGACCAGCAAAAATGACACTGCGGAATATGAGTTTATGTTGATGCAAAAAGATTCAAAGAAAAGAGCAGTCGTTCAATGCAAAACCGGCAATACTCCCATAACAGACAATAGTGTTTTACTTTCAAAAAACTTTAGCGATTTTGATGTATATCTGACTGCCATTTATGGCGATTACCCCAAAACAAATCACCCTAACATACACATTGTAAAAATTGAAGAATTGGATATCTTTGCAAGAAATTACAGGGAAATTCTCCCTCGACGAATTCAGAAGTTTTTAGAATTTACCGATTAATAGATTTTCTAAATTAATGCAAATTAACTTATTATACCCTCTCGTTCCAAAACCCTCCGAATTTCTTCAAATTTAGCACTGATGTTTTCTTTAGGAAACCTAACTTGCACCATGCCTGTAATATTTGAAAATTCTTCGCACCCTTCCTCAAGTAGTACTATTGCTTTTCGAAAACCGAGCTTACCTTGAAACAGCCCGACTTCATGGACAACGTTTTGTCTCGCTCGAATAGATCCATCTTTATATTGATCTTCTGCAGTTAAAACTAAAAACGCAAAGCAAGCTTCATTTAACATTGAGCCAAGACGCTCTATAGTTGCCAATCCCGCTGCAGGCTCTCTATTGAACTCATCCCATTTAAGATGCAGACGATTCTGAATGAAATCCTGTAATTCGCGCCAGAGTGGCGACTGCCCATGTCCAATAAATACCCGTTTTCCCTGTGAAACGACCTCTATCTCTAGTAAGTCTTGCATTTCCATATACTTGTGTAATTTCCTGGCAACCCTTATAACTCCCTCAAGTGCTTTAAAAGGACTCTCAAGTGAAAGATATTTGGCTTCAACCTCGGAGTGTGGCGGGACGCGAGTTCCTTGAGTTATTGCCTTCGTATCACGACTCATGAAAGTACCTGTAGGTCTCCAAAGAGCTATTATCTCGTTTTGTGAAAGAGGGCCTTGCAGTTTTTTTACCTCATCTGCGATTTCTTTTAGCATCTCTGTCTGGGAATTCTCCAATAGTACTGAGACGAGCGTTGTCAGACTATCAACATTCTCTTCATAAACGGATTTTGCTTCATCAGAGATTAAGCTGAGTTTTTCCTCGTAGTCTGAATCCAATCCTTCAACAACAGCAGCGCGGACAACATCTCTATCAAACTCCTGCCAATTTATTTTGCGTCCATATAGGTTTATAAGACCCCATTCAGGATTGAAAGAATGTCCAGGCAGGGGTTTTTCGAGATTTTCATAATAGACATTTGCATGGTAGCCATGCCAAGATCCACTAGATGCAGACGAAACCTGATTAAGATTCTTTGTCAAAATATCTTTATTCTTTTTAAAGTACCGCGATTGATTCAATTGTACAACATTTTCTGAGGACGATATTACATCGAGAATGCTTTTGGTTGCGGCTTTCTTATTCATTTAAAGTGAACCTCTCCACAATTTATGCAATAATCAAAGATTCTCCGTGTAGTTTAAGTCTGCAGGGTCGGCACCCCGCGATCCCGCCGTTATTACAACCCTTAATATCTCTTACGCCCCCTGCACCACCCAGCACCCCAGCAAGATTGAATTGTAAATGTCCTTTTCTTTATCCACCGCTGTACTGCTCACCATCGGGAATTTACAGCCCAGATATATCCCCGCCCCTTCCGCCCGGGTGAACATCATCAACGCTTTATGCAAAGCGCTGGCCGTCTCGATATTGGGAGCGACAAAAATATCGGTCTTGCCGGCCACCTTGGAGTTGGTAATCCCCTTGGAGCGGGCGACTTCTTTATTTATCGCAACATCGAACGATAACGGCCCGTCCACCAGCGCCGCCTTTATCTGCCCCCGGTCGGACATTTTGGCCAACGCCGCTTCTTCCATAGTCACCGGGACCGCCGGATAAATTTGCTCCACCGCCGCCAGAAGCGCCGCCCGCGGGGTTTCGATCCCCATCATCTTGGCCAGACCCGCGGCTTGCTCGATTATCTGAATTTTCTGGGGAGCGTCCGGTGAAGCCGTAACAGCGGTATCGGTGATAAACATCAGTTTGCGGTACCCCTTGACCTGCACCACCGCCGCATGCGAAAGCAGAGATCCTCTGTTTCTAAACCCGAGCGTTTCCTCGCTGATGATATTCACGAACTCCCTGGTTTCGATATGCCCCTGCAGACAGAGATGAAGCCTCCCCTCGGCGAGCATCTTTATTCCGCTCGCGACAGCCGTCCTTGTATCGGAAGACTCGATATGCTCATAGCGGCTGATATCGAACCCCGTGGCCTGTGCCGCCTCGTTAATTTTATCCCGCGGGCCGATCAGCAGGGGAATAATAAGGCCTTCGAACGTGGCTTTTTGCACCGCTCCCAAAATTTCCGGCCGGGTGGGATAAATTACACCCATGGGTATGGGGCGAGGTTGCCTCTTTTTGCCGACCACGGCCTCATGCAGTTGCGAAAATTTTCTGATCATGACCGGCCTCCCTCGCCCTGGGTTTGATAGTAGTCGGCCAGAAGACAGGCCAGGGCCACCGAAGTCTTCTTATTTTTCATGGTATCGGTGCGCGACACCAGGCTGACCGGCACCCTCGCCCCCACGATCACCCCGGCGAAAATGGTTTCCCCGAAATTGATCATCCCCTTGGCGGCGATGTTGCACTCTTCGATAGTATTGACCAGAAAGATATCCGCCTCGCCCGCCACCGGACCCTCGACATTTTTGAGCCCCGCGATATCTTTGGAAAGCGCCGCCTCGAAAGTCAAGGGCCCCTGCACCAACAACTCATTGTTGCCGGATAATTCCTTCGCCAGTTCGAACGCCTCCACCGAACTGGGAATATTTTTATCGGGATAATCGACCGCGCTGGATAAAGCCGCCCGGATGGGGTTAATCCCCAGTGCCCGGCAAACCAATATCGCATTGGCCAAAATCTGCTTTTTTTGATTTCGGTCCGGCGCCACCACCATCCCGCCGTCGGTCATGGCCAGAAGTTTGTGATACCCCGGTATTCCCAGCACCGCCACATGGGAGATAATCCGGTCCAGTCGAAGATTAAACTCTTTCGATAAAACCGTCTTCAACAAGGCCGAGGTGGACACAAACCCTTTCATGATAACATCGGCTTTGCCTTCCGACGCCGCTTTCACCGCCTCATGAGTAGCGGCGTAAGGGTCAACTTGATTGACTATTTCCAGTTCGCCGATCCTGAATTTCTCTTCTTTGGCGATCTTGCGGATTTTTTTCTCGTCGCCGTACAACGTGGCCTCCAGAAGTCCGTCCGCCTGGGCCGAGGCCAGCGCTCCGATGACATCGCTGTCTTGCGCCCCTGCCACGGCCACCCGTTTCCTGCGGCCGG
Organism: Candidatus Zixiibacteriota bacterium; assembly: GCA_041752195.1. Taxonomy (GTDB): domain Bacteria; phylum Zixibacteria; class MSB-5A5; order GN15; family PGXB01; genus JBGSHP01. The sequence goes on along the minus strand of JBGSHP010000019.1, from coordinate 19,570 downwards.
AATCGGCCAGCGCCCGCGCCGCGGCGATTATCCCCTCGGCGCTGGTGATCATCCCCGGATTTGCATTCATAACCCTATCCCCATATATGGTCAGTACTCTTTTGGCTTTTCGCTACCGTCCAATAGCCGCACCGCCCCGGCCGCCAGCGCTTCCATCTCGAACTGCCCCGGCACGACGATTAGTTTCCCCAGAAAAGATATATACCCCGTCAACATCTCCACCAGTCTTTTCGACTTGGCCATCCCGCCGGTTAGTATGATGGCCTCGAAATTCCCTTTCATGACAGCCGCCACGCCCCCGATTTCCTTGGCGATCTGATAAATCATGGCTTCGTAGTAAAGCGCGGCTTTGGCCTCGCCCGCTTCGATCATCTTTTCCACTTCGCGCAGGTCGGATTGGCCCAGGTACGCCTGAAGCCCCGCCTCGCGGGATAATTTCTTCTGCAATTTCTCGATAGTGTATTTACCCGAATAGGCCAGTTTCAATAATGCCCCGATCGGAAGCGCTCCCGCCCTATCCGGCGAGAAAGGCCCCATGCCCAGCAGAGCATCATTGGTATCGATTATCTTCCCGCCCCTGATAGCCGCCACGGAGATCCCGCCCCCCATATGCACCCCGATAAAATCGGCCGTCTCCAGAGTCTTTCCCATTTTGAGCGCTTCCCGCCGGCAGACCTCTTTGAGATTCAAGGCGTGACTGCGGCATTTCCGTTCGATTTCGGGAATTCCCGAAACCCGGGCCAGGGGGGTGAAATTATCAATCGTGATCGGGTCGACAATGCAGGCCGGGGCCAGAAATCTTATCCCCAGCCTTTGGGCGATTATCGCCCCCAAATTCGAAGCATGATTGGCGTACTTGGCGCTTTTGATATCTGCAAGCATGGCGGCATTGATATTATAAACGCCTCCCTCGAGCGGTTTTAAAGGCGCGCCCCGTCCGGCCACCGCCACGACTCGTCTGGAGCCGATATCGACCTCCTCCAGCCAGCGGTCGATATCCGCCATGCGCAATTCCAGTTGGTCGGCGACATTCTCAAAAGGGGCAAGGTCCTGGGCGGCATGGGCGACTTCGGCTTCGGCGATTTTTTTATCGCGGTTGAACAGGGCCATCTTGGTCGAGGTTGACCCCGGGTTAATGACGATAATTACCTCTTCCATGCGCCTCCCGTGAAATTTATAAGCGCGTATGTTGTTTGTGTTTTACCCACCCTAAAGGGTGGGCACCCATGTCACATCATTCTTTAAAGGTTATCGTTAAGAAATTCTCCGAAGTGCAGTCATATTTGGTAACAGCCCGGCTGCTGTCTTCATAATCAAGACGATAATAAAGTTGATAATCGCAGATGCTGTCATATGGGGCTGTTTTCCATAAATACAGGAATTCCATTTTTGCGGTTTCGGTTTCACCCGGACCCAAAATCAGTTCCTTTATTACAGAGCTATCATAACTCAAGTCAATATTGGAAAACGGCGGATCGAAAGTGTCAGGAAATATGGTATAGTCCTGATATGTCGTGACAGGTATTACCTCTAATTTCGTGCCCGAAAAGCGGATGGGTAAATGCAGGGATGTATTGCCGACATTCTTGAATTCCACCAATACCTTTAATGTATCACCAATTGTATAACTTAAATTCTTTTCGGCGAACTTAATGCGTAGATTGCTTCCTTCTCCTGTATAGGTATAGTGTATTGTTCGACAAAAGGAAAATAGGAGAATTATTATCAGGCTGAATGGCAGAATTATGATCCGACATGTTAACCGGGTTATTATTGGTCGGCTATTGACCATAGTCCTAATTCCCCATGCACCGGCAAATGCGAACCATGTAGGTCGGGTTCCGAGTCGAGCCATCAGGCGAGGGGAGAAACCCGACATCATTAAATTTCTTCACCGCCGATATCTTTCGCGAGTGGCCCACAGCTTGCTGTGGGTTTTCTCTACACCGCCGATATCTTCCGCCCCTCGGCAAAAGCCTTAATATTCAAATCCACGAACTTGGCTTTGACCCGCTCGCGAATGACATCTTCCCAAAGCGTCTTGTCAAATTCCAGCCAGTTGGAAATCACCCCCAGCAAAATTATATTCACCAGCCGGGAATTCCCCAAATCCAAAGCGATTTTGTCGGCATCGATGGCCGTCACTTTGGCCGCCTTCTTCTTCAAGTCCTCAACCGGGTCGTCGGGATAATGGAATTTCCCCCCGGTGGCGATCGGCGGGACCAGACGGGTCCGCGAAGTCACCACGTGGCCGTCGGCTTTAAGCCAGTCAATCGCCCGCAAGGCCTCGGCCTGTTCGAACGAAACCAGGATATCGGCCTGACCGTACGGTACGATGGGCGAAAAAACTTTGGGCCCGAATTTTACATGCGAGGACACCACGCCGCCCCGCTGGGACATCCCGTGCACCTCGGATTTCTTCACGTCCAGCCCGGCTTTCATGGCCGTCTCGGAGAGAACCTCCGACGCCAGAAGCACGCCCTGGCCGCCGACTCCGACGATTAATATATTGGTCACTATTTCCGGCATGATTCACCTCACCTGACTGCGGCCGGAGCCGGGGTTAAGACGATTGCTTCCGGTTTACAGACCTGCGCGCAGAGACTGCACCCGGTACAAAGGAGCGGGTCGATAATCGCCTTGTTCTTGCCATCCTCGGTTTTTTCTTCCGAAGCTGCAATGGCGGGACACCCGATTCTAAAACAGGCGCTGCATCCATCGCAGACATCGGCCAGTACCGTATAGGGCGTTTCGGCAATTCGTTTGGGCATGAGCACGCAGGAACGATTGGTGATAATCACCGACGGCCCCGGCCGGGCGATTTCCTCTTTTATCATGGTCTGGAGAACTTCGAAATCATAAGGATCCGCCTCACGCACCGACTCCACTCCCAAAGCCCGGCATAGATCGAAAAAGTTGACCCGTTTGGTCGGCTCGCCCATGAGGGTATGGCCGGTACCGGGATGTTCCTGGCCGCCGGTCATGGCCGTGACCCGGTTATCGAGAATAATCACCACGATATTGCTTTTGTTGTAAACGGCATCGAGTAACCCCGTGATTCCGGAATGAAGAAAAGTAGAATCGCCGATAGCCGCCACGACACCACGGGGATAACCGCCGACTTTTTCGATCCCGATAGCGTTGCCGATCGATGCCCCCATGCAGATGCAGGTATCGGTCGTGGCCAGCGGCGGAAGAACCGCCAGGGTGTAGCATCCTATATCTCCGGTGACCGCCACGCCCAGACGGCGCAGGGCCATGTAGCCGCCGCGATGCGGGCAGCCGGGGCAGAGCACCGGCGGACGCGGGAATACCTCGGCCGGTTCGATTATATTGGTCGGGACTTTATCCACTAGGCCCAATTCCTTTAAACCCTGGGCCACCTTGGAAGGCGACAATTCGCCCAGGCGCGGGAAATATTTTTTCCCTTCCACCATAATTCCGGCCGCCTTGATCTGCTCCTCCATGTAAGGTTCCAGCTCTTCGATAATCAGCGTCGTTTTATGGGCGTCGACGAACTTGCGGATTTTTTCTATCGGCAGGGGAAACCCGAAACCTATTTTAAGATAATCGGCGTGCGGATAAACATCCTTGGCGTACTGATAAGAAATTCCGGCCGTAATGATGCCCACCTCCGAACCGTGGTTTTCGATATAGTTCAAAGGTGTCGTTTCGGAATATTCCTGCAATTTCTGCAAACGCTCCAGCACTGCTACATGCCGTTTCTTGGCATTGGCCGGGATCATGACAAATTTATTCATGTCGCGGTTGAATTTCGGCTCGGGCACCGTCACCGGCTGCGATTCCTCGACAATGCTTTTTGAGTGAGAGATTCGCGTAACCATGCGAAGCATGACCGGGGTGTCGAATTTCTCCGATATCTCACACCCGATTCTAACAAAATCTTTGGATTCCTGGCTGTCGGATGGCTCCAGGAAAGGAATCTGGGCGAATTTGGCGTAGAAGCGGTTGTCCTGCTCGTTCTGCGAAGAATGCATCTCGGGATCATCGGCGGAAATAACGACAAACCCGGCTCCGACCCCGGTATAGGCAAAAGTCATAAAAGGGTCGGCGGCAACATTAAGTCCGACATGTTTCATGGCCACCAGCGAGCGGGCGCCGCCCAGCGAGCCGCCGATGCCCACCTCGAAAGCCACCTTTTCATTGGTGGACCATTCCGAGTAAATCATCTTATAATGTTCGCCGATATTCTCCAGGATTTCGGTGGAGGGAGTCCCGGGATAGGCCGCGGCCAGTTTGATCCCGGCCTCGTATGCCCCCCTGGCGACCGCCTCGTTACCGGACAGTAATCGTTTCATGGCGCTCACTCTATGTAAGAACGTTGACTTATAATCTTTTTCGGCGGGAATTAAGAGCCAGGTCGCAACACGCTCCGCCTTGTCCCGGTCGGCGCCTACTCCCGTCTTGCCGAAATATTATAACCAATCCCCGCCGGATAATCAAGGTCGGTGTGAATTATTTCACAAAGCGAAAAAGGCCGCCTGTGGCCATTGTGGAAAAGCGTCCGAAATGATGGAATTTAAGACAAATATGGGGGTTACCGGTCCGGGTTAGGAGCGGCTACTCTCCGAAAAACCAGTCCAAGCCCCAGCCAAAGACAAAATCCTCGGTCTCGTGAGCCGAAAGACGCCAGGTAAAGTAAAATTTAAAATCGAGCGGCGGGATTTTCCCCAAGGCGAATCCGGCTTCGGTATACCAATCGGAAGCCGTCTTAAAATAATCGCGTTGCACGCCGGGGTCAATATCCTTAAAACGGGTATAAAAGGCGCCGCCGTAAATCCCCAGAGAAACCGGAAGATCCTTAATTAAGGGCAAGCCGCTCAAGGCGAAAGGAGCCCGCCCGAAATCATGATATAAATATCCAGAAAAAACCCGGTTGCCGGTGAAATTATTTTCACCCAGGGTTTTGAAATAAGTGTCGGATTGCGTCAGCCCGCCCCCAAAATCGATCGTGAAAAATTTCTGCGGCGGAACCGCCCGGTCGGCATACCCGGCGTACAGACTGGTCTTGGTCACCCCCAGTCCCCATAAGCGCTGATTATGTTTCAAGGATAAATAATACCGCCGAAAATTAAAATCGCTGTCGATATAATCCGGAAAAGTTTGTTCCACACCGGCGTCGAACCGGGTATAAAAAGGCGTCTGCAGGATTTCCCTCCTTCCCTTATTTTTCGCCAGGGGGCGGCTGTCGTAAGAAATCTCCGCGATCAGAGAGCGCAATCGCCCGTCGCTGATGGGCGGGTTGGGGCGATGCTCCACACCGGGATCGACAAAACTGTACCGGGTGCGGTTGACCAGGGAATATTGCAGATAATCATTGTACTGCAAATGCAGGTCGGTCTTTCCCGCCAGGGGAAGCCGGGCCCGAATATTGAATCCTTCCTCCAGATAATAATCGAAAGGATCATACTTTTCATAGAGCGAGGTAAGGGTCGCCAACGCCACGGGGGCATCGGACAAAGTCGGTCGGGCCGTTATTTTATCATGATACTCCGCGCCCAGCCATAAACGGTCGTCGCCGGTCGGATTGTAATTGAGCCCCAAACGATGCTGCCAGTCTTCATGCTTGAAAGCCCACCCCAATTCCGTCAGAATTTCCAGATTCTTGAAAGATCTATCCCACTTGTTGCCGATTCCCAGAAAAGCGCCCTCGACCCGGTTATAATGGAATAACTCCGGATTGGTCAGCGTTACCATGTACAGCCCCAGCGTGGCCAGAAGGGCCTTTTTCCAAAGCGGCTTGGGGGCGTTTTCCACCGAATCGATATACCGGTACCCCTCGACTTCGCTAACGGTCAGCGGCACCACGAATCCGTTCAGCCAGGCCGTGGAATCGCCGCTGTCGGCCGACTCCGCCACTTCGATGGCATATTCGTCAAAAGTCTCCGGTGGCATGGCCCGGTCAAAATGATAACGGCTCAAAGTGGCCGCGTAATTGAAAGCCATCCGCGGCAAAATGGGAATTTTCAGATCAATATTCGCTCCGAAACGTATTTCCACCGGCATCCAGATGCCGTTCTCGAACGGCGCGCAAACCTGAATATATTTTACATCGCTGACATACCGGGTATCGAACCCCTCATTTAAACCGACCTCCACCCCGCCGACCTCGAATGTGGAATCGATAATGTCAATCGTGCCGACAAAAAGTGGATGTGCCTGGCTTTTGGGTTCGATTTCCAGCCGAAAAACCGGGCGGTTATCGAGCATGAAAGTATCCAGTAGATAATAATTATAATAGTCGAAAGCATCCTCGGCCGTCGGCGATACCACCGAATACCGGTCCAGTTCAATCCGGCTCTGGTTGAAATTGAGAATCTGCCCCACGGTGACCATGTTATATTCCGGCTTCATATTGGCGGTCTGCCGGCGGGAGGTAATTATTTCCTTGTACTGATCGGGCTTTTCCCAGAACCCCTGCAACTGGGTCTCGGTAATGATCATGATCCGATTGGTGTCCTTACTTTGATCGGTCACCACCAGCCGGGTATAGGCCTCGAAAGAATAAGCCTGGAGTTTATTCAGAATTTCCTTCTTGCGTTTGATCGCCTCCAGAATAATCCTCTGGCCGGGATCATAGGCGCGGGAATAGGCTTTGATACCTTTCAGAATTACTACCGAAGGACGCAGCGGGACATCGCACCTTAAGGCCGAATCTCCTTCGGCCACGGTCAGGTCGATAATCTCGGAATAATGGGCGATATGGCTGAACTTGACCCGGTATTTTCCGTCCGGTAATTTCAGGCGAAAGCGGCCGTCATCATTGGCCGCCGATGCCATATCGGTGTCCAGCACCCGCACCGTCGCATGCGGAACCGGCTGGCTCGTTTCATAATCGGTAATTTGCCCGGAAATGACGGCGGCCTTGATTTGGTCCCCCAGGAAAAATCCCAGAATCAAGGCCGCTATTATTGAGCGTAATGAAAAGTCTAACAATGTTGCTCTCTCGACTTACCGGTTTTACGCGCCTGATTGGCCCAGGTTTCAATTAAAATTTTATAGGCGGTATATAAACCGAAAAGGGGATATCGTCAACCGAAATAAGGCTTTCCCGAAAACGCTCATCAAGAACTAATGATTAAAACTGCCCTTACTTCCCGGAAATGGGCAATTTGGCCAGGGAATCGGCCAGTATAATAATCCTCTCGGTCAAAAGGGCGGGGTCCCCGGGAATCACCTGAACCGCCAACTTACCCGGCTCGGATTTTTCGATAAGTCGTTCGATTTCATTGTTTTCCATTTCATCGGCCGCCGCCATGAGAACCGTGGGACATGCCGCCGGACGAATATCCTCGGAAGTCGTCCGCTCAAAGGGGAAATCCGCCATGGTCTTGAACCACCAGTGTAAAACCCAGCCCCTGAAGGGGATAGGCCAGGCGTTCAAACGTTTGAGCCGCGTCGAAATCCATCGCGAGGAACTCAAATGGGGACGAACGGCCACCACCCCGTTCAGACGCGCCTCATCCAGAGACGCCGAATAAGCCGCATCCGCACCAGATTCAAACCCCACCGCCACCACCGGCGATACCAATTGGCCGTGAACATTCAACTCCGCCATAATATCGGCCAGATCATCGGCCTCGTATAAACCGGCTCCATGCCATTTTCCAGGGGATAAACCACAAGCCCTCTGGTCATAAACCACAACCGCAAGCCCTTTATTTATAAGAGGTTGCACGAGAGGAGCCAAAAATGTCCGGTCGGTATCGTCAGGATGAAGTAAAAATAGCGTGCCGCGAACCCGCGGAAACCTGACCGAATCGGGTGTAAAATACAGTGCCGCCAGGTTCAGATTGTCACGGGTGTTAACCGTAAAAGTATCGAGTGCCAACCCCTGACTTGTGAAGTAAGAAGGGTCGTTAAGTTGTCCTGCGGTCGTATCGGAATCTGTCGGCAAATCCCGACGCGACGCTATATCATCAATAATAACAAGGGGATAGATTACATATAAACCCAGAAGAATCAGGAATACCACCAGAAAAACCACCGTCTTAACCGTCTCCTTGGTCTTCTTACTCATCAATTTTGCCATAATTGTGGATCTTTATTGAGGTTTATGTCCCATTGCAGACATTATATAATAATTGAAGATTTTAGCCAAGAATTTATTGATAAAAGTTTTTGAAAGCCATGGCGCCCCTTTATGAAAGTCGAAAAACCGCCCCCAGGAGTCCTGCCGATATTTTTTCGCCCTCCCCGGCGAAACCAGCCCAATTTTTAAATCTCCCGGTCAACCTTTGCCGGTCTGAACCGCCTCGGCAGATATCCTGAAAAATTGTATCGCCGCCGCCGTTTGGGCCGGGTACCGCCAAAGACGCCGTAAATATATAAAAAATCACACTTTTTCTATTGACAGACATCGGGTTTGTCCTTATATTCTCCTTGCGTAATGAAAAGTAAAATGTCCGCAGAAAACCTTGTTAACAATTGTTATAAGGTGATTTAGTCTTCTAAAGTTCTCTAAAGAGCATAATTAGAAGCTTTTTTTAACTCCACAAAATTGGTGGCGGGGGACCGCCAACTAACTGGATACTTCTAACTTTAGGTCTTCCGGATACTTGTCCGGACTGAACTTACGAGATTAAGAAGCCGATAAGGGATATGAATCCCGGCGGCGTTGAGAAACTTAGTCTGATTTAGATTCCGAAAGGGTTATAATTTATCGGGCTTAAGTAGCTAAGGGATTGAGTAGCTATCTTAACACCACCAATTAGGGAGGATGGAATGCCCATCAGACTCGGTTTGACAAGGTTTTTAAGCCTTGGCGGACTTTTGCTTTGCTTTTTGGCCGTTTTCTCCGGAGTGACGCACTCACAGGTTATTCCGGATATTGAAGTATTTGTCGGAGACACCACCGCCACCTCCGGTGAACAAAATACGGCCATTTCTATTTACATGAAGAATTACCATCACACCGTGGCCGGCTACACCCTTTGGATTATGCTTAGTCAGCCCAACATCCTGGAGTTCAAAACCCAGTTGCAAATGATCGAATACCAGAGATTCTGGCGCTACACGGCCTTTGCCCCCACCAATCCCGACAGCGCCATTGATTCCGTGGAAGTCTCCCTTTATTGGGTTTGCCAGCAGTGGAGCGGTGGCCATTGCGTCGATTCGATCCAGATGCTGGGGTATTATCATTGCAACCAGTATAGCGGCGGTAATTGTATCGATTCCACTTTTATCGAGGGCTACGATGCCATCCATATCGACATCCAGGAAGCCTATGTAGGTAATATCGATACTACCGGGACCCTGACCAGCGGCTGGGAAAAGGTGGAATCGCGGTCTATCGGCGGCTACGGCCAGGATATGCTGATAACGGCCATCGCCAATACCCCGACCCCGCCCAATACCCCCGGTATCCCGATACAATATGGGGCCAAACCGCTGATTAAAATAAAAGGGGATGTTTTCGAACTCGAACCCAATGACACCAACCGAGTCGTGGATATTCGTATCGAATACAATATTCTCGATTTCTTCGGATTCTCCGACCCCGCCGGGAACTCCATCGGGATTTTGACCGAAACAATTACCGACACTCTTTATTACGACTGCCTGCAATGGATTATTCCCGACGTCACCTGCGCCTGGTGGGTCCGCACCGATGATCCCCTCGAAGCCGACAGCATGAGAATTATCCAATACCTGCACGGTTATCTGGACACCGCCATGGTCAAAGTCTACGACGGGTCCCTGACGGTTTTATCCGGAACCTGTGGCGATGTTTCCAGCACGATTTCGGGTCAACCCGACGAACTGGTCAATATTCTGGATATCATTTATCTCATTAACTATAAATTCAAGGGCGGGCCGGCGCCGCATTATCTGCCCATGGCGGATGTCAACTGCGATATTACCGTCAACATCCTGGACATCCTGAAAGTGATTAACTTCAAGTTCAAAGGCGGGCCGCCTCTGGAGTGTTGCCCCGGCCTGTGGCCTTGAGATTATTTGGGAAAATTAACGGGCCGCTCGTACCCTTCTAATACGGGCGGCCTAATTAAGAAAGAAAATTGACTCTAAAACGAACCTTTAAACCAAAAGAAACTTGAAAGGAGGTGGCGCTTAAAAGAGGTAATCCGCATTAACACGCGCTCAAGAGAAAGAAACTTAAACGTTTACTTCTCGGTTACGGATACCCTTTTCGACTTGTGGCTCTCGTCGGAAAGAAGACCCCGAAATCGAAACCTTGAGGGGGAACAGGCTCTTAGATGAGTCGTTGAAAGTAAATGAATGTTAACGAATCAAAATAGGAGCACACGATGAAACGGCTTTCAATATTATTTGCCTTATCGTTTGTACTTCTTTCTTTTGGGCTGGCGAATGCTCTGCAATTCAACGTTGTCGTTGATCCGTCTTATTTTGGAGACGATGGCGGCACGCCGAAGATCAAGGCCAATGCCCCGTTTGAAATCCAGATTCAGTGGCAGAATGATGATGCCGCTGATTTGCTGGGCGGTAACTTCAACCAGAGAATCTATGGCGAAGGCCTGGTCACCAATTGGTCCTACAATGGTGGCAACGTGCCCGGCGGCATTCTTCCCGGCTGGCAGGATCTCTGGGCCGGTCTCTGGGATCCCAATAGTTACTACTACGCTTTCCATTGGGATGGCGTCAGCCCTGACACCATGTCTCACTCCATGTTGAGTTTCTCCGGCTGGCCGGCAGGTTCGGCTATGGCCACCAAGTACAAAGTCATGATGACTGTTGCCCTGGCTGCCCCGGGCGACGAAGGCAACATCTGCCTTAACAACATGATTGACGATGGCCTCGGCGACTACAACTGGCTCTTTGCGGTTCCGGCCAATTACGGTGGCCCGCATTGCTTCCCAGTGCTTTACTTCTTGAATCAACCGCCGGTTTGGTCCAATGTTCCGCTTCAATTGACCACACCTCATCATATCAATTTCGACGCCTTTGTTGGCAATGTGGTTGATAATGATGAAGGCGGCTCTGTTGCCAGCGTTTCCGCTTCCAAGGGCACTGCGACTCTTAGCGGTAATGCCGTCCATTGGACTTACAACCCGCCTTGCTCGGAAGTCGGGACTTCCAACTCGGTCACCATTACTGCTGTCGATAACCTGGGCGCTACGTCCTCCGTTACTATCGACCTCGTTGTGACCAACCAGGCTCCCGTTATCGGTGGCGATTGCGGCGATAGCAAGACCGTTGGTGTCAATGCTTCCACGACCTTTAACTTCACCGCGACCGATCCTAACGGCGTCGCTGACGAGAAGAATTGGTCCGCGACCGTTGCTCCGGCCTTTGATGGAACCTTCGACATTGTCAATGGCGTGCTTACCATTAACACGCTCACTGACGAAGGCGATTTCGTCTTTACGGTTACCGTTACCGATTGTGCCGGTTTGACTTCTTCCTGCACGGTTGAAATCACCGTCGTTGGCCAGCTTCCTTTCGGCATTAAGATCGAAAAGGAAGAAGGTCCCGATGGCATCGGTGTCTATCAAGGTCACCATGCTTATGTCGACGTCATTAAGACCGACGGCACCGAAGACATGCTCGCCTTCGATTTCCTCATTGCTTATGACAACTCGGCTCTGTCTTCGATGGGCGCCATTCCCGGCGCCATCTTCGCCATTCCCGGCGCTTTTGAATGGGAATATTTCACCTATCGTTTCGGCGCGTCCGGCAACTGCGATGGCGGCTGCCCGAGCGGCTTGATCCGTGTGGTGGGTATTGCCGAACAGAACGACGGTCCGCATAATCCTGACGAAGTGAATCTGCCCAACGGCACGGTTCTCTTCTCGCTCGATTTCCTCGTCTCCAACGACCGTACTTTGGAATGCATGTTCCTGCCTATTTCCTTCTTCTGGATGGATTGCGGCGACAACTCGCTGGCCATGCACTTCACCACGGCCGAAGATCCGCTGGAAGTCAAGCAGGCCATTTCTCTGGATGTCTTTGGCTACAACGGCACTCCGGGTGGCTATCTCATCCCGCTTGGCGATGAATTCCCGTCTTATGGCGGCGCCATTGATGATTGCATGAGCCAGAATCCTCTGAAGACTCCGGTTCGCTTCATCCACTTCTTTAATGGCGGTATCGACATTGCTTGCGCCGATGATATCGACGCTCGCGGTGACCTCAACCTCAACGGCGTGACCTACGAAATTGCCGACGCGGTTGTATTCACCAACTACTTCCTCTATGGCATGGCGGCCTTCACGATTAACGACGAAGGTCAGATTGCCGCTTCTGACGCCAACGCTGACGGCATTCCGCTGTCCGTGGCCGACCTCGTTTACTTGATCCGCGTGGTCGTGGGCGATGCTCTCCCGTATCCGAAACTGTCCCCGGCTGCCGAGCCGGTCACTTTCGGTTATAGCGGCGAAGTCATCACCGCTGACGTCGAGCTGGGCGCTGCCGCGTTCGTGCTCGAAGGCAATGTTCCGGTCTCCCTGGGCAACGACGCTGCTCATATGAGCATCAAGTCCGCCTTTGACGGCCAGAACACCCGCGTCCTCGTTTACAGCTTTGAAAAAGGCGCCTCCTTCACCGGCCAGATCCTGAACACTACCGGTAGTATTGTTTCGGTTGAAGCCGCGATGTACGATGGCACCCCGCTCAAGACTGTCAACCTGCCGACTACCTTTGCGGTCCGCAACTATCCTAACCCGTTCAACCCCACCACCACTATCGAGATGGCTCTGCCGGTTGCCTCCAACTGGACGCTGTCTGTTTACAACATGCTGGGTCAGAAGGTGAAGGATTTCAGCGGTTACAACGAAGCCGGTAAGGCGCTTGTCACCTTTGACGCTTCCACACTCGCTTCTGGTATCTACTTCTACAAATTCGCTGCTAACAACAACGAAATCACGAAGAAGATGGTACTGCTGAAGTAGTTTATTCGCTTTTTCCGACGGGGGAGGGGTTTCCCTCCCCTCTCGGAATAAAAAAAAGGAGCACCCTTTCGAAGGTTCGGTAAAGAAAGAAAAATAAAAGAGTAACGGTTCAGGTTTGATTTTGATGGCCCTTGTTTTGCGTAGTCCGAAAGATTCCTCACGGAAGCAGGGCTTTTTTATTTTAGGGCAGGGATTGCCGCTTTTATACCCGCATGCAAGTACTTGCGTTTTTCATGAATCCTATGTATATTTAAATCAGCAAAACCTGGAATCCTCACCTTACTTCACTGGAATTATTGTCAGGGGTAGCGTATCAGGTCGTCGGTAAAAGACTGAAGAGGCCAAAAGATTTTCGTAAGCCCATATCCGCCATACGATAATGGGGCTTGCACAGGAGACGGTGGGATGGCTGGTCGAGGCTCGGACCGGCATCGGATGTAAGTGGTAAGGCGACTTGAAATTTGCTGCGATTCGGCGTGAATATTGCTCAATAGGACGTGGTTGAGTCTGCTTTTGAGGAGTTTGGGTTTTGAACACTTTGTCAAATAAGAAATTCTGGGCCGTTGGACTTTTCCTGGCCGTGGCTTGTTTCGGGATGGGTTCTTTCCTCCCGGCCCATGCCGCGGGTAAGGCGCCCGATTTCACTTATACCGGGTCGCAAACCATTAGCGAGGGCGACCTTTTAACGGTTAACCTGGAAGCTTTCGATACCGACGGCGAAACGGTGACGGTCAGTTCCGTTGCTCGTCCTACGGGGGCGATTTTTACGCTTACCGGTCAGGGCTCGGCCCGGCTGGAATGGCGGCCCGAATTCTCGGGGCCGAATTCCTCTGAAGGCTCGCCGTTCACCCTTACTTTTCGCGCCAGCGACGGGAGTTTAAGCACGATCATGGATGTTGTCGTCACGGTCTTAAACCGGAATCGTTGCCCTCAAATTGAACCGCCCCAGGCAGTGCAGTTTGAGGCCGGCGATTTGGTTTCTCTGGCTCTTTCCGGGAGCGATCCCGACCACGACCCGATAAGTTGGGACGTGGTTTCGGGCCCCGATAATATCCATGTCACCCCCGGCGAGCGCGGCACCCAGATGGAATGGCAAACCGCTTTCGCCGATTCCGGACTCCACCGGGTGGCGGTTTCCTTGACCGATATTTACGGCGCCGCCGATACCACCGAAATTTCCGTGGACCTGTCCCCCAAGACCATCTATGCCCTGTCCATCGATACCGTATCTGGTTATTCCGGGGAAACCGTCCCCCTGAAGATAAATCTTCTCAACGAAGTCAAAATTTCCGGGTTCAATATTCTTTTCAACTACGACCCGACCGTCCTGACCGTGGCCGGCATCAATAAAATCGGCACCCGGGCGGCCAATTTCGAATATTTCACGTACAGCCTCAATCATAATCATCAGGCGGGCAATATCCAGATTCTGGGGCTGGCCAATCTTGAGGGCGGGACGTACCTGGCGCCGGGCGAGGGCTCCGTGGCCGCCATTACTTTTTATATCTCCAGCGATTACACCCTGGCGGGAAACTCGGTTCCCATTCGGTTCGTTTTTAACGACCTGATATACCGGAACGATAACACCCTGACCGATTCGGTCGGCGTGAAAGTTCCGCAGGAAGCGATCGAGTACACCGACGGCTATATCCTGATAAAGAAAGCCACCCAGAGCAGCATCGGCGATATAAATTTGAACGGCGTGGCCTTCGAGATAGCCGACGCCATCTACTATATCAATTATTTTATCAATCCATCTCTCTCGCCTCTCAATCCCGAGCAGAGGGCCAACGCCGATGTCAATCAGGACGGCCTTAGTCCCTCGATTGCCGACCTCGTTTATATGATCAATCATCTCGTCAATGTGGGCGGGTCGCCGAAACTGGCGCCTATCCATGAACCGGTGATTGTTTCCGCTGAAGAAAGCGATGGAAATTACGTATTACGCTATCGGTTCGATATTCCCGTGGGAGGCATAGCCCTGACGCTGGAAGCGGACCAGGCTATCGATGACAGTATGATTTTGCTGTCGCCTTTGAGCGAAGCGGGTATGATCGTGAAAGCCGCCGTCGAGGGGAATCTTTTACGCGTCGTGGTTTACAGCGACGAGGGGAAAGGCATCCCCGGCGGTATCAATGATATAATTATGGTTCGTAATTTGGGAAAATGGACCGTGCGGGATATCCAGTTTGCGACCCCGGACGGAAGAATGTTAAGGACGGTACTTAAGGAAGAAGGATCTTTGTTGCCGGAAGGATTTCGGCTGTACCAGAATTACCCCAATCCCTTTAATCCGGAAACTGAAATCCGCTTCGATATCCCCCGCGCCGGGGAGGTGGAACTGGCCGTGTTTAATATCCTGGGCCAGGAAGTTCGCCGTCTGGCGGAAGGGGATATGGCGGCCGGAAATCATCGCGTGACCTGGGATGGTCGCGATGACGCCGGTCGGGCGGTTTCCAGCGGTATATACTTCTATCGTCTGAAAACAGGCGAAACTTCCCTTCGAAAAAAAATGGTTCTCCTTAAGTGAGGTTTTGTGATATGCATGGGAAATTAGGCACCGGCACAAAAAGCAATCAAAGGTACTTGAAAGACGGCCTGAAACTGGGCCTTTTGACATTGATACTGTTGATGACTTTTTCAGGCGTTTCGCAGGCCCAGTTGCTGATCGACTCCATCAATTACGCCATCGATCTCGGCGACTTTTCCGGCCTGCCGGGAACCGTGGTGGCAGCGCCGCTCCAGATTAAAAATCAGGTGGATATAGGCGGATTTCTGATTCGTTTTACCTACAATCCGGCCTTTATTACGCCTTACTATGCCGACGGATGCCCCACCGATGCTTGCCCGGGATATTGCTGCGATTCGACGGGTATTACTTTCAATCCCGTGTATGACAGTTTGACCATGACCGGCCGGGGATTGTCAACCATTCAAATCGACTCTTCACGTTTTATGTGCGGCGAACAGGTGGAATTTGAAATCAGGCATAATGTCCAGGCTTTTGATTATCCCCTGGATGACAGCATGCATATCAATGCCGTTTTTGTTCAATTTTTGCCGCCGATTCCGCCCTTCGATCAATGTCGTTTGGATTACTGGGATCAACCCTTTATTGATGCCTCGACAACTACTTCTACCGTGGCCAATATCTATTTTAGGGTGGCGGCTAATGCCACGGTAGGTACCGGTTCATTTTTATTTATTTCGGATTATCGCCCGACGTACGGCGATGACCCCGACCCCGATTACCGCGACAACCAGTTTACCAATATTGAGGGAACCCTGGTTATTCGACCTCTCGGCGCCTATGGAAGCGGCCGCTTTACGGTGGGTCAACCTGGCCCGACCGAACCCGACTGGGATACCTGTTCCTACGGCATTTGCCAGACTACACTCGGAGCCGATACCTGCTGTCTGCCCAGCTCCAACCATGTCCCGGCGGTTTCCTCTCCGCAGGCCAGTTACAGCATTGACCAGGGACAGACGGTTATTTTTTCCGTGACGGCCAGCGACCAGGATAATGATTTTATTTCGCTTCTGGCCACCCAACTTCCGACCGGGGCGACCTTTACGCCTTCCAATCCCGTGACGGGAACCGGCTCGGTTCAGGGAACCTTCACCTGGACCCCGACTTACAGCCAGTCGGGCGATTTTTCGGTTATTTTCCGCGCCACCGATGATGCCAATGCCACCGGTTCGCGGACGGTAAATATCAGCGTCACCAAACTGAATATAGACAGATTATATACGACATCTTCGTACGGCGCCGCCCCGGTGGGTGGTGTCCCGGGCGCCACTCCGGTCATTTTCCCTATCAACCTGATAACCACTCGCACCGTTTACGGTGTCCAGTTCGATATGATTTACACCAGTCAGATTATGGAAATCGACTCTATCGTCGTGACCGATTTGACCCCGGAATATGTCGTTTATGAAAATATCGAGGATTATCCCGATTCCGTCCGGGTTGCCGCCTTCGGATTGAATAATGAGCCAATCGGCGACCCCACGACCAATAACGCCATTCTGAACGCTTATTTAACCCTCGACTCCAGCGCTATCCCCGCCGACTACTGGATGAAATTGCGCAATGCCTGGGAATCGGTCGATCCCAACCCGGCCGTGGCCGGCCTGGCGCTTCTGGCCGACTCGGGCGTGGTCCAGGTGGACCGTTACGGCGACGTCAACCTTGATAAACAGGTCAACGTGGCCGATATGGTTAACGTGGTAGCCTATATCATCGGCAATTACGGATTGGCCAAGCGTAATTTTGAGACGGCCGATATTGTCCAGGACGGCATCGTCAATGTCGTCGACCTTATCGGAATTATTAATACCGTTTTCGGACGGCCGATACAGAAAGAGGCCCCGCGCCTGGCCGAACCGATTGGGCCGCTTGCCAAACTGCGGTTGGAGCACGACGACCTCCTGGCCGGTCAGTTCACCAAACTGAATATCAAAGGCGAGTTCCCCGACAACGTCGCCGGGGTGCAACTTCAGATCGACTACGATCCCAACGCCGTCAGTTTTGAACAGCCGGAATTATCCGAAATCTCCGGAGCTTTCACGATGGCTTATAACGACGACAAGCAGGGCCGCCTGAAACTGCTGATTTATACATATAAACCCTGGGAACTGGAAAATCTTATTCCCACCGGCTTAAACGATATCATGCGTCTCCCGGCTCATGCCAAGACGAATATCAATGCCGATGACAAGAATCGCATTCGCATCACTCAGGCCTATCTGGCTTCGTCGGATGCCACCGAAATCCCGACCGAACCGATTTCGCCGATTCTGCCGGTAACCTTCAACCTCTACCAGAATTATCCCAATCCCTTCAATCCCCAAACCAGGATCGAGTTCGATATCACCCGCGACGTGGCCGGAGGTTCCAGCCAGGTCAGTCTCGATGTCTTCAATATCCTGGGACAGAAAGTAAGTAACCTTCTCGATAAAACCCTTACTCCGGGACGCTACACCGTGGAGTGGGATGGCACCGATGATAACGGTCGTCAGGTGGCGACCGGCATTTACCTGTATCGCCTGAAAGTGGGCGACAGCCAGCAGGCCCGCAAGATGCTCCTGCTGAAGTAGCCAAAATGTAGCCTTGAGGAAATAAACCATGAGTACCTTCAAAATAATAAGCGGCAAAGTCAAGCTGGGAGCAATGCGGGCGCTTATAGATGGATTGCCGCTGGTCAAAAACATAAACCGTCTCACGGCCATTTTGGCGGCGGGACTGGTTATTTGCCCCTCGTTTGTCGTCGCCGCTCCAGTAATAAATTTAGTGGCGCCGCCTGCGGACAGCAGTACTATTAATAATAGCATGCAGCTGGATTTCGATGTCAGCGATCCCGGTCCCATGAATATCAGGATATTCGGCGATACGACTGCCACTCCGCAAAATCTTCTTTATGTGGGCGAGAATGTCGCAAGTTCAACCTTGAATTACATCTGGAACGCACCGGTCATGACTGTCGAACCGAGCACCCTCGGTTTGTGGCATTTCGACGAAAACACCGGGACCGGCACTCTTGATGCCTCCACCAATAATAACGACGGCACACTGGTGAATGGGCCCGTCCGGACCGCCTCCGGGCGTTTCGGCCATGCCCTGGATTTCGATGGCACCGACGATTACGTTCAAATACCGGACAACAGCGCTCTTGACGTCAGCAATACCACCGGCGCCCTGACCATTGAAGCCTGGGTATACCCGGAAACCTCGGGCGACGGCGTCTATCGCGGGATTGTGGCGAAACGCTCTATCGGCGGTGCTAACGTTACCAACTACCAAATTTCGCTGAATAATACCGATGGAAGACTGCTGTTTTATAACGGCACTACCGTTTACATCAGCAACACTGTTATTCCGGCCAATCAATGGTCGTTTATCGCCGTATCTTTATCCGCCACGGAAGGCCAATTGCGATTTTACCGCAATGGGGTAAAGGTCGATAGTGCTTCTGGAGCCGCTTTTGGCGCCCCCAATGTCGAACCCCTGACAATCGGTATGTCCTGGGCAATAAGCCAGTGCTTTAACGGTTTAATTGATGAAGTTCGCCTTAATAATCGAGTTTTAAGCGATACGGAAATACTCAATAATTACCAGTTAAAGATTAATAATTATTACTGGCAAGTCGAGGCCGTCAGCGGCATTGATACGACCCTTTCTGAAATTCGGCGTTTTTATGTAGAATCCTCAACCAATGATCTTCCTGTATTAGCCTCTATCGGTCCTCGGAGTACGGCTGAAAATGTCCTTTTGACTTTCAGCGTCTCGGCGACGGATATAGAATCTGTTCCCGACCTGTCCGCCTCGCCTCTGCCCTCGGGTGCCTCGTTTATAGATAACGGCGATGGCACCGGGACTTTCACCTGGACTCCGACCTTCCTTCAGTCTGGCATATATAATGTAACCTTTACCGCCACGGATGACTCTTTAGCCACAGATATCGAACTCGTGGCCATCACGGTCACCGAAGCTGGCAACCAGTTACCGATTTTAGCCTCTATTGGCCCTCGTAGTACGACTGAAAATGTTCTTTTGACTTTTACGGTTAGTGCGACCGATATCGAATCCATTCCTGACCTGTCCGCCTCGCCTCTGCCCACAGGTGCCTCGTTTATCGATAACGGCGATGGCACCGGGACTTTCTCCTGGACTCCGACCT
>JBGSHP010000018.1:0-120205 GCA_041752195.1 Candidatus Zixiibacteriota bacterium | reverse complement strand
CCAGCAATCGTACCGCTGAAAGCTTAAAATCCCGGTCATATTGCCGTCGTTTCTCCCCCATTTGGACACCTCCTTGAATTATTCCAGTATAATCCATGCTTAGTTTAGTGTCCACTCTTTCGGGGGAACCTCAGACCCTTGTGGTCCTGACATCTTAAATATGGTAAAGGAAATGAGCCGAGAATGTGTAGGGCGGGATCCCCGTGATCCCGCCTCCTGGATATCCGCGGTTTAGAACGGCAGCATCGCGGGGATGCTGCCCTACGAAGTAATTGCTATTGGCACAGGCGTATTGTTTTCGTGGGCGGCAGGCGTCCCCGCCTGCCCCGGGCGAAATATTGTCAATACCCCCGTCGCAGACCTTGAGCTTCGAAGAGCGGCCCTGTCATCGTGCAACAAGGTGCCGTCAGTTGAATACACCGATACCCGACCGATTTTTACCCAAGCCTGTCCTGTCACATCTGAACTGACGTGGCAAGGGGAGCCATTAACGGAAGGGTGACACCTTCACCTTGCCCGTTTTCCATGGCGATAGTTATCGGCCTGTTGGCCCAACGCGCTATGGATTTTAAATTAAACCCGGGATTTTCACTTCCAGATATGGAGACATTAATCGAAATATTCCCCATCGCATCGCGCGTCGCCCTCTTGTCGCCGAACCTGGCGCTGAGAATGATTCCCCCCACCGTGGCCAAGCCACTGATAAGATCATCCGCCTCGATAAGGTTCTTCATCAGCCGGTTAAGGCCTCGTCTGGTTTTGTGCATAACCACTCCTTTATTGGAAATTTATACTTTTCCCTGACATTACCCATGACGGCTCCGGAAGGGGTCATTCCCGCCCGAGCCAGACTTTATTTTGATGGGGCACGCAGTGGTGTTTGCAAGGAATGTCACCCTTGCCTTGTGGACCGCCTATGCGGGGCTCCATGAAAATATCGTGCTCCGGATGCGAACGCATCCGGGCGATCGAGTGATTAGCCATACGCGTATTATCGCCTGGCTAATCCATACTTATTATATCGGCTTTCCTGTAGATTAATCAAGGGTGGGAGAAAATATAATCGCTCCTAATCGTACAGTTCGCCTAAAGCGATAGGGCAGATTGGCTTATCTCATGAGATTCCGGTAGCCCACCCGTAGGGTGGTTGACATCACGAGGGCACCGCGTAAAAACTTTTGCAACCACTTATGGTATGGCAGCCATA
Source organism: Candidatus Zixiibacteriota bacterium (assembly GCA_041752195.1). Taxonomy (GTDB): domain Bacteria; phylum Zixibacteria; class MSB-5A5; order GN15; family PGXB01; genus JBGSHP01. The sequence goes on along the minus strand of JBGSHP010000018.1, from coordinate 118,998 downwards.
GAATAATTATAATTGGAATGACCAGCCCATATTCGGAGGCAAGAGATCGTCACACCGCCAAGCCATTATTTCCCCACCCTACGGGTGGGCTACCGGACTCCCCCCCCTGTGCACGGCAAATATCCCCTCAGCTGGAAAAGGAATAAGTAGTTCACTTGACCGGTTTCCTATCTGCCGTTACCCAAATTAAACCCAGAGTCAGGACAATTACCCAAACAAATTCATAAGTCATATACCTATAATTTATCCTCCACATCTCATTACCATAGCAGTATGGCCTGGTAAATATGGGCATAAATTTAATTTCACCCGTGTTTAACAGACTGCCTCCTTTCATAGTATATACATACTTCTCCCAAATTGGAAGTATCATTACAGCCAAGAGTAGTACAAGACCCAATATTAAGATTTTCTTCTGCCTACCATTCAGTATCATCTTTATCCCTTCCATCGCATTTTGAATTCCAGTTTGATAATTATCTTTATCACCTGAGCACGCAAGGCATGTGCACGGCATACGTCCTCGTCTGCCAAAATAGGAGTAATCGACGGCAGCACAGGATGCCTCCCAACAAAGATTCGAAATTTAACCTAATTAATTTCTTTGATTACTAAATGGGATTGCATTTTATCATTATCTGTTGACCACTGACCATCCCAAGAAATCTCTAATCTATAGGGCGCTGATACCGGCAAATTATCCGCCATTGCAATAAGCTCGATGCAAATACTATCATTTGCCCTCACATACCCTTCGAAATTGCCAGGGGTAACATATAAAGAAATTAGAAATGCGGCATCGTTTTCAACAAGGTAGCCGATATCCGCATATCTTTCGGGTCCAATGTTGGGCAAAAGCTCATTAATCATAGAAAACGACCACGTGAGTTGCATTGGCACCATTAACGGAACTCGATAATAGGTTTTATGATCTGCCCCAACGCGCGATATAGATGTGAGCATAACTCGGACACGCTCCGCCGGTGACCAACTTCTTTTATTACTTAATTTAACGTGATAATATCTTACCATTTTGTTATCATTTCGTTTATTAAGATCACCTTTGGAGTCAGGCAATGAAAATACTAATTTGGGTCGCATGAAATAATACCTTATCCATGAACCCCAAATAGCCAATGCTGCCACTGCTATAGTACCAATGGCGCCCACAGCAATTGAAATCGTCTGAATTAAGTCACAAGTCATTTTTTACCCCCCAGTTCATGATAGCCTTACGCTCTTTTATCTTTAAAGGCCTCTATTTCTCTATCAAAGGTGCTTTTGGGTTTTAAAAACAGTAATATTAACAAAGGTATAAAGAATAGAAAGACTGATAGTATACCCCAAAATCCAGAATTATATCTCTTATGTTTGGCATAGCGTACCGTTCCAAAGATACACGCAATCCAGAGAAACACGCGCACGGCAACATCGTAGGTGAAATAGGTATCCATTTATCCTCCCCTCCATACCTCCCAAACTTACTGCCAAAATTGGATTTACATGACCTAATGTCGAACACCTCGGCATTTTATCATAACTATCCATATATGGCGTTCCCCCTCCTAAAACCACTCCCCCTCTTTCGGGTAATTGCCCGATTTTACATCTGCCACGAAACCTCGCGCGGCTTTCTCTATCTCCGGCGTCAGATTGGCATACTGCCGCACGAATTTAGCCTGCAAATCGGGGTACAATCCCAATATATCGTTTATCACCAAAACCTGGCCGTCGCATTTCGGCCCCGAGCCAATTCCAATCGTGGGAATCTTGACTTTCTGCGATATCTCCCCCGCCACGTTGGCTTCCACCAGTTCCAGCACCATCGCAAACGCCCCCGCCTCTTCCAGCGCCTGGGCCGACTCCACAAGATAATGAACCGACTCCTCGGTCCGTCCCTGCACCCGGGCCGTCCCGAACCGGTTGATCGACTGCGGCGTCAGGCCGAGATGCCCCATGACCGGGATTCCGCATTCGACGATTCTTTTGACCGTCGAAGCCATCTCTACCCCACCCTCCAGTTTCACCGCCTGCACCCCGGACTCCTTGATAAACCGTCCGGCATTGATCACGGCTGTCTCCAGCGAAGGTTGATACGACATGAACGGCATGTCGGCGATCACCAGGGCATATTCGGTTCCTTTGGCCACGGCCGTGCAGTGCGCCAGCATCATCTCCATGGTGACCTTGAGCGTCGTCTTCCCGCCGTACAGCACCATCCCCACCGAATCCCCCACCAGAAGGGCATCGACTCCGACAGCGTCCAGAATCCGCGCCGTGAAATAATCATAAGCCGTCAGCACCGCCAGTTTCTCGCCCTTTTCTTTCCGGGCCACGAACCGCCGTACCGTCATCTTCTTGCGGGTATTGTTCTCCGTCATCGTCTCATCTCAACCTAAATAATCGTTCCGGCCGGGTTATAGTACTTCTTACCCGTTAAGGGTTTGCTTGTCAAACTCACGATATTATCGAAATCGCCAGAATTCTCCACGAAATCGATATCGTCGGTCTTGACCACCAAAAGCGGGCTGTCCTCGTAATGGAAGAAGTAATAATTGAACGCCTCGTTCAGCCGCGCGATATAATCGGCGTCGATTCCCTTCTCCATGCGGATACTCCGCTTCTTGATTCTGTCCAGAAGGACCGGAGTCGAGGTCTGCAGATAGATCGTCAAATCCGGTTTGGGAAGTTCCGCCGTCAGGACCGGCAGGACTTTTTCATACAGTATCAATTCCCGCTCGCTTAATATAATCGAGGCAAAAATGCTGTCGCGCCCGAAAGTATAGTCGGTTACGATCCGGGGATTGAACATATCCCGCACCATCAGTTTCTGCTGTTGCTGGTACCGTGTCAAAAGAAAAAACAACTGCGCCGAAAGCGCGAACTGCTTGGGATTGCGATAAAAATCCTCCAGGAAAGGATTATTGAAAGCCTCGTCTAAAATCAATTCCGCCCCCAGCCGTTCCGCCAGCATCCGTGCCAGCGTGGTCTTCCCGGCCCCGATCACGCCCTCAATGGCGATATATTTGGGATCCGACATTTACTTCCAATTGCTCTTTATAAATGGTGAATTTCGCGGCTTCTTTTTGATCGAGATATTGCGACAATTTTTTGCGTGTCGAGGGATGCACCAATTCCGGTTCTATCTGTAAAAGTGGCGCCAGAACGAAAGTCCGCTTACACAGGCGCGGATGGGGTATAGCCAGGCTCTTTTCCTTGATTATTTCCCGCCCGAAAAGGAGGATATCGATATCGATCAGACGGGGAAGATATTCGCCCTTATTCGTCCGGCCCAGGTCGCGCTCGATTTTTTCCAGGGCGGCCAATAATTCCAGGGGACGGTACAGATAATCCCCCTTTATGACCATGTTGAGAAAATCCGGCGCTGCCTCCTTCATGTCTTCCGCAGCCGTAATATAAACCGGGGAATGCGCCACCAGTTCGAACCCCTCCAGGGCCGAAATCCGATCCAGGGCCTGTTGAAGATTTTTTTCGCGGTCGCCCAGATTGGAGCCCAGCGACAGATAAACCGTGGTAGCCATGATTTTAGCCTTTTTATTCTTTATTATCGGACAAAATCTTGGAAGCATCAGGCTGCTGGCGGGTGACCTCGATTTCGATATGGCTGATTTGTCCGGCGATGGGCGGCGTCATTTTACGCACCCTTAGTGTCACCCGAAAAACGGGAAACTCCTCGAGAATTTTATCGGCGATGGCCAGGGCCAGGGACTCTATCAGAGAATAGGCCTTCCCCTCGACAATCTCCTTGACTGTATTATAAACCGCCACATAATCGACCGTATCCGTGATTCGGTCGGTTCTCCCCGGAGCCGCCAGGTCGGCCTCCAATTCGCAATCGACCTCAAATCGCCGCCCCGTCTCTTTTTCGGCGGCGCTCACCCCGTGGTATCCGTAAAAAACCATTTTCGAAAGACGAATCACATCCATAACCCCTACTCCTCCAGGTTGATTCCCAGCCCGGTTTTGCCCGTCATCCGACTTGCCGCCTGGTGGTAATCCTCGGCCGAACAGGTCAATGACAGGCGAATGTACCCCTCGCCGCTTTCTCCGAAGGCATGCCCCGGGAGAACCAAAATATTTTTGCGTCGCAGAAGAAGCGAGGCGTACTCCTGGGCCATGCGTCTTCCCGGGACCTTCATCCATATAAACGGCGCCGATTTACCGCCCGTAACCCGTCCCATCAAACGCTCCACCAGCCCCCCCGCCTCGTGCCGGGCCTGGCTGATATCCCGTCGAAAATCCCGTATGGCCGGCGAAGGGTAATTCTCCAGAGCCCGATGCGCCGATTTTACCCAGGCCCGAGGAAAATAATTACCCAGCGATTGGCCCATGATTTTCAATCCGTTGATAATTTCCGGGGCCCCGATAGCGAATCCCAGCGGACAATACCCCAACCCCAGAAGAAACGGCACCGAAAATACCTCCAGGGCTACTTTGCGCCCCCCCGGCAATCCCGCCAGGGGAATATATTTTTCCTCGGCCAGCGAGGCATACGCGGCATCGACGAAAAGAAATAAATTCTCCCGCGACGCCATCCGGATAAGTTCCGCCAAATCGGTTTCTTCCAGAATCGTTCCGTACGGATTGTGCGGATTATTGATAACCATCACGCGCGAGGCCTTACCCAGTTTGGCGGATAACTGGCGCAATGACGGTTTATACTCGGTTCGCTCCGAAAGGGAATAACTGACCGGAATCCCGCCGGCCGTTATGACCTGGCGCTTATAGAAAGGTATCCCCGGTTCAGGGCATAAAACGATATCATCGGTCTCCACGAAGGCCAGACAAAAATCCGACAGAATACGCCGTATCCCCTGGCCCAGGTAAATTTCCCGCCGCGCGTTAACTCTTATGCCGAATTGACTTTTCAGCCAAACGGAAAGGGCCTCTTTGAATTCAAAAATCTCTTCTTCCGAAGCCGGGGCCAGTGAATCTTCCAATTTTCCAATGACGGTTTCCGGGCCTATCGGCCAGCGAAAATGGCCCAGATCAATTAAGGGATATTTCCTCTCCCGGGCCGGGGCCATTCGCTTGGGGAATGATTCCTCCAAATCCAGCGGGAAATGATAAAGGCGATCGGCCTTATCCAGAATTACCTTCTTAATCATAATTCCTTTGGAGGAAACAATTTTCTACGAATCTCGTCCAGGCGAGCGATTTCCTTATTCGCCAAAGGCTTCGGTCGCCCCATATTCCGAGCAATATAAATAATCCGGGCGTAATGTTCAACCGTTTCCATGCGGGCAAAAGCCTCCTCCATATTCCGCCCCAGAGTCAGAACCCCATGGTTTTTCAATAAGAGAGCAAAATGACCTTTGATATGCCTGCCGAATTTCGTCCAGGCATCAGCCACACCGGTTGGTAAATATTCGATTAACGGTATATCTCCCAATAAGATAGATACTTCGGGCAATATTCCTGTCGGCAATTTTCGCCCGATTGCCGCAAACGCCGTGGCATACGGAGGATGAGCGTGACAGCAGGCGCCAATATCGGGGCGACGGTCGTAAACCAAAAGGTGCATCGTGATCTCCGACGAGGGTTTCCCGCGCCCGACTATTTTGCGGCCCCTTCGATCCGTTACCACCAAATCTCCAGCCTTTAATAGTCCCTTAGGCCGTAAACTCGGCGTAATGAGAATTTTGCCACCCTCCAGGCGTCCCGACAGGTTGCCGTCATAGCCGGCAATATAACCCCTCTCGGATAATCGCCGCCCATAGAAGACCAGGTCTTTTTTAAGCCATGCCGGATTCATATGATTATCGGGATACTAACCTGTTATCCTCCAAATGTCAATCACGCAATTGGAGGAGTTATTAAAAGGGAATTTCCGCCTTCTTAGACGTTTTCCAATACGTATACGTATAAATTCTATGGGAAAATCATATGACCACTATTTCGCGCGAAACAATACCCGCCGGGCAAAGTATAATTCAATTAGAGATTTATAAGGAAAATATAAAATAATGAACAAAAAGAGGCTTGACAGAGTTTTAACCTTTGCCTTATATTGCAAGGTTGTCTTGTTTGGAGGTGATTGCTAAATGGGATGGGGTTTTACCCCTTCGGGGACCGGCAAGAAATTGCTGTCTTTGGTTGTTTTGGGGGCGCTTTTTACCACCCTTGGTATAATCATTGCCTCAAATCTGGATTTTACGGCAAAAACCGTCGCCACCCAGATCTCGCCCGGCTATCCGGTCGTTTCCGATAACCACGGCAATCCGACATCGCCTTTCGTGGCCGTGGTGGAAAAGGTCTACGACGCCACCGCGCATATCGCGGCCCAGAGAGAGGGCGTCGGCCGCTATCACGATGACCTTTTCTGGCGCTTTTTCCAGATCCCCCAGGAACCGTCGATGTCCTATGGCTCCGGATTTTTCTTCCGTGAAGACGGCTACGTCCTGACCAATAACCATGTGGTCGAAAACGCCACCAAAGTCCTGGTGCGAACTTCCAGCGGCTATCAATATGAAGCCGATATTATCGGGACCGACCCCCAAACCGATTTGGCCGTCTTGAAAGTCAAGGCCGACCAAAAAATAAATTATATCCCCTTCGGCAACTCCGATGAAATTCGGGTCGGTGACTGGGTTATCGCCATCGGGAATCCTTTCCCCCAACAGGGCCTGGAACGTTCCGTCACGGTCGGCGTGGTTTCGGCTAAGGGGCGAAGCAATCTTCGCTTTGGCGAGGGCACACCCCGCTATCAGGATTATATCCAGACCGATGCCTCCATTAATCCCGGAAACTCCGGCGGCCCGCTCTTGAACCTTAAAGGCGAAGCCATCGGCGTCAACGCCGCAATTTCTTCACCTACCGGGGCCTCGGTGGGAATAGGTTTCGCCATCCCCATCAATCTGGCCCGCGCCATCGTCCCCGACCTGATCGCCACCGGAAAAGTCTCCCGTGGCTGGCTAGGCGTCTATCTGGCCAACGTCACCGAAGAAACCGCCCGCAAGCAGGGCCTCGACGCCGTTCGCGGTGCGGCGATTGAAGAAGTATTCAAGGGTTCGCCGGCCGACGAATCCGGAATCCGTAAGAACGATTTGCTTTTAAAATTCAACGGCCAGGATGTGGCCGATGTCGAGCAGTTTTCCGTCCTGATCGCGACCGCCCCGAAAAATAAAGAAATCCCCGTTACCGTCCTGCGCGACGGGCGCAGGTTCGACGTCAACACCCGCGTGGTTGACCGCGACGAATACCGCCGCGCTCACTCCGACCAATTCACTTCCGAAAACGACCAGCGGCAGTGGCTGGGGATGGAACTTTACAATTATACCGAAAATATTGCACGAACGATAGGCGCCGAGTATTTTCCCGGCGTATTCATAAACAGAGTCGATCGCGGCAGCCCGGCCTACCGGGCCGGAATTATGCCGGGTTCGATTATCACCCAGGTCGATAACCGCGAAATTAAAAATTTGGTGGAACTGGAAGTGGCGGTGGAAAATATCAAGGACCGGGAAAAAGCCGTCCCCCTGCTTCTGGTCGACCCCAGCGGTAATATCGAATACAAGGCCATCAGGCCTTGATGAGCATATATCGGAAAATGCTCTTAGTGTTAAGTTAAGGAGGTTTTATATTCATCGTGGCTAAACAGTCTGCGAAATACCGCGACGAAGACAGGTCCCTGGACCTGTACCTCCGCGAAATCGGAGAAACCCCTCTGATCAACGCCGAAGAAGAAGTGCGTCTGGCCAAAAAAATCAAACTTGGCTCCCAGGATGCCCTGGAGTCATTGACCAAAGCCAACCTGCGCTTCGTAGTTTCGGTGGCCAAGCAATACCAGAATCAGGGATTGTCACTGGCTGATTTGATCAACGAGGGGAATATCGGCCTTATCAAGGCGGCCAAACGCTTTGACGAAACCCGCGGCTTTAAATTTATCAGTTATGCCGTCTGGTGGATTCGTCAGGCCATCCTTCAGGCTCTGGCCGAACAGAGCCGCATTGTCCGCCTGCCCTTGAATCGCGTCGGAACCCTTCACAAAATCGGGAAGGTTTCCAGTTCCCTCGAGCAGGGCCTGGGCCGCGAGCCCTCCCCTGATGAAATAGCCCGCGAACTGGACCTGTCCGAAATGGAAGTCTCCGACACGCTCAAGATTTCCAACTCGCATCTTTCGCTGGATGCCCCCTTCTCGACCTCCGAGGATAACTCCCTCATCGATATCCTCGAGGACGAATTCCAGCCGGCCCCCGACGAGGAACTTTTAAGCCAGTCCTTGCGGGTGGAAATCGAAAAGGCTCTAGATACTCTCACGCCTCGCGAAGCGGAGGTCATCAGTCTGTATTTCGGGCTGAATCATGAAAAGGCTCTGACACTGGAGGAAATCGGCTCGCGCTTTTCGCTTACCCGCGAACGCGTCCGGCAAATCAAGGAGAAAGCCATCCGGCGTCTGCGGCACGCCTCGCGTAGCCGCTCGCTTCGAGCCTATCTGAACTAAAACAACTTAATATCTCGGTACCAAAAACCACCCCGACGGGTGGTTTTTTTATGCGGTATTTATGTACTTCTACCCCATCTGATCGTACGGCTGATCATTATTAATCGATTCTCGGAAGGAAAAATTCTGTTGCCCGACTTTCTAATTACATTTATTCTTCATTTGACGAAACCAATAAATAAAACATCATAACCGCTAAACCCGGATACAAATAAAGGTGAACCAATGACAGCTGACGCCCTTACGGAAATACGAAGACACATCGATCCTATGGAAAATGTGCTATGGTCGGGCAAACCCAAACAGGATATTGTATTTCGCGGATCAGATGCCTTCCTTATTCCATTCAGCCTGCTATGGGGAGGCTTTGCCATCTTTTGGATGATAGGTGTTATCAAAAGCGGTGCCCCCTTGTTTTTTGCCTTATTCGGTGTTCCCTTCGTGTTAATAGGCATTTACATGATCGTCGGCCGGTTTTTTGTGGAGGCGAAACAGAGAGAAAAGACATATTATGGGGTTACCGAAGATCGGGTTGTTATTGTTTCGGGGATCTTGCAGCAAAAAGTCAAATTTCTAACCATTCGCAATCTATCGGACATTTCGATATCCGAATCATCCGATGGAACCGGAACCATAACATTCGGCAATGCCATGCCATTCTTCTCCTGGTTTGAAAATACTTCCTGGCCGGGCACGGGACAACACGCCGTTCCGAAATTCGATATGATAGACAATCCCCGGCAGGTTTATCAGATCATCCGTGAAATACAACATGGCAAATCGACTAATTAGCCCGGGTGCCCCACCCGTGGGATGGGTAATCTGCGATTTATCCTGGGATTGTGCCCTGACTGCCGCATTACTCGAATCACATCCCTTCAAAATCGTTACTAAATCGATGCCTGGTGCCCCACGACAAGATATCTCGCCCGAACAGAGGCTCAAATAATATCATAGTTACTTGCTGTGGGTTCTTGCCAACTTTGGAGTGCGGAAGCGCCGGCTTCCGCTTCATTTGCCCCGGAATAATATCGTGCGGGGCCGATGTCCACATCGGCCCCGATTCCCATACCCGCCGCGGGCACAGGTAGTTGTCCGGTCGGTTCTTGTTCCCGCGCGGAACGCGTGGGTCAGGTCCCGGCCCCGACACGGTCGGGGATCCAAACTGACTGCCACCCAATCCATTACATGAGTCATTCCCCCCCGCTGAAAAGCCCGGTTCTTATATGCTATAAATTTAGCATTTCCTTCTTGACAATTGCTTTTTTATCTGCTATTATTTTAGCAGAACGGATAAACAATTGTGATTCTAGGATCGTCTTCAGGATATGAAAGATAAAGCCGTGAAAAAATCTCTCGATCACCTCGGCCGCCGCGAACGCCAGATCATGGAACTGGTCTACCGCCTGGGCCAGGCCACCGTCGCCGATATTCTCCGGGCTATTCCCGAAGACTTAAACTACTCGACCGTCCGCGCCCAGATGACCATCCTCGAACGCAAAGGATTCCTCAAACACGTCAAGAACGGCCGCACCTTCGTTTATTCCCCCGTCGTAAATCACGGGAAAGCCAGCCGGGCGGCCATGCAAAAAGTTATAAATACCTTTTTTGACGGCTCCCTCGAAAATGTTGTAACCGCCCTGATTGACCTTAAAAGCGGAAACCTTTCCCCGGAAGAATATGACCGGCTTAGCGCCCTCATTAAGTCTATGAAGGAGAGTGGTAAAAAATGATTGGGCTGATGACATTACTGGAACGAGTCCTGCTCAATCCGCCGTTAACGGCCTGGTTTATCTCCATCTTGATAAAGAGTACGTTGATTTCGGCGATTTCGGTCATTGTTATCCGGCTTTTCCGAAAGTACAGCCCGGTCACCCGGAGTCATATTCATACCATAACCTTCCTGGCTTTGCTCGGGCTGCCGCTCTTTACGTTTTTAATGCCCTCATGGCACCTGCCTCTTATGGATAAAATCGCCGCCTCCGTCGCCCTGTCTCCGACTCTTAATGGTGCTCCCGGTCTTGAGTCCCCCGATGCGATATCCGCCGGACATAATTTCTCCGATTACCTTTTGACCCTTCTTATTGCCGTTTGGTCGGCCGGCGCTCTGCTTATGTCCCTTCGCCTTCTTCTGGGTTTGATTCTGATGAAAGGAATTAGCAGCCGCGCCAAAGAGACTTTGGATATTGAACTCAAAGGCTTGATTGATTTCTGGCGCGACAGGTTGGGGGTACACCGAAAAGTCAAATTGGCTTTCTCTTCCGAAGTAACCTCGCCTGAATTGCATGGTTACTGGCATCATAAAATTATCTTCCCCGCCTACGCCGAATCCTGGCCGCAGAAAAATCTTGAGATGGCCCTTATCCATGAAATGGCTCATATCAAAAGGGCCGACCTCCTCCGATGCCTTCTGGGATCCGCGACCGTCGCCATGTATTGGATCAATCCCCTGGTTTGGATCTGCCGCAGGAAGATGATTAATGACTCGGAAATGGTCTGTGACGACTTCGTCCTCGAGACCGGGAATGACCCCTTTGTCTATGCCGAAATCCTGCTCGGCGTGGCTCGGCAGGTCGGCCGCAGACGATTCGTATTTCCCGTAACTGTAAATATGTCCCAAAAACCTGAATTGGAGGTACGTCTAATGTCGCTTATGAATAATCACCGGCGCCGCCTGGCCATGTCAATCCCGGCCCTCGCGGCAGGAATCTTCCTGGCTATCGCCTTTGTTCTTCCCCTCTCCGGGATGAACTTGCTGGCCGGGGAAACCGACCCGCAACCATCACCGACTGCACCGGTGCAAAAGGAATCCGAAAATATTCCTGACCCCAATTCCTTTATTAAGGTCGACACTCCCGTCGAAATGATTTTTGAAGAAGTCCCGGAATACCCGGAAGACGCCAAAAAGAATAAGATTGAAGGTACCGTTTGGGTTAAAGCCCTGGTGGATACGGCGGGTGTAGTCAAGGACGTCAGAATCATGAAGTCCTCCGGCCATGATTTACTTGATAAGGCGGCCATGAAAGCGGCCTATGGATGCAAATACAAGCCGGCCATGAACGACAATAAGCCGGTCATGATTTGGGTTTCATATAATGTTTCCTTTACATTGCAACCCGAATCAAAAAAATGAGATGACCGGAGATTGGTACCAAAAGAATTAGGAGCTGTCGGAGCCTCATTCCTCCGGCGCTCCTTTAAACACGTCATCCCTTTGCGAACGTTAAAATTGTCCGCGTACTCCGCCTTTCAGGACTTGTTGAAAACCCCCGAGATGTCGTCGCGGTGAGTCCGGTAGCCTACCCATGGGGCAGATAATTTACAATTTGTATTGAATTGAACCCTTTTCATCGCATTGCTCAAATCATACTCCGTACAAAATCACTACTAAATCGATGGTGATCCGACACCGCCCCTTTATATAGAAGGAATATTATCAAAAGGCAAAATTATGCCCGCTTTTCAAATTAATCTGTCTTCCGAACAAACCCATTTTCGTCAAATCTATTTTTGCCCCAACTATCTGCCACTCAATACGATATGCCGACATATACAGAATAAAAGGGGGAAAAATGTGGCGAAACGAACCCATTTTATTTTCCCGCTAACCACCGTGGAAAGGTGGCCCACTCCCGCGCTTCGCGGGATGGGGCTGGAAAAAAATGTCGCATTAAATGGGGGAACGCTTCATAACTCCTTAAATATAACAAAACGAACCATTTTTTCCCGCCCCCCTCATGGAGGGGGATTTAAGGGGGGAGTCTTACGGCGTTCATAATTTTTTCGGAACGAACCCAACTCATGGCACTAGATTGACACGCATTGGAATACAGTGAATTTTTCGAGGAAAACAATATCTCCTTTAAATAAGAACGCCCTTATGACACCTTAAAAATACCCAAACAAACCCATTTGGGGCATCGTCTGATCGGCGTCTGCGTAGGTCGGCGTTCCGAGAGTCCCGCGCGACGCGGGACTTGAGAAACCCGACATCTTTACAATACTTTTATGATTATAATCGCCCGAAACACGACCCGCGTCACTTCCGAAACAGATCCAGAATCTTGCGGTACCACGGCTTGTACGCCTTCTTCTCGGCCTCGAATGCTTCCCGATGGCGGCGCGAACTGTTTTCCAGTAACTCCCAATCCTGGAAAAACTCCTCCAGATCCTGATACCGATTGGCGATCTTGAAGGCCAGGAGTTTGCGGAGAATCTGCTTCACTCTTTCCGGTACGGCCTCTTCAGCCACTCCGATAATGAGGGCGGCGTTGCGATCGTAGGCAGGATTTTTGCCGTACAACAGATTATGAAAAACCACTCCCAAAGCGTAAATATCGGCCTGCTTGCTGACCCGCTTTTCCGGCGGTGCATACCAGTTCTTTTCCATCAGGTTATAGTGCGGAGGCAAGCCGAAATCGGTTACCTTGAGAACGTCATTCTTGGTGAACAAGACATTCGAGGGCCTCAAGTCGCCGTGAATAATTCCCTGCCGATGCGAAAAATGCAGGGCCGAAGCGATATCTCTGGTGATCTGCATCGCCTTTTCCAGAGGATATGTCCGCACCATCCGGTCGGACAACGATCCTCCCTGGGCATACTCCATCACCACCACCAGATGACGGGCGTCGCCCCCGGCACCGTAAATATTGACGATATTATCATGCTTGAGTTTGGACAGGATTCTGGCCTCTTTGAGGCCGTCGCAGGAACGATCGTTTTTCTTTATCACGAACAACTGCCGCGTCTCGCGATTTTCTACCAGCAAAGTGGTGCTGTACTTGGTCTCTTTGATGGTATCGAGAAACTGGCATTTGCCGATAAACGACTCCACCCCGGTGATGCTGTTTTTGGGCGCAATCTCCTTGCCGCCCTCGCCCGAAATGACATTCAGGATGGCATCCTTCATTTCCACGGCGCTCTGATACCGGCAGATTGTGTCCATGGCCAGACAGGACTTGATTATGTCGTCGAATTCGACCGGCAGTTGCGGGTTAACTTCCGACGGCATGGGAAAACTCCCCATGGGGCGTTTCCCGACCAGGATCTCATACAGGATGACGCCGACAGAATATATATCCGTGGTCAAATCGACATTGGTCGAAGACACCCTTTGTTCCGGCGACATATACGCCAGAGTCCCCATGATGATATCCGAGCGGGTGTTATCGCCTTCGGTTTTATTCAAAATCTGGGCGATCCCGAAATCGGCGATGAGGGCATTTCCCTGCTGGTCGATGAGAATATTGGCCGGCTTGATATCGCGGTGAATGACGCCGTTCTTATGGGCGTAATCCAGGCCCTTTAACACGGAGATGATGATATCGAGTTTCTGCCGAAGATTGAATCGTTCCGAGGCGATTACTTCTTTAAGCGAGGTGCCGTCGACAAATTCCATGACAAAGTAATATTGGTCTTCGACCTTTCCCCGGTCGATGATATGGACAATATTGGGATGAGACAGCCGCGCGATGGTGATCGATTCCCGATCGAAACGGCGGACAACGTCAGGGTCGCGGCTCAACTCCGGCGACAGGACCTTTATGGCCACATGTCGTTTCAGGGATTTTTGAAATGCCTTGTAAATCTTAGCGCTGCCGCCTTGCCCGATTTTGGCGGCAATTTCATAATCCGGAATTTCCGGTGTCCTATGTGGGGCCGCAACTTGTTGCATTTTACCTAATAAAAATGAGGACGCCCCGATCCCTATAATCGGGGTATCCTCTTAGATTTTCGGCAAAAGCAGGATAAGCTTTATTTAAGCAGAGTCATTTTTCTTGAAACAGCCTTATTCTCGGTGCTCAAACGATAGAAATAGACACCGCTGGGGATACCTTTGGCCTCCCATTGGACAATATGTTCCCCGGCCCCGAAGTCGCCTTCGGCCAGGACCGCCACCTTCTGCCCCAGAAGATTGTAGACATCCAGACGGACTCTGGCCCGTTCCGGCAAGGTAAAAGCAATACTGGTGGTCGGGTTAAAGGGATTGGGATAATTCTGCCCCAGGGCGAATTCGCCCGGCAGGTTGCCGTTATCGTCCCCGATATCGGTAGAATTACGCAAGGCGACGGTCCCGGGCACGAATGTCGGAAGCATCACATTCAGGCCGCTGTTATCGGTCATTTCCACCCGGTCCCAGCGATGAAACAAGGTTCCCCCACGCATGAAGGAATTGTCGATATTGACGGCATTTATGGCAATATCCTTATCGGTGAATGTCGCCGCCGTCGCAAAATTGAGCGTGGCCAGTTTGCCCGAAGCGGCCGAAATCATGGCCGGTGACGCCGAAAGATGAGGCGTGTAAAAAATATCGATATAGTTGCCGTTTATGATGTACCCGGCTTCCATACCCGCGGGAACCAGGGCGCCGCTGAAATCCACGCCCGTACAGGTGATATCAGAGTGGCTCACCACCAGGGGTATGCGCAGCGAGGTAATGGTGATATCGCCGCCGTTTAAAGTAATATCCACGGAAAATGATTGCCCCGGCGTAACGGTCTTGCCGGCCACCGAAACGGTTCCGCCGGAAGCAATGACATCGGCAAATGCTGACAAACCAATGCAAAGCAGTGCCGAAACTGTGAACAACACTAACCGTTTTCTCATATGACCAATCCTTTCCAAACCCCCGAAAGGGGTGGCTATGGCGTTACCAATTATATTCTTAGCCAATTTCATAGTTACTTACCGCGATGATATTAGCGCAAAGCCGATGCCGCATCCCGGCTTTGGTAGGTGTACAATTTATTGAAATACTTGGACTTGTTCAGAAAATGAACAGGCTTATGAAAGGCATTACGCGGCAGATTCTGAAAGAACCTGCCGCCTGTGAAAAAATGGCGTTACTCCTCGTCCGGATTCACCGTCATATTTCTAATATCAAGCGCCTTATCCAAGGTGGCCTTATCGGCCACCTTTTGCTCCAGCGCCAGGTCGCGGACAAATCGTTTTTCGGCGAACGCCTGTTTCGCCAACTGGGCCGCCTTTTGGTATCCGATTAAAGGATTCAGGGCCGTCGCCAGGGCGGTGCTTCGTTCGGCATTGGCCCGACAGATTTCCTCATTGGCTCTTAAGCCCTTAAGGCATCGTTCCGCAAAACAATCCATCCCTCCGGCCAGGGATTGTATCATCAGGATAACATTATAACCCACTACCGGCATCATGACATTCAACTGAAGTTGTCCCCCCTGGGAGGCATGGACAATACAGGCATCGCAACCCATGGCCTGCGAGCAGACCATATTCATCATTTCGGCCATGACGGGATTGACCTTCCCCGGCATGATCGACGATCCCGGCTGCACCGCCGGCAAGATCAATTCCGCGATTCCGGTCAGCGGCCCGGAGCCCAGCAGGCGAATGTCATCGGCAATTTTTTTAAGCGAGGTCGCCAAAACACGCATGGCCCCGGAAAATTCCACTAAGCCGTCCATGGCGCTCATCGCCTCGAACATGTTATCGGCGCTGCGGAACATCTGGCCCGTGCTTTCGGAAATATTTTTAATCATGAGCGCCCGGTAACCTTTGGGAGCATTCAGCCCCGTTCCGACCGCGGTCCCGCCGATGGCCAGCGCCGCCACCGCTTCCAGGGCCGTCTCTACCCGCCTTTCCGCCTGACGCATCATCTCGGCATAGGCGCCGATTTCCTGGCCCAGGCTCAATGGGACGGCATCCTGGAGATGGGTCCGCCCGCACTTGACGATACCGTCAAACTCGCGGGATTTGGACTCCAGAATATCGCGCATCGACCTGATCGAAGGCAGCAGGCGGGTTTTTGTTTCACAAACTGCGGCGATATGGATTGCCACATGAATGGTATCGTTAGTCGACTGCGCCATGTTGACATGATCGTTGGGATGGATGAATTTATACTCGCCGAGCCAGCCGCCCAAAATTTCATTGGCGCGATTGGCCAGGACTTCATTTACGTTCATGTTTTGCGAGGTTCCCGCACCGGCCTGAAGATAATCCAGGATAAACTGATCGGCCAATTTCCCGCCCAGGATTTCATCGGCAGCCTGCACGATAGCCCCGGCCAGTTTCCCGTCCAATTTGCCCAATTCGGCGTTGGCCTCGGCCGCCGAGCGTTTAATAATCACCTGTGCCCGGATAAATTCCGGCTGGAATCTTATACCGTTGACGCGAAAATTTTCCGCGGCTCTCCGGGTTTGGGCGCCGTAATAAGCCCCGGCCGGTACCTTAACATCCCCCAGGGTATCTTTTTCAATCCTGAAGTTTTCCATTTCCTCACCTCTTAAATACTACCCAATTACGACGGATTACGGGAAAATAATAATGAAACCTCGGACGGATTAAAAGAAGAAATCGGAATTTGACACTTATAGATGATTGATGATTTCGGCGGGAATATTATCCAATTTTTCGATTTTATCCACGCCCCCGGCCTTGATAGCTTCCTTGGGCATGCCAAAAACGACACAGGTTGACTCGTCTTGAGCGACCGTATATGCCCCGGCCTGTTTCATTTCCAGCATTCCCTGGGCGCCGTCATTACCCATACCGGTTAAAATCACCCCCACGGCATTGGCACCGGCATACCGAGCCACGGATTTGAAAAGAACTTCCACCGAGGGACGATGGCGGTTGACCAGGGGACCGGGTTTGACATGAACATAATAATTGGCACCGGAGCGGTTCAGGGTCATATGGAAATTGCCCGGCGCGATCAAGGCTCTCCCGGGAACTACGGCATCGCCGTCCTCCGCCTCTTTGACCTCTATTTCGCAAACGGAATTGAGCCGGTCGGCAAACGAGCGCGTGAAATTTTCCGGCATGTGTTGGACAATTACCGTCCCGGCGACATTTCTCGGAAAACTGGTGAGCACGGCCTGAAGCGCCTGTGTTCCGCCGGTGGACGCGCCGATGGCGATAACTTTGTTGGTAGTCCTGGTCAAAGCCGTTTTGACTTTGGGGATTCCCTCTTGAGGTCCTTTGGGAAATCGGGACTGCTTGCTCAATTTAACCTGGGCGGCGGCCTTGATTTTTTCTTTAAGTTCGACCGCCATGTCTCCCACGGAATAAGAAGCCCCCGGCTTACACATGACCTCCACGGCCCCGGCATCGAGTGCTTCCATGGCCAGGTCGCCTCCCTTTGGCGTCAGGGAGGAAACCACAATCGTGGGTACCGGATAATGAGCCATGAGTTTGCGGAGAAAAGTCAGCCCGTCCATGCGCGGCATTTCAATATCGAGCGTAATGACATCGGGCTTTAAAGCGAGAATTTTATCGCGGGCGATGAAAGGATCCGGAGCCGTCCCGACGACATCAATCTCCGGGTCATGGGCCAGTTCCGTGGAGAATATTTTCCGGACGACTGCGGAATCGTCAACGACCAGAACCCTGATGCTCATTGACCTGCTCTTCTTTCATCTGGAACATGGCCAGGATAGGGTATTCGTCAACCATGCAGAAGGCGAAATCCTGGTTATTGAAAATCTCAAACACCTGTTCCCGGTCGATTTGATGAACTTCAGGGGCAGTCAGGCTGAAAAGGGCCCGATCGCCGAACATCCTGGTCAAAAACTGCCCGGTTATGATATTAAACACTTCCTTGGCCGAATCGAAACTGCTCTCGTCGGAACCGCTCTGATCCATGTCTTCGCCCAGTAGATTGGCGGCCAACTCGGCGCAAAATTCCGCGGGAAGTATCATTTTCCCTTCCCCTTCCCGATCGCCCGTGAACTTCAGGGTGACGAGAATAAACTCGAAATTGTCGAAAGCCACACCCTCCAGCATATCGCCGGGTTCCGGGAACACAAAAGCCGACTGCTCCAAAACTTCCATTACGGTCCGCAGAGTGACGTCTTTTAAAGATTCGGTGGTCATGCTTTTCTTACCCCCAGAACGCCTTCAATGACAGCGCCTATCGATTCCGGCGTGAAAGGCTTTCGAATATACTCCCGAACACCTTGTTGCTTCAGTTCTTCGATGCGCGCCGTACTGCCGTCGGTGGAAACGACCACCACGGGTATTTTCTCGATTAAACCCTCCCGCGCCATGGCGGCGACCATTTCCAGTCCGGTCATAACCGGCATATTCAGATCGGACAGGACGACATCGACATGCTTGGTTTTGAGACACTCCAGACCTTCCTTGCCATCGCCAGCTTCATAAATCTCACCGATATCGAGTTTGGCCAGTTTCAAGGTTTTGGCGATTATGGCCCGAATGGTTTTGGAGTCATCGACAATCAATACATTAAAGGACATATTTCTTTACCTCCCCGCCGTTTGGGCGACGGGTGCTTCCTTTATCACATTATCGACTTCCTCCAGGGCGGTCACCAATTGACTGGTGACCAGCTCCAGGATGCTATTTGATATATTCAATCTTGTCACCGCGTCCGGATCGGGTCGGTAACTTATACCGTCGCGCCCTATCCCGTAACCCTGCATCAAACATAGGGCATCGGCGATATGGACGATATCGATGCTCTGGTTTGGCTCCGGTGCCGCCGCCGGATTATGGTGATAGCGGATGCAGGCCGTAAGGACAACCGGAAATTTCCAGTTTTCCGCGACCATCGCCCCGATTTCGGCATGATCTATTCCCAACACTCTCCGCTCCGCTTCCTCAAAAGAAATTTCCTCGTCGTCCACCAGTTTTTGTATTTCCTCAAAGGATTCGCCGACATATTCTCCCATAATGATCTTCCCCATATCATGGAGCAATCCGCCGGTGAAAACAACTCCCACGTCCTTATGATTCAATTGCCGACTGATGAGATCCGCGGTGATCGCCACGGCAATCGAATGCCGCCATAAATCTTCACCCGAAAGATCATAGCCGCCCACCGGGCGCCGCAGATTGGAATAGATCAATGAAGAAACGGCGATCTGAAAAACCCACTTGGTGCCCAAGCGAAAGACGGCTTCGCTGATGGAGGCGACCTCATGGGAGGAGCCCAGGTAGACCGAGTTGGCCGCCTTCATGAGATTAGCGGCCAAAGCGGGATCGAATTGGATTACTTTTCCTATTTCGGCACCGGTTACGTCGGGCTTATTCAACAAGGTCAAAAGCCGTCCCGCCATAACCGGCAGTGTCGGGAAGGACGATACCTTGGATACTATTTGATCTTTGGCATTCATAATTCTCGTACTCCCTGGGAGGATTTGACCGTGGTGAATCCTGTCGCCAGCTCCAGGCGAAGCGTCCGCGAGAGGTTGCCGCCGACATCCTCGGACTTTATAAGCATATTATTTTTCCACAGCAACTTGCGTAATATCAGGTAGTTTCGTTCGCCGATATTAAAAACCTTATTCTGATCCATCAGGTGCGATCCCCCCGCGACCTTTAAAACCAGGTTGTCTTTGGTTGCTCCCATCGTAAAGAGACTTTTCAGCAGCAGCGGGATACCGGTGTCGGCAAACATACCGGGTTTAATGGCGGCTTTTTCCGGTGATATCTTGGACAGGGGAAGCATATAATGTATCATTCCTCCCACCTTGGCCCTGGCGTCGTACGCCGCCACACCGATGCATGAACCCAGTGAATAGGTAATTAAAATATCATCGGCCTTATTGCTTACCTGCAAATCGGAAATTCCCAGTACAACCAGCCCCATTCCCCTATTCCTTCCTGTAGACTGACGGTTTCAGGCATTTGAAGCCATCGACCAGCCCCGTGATACTCTCGGCGTGGCCGACAAAAAGATACCCGCCCGGACGCAAGAGACGATAGAATTCGTTGACCAGTCGGCTTCGTACCTGGCGGTCGAAGTATATCATGACGTTCCGACAAAATATGATATCGATGGGATTTTTCAGGGGATAGGGAACCACCGATAAATTAAACTGCCGAAATATTATCAGGCTTTTTATCTCGTTTCGAACCTGCCACAGGATTTCTTGAGACGTCTTAATTCTATTAAAGTACTTGTTTTTTATTAACGTCGGGATAGGTTCGACCTTTTCGTCGGCATATTCCCCTTTGATGGCGATTTTTAATACGGATGGTGCGAGATCCGTCGCCAGAAGACGGAAATCGACACGCCGCGATTCAAGGACTTCCATTGTTTCCATCGCCAGCGTGTACGGTTCTTCTCCCGAAGAAGACGCCGCCGACCAGATGCGCAGGCGCCGCATCCCCTGATTCAGCCAGTCAGCCAGAACCTCCCGGAGATAATCGTAATGAGCCGGCTCCCGGTAAAATTGAGTGGTATTGGTGGAGATGGCATCCAGCATTTGTTCTATTTCAAGCCCTTGATTGTCGGCGCGAATAAAATCGAGATAATCCTCATAGGAATTCAGATTGAGACTTCGCATCCGTTTGGCAATACGGGCCCGGACCAGAGCCATTTTATTGTCTCCCAGGGAGATTCCACTTCGGGTATAAACTATATCCCGGATTTCCCGAAAGGTCGCATCTTTCATGCTGACCGTATTACCTGCTATTTGCACGCTGTGTTTTTTCATTTCGATCGAGTATCAACTTACGGAGGTCAGAAATTTCTCGAGTTTAGCCTGGATATCCTTGGGATTAAAAGGCTTCACCAGATAATCATTGGCTCCGGCCTTGAGGGCCTCCAGAACCTTGTCTTTTTCACCTTCGGTGGTGCACATAATAATGGGAACCTTGCTTCCGTTGGCGCGGATCTTACGGACGGCGTCAATTCCGGTCATGGTCGGCATATTCCAGTCCATCATGACCAGGCCGACATCGGTCTTTCCGACCAGCATGTCGACAGCCTCCTGGCCATTGACCGCCTCCAGGATCTCATTGACATTCAATTTTTTCAATACCCCCGTAATTATCTTCCGCATTATCTGGGAATCATCAACGATGAGCACCTGCATGTGCTTCCTCCTTTTTGCCGACAGCCTCGTCTGAGGATTTAAAACTGACCAGCAGGTCAAAGTCTCCCAATTCGCTGGAGAATGGCAAGGTCAGGAATACGGCCCCTGTGAGATTATTGAGTTTATACATATTGCCCCGAACGACGGTGGGCAGTGACAAAGATATTTTCTGTCCTTCGAATTTGACTTTGGCATTGCCCGCGATGATATTTATCATTTCCCCGACACCGTCGATAATCGAGGAATCAATCTCTTTGAATTCCACACCCACCAGGCGACCGATACTGGTAACGGCCGTTTTGATGGGAAGCCTTATCGCCACTATGCCGCGAGCCGTTCCGGTCAGACCGATGACACCGATAATGTCGTCCGCATCTTCGTCGTCTTTGGTAACGGCCGGCTTCCCCACCTTTACCCGGCAATTGAGCATGCTGTCAAAGGTCTCCATGACCGATTCAATGAAGGGATTGATGTTTTCGACTTTCATTTCTGGCTACCCCACATTTTTTAGTTCCGAGGATAGGCCTATTTCTCCGGTAATCGGGTCAATTCCGGCCACGATCGGCCCGGCCAGAGCATTTTCAACCACGAATTGGGAATCAAATACTCTTAATACCGTCCCGGGATAAACCATCCCCATGATCACGATTTTGGCATTTTTATTGGAATAGATATCCTTGCGGATTTCTTTGTTTTCGTTATCCAGTTCCTGAATTCCGGTCTCGACTTCATCGATCTTGAACTTCAATTCCGTCAGCGCTTCTTTTTGTTCCGGTTTCAGGTATTGGTACATGGCCTCGAGTTTCTTGGCCACCGGCTTTAATTGTCCCAGATTGGCCTTGAGACCTTCAATTTTTTCGACATTTTCCTTTATTTTCCTCTGGAGGAAAAAATCTATTCCGGTTATCAGGGTGGTTTTGATATCACCCTTGGAACCGGCTTCATTGACATAAATGCCCTTGGCCGCCATGACTTCGGCGCCGACAATGCGACCGTCCTTGCAATGAATAGTCGTTCGCGATTTGACCTCTGATTGGAATATCTCTCGATTGACTATTACCTGTCCTTCACATTCAATATTGGCGTTCATGATGTACTTGGCCAGGATATCCCCTTTGACAAGAACTTTCTTGGCGGGGTTCTCATTGATGCCTTCCTTGGCGATTAAATTCCCCCCGCATTTGATTTCACTGGCATATACCAGGCCGCGGATTTCGATATCCCCCGTGGCCTCCACGACAAAATCGGCGTCGATATCCCCGTTGATGACGATGGTCCCGTTGTGTTTTATATTGCCCGTATTGTTATTGATTCCGCCGGGAACAAAATAGGTCTCGTCGACATCCAAAAGCGTACCCCGTAACCGAACCCTTCCGGCCTTTTTGGCCCGGAAGCAATTTTCTTTCTCATCCCACAAGACATTCTGCCCCCCGTGAAGAGCGATCAGCTTTGCCCGGGGAACCTCAATGGATTTCCCGTAAACGTCAATACCGTTCTTTCCCTGTAACCCGTTGAAAACCTTAACCAGCACTTGTCCTTCCGTGCAGGAAGGGTCCCCGGCCTTGCGATGGAAGTCGATTCGTTTGGTCACGGGGTCGACAAAGTACCCTTCGTTGAAAAATTCACCCTGCCAATCCAACCGCCCATCTTTGGATTCCGTGGCCGGGTTGCCGCGCGCAATTACGAAATCGAGCAGATCTTCGTTTCGGCCGGCGGCTTCCGTCAGGATTTGAATCAGCCCGGCCTCATTGAATTTGGCTCTGATTCCCGAAGCCTTCATGTCTTCATTTATTTCTTTCACGGTTCTTGTCAAATCAATGTCGGAGGTGCGGCAGGATAAAAGTACTCTCATCCTGTCCTCGGTGACCTTGATGGCAAATACTCTGGCCAGGCTTTCGGGAGTGGTTTGATTATTCTGCTCCATATTCACTATCCGCCTTTGGTCTGTTTATATCCCGCCTTGCACGGCCGGCATCGCCCGGCTCGCCGCCAACGATTCCATCGAAATGGTCCCCATTAAGTCAATGACTCGATTGCCGTTCAAAACCGTTTCTTTCCCAATATGGCCGGTCGCTCGCCGGGCGAGCTTTAAACCATGGCCGCCTTTTCCAATTGAGACGCACCCGCCTCGCAAGCCTGATCTGTCATGGCATCCAGCATCGCCAAGTCGCTGGAGGTTAACACTTCGTCTATATCCAGCAAAATTTTTACTTCGTTATTGACCTTTCCCATGCCCAGAATAAAACGGGTAGCGAGCCCGGTGCCGAAAGCCGGCGCATCTTCTATCTGCTGGCCTTGAATATCCAAAACCTCGCTGACGGCATCCACCAGGGTACCCATCTGGGTGGAGCCGTCCCGGGAACCGACCTCCACGACCACTATGCAGGTCTCATCGGTTTCCTCGGTGATGCCCATATCAAACTTGGTCCGTAAATCCAGAACGGGAATGACCTTGCCCCGCAGATTGATGACACCTCGAATATATTCCGGGGTGCGCGGGACTTTGGTTATGTCCATCAATCCGATAATTTCCCGGACCTTTAATATTTCCAGGCCATATTCTTCTTTGGCAAGTCGGAAAGTCAGATACTTACCGCCCAGGTCGCGGCGCCCCGTCGCGGTTTTGGCGCCAATCCCGGGCCTGTTGCCGTCACCCATACTTTCCCCCTTCAATAATATTTGCCGGGCGCACTCTGGCGCCCGGCGTTGCCCTGCTTACGGCCCAACCGCGATCCTGTCAAAGGGATTTTCGCGGCCCGGCCTGAATTTAAAAATTCAAGGTAAACGACGTCTGCGCTCTTAAATTCTTGGCCTTTTCAGCGCCTTTATAGGAAGTCTCCCATTGAGACAGTTCAAATCCGATACTTGCCTGCGGAACCACGGCGTACTGGATATTTCCAAAATAAGCCTGGTTTTTGCAGCGCGAGTTGGCGGCTACGTCGGCATCATCGGGATCATCCATCCCGGCACCGGCCCCAAGAGTAAACTGCGGAGAGACCTTGGCCCAGGCGGAAACCCAGCCGCCCTTGGAAGCGACACCGTCGACTGTTCCGGCCAAACCAATAGCTCCGTTATATCCACCCAGATTGGTACCGGAATAAACCTCTCCGGAGAAACCGTGACCTTGCGGGAAGGCCAGGGCGAAATGCCCGGAAAAGCCCGAAATATCGTATTCGTCGTCATTACCGGCATCACTCTCGGCTTTCAACTGGCCATACAGACCGCTGGCGCCCACCTGGAAATAACCCTTCTCATTCCAGTTGTACTTGAAGTCGAAAAGGCCCTGCGCGGCAGGAAGGCCGGCATCGGTGCCGTCATCCTGACCGTCGGCGGCTTCGCCCTCGGTCGACAAAGTCAGGGAAATCAAATCGTCGCCCATATTGCGGAAGACACCGCCGGCGACTGTAACCTTGCTGCTCTGACCGGCCGGAATGGTGTACCACAGGGAAATCTGCGGCCGACGATAGCCGATATTACCGCAGCCCCACAGCACGGAGTAATTAAGGGTGCTGGGATTGAGCGGCGCGATTATGTCGCTGGTCTGACCGGCGATCATCTTGAAACTCTGATTCTCAATGGAAAAATAGGCATGACGCAGAAGTATCAAAGCCTTGTTTTCCGTGCCGCCGCCATAGAGATCGGCCTCCACGACAGCGTTAACTTTGGCGTTCTCATAGCCTTCACCGTTTATCTTGACACCGAAACGGGATTGGCGATGAGTCATGTTGAATTGTTCGTCATCCTGGGCATTGGACCGTTGATTGACCCACATGACAAAATTGCCATGGCTGGTCAAATTCTGATCATAGGCCCCGTCCAGTTTGACATACCCGTATAGATTGGGCTTAAACGTTACTTTTGCCTGGGCGGCAATCCCCACCACCATTATCAATCCCAGGCAGATGATTCCGAACAAGGTGACCTTCTTCATAATCTTCCTCCTCTTATCACCTTTTCATGGTTCACTAAATGAACGCTCTTTTTAGATTTTCTTTTCTTACTTCCCTTCTGACAGGTTTTCCAGCATCGGAATTTCCTGCTCCGTTAAAACGGCATCGATGTCCAATAATATCTTGACGCCGCTTTCCACTTTGCCTATCCCCAGTATGAAATGGGTGTTTACATCGGCTCCGAAAGCCGGCGCGTCTTCGATTTGCTCCCCTTTTATGTCCAGGACCTCCGAGACGGCATCGACCAGAATCCCCATCTGCAGAGTTCCTTCGCCGGTACGGACCTCAACCACGACAATACAGGTCTGGTCGGTCTGCTCGGCTTTTTCCAGACCGAATTTGGCACGCAAATCCAGAACCGGAATTACTTTCCCCCGAAGATTAATGACGCCGCGGATATAAACCGGGGTTCGCGGTACGTGCGTTATATCCATGACGCCGATTATTTCACGTACCTTCAGTATCTCCAGCCCGTATTCTTCCCCGGCCAGTTTAAATGTCAGATACTTGCCGGCCTTTTCCAAAGACCCGACTCGCGTCTTTTGCTTGGCAGTTCCGGTTTCATTCATAGGCTTTTATCCTTATGCTATCGTACCATAATATATCGCAAACTTTTCTTTACCCTATACACCGGCCATTTCCGGCTCGCTCGCCGTCGCCTCCGCGGTCGTGAATTCACGAACACTTCGATTTGCGACCGGATCGGATGCATGATTATAGTCGCCGTCATTCCCCCTGGCGTCGATTTCGGACGCCAAAGAGATGACACCGCCGATATCGATGATCAACCCGATATTCCCGTTGGAAAGAATGGCGCCGCCGGATATCCATTTCTGACGAGCAAAAGTGCCGCCCAGGCTCTTTATGACCGTCTGACGCTGACCCAGGAGTTTATCCACCACCAGCCCGATCTTGCGGGTATTTTCTTCCACCACCACGACGGTGCTTTCCTGTTTATCGGTCGCGCCGTTCGGATAAAGCCCGAACAATTGATTTATCCGGACCAGGGGCAGTAATTCCCCGCGCAGATTAATCAGTTCGCCTCGACCATAGACGGTCGAAATCATGTCGGGCGTTAAAGACAACGATTCCACCACCGATAAGGTGGGGATTATATATTTTTCATCTTCAATATCCACGAGCATGCCGTCGATTATTGCCAGCGTCAGCGGCAGTTTCATGATGAAATTAGAGCCTTGGCCGGCCTCGGAAGTAATCTCGATACTGCCTCTCATGGCTTCGACATTCCGCTTAACCACATCCATTCCGACGCCCCGACCGGATACTTCCGTCACCTTGGCCGCCGTGGAAAATCCCGGCAGGAATATCAAGGTATATATTTCCTGGTCCGTCATTTCCCGTCCGGGCTCGATCAGTCCGCGCTCCACGGCTTTCGCAGTGATCTTGGCTTTGTCAAGACCGCGGCCATCGTCCTCGATGGCAAAATGAATATTGCCGCCTTTATGATAGGCGCGAAGATTAACCGTGCCGATGGCCGGCTTACCGGTCTTGCTTCTCTCTTCCGTGGTTTCGATGCCGTGGTCCACCGAGTTGCGGATCATGTGCATCAGGGGATCACCGATAAGTTCGACAATACTGCGGTCGACTTCGGTGTCTTCGCCGTGCATTTTCAATTCCACCGCCTTCCCCGATTTCCGCGTTAAATCGCGAACCGCCCGAGCCAGTTTCTGAAAAGTGGCCCGAACCGGAACCAGTCTCATGGCCATCCCCATTTCCTGAAGTTCCCTGGTGATTTTGTTCAAATGCGAAATATTGCGGGCGACTTTATGGGAGGCATTTCCCAGAAGTTCCTCATCCTGTCCGACCATCGAT
Source organism: Candidatus Zixiibacteriota bacterium (assembly GCA_041752195.1). Lineage (GTDB taxonomy): Bacteria > Zixibacteria > MSB-5A5 > GN15 > PGXB01 > JBGSHP01. The sequence goes on along the minus strand of JBGSHP010000018.1, from coordinate 91,936 downwards.
TCGGCGATAACCAGCTCCCCGATGGTATCGACCAGCCGATCCAGGCGCTCGGTATCGATTTTAACCATTTCTTTGACCGTGGCGCCGGTTGATTTATCGCGGCGCACCTGTTGTTGCTCGCGCAAGGCCTTGGCCACCGTCTTGGCCGGGACCAGGCCCTGTTTTACCAGGGTTTCACCGATACGTTCTTCCGGGTCTTTCCGCTTTTCCAGGGCCTCGTCTATTTTATCCTGGCTGACTACACCCATATCAATCAGTTTATCGCCGACCCGTTCCCGGACAGCCCGAACCGGGATGACGCTGGGATCCTTTATAATCTGCCGGAGGGTTTTCAGGATGGAAGAAATAATTTTGGCGCCGTTAAATTCCCCGCCCTTGGCCAGGGCTTCTTCCGCCCCGTCCATCAAACGCCTCAAGACGTCAATGGAATCAAAGGCCACGTCGGCCAGGGCGCCCTCAATATGAACCGTACCTTTGCGGCCAAGATCGAGCAGGGTCTCCGATTCGTGAGCCACGACCAATATCGGCTTTAAATCAAGAAATCCAGCCGCCCCTTTGATGGTATGGAAACTGCGAAATATGGCATTGATGGCCCCGTCATAATCGGAACCGGTCTCCAGGTCCATGAGATTCTGTTCGGCACTGGCCAGGTGCTCGCGGGCTTCATTTATAAAATCGGATGTAAGACTGGCGTCCGCCCCGGCCAGATTAATTATGCTGTTTTCAGGCGGTTCTTCTTCAGGCATGGTTTCGGATACCGCCCCAATTGATTGTGACCCAACCGGGGCCAATCCCAATTCCGCCGGAAAAACTGCCGCCTCCGAGGGATGCCCGTCGCGGACGATTCCCTGAATGACAGTCAGGGCTTCATTTATGACTTTCCAGGATGAATTTTTATCGGGGACTTCATTCAGAATGATTTTCTTAATTAATTCGGCACACGCCGTCAAGGCGTTCGGCAAAATGCCGTGATCCTTGCTTTGGGCCGCCATTTTCTCGAGTTTTTCGTAAATCCTGGACAATCCAGGAAGATCTTCAATATCGGCCACCATTATGTCGGAGGCGATATCATCCAGAAGTGATTCAGGATCGGTCATGGTGTTTACTCTATTCTTTTAAAGGTCGCTATCCTTAAAAAGACTCCTCAACGTGCTTCGGGCAGTCTGACAGGAGATTCTCGGTACTCCCCTTTAATCGCATATCGAAGCCATACTTGCCTGAGGACTTTCCCACTTAAGTTATTAGTCGTCGAAAAATTATTAGGCTTGACCCCGCCTTTTGAACGTTTTTCAAATTGTTTAAAAAATTGACAATTGGCCGCCGAGTGTAAATAACCGCAGACCATATAATGGATAAATGGTTCCCGTTTGGTATTTTCATTCGTGGCTTTCACCCTTGAACAAACGACCTTTCCGTTATCGCATGCTTCTTCTATCATGTTAAATGTCAACGGCTTGTTTGGGCGCGAGAGGACTACCGGGGATGCCGGTACTTCCCAAAAATATTAAGATTTATGGTCTATGGTTCGTATAACCCGCAAAACTTGAGATATCCAGACTTTGATTCCCGAGCATTCGGGAATGGAAGTCATGAGTTTGGATCATTAAAGCACGGCCCTCGCTGGAGAGAGACGAAATTAATGGACAATTCAAAGAATTTAATCGTGGCCATACCTCGGGAATCTTTTCCCGACGAGCATCGTGTGGCAATTATCCCTGATTCCATTTCACTTTTGGGAAAAGCCGGTATCTCGTTTCAAATTGAAACCGGCGCAGGCGACGAGGCCGGGATTCCCGATGATAAATACAGGGCCAAAGGGGCGGAAATAATTTCCGACCGGAAAACGCTTTTTGATCGAGCGGACGTGATCCTTCAGGTAAGGACACCCGGTGCAAATCCCGTAAACGGGCAATCCGACCTGGCCTTGATGCGTCGAGGACAAATAGTCATCGGGCTGGCGGAAGCCCTCTCGCCCGGACAAGTCTTGAAGGACATGGTCGAAAAAGGGATCACGCTTTTCTCCATGGAACTTATTCCGCGAATTACACGAGCCCAGGCCATGGACGTCCTATCTTCCCAGGCCACGGTGGGCGGTTACAAAGCGGTTCTTCTGGCGGCCGAAGCTCTTCCCCGGATGTTTCCCATGTTTATGACAGCGGCCGGAACAATAGCCCCGGCCAAGGTCTTTATAATTGGGGCCGGGGTGGCCGGGTTGCAGGCCATTGCCACGGCCAAGCGCCTGGGCGCCATGGTTAAGGCTTATGATATTCGGGCGGCGGTGAAAGAGCAGGTCGAGTCTCTTGGAGCCCGCTTCGTGGAAATGGAACTGGAGGCCGGTGAGACTGAAGACAAGGGCGGATATGCCCGGGCCATGGATGAGACTTTCTATCGCAAACAACGAGAACTTATGGCGAAAGTGGTCGCGGAAAGCGATGTCGTTATCGCCACGGCCGCCGTTCCCGGCAAGAAAGCCCCTATTCTTATCACCAATGATATGATCGAAAAAATGTCTTCGGGCTCGGTCATCATCGACCTGGCCGCCGAACGCGGCGGCAATTGCGAAGCAACCGAGTTGGGCAAGAGTATCCGCAAGTTCGGGGTTACCATCATTGGGCCGGAAAACCTTCCCGCCACCGTTCCCTACCATGCCAGCCAGATGTACTCCAAAAATATCGCCACTTTTTTCCTCTCGATGATCAAGGAACGGAAAGTGAATATTGATCTTGAGGATGAAATTATCAGAGAAACTCTGGTAATGCGGGACGGCCAGGTAGTCCACCCGGTGGTGCGAAAGATCATGGGCCTGGACAAGTAGCAGGCCATCCACTTCCTTGGCCGCTCATGCCATGGGATTTATCTTTTGGGCGGTACACATACCGGGAGTTTTTTATTATTGCCCGTCCCTCCTATTGCAGATATAATTGGATATCAACCGAGGGAATGATATGAACCAGGACGATATTCAGCAGTTCTTCAAATCTCTTACCACCGGGGAAAATAAAATCCCTCCCGACCAGATGGAAATCCTCCTCAAATTGATCAATTTGACTATCCAATTTCGCGATGACCTGGCCCGGGATACCGGCGAAACACTCTCGGTGGAAGAAACCCGGATGGCTCTGAATATTTATCTGTCCGCCCTCCAGAATGGACATCTTCCGGGAAATATCGAAAAGAAGATCGGCAAACTTATCGCGTTGTGGCTGAAGGAAATCGACGGCAAGACCTTTTAGTTTGACAGGGCCTTCACGAGGATGATATATTAATTGCGAATGTCGCCATTGGTTAATTATTTGGTCAATACCTTGCTAATTCTATTTTTATCCTGTTCCGGCCAATCCCAGTCAGATAAAAACCCCTCTGATAATTATAGCCGCCAAAGAGAATGGATGGTGGAAACACAAATTGAACGGCGCGGCGTCAAAGCCCCCCTGGTTCTGAAAGCTCTTCGGTCGGTACCACGTCACCTGTTTGTCCCCGGGAAATACCGCTCCGAGGCTTACCAGGATGACCCCTTGCCGATCGGGAACGGCCAAACCATATCCCAACCGTATATCGTGGCCGTCATGACGGAACTTCTAAATTTAGACTCAACCTCCAAAGTCCTTGAGATTGGAACCGGCTCGGGCTACCAGGCGGCCGTGTTGGCGGAAATAACCGACTCTATTTATAGTATTGAGATAATCCCCGCTCTGGCCCATAGAGCGGACACTTTGCTCGATTCCCTGGGATATAAAAATATTCAAATTCGGGCCGGGGATGGCTACCTGGGCTGGCCCGAGGCGGCACCATTCGACGCCATTATTGTCACGGCGGCCGCACCCGATATCCCCCAGCCATTGGTGAACCAGTTAAAAATAGGGGGGCGAATGGTCATTCCCGTGGGGGAACCCAATCAGGATTTGATTCTTTTGACCAAAACAGAAGAAGGCACCGTCAGGCGTTCGATTATCCCCGTCCGCTTCGTTCCCATGACCGGCAAAATACGGGAATAGTAAGCCTGTTTTCCGAAATCTAAATTACCTGCTCGCGCCCTTCTATAACTCCTGCAAAGCTCTTTCCGCTTCGGTTTTCATGGCACCGGACAGCCCCCCGTTCAGGGCCCGGGTTAAATACTCACGGGCTTTGACAACCTCGCCTTCCTTAATCAGGGCCTGGCCGTAATAATAAGCATATTCCGCCTTATCAGGCGCCTTTTCCAGAGCCAGTTCAAAATGCCGGGCCGCGGCTTTCCAGCGGCTTTGCTTCATAAAGGCCCGTCCCAGAGTAACCAGGTGCTCCGGATTGGGATCGTACTTTATAGCCTGGCGGCCGAAATTCATGATGTCGCGCATGTCGCCGTTTTGTTCCAGGGTTATCCGTGCCAGTGCCCCGTACGCCGGACCGTTGAGGGGATCTTCGGCAATAATCTTATGGTACAATTCGGAGGCCCGGGTAATCTGCCCGGAACCTTCTTCGATTTGAGCCATAAATAGCGTCGCCCGGGAATTTTCCGGCGACTCTTTTTGCACTCGTTCGACATAATCGCGGGCCTTGTCATAATCCGCCCGTGCCAGATAGTATTCCCCGGCCTTCAGATTCGCATCGGAATCGTTGGGATTGGCTTTCAACATTTTTTCCAGGAGTTCTTCGGCCCGCTTGCCGCCATTCATTTCAATATCGATTCGCAAAGCCAGCCGGTATCTCGGGATCGCCCCTGGTCCGCGGGTAATAACGGCATCCATATAGGCCGCCAATAAATCATACCGACCCGACTTTTGGAGTAATAAGGCCTTTTCGGGAAATATGCGGCTATTGAATCCGGCGTATTCCCCCTGCCGGGACAGGAATTCGAGCGCCTCCTGATATCGACCCTGTTTGGCGGCAAGTGACATCTTGCCCAGAATCGCGCTGATATTGTACTTATCGATCTCCAGGGCTTTATCGAAATAGATTTCGGCAACGCGTACGGAATCATAGCGGTTATATAATTCCCCCAGGGCCGCATAATGAAAAGGATTGTCGCCTGTCAAAGCCGATATTTCTTGGATTATGATTTCGGCCTCGATGCGCTTATTCGCGGCGTAATCAATATCGGCGAATAAGTATAAAGTATTAAAATCCCGCGGCATTTGTTCCTGATTGCGTTGCATGACGGCATCGGCCATAAGCCAGTTATTTTCCCCCATATAAGACTTCATCTGGTAGTAGGCGATTTCGTCCTGAATCCGGTCGTCGAGACTGTCCCGTACGGCATAACTGCCGGCGTTTTCTATGAAGCGTTGAGCATTGGTGGCGTCGCCGGCCCTAACGCATAATCCGGCATAGCGCACCACGGCCGATATCTCATCGGCGAAAAGGGGAATCATCTCCCGCCCCAACTTCAAAGCCTCGAAAGGCTCTCCCTTTTTTTCGAGAAGACGAATTTTCACGTCATGGACGCGATAGACATCAAGGGAGTCCTTGGTCAGTCTCTTCAGAAGTTTTTGAGCGTCCCCCAGATAACTTATCTCTATCAAGGCTTCCGCCAATTCAGCCTGGGCAAAGTAGTCATCTCTATTTTGTTCCGCCGTTTCCCGGTATAAGGCCGCCGCCGAATCAACCCACCCCAGATCGGCGTAAATCCTGCCCAATTCCACGACCAATTCTTTCCCTCCGGATTCCTGGCGGCGGATATCCCGGGCGATCTTCAATGCCTGTGAAAAATCCCCCTGGTGAATTCTCAGGCGGGCCTCGCTTAAAGATAAGCCGGGACTGGAAACGGATAATGACTTCAGGCTGTCAAGAAGGCTCTCCGCTTTTTTCAACTCACCCTTCGTCATCAGGATTTTGATTATTAAATCCGCGGTGGCGGTCTTATCCATATTCATCTGGCGGCAGCGAGCGGCCGTCTCCATAGCCGGGTCGAACCACCCCAGTCTAAGATACAATTCCGCCAGCGAACGATAACCGGGCAGGAAATCTTCATGTTTTGCAGTGAGATTTATCAGGCCTTGTACCGACTCCAAAAGGAAGTTTTCTTTTTCATTGACAATAGTCCGCCCGTATGCCCCATACGGTGATTGGGGATAAAGAGAATCAATGATTCTGAATTGGTCCAGGGCACCGGCTTTGTCTCCTTTTTTCAGGAGTTTGATGCCGTATTCGAATCGTCCGGTCTCTGTTTCTTCGAATTTGGAGCAGGCACCGAAAACCAGTATCGACAGGGCCAGGCAAATTAATACTGCGCGTCTCATATATCCCTCATTTGGTGTATTTTAATCTCATCAGAACGCGGCAAAATACGAAATTACATGAGGATAAGCAAATATTATGCTTAAGGAGCAATTTAATATTGTTTTATGCCTCGCGAATCGTATATTTAGTATGGATGGACAGTCTTAATGCCATTAATTTAGTCAAAACCTATAAGAAAAGGGCTGTCGTGGATGAGGTTTCCCTGACAGTCAACCCCGGTGAAGTTGTCGGCCTTTTGGGACCCAATGGGGCCGGCAAGACTACTACATTTTACATGATTATCGGCTTTATTCGCCCCAATGCCGGCAAGGTATTTGTCGGGGATAGGGATATCACGCGCATGGCCATGTATCGACGAGCCCGGATGGGAATCGGTTATTTACCGCAGGAGACCTCGGTTTTCCGAAAATTGACGGTTGAAGATAACATCATGGCTATCCTGCAAATGCATCGCATGTCGCGCAAAGAGCGTCAGGCAAGACTTGATAAGTTATTGAATCAACTGGATATAGCACATTTGCGGAATCGCAAGGCATATTCCCTTTCGGGCGGCGAAAGACGGCGGGTCGAAATTTCGCGGTCCCTGGTTTCACAACCGAGATTTATTTTGCTGGATGAGCCTTTTGCCGGAATTGACCCGATTGCGGTGGAAGATATTCAGCGGATTATTGCGGACTTGATTGCCCAGGGGTTGGGCGTTTTGATAACGGACCATAATGTGCGGGAAACCCTATCAATCTGCCACCGGGCTTATATTATGTGTGACGGCAAGATATTGAAGGCGGGAACCGCCCAGTTTCTGGCCGAGGATCCCGAAGCGCGTAAAATATACCTGGGGGAGAAATTCCGTCTTAACTGATTAGGCTGATTCTTGAACACTTTTGTATGATATATTAAGGAGCGGACAGGGAATAGAAGGCTTTTCTAAATAATGGCCGAATGCTTCCGATAAATACTAAGAGAATCTTCGCCATTTTTTAAAGTCTATAAAGGACAACAGGATAGCTATGAAACTCGGGCTTCAATTAAGGCTGAAACAGACTCTGGCGCCCCAGATGATTCAGTCTTTAAAAATGCTCCAGATGCCTCTATTAAAACTGGAGCAGACCCTTCGCCATGAACTATCCATAAACCCTCTTCTTGAAGAACTTGATCCCGGAGAAAATGAGGAAACGGCCGACAGCGATCAGGAAGCGGAACCGGAGATTCTGAAGAACGAGGAATCACCGGAAGAAGAGAAGGTTGATTGGGAGACTTTCCTCGGGGACGATTATGAAGATGACTATAAATATCGTTCCACCCAGGAGAAATCCGAAGAAGAATTTGAACGTACCCCGGTCCTCCAGAAATCCCTGGCCGATCATCTTCTGGAGCAATTGACCTTCCTGAAACTTTCCGCCGAGGATCATCTTATAGGCGAGTATATCATCGGCAATATTTCCTCCCGGGGCTATCTGGTTTGTTCTGCCGAAGAGATGGCCCAGGAACTCAAACTGCCCCTCGATAAAATCCAGAAAATGATAAAGACGATACAAACTTTGGATCCCGCCGGCGTCGGCGCCTGCGACTTGCGCGAATCGCTTCTGATTCAACTGCGCGAAAAGGGTCAGGAGGATTCCCTGGCCTATCGTATCGTCGATAAATATATCAATGTTCTCGATAAAAAATCCATACTGCAGATTTCCCGCTCTCTGGGCGTGCCCTTCGAAAAGGCCCAGCAGGCCATGGATGTCATAAAAACGCTTTCACCGACTCCGGCCCACGGGCGATTTGACAATTCCGCGGCCCCGGTCGTGCCCGATATGGTCGTCGACCAGGTCGGCGACAGTTTCGTTGTCTATCATAACGACCGCAATTTCCCCCGCCTGCGCATTAATCCCAATTACCGTCAACTCCTGCGCAAGGGAACCAAAGCCGGGCAGGACACGAAAAAGTACGTCCGGGAGAAATTGGAGCAGGCCCGCTGGTTGTTGAACTCCATAAATCAGCGGCGGACCACGATGGTCCGGGTAATAGAAGCAATTGTCGAGGAACAGAAGGACTTTTTTGACAGGGGCCCGGCCTTTCTTAAGCCCCTGATCATGGAAGATATCGCCAATAAGGTCAACATGAACGTCGCCACCATAAGTCGGGTCGCCAACGGCAAGTATGTCCAGACCCCCCAGGGCGTCTATGAGATCAAGTATTTCTTTAATGCCGGTATCGCTAATGATTCGGGCGATGAAATGTCCAAACGGCATGTCAAGACCCGCATTGAAGATATTATCAAGAGCGAAAAACCTGAAAAGCCCTTATCGGATCAGGAAATCTTTCAAATCCTTCAACAGGAAGGTATAAAATTGGCCCGGCGGACGGTAACCAAGTACCGGGAGGAACTTAAGATCCTTCCGGCCCGGTTCCGTAAACGGATGGCCAATTAGCCGAATATATCGGAAATATGGGCAATCTTGATCGCGAATTCATAGGAGGAATATAACCTCACTGGCCAAAGATAATTCCCCATCCGGTTATTGTGCCCGAAATTGCCTTGGTTAATATATTCAGGCATTCGGGTAAACGCCATTCGCCCGGAGAGGGATTATCCAGCGGCCGCGTGTCTTATTAGATCAATCAGAGTGACGTTTTGTTTCAGGACCGGCCGTATCCGGCCGGTGCGGAAACAGGACCTTGCCAAAAGCGTAGAATCATATTATAAGGAGGCGGATGAAGATTGATTTTTTACGCTTTGAAAAAGTTTTTGGGGGAACGACACCGGGATTCCCCGCGAAACTCTTATCTTTTAAAGAAAGGAGAAGGCGGCGATGAATATCGAGATTACCGCCCGGCATTTTGACTTGACCCCGGAACTTCGTCAACATGTGGAATCCGAGGTCGAGGGCCTGACCAGGTTTTTCGACAATATTATTTCGTCCGAGGTGATTCTGGACGTGGAAAAATACCACCAGACGGCGGAAATCAAGGCCCGGGTTTATAATGCCGTCATAACCGGGACCGGCGACTCCGACGATATGTATGCCTCAATTGAAATGGCTATCGATAAAGTCAAAACGCAATTGAAAAAATACAAGGGCAAACTGAAACTGAAAAAGCCGGAGCAGATTAATCGTACCGTCCGCTCCCTCACCAAGCCCAAAACTGACGCCGACGAAATTGACGTTTGAAGCGGAAAATCAGAAATTATGAAAACCCCCGGAAACGGGGGTTTTCTTTTTTAGGACCGGATTGCATTGAGAATCACGGCGTCGAAACCGGCCTTTTCGACGGCCTTGATTAGATAATCCGGATTCGGACGGTCGGGGCCGGTCCGGACTATGGCTTCGCCCGATTTCAAATCAACATCTGCGGCGGTTACCCCGGCCACAGCCGAAAGGGCCCTCTTGACATTATTCACACATCCCGGGCAGGACATCCCGCTGATTTTTAACCTGACGGTATTTATTTCAGACATAAATCTCCTCGAAGTTGGTCTGATAAATTAGGATAACAAGGTGGTGAGAAAGAGGTTCCCTCCCGCCCGTGAAAATGTCCAATCCGGAACCGGGGCGAGAATTGATTAGGCAGCAATTATAAGTATGTGACTCAAAAAGTATGGGGTTTATTTCCTAATAGCGCTCCCGATCACCGTCATCGTCGTAGTCGTCGAAATCCCCATTGTAATCATCCTCAATCGCAGCGCCCTCTTCCTCCAGATCCTCTTCGGATTCATCATCGTAATCGTCATCCTCATCCGGTTCCGGCGCCACCGACATATAAGTCAGGTCGAGGCTTTCCAGGAGCTCGCGGGCTTCCTCCACCTGGTCCTTTCTGACGAACAAGTGAGCCGGTTCCAGAAAAGTGTGGGCGGGATTGACATGATCCCCCTTAAAAAAATAGGTAATATCGGCGCTATCCAAAATCGATTTGACCAGTGAGATATCACCGGCATTATAAGTCGAAATGAGCGGCGCCTCGCTGAATTCGATACTCTCGTCGAATTCCGGAGGCAGGTCCTTAACGAGGGGGACATTGCAGTCGGGGCAATTCCTGATCCCCTTTTTATACTCGCTACCGCATCTGGGGCAAAACATGTTATTATGACTCCGTAGGCTGGTTTTAAGGCTTTCGCGATCCCGCTTCCGCGACCGATTATCTGGCCCAATTAAAACGGGGATAAAAAACTTGTCAAGTGAAGTTCCGATAGAGGACATAAATAATTTGGACAAATAAAAAGGCGCCGGATTTGGTTTTCCGACGCCTCCATAGCCTATTTTGAGGGCTAATATTAATTAAGCGATTTATCTTATTCCTCTTTCGCCACCCGGGCGACATCGGTGACCTTGTCTTCCTTCCCCAGAGCCATCAAGCGGACTCCCTGCGTATTCCGGCTGATTACCTTGATATCTTTCACCGATTGGCGTATAGTTATCCCACCCTTGGTAATGATAATCAATTCGTCGTCTTCAACCACTTCTTTGACCGCCACTACCTTGCCGTTTCGCTCGCTGGTTTTGATATTGATTATCCCGGAACCGCCCCGGTTGGTCACCCGGTAATCGGCGATAGCCGTCCGTTTGCCGTAGCCGTTTTCAGTGACCGTCAGAAGCGTCACGTCTCGTTTAACCAGGACCATCCCGACGACAAAATCGTCCAGCCGCAGTTTGATGCCGTGAACACCGTAAGCGGTTCGTCCCATGGGGCGGATTTTATCCTCGGGGAATCGTATCGCCTGGCCCAGGTGGGTGGCTAAAATTATATCGCAGGTGCCGTCGCTGATGGCCGCCTCGATAAGTTCGTCGCCGTCCGGCAGGCTGATGGCCAGGATGCCGATCTTCCGGGGATTGGCAAACGCCTCCAGCGGTGTTTTCTTGATATTCCCCGAGCGGGTGGCCATGACGATAAACTTATTGGCATCAAACGTCCGCACCTTGCAGAAAGTCGTGATTTTTTCGTTCTCGTCCAGGGCGCACATATTGACAATCGGCTTGCCCCGGGCCAGACGTCCCCCGGTCGGTATTTCATGCACTTTAACCCAATGGCAACGCCCCTTATTGGAGAAGAAGAGAATATAATCATGGGTCGAAGCCACAAAAATATGCTCGGCAAAATCCTCTTCTTTGGTTTCAATACCACGGGCCCCGCGTCCGCCGCGATTCTGACGCCGATACATGGTCACCGATAATCTCTTGGCATAGCCGGAGTGGGAAATCGTGAGAACCATATCCTCTTCGGCGATGAGATCCTCGACCGTAAATTCACCGGCCTCATCCTGAATCTCGGTGCGGCGGTCATCGGCATACTTGCGCTTCAGTTCCAGCAGTTCTTCCTTGATAATGGCCATCCGCCTCGGTTTGGATTCCAGAATCCCCTTCAATTCGGCGATAAGTTTTATGGTGGCCACATATTCATCTTCGATTTTCTGGCGTTCCAGGCCGGTCAGGCGCGCCAAACGCATTTCCAGGATAGCATTGGCCTGTCTTTCCGAAAGGCCGAATTTGCTCATCAGGCCCTCCCGGGCGGAAGGCGTATCCTTGGATTTTTTTATCAGTTCGATAACAGCGTCGATATTATCAAGGGCGATTTTATATCCTTCAAGGATATGCGCCCGTTCCTCCGCCTTCTCCAGATCGTATTTGGTGCGCCGCACCACGACTTCGTGACGGTGGCGGATAAATTCATCCAGCATCTGCCGCAGCGACAGGACCTTGGGGACACCATCGACCAGCGTCAGCATCATCACGGCGAAAGTCGATTGCATCTGGGTATGCTTGAAGAGCTGATTCAGGACTATTTCCGGTTGCGCGTCGCGCTTCATTTCCACGACAATCCGCATCCCGTCCCGATCGGATTCATCACGCAGATCGGCGATACCGTCGACGATTTTATCCCGAACCAATTCGGCGATTTTTTCCAGCAGATTGGCCTTATTGACCTGATACGGGATTTCCGTAACCACGATCATATCTTTGCCGCTCTTCTGAATCTCGATGACGGCCTTGGCCCGAACGATTACGCGCCCTTTGCCGGTGCGATAGGCCTCTATGATACCGGCCCGGCCGTTAATGATACCCCCGGTGGGGAAATCCGGCCCGGGTACGAATTGCAGGAGTTCGTCATTGGCGATTTCCGGATCATCGATTATGGCCGTCAGAGCATCGACAATCTCTCCCAGATTATGGGAAGGGATATTCGAGGCCATTCCGACCGCAATGCCCGATGTCCCGTTGCAGATCAGGTTGGGGAATTTGCCCGGAAGGACCCGTGGTTCCTGACGGGTTTCGTCATAATTGGACATCATGTTGACGGTATTTTTTTCCAGATCCGCCAGCATTTCCATGGCGATCGGCGTCAGGCGGGCTTCGGTGTACCTCATGGCCGCGGCACCGTCACCGTCCACCGAGCCGAAATTCCCCTGTCCGTCCACCAGGGGATAACGCATATTGAAATCCTGGGCCATGCGGACCAGGGTGGGATAAACAACCTGTTCGCCGTGAGGGTGATAATTTCCCGAAGTATCACCACAGATCTTGGCGCATTTGCGATGAGGCCGTCCGGGGTACAGATTCAGATCATTCATGGCCACCATAATGCGCCGATTGGACGGTTTCAATCCGTCGCGGACATCCGGCAATGCCCGATTGGTGATAACCGACATGGAATAATCGAGGTAGGAGTGTTTCATCTCCTCTTCGAGAAATATATTGACTATTTTTTCGCGTTCCAGAGTCATCTTCTGATCCTTGGCATAGACATTTTTAACAAAAAGATTTCAGATAAAATACAATTTTATATGCTTTCAGGCAACTTAAACATGGTCGAAATTATCACTTTGTGCCGATTTTATTGCCTTGTGGCTCTTAATCTTAGGAGAGCAAGAGAAAATCAGCGGGATTTTCGGCGATTGGCGGCGGCGACTAACGGCGGAATAATAAAAATTTGTAATAAAGTCCCCGGAAGGCCGCTAACGAAAGCCCCCCCCGTGGCGAATAATTGGGCCGGTCCATAGGGCATTTGTATGAATAAGCCCAGCAAAAACAGGCCCAGGGCAAATCCCAGACGACCTGCAATCATCGATACGACCAGGGCCAGGTAGATATTCCAGCGCCATTTGCGGTAGAATAAGGCCGCGGAAAGGCCGTATAGAGGAAGTTCCAGAGCCATCAGGGGGACCGCGTAAGCCGGCGGCATGCCTGTCATCAGATGGGATAAGACCGGCGCCCCAATGCCTACGATTAGGGCCGGTAAGGCCCCCATCATGAAACCGCACAAAAGGACCGGAATATGCATGGGCAAAAATATGCGGCCGGCAATACCGAATTGGTGGAATCCCCAAGGGAGTAAAATTCCAAGGGCCAGAAAAAGGGCGGTATATGCAATTTTTTGAGGGGACAAAGAAGGATTAACCTTTGGTGCCGATGGCCAGGTATAAACCGGGATGGTCGTTAATCTTTACATTGTTGAAATCGCAGCAGGAGAATAAATCCTTCATTTTCTCGACGGTGGGGACAACATCATGGGCCACCGGGCCGCCGGCCTTAATATGGTGCTCCGCCAATTCCCGGCTGCTCATGAGATGAATCACATTGAATGTTCCACCCTTTTTGAGAATCCGGGAGGCTTCCTCTATTACAAGGGCCTGATTGGGGAAATGGGCGAAAGCCGCGAAAGATATGGCAATATCGAAATAATCGCTGCGTAACGGCAATGCCTCAACATCGCCATCGATGGCGATTATATTGCTGAAAGGGAAATTCGTCTTGGCCTTGCTAAGCATCCGGGGGGAAAAATCAACCCCGACTATCAGGCCGCTGGCGCCCACTTTTCGCCGGAGCAGGTCGAACAGGACACCCGTGCCGCAGCCAAGATCAGCGACTCGAAAACCGTCACGAATTTTAAATGAATCAATGAGAAAGGCCAGGACCTCAAGGTCTTCGGCCGTAAACATCTTGTCCCATTCGTCGGCAAAAGACTCAAAATACTCTTTGCGATGATTCATAGTCACGATAAATTAAAGGCTATTCCCGATTTGTCAAGCCCTTCCTTAACGCCGGTTATCCGCCAGCCTTTTCCGGGCCTGTTTATAATAATACGTATCGATTTCAAAACCTACGAAAGACACCCCCAGATCCCGGCAGGCCAAACCGGTATTGCCGAGGCCCATGAAGGGATCCAGGACGACCAGATTATCCTGCAAACCGTGAAGCCTGATACAATTTTCTGCCAGCCGGGGTGGAAACGAGGCCGGATGCGGGCGATCCTTGGCGCGATTCTGAATCGTCTCATAAGGGATAAACCAGCAATTCCCCCGGCAGCGTAATTGGTTTCGGCCTTTCTGCCAGCGGGATATATTGGTCCTGTCTTTGTAGGGCACCCCCAGGGCCAGCCGGTCCAATTCCACATGCCCGGTCTTTGTTAAATGAAAAATATATTCGTGGTTATCATTCAGAAAGCGCCGGCTGTTGATCGGCTTGAAATGCCCGACATTTATGGCCAGGTTTTCCCCGTAACTGGTATTTTCTATATAGATGGATTTGACCCAGTGAATTACATTCTGCAGTTTAAAGACCTCCTGGACAACTCCCATTACCTGAAACGGCCCCTGCGGTGAACTGGGCTTGGAGCCCAAATTCAGAAACAGGGACCCGGAATCCTTCAGGATCGGCGCCAGGGATTCTGCCCAGTTACCCAGCCATTGGATGTAACTTTTCCGCGATATCCTATCATTGTATTTTTTATAGCCCACCCCGATGTTGTAGGGCGGCGAAGTTACGACCACATCGACAGACAATGGCTTAAGCCTTCGGCCCAGGCCGGTCAGGCAGTCTTCATTGTATAGCAACACCTTCTGTATCATAATCTTGAATTTGATTTCCGGCGTCTTTCAAGATAATTCTCTCCCCCGGTCAGGCCAAGCCCAAATGTGATACTTTAAGGGATAAAATCATCTTTTTATTCTCAAAAAACCCGATGCCCGACCGGCAGAGATAACGTATATTACGGGTTGCTTTTTAGAGGTGACATAAATGACTGAAGCTAAATTCATACATATAAAAGGGGCGCGTGAGCATAACCTGAAAAACATTGACCTCAAACTCCCGCGGAACAAATTGATCGTTTTTACCGGTCTTTCCGGCTCGGGCAAGTCCTCGCTGGCCTTTGATACTATTTATGCCGAAGGCCAACGCCGCTATGTCGAATCGCTTTCGGCCTACGCCCGGCAGTTCCTGGGTCTTATGGAAAAGCCGGATGTTGATTTTATTGACGGTCTCTCCCCGGCCATATCCATCGAACAAAAGGGGGCCGCCCGCAACCCCCGCTCAACCGTGGGAACTGTGACGGAAATTTATGATTACCTGAGACTCTTTTTCGCCCGGGTGGGCGTCCAGCATTGCACCAATTGCGGCAAGCCCATCAGCCGCCAGACGGTGGAACAGATAGTCGATGCCGTCCTGGCTTTTGAAGAAGGCACCCGCCTGATGGTGCTGGCTCCCCTGATACAGGGTCGCAAGGGAGAGCATCGCGAGATTATTCAAAATGCCCGCAAGGAAGGCTTCATCCGCTTGCGAATCGACGGCGAAGTGGTCGAGGTCGACAGCGAAATCAAACTGGCCAAAAATAACAAGCATACGATTGAAGCCGTTGTCGACCGCCTGGTGGTTAAAAAACAGGCCGGCCGGCGCTTGGCCGATTCCGTGGAAACAGCTCTCAAGTCCGCCAACGGAGTGGTTTTGATTAATATCACCGGGAAAGATATGCTGTTTTCGGAGCAGTCGGCCTGCCTGGAGTGCGGCATCAGTTATGAGGAATTGTCGCCCCGGATGTTTTCTTTCAACTCCCCCTTCGGAGCCTGTCCCACCTGCAGCGGCCTGGGACAAAGAATGGAAATCGATCCGGAATTGGTCGTCCCCGATAAGTCGCTCTCCCTGGCTGATGGGGCTATCCGCCCCTGGGGTTCCGAAATGGCCAATTGGTATCGCTATATAATTCGCGGGGTGGCCAGGCATTATAATTTCAAACTCTCCACGCCCTTTAACAAACTTCCCCCGGATATTCAGAAAATTATTCTGTTCGGCAGCGGTCGCGAGAAAATGGACTTCGAATACGAACACGCCAACGGCCGTGGTTCGGGAAAAATAATAGACCGGTTCGAAGGCGTTATTAATAATCTGGAAAGAAGGTACCGACAAACCGATTCGGCCGGGGTTCGCCAATGGCTGGAACAGTTCATGTCAATATCTCCCTGTCCGGATTGCAAAGGAGCCCGGCTCAAACCGCAAGCCCTGGCCGTGGTAATCGACCGCGAGACTATCGATTCGCTCACGGAAAAATCCGTCCGCGAAGCACGCCGGTATATCGATAATATCAAACTTAATAAAAAGCAGGAATTGATTGCCCGCCAGATCCTCAAGGAAATCAAAGAAAGGCTGACTTTCCTCGACGACGTCGGGCTGGGATATCTGACCCTCAATCGCGCCGCCTCCACTCTTTCGGGAGGCGAATCGCAAAGAATCCGGCTGGCCACCCAGATAGGCTCCCGCCTGGTGGGCGTGATGTATATCCTGGACGAACCCTCCATCGGCCTGCACCAGCGCGATAACGGCAAACTCCTAAAAACGCTGATGGAATTGCGCGATCTGGGAAATTCCGTCATTGTCGTGGAACATGATCGGGAGACAATCGAGTCCGCCGACTACGTGGTTGACCTGGGTCCCGGCGCCGGACGGCACGGCGGCCAGGTAGTGGTCGACGGAACCCCGGCGCAAGTCAAGAAGAGCCGTGATTCCCTGACCGGGGCGTATCTTTCCGGAAAAATGAAAATCGAAATTCCGCAGATGCGCCGCCCGTTTAACGGCAATTTTCTGACTCTTCATGGCGCCCGCGGAAATAATCTTAAAAACGTCACCGTCAAAATTCCCTTGGGAATATTCACGGTGATTACGGGCGTTTCCGGCTCTGGTAAATCAAGCCTGATTAACGAAACTTTGTATCGCGTCCTGGCGCGTAAATTCTATAATTCGCGCCAGACTCCCCTGGGATACGATAAAGTGGAAGGATTGGAGTTGATCGATAAGGTTATCGATATCGACCAATCGCCCATCGGACGAACGCCGCGATCCAATCCGGCCACTTATACCGGCGTCTTTACCCCCATCCGCGACCTCTATGCTCAATTGACGGAATCCAAAATGCGGGGGTTCGGACCGGGACGGTTTTCCTTCAATGTCAAGGGCGGCCGGTGCGAGTCCTGCCGCGGTGACGGCATTATAAAAATCGAGATGCATTTCCTTCCCGATGTCTACGTGCCGTGCGAGGTCTGCAAGGGTAAAAGATTCAACCGGGAAACGCTGGAAGTGCATTATAAAGGCAAGTCGATCGCCGATATTCTCGACATGACGGTCGACGAAGCACTCCAGTTTTTCGAAAATATCCCGGTCATTAAGCGAAAACTGCTGACCCTTAAAAACGTCGGGTTGGGTTATATTCACCTCGGCCAGCAAGCCACGACCCTGTCCGGAGGCGAGGCCCAGCGGGTTAAATTATCCACGGAATTATCCAAAACAGCCACCGGCTCGACCCTCTATATTCTGGATGAGCCGACCACCGGCTTGCATTTCGAGGATATCCGAATGCTTTTAAAAGTCCTCGATGAATTGGTCGAGCGCGGTAACAGCGTCCTGGTGATAGAGCATAACCTGGATGTCATCAAGACCGCCGATTACATCATCGATATCGGCCCCGAAGGGGGCGATGAGGGCGGGCGGATTATTGCCGCCGGCACGCCCGAAGAAGTGGCCGAAATCAAGGATTCGTACACCGGTCAATTCCTGGCAAGGACCTTAAAAGCATAAGCGGTACGTTCTTCAGATGACATTTTAGGCGACGTCCATCGGGATTTCATATTTCCATCCCCGAAATCATCGTGCAAATATTTTAAAAATATTGAATTTTTTTGTTGCACATGTATTTCAACATTTTTATTCTCAATAAGACATATGGCTTTTGTATGATAGTTTTGATGCCAAAACGGCATTAACATGATTCAATCAAGGCCAAAGCAGGTAACTTTTAAGAGAGCATGATCCGAAACGACAGGAAAAATCAAGGAAGACAGGACGTATAAAACGCTTTTAACCCCCTACTAAAAGGAAAGGAACTATCAATGCCTGCCAAGAAAAAAGCCAAGCCGAAAGGCAAGAAGCCGGTCCGGAGAGCCAAAGCCTCCATGGGCAAATCCTGGAGCACCGACGAGATTAAGAAGCTCCGTGTGGCTTATAAAGCCAAATCGGCCTCAGCCATCGCGAAAGAAATGCGCCGTTCTCTGGCGTCCGT
Source organism: Candidatus Zixiibacteriota bacterium (assembly GCA_041752195.1). Classification (GTDB taxonomy): domain Bacteria; phylum Zixibacteria; class MSB-5A5; order GN15; family PGXB01; genus JBGSHP01. Next base: position 73,414 of record JBGSHP010000018.1, on the reverse strand, counting down.
TCGCGGTAAGATCAGCGCCCTTAATCTGAAAAAGGGCCGGGTCAGGAAGGCCAAGTCGAAAGTCGCCAAGAGAGGCAGACGTTAATTCGACTTTACCCAAGGAAGGGAAAAGCACCCCGACGCACATTGAGTAGACCCTCCCATGAAAAACCCCGCCGGATTGCGGCGGGGTTTTTAATTTACAGTCGTTACCGTCTCATCGGGCCAGATTGTAGAAAACGCCTTTGCCCAGGTATCGGGCTTCCGGACCAATCGATTCTTCGATTCTCAAGAGTTGATTGTATTTGCAGATTCGGTCCGTACGGCATACCGAGCCGGTCTTAATCTGGCCCGTTCCCGCCGCCACGACAACATCGGCAATCGTGCTGTCCTCGGTTTCCCCGCTGCGATGCGAAACCACCGCGGTGTAACCGGCCATCTTGGCCATTTCGATCGTATCCAGTGTCTCCGTGAGCGTCCCGATCTGGTTCAATTTGATTAAGATTGAGTTCGAAGCCTTCTCTTTGATCCCCCGGGCCAGACGCTGGGGATTGGTGACATAGAGGTCGTCGCCGACAATCTGAATCTTTTGCCCCAGTTTTGCCGTCATGGCTTTCCACCCCTCCCAATCATCTTCGGCCAGGCCGTCCTCGATTGATATGATGGGGTACTTCTTAACCAGACTTTCGTAATAGTCGATCATCTTTTCCGAAGAGAGTTTCTTGCCCTCGCCCTTAAGATGATAGACCTTCTTTTCGGCATCATAAAATTCGGTCGAGGCCGGATCCAGAGCCAGAAGGATATCCTTACCGGGTTTATATCCGGATTTTTCGACCGCTTCAATGATTACTTCCAGGGCCTCTTCATTGGATTTCAAATCGGGGGCAAAACCACCCTCGTCGCCGACGCTGGTATTGTACTTTTTCCCCTTGAGAACATTCTTAAGATGCCCGAATACTTCGGCCCCCATTTGCAGAGCCTCGGCGAACGAAGATGCCCCCACCGGCATAATCATAAATTCCTGCAGGTCAACGTTGTTGTCGGCGTGCTTGCCGCCATTGAGGATATTCATCATCGGCACGGGCAGCAGTTTGCAATTGGCGCCGCCGATATACTCATAAAGATATCGTCCCACCGACTGGGCCGCCGCCTTGGCTGTGGCCAGGGAAACGCCCAAAATGGCATTGGCGCCCAGATTGGATTTGTTTTCCGTGCCATCCAGGCGTATCAGGAAATTGTCCAAACCGACCTGGTCGTACGGGTCAATTTTCCCGGATAAAATGGCTGGGGCGATTTTCTCATTGACATTTTTGACGGCCTTAAGCACGGACTTGCCGAAATACTTCTTTTTATCCCCGTCGCGCAATTCCACGGCCTCATGGCTGCCGGTAGATGCCCCCGATGGGACCGCGGCCCGCCCCAGCGAACCATCGGCCAGGACAGCATCAACTTCAATAGTCGGAGTTCCTCGGGAATCAAGCACTTGTCGGGCTATGATATAATCAAATTCGGACATAATTAATCCTCTCCAGGGGTTAAATAATTCGGGAAAATTTAGGGGGCGCATAGGTCGGGCGCAATATAAAAAAGCCCGGGACACTCACACATATACTAAAGGAGAAATAAATTGCCGAGCGAGGGAAATCTTACTTATATTCCGAAGTAACATTTCCGTATTTATCTTTTTTAGCGGAGGCACGACCTGGCTAAGGCCGGTTCTATCAAACAGGCGGTCATTCTGGCGGGTGGCGAAGGTAAACGCCTGCGGCCCTTTACGCGGATTTTGCCCAAGCCGTTATTACCCGTAGGCGATATCCCGATCGTGGAAGTCATCCTCCGGCAATTGGCGGCCGCCGGCATCCGCGAGACCATTCTGGCGGTCGGATATCAGGCCGAATTGATAAGAATGCTCCTAGGCGATGGCTCCCGCTGGGGAATGAAAATCCGCTATTCCGAGGAAAAACAGCCGCTGGGAACAGCATCACCACTAAAATTACTCCCTAACCTCGATAATAACTTCCTGGTTTTAAACGGGGATATCTTAACCGACCTGCCCCTGAAAGGATTCATGGCATCGCATCTCAAAGGCGGGGCCCTGGCCACCGTGGCGGTCAGGAAAAGGAAGGTAAAAGTCGATTTTGGGGTTGTCGAGAGCCGGGAAGGTTTAATCGAAAATTACCGCGAGAAGCCGACTCTGAATTATCTGGTCTCTATGGGCATTTATGCCTTCAATAAAAAGGCCGTAAAAATGATACCGGCGGGCCGGTCCGATTTCCCGGATCTGGTCAAAATCTTAATAAAGTATGGGCAAAATCCCCGTATTTACCCGTATCAAGGTCGCTGGTACGATATCGGCCGTCCCGATGACTGGGAAAAAGCGGACCATATTTTCCGATACCGGTCCGAAATCTTTCTCCCAAAATAAGAAATATTCCTTACATAAGCCGATATAGGAATAGTAAATAAGGAACGTGAAGGGAATTACGCATGCGCTATTTGATAACCGGTGGTGGCGGCTTTATTGGAAGCAACATCGCCGCCGAACTCGTTAAACAGGGCCATCAGGTTCGTATACTGGACAACTTCTCCACCGGCCGACGCCAAAATTTGGCCGAAATTGAAAATCAGGTAGAAATTATCGAGGGTGATATCCGAGATTTCTGGACCGTGCGCGAAGCCGTTGACGGCGTCGATTATATTCTTCACCAGGCGGCCTTGCCCTCGGTCCCCCGCTCCATTAAAAATCCCCTGACTTCCAACGCCGTGAATGTGGAAGGGACCCTCAATCTCCTCGAAGCCGCCAAGATTTCAAAAGTGAAAAGATTCGTAATGGCCTCGTCTTCATCGGTCTATGGCGACACCCCGACTCTGCCCAAGCATGAAGAAATGCCCCCGGATCCCCTTTCGCCTTACGCCGTATCCAAATTGACCAATGAGAAATATTGCAAGGTCTTTTACGATTTATACGGCTTGGAAACCGTCTGCCTGCGCTATTTCAATATTTTCGGTCCGCGCCAGGATCCCAAATCGGAATACGCCGCGGTCGTGCCTAAATTTATAACCGCCCTCATGAAAGGGCAACAGCCGGTGGTCTTTGGTGACGGCTCCCAATCGCGCGATTTCACCTTTATCGATAACGCCGTCAATGCCAATCTCCTGGCGACCACCGCCAAAGCCTCCCCCGGAAAGTATTATAATATTGCCTGCGGCGGGCAATTTACCTTAAACCAGCTTTTGGATTTACTCCGAGAAATTATCGGCGTCAAGATCGAAGCCAAATACGATGCCCCGCGCCGAGGCGACATAAAACATTCTTATGCGGATATTCAGCGAGCCCGAAAAGATTTAAATTATAATGTCTCGGTAGATTTCCGCGAAGGTCTGAAACGCACCGTGGAATGGTATAAAAACCGTTCATAATGCCAAGTAAGAACCGCCTTTTCCGGCGCTGTCGCGGGATTTTAGATTGGAGGGAATATGTCACTTAATCAAGGACAGAGTATTTCCAATGAATTGCGGATACTGATTTATCGCCTGGGAGAGACTTCTTACGCCATCGATGTCCAGCATGTCCGCGAGGTCCTCCAGCGTGTCAAAACCGTCAATATTCCCAATAAGCCCCGAGGCGTGGAAGGGGTCTTTAACCTCCGCGATGAAATTATCCCCCTGGTATGTCTTAGCACTCTCTTTGATATACCGGGCAAGGAAACCTGTCAGGGAAGCGGCGCCATTATAATTATTGAGTACCGCAACGTTTGCTACGGTATTCTGGTCGACGGTGTCGATGTTATCAAATCGGTCGATCAAAGCCAGGTACAGCCGCCGTCGGACCTGTTAAAAGAAGTTAAAGCCGGTATTACCGGGACAGTCGAAGTGGATAACCGGACCATTCTCATACCCGATTTCGATAGAATTACCGGGGAATTGTTCGCCACGACCGAACCGGATTTCGCCGAAAAAGCCTACCACAAGACTTTGACCGAAAATGCCGATTATCCTTCAGAACTTCAGGGCGGAGCGCTCAGTTTTGAAGAAGCCCTGCGCCGGATGCGAGACGCGGCCGAGGATAACAGGGAGTTAATTCACGTGCGCAAATAGGTCGCCAAATAATAAAAACCGCCGGGAATCGCCCGGCGGTTTTTTTATTCTCTATAATTTAAATTCTAAGATTTAATATCCGACTTTTCAGTCCTTAAAGAGGTCGTCGAAAGCCTTCTTCTTGGCGTCTTTACCGTCCAGATTGCGAATTATTTTCCCTGCGGAATGCACCGCCTGGCGTGCCTGGAACCAATCACAAAAATTGGCCTTGTCCTTTTCGGATACGAATGTGTCGATCGGTTCCCGGCAGTGCCAGCGCACCGAGGGATCAAAAAAGCGGCAGCCCCGGCAACAGCGCAGGTCCGATTGGCAATGGGGACAATAATCGTTGCGCGAGGGGCGCCCTTCGACACCCGTCGTTTTCCCGCAATTCCAGCATATTAATCCCGACATCTTTCACTCCCTCGTTAACCCGATAGCCGCATATAATATACTACTTTCCGTGATAATTACAAGGCGCGTTCATAGCGGCTATTTTTTTACAAGTAACGGCCGCAAATCGGCCAGCGAGGTCCAGGCATTGGCATTTTGCCGGGCCAGATAAATCACCGCCTCGGCCACATCGTCGACGGCAAGTTTTTGCGCGGCCTTTGACGGGGATTTTGACTTCCCCGATAGGTTCGACATGAAGTTAGTATCCACCGAGGCCGGCGCCAGGACAGATACTTTTATATTATCATTGCGGACTTCCCCGGCTACGGATTCCGAGAATATATTCAGAGCCGCTTTGGAGGCGGCGTAAACGGCCATTCCCGGCATCCCGATTCTCCCTGCCCCCGATGATATGTTGATTATCTGGCCGCCCCCTTGCCGCCGCATGAGAGGAATCAATTCCCGAAAGGAATAAAAAACCGCCTTAAGATTGGTGTCCATTATCGCCTCATATTCTTTATCGGTGGTCTCCTCAATCGGTTTGTGTATCCCCACTCCGGCATTGTTGACAAAGATATCGATTCCCCCGAATTCTTTCACCGCCCGAGATACTACCTTTTGCATCCCTTTGGGAGAGGTTATATCGATAGCCAGCGCCAGGCATCCCGAACCAAGCGGTTCCAAATCGCCGACTACCCTCTGCAATCGAGTCTTATTACGAGCCACCAAAATCAGGCGGCATTTATGGCGGGCGAAATGAACCGCCAGAGCCGCACCAATCCCCCGGCCGGCTCCGGTAATGACAACGACCTTGTTCTTCAGCGAACGCATAATCTCACCTCTGTGTTGATACGTTAATTTTATAGTTCCGGGGGCCAAAAGGCAAATACAAAGGGCCCGTTATCCCCTCTTGCAACGGGCCCTCTGGCCTTGAGAAAAGATAGTGGCATTTTGTGGCACCGCTTGCCACAGCCATCATTAGGGAAGCTGAAGAATGACCGTCAACCGAAAAATAAATTACGCAAGGGGTATGCCGACCGGAAGCCCGGGGCCAGAATCAACCCGACATGCAATTGTGTCACAATGACTTGAGAGAAAAGGACCTATTCCCGATCTTTTTCCATACGTCCGAAAATCGTATGAAATTGCGAAAGGTAATATAGTCGCCACCGCCATTTTTGCGCCGCCGGATAAAATGCCGGTCCGGGACGAAAAGGCACTATTCCAAATGATATGATTTCAATCGCAAACGGGTCGTTCGAAAGGGTTGGGGATCGCCGTAATTATATAGATAATACGTAAATTGACCAGGCCCTGCTCCCGGCGCGTAAGACAATTCGCCGGCGATGACGGTATCCGGATATTCAAGCGTATGCGCTACTGAAATCTGGTACAAACAGGCGGCGAATTCGCCGGCGGGAACTTCTATGGTGCTGTCTTCTGAAATAGTCGTTATATAAATATTAATTCCCATCGACCCGGTGACAACATTGGTGTCCGCCTCGCGAGTGGGATATTTTATCCACAGATAGGATTCCTCGACCGCCTTAATCCATAACCCGTCGGAAAAATTCGCCCAAATGCCCTGTGAACCGACCTTTTTACTTTTGACCCAATCGGAAATGTACCATAAAGTATCGTTGATTAATGTGTCCCTGGTGATTACCAGAGTATCCAAAACGGTATCGCTTAAGAATCCATCACTGTAGGTCGTACAAACATCAAACTCCCACCAATTGCCGACTTTAAGCGGGATTATTTCCTTATCATCAATTTTTGAAACCGGGTTACCGCAAAAAATAATTGTCGAAACCACCAGTAGCCCCATCGCAAAAATCAACATTGCACCTTTCATGGATTACTCCAGTGCAGATTTTAGTCATTCATCATAATCGTATCGCTTCGGCGCGAGCCGGTCGAGACCAGGGCAATCCTGACTCCCAGGGCCTCGGCAATAAAATCCAGATAATTCCGAGCCGCCGCCGGCAATTGAGAATAATCGGTGATGCCGCAAATATCCGATTTCCATCCGGGAAATTCCCGGTAAACCGGTTTTACCTGACTCAAGGTAGCCAGATCCAGAGGGACATCCTCGCCGACAAATCCATCGTTTTCATATTGAGTGCAGACTTGAATCTTTTCCAGACATCCCAGAACATCGAGTTTGGTCACGGCGATACTATCCACGCCGTTGATACGGCAGGCGTGGCGAAGCGACACCAAATCCAGCCAGCCGACCCGCCGCGCTCTTCCCGTGGTGGCGCCATATTCGCTCCCGGCCTCGCGAAGGCACACGGCAATATCATCCATCAACTCCGTCGGAAAGGGACCCCCGCCGACACGAGTCGTGTATGCTTTGACAATCCCCATCACCTCGCCGATCATGGAAGGCCCCACCCCCAACCCGGTCAACGCCCCCCCGACCGTGGTATTGGAAGAAGTGGTAAAGGGATACGTTCCTAAATCGATATCCAGCATCGCCCCCTGGGCGCCCTCAAAAAGTATCTTTTTACCCTGGCGGTATTGTTTTTGGAGTTCCAAAGAGACATCGACCATGATCTCCCGGAAACGCGGCGCAATATTCATTAAGGCGTCGTACGTCTTATTCATGTCGGCTCGCTCATCGGTATTTCCCGCCAGATATTCCGCCTTGGTTTTAACCTGGTTATCCAGTTTAGCCCGGAGCCTTTGAGGAACCTGAAGATCGGCCACCCGGATACCCCATCGGGCCACCTTATCGCGATAGGCCGGACCTATCCCGCGCAAAGTCGTGCCCAGGCAATCGCCCCCGCGACGGTTTTCCTCAATGGCATCGATTAGTTTGTGATACGGCATGACCAGGTTGGCCGCCGCCGAGATAAATAATCTCCCGGCCGTATCTATCCCCTGGGTGTGCAGGGAATCGATTTCCTCCAGAAGACCGAAGGGGTCGACCACGACACCGTTGCCGATGTAACAAATCTTGCCGGGATGGGTGACACCGGACGGCACCAGGTGCAAAATTAATCTTTTATCTTCGATATGAATGGTATGCCCGGCGTTGGCCCCGCCCTGGAAACGGGCGATTATATCGGATTTCTCCGCCAATAAATCGACCACTTTCCCTTTTCCTTCATCACCCCACTGGCAACCGACGACAATGATATTCCTGCCCATTATTTTCTCCATTCAATCGTTCGCCCTCTATTGCGATGCCACCGTCCTTAAGATCCAATCCTTTAAGTACTTTCTTCCCAAACCTGTCAGCGAAGAAAAAAGAAAGGGTGTGCGTTTCAGATCCGTTTCGGTTTGCTGCGCTTTCAACATCAGACGGCTTTTGCTTAACTTGTCCCCCTTGGTCAGGACGATAATATAATTTATTCTACGGTCATCCAAATAATCCACCAGCATCCGGTCATAATCGGTGATATCGCGGCGGCAATCCAGAAGCAGGATAAGGCCTTTCAGGTTTTTTACTCCATTTAGATATCCTTCAACCGCTTTGCCCCAGCCGATCTTCATTTTTTCCGGGACCCTGGCGTAGCCATATCCCGGCAAATCCACCAGAAAATACCGCTCGTCAATAAGGAAAAAATTTATCATGCGTGTTCGCCCCGGAGTTTTGGAGACAATCGCCAGATTTTTGCGTCCCACCAGTTCATTTAAAAGGGTCGATTTCCCCACGTTGGATCGTCCCGCAAAGGCAATTTGAGGCCTCCCGTCGTCAGGAATATCCCGGACGTTGTTATAGGACCCAAAATATCCGGCAGATTTCGCCATAATAATTCGTCCGGTTATATATGAAACCGCGTTAGTATAAGCCGGGTGAAGCGCCCGGGCCGATCTTTTTTTCCGACGGCTCGGTTTTAATTTTGCGACCCGCATGGTTGTCAAAGGCGATTCTTATGGCTTCATCGATTTTCTTTATCATGATCAGGTTCAGACCTTTCACCAACTCCGGGGGCAATTCCGGCAAATCCTTTTTATTCCGGAAAGGAATGATAATATCCTTCATCCCCGAGCGTTTGGCCGCCAGGAGCTTTTCATTCAGGCCGCCTATGGCCAGGACATCGCCGGTCAGCGTAATTTCGCCCGTCATGGCCAGGTTGGGTTTGATGGCGGTATGGGTCAGGGCGGACAGAGCGGCGATTAAGATGGTTATTCCGGCCGACGGTCCATCTTTGGGGACAGCCCCTTCCGGAACATGAATATGCATCTCCATTTTATCGAAAAATTCAGGGGATAGCCCGAATTTTTCGGCATGACTGCGGATGTACGAAACCGCCGCCGAGGCCGACTCCTGCATGACCTCACCCAGTTTACCCGTCAGTGTCAGTTTGGCCGAACCCTTCATCAGGGAAACTTCAATGGGAAGCACTTCGCCGCCGGATTCGGTCCAGGCCAGGCCGACCGCATATCCCGGCTCGGGGACTGCCTTGATGTCGGTATGGAGATACTTGGGGGCCCCCAGAAGTTCATTAATCCTGCGGGCGTTGAAGGGAAATGATTTATGCTTGTTCCCTTCGGCAATTTTCTGGGCGGTTTTTCTTAAAAGGGAATTTAATTGCCGCTCCAGTTCCCGAACACCCGATTCCCGGGTGTAATCGCGGATAATTTCATTGACGGACGCATCATTGAATTCCGTTTTGATATTCTCCAGGCCAAGTTCATTTTTAACCTTGGGCAAAAGGTAATCGCGGAAAATGTGCACTTTTTCATGTTCCAGGTAACCCGGCAGATTGATGATTTCCATGCGGTCCATCAAAGCCGGCGGTATGCCTGCCGTGGAGTTGGCCGTCGTGACGAAAAGCACCTTGGATAAATCGAAGTCGACTTCAAGATAATTATCGGAAAAAGTCATGTTCTGTTCCGGGTCGAGCACCTCCAACAGGGCCGCCGCCGGGTCGCCGCGAAAATCGCGCCCGATTTTATCGACTTCATCCAGAAGGAAAACCGGGTTGGCCGAGCCGGCCTTTTTTAGCAATTGAATAATCCGCCCCGGCAGGGATCCGATATAGGTTCTGCGGTGCCCCCGAATTTCGGCCTCATCGTGAATGCCCCCCAATGACATCCTGACAAATTTCCTGTCCAGCGCCCGGGCGATGGAGCGACCCAGCGAAGTCTTCCCCACCCCCGGCGGGCCCACCAGACACAGGATCGGGCCTTTTACCTTGCCGGCCACTTTCAAAACGGCCAGATGCTCCAAAATTCTCTTCTTGGCCTTGTCCAGACCATAATGATCCCCGTCGAGAATCGATTTGACCTTGCCGAAATCCTGTCGATCCTGGGTATAAATATTCCAGGGCAGACCAACTATCCAATCCACATAGCCACGCACCACCGCCGATTCGGCCGAATAGGGGTGCATCTTGGATAGTTTCTTTATCTCTTCCTCGACCTTTTCTTTAACCTCCTGAGGCGCCGCCAGTTTGGTCAGCTTTTCATACAGGTCATCAACTTCATTAGTAACATCGTCGGCCTGGCCCAATTCCTCGCGGATGGCCTTAAGTTGCTGTTTCAAGTAAAATTCGCGTTGGTCCTTGGAGAGTGATTCCCGCACCGAGCCGTCGATTTTCTGCTCCAATTGAAGTATTTCCAGCTCCGAACGAAGAATTTCGGAGAGACGTTCAAATTGCCGTTTGACCGTTTCCAGTTCCAGGAGATCCTGTTTCGTTTCCATTTTCAGCAAGAGGTGGGCCGCGATAGTATCCGACTGGCGCTGATAATCATTCACGGAAGAAATGGACAGGAGTATCTCTTCCGGCATTCTTCGATTAAGTCGCACATACTGGGTAAAAAGTTCGGAAACCATGCGTGAGAGAGCTTCCGTTTCCTTATCGCGAGTGCGGTCGATTGGAATAACCTGTATTCTGCCCGTGAAAAAACTCCCGGTCTTTTTAAGGGCCCGAATTCGGGCTCTTATCAGTCCCTCGACCAATACCTTAAGAGTCCCATTGGGCAGTTTCATCACCTGAAGAATTCGGGCAATGACACCCGTCTCGTGCAAATCGTCCCGTCCCGGGTTTTCCACGGCCGGACTTTTCTGCGCACACAGGAATATATGCTTATCCAATATCATGGCTTCCTGCAGAGCCGAGACGGTAAACTGCCGCCCCACCAGGAGAGGATAAATCATATGCGGGAAAATGACTATATCCCGCAGCGGTAGCACCGGCAACGCCGGTTTGACTTCGATTTTCTCGTCACTATAATCAATTTTCACTTTCATTCCCCAATAATTTTAGACAACCTTTAATTTAATCAATTTGCCGCAAAGAAGTAAGCATTTTCCCAAAAAAGAAAGCCCCGGCTCAAGACAAACCTCATTGGGCCAGGGCGTTGCAATCGTAAGGCGCCGTCAGACGGGAACTTCCACGGCCTCCGGAATATTGGCTTCCAGCCTTTTCAGAAGTTCCTGTTTTTCCAGATAGAGTTTTTCCAGCGAAATATACAACTCGGCCAATTTATTATTGGCGTCAGTGAGGATATCGATCAGATCGCCGACATCGATTTCCAGATACTGCGAGAGTTTTATGGATTGGACGATGGATTCTTTCCGAATCATATTAAGCGCCTCATAAGTGAGGTTCAATTTCCCCGAAACGGTATGAATGAATTCTATATTGGCCTCGATATCGGTTCGGGTTTCATCGAACGGGCCCAGCGTGATGCGGTCGGCCAGGGCGATAATGTCATTCAGAACGGATTCATCGGGGATGATACGGGCCTCGTCGGTGTTATGATGATGCCGGGCGACGAACGCTAATTTGGGCGGCATTTTCCAGGCTTCAATCAATTCCGCGCCCACCTCGCAATGGGTAAAGCCGAATGTTTCCTTTTCCGAAGTCAACAGGCCTTGCTTACGGGCGTTCAAATTGGCGATCATGTCGAAATACTTTTCCCGAAAATGCAGAATCATGATGACAATTCCGACATCGTGAAGAATCCCCGCCACGAAGGCTTCCTCGGGATCGCCGCTGCCGGTGGCCTCGCTTATACGGCGAGCCGTGACACCGACTTCGATAAGGTGGCGACAAATTCTCTTGATATTGCTTCTCTCGGCCAATTCCCCCTTGGTCATCAGACTGAAAACGGAACTGGACAGGGCCAGAACTTTCAGGCTGTTTATCCCCATCAGCGAGACCGCCTCGGAAATACGGGCCACCCGGCGGTGCCTTCCGTAATGAGCCGAATTGACCATCTTAAGCGCCAGGGTGGTCAGGGAAACATCGGACGAAATCACCCGTCCGATTTCCTTGGCTCCGGAATTGGGATCGTTAAGTACTTTCAGAACGGCGGCCAAAGTCTGGGGCAAAGCTCCAATCTGGCTTAATCCGGCAACGACATCTTTGGGCGTCGATGAATCCATTAAATCTCTCCAGGTTAGAAATAGTTCGAGAAGACATTTAGGTTTTTTATCGGATTCAAGAGACCGACGCTTAAGCCTATTCGATGGGCAAAAATTGGACAGAATTACGTCAGCCGACTATCTTAAGACGTGCGTATTTGGCAATGATTTTTTTGACGCCAAGCCCGGGGAAATTTATCTCCAGGCGCATATTTTCCCCGCGACCCTCGACCGAAATAACCGTTCCCCGCCCGAAGGTGGGATGCTGAACCACCCGCCCGTGCCTGATGGCTTCCTCTTCCTCGTATTCATAATGATACCCGGAAGGCGATGAGGCGCTGCTGTCGTGCGGCATCTCCGCCCGGGTCAGGGTCGCCACCCGACCATAGCCGGCAGAAACCTGGCGGCGGAGATCCCGGGGTGATAATAAGGCCGGGGGAAGTTCGCTTAAGAATCGTGAAGGCGGCCCCGAGGGAACGCCATTGCGGGCCCGCTGGCCGGCAAAAGAAATATAGAGTGTTTTTCTGGCCCGCGTAACGCCGACATAAAAAAGTCGTCGCTCTTCCTCGAGGTCCATTTGATCTTCAACACGGTGATTAAGGGGGAAAAGCCCCTCCTCCAGGCCGACCATAAAGACCGCGTTGAATTCCAGTCCCTTGGCGGCGTGCAGCGTCATCAGGGTTAATTTGTCGTCGATTTCCCGGTAACTGTCGATATCGGCGTAGAGAGCAATTTCAGCCAGGAAACCTTCCAGGCTGAATTCCGGCTGATTTTGTGAATATTCCCGGGCGGCGTTAATGAATTCCTCCACGTTCGCCACCCTGTCCCGCCCCAGAAGAGAATCTTCGGTTATTAATTCCTCGGCCAATCGCAGCTCATCCACCAGGGATCGCACCAAATCGGCGATATTCTGATGTCGGTGCGATTCCTGAAAATTCCCCAGCCAGGCGGCGAAATCCGCCAGAGCCTTCTGGGGCCGCCCCCCCAGCGCCCCGCAATCATTAATAACGGCGCAGGCTCCCAGCAGGGATAATCTCCGGGCCGAAGCAAACTCGCGTAAATGAGCCAGGGAGGTGTCACCGATGCCTCGACGGGGATAATTTATGATTCTCGCAAAGGCGACATCATCGCTGGGATTTACCATCAGTTTCAAATAGGCCAGGATATCTTTTATCTCTTTTCGCTGGTAAAAGGCAGTCCCGCCGATTATTTGGTACGGGATATTCAGGCGCCGGAAAAATTCTTCGAAAGCCCGCGATTGCGCGTTGGTGCGATAAAGAATGGCCATTTCATTCAGAGTAAAGCGGGCGAGATTATCTTTAACCAACTCCACTATGGCCTGGGCTTCGTCACCGGCGGAATCGGTCATGATCAAATAAACCGGTTCACCCCGATCCTGACGAGTGAAAAGAGTCTTGGCTTTTCGCTGGGTATTGTTGGAAATGACCGCCGAGGCCGCTTCCAGGATATTTCCGGTCGAGCGATAATTTTCTTCCAGTTTGATTACCTGGGCGCCGGGGAAATCCTTTTCAAAATTCAGGATGTTGGTAATATCGGCGCCGCGCCAGCCATAAATGGATTGATCCTCATCCCCGACCACGCAAATATTCCGGGCCGCGCCGACCAGATATTTAAGAAGCCGATATTGGCTGTGGTTGGTATCCTGGTATTCATCGACCAGGATATATTTAAAACGATTCTGGTAATTTTGCCGGACTGCTTCATTGCTTTCCAGGAGTCGTACCGCGCGGAAAATGAGGTCGTCAAAATCAAGTCCACCGCACTCCTGGAGTCTTTTCTCATAAAGAGTATAAACCGCCGCGGAACGGGTTTCGAAATAGCCGGAGGCTTTGGCGGCATAGGCCGAGGCGTCCTCCATGCGGTTTTTGGCATCCGAGATTTTCCGCCGCAAAGAACGCGGCGTAAATTGATTCCGATCGATTTTCAGTTCTGTCAGGCAATTCTTGATAAGCGCCAGGGCATCGTCCTCATCGAAAATCGTAAAACCGGCCTTTATTCCGGCGGCTTGGGATTCCCGCCTTAACAACAGGGCGCAAAAGGAATGAAAAGTCGAAACCACCAGGGACCGGATATCGACCCCGAGCAGTCCGGTTATCCGCTCCTTCATTTCGCGGGCGGCTTTATTGGTAAAGGTGACGGCCAGAATATTATAGGGTTCGGCCAACCGCTGCCATAGAATATAGGCCACCCGGCTCGTCAAAACCCGGGTCTTGCCCGAGCCGGCCCCGGCCACGACCAGTAGAGGACCTTCAGTCGTGATCACCGCCTGATGCTGGGCGGGGTTTAATCTATCCAGAACGGTTTGAATTGTCTCCATAAGAAGAATCCCAATATAACCTTCATCGAGAAGGCGGCAAGTATAAAGTCAGGGGCAAAATAAATACGGGCAGAGAATGCACCTGCCCGCAAATAATAAAAATTATTTAAGCTGCGATTACTTATTTGAAAGCCTTAATGGCATCCTCGACAGTATCAAAGGTCTGGAAAATGGTCACCAGCCGGGTTATGGTCAGTAGCGATTCGATGTTTTCCGTCACGTTGGCCAGATGCAATTGACCGCTGTTGTTTTTCATGGTCGTCAAAGCCGAAATTAGCATCCCCAGCCCCACCGAACTCATCCATTCCACTTTGGCCAGGTTGACCACAACTTTTTTCTTGCCGGAATTTGAATACTCATGAAGTTTGCCATGGAAAATGGTAGCGTCAGGACCTCCCATTACCTTCCCCTCAAGCCCGATTATGGCAACATCGCCCTTAAAATCCTCGGTGATTTTCATACCTCTCCCTGAATCATATTATTATGTGGCACTGATTTCCTGTTCATATTATTGATAATTGCCTCTGCGGCTAATTACGCCATTTTTTTTGCAAAAAGCAAGCCTAAATCCCCGCCCTATGATGCAGTCGCTCATTCCTCTTCCGGCCCGGCCGTATTCTCCAGAATCTTAAAATAATCCTGCCGAGCCTCTTTTTTGACCGAACCTCCCGGGATTTTTTTGACCTCAACCACAAAGGCCCGTTTGCCTTTGACGGCAATAATATCGCCTTCGTTTATTTCTTTGCCGGCCTTGCCGGACTGACTGTTGATTTTAATTAATCCGTTGTCGGCCAATTCCTTGGCTATGGCACGACGTTTTATCAGGCCAACTTTGGATAAAAACAGGTCCAGGCGCATGTGTCAGTTTCCTGGAAGGCTTCGGATTTCGACGTAAGTCCCTTCTTTAAGTTCCTCCAGCCAGGCGGCCACGACTTCGCCGGTTTTCGCCTGGCGGGCCATGCCCTTTATGCGATCGAAATCACTTTCATAAGTTATCGCGCGGGACTCCTGATGCTCCAATAACTTCAAGATATGCAATCCGTACTCCGATGATACCGGCCCCTTCACCTGGCCGGTATCGGTCATATTCTCCACCGTTTCGGCAAATGTCGGAGGGAGATTCGCTATCGCAAACCACCCCAGCTCCCCTCCCTGCTTTCGGGATTCGTCATCAGCCGAAAAAACCTTCGCCAATTCGGCAAATCCTGTCCCCTTTTCAATCTCCATGAGCAGGGAATCGACCAATTTATAACTCAACAGCGAGTCGGCCGCAGTCGGCCTGACCTCGAACAATATTTGTCTTAAGCGCGATTTATCACCCCGGCTTTCCTCACATTTGACTATGTGGTAACCATATTCGGTACGAAAGACGCCGGAAATCTCGTTCGGCTGAAGATTGAAAGCGACCCGACCGAAATCGGGAATAACGTCATCGCGGGCAACCAGCCCCAAATCGCCGCCCGTCAAGGCCCCCGGCCCGCTGGAATAAGTCGCCGCCAGAACCGCGAAAT
The DNA here is from genome assembly GCA_041752195.1 of Candidatus Zixiibacteriota bacterium. GTDB lineage: Bacteria > Zixibacteria > MSB-5A5 > GN15 > PGXB01 > JBGSHP01. The sequence continues at coordinate 57,789 of JBGSHP010000018.1, read as the reverse complement.
CGGCTCCCGCGGCTGCATTTTGGCGTACTTTTTCGGCCAAGAGACGCGCCGAATCCTCCGTGGCACCTGAAGGCTGGAAAGTAACCAGTATATGGGCCAGACGAACCGCCTCCGGCTGTATCGGAATGGAATCACGATTCAATTTGTAAAATTCGGCCACTTCCTGGTTCGAGATGGATATAGACGACAATTTGCGGTTGATAATTAACTGCCGCAGCAATTGGTTTTCCATTTCGGGGCGAAGTCGTTTCTTAAAGGCCCGCAACGTCAGGCCCTCGCGTGCCAACTCCTGAAGAAATACATCTTCGGAAGGAAACTGCGAGATAAGATTGGAGATATGGTCATCGACGGCATCATCGACCTGCTGATCCGTGACCTTGATGCTGGTGTCCTTGCGGGCTTCTATCAAAAGTAAACGATCGGCGATTAGATCCTGCAGGACTTGTTCCTGGAATTGACGAAGTTCCTCCTGATCCTTGGGGCGAATCCCGCGTTGAATGGCCAGAAGTTGTATCTGGGCCGCCAACTCGGAAGTCAAAATCGGCTCGCGGCCGACAATAGCCACGATATTCTCGACAGCTTCCTGGGCCGGGGCTGTATCAATGGCGGCCAGGATCAGACAAATAAACAAAACACAGCGTCTTACCATAAATTATCCTCTGGTCACGCTGTCAGGCGCGGCATATTTGTCTTTGTCAACCGTGGCCCTGACATTATTCTCGAAAATCTCGACGCTGACCTCTTTTTTCTTGCCGTCAACCCAATCGGAAAATGCCTTGTGGCGACGCTCTTTTTCGAGTTTATCGTTGATTTGACGACGTACCATACTGAAATCTTTCAGTTCTTCGGCTTTCTTGTCCACGATATAAACCAGCGAGAATTTGCCGTTGGCCATTTTAATCGGGCCGGCGACCGACCCCAATGATGCCCGGTCGGCTTCACTGTATAAATCGGGGAAATATTTCAACTTGATATACCCCAAATCGCCCTGGACCTCGCGTTTGCCGGGACGTTCCGTTACCCGCGCCGCGACATCTTTGAATTCATTGAAAGTGCGGATCTGCTTGCGATATTTTACAGCATCGGCTTCCGAAGAAAGTAGTATTTCATGGACATGAATGGAAGGTTCCTCGCGAAATTCGTCAATATTGTCTTCATAATATTGACGCATCTGCCCCTCATCCACCGCTTCGCCGAGAGGGAGGGAATCATTTTGCATAATATCGGCCATGGCCAATTCTTTGAATTTCTTGATTTTCCGCAGGTATTCCGGGTCGTTTTCCAGACCCTTGCGACGAGCCTCGGCCGCCAGGAGATCCATCACATTCAGTTGAAAAATAAACTCCGCCAGGCCCTCATAATCGTCCAGATTGGGAATCCGCATATTCTGCTTGACCATCGGATTTTGCACCTGCACCAGATATTCGCCCAGGGTCATTTGCCCGCCATCCCATGATGCCAGAACCAACTCCTTATCGTTTCTGTCCAGTTGATTCAAGTCAAAATCATTTCGAGGCAGAGTAGCTATTACCTGGGGAGGATATAGAATATCTCTTTTGTGGAAAACATATTCGACCGTTGCCTTATCTACCGTAACCGGATAACGGGCGCGCAGGGAATCATTATAAGCCTCCAGAAGAACGCCCTTTTTAGTATTCTTGGCGGCGGTTTCCATTTGATCCAGGATACTCTCATAACTGCGTCGTTCTTCATTGGGAATTTTTTCTACCATTTTCACGATATGCCAGCCAAAACGAGTCTTAAAAGGCTTCGAAATTTCGCCAGGTTTCATTTTATAAACGGCATCCTGGAATGACGGAAGCATCTGTCCCCAGGCAAAGAATCCGAGATCGCCGCGATTCCGCTGGGCCGAAGGGTCCACGGAAAAACGCAGAGCTAAATCTTCAAAAATACCGCCCTTCTGGAGCGAATCCAGAACCATCAGGGCCGTGTCTTCAGAGCGGAATAGAATATGCGAAGCCTTATATTTATATTCTAATTTCTCGTACCAGTCTTTCAGTTCGTCTTCCTTGATTACGGCCTTGTCCTCGATTTCACGAAGGTAGAGAATATCCAACAGGAATTTATCCTTGTTGGCCAATACCAGGCGATTGACTTCCTCCAGATCGTCGATATTGTGCTTATAGGCTTCCTGGATCAATAATTGCTGAATAATGAGCGTATCCAGGAGAGCCTGACGGCGTCTCAACTCATCATCGAAAGTGACAAAACGGCCCGAAGTCTGCTGAAAGGCCTCATTGAGATCTTTGGCCAGGATTTTGGCATCCCCCACTTTTGCCACCAATTCCTCATCCGGATTGCCGCCGCAACCCGTCAGCGAAATGCCCCCGGCACAGAGAAAAAGAATTAATGTCGACGCAATACCGATTTTCCTCATAATTCCTTCCTGTAAATTTGCAATATTCTATGGCTTTATACTCTGGCCGGCATCACTTGTTCCTTGGGTTAACTTTCCGGCGCAAGGCCTTAAGTATATCACAGGGGCAGGGACTTGGCAAGCCGTTTTTGCCGGTCTCGGCCCATCCCCGAGAGCAGAAGTCCCTAATCTTCCGAACTGCCGTTAAATGGCTTGCCCCCTTGCCGAAACTTGCCTATTTTTTGATTTTGAGCATGAATTAAGGATGGGGAGATAATAATGCGGATTCTGCGCGACAAAAGATACCTTCGACTCCTGGCGATTTTAACAGGATACATTTTATACACCTTAACCTGGGGTGCCGATCAAGCAAGAGCCGCTTCCGGCGGTCATGGTGGCGAAATCGCCGACGTTCTCCTGGGTTTGATAATTATCCTGTTGGCCGCCAAATTGGGCGGCGATCTTTTGGAAAGATTTCATCAACCGGCCGTCCTGGGGGAACTTCTCTTTGGTATAATAATCGGAAATCTGGTTTTAGTGGGGGTGGATACTTTCGAGCCCTTTAAGCACAGCCTGACCCTGGAAGTATTGTCCGAATTGGGAGTAATTATACTTCTCTTTGAGGTTGGGCTGGAATCATCCTTAGATGAGATGTTAAGCGTCGGCTTCACCTCTCTCCTGGTGGCCTTATTCGGCGTCGTTCTCCCCTTTTTCCTGGGCTGGGGGGTGGGAGCCTGGTTACTTCCGGAGTCCTCAATTTATGTCCATATCTTCATCGGCGCTACCCTGACGGCTACTTCGGTGGGAATAACCGCCCGGGTCCTGAAAGACCTGGATAAAATAAAAAGCCGGGAGGCCAAGATAATTCTGGGGGCTGCGGTAATCGACGACATTCTGGGATTAATAATCCTGGCTGTAGTGATAGGCGTCATCCAGGCCGCCTCGAGCGGAACCACGCTCGGCCTGGGAAATGTGATTCTCATCCTTGCCAAGGCCTTCGGCTTCGTGGCCGCGGCCGTTGTCATCGGCCGTTTGGCTATGCCTCGGGTCTTTAAAATTGGAAGTCGGCTTAAATCAGAGGGGATTCTCTTATCCGCCGCCTTAATGATTTGCTTCGTATTCGCTTTTCTGGCCGGCGCTATCGGATTGGCCCCAATTGTGGGGGCTTTTGCGGCCGGATTGGTTTTGGATAAAGTCCATTATAAAGAGTTCACGGAACGAGGCGAACACCATATCGAAGAACTTATAAAACCGATCGGATTATTCCTGATTCCGATATTTTTTGTCCGGATGGGAATGATGGTTGACCTGGCTACTTTCGGGCAGATAGAAATTCTGCTCCTGGCCGGGGCCATTACGCTGGCGGCATTCATCGGCAAGCAGGCCTGTTCGCTGGCCATATTCGATAAAGTAACCAACCGCCTGGCCGTGGGGCTGGGTATGGTCCCTCGCGGCGAAGTGGGGTTGATTTTTGCCGGAATCGGAGCCAAAATATATATCGGTGAGGAACCACTGGTTAGTCCCGGAGAATATTCCGCCATTGTAATAATGGTCATAGTGACCACGCTGGTCACCCCGCCTTTTCTAAAATGGTCCCTGCTTAGAGGTGAAAAGAAATAGAATTTCTGTCAGAAAAATTTCCCGGCCTGACCTGGGTAACTTCGGGCCAGGTCACGGCCGTATTTGAACCAGGGCTTCAATAATTATTCAATAACCTTTCGCCATTTTTCGATTTCAGGAATTGTCCCCGAGTCGCAATCCCGGCCGACTCCAAAATTCCCGGCGCCATAGGTGGAATCATTCCGGGCCGGGGCCAACCAGAATTTATTGTCCGCCGCCCGAGAATGACCCAGAATCTGACCCTGAATATCGAAAGTGAAATATCTATCCTGCCCGCCAATATCGATAAAACAGCCCAGAGAATTACAATAGGTGTAAAAAGGCGCCAAGAGGCCCGGACGCTTATAGTCGTCTCGAGGGGTGGCTTCCCCCAGACCGGGCGTATCCTTTCCCAGCATATATTTATCATCACCCCCGATATCAATTAAGAAAGCATTGGAACGTATCTGGGCCAGACCCATGGATATCATTTTTGCCCGATAGGAGTCATCCCCGCCGATATTAATCAAAAAGGCATTGGTGAAATCCCACCCGAATCCCAACCCGGCCCCAGCCGTCTCGAATAACTCATGACGGTCATTGCCTGCCTCATCGATTAGTATGCCGTTGCAATAATGGGCTCCCGAGCCCTGGGTAAAATAACAGGATTCGTAAAAATCATCACCGTGCATATCGATCGCAATCCCGGTCGCAAACCAGTACGCGCAACCCAGCGACCAGTTGCCGGAATGATAATGGTCATTGCCGTAAATATCTATTATCGCCCCCAGCCCTCCCGCCCAGGAATGTCCGTCGGAACCGTCGCCGCGCCGCCCGAAACCCACTCCCTGGGCCGAACTTCCATTTATCTTGTGCTCCGAATGGTAATCGGAACGGTCGTAAACCGAGGCATAGGGTTCGGCCTTGTAAGAATCATCCCCGGAATAATCTCCCAGAATCCCCACTCCGCCGCCTATCCCGCCCATTCCCTGGCCGTCGCCAAAGAGATAATAAGCGTCCTTGCCGGAAGCGTCGAAACATAATCCTATCCCGAAATACCCCGCTCCCTGGGCCGATTCCGCCGCTTCATACTTGTCATCACCGGCAATATCAAAAAGAATTCCCACGCCCAAAAATCCGCAACCTTGAGCGTAATCCTTGGCCTGGTAGGTATCATTCCCGCTTTGATCAAAAAGCAACCCTATGCCCAGAATGCCGGTTCCCTGGGAAGGAGTATTCGATCCGACGATATATTTGTCATCGCCGCCAAGATCAATAAAGATGGAAACCGGGTTATCCGGAGATGAGGTCGCTCCGCATCCGTCTGCAAAAATCCCATCATTACCCGCATCGATTATTAAAAGAGAATTCTGACAATCATATTTCCTTTCAGCGACAAGAGCGTCCGAGCCCAAAATGGCCAATTTTCCAAAAGGCGTTTCCAATTCAAATATCAGGTCGGCCGGAATAGCCCCCGGGGACAGAGAATCGGCCAGTTCTTCGGCCAGGGCGGCCGCCTTGAGCGCGGCATAATGCAGGGAAGCATAATCCACGGTCGCGGCGATATCATCGATTTCGGGATAATAGACCGTGCCGTCGCCCTGGGTTTTTGCCAGGGTGCGAATCTTGAAAACCTCCCGCATAATTTCGGGCTCGCATCTCCTGAAAGCCAGATTTCGCCAGCGAATTATATCGGTCAAATTGATAATTGCCCGGCCCAGAATTCTTTGGGTTCGGAAATTTAATTTTGTTTTCAGGGCGGCCAGGGCCGTCTTATAATCGGGATATTCGGCTTTACTACCAAAGGAATAATATGACGGTTCGGTCCCGCCCATAAGAAATAGCCGCTCCAGGGCGTTTTCCAGGGGGCGAAGCGTGTCCTCGACATCGATCAGATTGGCTCCATAACCTCGAAAACCGCCCAGTTTCCGGTCGACCCCGACCGAATAGGTGAGGCTGTAAAGCGCGGTGGAAACGCTATCAAGGTACTGCGGGTTTAAATATCTTTCCACGGAGTTCGCCATCGTCAGGGAATAATCGTAAAGACGCCAGGGCTCGGCAAACAAATCGTCGAACGAGGTCAGGCGGTAAGGAATGTCCAGAGGGAAGCGATTCCAATACCCCTGCGGCCGGAAACCGATATCAGAGGCGGCCAGGCCGATAGAATCGAGTATCGCCCGGTAGATATCGGGATTGGTTTGAGCCGAGGCGAAAGGGGTGAGGCAAAACAGGACACAAAGAAAAATAGCGGCGGATCGAGCCATGGTTTCCTCCTTGCGATGGTGCGGTAATGATAGTCTGGAGGCAGGCGGCGGGGCAATATATAAGTTGGGCTAAATAAAAACCCCGGCCTTGTGGGGCCGGGGTATCGAAAAACACTGGAAGAAATTCCTGGTTGATCTACCACCGAGCGTTACGGCGATTAGTGCGGCTGGTCGTGCGGCGAGTCGTCGCGCGGCGAGTCGTCTTGCGCGGGGAAGCCTTCCGGGTCCGTTTACGGCGGGTGGGCGTCGGTTCAGTCGCGTTCTTCCTTGAAGCGGCTTTGCGAACCTTCGGCCATTGCCGGGACGGGCTGCGGCGAGAAGAAGCCCGACGGCGAGAAGGACGATTCCAGCTGGAAGCCTTCTTGGTGGTTTTCTTCTTCGGGGTGGATTTCTTCGTGGTCTTCTTCGGAGCCGCTTTGCGGGTCCGGGTCGTCCGGTTAGTGGTTCTCTTACGAGTAGGCATGTGCAATTCCTCCCTTTATGCGGATGCACCTAACAGTTCTCCCACCATCATCAGTGGAAACTGGTTTTATTTGGTCATTGAAAATTCTATCGTCATTTAAGTCATTTTATTTAATACTTGTATCATCATTGCGAATACTTTTATGGGCCTGTTTAATTTTTGAATAGCCGGTATCGCTGGTCAAAATCCGCCTTCCCGGCTGAATTGAGGGCCGAAATGACCTCCCAAAGGTCGGGATAGACCGGCAAAATGGTATTGAAGATACCGCCGTTCGACCCAATTCCCATCCCGATGTCATTGGAGTCTCCCTGAAAACCGCCAAATTGGGAAACGGGACATTGATAAGGCCGACAGTACCAATCAAAGAATAATGCAAATGTGAAACGGAATTCATAAATTCTCCTTCTTGCGACTTGGGCATTGTCCCTTCCCATCATCTCCCCTGTTCCTTCCCGGGCTTTTCAAGAGGAGCTGTTCAATAATTGCAAACGGCACTCACACAATCAGTTATGCTATCAATGAAAACTTCTGCCCCCAGGCCCTCGGAACCAATCTCCTGATATCTGTCTTGAGGCATAGACTTTGCTCAAACGGAAATACAGCGAGTCAGAATAAGGAGCCGTTATGCTGGAAGGTAAATTTCAACGCGGATTCACTCTGGAAAAACTTCGCTCCGTTCAGGAGCCGAAGGTTCATCACGACGCCGAGGGGTACTACATCTATACTCTTTCCGAAAATATTAAAATCTATTTCGACGATTATTACAGATTTCTCGAAAATGTTTATGAAAAATGCCGCCTGGATCTGGAAAATATCGAATCCCGGCTGGAAAACGCCTCTCCTAGAATGTCCGAACTCATCGCCTGTTTGAGCGCCCGCAAAATAATTACCGACCTGGTTATGCGGACTGCCCGGAATTTCTACATGGACGGCTCTTCCTTTGGGGTCATTATGACACCCTGGTGTTTTGGAACGGTGATATTGGAAAAGGTGGAACTTTACCGCGATCGCCTGGCCAAAGGCGAAATCAGCGACCAGAATCTTCCCGAATATCCTTATTATGTCATAAAGTATATCGACGAAATCTATCGAAAAACCCTTCTGGACCTGTTTGATTTCCCCGAAGAAGCCTTCAAGATGCGCTGGCAATACAGTGAACTCTTAAAACGCTATTCCAAGGTCTTGAATAATATCACCAAATCCTTGAATACGGTCCTTTTGACCATAAAAAACTATGGGGCGTAGTTAGTCGCCTCGGCTTGAACTCCTCCTCCTGCAAAAAACCTCCGAAAGTGCCCCTTTCGGGGGTTTTTTTATAATGGAAAATCCCCTTTTGGCCGATATAATGACAGATTAAACAGCTTTGGATAATTTTTTGGGGTAAAGGCCCGGATGTCGTTAATAACGCCTAAAACCACCGCCGAGCATAAATACCTGCCGGTCTATCTGGACTCGCTCCGGGTGGATACCATCTTAAGTTTCGACCTTTACATTAAAATCGGCGGCGAAATGGTGTTATATCGTTCGGCGGATCTCCCCTTCACCGAGCGCACCCGCATGAAATTGGTCGACAACAAGGTCAGTCGTCTATTCATTAATGAGGCCTCGCGGGTAAAATATCAGAAGTATATCGAGCAAAACCTGGAAAAAATCCTGACCGACCAGGAAGTCCCCGATGAGAAAAAAGCCGGCATCCTTTACGATACTTCCAAATCCCTTATGCAGGAAGTCCTGGCCAATCCGGCCTACGGTGAAAATATCCAGCGCAGTAAAAAACTGGTCGAACATCAGGTCAGTTTTATCTTAAGAGGGCAGGAAGCCTTCCACAATCTTCTCAAAATCAGTTCCTTCGATTATTACACCTTTTCCCACTCCGTGAATGTCTGCACTTTTTCCATCGCCCTGGCCCAGCAGTTGGGCATAAAGGACGAAAAATTCCTGCATGATTTGGGAATCGGGGCGCTTTTGCACGATGTCGGGAAATCCAAAATATCCGAACGGATTCTGAATAAACGCTCGCAATTATCCCAGGTGGAATTCGAACTGATGAAAAAGCACCCCAAATGGGGCGTGGAAATCCTGACTTCAACCGACCTTATCGATGCCGCCTCGTATTATCCCGTGCTCCAGCATCACGAGCGGGGAAATGAGCGCGGTTATCCCAATGGGTTGAAACTGAATGAAATGCACGAGTTCAGCAAAATCGTGGCGGTGGTGGACACCTTCGACGCCATGACCACCCAGCGGGTATATCAAGGAGCGATGGAGACCTTTCCGGCCTTACGAGTGATGTTTTCTTTGAAAACCGAATATGACCGGGTGATTCTGGAAGCCTTCGCCAAACTGATGGGCCCCACCGGCCTGGCTGATTTATAGAAAAGTGAAGAGATACCAAAACTAAAGCGCCGGGCAACTGATCCCCGGCGCTTTTCTTACGGAACTTTCCGGCCCTTAACGAATATCCGGACACAAAATATAAAGACTCTGCCTTTTCTTCTACTCCTCCCCGCCGGAGCCACTCTGCGGCGGGGCGATCGCCATTTTCTCACGGACAGACGCGTCGATTTCACGGCAAATATCTTCGTTTTCTTCAATGAACCGGCGAGCGTTCTCGCGCCCCTGACCCATCCGGTCACTCTTGTAACTGAACCAGGCCCCGGATTTTTCGACTATCTCATACTTGATGGCTAAATCAAGAATTTCACCCGAGCGGGAAATCCCTTTGCCGTACGTGATATCGAATTCCGCCTCGCGGAACGGCGGAGCCACCTTATTTTTCACGACCCGCACCCGGGTCCGCCCCCCGACCACTTCCTGATTTTCCTTGATAGTGGCGATCTTGCGAATATCAAGTCTTATGGTGGCGTAAAACTTAAGGGCATTGCCCCCGGTCGTCGTTTCGGGATTGCCGAACATAACCCCGATTTTCATGCGAATCTGATTGATGAAAATTACGGCTGTTTTGGATTTTGAAATAACGGCCGTGAGTTTGCGAAGCGCCTGGGACATCAGCCTCGCCTGCAAACCCATGTGAGCGTCGCCCATTTCGCCCTCAATTTCCGCCCGGGGTACCAGAGCCGCCACGGAATCAATGACAATAATATCGACCGCCCCGGAGCGAACCAGGGTTTCTGTGATATCCAGGGCCTGCTCGCCGGTATCGGGCTGGGAAATAAGGAGATCATCGACATTGACCCCCAGCGCCCGGGAATAGATGGCATCGAGAGCATGTTCGGCGTCGATAAAAGCCGCCACTCCCCCCAACTTTTGGGCCTCGGCGATAAAATGAAGCGCCAGGGTGGTTTTCCCCGATGATTCCGGGCCGTAAATTTCAGTCACCCGGCCGCGGGGGATTCCTCCCACACCCAAGGCGTGATCCAGGGCCAGGGACCCTGTGGGAATGATTTCTATCGCCTGGACCGCGTCATCGCCCAGGCGCATAATCGAACCTTTGCCGAACGACTTCTCTATCTGCTGAAGCGCTGATTCCAGAGCCTTTTTCTTATCGGGAACGCTGACTGCCATCGTTTCCTCGCTTTTCCTATTAAACGTTACTGTCATAATAATACCCCAACCATTACCAAAATTCAACGAGTTTTAAAATCACTTTCTTTTGAAATATTATAGGCCGGGGGACTGACAACGGCTGTCAGTGAAAATTATGAATAAACTCCCTTTCTTAACGCCGGATTGCCCTCTCCCGGCCGGATTGAACGCCTTAAAAAAATTTGACAAAAAGGGTATTTGCCTTAACTTATAAGTAGGTATCCCCATCTCCATTTTGGAGAACCATATTTTTTACAGGGAGGATGGATATGCGAGGGAAAATTCTTTCAATCGGCGTATTGGCTTTATTGGCGCTGATTATTTTGCCTCATACGGTGGGATCCGTTTGCGGGAATGCTGACAATTTATCCAATTCTATGGATGTCCGGGATATTATTTATCTTATCAATTATGAATTTAAGGCCGGACCTCCCCCATATCGAATGAGCGATGCCGATTTCAACGGCGATGGGCAGGTAAATATTCTTGATATGGTCAGAATGATATTGTCCAAGTTTAAATGCCCTGATGGGAAATGCATGTCTATCCCACCCCTCTGCCCGCCTTATACCAATACCGAAATCAATTCCGGGTGCCTGCAGGGAAAAGACGAAGGCGAGGATTATATGACGGTCGAAGTGGTCGGTAATGACCTTCATATATACCACTCGGATGCTTTCTACCAATGTTGCCTGGTTTACGAGGTCGATTACCTGTTCCCGGCCGGCAAAATAACAGCCTTTGAATACGACCGGGGCGATTTATGCGACTGCTACTGCCCCTTTAATTTGGAATCAATTCTTGATGATGTCGCATCCGGAACCTATGAGGTCATGCTGATTGGCATTGAAGGCGACACCGTGGGCGTGGAGACGGTAGTAGTACCTTAAGAAAGTAATATAAAAGTCAACGCCGCCGGGTTTTATTTTCGGGCGGCGTTTTTTATGTCGATTAATGCGGTGTGTCGATCGCGGTCAAACGGAGGATTGTCCTCCCAGCATCCCTTCGTGAAGCCTCTCGTATATCGGGCCGCGGGGAGTCAGGGTTGACTTGAATAGAACAATCTTATCCAGGGTCAAATCCGTGGGAGTAATATTGTAACTGCCGAGGTAGGTTGTCAGGTCGCTCAAACCATAAACATCTTTGACCCTTCCCAATGTCAAATGCGGCTTAAAGGGACGGTTTTCCTTCTCAAATCCAAATTCACTCATGGCATTTTCAATATCTACCGCCACCCCGGCCATTTTATCGATATCACCCGCCATCCCCGCCCAGATCACCCGGGGTCGTTTAATATCGGGAAAGGCCCCCACGGCATCGACCGTGGCGTGCAGGACAGGATAAGCGCGGGCCACGGAGTCGATAGCCGAAGTGATATTCGGAACCTTGGCATCCTCGGTTTCCCCCAGAAATTTCACCGTCAGATGGATATTCTTGGGCGCTACCCAGTTGATTCGGGCTTTCTTCTGCTTAAAGGCGAAGATTATTTTGCTCAGGTATTCTTCGACCTCGAGCGGCAAGGGTAAGGCTATAAAAAGACGCATTATTCTATCCCCAGTAATAAACGGCGGAGCGCCTCCAGAGCGATATATACCGTGCGGCGACGATTCGACTCGCGATCGATTCCCAACTGAAAGCGTCGGGAGACAACCGTCTGGGCCGAGGCGGCCGCAATAATCACGGTTCCGATAGGCTTTTCAGGGGTACCGCCGTCGGGGCCGGCAATCCCGGTCACGGCCAGTCCGTAATCAACCCCGGCCCGGGTTCGGATTCCCCGGGCCATTTCTTCGGCCGTCTCCACAGAAACCGCTCCAAATCGTTCCAGGGTCTCCGCCTGGACACCCAATAAATCGATTTTGGACTGATTGGAATACGTAACAACCCCCAGCTCAAAGTAAGTCGAACTTCCGGGAATTCGGGTAATCTGACCCGCCAGAAGTCCGGCCGTGCAGGATTCGGCGGTGGCCAGTTTCTGGCCCCTCTTGGCCAGGATGGTTCCGATTATCTCTTCCAGAGAAATTTCCCCTTCGGCATAAATATATTTCTCGGCGGCTTCACGTATTTTCAAGGCCACCCGTTCGGCTGACTCGCGGGCGGAATCCTCCGAAGGCCCGGTGGCGACCACGCGCAGGTCGACCCCGCTGTACGACGGCAGATATGCCAGGCGCACATTTTCGGGCAATTTCGCCGTCGCCGGGGCGATTTTTTCGGCCAGCGCCGATTCGATTATTCCGGTAGTGCGGATTTTGATGATTTTAATGACCTCACCCCGAACATATTTCTTCAGGAAAGGCAATAACTCTTCGTCGGCTATAACCTGCACCTCCCGCGGAACGCCCGGCAGGGAGATGAAAATTTTATCATCTTCGATGATGGCAATCCCCACGGCCGAGCCCAGGCGATTGGGAAGATAGATGGCGCCCTGCGGCAGGAGAGCCTGGTTCTGATTTATGGCGGGCATTTTAATACCCCGCGCCGCAAACCGCCGACGGATATCCTCGAGAACATCTTCCTGAAAAACCAGGTTGCGTTTAAAAACCCGGACAATCGCCTTCTTGGTGATATCATCGTCGGTCGGACCCAGGCCACCCGTGGTAATAACCACGCCGGCCCGGCGCAGGGCCAAATGAATCGCCTCTTCCATTTTTTTCAGGTCATCGCCGACGGCGCTCTTATATGTCACGGGCAGTCCAATCTCCGCCAGCCGGGGGGCAATATAAGCCGAGTTGGTATCGATGGTATGCCCCGAGATTATTTCATCCCCGATTGTGATTATCTCCGCTTCCATAGCGGCCTTTCCTTAAGTAACTTTTCAGAGGTAATTATTGATAACAAAAATAACGAAATGAGTCAACAAACAGGATTGAATCCCCGCCACGATATCATCGGCGGTTATCCCCCAGCCGCCCGGAAGTTTTTCGGCGATATTGGCCGGCCATATCTTAACCGCGTCGGCCAGGCGAAAGATAACGAAAGCCAACCCATAATTGAAAAGTGAATAGGGTACCATAATAAGCGTGACAAACATCCCCGCCCACTCATCGATGACTATCTTCTTGGCGTCGTGCCCCCATATTTTTTCCGCCTCGGAGGATATATAAATCGACAGAATAGTGAATCCCAGGGCGCAGGCGATAGTCCCCGATAAATTCCCTCTTAAAAATAGATAGGCCAGAAGCCAGGCCGGGATGGTTCCCCGGGAACCGGGATAAAATCCCCGGCCATAACTGGTGAAAAAACCTGACGCCAATAGTTTAATAGCGAATTGCTTCATACGCGATGACCTATCTTAGAATGCTTTTCAGCATGGAATAATATTTAAAGGTGTAATCCAGCCCGGTATATAAAGTCACGGCAGTTGTGATTCCTATCATGGCATCAAAGACCGGTTTTCGATTAAAGGCCACCAGCGAAGACATCGGGCTTGGATACAGGGCAAATACCGAATCGAGCGTTAACACCAGCAGGATAAAAGTGATACAGGTCATCTGGATGGCGGTCTTGAATTGGGCCAGTCGTGACGGAGATATAATCGTCCCGCGATAGGCCGCCATGGAACGGATACCGGTAATATAAAAATCCCGGCCCACCATGAGGGCGATCATCCAGGCTCGGGCCTGTCCCATCGCCACCAGGACAATAAAAGCGGTCGTGACCAAAATTTTATCGGCCAGAGGGTCCATGAATTTGCCGAATCCGGTAGTAATATTATACTTGCGGGCATAGTGACCATCAGCCAGATCGGTCAGAGCCGCCAGAACATAAATAATAAAGCCGCCGATCCGGAACCAGTGTCCATCGGCCATGAACACCACGGCGAAGACCGGCGAGAGGATTATCCGGGCCAGCGTTAACTTATTGGGCGTATTCATGGTATCGCCGGGAATGTACAGGATTTGGAAATGATAGTCAATTGAGAAGATGGCCGCCGGATAATTCGCATGGGTTCCCCTGGTTTGGCATCACTGTTACCCAGGTTTCTCAAACAATAAAAACGCCGGTCGCTTAAGACCGGCGCTTAACTACAATGGAGATATCAGGGGGTCAGGATTTTTTGCGGCGCATGAAACCGATTCCCACCAGGCCCAGGCCCAGCAAAGCGATACTGGCCGGCTCCGGAACCGATGAAAAATCGTTGTTCGGCATGGGCCGATAGTCCATCATCAAAATGGAATGATCCAGTCTTAAATTCCACTCCCCGGCGAAAACGCTGACATCGACGGTGCCGTCGCCCCAGAAGTCCAACTGGTCGACGTCGGCAATATTACTCAAATCATACACGGTGTTATCCAGCCAGGTATGATTAAGCGGATCCCACTGCATCAGGCCGTTGATTTCTATGGTGTTGCCGGAGGAATTCACGAATTCGGCGTCGATATACAAAGCCGCCCTGGTCACGCCCATCGGGTTCATCTCTCCGGGAAGATTGTGGGTCCAGGAGAAAGATTCTTCCATCCGCGGGCCGGTGCCAATCCAGGTATTATCCAGATCGACATGCGAAGCATACATATAGGTGTGGAAATCACCCCAAAACCAGAAATTGGTATAAGTGGTTTCGAAAGGTGCGGCCATGATTACTGACGGCAGCGATAAGACCATTAATACAATCGCCACCCGGATTAGGTTTTTCATATTCTTATACTTTCTCCCAAAATGATGATAATTATCTTCTTAAATTAAATACTATTACGGATAAGTCGTCCAGAATATAGCATATTTCGGAAAAAAAGCGGAAAAATTTTCCATATTTTTTTGGGTAACGATACTTTTTATGCGGTAATTCATTATCATCATTCCCAAGAACCGCACATTTCATTGTTATTCAACTGGTTAGATTCGTTAAAGTCCAATCTCTCCCTGGTCGATATAATAGATATCAGGTGGGCAAAATTTCTAATTTCGGACCTAAAGCCGATAGATTTCCAACGCTGGCCATCAGAGGAGGATAAATCCTTGACGAAAACAAGCCTGCAATCGAGGGACAAAATCAGGCTTAGGGCCGCGGATTTTGATTTTTGCAATGAACTCCAATTTAACCGCGACGAGGGTATCGCCACCTTTCGAAACAGCCGGATTCTCATTTTCGACGCCAACTCTATCGGGCTTCTGCGCCAGAACCTGATTGTCGAATTAGGGTGGGATAAGGCCCGTGAGTTCTTTCTTCGCTTCGGGTATCAAAACGGATTCTCCGATTTCCAGCAGATAAAACTATCCTGCGAATATGAAAATGAAACGGAACTTCTGTCGCTGGGGCCGATCATGCATACCTGGGAAGGCATCGTCAAGGCCGTACCCACCAGCCTGAATTTTGACCGTGAAACAGGTGATTTCAGTTTTACCGGGATATGGAAAAACTCGTACGAGGCCGAGCAGCATAAGGCTTTCAATACCGTCGCCACGGAACCGGTCTGCTGGTCACTGGCAGGATATGCCGCCGGATGGTGTACAGCCTTTTTCGGCTCTCCCCTTCTGGCGGTTGAACCCAAATGCGTCGACATGGGACATACTCATTGTGAATGGCTGATTCAGCCGCCGCAAGCCTTCGGCGCCGAGGCTCTCCCGTATATCGAAGCCCTCAAGATTTTCTGGGCGGATTCCGAATCATAAAATATCATTCTCGCCACCTCGTCTTAAGCGGCCCTTTTGCGGGGCCGCTTTTTTTTCGCGCAGTCTCTTACCTTTATAATTGCGAATTTAAACCCGGTCAGGCCCTGACAACGCCACCGCGGGGAACCTTTCCCTCACCGGGGCAGTTTTATTTGGTAAAGAAAGGTGTGGAAAAACAGGTCAGGCTCATGGATATTAATAATCCACTCTACATAAAGAATAAACTCCGCATTTTGATGATAATTGCACTCGCGGTGATAATTTCAATCTGGGGGATAATTCAACTATCCGCCGATTCCCACTCCGAAAGTAAAAATACTATGGAGAATAAAATGCCTATGAATAAACTAACCCCCGAAGAAGAACGCGTGATAATCAACAAAGGCACCGAGATGCCTTACACGGGCGAATATAACGACCATAAGGAAGAAGGCACCTACACCTGCAAACAGTGCGGGGCGACCCTGTTTCGCTCTTCGGACAAATTCGATTCCGGCTGCGGGTGGCCATCGTTTGACGATGAAATCCCCGGCGCGGTGAAACGCACCCTCGATGCCGACGGCCGGCGCACCGAAATTACCTGCGCCAAATGCGGCGGGCACCTGGGGCATGTTTTCGAGGGCGAAAGGCTCACGGCCAAAGATACGCGGCACTGTGTCAACTCCATCTCACTCAATTTTGTCCCCGCCACGACGGTTTCGTCGCAAGTCGCCCTGGAGAAGGCCTATTTTGCCGGCGGGTGTTTCTGGGGGGTGGAGCACCTGTTGAAGCAGGAAGAGGGAGTCATTTCCACGCGGGTGGGATATATCGGCGGTCAAACCAAAAACCCCACCTACAAGCAGGTGTGCTACGAGAACACCGGGCATGCCGAGGCGGTGGAAGTGGTGTTCGACCCGAATAAGATTTCGTACGAGAAACTGGCGCGCCTCTTTTTCGAGATCCACGATCCGACCCAGAAAAACGGCCAGGGGCCGGATATCGGCGACCAGTACCGCTCGGCGGTTTTCTATACCAACCCGGCCCAGAAGGAAACCACCGAGAAGTTGATCGGACTGTTGAAGGCGAAGGGGTACAAAGTCGTCACCGAAGTTACCCCCGCCGATACTTTCTGGCCGGCCGAGGATTATCATCAGGATTATTACGATAAAACCGGCCATGAGCCGTACTGCCACGTGTATCAGGAGCGATTTTAAGATTTAGACCCAATTATAAATATCGTACTAATTGCATTGTAGGGGCAGGTCTTTGACCTGCCCTTTTTTGTTCCTGCCATATGTATGAGGGCGGGTTTGAAACCCGCCCCTACAAACCGTCAATCTAACCAACGCGAACTTCCCCGGTTGCCGAGGAAATACCCACCCTGAAGGGTGGGCCACCCGGCCTGCCTTGTCATTCTCGCGCAGTATTAAAGATGTCGGGTTTCTCGAGTCCCGCGTCGCGCGGGACTCTCGGAACACCGACCTACATTACGCCCGATTTTGGGGCCCCGAAAAGCGGATGCGCCGACTACCAGCAGGCCTCGCCTTTGGGATAATACCCCGCGGTATCGGTCAGTAGCGTCACATTGCCCCCATCGTCATCCATAATAAAAAGGTTCATTTCCCCCAACCGGCTGGATTGGAATAGTATTTTACTCCCATCCGGGGACCAGATCGGGCTCTCCTCATCGGAAGCCGCATTGGTTATATTCGTTACGCCGGAACCATCGGAAGACATCACGAATATTTCGGATTCTTCGATGAGGAATCTCCTGAAAACAATACGGGATTCGTCGGGTGACCATTGCCCGTCGCCACTGGTGACTTGCTGATTAATAAGGTTCGTCAGGTCGGAACCGTCGCTGTTAATCACATATACCTGCAGGTACCCATTTGCCTTACGCGTAAACAGAATCCTCATGCCGTCGGAAGACCACTGGATACAGCTGTTATAATAAGCGCTGTCGGCTATGACCCGTTCATTGGCGCCGTCGTCATCCACCAAACACAGGTCGCCGAACTGGTCGTAATCCGTGTAATTGCGGACAAACGCCAGGGTGTGACCGTCGGGCGACCAGGCCAGGCAGTTTCCGACACTGGAATTTCCGTGAGTAAGCCGTATGGCATCATGATACTCGAGGGAAGCCACATATATTTCCTGGTGTTCGTCGTTTCGATCCGAAATAAAGGCAATTCGGGTATCATCCGGCGCCCATTGCGGGAACATGTCATGTCCTGGGTCGGCGGTTATCCGGGTGAGCGAGTTGCCGCTTGAATTCATCACATAGATATCGTAATGGTTGTTTTGATAAGAAGCATAGGCCAGCCATTCCCGGGTGGAGGACCAGTCGGGATAATGGTTGCTCCCCTCCTCCGGCGTGAGACAAATCCGGTGACTCCCGTCGGGATTCATCCGATAAATATCCGTACCGTATTCAGAATATTGCGTATAGGCGATCCAATCGCCCGGACCGCCGTTGGGGGAAGTCGATTTATCGCTACATCCAAACAAGAGGATAATAGTGACAAAAGCGGCCAACAGGATCGGGAACGAAATTCCCGTTTTCGGAATTTTCATAAAGTCCCTTCCAGTCATTGTCGGCTACGGAACCGCAGCGTGAGTAGCCGGGAAGCTCGTAACCGGATTACTGACAGTAATTATCAATAATAAAGGGCATTTTTGCCTTCCCGGCAAGCGGAATTGAGTTAGACTTCTTCCGATAGCATGGGGGCACATGGCAATTTGCCCCCTCAGCCGATTATCTTTTAGACCCCACAGCAAGGCCAGAAATTCGCTGTATGTTATTGCGGGACGATATAGTGCCATGAGTTGGGTTCGTTTTGGCAAAAATTTTTTAACTTCATTAAACTCCCCCCTTTGTCCCCCCTCCATGAGGGGGGTAAAAAGGAATAGTCCACGGTATAAAATGCCGGATTTCTCGATTCCCCGTTCGGCTCATCTCGGAACCTGACCCACGCAAAACGCTCGATATAAATGGGTTCGTCTTGTTATTTTTTGAATTTTCAAGGACCATAATCTTTCGCAATGCAACATTTTTTGTCCTGACAGCCTTTGTCAGTTATAAAATATTCTTTTGCCCGGCAACCAATAAAGGTGGCCCACTCCCGCGCTTCGCGGGGTGGGGCTGGAGATAAGTCATGCCGAAATTAAAGCATTACAACGATCCTTGTTCTGTCCGCTTTATTACTTTCGCCTGTTATCATCATCTGTCGTTACTTCATTCTGACTTCGCCAAGAAATGTTTCCTGACGCATCTCGAAAAGAATCGTGTCAAATTCGGGTATAAACTTCTGGCCTATGTTGTCATGCCCAATCATGTTCATCTTTTATTACAAACGCCCGAAAAATTGAATCTCGGCCGAGCGATGGGAGATTTAAAATCGAGAACGGCGACAGAAATTTTGGCCAATCTAAAATTGATTAATAGTCAAATCCTTAAGAAGCTCATTGTAAAACGGGATGGAAGGATGAAATACGCCTTCTGGCAAAGGCGGTGCTATGATCACAATTGCAGGGATAGGGAAAGCGTAATTGAAAAAATCAACTATTGTCATAATAATCCTGTCAAAAAGGGCTTGGCGGTTGCGGCGGGCGATTATTCCTGGTCGAGTTGCGGTTGGTATGAGGGGAAAGTCGACAATATCATCACGCCGGACGGCTTTGCATCGTGAACCCACCCCGCGAAGCGCGGGAGTGGGCCACCAGGGACAGGACTCATCGTTAGCGACTAATCGGCGTGTAACCCCAACCTCGACCTCCAAAATATCTCTTTCTTGTATATTTCCGGCCAAGAGTCCTCGATAATATTTAAATTATCAGAGTATTTGAAAAATATCGCCGGATTCTCACCGATAAAATAATTCAGTCTGTCCTTTTCAACATGAAAGGAACCATAATTACCGGGCTCCGGGAAAAAAGGAATTGCGCCCATTTTTTTAAATTCCGCAGATAAGGCGTCCCGAATTTCAGCCTGTCTTGACTCCGCCACGTCAATAAATAATACATAAAATACGCCGGATGGTACTCGTCTATGCGGAATCGTACAGAGATCAATCAAGGACAGATTCTCCGGTTGCACTATTAAAGAATCGTGCGTAATACGGACAGAAAATACAGCGGTATCATATCCAAGAGTAATCAATAATCGATAACCAGTCATTAGAGTATCAAGCGTAAAACCGCCACCGGCATTACCGAATGCAGGAAGCAGGATATCTGATTCATATCCTTGTGGCTGTGGATGGACAATGACTGTATCTCTGGTTTCATTTATAAGCGGATCAACATTCAATTTCATGCCCGAATATCGAAATGATTCATGGGTTCGTAAATAGAAATTGACAACACCTTTTTCTCTGATTTCACCATAAAAGAGGTCATAGCCGCCATCATGGTCATCCAAGACCGACGTGGATTTTGACCTGGGGTAAAACTTATGTAGACAATTGCTTGAATCCAATCCGACGATCATACTAACAGGTAATTTATAAGTAATAATCGAGTCAGCAAAAACTTCCAATGACGGCCCCAGGATTTGTTTTAATTCGGTACAATTCGTATCACTTCGAAAGTAAATTTGGATGTATATTTGGGGACCCTCTTTATAAGCCCATACCGGAAGTTTATATCCTCCATAATTAGCCAGCCAGACGGTATCCGAAACTTTCCACACAACGAGGTTGGGTGAACTCCTTCCAAGTACAAAATATTCATATATAGCGTTGCCAGCTGAATTTGTTTTTTCGAAAGCGCAGATATTACCTGAAAAGAACAGGATGAAAGCCCCAATTATAAAAACAGTGAGAATTGAAATACATTTGGATACATACATATACTGATCCCTCCTGTATGAATGATAATATTGAAATTCCAGATTGTCAACCAGTGAAGCAAGCAATAAGTCCGGAACAGCGTTAAATGTTTTTATGGCAATTTGGCAGACGGAGACGTCTGCCATGCACAAACCAGGGGCAGGCAGGGACACCTGCCGCCCATGACACAGCTCAATAAATAAAAGGCCGGGGTCCCGAAAGATCCCGGCCTGTATCATGCCAAACGAAATTAACTTGCGTCCTAATCTATCGCATTGATAGTATCATACTAATAGGTTTTATTCCTTCGTCTCGGTGCCGTTGGGGGTGTCGCTCTCCATGGCTTCCAGTTTCTCGACAATACGGGCCGACTTGCCGGTCAGTTCGCGAAGATAAAACAACTTGGCGCGATTGACTTTGCCCTGACGAATCCGCTGGATTTTAGCGATACCGGGGGAATGGATGGGAAAAATTCTTTCCACGCCGATACCCTGGGAAACTTTGCGCACCGTGAAAGTGGCGCCCATACCGGAACCGCGCCGGCCGATGACGGTTCCCTGGAACACCTGGATGCGTTCCTTGTCGCCCTCTTTAATTTTGACATGGACCTTGACCGTATCCCCGGGATTGAAATCGGGGAGGTCCTCTTTCATGAGGGCTTTTTCAATGTGGTCGATCTGTTTCATGACAATCTATCCTTATGCAAACGTTTATTTCTTGTCTTCGCGCAGGGTATATATATAATCTTTTTCGGATTCGTCAAGGTCGGCGTTCTCCAAAAGTTCGGGGCGGTTCAAAAAAGTTTTGCGCATGGCCTCGCGGCGGCGGAATTTGGCCACTTCGGCATGATTGCCGCCGATAAGGGTGGCCGGAACCGTCAGCCCTTCGAATGCTTCGGGGCGGGTATAAACCGGGCACCCCAGAAGCCCCTCGGTATGGGAATCGGCCAGGGCGGACTCGAAATTGCCCAGGACTCCGGGGATAAGCCGCGTGACGGCATCGAGCATAACCGCCGCGGCCGGTTCGCCTCCGGTGAGAACGTAATCGCCGATAGTTACTTCGCGGATTTCAAACAGGGACAAAAGGCGTTCATCGACCCCCAGGTAATGGCCGCAGATGATGGTCAGTCTTTCCAGAAGAGAAAAGCGGACGGCCTGGCCGTGGGAAAATTGCAATCCGGCGGCCGAGGTCAGCACGATCCGCGAGCCGACCGGCGTGCTGGGGCCATAGCCGAGAGCGCGGAGACATTTTACCAGGGGTTCGAGTTTGAGGACCATGCCGCCGCCGCCGCCGAACGGTTTGTCATCGGCGGTCTGGTGTTTGTCTTCGGCGTAGGCACGCAAATCGATCACTGTGGTTTCGAAAAGGCCGTTTTTAATCCCCCGTCCGATAATCGATTCTTCCAGAATGGAATCGAAATATCCGGGGAAAAGGGTTATTATTTCAATTTTCATGGGCATTTTCGAATATCCCCTTCGGAGGAATTATCACAATCAGTTTTTTCGCGATGTCTATCTCGCGGATAAAGTGTTTCACCATCGGGAATAAGTATTCCCGGCCGTTTTCATCGACTATCAAAAGGACCTCGTTGGCCGGGTAATCCTCGACTTCGGCCACGGTTCCGTAATAGAGATGCGTTTCATCTTCGACCCGGCATCCCACCAGGTCGAAATAATAGTATTTTCCTTCCGGCGCCGGACCCAGGTCGGATTTTCTGACGTACAGCAATTTGTTGGTCAGAAGTCCGGCCTCGTCGTTATTGCCGATACCCTCGACCCTGACCGAGGCGCGTCCGCTCATGGGGCGAATGTCGATCAGTTTGATTTCGACCCAGGAAGTTTTGCCTTCAATCCATAACGGCGTTTGGCCGTCAAACCGTTCGGGATTATCGGTCAGGATATCCAGATATAATTCGCCGGAAACTCCGCGGGGCCGACCGAATCGTCCCACCACGACATATTCCGGAATATCAGTCAATTACTCCAAAATCTCCAGGACGGCACGTTTGCCTTTTTTGGCCGAGATGGCGGAAATCAGTGTCCGGATCGACTTGGCGGTCTGGCCGTGCTCGCCGATAACTTTGCCCAGATCGCCGGCGCCGACTCTTAGTTCGTACACCGTTGTCCGCTCTCCCTGAATCTCTGTCAAATCCACCAGTTCCGGTTGATCCACCAGCGCCTTCACGATAGTCTCGATGAATTCCTTCACAGCGTCATACTCCTTTTCGCGTCATCACAGCCTGGTTTATCGTACTCGTATAAGCGTCCGCAAATTACGACGGACAGGGCCATCAAAGGATTCGGTTTATTTCGCTCATTGAGCCGGAGCCGCCGGGGCCACCGGGGCCTCGACAGTTTTGGCCGCTTTTTTCTTCTTCAATTTTTTGGGGCGTTCCCGGATTTCTTCGCGAATGGCTATCTCCGAGACATCCTGCCCTTTCTTTTTCATTTCGTACTTCTGCAAATAGCCGATCTGTTTGAGAAGCGTTTTGACGGTGTCCGAGGGTTCGGCGCCCTGGTCGAACCAGTAGTTCATCTTATCCTCGTGAATTTTCACCTTGGCCGGCTTTACGATGGGGTTGTAGTGTCCCAGGGTATCCAGGAATCTGCCGTCGCGCGGCATACGCGAATCGGTGGCCACAAACCGGAAAAACGGCCGCTTTTTGGTACCCATCCGTCTCAATCGTATCTTAACTGACAAGACCAGAAACCTCCTTAAAGTCTCACCCGGCCCCGAAAGGGAAAGCCCCTTTGCCAAGACCTTTGAACTTCATTTTATTTACATTCTTTATCATCTTTCGCATGGCTTCGAACTGTTTGAGTAATTGATTAATCGCCTGCACCGAGTTGCCCGACCCGTCCGCGATCCGACGTTTCCGGGAGCCGTCGATAATGTTGGGATTGCGGCGCTCGGACGGTGTCATCGATTGTATGATCGCTTCCACCCGGGCCATGCCGCGTTCATCGATTTCGACCCCCTTGAGGGCTTTGCCGACCCCCGGGATCATCCCCAGAACCGATTCCAGCGGCCCCATCTTTTTCAGGGCCTGCATCTGCTCGTAGAAATCCTCGAGCGTGATGGCATCCTTGCGGATTTTTTCCTCGAGTTTGGCGGCTTCTTTCAGGTCGATCGTTTCCTGGGCTTTTTCCACGAGAGAAACGATATCGCCCATGCCGAGTATACGCGAGGCCATCCAGTCGGGGAAGAACGGTTCCAAATCCGAGGGCTTCTCCCCCACCGAGACCATCTTGATAGGACAGCCGGTGACAGAGCGGATAGACAGGGCGGCGCCGCCACGGGCGTCACCGTCGAGTTTGGATAAAACCACGCCGGTTAAATTCAAGCGTTTATGAAATTGCTCGGCCACGTTGACCGCGTCCTGGCCGGTCATGGAGTCGGCCACCAGAAGGAGTTCGTCGGGATTGATTTTGGCCTTCATCTGCTCCAGTTCGCGCATCAGGTCGTCGTCGATATGAAGTCTTCCGGCGGTATCGACAATGACCAGGTCGATAAAATTCTTTTCCGCGAATTTTTTGGCTTCGAGGGCGATTTCCGGCGGCTTTTTCCCTTCGATAAAGAAGGTCTTCACATCGAGCGCCTTGCCGACTGTTTCCAGTTGTTTGACAGCCGCGGGGCGGTAGATATCACAGGCCACCAGGAGCGGTTTTTTATTTTTCCGTTTGGCGTGCAGGGCGAGTTTACCGCAGAGGGTGGTTTTGCCGGAACCCTGCAGGCCGCAGACCATGTAGATAGTGGGGAATTTATCGAGCGGCGCCAGGGGAACGCTTTTTTCACCCAGGAGCCTCACCAGTTCGTCGAAAACAACTTTAACTATCTGCTGGCCCGGTTCGATCGACTTGAGGACCTTATCGCCGACGGCGATAACCTCGACATCGGCGATGAATTGCTTGACAACCTTGTAGTTGACATCGGCCTCAAGCAGCGCCCGGCGGACATCTTTGAGAGCATCGCGGATATTCTTTTCGGTCAGTTTTCCGGCGCCGCGAAGCTTCTTAAAGATCTCGTCGAATTTTTCCTGTAACTCGCCAAACATAATTTATTTTTCCAATAGTCTAAAAGGGGCCACAAAGCCCCGACAAAGCCCACAAATATAAAGAATTGTCAGGAAATGGCAAGCGGTTTCTAAGCCTTAAGCCGTTCCACCGCTTTAAGGAAATCGGATGAAGTGAAGAAACTCTTGCCCGAGACCAGAATATCCGCCCCCAGTCGGACCAATTTATCAAGATTGCCCACCCCGACACCGCCATCGACCATAATTTCGTAGCGAAGGCCGTTTTCTTTGCGGAAAGAGTCGGCCTGCTCCAGTTTGTCGTAAACCGAAGAAATAAACGCCTGTCCGGCAAAACCGGGGTTAACCGACATAAGCAGAAGCAAATCAAGGTCTTTCAGGAAAGGGATGACTTCCTTGAAAGGGGTAGGGGGATTTAAGGTGAGGCCGGCCTTGCTCCCGGCGATCTTTATGTCATTGATAAGTTTACGGATCCGGGCGGCATTGGGTTTTTTCTTGTCCAGGATATAGACCCAGCGGTTTTTGTCAACATCCATCCGGGTGCCGTCGATTTCGAGATGGAAAGTAATATACTCCACCCCCAGGGCGGCGAAATCGGCGATATAGTATTCCGGGTGGGTAACCATAAGGTGGGCGTCATGGGGGAGTTTGCTGGCTTTTTTGGACATGGCGGCGATATCTTTCCCGAACGTCAGATTGGGCACAAAGTGGCCGTCCATGATATCGAGATGAATCATATCGGCGCCGTTTTTTTCGGCCTTTTTGATTTCGCATCCCAGGCAGGCGAAATCGGCGGCCAGTATGGAGGGAGCGATTTTAACCATATTATTAGGGGAATAAGATAAATATTTCACAAGGTTTGGCAAGGGAATTATGATATGATTATTATTGCCTATTTCGATGACATTATCCATTTTGGGATATGACATATCACCTCGCCATCAACGATATCGAACCTGACCACTGGGTGGCGTGGGTGCTGGAGTTACATGGCTGTTTCGCTAAGGGGAAAACAAAGGAAAAGGCTGTCGCCCTGGCACCAGATGCCATTCAAAAATATTTCTTATGGCGGAAGAAACATGATGCCTTATTTGTAATCCCAAAGGAACCGATTGAAACAGAAACGGCCGAGGCCGTACGGTCGTTCGCGGTGGAAGATTATTTCGTCAACGCCCTGTTCGAGCATGATAAAAGGCCGCTGACAGCGGGAGATTTGCAGGAAATCGGTGAGATTTTGTCATACACGAGAAAAGACTTGCAGGAGGTTTTCTCCGGATTATCCGTCGAGCAATTGAACCGGCCCATCGAAGGCGAGGTTACCGGGTCGATTGCCGGGGTATTGAAGCATATCGCGACGGCCGAGATGTGGTATTTCGACCGCATCGGGAAGACATTTCCAAAGGAGAATCGTCCGGCGGATTTGTTTGCATTATTGGCGGTTTCACGACATCATACTATTATGAACCTGCCTTTTTTAATGGGCGATGTGACTGTTTATGAGAAGAGAAGCGAGTTATGGACGGCGCGGAAAGTTATTCGGCGGACTCTCTGGCACGAGATCGCGCATACAAGGCAGATTGAAAGGTATAGGGACAAAATGATTGGTACGATGTAGGTCGGTGTTCCGAGATGTGCCGAAGGCATATCGAGAAACCCGACATATTTGGAACGGAGCCGATATGGACATCGGCCTCGCACAGTCTACGACGGATTGGAGACCGAACTATGAAAACCAAGTTAATTATATTTATCGTTACCCAGATTGGATTCTGGTATTTGGCGTGTACCAACGCTCATATCCGCCATGAATATGGCTCAATACCGCTTTCGGTCATAAGAAATGTCGATTCTCTTAAAATCAATATACTTATGGAAGATTTTATTGCCCAAGGTATCAGCAGAGACAGCAACTCATTTTTTCTTCATTATTCCCTGGTGAATAATTCTTCCAAACCGCTAACCATTTATTGGCCTGCCTATCCCGGTTACTATAGTCCTAAAACTTTTGAGAATTTGGGAATATTAATAGGCAAAGATAGTATAACTCTAAAGGATAGAGTCATAGTCATAACCAATCGTTTCCTTTGCGATACTTGTTTTAAAGTCATTCAACCTCATGATAGCATGAGTTATAGGGATTCTTTGGATTTGTTCGAATATATACGCAGAGTGGCAAAAGCGGCCGATGGGAAAATAATCCAGGGGGATTATTGGGTACAGCTTGTCTATAAGAATACGTTATATCGTCTCACTGATATAGATTCATGGGCAGGCGAAATTAAGTCGGACACAATCTGGTTCGAGATTTACTAAAACCGATTTCTGACAAAGAGATAATGGCAGTAGGGCGGAATCCCTGCGATCCCGCCATTTAAGCGGCGGGTGGGACACCTGCCGCCCACGGAACCGGTTAATTCAAGACGGAGCCGATGTGGACATCGGCCCCGCACAATTTGCCTGACAAGAATGTGATGAAAGATACACGGTTGGGGCACGTTGCAACGTGCTCCTACGCAACACGAATTATTCAAAGCCCCGACCGCTGAAGGGGTCGGCCACCCGGCGAGGCGCCGGGCAGGTTGGGGGGATTAAATGGACTGGATTCCAACTTTCGTTGGAATGACAACCTTGTTATATAGTAAAAAGAGAGATTTCTGTTCCTGATCAAGTCGGGGACGGGGCCTGCAGTAGCCCATGCACCGACATACAAGAAAAACCCACCCTGAAGGGTGGGCCACCCAATAAATAATTAAAAGAGATTTATTCCGTGGTGCTGACGACCAGGTCGACTTCTTCGCCCACTTCCAGTTCCGTCGCCTCTTCGACCGATTGCTCCAGAACCGTTTCCGGCAGATAATTTTCGTCGCGGATATATGATATCAACCCGGTTTTAAGACCGCGTTCTTCGAGAATTTTACGGGCCTCGACCATCTGCAGACCGACCAGTTTGGGCATATAAGCCACCCCGGCCAGACTGCCTCGATTGACCATGAGGTTGACCGGCGAGCCCATCGGCATTTCCATCCCGGAAGCAGGATAAGAGAAAACGACCACCTTTTCCGGGAGAGAATCGGCGAAAGTCCAGGCGACATCGCCCAGGACCAGCCCGGCCGATTCGATATTGAGTTTGGCCTGGCGGACGGAATATCCGGCAAGAACCGGCACCCGCACCATTCGCTGTCCGCCGGTGATAGTCACCTTGATGGTTCTCCCCGATTTTACTTTGGTATCCGGAATGGGGTATTGCGAGAGGATTATGCCCTCGCGTTTATTGGGAAGATATTCTTCGGCCGTGACCTCGATATTCAGGTTGGCCGATTCCAGAATCTGCCGGGCATCTTCCAGGGTGTAGCCGGTTAAATCGGCCAGAGGGAACTCCGACCCGTGCCGGGTTATGATGGGCATGATGATATTGTCGGTTATAATATACAGGACGACAAAAATAATGATCGGAAAGCCGATCCAGTGCACCAGGCGGCGTTTAAGACTCCCCGGCGGCAGGGCCCGGTCGTAGCGCGAAACCGGGAGTTCGATTTCCTGATTATTTTCTTCGTTCATAATTCAATTGCGAATTTATACAAAGTTATTTGCTCTTGGAAAGAAGTTTTTTCTTCAATCGTGCGGCAAAGGAACCGGAGAGTTTTTCGATATTGGGATATGCCTTGAGAAATCCCCGTTCCGAAACGAGTTCCGGCGGAAAGTATTCGGCGGCCGATTCCAGTTCGAAATCTTTGCGACGGACCAGGAATTCTTCCACCACCTGGTCGTTTTCCCGGCGCAGGATAGTACAGGTGGCATAAACCAGAATTCCCCCCGGCTTGACCATTTTGGCGGCCTTGTCGATCATCATGCTTTGCACTTTGTGCAGCCGTTCGACGTCCTCGGGCGTTTTCAGCCAGCGCAGGTCGGAGTGTTTCCCGGCGTTTCCCCAGCCGGAACAGGGGGCGTCGAGGATGACCCGGTCGAACGGTTGGGCCTCGAATTCCAGATTGTCGGCATGGACGGGGCTAATGATGGTTACCCCCTGCCGTTTGACATTTTCGACCAGGACTTCCAGCCGCTGGCGGGATTTATCGATCGCCGTAATCATCCCCTGGTTGCGCATCCGTGAGGCGGCGTAGAGAGCCTTCCCGCCGGGGGCGGCGGCCATGTCCAGAACCGACATATTGGCCTTGGGATTGAGAAGTTTAATGGGCAGGCCGGCCGATTCATCCTGGATATATATTTTCCCCTCGGTGATAAGTTCATGATTGACGGGCAGGGCGCCTTCTTCGATATGAAAAAATTCGGGAAGATATTTGCCGGTGCTGTATTTGACATTTTCTTCTTTCAGGCGGGCGGCGATTTCTTCGGGCTTCGCCTTCAGGAAATTGACCCGAAAAGACATCAGGGGCGCCTGATTCATGTCGTCGAGGAGTTTCTCCACCGCGGCATATTTGAATTCTTCCAGGCAATAGGCCACGAACCAATTGGGATATGAATATTTATTGGCCAGGTGGTTGACGGGATCGAGTTTTTTATCCACAAAAACGATGCGTTCGGGGTGGCGCAGGGCCGACCGCATAACGGCGTTGACCAGGCGGCACCGGGCGTCGTCGCAGAAATGCCGGGCCAGGTTGACCGACTCATTGACGGCCGCGGCCGGGGGAATCCGCTGGGTGAAAAATAATTGGAAAAAACCCAGGCGCAGGATGTTGATTAACTGCGGCGGCATTTTTTCCGAGGGGCGACTTAAGAAAAAACGGATATCATGATCGAGACGGCGTTTCATTTTAACGGTGCCGTTTATCAATTGGCGGAGAAACCGCAAATCAAGCCCCGAAAATGATTTCCCTTTGGCGACGGCCTGAATGGCCGTTTCGGTCGATTTCTTGCTGGTTTCGATAATTCCCAGAATTTCCACGGCGGCGGCCCGCACCGGGTCAAATTTTCTTTTTTCGCTCTGGGGCATCAAAACTCCAGGGGTGTCAAACGGCGACTATCGCCGGTAACGGCTAAAAGATCTCTGCGATGAATGATTATCGCCGGAATACGCGGTTCGTCGGCCAATCCGGCCGCGGCCAGAATCTCGCCCGGGCGGGCGTAACCGGCCTCGCCCAGACCGAGTTCCAGTATCAGCAATCGTTTTCCGGCGTCATAATTCATATCATATATCGCCGGACGGATATCGACTGTTTTGGAACCCTCTTTGGATTCTCTCATGATGGTAACTTCTTGTCGTGCCATGATACCGGCTATTTTATCGGCTATGTCGAGACTATTCTCGAGAGGAACTTCATAGACGGCGCGATTCAACCGGCTGGAAAGGGAGCGGCGGGTATCAATCACCGGGCGGGCCGAAATCAGAAAATATCCCGGCGGCAGGGCGGCGCCCAGGGATGCGATCATATCCGGCTGATAGGGTTTATCCAGGGTCAAATCGAAATACTCCGCTTCCGAGGTATGGCCGACATTTAACGGGGGGCCGAAAGACATTTTCATATGCGGATGAAACCCCAGGGAGAAAGAGGCGGGAATATCGGCCCGGCGAATAGCCCGTTCAAAAATCCGCATATTGTCGCGGTGGGATAAGAAACGAGTCAGCCCTTCTCTTCCCCAGCGGATACGGATATTGCCGATAATCGGCGCCACGGTGGCCTTTTTTATGCCCTTTTTGGGGGTACGGCCGAAGCCATAACTATCGGCATGGCCGGCTTCTGCCGGCGGGACGGCGGGAATCGCAGCCTTACCGGGCTCGCGAAGGATGGTCGAGGTTCGATTCCGTTCTTTCATCAATTGTTCCGCGGAGACCTTCAATTGGAATCTTGACCAGGGCAGATTTTCGGTAAAGGAACGGCTTCGCAGGTAGTCATGGGGATTTATGGCGCAGGTTTCGAAACTCGCTTTCCAAATATTGAAATCGAACGACTCGCTCCAGCCGTCGAAACGGGCGCCTTTGCGAAAGGCGGTTTCGATAACATCGGCCAGTTCGCGGCCGCCGCGCCCGATGATGCCCTCCAGGAAAGAGAGATGCGGGTCGCGCAGTTTAATGGCGACAAAATTATTTTGCACCCGGCGCTTGATGTACTCGCCCTTCTCGTTGATATATTCCGGCGAGGGTTGGGCGTCCCATTGAAAAGGGGTATGCGCCTTGGGGGAAAAGGGAGAAATGGTGACATTGAGGTTCTTCTTGCCCGGTGAGCGCCGGGCGATTTCATATACCCGGCGGATCATCTGAATAATCCCCTCAATATCCTCGTCGGTTTCGGTGGGCAGGCCGATCATGAAATATAGTTTGACGAGATTCCATTCGTTTCTATACACCAGTTCGACCGTGTCGTACAACTCCTGATCGGTGATATCCTTGCGGATGACGGCGCGAAGGCGTTCCGTGCCGGCTTCGGGGGCGAAGGTCAGACCGGTCTTGCGCGTGGTTTTGACGGCCTCGGCCAATTCCTGCGAGAAAGTCCCAGGGCGAAGCGAGGGCAACGACAGGGCGATTTTCTTCTGGGACAAATCCCGGGCCAATTGCATGGTCAGGGGAATTATTTCGGGATAGTCGCTGGCCGAAAGGGAAAGCAGGGAGACCTCGTCATAGCCCGTCAATTTCAACTGCTCGTGAACCTGATTTATGATTTCTTCACGCGGACGGATTCGGACCGGACGATAGACGGCGCAGGCCTGGCAGAAACGACAACCGCGCGGACAGCCTCGCATAATTTCGACCGTCAGACGGTCATGTATGGTTTCGATTAACGGGACAATCGGGCGAGCGGGATAAAATCCTGATTCGAGCCGGCTGACCTGGCTGTTTTTAATGATTTCCGGAACAGGCAAAAGCGGGTGGCTGTCACTTTTATCGAAGAATGCCGGGACATACACCGAAGGGACTTCCCGGGCCAGTTTTTCCAGTTTACCCTGACGGCTGTCATTCCGGGCGTCCTGTAATATTTCCAAAATGCGAATAATATTTTCTTCACCGTCGCCGAGGTAGAACAGGTCGATAAACGCGGCGTACGGCTCGGGATTATTGACAATCGGGCCGCCGGCCATGATGATCGGGTCGGATTCGGTACGAAGCGAAGAGCGAAGCGGTATCCCGGCCAGGTCGATGATATTCAGAAGATTGGTGCAGCTCATTTCGTACGCCAGGGTGAAGCCGACAGCATCGAATTCCTTCAGGGGCCGAAACGATTCCAGCGTGAAACAGGGAATATTCCGGCGGCGAAGAATTTCCTCGGCGTCGCGGTCGGGCGCGAAAAATCTTTCACAGACGAAACGGGGATCGCGGTTGACGATATGATATAGAATCTGAATACCCAGATAGGACATCCCGATTTCGTACATATCGGGATAGCCGAGAGCCAGTTTGATTTTATTCTGATGGTCTTTGACAATGTGTCCCGGTTCGCCGCCGATATAGCGCCCCGGGCGATTGACGAAAGGGAAAAAATTTTCTTCGAGGAGGTGCTTCATTTTCCAGTTATATAAAAAACCCGCATATAAATGCGGGATTTTCTTTATCGCGGAAAAATACGGGCTTAGCCGTAAATTTCATTATGATTGCACTTGCAGACCCCGACATTGGTGGTCACGAAGCGCCAACCGGTGGCGGAACGTTCGGCTTTGACATATTTGATAAAACTGACCTGCGTCGAACAGACGGGGCAGTTGACCACGGTCGTCTTCTTGGAGGACTTATCCGCAAATCTTTGTTTCTTCGCCATAATTCACAACTCCCATCAATGAGCCGCTTTTTCAGGAGCGGCCGTCAATTCAGCTTTAACCGCCAGTAAAAGGTCGGTAATCTCCGCCAATATACGCAATTCCGGCGACCGCGCAATGTCTTTTTCGGCCAATTTGAAAAGGTCTGAAGCCTCCCGAAGATCTTTGCGGGCCAGGGCATCCAGGGCCATCAGGGTATATTTATCGGTATCAACCATCGTCTTTGGTCCCCAGGCGGGCTTTTTCAATGGTCTTAAGCCGTTTGACATAAGGGTCTATCTTATAACCGGTTACCTTCAAAAAATAAATGATCGAGGCGGCCAGATGGAGATACATCAAGTCGCTTTTGGCCTCGGCCGATTTCAAAAGGTCGTCGAGCATGGTTAAAAGATGCATTTTCTTTTCGCGGTAATACTCCATCTGGGCTTTGCCGTCTTCGAAAAGTTTATCGAATCGGACACCCAGGTCGGCCTCGGGAGATTCGGGGGCGCGGCGAAGCACGATCTTGCGGACCGGCTTGGCCCCTTTGGCGGCCCAGCGGTCGATTTCCTCCGCCAGTCGAGCCGATTCCGGGTCGGCGTTGTCCAGCCCGGTCTTGATATCGCCCAGGAAATTTCCGATGGCGCTCAAATGCCGGGAGGTCAATCTTCCCTGTTCGAGACTTTCCTGATTGTGGGCGAACCAATCCCCCAGACGATTATTGATATGCCTGCCCCGAAGCGAATCGCGGGCGATATCGCCCAATAATTGAATATTGCGGGATTGCGCCACCTGGGTCATTTCCAGGGTGGCCGCCCGTTCCAGGAAGCTTTCCAGGACAGCCTCCAGTTTATAAAGCGTCTCCTGACGCGTCAAGACTTCTCCCCTATCACCTGGGTGTTGGTGACTTCGCCGGGAATCTGACGGGCGCGAACTTCGAGATATTCCTCCAGAAGTCCGGCCAGCCGGTCGACCATTTCATCCAGATGCCCGGTCGGGTCGTCGGTTTTCAGCGAGGGCACAACCAGCCCGGCCAGTTTCAAAGTGGCCAGTTTTTCCAGCGCCACGGCCCGATTGAGACCGGAGGTTTCAATCAATTCCTTGACCGTCTTGCGGCCGTCAACCTGCGCCAGAAGATTCCATTCTTCCGGTTCCAGGTTGATATCCCGCCGGGGGCCGGCATTATCGGCCTGAATTTTAAGAGTCGAGTCGGGATCAGGGAATATTTCTTTCAGGCGATTTGTTTCATCGATCCGCCGGACACCTTCGAGGATGACATTTTCGACCGAAAAATCGACCGTGATTTCTTCGCGGGTGGGATACTGATTCTCATAAAATTTAAAAGCGCCGGCTTCCCAGGTTAAAAGCGAATACATCAATTCTTCAATCTGTTCGCGGACAACCTCGCTAAGATCGGCCCGGTCGATGTAGCCTTCTTCCATCATTATCTGGCCCAACCGCTTGGATAAGGACTGGGTGGATTGAATTTCCACCGCCCGGCTCAATTGAGTCGTGGTCAGGCGCCCTTTTTCGCGGAGGATTTCCCCCAGGTGGCGGGTCTGACGGGGGCCGTAGGCGTAGGTAATCCGCCCCTTTTTAAAATAGACCATGACGATATCATCGTCTTTCTGAATGCCGAGGGTGCCGGTTTTGCGGCTTTGCGAAATGAGTTGAAATATTTCAGGCAGTTTAAAGCGGCTGATGCTTCCCTGTAAAGCTTCTTCCATGTCTGCTCCCGGCTAAACTGTTTGGCGAAATTAATGGGAATTAAGGGAGGTTGTCAATTAAAGAATTTTATTGATTGATAAATGGTTATAGGCCTGAAGAAAATGGGGAGAAAGGAAATATTCTGTGATTGACATATAAATCCATTTTGGCAATAATTATAACGGTTTAATATAAGCGGGGTAATTTTACTGGACTTTGTAATAAGATAGATGTAAGTGAATTTGGGAATACTAATCGTCCGGCGATAGGGGCGAATTTTTCATTGTCAACATTTGACCGCAGGGGGAATAACTCACGCACCTAATATATTTTATCCCAATACAATAATTGAAGAGAGATTCCCGCCTACGGGCCCATTGAAAAAGCACCGATTCTGTCATTGCGAGCGAAGCGAAGCAATCTCATCTTTGTTCAAGTCATTGTCATTGAGATTGCTTCGTCGACCAACCTTACGGTCGGTACTCCTCGCAATGACGGTTTGAGGGTTTTTCAACAGGCCACTCCGCAGGAATGACAGTGAAGGACGGGTGGCAAAGAGGGGGGTTAAATCAAAGGAGTTTATCGGACGCTATTTCCTTCACCCGGTACAGGCAATTGGGGATGGAGCCGTCCAGTTCGCCGGTGTGGGCGAAAGCCGCACCCCGGCAGGCGCCGTGACAATTCATGAAATTGGCGCAGTCGGCGCATTCTCCGTGAAGCCGGCTCCGGTCGTAATTCGCCATAACGGTCATGGCGGGATCGTTCCATAAATCCTTAAGAGAGCGTTCGCGGACATTGCCGACCAGAAAGCGGTCATGCAAAAGTCCCGTGCAGGGGTATAGATCGCCGTTGGCCTTGAGATACATGGTTTCCACGCCGGCGACACATTCGTGGAACCAGTAGTCGGGGGGAATAGGGCCGAACCCGGGGTCGAACATCACGGTCGGCTCTTGTATCTCGCGGGCTTCTTCTATGAAATCGTGGAGTTTTTTCAATTCTCCGTTCAGCGCCATATTGTGGCGCACCCTTTCCCGGCCGGCGCCGCCGACCGGCATGAAACCGCAAAAACGAATACCCCAGACCCCGTGTTTGCGGGCCAGGTCTATCATACGGGGAGCGTCATCAAGATTCAAACGGCACAGGAGCATGGCCAGGTTGGTTTTGATTTCCAGGTTCCGGCAGATATCCAGAGCCTCAATCGCTTTATCGTATTCGTCCCGGTCGGCTCCGCGGAAAGTGCGGTTGCGTTCGAAAGTGGAACCGTCGAGGCTGATTTGTATCGCCGCCATCCCGCTTTCCTTAAGACTTCGGGCCCGCGCTTCGTCGAGCAAAACCCCATTGGTCGTGACGGTCGATTTTATGCCGTATTTTTTCAGAGCATAGTCACTTAGGGTTTCGAGATCGTTACGCAGGAGTGGTTCGCCGCCGGTCCAGCCGATTATCTCCAGGCCGAGTCCGGCCAAATCGTCTATCCGGCCCAGGCATTCTTCATGATTCAATTCGTAGGGGTCGGTCCCGGCCGCGGGACGGGTATAGCAATGGGGACAGGTCAGATTACAGCGACTGGTGATTTCCCAGCCGATAACATAGGGGCGGCGGTTAGGCATGGCGTCGGTCATAGGTAAAGAATATACTCATTTATTCCCGGGAACGCCGCGAAATTTCGCGGCGTTCCGGGGTGAGAAAGATTTTCGGTTAAACTCGTTAACCGGCGCAGAATGCGGCAAATTTTTTATTCTGCTTCTGCAAGGGGAAAACTTTCTCAAACTCCTTCTCCAGTTCATCGCCCGACCGAAAAACCAAAATATAATTTTCGGCGGTTTGGGGTCAATATCAAACGGGGACGATGACGAGATACAGCCGGCGATAGCACGGGCACGGCTTTTGCGGAATGGTCTGATCGGGAAGTTCAATAAACGTCATTTAATCACCTCCTTTCCTTTGAGATAGCAGTTATAGCGCAAGACAAGCATTTCCTCCAGGTTATACTTATAAGGAGAACAGAAACGCCTGCCGTCATTATTGCCGTTGATGTTTTTGGAAGGACAACCGCCCATGCAGACCGGGAGAACCCGGCAATCGCGGCATTCCGCGATTCGAAATGGATTCCAGGCCAGGTACTGCAGACGGTTGGAAAGTTGGGCGGGGGAAATCTGCGACGAAAAAATATTCCCCACGGCCCGCGCATTATCGCCGGAAAGTTCTTCCCAGCACAGGAAAATAAATCCCTCGGGGGAAATCACGAAAGAGCGTTCCGAAACCGCGCCGCACATGCCTCCGGAAAAGGTCTGGGGATATTCCACCCGACTGATGCCCATTTCCATCAGGCCGCGGTACTGCCGAACCAGGAGGCGTGAAAATTCCTCATCGGTGAAACACCGGTCGCGGATGGAACCGCAGGCATTCCCGGCGGAGTTGACCGGCGCGAAATATATTCCCAGGCGCTCGATGATACCGCGTTCGCGAAGAATCTCCATGATTTTCAGGGATTCGTCGGCGTTGTTTTTATCGACATTGATGCGGACGGTAATATTGATGAGATCGGCGGTATCACAGAGATTATCGATAATGCGGTCGAAAGTGCCGCGCCCGTCGGCCAGTTTCCGCCGCGAATCGTGAGTCCTGCGGTCGCCGTCAAGCGTCACCTGGGCCAGGGTGATACCGAGATCCTTCAGGGTTTTCGCCATGGGGCGGTCCAATAGATAGCCGTTGGTGATAATCGACGACGGGTATATGCGTGCCCGGCGGGCGGCCGCCAGGTGGTTTAACCTTTTTTGAAGACGTTCGATGGTGCTGATTGTCAGGGTCGGTTCACCGCCGAACCAGGTAACGAGGATGCCGTCGGAGTT
This sequence comes from Candidatus Zixiibacteriota bacterium, assembly GCA_041752195.1. GTDB lineage: Bacteria > Zixibacteria > MSB-5A5 > GN15 > PGXB01 > JBGSHP01. Next base: position 20,853 of record JBGSHP010000018.1, on the reverse strand, counting down.
TTCCAGTTGAGCCTGGGCAAAGCGAAGCAGGGCCCGCTCGGTTTCCTCGGTCATCCGCGAGGCCTGGTGCTTTTCAAAACAATAGTCACAGCGGAAATTACAGGCCAGGGTGGGCGCGATAGTCAGAAGCAGGGTTTTATTATCGAATCGCTCGTTATCGCTGCGTTCCTTCAAATTTTGGATTTCGTCGAGATCATCATCAACTAAATACCGCCCCTGGGTAAGTCCCTGCAGGAGCGGTCTATCGGAATCACCCGTGATATTTCCGCCGGATTCGAGGAGTCGTTCAATTGTGGGCAAAGAGCTGACGTCAACTTCAGCCAGGGCGCCGGAAGCGCCATTGAAAATCAGGGCTTGTTCGCGGCCAATATTAATGATAACATTGTAGCGCGAGGGCTTCACATGTGTCCCAGATTAAAGGATGTCCCTGTCTCAGCTTTTAAAATATAAAGATTATTCTCAAGGGAGTCAAGCGATTAGTGGCCGGCAAAGGGCGGAGGCAAAACCCTTCGGGAAAAGTCAATCCAGAATCTGCTCGGTGCTTTGAAGCGTTCCCTTGACCTGGCGCTTGATACGGATATTTTTCAGGCGTTGGTCGGCGGACAAGCCGTAGCCCTGAATGGTATCCCCGGCCTGAATAATTTTGACGAATTCTTCGGTATTGATGCTGTCCGTCCTGACATCATAGGCCAATTTTTCGGTAAACAGCCAGGCGCTGTCCGAGGTGACCACTTTGACATGGCCGTAGACTTCCATGAAATTGGTCTTTTGCCGAACCAGACCGCTATCGGCCTCGAGATACGAAATCTGCGCTCCCGAAGAATCGAAAAAACGAACCTTCAAATTCCAGGCCAGAGAGGAATCCTGGGCTTCATATTTTTCGATAGAATCGGCCTCGAGATCGGTCGTTCTTACGAATTTATCATACAAATAGATGCGGGCGTCGCGAAGGATCTGGTCGGGGCGAATGACGACGGCCAGGGAGTCCCCGTCGGCGCCGGTTTTGGTATCGTCATGGCGGGAACATGAAGAAATCAGGGCCGCCAGAATTATTCCGGAAGCCAATATCAATATTCGGTATTTACTCGAAAGCGACATGCGGTTCATTCTCCGGGCGGGTGTGCCAGCGGTTGTGAAGCCATATCCACTGGTCCATATACGCCGTGATTATTTTTTCAAGTTCCTTCGTACAGGCTAACGTTACATTATACAAATCGGTTTCGAAATTATCGGTTCTTTCGATAGTAATTTCCGGCCGGACTATCACTTTATACCCCTTGGGCGTCCGGACACAGGCCACCGGGACAAATCCGGCCCCGGTTTTTAAACCCAGGACCGACTGCCCCACCGGTGTATTGGATAATCGTCCGAAGGCCGGAATTAATTTACTCCGGACCCGGAAAGAATCAGTATCCATCAATACCCCCAGAATGTAGCCGTCTTTCAGGAGGCGCAAAAAAGTTCGCGGCGACTCGCGGGTATCGATATTCACCAGCCCCAGCGAAGTGCGGTTTTCGATCAGGAGCGCATTCAGCCTCTTTTCATATAATTCGCGTCCGATGGCCGCGGCCCTGTACCCCTGGCCGGCGAAATAACAGGCCAGAAGTTCAAAATTCCCGATATGCCCGGTGACGGCGATGACGCCTTTGCCGCGGTTGTACACTTTATCGAAATGTTCTATCCCTTCGACCGTAATCAGCGGTTTCAATTCCTTTTGGTAATACTTTTTGAGGCGAAGCACATCCGCGGCATTCTTTCCGAAATTGACGAACATGTCCCGGGCGATGGTTTCCTTTTCGCCCGGGGATAAACCGGGGAAGGCCAGGCCGAGGTGGCGGATGGCTTTATGGCGGTCCCTGGCCAGAAGTCGCGACGCGGCAAATCCAAGCCAGGCGGCAATAAACTGGCATATATCGCGAGGCAGAATATTGAAAATTCGCGTAATGGCGACCACAAACAGGTAGGTCGCCTCATGGCGGATCTTTTTCGAAAGTAATTTCATCAAACCAGTTTGGACTGGAGAATATCATGCAGGTGGATAATCCCGACGGGGCGGTGCGCCTGGTCCACCACCGGCAGGACGGTGATTTTACTTTTTTCCATGATCGCCAGGGCCTTATCCAGGATAGACTCGGGATCGATGGTGCGAGGATTTTTGGACATAACCTCCCCGGCCTTGCGGCGGAAAAATTCCCGGTCGCGCTGGATCAGCCGCCGCAGGTCGCCATCGGTGAAAATCCCGACCAGGAGGCCGTCGCCGTCGGTCACCAGGGCGGTTCCGAAACGTTTCCCCGTGATTTCCAGAATCATGGTTTCAAAAGGAGTATCGCTTCTGACGATGGGAATATCGGAATTGACGTGCATCAGGTCGGAAACCTTTTTCAGAAGCCGCCGTCCCAGGATACCGCCGGGGTGCAGATACGCGAAATCCTCGGGAGTAAAATTCCTTTCCATAAGAAGCGCCATGGCCAGGGCATCACCCATGGCCAGGGCCACGGTCGACGATGAAGTGGGAATAAAATCAAAGGGGCCGGCCTCGCCCGGAACGGAGCAATCGAGAACGATATCGCTGCGCGTCGCCAGAGGCGAATTGAGAGCGGCGGTCAAAAGAATTATCCTCGCGCCCATGCGTCGGACCGCCGCCAGGATTTGCTGCAGTTCCTCGGTGGCGCCGGATTTACTGATGGCAATGACGATATCCTCGGCACGCACCAACCCCAGGTCGCCGTGAGCGCCTTCGGCGGCATGGAGAAAGAAAGAGGCAATCCCGGTGGAGGATAACGTCGCGGCGATTTTCTTGCCGACCAGACCGGATTTGCCCATGCCCGTTAAAATGACCCGACCCTGACAGTCCAGGATAAGTTTGACAGCGGCCTCGAAATTGGCGTCCAGACGATCCGCCAGCGCGGCCACGGCTTCGGCTTCCTTTTTTATTACCCGGCGTCCATTTTCAAGAATCATCATCCCACCTTATATTACATAATCGAGAGGCTCGATATTGTTTCCCTTGAAATAGGCTTTAAGAATTTCCCGGACCGCGCCGCAACCGCCCCTGGCGACCGTGACGTAGTCAACTATTTCCAGAAGCTCGGGGGCGGCGTCGGCCACAGCCAGGGACAACCCCACCTCGCGCGCCAGGCCGATGTCCAGAAGTTCATTCCCCATAAAGGCCACCTGCGATAAATCGATACCCAATTTTTCCAGCAGAGGTTTTATCTGCAGGCGTTTATCCTTCTGCTCCTGAAGAATGTGGGGCACACCCAGGTCTTTCATGCGCGAAGTCGTGGCCGGCGAATATCGCCCCGAAATAACGGCAATCTCCAGGCCGGCTCGTCTGGCCAAAACCATAAAGAAGCCATCGGAGATACTGAACTGCTTCATCTCCAATCCGTCGGGGCCGAAAAAAATCCGGTCGTCGGTCAGGACACCGTCGACATCGAGAGCCAGTAGCTTCAGGCCCGTCATCCGCTTGGCCAGTTGGTCGAAAGTCAATTTCTTTTTGGGCATGTATCTTACGACCGGCCGACCACCTGGTGGATCTTCAAAATCTCGGAAATCAATTTTTCCATTTCATCCAGAGGCAACATGGCGGCGGCATCGGACAGGGCCTTGTGCGGTTCGGGATGCGTTTCGACGTACAGGCCGTTAATGCCGATCGCCACCGCGGCCCTGGCGAAAGGAATAATAAACTCCGGTTGACCCGAAGAATAAGCGCCCCCGCCTCCGGGGAGTTGCAACGAATGGGTGGTATCGAATATGATCGGGAACCCGAACCGCCGCATGATAATCAGGGAGCGGAAATCGACCACCAGGTTATGATAGCCGAACGAGGAACCTCTTTCGGTCAGCATGACTTTTCCCGAGCGGGCCTTGCCGGCGACCTTATCCATATCGTCCGGGGACAGAAATTGGCCCTTTTTGATATTCACCCATTTACCGGTGGCCGCGGCCTGGCGCACCAGTTCCGTCTGGCGCGAAAGAAAGGCCGGTATCTGCAGAACATCCACGACCTCGGCGACTACGGGAATTTCAGTCGTTTCGTGGACATCGGTCAGAATCGGAAAGCCGTACTGACTGCGAATGTCCTTCAGTATCTTCAACCCGAATTCGATCCCATGTCCGGAAAAAGATTCCCCTGACAGGCGATTGGCTTTGGCGTAGGAGGCCTTGAAAATAACGGGGATATCGTAGGACTGGGACAGATCCTTGAGACGGGAGGCCACGGCATGGCAAATTTTCTCGGACTCGATGGCACATGGCCCGGCGATGAGAAATAACTTTCCCCCCTCCAGAATCCGGTCAACGCCGCTTGGATTTTGCATATACCCTCCGTCCTTTATATGTTAAAACCGGCGGTAATGCCATTTGACGACATCACCGTCATTGGTAATATACTTATCCGCCGAAACCGCGGCCATAGAATCATTAACCGAAAAGAGCCAGAAAAAGCCGTTTCCCGTGGCGACGCCGTCTATGGCCCGAACAAAGACCCCTTGCGCCGAATTGACAACCTCGAGTTCGTGGCCGGCAAGAGATACATCCAGAACCGTGAGCCCCGAACTTCCCCGAATTTCCACCACCAGGCTGTCGACCGCCGGTTCAGCGTCATTCCGAGAGTCGTCTTTTCGGTCGCCGCAAGATATCAATAGTATAAAGGCAACGGTGACGGCAACAAAAGAAACGGCCTCCTGCAACCTTTTTGGCAATAACCTGGTCATTTGATTATAAGATACATAATTTAAAATTTCGGGTCACAACTTTTATGTCAAAAAGAGTTGCCCTTGCCGAAGGGGGTTTACTTTTCCCGGCTTTTTCGTATTTTGAGGAATATTACCCGATTTCGGGCGGTGAAACAAAGCGGCCGATTTCGGCGTAAACCATAACCAGATTTGAATTATATGACCACAACCAATAAAATCATCGGAAATCATTTATGTGGAAAAAAATCCTGATTATCGGGCTGACCGTAATTTTGATTGCCGTCGCCGTCTATTTTATAATAGACAATTCCAAAGGCGAGGACAGTGGTCCCAAACTGGTAAAAGTGGAAAAAGGCAATATCGTCGATAAGGCCCTGGCGGTGGGGCGGATCGAACCGCGCCAGGAAGTGGCGGTCAAGTCCAAGATATCGGGAATAGTCCGCAAAATTTATGTCGAAGTCGGCGACCTGGTCAAGGCCGGTCGGACTTTAATGGATATCGCTCCCGACCCTACCCCCATCGAATTTGCCGAAGCCAAAAGGCAGGTGGAAATTTACGAGGTCGCCTTCAATAACGCCAAGCGGGAATACGACCGGGCCCAGACGCTGGTGGACCGGAAACTGATTTCCTCGCAGGATTATGAATCCAAGAAGGCGGCTTACGATGAATCCGAGTTGCGGCTGAAACTGGCCCGGGAGAAACTTCAACTGATCCAATCGGGCACGGCCGAAATCGCCGATCGCACGGTCGACAACACCATTAAATCCCCCATCGACGGAATGGTCTTATCCCGCCTTGTCGAGGAAGGCGACCCGGTGGTTCCGCTGACATCATACCAGGCCGGAACCGAATTGATGACCCTGGCTATCATGGAAGATTTAATTTTTATGGGCACCGTGGATGAAATTGATGTCGGCAAAATCAAAACCGGCATGCTGTCCGAGATAAAAATCGGGGCCCTGCCCAAGGACACTATTCGCGGGATAGTCGACCGCATCTCCCCCAAGGCTCATCGCGATCAGGGCTCGACGGTTTTCGATGTGGAGATAAAACTGACCGACCTGGGCAGCGGAATGCTTCGCGCCGGCTACAGCGCCAACGCCGATATTATTATAAATCGCAAAGACAGCATCATCCTGGTCCCCGAACGGCTGATAACATTCAAGAACGATTCTTCCTTCGTGGAATGCCAGGATACCCTGGGCAAGGTCGATACCGTCATGATCGTGACCGGCCTGTCGGACGGGATCAATATCGAGATCACGGAGGGATTGACGGAAGGCCAAATGCTGGTAGAACGTCCTCCCCGGCAAATATTGGATTGATAACACCATGACTATCCTGCCGGCCTTTAAGCAACTCTTGCGCGATATGCGCAAGCAGAAATTGCGCACGTTAATGACCATGTTCGGCATCCTCTGGGGGACGATGTCGATTATCCTGTTGATGGGATTCGGCTCCGGCCTGCACCAGTACCAGATAGAACGATTCGCCGGTCTGGGGACCAATATCGCCATTTGCTGGCCGGGGATGACGTCGCAACCGCACAAGGGTTTTCCCCGGGGTCGGCGTATTAATTTCACCGAAGATGATGTGGCCGGAATTAAGGCCAATTTTTCCTCGGTGAAAAGAATCTCGCCGGAATTTTTCCGGGATGCCGTTCCCCTCAAAAACGCCCGCAATAACGTTCTGGCACGGGTGGGCGGGGTTTGGCCGGAATTCGGGGAAATGCGCAATCTCATCCCCCAGCCGGGCGGGAGATTCATCAACGCCTTGGACCTGGTGGAAAAAAGAAGGGTGATATTTCTGGGCGATGAACTGGCCCGGAATTTATTCGGTATCGGCGACCCGGTGGGACAGCGCCTCCTGGTGAACAATGTTCCCTTTATGATCATCGGTATTTTGACGCATAAGGAGCAAAATTCCTCATATTCGGGCCGGGATTATAACCAGGCCTGGATTCCCTCCACGACTTATAAAACCATGTGGACCCAGAGAAATCTTTCCATGTTTATCGCTCAATCGCACACGACCGACTCCATGGATGAAACCAAGAAAGACATTTACGGATTTCTGGCCGACCGCTACGATTTTAACCCCGACGACAAAGAGGCTCTGTTTGTTTGGGATACGACCGAAATGTTCAAGTTTTTCGACACTTTTTTCCTGGCCTTCCGGGCCTTCCTGGTCGGGATCGGTTGCATGACCCTTATCACGGGCGGGATCGGAGTCACCAATATCATGAATGTGGTTCTGGAAGAACGCACCAAGGAAATCGGCATTAAAATGGCCGTGGGCGCCAAGAAACGCACCATCATGTTTCAATTCCTGTTCGAGACTTTGATAATCACGGTCATCGGCGGCGGCCTGGGTTTCGTTATGGCCTGGGGAGTCATCAGCGCCTTTCCCGAAAGCCTGGTGGAATACTTGGGACGGCCGACGGTAAATATCTACGGCTCCCTGTTCGCGGCCGGAGCCCTGGGCCTGATTGCCCTCATTTCCGGATTTTTCCCGGCCCGCCGGGCAGCCGGCCTGGAGCCTGTCAAGGCCTTGAAGTTATTTTAGGGTACTATGAAATTATCGATCGTCTATAATGTCTTTATGCGGGATTTCCGCAAACAGAGAAAGCGGATAATTCTGACCCTGGTCGCCATTATGTGGGGGACCATGTCCATCATGCTCCTGTTGGCTTTCGGCGAAGGCCTGAAGCAACAACTGACCAAGGGAAGCCGCGGGATGGGCGAAGGCATCGTCGTCGTCTGGGGCGGACAGACCTCCATTCCCCACGCCGGATTCGGGAAAGGGCGGCGGATAAATCTGCATGAAGAAGATATCGCCTATTTGGAAAAAAGCGTTCCGCAAATGATTCATATTGCCGGGGAATATATTCGCTGGGGGGTTTCCATCAGGTACGGAAATAATATTTTGAGCGAGCGTATCAACGGTGTTTATCCCGAGTATCGCGAGATGCGGGTGATGTATCCCCAATTCGGCGGGCGCATGATAAATCAGAACGATATGGATCAGAAACGCCGGGTAGCCTTCATCGGAGACAAATTGAAAGACAGGCTTTTCGGGGCCGAGGATCCGGTCGGAAAGATGTTTTATATCCAGGACCTGCCGTTCACCGTCGTCGGCGTCCTGAAACACAAAATACAGACCAATAGTTATCAGGGGATGGATGAGGATGTCATCGTCATTCCCGCGACGACTTTCGTGACGATTTTCGGGGACCCGTATCTGGATAACCTGGTGTACCAGTTACACCCCGAGGATGATTCCAAGGCGGTTGAAAAAAATGTTTACGCCGCCATGGGGGCCAAATATAAATTTCATCCCGACGACGAGCAGGCTTTGGGTCTCTGGGATACGGTCGAAGGGGAAAAAATGGAGCACCAGTTTCTTTTGGGGATTCAGATTTTTCTGGGCATCATCGGCGCCCTGACCCTGCTGATTGCGGCCGTGGGCGTGGCCAATATAATGTATGTCTCGGTCAAGGAGCGAACCCGCGAAATAGGTATCAAAATGGCCATCGGCGCGCGCCGGATCTATATCATTGCCCAGTTCCTGATGGAGGCCCTGGGAATAACTTTCCTCGGGGGATTTTTCGGAATCCTGATAACCTATATTATTACGGAAATATTCAAGCGTATTGAAATTCAGTCGGAAATATTCAATTTTATGGGCAAACCGACCGTGTCTTTGGACATCGGTCTGATTGTGGCCCTGATCCTGGGATTTATGGGTTTTATTTCCGGCATTTTCCCGGCCATGCGGGCGGCCTCGGTGAATCCGGTCGAGGCTTTACGCTATGAATAAACCGGGTGAAAAAAGGCGGCATCATGATTAAAATGCGGAATATTCGAAAATTGTACAATACCGGGACGGTCCAGTTTGAGGCTTTGCGGGGGATATCGCTCGAAATCGCCGGCAATGAATATATCGCCATTGTCGGGCCTTCGGGATCAGGCAAATCGACCCTGATGAATCTCCTGGGGTGTCTGGACAAACCCACCACGGGAGAATACCATCTCTCGGATAAACTGGTTAATGAAATGACCTCCAACGAACTGGCCGAAATCAGAAATAAAGAAGTCGGATTTGTCTTTCAGGCCTTCAACCTTCTCCCCTATGCCTCGGCCTTCGAAAATGTGGAACTGCCGCTTTTATTTTCCGGAGTCCCGGGTAAAATCAGGCGGCGCCGGGTGGAGGCCTTACTGAAGCGGGTCGGGTTAAGCGATAAAATGGAAAACAAGCCGACCGAAATGTCGGGCGGGGAAATGCAACGGACGGCCATTGCCCGGGCGCTGGCCAATAATCCACAATTAATCCTGGCCGATGAACCGACCGGCAACCTCGATACCAAATCGGGCGGGGGGATAATCAAAATTTTCGACGAACTCCACGAGGCCGGGCATACGGTGATTCTGATTACCCATGATATGAATATTGCCAATCACTGCCATCGGATTATTCGGCTCAAGGACGGCCTTATTGACAACGGAAACGGCGTTCCCTCAGGTGAAGCGGCCCCGAATTGACCCCTCATCAAATCGGCTGATCATTGCCTGATATATCTGCCCTCCCAACATCAACTTTCTGAGGGGGATTCAGTAATTTCGGGGACCGGAATGAAATCTACCTAATTGACCCTTTTTACTTGCATTTTTCGCCAATTTAGGCTAATTACCGCCCATGAAAACTGCTTTGGCCGGACTGCTTTTTATATTTCTGGCGGTTATGCCTTTAATGGCCCAGGAAATCGGGGAGCCCTCCGTAACTGCCGAATCCCCCCGGGAATATTATTCCATACCGCAGGTGACCCTGGAATACGACAACGTGGAATTGATGCGGGCCCTGTATCCACTCTATTATGACAACGAGCAGAAGATTCAGAAAGATATTCGGTACGTGGAGCGAAATGATACTCTTTTCGCGCCCATGTGGGATATATACGGAAACGATATCCTGAAAAATATCGCTTCCTTCTCCGGTGTCGAATGGACCGAGGCGCACATAAAAATTCTCCTGGTGAGATATCTTCCGGTGCCGGGGCTCTATGAGCCTTTGGCCCTGCCTTTCGAGGGAATCAAAGCGGGCGATTACATCGCGGCGGCCCCCGGCGGCTGGGAAAGACTACTTAACCTGGTGGTCTTTCTAAGCGGAAGAAATCTTAAGCAGGTCTTCAACCCGGCCAATTCCCGCCATGCCTTGAAAAGCCATCCCCTGCTCGACCCCAGCGCCTATCGCTTCGATAATATGGCCGTGGCTCTGGGACTGGCGGTGGCCCGGCAGTTTATTCCCCAGGATACCCTGGGGTTAATAATTCAGCGGCAGACATGGAAAGAATTTCGCCCGGGGTGGGAAGTATTCCGCAATCATGTTCAGCCGGCCTGGAACATTTCGGCAGATAATCCCCTGGCGGCCATTTTATCCCGGGAAAGTGAAAATTCCCCCCTGGTTACTCTGACCCGCCCGCCGCGAATGGCTTCGGCTGTCAAACCGAGCCGGTCCGCCGTTGATCAGATCCGTCTGTCGGCCGGCGGCGGAAAACTGGGCCTGGCCGTGGCCAAAGGCGAAAGCGGCTATCTGGAAATAACCGATATCGATACCACCCGCCTGGCCTGGTCCTCGGGCCTGCGTATCCAGGATAAAATAAAACGGGTGAATGGAGAGCCGGTTAAAAACGCCCGCGAATTGATGGGGAAGATAATCGACAAATTGGAAACCGAAGGCGTTTACATGATTATCCTGCGCGAAGGTCGCGAACAGGGATTATTATTGCTTCCTCCCTCGGAACCATAAGCCGACTTCAGTAGTTTAAGCATCTAAACTTAAAATGACAGAATTATTAGCCAATAAATACGTTCTCTGGACCGGGTTTAATCTCCTGGTTCTCTTGATGCTGGCTATCGACCTGGGGTTTTTCCACCGCAAGGACCATCGGATATCCATCAAAGAAGGCCTGATCTGGTCGGCCATCTGGATAGTTGTCGCCCTGATTTTCAATGTCCTGTATTACTTCTGGCAGGGTCACGAGAAAGCACTGGAATTCCTGACCGGGTACATTATCGAACGTTCCTTATCGATAGATAACATTTTCGTCTTCCTGATGCTCTTCACCTTTTTTGCGGTGCCGGCCAAATACCAGTACAAAGTCCTTTTCTGGGGAATTATCGGGGCCCTGGTCACTCGCATGATCTTTATCCTGGTGGGGACATTCCTGATTACCCGCTTCCACTGGCTGATATATATTTTCGGGGCGTTCCTGATTTACAGCGGTATCCAGATGGGGTTGTCCAAAGAAGAAAAAATCGAGCCGGAAAAAAATCCCCTGATAAAATTTATCCGGAAATTCCTTCCCATTACTCCCCATTATGTCGACGGCAAGTTTTTTACCCGTCAGAACGGAAGATTATTCGCCACCCCCCTTTTCGTGGTATTGGTGGCGGTGGAATCGAGCGATATCATTTTTGCCTTTGATTCCATCCCCGCCATTTTCGCCATCACCCTGGATCCCTTCATTGTTTATACCTCGAATGTCTTCGCCATTCTGGGCTTAAGGGCTTTGTATTTCGCGGTCGCGGGACTGATGGATGTCTTCTATTACCTCAAGTACGGTCTGTCGGCGATTTTGGTTTTTGTCGGGATAAAGATGCTGATTGTGGCGTTGGGATTTAAGATTCCCACCTGGACGGCCCTGATAGTCGTGGGCGGAATTTTACTGGCCTCGGTGGTGGCCTCTCTTATCTGGCCGAAAAAGCCGGAAGTCAAAATCGAATTGCCGAAGTGATGAAAACATGACGATGTCAATTAGGAGTAATTAGGTTATAGGTTTTAATAATAACCTAATAGCGACATCATATAACATATTAACTGGTAACGACTTAACCGTCTCACGGCTCCGCAATACAATAAGACTTATTATTAATTAAATCCCTAATAATCCTAATCTTTTCCTTCTGTAGGAAACCATTTGCCCGCCCTTGTTCTGCCTTGGCAAAAAATATCCCCCGCAGATTGCAGCTCGCGCAAAAGGGTTCGGATTTGCCCGTCTTTTAAAGAAGGCAATACTTGTTTAAGTTCGCCCAAAGGACTACCGTTTTTTCCATTATCAGAAATATGTTTCCTCAATAATTCCTTATTCGTATCCCGATCCAGGCCTCTTTTCCGCGTATAGATACCTTTTTTTCCAACCACCTGGTAATAACGACGAGAAAGAATAAATCTTGTGCCTCTTCCTCGGCCTATCCTTTCAATAACACCCAATTCAATTAGCTTATCAATTCTGGGTCTTAAAAATGTTGGTATCTCCGATTCCTGTTCAATAATATCCAATAATAAATAATCGTCTGTACTAAATGTTGCCAGAGTCTCCTGGCCGATTTTTTCCAGAAAACTGACAAAACGGGGATTACGTATATCACCAGAAATTGTAATATAGACCTGATAATCATCGGTACCGGAAAAATTGGGAAGGGGCTTACTTTCCTTAATACACGATTCAAACATTAAATTCATGCCTTGGCCTGATCTTTCCACCATGCCACATCGAGCCAATGTTTCGGCAATACGTCGATTTCTTGGGACATGTTTATATAATACATTTTCCGGGGTGATGCCTTCCGGAAAACTACCTGGGCTAATAACTTCTATTCTGCGCGGGAATTGTCTAATGAAGATGGAACCCGGCAGATTATAATCACGATGTGAAATCGCATTCTGAATTGCCTCCCGCACGGCGATTTCATTAAATGTCCTGATATCTCGAACAAATAGGCCCTCGTGAAAATGTTGGATATCATTCCTGAGATTAATCCTATCCCATAATTCATCATAAAACAAAAAATATCCAGCCCTATAGTCAATCCTTTGCTGCGCTTGCCCCGACGATTCGCCTGACCTGTACTCAAAAATAAGTTCTGAATTCGCTATGAGTCTGCCTACCGAATTTTTCCCGCCCATTAATATAACTGCCGAAACTGTTGGGACATCGCCAATCAGAAGCTCTGCATTATTTAATATCTGTTCATCAGTCGAACTGAGTATCTGATTGTTTCCTGATTTTCTTGCCCACATTCTGCGAAAACTGTCAATTGCCTTTACATCTAAATCTGCAAGTGACGCACCGGTGCAGGGAAGCGCACTAAAATCCAATACCTGTTCGTTTATAATATGTTTAACCTGATCAAGTGACATTGGGACAACGCTTTCACCCTGCCGCATGTAATAGGTACCTTTAAGATTGACGGGGGTTCCGGGAAGGTGAGACGGTACTTCGATAATGATTATTCTTTTGCCGGTATAATACAATTCATAAATTTCAAACTTAAGATGTAAAGCCTCATTTAGGCCTAGAGTACATTTCTGCTTATCTTTTACAGCATTTGTCCCGACGACCTGACGCGGCCTTTTATCAGTTATTCCCAGAATTAATTTGCCACCACCTTCATTTGCCAACGCAGCGCAATTTATTAAAAGATCATCAAAATTCAGTTGATTTTTTGCTTCCTTAAATTCCAGGTGTTCGTCCTCGTCAGAGTCAAGCAATTGATTGATATTTTCCGGAGTAATATCCATAAAAATGAGGCCCGGTAAATTCTACCTACCCTCTGATGATCATATTCACGATATCCTTGCGCAGGATTACCCCGGCCAGTTTATCCCCCTGGACCACGAATATCCGCCGTAAATCCTTAAATATCATCAGCGCCGCGGCTTCCACCAGCCGGGTATTGGGGGCGATAGTCTCATGGTCGGTCTGGAATAATTGCGAGACTTTTATTTTATCTTCGTGCTTGAGGAGTTCCTCGAAGGGTTCGACATCGATGGCATAATTGAGATTATCGATAAGGGCCTTATAGTCGGGCAATGCGGCCTGAATCAGGTGCCGATCGGTAATCTGCCCCAGAAGTCTTCCCTCCTTGTCAACCACGGCCATGGCCGATAAGCGATGCTTGAACATCATATTCGCCACATGCTTGAGGGAGTCTTCGGGCGTCACCGTCGCCACGCCCCGGCGCATGATGTCCTTGACGGTCAGTTCTTTCTCCACCATAACACCCGACTGCCAGATGACGTCGATAACGTCGGCGATGCCGGAGGCGTTCTTTAATTTCTGAACGTTTCCTTCACCGCGGGCGAAGTTGGCGAAGGCCGACAGCGTCTGGAGGTATAATTTGGAAATATGCGAAGGGGTCAGAAGCAAAACCACGGCCGCCAGCGGAATTCCATCGGGGGTTTTATCGGACAATCCGCTCTGGGAAATGCCCAGGGCCACATACATTTCGTCAACCGCATCGGTGCGGGCATGGGGGAAGGCGAAACCGCGGCCATAGGAAGTGTTTTCGATTTCCTCGCGCTCAAAAATCAGGCCGCGGACAATGTCGGTATCCACCTGCGGGGAATGCTTTTTTAAAAGAGCCAGGAGTTCATCGATCGCTTCCTGTTTGGTGGCGGCCTTAAGGTCGGCGACGACCAGGTCTTCCTTAAGCATGTTGCCCAGGCGCATATTCTGCCTCTATCTCCTCTAATGGGGTATCTGAACGGCGACGGATACGCGGCGGCGCCACAATCCCGCCCGAAACCACCAGCTTTAATGCCTCTTCAACACTGATATCCAGATAATATATTTCTTCTTCGGGAACAAAGATAACTATTCCCGAAAAGGGGGTCGGCGTCGAAGGCACAAAAACGCCTATCAACCGGCGCTGGTCATAAAATTCCTTTTGAAATTCGACCTGTGAGGTTTCGAAGCCCACCGCGTAGACCTCCCGCCGGGGATATTCCACCAACACTACCCTTTTAAACGCTTTATGCGCGGGTCCGGTTACCGCTTCCATCAATTTTTTGGCCGATAAGTATATAATCCGAACCAGGGGAATCCCGGCCAGAAGTCTATCGCCATGATGATAGATTAACCTCCCCACCAGGGAGCGGACAAAAAACCCGGACAGTATCACCAAAAGCAGGGTCAGAATAATCCCCAAACCCGGAATGGAATAACCCAAAATTTTGTGAAATATGGGGGTGAACCGGCTATCGAGAAACCGAAAAAGAAAATCCAGAACGGCGTATGTCACAAACAGGGGAACGGCCACAATCAAGCCGGTCAGGAAATACCCTTTGAGCTGGTCTTTGACCTTAGAAAAAACTACCATACTATTTCTATCCCCTTAATAAGCCTTATTCGGCCGATTTTGACAAGAATAAACCGTTGAAGTCAAAATCACGATGGGGATATGGGCCAACCGGGACTTTCTAAAAGAAAGCAAAACTACCGGCCGTATCAAGAGCAAATTGGATAATAGGGCCGGGGAAAATGCCGAAAAGAATCAATCCGACCACGCCGATCGCCAAAACCACCTGGGCGGCTATGGGGGCCTTTATTTCAAGACCGCTTTCCGGTGAAAAATACATCAGCCGGGCCACGTTGACATAATAATAAAGGGATATGACCGCCGTCAACAGGGCCAGAATGACCAGCCAGGTGAACCCCGACTGGATACCGGCGGCAAAGACCATATACTTGGCGGCAAACCCGGCCAGGGGCGGAATGCCGGCCAGCGACAACATGAAGACCGTCATGGCTCCCGCCAGAACCGGCGAAGACTTGGAAAGTCCGGCATAACTGGTGATGGCATCGGAACCGGTGCGGTCATGGAAAATGGTCGCCACGGCGAAAGCCCCCATGTTGGCGAAAAGATATGCGAACATATAAAAGGCCACCGAAGCCACGCCCAGTTCGGTGACGGCAATCATGCCGATCATGACATATCCCACCTGGGCAATGGAAGAATAAGCCAGCATGCGTTTGATATTTTTCTGGAGCAGGGCGGTGATATTTCCCAGAATCATGGCCGAGGCCGCCAGGACCGCCACGATCATGCCCCAATCCAGCGGTTGCATGACATCTTCCGAGAAGGCTAACAGCCCGCCCACAAAAATCCGCAAAAAGGCCGCGATACCGGCCGCTTTGGAACCGACCGAAAGAAAAGCCGTAACCGGGGTCGGGGCCCCCTGGTACACATCGGGCGCCCACATATGAAACGGCACCAGGGCCAGTTTGAAGCCCAGCCCGGCAATAACCAGTCCCATCGCCAGAAGCAGGGCCGGCCCGATTTTGCCGCTGTGCGCCAGGAATAAATATGACAGGTTTATACGTATGGAAAAAATATCGGTAGTCCCGGCCAGGCCATACAATAGCGATAAACCGTAGAGCAATATCGCCGAGGAAAAGGCTCCCACGATGAGATATTTCAGCCCCGATTCCACCGAAATTTTACTGTCTTTGTAATACGCCGCCAGAACATACAGAGGTATGGTGGTAAGTTCCAGACCGACATACAGCGAAACGATTTCATTGGCCGAAGCCAGGAACATCATTCCCACCGTGGATATCAGAATCAGGCCGTAATACTCGCCGCGGTGGTTTTTGATTTTATCCGAGACAATACTGAAGGATGAACCGACGGCCATGAAGGCCGAGCCCAAAAAGATGATTTTGAAAAAGAGCGCCAGCGTATCCGAAGTGTACATGTTGCCGAAAGTGCCGCCGCCATGATAGACACTTAAGAGAAGGGCGGTTATTCCCAGGCCAATCAGGGTCAGGTAACCCAGGGTATCGGAATGATGCCGTTTGGAGCCCAGGTCGAAGGCAATTATGAACAGCGCCCAGACAAAGAGGAAGACTTCGGGAATTATCAGCTGTAAATCGAAAGTCATCATACCAAATATTACCTATCGGGCCATAAGTTGGACCAGGTTTTCGATGGTCGCCTGCATCATATCGGACAACGGTCCGGGGAAAAAGCCGATCGCCAGGGTTAACACGGCCAGAGGTGTGACGGTCAAGAGTTCGCGGGCGTTGATTTCGGTCAGAGCGCTCCAGCGCTGGACATTGAACTCGCCCAGGAAAACCCGTTGCACCATGCGCAACATATAGGCCGCGGTCAGGACCACGCCCAGGACGGCGATAGCCGTGATAACCTTGAAATACGGGATGCCGCTTATGAAAGAGCCGACAAAGACCATGAATTCGGCCACGAAACCGGACATCCCCGGCAGTCCCAGGGAAGCCATCGAGAATAAAACCATTAACCCGGTATAAACCGGCAACTTGGCGCCAAGGCCGCCGAAAGCCGCGATTTCGCGGGTGTGGGCCCGGTCATATAAAACGCCCACCAGAAGAAACAGAGCCCCGGTAATAAGGCCATGGCTTATCATCTGGAACATGCACCCGGTAATGGCGGTCACCGAGGTGAACGCTCCCAGCGAAAGCATGCAATATCCCATGTGCGACACCGAAGAATAAGCCACCAGTTTCTTGAGGTCTTTCTGGGCCATGGAAACCAGGGCGCCATATATAATGGCGATTAATCCCAGGAGCGCGATCGGTATGGAAAAATACCGCACCGCCTCGGGGAACATCGGCCAGGAAACCCGAAGCATACCGTACGTGCCCATCTTCAACAGAACCCCGGCCAGGATGACCGAGACCGCCGTAGGCGCCTCGACGTGGGCGTCGGGCAACCAGGTGTGGAACGGCCAGACAGGAACTTTAATGGCGAAGGCGATGAAGAAAAAGGCGAAACACATCAGTTGCATCGAATGACTTAACATGGTCGGGGCCGTCTGCACCAGGGTGAGAATATTCATTGTCCGCGGTTCGGAGGAAAAGTAAAGTATTAAAATCGCCACCAGCATGAAGATGGAGCCGAACAGGGTATAGAGGAAAAACTTGATGGCGGCGTATTCCTTTCGCGGTCCGCCCCAGACGCCGATTAAGAAATACATCGGCACCAGCATGATTTCCCAGAAAACATAAAACAGGAAAAAGTCAAGAGCGCAGAAAACGCCCATCATGCCCGTTTCCAAAAGGAGGAAGAAAACAAAATACTCTTTAACCCGGTTGACGATATTAAATGAGGCCACGATTGAGAGAAATGACAGAAGGCCGGTCAAAAAGAGCATCGGCACGGAGATGCCGTCGGCGCCCAGGTAATAAAAAACGTGCAGGGGGGCAATCCAGTTGAGGGGGCCTTCGACATATTGCATGGCGGCCGAGGATGAAAAATTGAAAAAATAATCCCAGGTCAGCCAGAAGGATAAAATCATGGGGATAAAGGAGAATATGGCCGAGGTGTAGCGGATAGCGTTAAAACGCTCCTTGGGCAGAAACATCACCACCGCGGCCCCCGCCAATGGCAGGAATATCAGGTAACTTAATATGGGAAAATTCATAAGTCTAATCTATCCTCCTAACCTTCTGATTGCCGGGTTAAATCGACCTCTTCCGAACGGTTCTGTCGCAGAAACAGACTGACAAAGGCAATGACCAAAACCCCGCCCAGGTAATAGTAAAACCCTTCCGGGGTAACCTTAAATATCACCACGCCCACGGCCGAGGCCACGACCACCAGGGCGTAAAATTGCACCCGCCCGGTCTGGAAATAACGGAATATCCACGACAAAACCATGAATAGCCGCCCGACTCCATTAACAGCGCCGTCGACGATGTAAACGTCAAACAACTGCTTCAAATCGGACCACTTGACAGTCAACCAGCCGGTGAAATTGACCAGACCATCGATAATGTGAGCGTCAAACCACCATAAGCCTCGGGCGAACGCCATGGTCGGTTGAATAATCAGGTACTCATATATTTCATCTATATAGTATTTATTATAAAGGACGGTGTGAAGCGGCAAAAAGCGCATCCGAAGGGCATCGGCGGAAATGGCCTTCTTATGATAAACCAGGTAGGCCAGATATATTCCCGACAAAGCCACGACGGTCGAAGCGAACATGATCAGCAGTGAGGGATGATGCTCGTGCAATTCGCCGTGATAGACGAAATGGGAAAAGCCGTTCTCGAACCACGGTATCCCGACCCAGCCGGCCGTGATGGATAGAAACGCCAGCGCGATCAAAGGATAGGTCATGGTTTTGGGCGATTCATGGGCGTGGTGGTATTTGTCCTGATTGCGCGGTTCGCCGGTAAAGGTCAGGAAACAGAGACGGAACATATAAAAGGCCGTCATGAAGGCGATTAGCAGGGCCAGCACCATGAAGACGGGGTGCCCCACCGTGGCGGCGATAATCTCATCTTTTGACCAGAATCCCGAGAGCGGGAATATCCCGGCGATGGACAGAGAGGCGATGAAGAAAGTGACGGTGGTAACCCGCATCTTCCCTTTCAGCCCGCCCATCTCCCAGATATCGTTGGTGTGGACGGCATGTATCACCGAGCCGGCGCCGAGGAATAACAGGGCCTTGAAGAAAGCGTGGGTCATGAGATGGAATGTCCCGGCGTAGTAGCCGACGGAATGGTGATGATGGGCGTAATCGACGCCGTATAATCCGAGGGCCATCACCATATACCCCAATTGAGAACAGGTGGAATAAGCCAGAACCCGTTTTATGTCATTTTGTACCAGAGCGATGGTTGCGGCCATGAGAGAAGTTATAATTCCGATGATGGCGATGACCATCGAGGCTTCCGCCGATGCCGAAAAAACGGTCATGCCCCGGGCCACCATGTACACCCCGGCGGCCACCATCGTGGCGGCATGAATCAAGGCCGAAACCGGCGTGGGACCCTCCATGGCGTCCGGTAACCAGACATGCAGCGGGAATTGGGCCGACTTGCCGACCGCGCCGCAGAAAAGACAGACCGCCGCGACGGACAGTATCCCCGAAGGTATGGCACCTTCGTTAATTTTGGCAAAAACTTCCTGGTAGTTGACCGTCCCGGCATAGAACGCCAGGAGCATAATGCCGATTAAAAATCCGAAATCCCCGACCCGGTTGGTGATAAAGGCCTTCTTGCCGGCATCGGAGGCGCTCTTTTTCTCGAACCAGAACCCGATGAGCAGGTACGAAGTCAAACCCACCAGTTCCCAGAAGATGAAAATCATGAAGAAGTTGTTGGCCACGACCAGGCCGAGCATGGAAAAGGTAAACAGCGACAGGTATGAGAAAAAGCGGCTGACCCGGGGGTCGCCGTGCATATACCCGATTGAATATATTTGAACGCAACTGGAAACGAAAGTCACCACCACCAGCATGACGGCCGTCAGGGGATCGATCCAGACCCCGACCTCGAGTTTGAGCTGGGGATGCACCACGAAGGGGGCGATCATCTCCAGGGGCGTGCCATGGCGGGCAATCATCGCAATCAGGACCCCGATCGAGTGTAAAAGCCCGATTAAAACCGCCGCGATGGAAATATATGTCGATACTTTTTCGTTCCAGCGGGTGAAAAAGATAATGACGGCGAAGGCCAGAAGCGGATAAAACGGTATGAGATACGAGGTTTCCAGCATATTACCACTTCATGATATTAATCTTGTCGATATCTATTCCCTGCCAGTTACGGTACAGAAGCAGGACTATGGCCAGCCCGACCACGGCCTCGGCGGCGGCGACCACCACCACGAAGACGGCAAAAATCTGCCCGGTCAGGACTTCGGGAGCGACAAATTTATTAAACGTCACCAGGTTGATATTGACGGCGTTGAACATCAGTTCCAGAGACATCAAAATACCGACCGCGTTGCGGCGGGTTAAAACGCCGAACATGCCGATGGAAAATAATATGGCCGCCAGGGCCAGGTAAGCCATCATCATGACTCTTCCCTCCCGGCCAGGACAATGGCCCCGATCATGGCCGCCAGGAGCACGGCCGAGACAACTTCAAAAGGAAGAGCAAAATCGGTCATCAAGGATTTGCCGAGGGCCAGGACGTTGTTTTCCGGCAGAGTATTGCGGCTGACCCGCCAGACCGAATAAGCCATCGAGCCCAGGGTAGCCATCAAAAATCCGGCACAGACGAAAATGGCGACCGCGGCCTGCTCGTTGGTCTGGCTGATCTGCTTGGTCGCCAGGCGCGAAGTCAACATGATGGCGAAAATTATCAGGACCGAAATCGCCCCGACATAAATCAAAACCTGGACCGCGGCCAGAAATTCGGCATTGAGCAGGACATAAATCCCGGCCACGCCGAACAGGGCCAATATCAAAAACAAAGCGCAGTGAAATATATTTTTCAACGTCACAACATAGAGGGCGGATAAAATAGTAACAAAGGCCAGGATGCAAAAGACCGGGTTTTCCTGAATGAAAACGACAAACTGGCTCATTCCGGTGGAAA
>JBGSHP010000017.1:0-77545 GCA_041752195.1 Candidatus Zixiibacteriota bacterium | reverse complement strand
AACTCTCCAGCAATCGTACCGCTGAAAGCTTAAAATCCCGGTCATATTGCCGTCGTTTCTCCCCCATTTGGACACCTCCTTGAATTATTCCAGTATAATCCATGCTTAGTTTAGTGTCCACTCTTTCGGGGGAACCTCAGTATTGACCTACAATAACCTACCGGATCTGCGACAGGGGTTTTGACCCACAAAACCTGCCGCCCACGGAACGAAAATCCCACGGCAATATAAAATTTCTTTGATTATTTTCCCAAAATCACCGGTATATTAACAAAAAAGGAATAAGTATGCCGTTTTGCCCCAAGTGCCGATTTGAGTATCGTCCGGAGATTACCAAGTGCCCCGATTGCGATGAGTATCTGGTGGCCGCGTTGCCCGAGGAAAATGACGAGGATACAATTGGCGAGGAAGATTATTCCGATTGGGCGCCGCTTTGCCGGTTAACATCGGAATCGTACGCCGAGTTGCTGGTCGAGGCATTGGAATCGAGAAATATCACGGCTATCGTTTATTCGGGGACGGGATTTTTCGGGACCACCGGCCAAATGGGAGCGTCTTCGTTTTCGGCCGCCGGCGGAGGTTATACGGTTCTGGTCCCGGTGGAGATGAAAGAAGAGGCCGCCATCGAAGCCAGTATTGTCCTGGGCGAGAATTGGGAAAAAGTCCGTATCGAATAGGTAATAAAGGGGAAAATACTAACCCTCGAATTCCTTGACCTCCCCCCCTTTATTTATTATCTTCCCGGCCGACATAAAATAAAAAGTGACACCCCTCTCGGTTTCCGAGTGGGGCTTTTGCGCTTTGGTTGATACCGATGGAGTTGACCAATGAATAAATCGGACGCAGTTGTCTCCACGCGCCTGGAACTTATCAGGGAAAAATTCGGGCAAAGCCGCTCGTTTAGAAGTCTTATACAGGAAATCGAAAACGGCACCAGGGAGATACCTGTTTCCGGGCTGGCGGGGTCCTCGGCGGCCATACTTCTGGCCGAAGTAGCGGAAAAAACCGGCAAACCCATAGCGGCGATTGCCTCCGATCCGGAGCGGGCCGAAGATTTGCACGATGATTTGGCTTTTCTTCTGGGCGAGGATGCCGTGGGGCTTTTCCCGGATCTGGGGATACCGCCGTTCGAGTTCCGGTCGCCGGCGGCGGAGACAGTGGCCAAACGAATCTCGACTTTATCGCGACTAAAGACGGGGTCACTGAAAATCGCGGTGAGTTCCCTCGAGGCCATAATGGAGCCGACCATGTCGTTGGCGGCTTTCGAGGCCTCTTCCCTGCATCTGAAGGTCGGCCAGGAGATTTCCTTAATTGACGTGGCGGAAATGCTGACCCTGTTGGGTTTTCGGCGGGTGCCGTTGGTGGAGGAAATCGGCGATTATGCCCAGCGGGGGGGATTAATTGACTTTTTCTCGCCCGGTTTCGAAAATCCGATCCGGGTGGAATTTTTCGGCGATCAGATTGAGACGATTCGCCAGTTCGAGGTCCCGACCCAGCGTACCGCGGCCTTCTTGAAAGAGGTAAAATTATTGCCCCGGCGGGAAATATCAGTTACTCCGGATACAGTCGAGAAATTTCTGGAGAGACTTCCCGCCGATGACGCCGATTTGATTCGGGCACGGTATCTCAACGACCCGGAACTTCCCGGTCTGGAGTGGCTGGCCGGTCTCTTTGGAATCGAACAGGGGTGTTTTCTGGATTATGTTCCGGAAGATGCAATTATTTATTTTCAGGACAAAAGAGGTATCAATGATACCTGCGATAAAATATCGCATGAGGCGGAACGTCATCGGGAGAGACTTCAAGAGCGATTGACCAATATTCCGGAGGTATCATCATATTATCGCAATCGGGAGGGGTTGTCAACGCTCGACGGCAACCGGGTGAGTCTTAATCATCTCCCCTTCCGTGATCATAATCGGGCCGGGATAGATTTTGATTGCCGGGAGCATCCGGCGTTCGGGTCGCGCCTGGACTTACTGGGCGGGACGATTCAGGAATTTTATACCGGGGGCGTGGATTATTTAATTGCCGCCGACGGAGTCGGGCAGGCCGAACGCCTTCAACAACTTCTCTCTGAAAAAATCACGGGGATGTCTCCCCTGCCGGTAGAAGTGGCGCTTCTAAAAGGCGGTTTTGTTTCCCCGGCGAATAGAATTGCGATACTGACCGATCATGAGATATTCGGGCGGTATTTCCGAAGAACCCGGCGGAAAAAATTCAAAGAAGGGGTGGCGATACAGAGTTATACCAGTCTGGTGGAAGGCGATTATGTGGTGCATACCGATTACGGTATCGCCCAGTTCATCGGGCTTAAAACTCTGAATGTCGACGGCCGCCAGCGGGATTGTCTTCTGCTGAAATATGCCGAAGGTGATAAATTGTATGTCCCCATCGAGGAATTCAATCGGGTTTCGCGCTATGCCGGAAAGGACGGCGCCCCGCGTCTGACCCCTCTGGGCGGACCGACCTGGGAAAAGACCAAGGCCAAAACCAGGCAGGCGATCGAGGCCATGGCGGCGGAACTCATTCGCCTTTATGCCGAAAGAAAAACGCGGCCCGGTTTTGCGTTCGGTCCCGATACGGTTTGGATGCGCCAGTTGGAAACCTCGTTTATCTATGAGGAAACCCCCGATCAGCAGAGGGCTATCGATGCCATCAAAGTCGATATGGAACGTGCGACTCCGATGGATCGTCTGGTTTGCGGTGATGTCGGCTATGGCAAAACCGAAGTGGCAGTACGGGCGGCTTTCAAAACGGTCGAAGCCGGCAAGCAAGTGGCGGTCCTGGTACCGACCACAATTTTAGCCCAACAGCATTTGAACACGTTCGCGCAAAGACTGGCCGATTTTCCCGTCAAGGTGGAGATGCTGTCGCGATTCCGAACGCGTAAGGAACAGACGGCCATTATAGAGGCATTGAAAAAAGGGAATATCGATGTTATCATAGGGACGCATCGGCTGTTATCCAAAGATGTCGCTGTCCCCAACCTGGGCCTTTTGGTCATCGATGAAGAACAAAGATTCGGAGTTCGTCACAAAGAAACTCTTCGCCAATTAAAAACGCAGGTGGATACTATCGCCCTGACGGCCACCCCGATCCCGCGGACGCTTCAGATGTCGCTCATGGGTGTGCGGGATATGTCATTGATTAATACTTCGCCCCGCGACCGTCTTCCCATAACCACGCAGATCAGCGAATTCGGTCCTGAAGTAATATACGAGGCAGTGATGAAAGAGATAGATCGCGGCGGCCAGGTATTTTTCGTGCATAACCGGGTGCAAACCATCGAGGCCATGCATCATTATCTTCAGAAACTTCTCCCCCACATCGAAATCGGAGTCGCCCACGGCCAGATGCATGAACGTTCGTTGGAAGGCATCATGCTGGCCTTTCTCGCCAGGCGGTTCCAGGTATTGCTGTGTACTTCGATCATCGAATCTGGCCTGGATATACCCTCGGTTAATACCATCGTTATCAATCGGGCCGATCGATTCGGTTTGGCGCAGTTGTATCAGTTACGCGGACGAGTGGGACGCTCCTCAGTACGTGCCCAGGCCGTACTCCTGGTGCCGCCGTATCATTTATTGAAGGACGATGCCCGCAAGAGACTTCGGGCAATCGAGGCCCACGCCGATTTAGGCAGCGGGTTTGCGCTGGCCATGAAAGATCTGGAGATACGCGGGGCGGGAAACATCCTGGGGCCGCAACAATCGGGGTTTATCGAGGAAGTAGGATTCGATCTTTATACCCGGCTTTTGGAGGAAGCGGTGGCCACTCTTAAGGGAGAAGAAATCCAAAGGCCGCCGGAAATTCGTCTTGAGGTCGATTTGGAACTTTATATCCCGGACGATTATATCGGGATTCGCGAGCAGAAGGTGGAGGTCTATCAGAAATTGGCCGGGGCGGCGCGGCTGGAAGAGGTGGAGCATCTTCGCGATAATATCACCGACCGGTTCGGGCGTCCGCCAGAGACGGTATCGGGATTGTTCGACGCCGCCGCGGTGAGAATATCTGCGGCCGCCAATCAAATAGAGAAGATGACCATGACCGGCGGCCGGGTGGAATTGACATTTAAGGAAGCCCGTCAGTTCGCGCGTAAGGATGTCGAGGCCTGGCGCCGGGCGACCGATAAGCCTCTGGAGTTTTCATTTGGGCGGCTGGCGGTTATCACTCTGGATTTGGGGCAGGTGGCGGAGTACGAGCGGCTGGCGTATCTTCGGGCGGTTTTAAACCGAGTGTAGGTTTTAGGTGGGGCCAAATTTGCTAAAAGACAAAAGCCCATTTCAGTTATAATTATTGCGGCAAAACCCCTTATTAAATATAAACGGGTTTATTGGCTTGACAAGTGGCAGGTGGGGGCCATATATTTGGAAACTGATCGCGGGGTGGAGCAGTCTGGTAGCTCGTCGGGCTCATAACCCGAAGGTCGGAGGTTCAAATCCTCCCCCCGCTACCATTTAAGATTAACAGGGGCAACGACTTCGGAAGTGTTATGTTGGATTCGCTTGTCCACAATAGGCCTGTTTTCTAACAGTTTTCTAACAAAATCTTCCCCGAACACATTTTTATCCAGACGTTTCGCGGCATCATTCTCAAGATTCGGCATCAAATGCCCATAACGGTCCAGAGTGGTCTTGGCAGAACTGTGACCAAGTTGAGACTGGATGAATTTGATGTTCTCACCTTGAGCAATCAGCAGCGAAGCGTAGGTGTGTCGGAGATCATGGAAACGTATACGCCGAATACCCGCTCGCTCCAAAGCCGGAAAGAATTCTCGTTTGACCATGTTATCAGCATCAATCGGGTTTCCGTTGGCATTACAGAAAATCAGATTGAGTTCCGACTTCTGCCCGAGCTAAAATACTCAAAAGATCAGATGCAAATATATGGGAATTATCAGTTCCTGATAAATCAACGCATCTTGAAAGGTCGTTGACAATCTCCGACAAATGGGTATATTTTGGTGGGTTGCAAGTCACCCATTCACATAGGTCAAATCAAGCCGGAGGAGGCTATGAATAATCGTTACAGGGCAATTTTGGCGTTGGTAGTTATTATTTTATTTGCCGGAGGGGCATATTCGGCCACGATTCATATTCCGGCTGACCAGCCGACGATCCAAGCCGGGATAAACGCGGCAGTGAATGGGGATACAGTAATGGTGGCAGCGGGGGAATATACGGAATCATTGGTTTTTGACTTCGAGTATGCAAATATCCTGCTAAAATCCGAGGCCGGAGCCGATCAAACCGTAATTTCTAAGGGTAGCACCGGATTTGCGACAATTTATTTTCAACAGGGCAATCAAAACCGCAGCACAATTGAAGGATTCTCGCTTAGAAATCCCCAATTTGAACCAATAGTATATATCGGCCATTGCAATGCCCCTGCAATAATAGGCTGCATCTTTGAAAATAATCGAATTCATTATGGGGGGGCATTAATTAGCGATGGCGATATTGTCTATTTAACTGGATGTATCTTTAGAAATAACCAGGTTTTTATAAAAGGAGGCCCCATATATATTAGTGGTGGCCAGGCTGAAATAACAAAATGCTCCGTCGCCGACAACCATGTTTCGGAAGGGGGAGGGGCCGTTAATTGTATAAACGCTATCAATGTTTTAATAGACAGATGCACCATTTATAATAACCAGACAGAAAATGGCACAGGCGGAACCATATATCTCGAAAATTGCATAAACACAAAAATACACGGTAATACGATTAGTGATAATAGCCTGGATTTTGCCGGTGGCGGTTCCGGGATAATGCTATCTTCATGCGAGAATGTGGATATACGTAACAATACTATTGCATTTAATAATGGCGGAACAGCGATTTTTGCAGGTGGCGGAAGTTTTGCCATTGAAGCTGATTACAATATTCTATATGGAAACACAGATGATTATTATGGGGTCTTGGGAGGATCAGGGTCTATCTACGCCGACCCGCAATTTGTCAGTCATTTGACGGCCGATTATTCCCTTCAAGCAGAATCACCTTGCATAAATAATGGCGATCCTGATTATATCTATTATGACGCCGATCTCACCGTCTGTGACATAGGCGCAATTCCATTTTTCGGAAGCAACCTCCCTATCCCGGTATCGATAAGGGTTGGCAGAAATAGCTATCTTGATCTTGTAACCGATTCCCTCCCCCTGATTACATGGGATTATTTTGATTCAACCAGTTCAAATCAATCCCATATTGAGGTTCAAATCGGCCTTGATATGAACTGGGACTACCCGGAAGTATGGAATTCTGGTGCCATTGAGAATTCATCTAATACATTGGCCTATAATGGGCCTGCTCTTTCGGATAAGACCGTATATTTCATGAGAATAAAGTGCAGGAACGAAGGGGGATGGGGAGTATGGAGATATCATAAATTCCAAACCAGTTTTGACAATGTTCTTCTTGTTCCTGCAGAATTCGCAACGATTCAATCGGCAATTGATGCCTCAATTCCCGGAGATTCGGTAATTGTGGATCGAGGAACTTATGACGAACTGCTGGTTTTTCCCGCCCATCAATTAATCCTCAAATCATTAAAAGGCCCTGAAGTAACATCCTTGGATTTTATGGGCGGCCATAAGGACAATAGAACGGATTTATTAAATGGCAAGACCAACGAGATGACGCAAGAGCCTTTTACGGCCAAAGGATTAATGTCGCCTTCGGCGAATTTGATTTCGGTAACCAAGCCTTCATATTCTTCCTCAATAGAAGGGTTTACCATAAAGTCAATTTATACTTTTGAGGATCTTATTTTGGTTGCGGATGCCGCGAATTTTACTATTAAAGATAATCGGTTCATAAATTTGCACGCTCAATTTATAATCCGTTCAAATGAGTACTCGAAAATTAATGTGATTTCCAATCTTTTCGCTGGATCCTCGGGCGGTAATATTATCATGAGCCCCGCGAGTGAATGTTCCTTCATAAATAATACTGTCGACGGCGGTGATTATGGGATTCATATTTATGGCCCTAACTCCACAATCCTGAATAATATTGTCATAAATATAATAAATTACGCCGTCTGGCAGCCGCATCCGACGACGTTGGTAGACTATAATAATTTCTGGAATAATGGTAGCGAAAACAATCCCGGACCCAATGGAATTATCGAAAATCCCTACTTCCTGAATCCGTCCGCCATTAATTATCAGCTTTCACTATTTTCACAATGTATTAATGCCGGCAATCCAGAACCGATATATAATGACCCCGATGGTAGTCGTAACGATATTGGTGCTTTTCCATTTGCCACTCAATCACCAATGCAATTTTCATTGATAGATTTGGAATATTTGGTAAATGGCATTTCTCATAGATTGGCACCTACATTTAGTTGGCTGCCCGCGACAGACCCCGATCCAGGCAACACCTTAACGTACAATCTATATATTGACGAGACTCAATTTTTTACAAATCCGCTGGTTTATGATGGTATCCCTTTTGAGGAATATACTCTTCCTGTTCCCTTAGCTTTTTCAAATGAATATTGGTGGGTGGTGGAAGCCGTTGATAATACCGGTAGGTCGACTTTTTCCGATAATATAGGCCATTTCAAAACCTGGCGGTTGGGCGATGTCAACAACGACTGGCGGTTTGATATACTTGATATCATTTTCACCATCGACTACAAGTTCAAAAACGGAGCGGCCCCGAATCCGATTTATACCGGCGATGTTAACGCCGACTGTTTAGTGAATATCCTTGATATCATTTACATGATCGACGCCAAATTTAAGACCGGCCCCGACCCGCTGGTGGGGTGTGAGTGAGGGGGGAGGTAGCGAATATCTCTTATTATCAAGATATTAGTTTTGCGGTTAATATAAAAATTTGCCGGGAGGTGCGCTAATGAGAAGAGTGTTCACGACAATATTTTGTATTTTCATGTTATTACCAATATCAACTTCATTGGCTGCTGTCTGCGGGGATGTTACGGGCCTGACTCCAGGGGCTCCTGACGGCCAAGTAAACGTTCTGGATATCATTTACCTTATTAATTACAAATTTAAGAGTGGTCCGGAACCGGACTGCGGCACCATTACTGATGTTGATGGCAATGTGTATCAAACCATAACTATCGGGAATCAAGTATGGATGGCAGAAAACCTGAAAGTCACGCATTATCGAAACGGTGATCCAATTCCAAACGTGACCGGCTCTAGCTCTTGGAGCGATCTTTCCACGGGAGCTTTTTGCGAATACGGGAATGATATAAATAATGTTGCTACTTATGGCAGATTGTATAACTGGTACGCAGTAAATGACAGCCGCAATATTGCCCCTTCAGGCTGGCATGTGCCGAGTGATGCGGAGTGGCAGACGTTGGTTGATTATCTTGGCGGTGCCAATATTGCAGGCGTAAAGATGAAAGAAGCGGGAACGGTGCACTGGAATAGCCCCAACCTTGGCGCTACTAATGAAAGCGGTTTTTCCGCATTGCCCGGCGGCCACCGCAACACCGGTGGTAGCTTCCTCGAAAGGGATCTCCACGCCTACTTTTGGTCTTCTACGGAGTTTAATAGTTACGCCTCTTGGGACCGAGCCATGAGTTACCTCACTTCACAGGTTTACCAATACTACTACGATAAGCGCTACGGTTTTTCGGTGCGTTGTGTAAAAGATTAGGCCGACTACGTGGAACATTGGTTAACACAGTTTTTTTTGGGGATAGGTAATCCGCTGGTGGGGTGTGAGAAAAGATGGTAAAATCCCACGGTAAGTGAAAGATCAGCCGTCCAGTTCAAGTAATTTCTTGGCTATACCTTTCCTTCTGCTCAGCTCCTTTGAAGCTTCCTGTTTAACGAGCTTATTCAGGTCTTTACTGAGCGTTTCTAATATTTCTATAGGTGTACTTGAATTTGATAACACATTGCCCCTAAGATTGCTGTCTTCGTCCTTGCTGAATCTATCCAATATTTCTATGGGAGTATGGGTATTCCGAGCTACTTCAACTCTAATAGTCCCACGGATATCAGCGCTAAGCGTTACCAGGACGTCTACAGGAGTATTTGGATTCCCGGCTACTTTGCTTTTAACCTCTGACCATTCATCCTTACTCAAATATGTCAGTGCTTCTGGAGATGTATTAATATTTTTGGCAACACAAAATCTAATTAATGCATCCTTATCTTTGCGAAGTATGTTAAGGATATACTTGTCCTTGGATACTTCGGCGATTCCAACTCTTTCTTCTGACGATAGACTTGCAAGAGCTAATTGGACTCCAAGCTCCTTATTTTTCATATAAATACCCCTTATATTTCAAGGCGAGGAAGCAATTCTGTAATATATGTGTTTAAGGGTATTTATACAAGGACTAATTCGCTCCCATCCCGAATTGAAAAGCAACTCCTAACGGCTATGTTGAATGTTGCCTCAAACCGTCTTGGTCAGCTAACTCGAGCAGAAAGTAGCCTCCCTGGCCGAAGGCTTAATGGAGGCGGGCAATCATGTCGCCCGGTAGGATGCTTCTTCTATGGCCAGCGGGATATATCTTTATCGTCTTGAGGCGGGTGAATTCAACGCATCGCGCAAGATGCTTCTCTTGAAATAAATAGAAGGGGGCATGAATTTCGGGACGAACCCTCCCTGAGGGGAGGGCCACCCCGGGCGGCACTTGCCGCCTGGGCGCCTGGAATCAGTCGGCGCAATCGCCATAAATGGCCCGGCGGGGACCGTCGCAAGACGGAATAGTGCTCACCTCGCCGGGTTTGAAAAATTGCCTGGCGGTTTTGAAGTAAGGAAACTACCTTATCAAGTAAAATAAAACGGGGTTTAGGGCAGTCTGATATATTCAAGCTCTTCCCGTAAAATCGGCCTGCTCCACGAAAACAGCCCATAGACATTCAACGAATCCAATAAGGAATGTATATGGACGGCGGCAATTCAGATGATAGGCAACCACTAACAAAATCGGCATTAAAGCCAGTGGACCCTGGGGGGGTATGGTAGATTCAGGCTCTTAATAAACCGTCAATTGCATCTAACAATTATCTAACATGACTACCCGAAACAGGCTAAAGTAAGGGAGAACACCAGACGCTGCGAAATTCTTAAGTCGTTGATTGTACTGTATGCTAGTGCCTGGTGCTTCACACTGTTAGTACGTCCGAAACCTCTCATAACCCGAAGGCCGGAGGTTCAAATCCTACCCCCGCTGCCAAAAATGTTATCAGGCAATCATTTACGAATCCGCACAAATTCATTACCGTTATGGGTTACAACCCAAAGGTCAAAATTATATTATCCACTAATTTCTGATAATTCGCCGGCCCACCCTGAGGTTGCTTGATATGGGAAAATCGAAATATTTGAATTTCAATGCAGTAATTATGAGAAGGCACTTGGGTATTGACTTTTTTCCAGTTTGGCCCGACTTTACGATAAAAGGCAGTACTATTTGCCTATTCGTTGACTACCCACCCAATGGGTGGGCTACCGGATCTAATAAGTTTTAGTATAATATTATATGCGTAGGAAATGGAAGTGGCTAAATAATCGAGGGAGGTAATATAATGAAACGGCTAGTTCTCTCTGTATGCGCTCTGTTGTTTTTCACGTCATGCGCATTTCATTACGCACCTATGGAAACTTCAAGGCCATCGTATTCTGCGCCTGTTGTTTTTCCGGAGGATTTTAATACTGAAAACTATAACATAATTTATGAAAACGAATTCTTAGACGTTGCGACAAATCCGTTATCAACATTTTCGATAGATGTTGACGCGGCTTCTTATAGCAATGTCAGACGTTTCATTAACGACAACAAACTACCTCCAAAAGATGCTGTTAGGATTGAAGAACTAATAAACTACTTTTCATATGATTATCCCCAGCCTGATGACGGACGTCCTTTTTCGATTACTACAGAAACATCAGATTGTCCTTGGATGCCTTCACATAAATTGGTACATATTGGTCTCCAAGGTAAAGAAATTCCCGTTGGGAACTTACCTTCAAGCAATATTGTGTTCCTTCTTGACGTGTCCGGTTCTATGAATATGCCCGACAAGCTTCCTCTTTTGAAAGCTGGATTTAGACTGCTTGTGGATCAACTGCGAGAAAACGATAGAGTCGCCATTGTAGTCTATGCAGGAGCTGCCGGACTCGTTTTACCATCGTGTCAAGGCAACAATAAGGAACAAATTCTTCAAGCAATCGAAAAGCTTGAAGCTGGTGGTTCCACTGCCGGAGCCGCCGGGATAGAATTAGCGTATAAGGTCGCGATGGAGAACTACATTGAATCAGGAAACAATAGAGTTATTCTTGCGACCGATGGAGATTTCAACATTGGGATTTCAAGTGATGCCGAACTTATCAGACTAATAGAACAAGAACGAGATAAGGGCGTATTCTTGACGGTCCTGGGATTTGGGACTGGCAATTTGAAAGATTCCAGAATGGAGCAACTTGCAGACAAGGGCAATGGCAATTATGCCTACATTGACAATATCCTTGAGGCTAGAAAAGTTTTGGTTAGTGAGTTTGGAGGAACGCTCTTTACTATTGCTAATGATGTTAAGTTGCAGGTAGAATTCAATCCCGTGAAGATCAGTGCATACCGTTTGATTGGATATGAAAATAGGTTGCTGAAGAAGGAGGACTTTTCTGACGACACAAAAGATGCGGGTGAAATGGGGGCTGGTCATTCAGTTACAGCCTTGTATGAAGTGATACCTGTAGGCGTAGAATCGAATGTGACTAAGGTTGACTCCCTGAGATACCAGACAATTGGAATCAAGCCAGAAGCAATAGATAGTCCAGAACTACTGACAATTAAGATCAGATATAAGCTGCCGGGTAAAGGCGAGAGCGATCTCCTCACGAGACCGGTTTTGGACAAAGAAATCGCCTTAGAAGAATCATCTGATGACTTCCGATTCTCAGCTGCTGTAGCAGAGTTTGGATTGCTTTTGAGAGAATCGAAGTTTAAGGGCAATGCATCATATCAAGCAACACTCGATTTGGCGAAGGGATCAAAGGGAATTGATGAAGAAGGATATAGATCAGAATTCGTAAGACTTGTTGAAACATGTGGTTTAATGACAAAGAGTCTGACCAAGAAATAGATTCTACTACAAATATCTTAGTTTTGGATTTGATTCATGGTGGGAAGTGCAATAATAACCACAATGCACAATGCCATCTGGTTGATTACATACAACTCTTTCTGACAATTTCCTAACAGAATTAGCCAAATCAACAGGTAATAAGAAGAAAAACCGGACACTTTAATCGCTGTAAGTCATTGCTATTAATACAGGTTAGTGCCTGGTGCTTCACACTGTTAGTACGTCCGAAACCGCTCATAACCTCCCTCGTCAAGGCGTGGGATAAACTCCGGTCTAAGGTTGCCTTCAAGATTCAGGCTCAACGGCAAATCCTCCCCCCTCCATTGCCGATTTTTCCGTCAGGCGTTTTTACTATCACCGACGATATTTAATAATCGAAAATCTTGTTGGCCGGTCTCGCCAGGGAGTTTATATTCTGATTAATTAAAAATGCCCGAACGGCGGAATAAATTATAAAGTAAGGTATAAAGAGGCGGGAAATATGGAGCCTAATGCCAACATTTTACAGGCCATTGGAAATACTTCGTTGGTGCCTCTGCGCAAAGTCGTTCCGCCCGGATGTGCCGAAATATTCGTGAAACTCGAATGGGAAAACCCGACGGGAAGCATGAAAGATCGCATGGCCCAGGCGATGATTTCCCGGGCCGAGGAAGACGGCCGGCTGAAACCCGGGGACACCATTGTCGAGTACACCGGCGGCAGCACGGGCATTTCGCTGGCGTTGATCTGCGTGGCAAAAGGGTACCGTCTTCATATCGTTACCTCCGATGCCTTCAGCCAGGAAAAGTTGAAACATATGGTTGCCCTGGGGGCGGAATTGACCCTGGTCCCCAGCGAGGGGGGCCTGACCACGAAGAAATTGATTCTGGATATGATCGAGACCGCCCGAGAAATCTGTCGCCAACCGCATACTTTCTGGACCGACCAACTCAATAATCTGGACAGTATCGCGGGGTACTATCCTTTGGCGGAAGAAATCTGGAACCAGACTGACGGAAAACTCGATGCCTTCGTGCAATGCGCCGGCACGGCGGCGTCATCGCGAGGCGTGGCGACGATCCTCAAGCGTCACAATCCGAATATTAAGATAATAATTGTCGAGCCGGCCGAATCGGCGGTATTATCGGGGGGCCCGGCAGGACCGCACAAAATTGAAGGTGTCGGTATCGGTTTTAAACCGCCCCTCTGGGAACCAAGCCTGGTCGATGAAGTCATAGCGGTCAGAACCGATGACGCCAAGGCCATGGCCAGACGCCTGGCTCGAGAGGAAGGGCTTTTCGCCGGGACTTCCTCCGGGGCGAATGTCATTGCGGCTATACGCGTGGCCGAGCGTTTGGGACCCGAGGCCAGGGTGGCCACGTTGATGGTGGATTCCGGTCTAAAATACCTAAGTACGGATGTTTACAGGCAGATTTGAATACCCCGATATCTTCTTTATATATCCGAAAAAGCGGGTGTGAGATAAGAACAGAATTCGAACATGAAAAATCGCCGTCAGAGATAACGCCGGAGTTAAAACTTGACAAAGCGCGACTCGGACGGCTATTTTTTTAAATAAAGAAGGCGAAATTACCATGATCCGTGGAATATACTATCTGAAGGCAACCGCGATATTGGTCATTGCGGGATTGATATTAAGTTGCGGCGGCCAAACCAATGAGAATGAAATATTGGTAGGCGAGTATTCTTCGCTGACGGGCACCACGGCGACTTTTGGTCAATCGACACATCGGGGCCTGTCCATGGCGGTCGATGAAACCAACCTGGCTGGTGGCATCCTGGGTAAGAAAATAAAACTCATAACGGAAGACACCCAATCGAAACCGGAAGAGGCGGCGATGGCCGTGACCAAGTTGATCTTTCGGGACCGGGTTTGCGCCATAATCGGCGAGGTATCATCGTCACGAAGTCTTGCGGCCGCTCCCATTTGCCAGGATAATGGGGTCCCCATGGTGAGTAATGCTTCGACAAATCCGGAAGTCACCCGGAAAGGCGATTATATATTCCGGGTTTGTTATATCGATCCCTTCCAGGGAGAGATACTGGCCAAGTTTGCATATAATTCCCTGGGGTGTCGCCGGGTGGCCATCTTGAAGGACGTAAAAAACGATTACAGTGTCGGCCTGGCCCAATATTTCGCCGAGAAATTTCAGGAATTGGGCGGACAGATTACGGGCGAGCAGGCCTATAGCGAGGGCGATACGGATTTTAAAGCCCAACTTACGGCCGTCAAAGGAGCGGAACCCGATGCCGTGATCGTGCCGGGGTATTATACCGAGGCCGCCCTGATTGTCAAACAGGCTCGCGAGTTGAATATGCAAATGCCCTTTATCGGAGGTGATGGCTGGGATTCGGCGAAATTGGTGGAAATCGGCGGCGCCGCCATGGACAATACCTTTTTCAGTACGGCCTATTCCGCGGACGATCCCAATCCCGTGGTGCAGGATTTCGTGAAAAGTTACCGGGCGATATATAATGAATCTCCCGATGCTTTCGCGGTTTTGGGTTACGACGCGGGGAAACTTCTTTTCGACGCTATCGGTCGGGCCGGGAATACAAAGGGCGAAAATTTACGCGATGCCCTGGCGGCCACCAAAAACTTCCCCGGCGTCTCCGGCGTGATTACCATCGATGCCGAGCGCAATGCCCAGAAATCGATTGTCATTATCGCCGTCTCCGAAGGGCAGATGAAATTTAGGGAAACCATTAATCCTTGAAATCGGTTCTCACCTGACTGAATGACGGAATCTCTTCAGCAGATCATCAACGGCATCTCGTTGGGGAGCATTTATGCCCTGATCGCCCTGGGTTATACCATGATATACGGGGTCCTGCGCTTCATTAATTTCGCGCATGGCGACGTTTTCATGATTGGGGCCTTTGTCGGTTTCTATCTAACTCCCGTCATTCACCGGATGTTCGGCGGCTCGGTCGTATTGGTGGGCGTCGTGGTCATTCTCTGCGCCATGGCCATATGTTCTCTCTTGGGTATCATTATCGAAAAGGTGGCGTATCGTCCGCTTCGCTCCCGGCCCAAACTGACGATTTTAATAACGGCCATAGGCGTTTCGCTGTTTCTGGAATACGGCGGACAACTAATTTTCGGCCCCGATCCCAAACTATTCCCGACTATAATACCGAGCCTGACGGTTTTCGAATCTCAAGGAGTGATTCTTAACGTAAATTCGTTGATCGTGATGGCCACGGCCTTTATACTCATGCTCATCCTGCGCTTTATCGTTTTCAAGACCAAAATGGGGACGGCCATGCGGGCGGTTTCATACAGCCATCAGGCGGCCAGTTTAATGGGGATAAACATTGACACCGTGGTCACGACCGTCTTTGCCATCGGCTCCAGCCTGGCCGCAGCGGCGGCCATACTTTATGCGTCGGTTTACCCCAGCATCAATCCTCTGATGGGCATCTTCCCCGGCCTGAAGGCCTTCATAGCGGCGGTTTTGGGAGGAATCGGTAATCTTTACGGCGCCGCGCTGGGCGGATTGATCATCGGCCTCATAGAGACCTTCGTCACCGGATATATCTCCTCGACCTATCGGGATGCCATCGTATTTTCCATTCTGATATTCATACTGCTGTTGAAGCCTTCGGGAATCATGGGACGATTCGAGGCGGAGAAAGTATGATGTCCCTGAATCCGCACCGTCTCAAACTTTATTTACTCGCGGCGCTCGCCCTTTGCGGAGGGGTCAGTTTTTTTCAGTCGTATTTAAATCCTTACTATTATCAGATAATTATCTACATCGGTATAAATATCATCCTGGCCTCCAGTCTTAATATCATAAACGGTCTGGCCGGGCAATTTTCACTGGGGCATGCCGGATTTATGGCCATCGGCGCCTATGCCTCGGCGGTTATTTCAACCTCGGTGAATCTGCCGCCCGACTCTTTGTGGGAGCCCTTTCTTTTTCTGGGGGCCCTGATTTTCGGCGGCGTCATGGCTTCGCTCTGCGGGTTATTGGTCGGGGTTCCCTGCCTGCGGCTCCGGGGGGATTACCTGGCCATAACGACTCTGGGATTCGGCGAGATAATCAGGGTAATAATTCAAAATCTGGATTTCCTCGGCGCTGCCAGGGGATTTACCGGGATTACCAAGTTCAGCAATTTTTTCTGGGTTTACGGTTTGGTTTCTATCCTGATTTTCCTGATATACGGTCTACTGAACTCAACGTATGGCAAAGGATTCCTGGCGGTTCGCGATGACGAAGTTGCCGCCGAGGCGATAGGTATCAATACCACGTATTATAAAGTCGTGGCCTTTGTCACCGGGGCCTTTTTTGCGGGTATAGCCGGGGGGCTTTATGCTCATTTTGTCACTTATATCAACCCCTCCCAATTCGGTTTTATCAAATCTTTCGAGATTGTCGTCATGGTCGTGGTGGGAGGCATGGGCAGTATTGTGGGCGTAATCATTTCGGCCGTCCTTCTGACCATCCTGCCGGAAGCCCTTCGGGCCATGGCGCAGTATCGCATGGTCATTTATTCTCTTCTCTTGATTGTGATTATGCTAAGCCGTCCACAGGGTCTGTTCGGCGGGCATATAAACTGGAGGCGGTTCCGCAGAAATACGGGGTCGCGGGTTTAGCGAGTGTACGGATTTTATGCCGATCTTGTCACTGACAAATTGCACTATTCAATTCGGCGGGGTCGTGGCCGTGTCGGATTTTTCTCTGGCCGTGGAAGCGGATGCTTTGGCCGGTCTGATTGGACCAAACGGCGCCGGCAAGACGACCATATTTAACCTGATCACCGGCGTCTATCACCCGCTGTCGGGCCGGATCGTATTTGATGGAAAAGATATAGGCGCGAAAAAACCGTACCAGATTGCCAATCTGGGCATCGCCCGGACTTTTCAAAATATACGGTTGTTTCCCTCATTAACCGTCTATGAGACGATTCAGGCGGCTTTCCGCAAACATCTCCATTGCGGCTTTATTCAGGCGATCACCCGCCCCCCTGGTGTCCAACGGCAGGAGCGCGAAATAAATGAAATGATACTCGAAACGCTCGACTTTTTCGGGTTGGCGGATACCCGGGACAAACCGGCCCTTTCGCTGGCGTATGGCATTCAGCGGCGTATCGAAATTGTGAGGGCGCTGGCGACCGGTCCCCGGTTGCTTCTTCTCGATGAACCGGCGGCGGGCTTGAATCCCTCGGAAAAAGCGGATTTAATGGCTTTGATAGAAGCCATCAGAGTGCAATATAAATGCGCGGTACTCCTGATAGAGCATGACATGCGAGTGGTTATGGGAATCTGCCGGCAAATTGCAGTCCTGGATCATGGGGTGAAAATCGCGATCGGCAGCCCGGCTGAAATTCAGAATAATCCGGAAGTCATAAAAGCCTACCTGGGTGAATCGGCATGATTCTGGAAATTGAAAATTTGCGGGTTTTCTACGGCTCGGTCCTGGCCCTGAAGGGGATATCCTTGAAGATCGAACAGGGCAACATCGTCGCCATGATCGGTGCCAATGGGGCCGGGAAATCCACGACCCTGCGGGCCATTTCCGGGCTGGCGAAAGCGACTTCCGGGAAAATTCTGTATAAAACGGTCGATATTACCGGCAGCCTGCCGCATAAAATCGTATCACTGGGGATTTCGCATGCACCGGAAGGGAGAATGATTTTCGCCAATCTCTCCACCAGGGAGAATCTGGAATTGGGGGCCTATCTGCGATCGGACAGGGGCGAAATCGAGAACGATATGGAGCGGGTTTTGACCTTATTCCCGGCTCTGAAAGAAAGAATCACGCACCCGGCCGGAAAACTATCCGGAGGGGAACAGCAGATGCTTGCGATTGGCAGAGCGATTCTGGCCCGGCCCGAGTTATTGCTTCTGGATGAACCCTCGCTGGGAATCGCTCCTATCCTCATGAAAAGCATTTTCGAAAAGATAATTGAAATCAATCGCAGCCTGGGGACGACCATTCTTTTAGTCGAACAGAATGCCCATATGGCGTTAAAAGTTGCCGATTACGGCTACGTTCTTGAAACCGGTGAGATAAAAGTCCAGGGAAAAGCAGCCGAACTGGAACGTAATGAGGATGTTCGGAAGGCTTACTTGGGCATATCCGGTAATCCTTGAAATTTGAATACTTCGGCCGTTCCGGCCATTTAGCGTTTGCCGACGCGCTTGTATTAATTTATAATAACCCTTAAATCTGACATTAAATGTGAGGATTTACGGATATGTCCGGATCGGAATTTAAGCCCTTTATTTCCCCCCATGAATCTCCTCGGGAATTTACTTTCCGGGCGGTCTTCATCGGCGCCGTCCTGGGGATAATTTTCGCCGCGTCATCGGTTTATCTGGCCTTAAAAGTGGGCATGACGGTCAGCGCCTCAATTCCTATCGCGGTGCTGTCTATTACGCTCTTCCGTTTTCTGGGACGGGCCACCATCCTGGAAAATAACATTGTCCAGACCACCGGGTCGGCGGGCGAGTCTATCGCCTTCGGGGTTGCCACCACCATGCCGGTATTTCTATTGCTCGGACTGGAAATGGAATTGATACCTATCATGATGATGGCGCTCCTGGGAGGAATCCTGGGAGTCCTCATGATGATTCCTTTGCGCGAAGGTTTGATCGTGAAGGAACATGGCAAACTGACCTATCCCGAAGGAACCGCCTGTGCGGATGTGTTGATTGTCGGCGAACAGGGCGGCAGCAACGCCAAGACGGTATTTTTGGGATTTGCCGTGGGAGCGGTTTATAAATTTTTAAACGCGGGAACGAAACTATGGGCCGAAGTCCCGACCCGTATATTCGGCTTTTTCAAAGGCGGCTCAATCGCAGCCGAGGTCACCCCGGAATTACTGGGCGTGGGTTATATTATCGGCCCGAAAGTGGCCGCCAATATGATGGCCGGCGGGATTCTGTCTTACCTGATACTTATCCCGGCGATAAAAATCTTCGGCGAGAATATTGATACTATCATGTTTCCGGGGACGGAACTGATAAGAGATATGTCGCCGGACCTGGTGCGCAATGCCTATGTCCTTTATATCGGAGCCGGGGCCGTGGCGACAGGCGGTATAATCAGCCTTATCAAATCGTTCCCCACCATCGTTTCAGCTTTTCGAAGAGGTTTCCGATCCTTTCTGGATTCCCGCACCAATAAGGAAAGCGCCCCCAAAACACTTCGAACCGAACGGGATCTGCCGTTATCGGTGGTTGTATTCGGCTCACTGGGGCTGGTCCTGGCGATCTGGATGGCGCCGATACTGAATATCAACGCCATTTCGGCCGTTTTGATTGTCCTGTTCGGGTTTTTCTTCG
Organism: Candidatus Zixiibacteriota bacterium; assembly: GCA_041752195.1. Classification (GTDB taxonomy): domain Bacteria; phylum Zixibacteria; class MSB-5A5; order GN15; family PGXB01; genus JBGSHP01. The sequence goes on along the minus strand of JBGSHP010000017.1, from coordinate 58,148 downwards.
TCACCGTTTCCAGCCGGATAACGGGTGAAATCGGTTCGTCTTCGAATCCCATTTCCGGCATGACCGTGGCAACCCTGCTGATCACCTGCCTTTTGTTTTTGGCAGCCGGGTGGACGGGAGTATCTTTCAGAGCCATGGCCTTATCGACCGCCGCCATAGTCTGTATCGCGGCCTCCAACGGCGGCACTATCAGCCAGGACTTAAAAACCGGTTATATCGTGGGGGCGACACCCCGTTTGCAGCAGATCGGCATCATGATAGGCGTTATCTCCAGTGCCCTGGTAATTGGCATGATTGTGATAGCCCTGAATAACGCCTACACCACTGTCACGCCGGCCAATTATCCCGAATACCAGGCCATTATGCCTGCGGATGCGCCGACCCAGGTGGGACCGGACGGCAATACCTATCGCTTGCATTATGTTACCGAACAAACCGGTCATATCCTGTCGGGAAAGTACCTCGTTAATGATTCCAACCGGATTACTTATCTGATTGACCCTGGAATAGCAGGCGTGGTATCCGAAGTCGACGGCAAACCGGTGCGAAAATTAGATTCGCCCAAGGCACGATTATTCAGTCTTATCATAGACGGTATTTTGACGCAAAAACTCCCGTGGGGTTTAGTCCTGATTGGCGTTTTCCTGGCCCTGGTCATGGAATTGGTGGGGGTATCGTCATTGCCCTTTGCGGTCGGCCTGTATCTCCCCATTTCCAGTTCCGCGCCGATTATGGCCGGAGGAATTATCAGAGCCCTGGTCGACAAAAGACGAAAAGGGAATGCTTCGGAGTCGGAGTTCTCGCCGGGCGTGCTCATGTCGTCCGGATTTATCGCCGGGGCAGCTATTATGGGTATCGGCGTGGCCGGGCTGGCCGGAATGGAGTGGGATCAGGCGGTAAATTGCTCATGGTTGATGGGGCACCTGGCCGAAGCCGACTGGTTTGCCATGATACCGTTTGCGGCGATTATGTATTTGCTTTACCGGGTGGGCACCAAAGAGAAGAATAACAAAGTTTGATTGGCTTCAATACTATTTAAAAGATTCGGCAGGCCTGAAATAATTGAATTTCAGGCCTGTTGAATAAGTTGAATAAATAGAAAAAGCTATCCTGCTTCCTCTCGAAATCAAGAGCCTTTAAAATTGAAACCCCGGCTTTGATTCCGGTCTTAATCTTTCATCTTAGCCCAAGACATTGAATAATATCGACTTCGACAACCTATTCCGGACACTCCATATCGGGGGGAGATTAAAATGACCGCCTGATTGGCTTTGATTGCCATGCCAGTAAAGACTTTCTCCAAGATCGCATGGAGTTTCTTTCCCTTTCCGCTTATGATATTATTCCGGCTCAATCTGCCGGAGAAGATATTTCGTATTAATCTTAATAATCTGGAAGACCCCGCTTCATGGATAAAGGCAGCGGTTATGGATGATTTATATACAGGGCCTCGTAACACATTTTGCGAGATATCGGATTTAAAACCATTCTCGCGCGATATGAACTGGTAATCCGAAGTAGTCAAAAAATATTTTTGAATATCCGCTTGTGAAAGGAGAACTTTGTGAGGCGATTTTTATTCAATTCGGGACTGGGCCGCGTAATCCCGGTAATAATTCTGGCCGCGTGTCTGACGGCTATTTTCCTTTCAGCGTCCCCGGCCGGGGCACAATCCGGTACAGCGCAGGAGGCAGCGACACCGGGTTCGCATGGCCCCGCGACTGATTACTGGCCGATGCTGTTCGTTCTGATTCTGGCATCCTTTATAGGATTGGGAGTTATCCGCCGGGTCTCACGGCTTCTGCACACGCCGTTGATGTCACTGACAAATGCTATTTCGGCCATTGCCGTGGTTGGATCCATAGTTGTCACGGGGGCCGACTATCCCCCGCTGATTCGTCTTCTGGGGGGCATAGCCCTCTTCGCTTCGGTCACGAATATCGTCAGCGGCTTCCTTATCACCGACCGCATGTTAAGGATGTTTAAAAAGCAATGATACCGGAAATACAACAACTGGCGTACATCCTGGCCACGGTTTTGTTTATCTTTTCTCTCCATTGGATGAACGACCCCAAAACCGCCCGCCGCAGTGTTATGGCCGGCGCCGTGGCCATGCTGGTGGCTATCCTGGCCACCTGGATCGATCCTCATATAGTCCACCACGGCTGGATTATTCTGGCAATCGTTATCGGCTTGGTGGTGGGTGTTCCCCTTTCGCGCGTACCCTTGACGGCTGTTCCGCAACGAACGGCGCTATCGCACGCTTTCGGCGGGGCGGCGGCCGGCCTGGTCGGGACCGCGAAATATTTTCTCTGGCTGGGCGAGGGACCCGAAAATCTTACCACCTTCAGAATGGTGGCCATCGTGGCCGAGATAATACTGGGATACCTGACTTTCACGGGAAGTCTCATGGCGGCCGGAAAACTTCAGGAAGTACGCTGGATTCCCCAGCGACCGGTCGTGTATCCGTTTCAAAATGTAATCAACATCGGTCTGCTTGTGGTAGCGATTGTCCTGGGAGCCCTCTTGGTGATGTATCCAGCCGAGCCGTGGTCGGGCATGGCCTTTCTGGCCATAATCGGACTTTCCCTGATATTCGGCGTCCTTTTTATCATCCCTATCGGCGGAGCCGATATGCCGACCGTAATATCAATTTTAAATTCCTATGCCGGCTTGTCGGCCGTGGCCATGGGCTTTGTTCTCGATAACAAATTGCTCATTATCGCCGGGGCGCTGGATGGCTCCAGCGGCCTGATTCTGTCGATAATCATGTGCAAAGCCATGAACCGCTCCTTTGCCAATGTTTTATTCGGCGCTTTTGGCCAGGTGAAAGCCGCCGTCGCCAAGGGCGAACAGAAAGTATATAAGCAGGAATCTATCGAAGGGGCCGCGCAATTTCTGGAACAGGCCAATTCGGTGGTGATAATCCCCGGGTACGGCATGGCCGTGGCCCAGGCCCAGCATCGCACCCGCGAATTGTATGACCAACTGACCAAACGAGGTATCACCGTCAAGTTTGCGATACATCCTGTGGCGGGAAGAATGCCGGGCCATATGAACGTCTTGCTGGCCGAGGCGGATATCCCCTACTCGGCCCTGGTCGAAATCGATGAAATCAACGCGGATATGCCGCAATGCGATGTGGCCCTTGTGGTGGGCGCCAACGACGTTGTCAATCCGGCGGCGCGCCATGATAAATCAACGCCGATATACGGGATGCCCATCATCGACGCCGACCGGGCCAAGATGGTGCTGGCGATAAAAAGGAGCAAGAATCCCGGATTCGCGGGTATCGACAATGAGTTGTATTTCAAAGATAACACCTGGATGCTTTTCGGGGATGCCAAAGCGGTTATCGGCGATTTGGCCAAACAATTGTCCGGCGGCGGCATGGGCCATTGACGGCCGACATGAAGTTCACGTCTCTATATTGGATGAATAAGCAAGGAGTGACGGTTCCGGAATCGTCGCCACGGGCCGTTCGAAATTTCATTATTGGGACCTTGTTTCCGGCGCAGGGAATACCGCTCGTATATCGCCCTGATGTACCCTTGCGGGGCAAGGGGAATTTGCCTTATCCAATATCGCATCGGCCGCCGCGCTGCCGCTATCGGGATTTATCCATACCGGCCCGTCTGAAAACTATGGCCGGAATTGCCGCATTTGCCGGACCGCCGATTAAAGCCGCCAGGCTGTTAATTTCATCTTTGGAACCAAAGGCCTTATTTAACCTTAGAAACTGATTAATATTTAGCGCACCATCATCGATGCTGAAATTTCCGTACCTGGACCCGAGTCTGTTATAAACGGTCGTGCTATCCAGGGTCGTGACCATCGTCCAGTCCTGCGGAAAATGAACGGCCACATTTTTGGTATACTGCTCATCATAACTGATTTTGATGGGATTGCGGCGATCGACGGAATCAATGCTTTCATTCCCGTTGGGGTTCAATGTCAGCAAGTCACCGGTCTTGAGTATTATTTCATCGGGAGTGATCGTTATCAAGTTATCCAGAGAGTACAGTAAATCCAGAATCAGTGGCGAATTATAAGTCTCCTGGCCGGTAATCACAAAAGAATCCAGGCGGACATTACCGGAAAAATATGACAGCTGAGACTGCATAATTGTCTCAATATTCTGGGAGGGAGTTGTCCTTAAAACCTCCCTGAAAATATAAGCCCTGAAGCCGCGCAGAATACGCCGCTCTTTTACCGAGGTGCGGCCGTCGGCATCAAAGAATATCTCCAGGGAATCGTCTACGGAATTTAAGGCCAGATTGCCGGTCGGAATCTGTTCAAAACTCCCCGACGAGTATTTGGAAAGGATCATGGCGGCCTGCCCCTGGATATCCTCTGGAGTATGATTTGAGGGGAGATTTCCGACATACGGCAAGAGGGTACAGGTATCTTCTTCCATTTTGACGGTAACGGCCGGACATGAAAATTGCCCGAGGTTCACAAAAGAGGGATCGAAATACCCGTCCCTGGCGGAATGCACCAGAACCAGATCGACCTTAAGCCCCAGGCTTTGGAGAAGGGCATGGGTAAGACCGCATATATCGATATTGCTTCCCTCGCGCTTTTCGAGGATCTTGGCATAATCGGCATCGACATCCATGTCGCTGACCCTGATATTAGCGTAAATAAAAGCCAGGACTGAATCAATTTGGGCGCTCTGATCGCGACACCCCTTGATAATCTCATGCGCCGTGGATTCAATCACCTTCTGATTTTTTTCCGATTTCTTGAAAAAGGACTTCCAGATTCTCTCATTAAGAGTAACCCAATCGGTTGGCCTGTCCATTTTGAGGGTTTTCATGGAAAGTTCGGTTACCATGAATTCCAAATAATTGCCGATCTCCTTAAAATAGGGAGCGAATAATTCCGCCTGATAAGCCGGGATATCGATCGCTTCGAAAGTCAAAAAATTCTTATGGTTGATCTTGTCGGTGGTTAATATGTAATTCGGCCGGTACCCTTTGCGAATATCCTTAATCATAATACCCCACCAATCCGGGTAAGCATAACTCATCTTTAACTTCTCGCAAGGGATGGAAAACTGAAGCGGGATATCGTAGTCCATCGGGGCGAATTGCCCCTCGAATGTAATCTGGATTCCTTCTTCAATAATAGTGCCTTTTACAATATCGGGATAAGCGAATTTATAGTTCTTGCCTCCCCTCTCATCTTTTTCTTCCTGAAGATCCTCCAGACCGTATTGGCGGACATTGCCGTCAGGCGTGGTGACCCTCAAATACAGCGATTTGGGTTTATACCCGATGGAAAACGTTGTCAGCCATTGGGCGTCGGGATTCAAAACCAGAAATTTCCTCATAACTATATCGACATAATTCCAACCGGCTCCTATGGTCGCAAAGACCCCGAATAAAGCCGCTCCATCCTCATTGACTTTGGCGCCATAATGCTCCATGGTTCTTTCATAAGAAAGGTAGACACCGTCTTCTTTACCGTATTTTTGTTCATAAGCCGCGATATCGACCGGCTCATATTGATCCGGCCGGATTTCCGGGACGACGAATTGCGCGACACGTTTTGAGGTCGTCCCGCACGATACCAAAAGACAGGCGCCAATCACCAAGACAAATGTCCCTTTCACCTTACTTCACCTCCGCTATTAACATCGCTTTTCCGGCTATGGAATAATTTTTATAGAAGGCCATGAACGCTTCTTTTTCGCGGCCGCTTATTTTTGCCTGCGGCCTTCGATAGTCATAATCAAGTTCGAGGATTCCTTCTTCATTCATCTTCATGACGGCACGGTACGAGGCTGTCACTCCGGCATCAAGGAAGACGGAGTCGTTTTGGACCTTGTATCCGGGCAAACCTAATTCGATATGCAACGCCGCCGCGGCCGGGCCATGGAAATAAATCGGCAAAGTGTCGCTTTCACGATTCAGCAGATAGGCCGCGGCGACAGAATAGGGGCATCGGGGGATATACAACCGCTCGGTCGACGCGATTACGAATTTCGACAAATCCGCCATGGCTGAAAAAGTAATCGACTGCAAGGTTCGTTTTTCCAAGGCAAAATCCCGGAAGCCGATATCATTCAGGTTTATGGCGGCGATATCGGCCAGGCTCTTTTGCAGTTTAGGGCTCGACAATTCTTCCTGGGCTTCAAGGGCAAAGGCGGCGAGGGAACCCCTTAAGGTCAAGAAGGCCTCGCCCCAACCGAGAGAGTCAAGACCAACCCTGATGGATACGGTGAAGTTTATGCCGGTATCGGCAAGATTAATTTCTTCAATCCGGGCGCCGCCGGAATCGATTATCAGAACCTCTTTCCCGACCAGGCAATCGGGAAGATTCCCGAACGGTAAATATTTGGAAGTCGGATCCAGATACACCGCTTGCGATTCGCCGTTATACCGGCAGATCATGTGATTATAGAGGGAACCGTGCAAGCCCTGGAATTCCGGGGTATATTCTGTATTAATGACACATAATGACAAAGGAATATTTTCCTTTTTTGCGAGAGCATAGAGCAGATACGCATGATCCTTGCAGTCGCCGTATTTAAGGGCAAATATATGAGCCGGATCATGCGGGTAGATACTGGCATTATCCCGCATGTCGGCAATATAACGAATATTATTTCGAACGTAATCGTAAAGGACTTCCAATTTGTCCAATGTATCCGAAAGAGAATCCAAAGCAGAGCGCTGAACCTCCGGAATGACATCGGTCACGAGCGGCGCAAAATTGAGATTCGGGGAATACCAGCCAAAGAACGCCTCGGGCGTGGTCGGATTGACGGGGATACCGTCGGCGGAAATTGAAATCAAAATCGCGGTCTGAATTTCGTTAAAAGGGAAATAGGGTAAATTCGCGGACGGCTCCAATAAATTAAAAGTAAGGACCGTTGCCTTCGGATCGGACGTATCGATTCCATGCGGCAACTCCCCGTGCGGGAAAAAATATTCAAAACCTATGTTTACTTCCGGCGGGTGCTCGAAGCGAACCCGGAATAATCTTATATGATATTTATTGGGAATAAATATCAAAGGAAGCCAGGCGATATCATCGAATTCCTGACGGTAATTATATGTTAACCGGTCACCCTTTTTCAACTGAGACGGAAAGGAAATGACGTATTGTCGATCTTCATCCAGAAAGATTTCCTCTTCCGGGATCGGTGCATTAAATATATAACCGCCTTTAATACGTTTTCCGTTTAGCCTGACGTTAAGTCCGCCAATACTGGCCCGGGCGGGATTTCGAATTATAATACAAGTATCGATAAACCAGCTATCCGATTTATAATCGATGGTGTAATCGCTTTTTGATTCCAGGGAATACTCCATCGTGCCCTTGCGGCCGATCTTGTATTCTATCGAGGCCGAGTATTCGGCGTTGCCCTGATCAATTATTTCCGCCGGACCAATATCGGCCGGAATGATAAAGATCAGGAAAAATAAGAACTTTTTCATGAATACGGCTTGTTCCTGCTAAAAGGATACTCACAGACGGCATACAGGTCAAGCATAATCTGCATGGCAATCTGCGAGCGCTTTTGACAAGGAACGCAAAATCAACCGAAAATCTCCGACCGCCGGAAGCAACTCCTGTTCAGCGCGCCTAAATCTAACATACTATCATTCGCCGGGCGGAAATTTGACGCAAAGAATTATTGCCATAATGCGCCTTTTGGCATATATTGGGCATACCCATTCCCAAATATCTCATCCCTGGTCTTTTATGTGAGGGTTTTATCCATAACGGACTCGCTCAAGAAGCTGCGGCTTTGATTCGGCGATCCTGCCATGACCTGTCAAACCGCCGTGAGACGGAGAATTTAATTCACCTGGCCGTCCTGATTACGTGTCAACGACTTTCAGGCAAAATTCGGGCGGCGGCGCATTTCCAGGGGGTCAGCCCCGCCGAATTGTCCCTTTCTCTTCTGGGGGAATTGTTTGCGGCCGGTGGCGGTCGGGAGTCGCTTATAAAGCACCTGATGCCGATTTTAAATCAGGATGACTACTCTCTTTTTATGCGATTTAAGGCCATTATCGTCAAGACCGCGGCGCAGGGGTTATTTCATCGCTGGAAAGAAAATGACCCCACCAGCGCCAGGCTGCGGAAAAATTTCGGGTATGCCCTTAAATCCCTGACGGGAGTCTGCCTTTTTCCCCAGGACCGCCCCGAAATAATTATATCGTCCCGGAAATTGGACGACAATCGGGAACTGGAAATGCTGGAGCAGCCTGAACTGATGCAAATTGCGATTGAGACCATCCGGCCGGAAATGTCGATGCCGGAAATTATCGGGAGTATCCTGCGGTGTATCGAAGATAAATACCCCGACATACCCAGGGCGATTGGTGTCGACCTGCTTTTTTCCACCATAAACGAAATCAGATTAAAACTCTCGGCGGAACTCTGGGAAATTTCCCGCAACGCTGAAAATCATGAGACACCTTTCGACATTGCCGTTGAAAAGGCCCGGGAATCGGCCCACAGTTGGATTGATGCCCGCGTGAGTGACTATATAGGGAAGGGGAAATTATCACCGGAGGCAGGGGACAAATATCGCCTGGCCCTGGAGGAAATCCTGACCGATTGCCTGGATGGGGGTGCGGTTCTCTCTTACTATGAATATTTGAGTCTGGCATGGCCCGATTTGACAAGCGCCGAGTATCAGGAAAATCATCGAACCCGGATAGAGTATCTGGCCAAAAACCTTCAGGGATATTTTTATGATTTTGTCAGGAAATATATATAAATCCTTTCTGCTCTGGATACGGTTGGTTACTACAACTAATCAGAAGGCGTCCATATTTAGGCTTAAGAAACCGGACAAGAATACTCCCTGAAATTATGGCGCCAATAGGAATGTTTTATGGACCCACTAACTAATTGTCCCTCCGTGGAACTTTGGGACCGCTATGTTATGGGCGATCCCGCTTTGGAGCGGGAGCAGCTGGAACAGCACCTGGAAAACTGCCCCTATTGCCGTCTTCTGGTGCGGCAATTTCAAAAAGAGTACCAGGAATTGTCCGAAAAGTGGCAGTCTCGGCAAAGCACAAGGGTGGAATATCACCTGCGGCCTCTTGACTACCCGGGGTCCGGCGAAGCCGCAAGTGCGGTTCGTCTGGCGGCCCAGGGAACCGAAAAAGATAGCCCGACCCATTCTTTGACCCTGGTATCGGAAGGCCAGGAGATTTTTCTTCGCGCCGTCGGCGATCCCCGTTCGGGGCAAACCTGGCTGTACCTTTTATCCGACCAATCCCAGCCGATTGCCAATGCCCTGGTCCGGGCCTTTGGGCTGGGTGAGGACTTTATTACCGACGGAGAGGGGCGGGTCAACCTGGGGGCGGTGGCCTGGCCGGAAATGAAAGATTTTCGGGCCGAGGTACGGTTCCCGCACTCGGTCTTCGCCCTGAAACCGCTCCTGCTGGACCAGATGAAGGACAATGTCCTGGAGATGTCTTCGGAAAAAGGCGATCGTATCCGCATCACGTTGACTTCGGCCAGAGAATCCCGCCACCTGGAGATTAAGGTAATCCATCTGGAGGGATTGCGCGCGGATGAAGCGCCTAAGATAGCAGTGCGAGGCAAAGACAGCCTGAAAGTCATGGAACTGGATAAGAGCGGAATTACTCCGGCGGAACTGGATGCATCCGAAGATATCGGCACTCTGGAGATATTTATCTATTAGTCGGGAAGGATCAGGTTCATGGCGGGGATTATTGACCTGGAGCGGGCGGCCGAGAAATTGCGGCGATATCTGAAACTGGCGCCTCTCCCCGACCTTAAAATGCTCTGCCTATTCCGTTTTTTCGATCTTCTGGCAGAATATCCTCCTGCCATTTATGAGTCATATATCCGTGAGTTTGCCTCCACCATCACCGAGATTGCTCCCAAATGCCGCCCGGGTGATTTCCTTCCGGAGGAAAAGGAGTCTCTGAACCGACTGTCAAAAATCATCGCAAATCATCCTTTATCGACCGACCCTGTCCGCATGTCTCTGGCCGATTTGGAGCAGACAATCATTAACGAAGGTGATAAGAGTGACCCGGTTATAGGTGATACAAAAGCCGTTAGTGTCAACTGCCTTTTCGTGGAATATAATCCCGACCTTGATCTGCCGCCTCGAGGAAGACTTCTGAAATTGGAGATTGTCGCCGAGCCGATATCGGCCAGGAAAGAAAGCGACGATATCGTCATCCGCAACCCTGTGGAGGAACCAGATGATCGTTTCGTGACCCAGGCCAGAGACTCGGTGGCGGCGGCAAGAAAATATCTTCTGAAGAAATTCGGCTTACCCCTGAAAAAGCGGTATCGCTTTGATTTCCGCATTAATACCACCGGGGCAAGATTGACCGGGGATTCCCTCGGCGTGGCCATGGCGGTGGGAGCGGTAATCGCCGTGAGCCGGGTGGAAATATTCCGGGAGAAGTTGGCGGTCACCCCGGAGGCTTCTTTCAGCGGGGCACTAACCCCTGACGGCGTCTTGACGCCAATCGATGCCGAGGGACTCCAACTGAAAATATACCGGGCCTTTCATTCCGCGACAAAGTACCTGGTGGTACCGCGTTCACATATCACCGAAGCCTGGGACTATTTATCGCAGTTGGAAAAAGACACCTCCGGCCGCAAGTTGGAGTTGCTGGGCGCGGAGACCCTGGCGGCAGTGGCCGAAGATCCGCGATTGGTGGCGACCGAAAGATATAATTTCCCCGCCTATACATTCAGAAAAGCCTGGAAAAACAAACGTCGGCCGCTTGTCGAGGTTCCCATATTGGCGGCTTTGAGCATTTTGTTGTGGGTCCTGCTGGCGGCAATCTGGCCGAAGACGTTTGACCCGTGGTTTGATTGGAGGATAAAAGGAATTGAGATTCTCGGTAATAAATTTAGAGTAATAAACAGTGAGTTCGAGACTCTTTGGATTTCCGGGGAATTTCCCCACAACATCGATTCTTCCGGATATAATTCTACTACAAAGAGGTTTTGTGCAATAGATACCGATAGTGATAACAAAGACGAACTGTTCTTTATCCCTTTTAATTCAAACTTCCCAAGCAGACTGCAATATTACGATCAAAATGGAAAACTGGTTTGGGAGCATTTTACATTTAAAGATGATAGTCGCTATGCGCAATCATCCGTTTTTGAGCCTCCCGGGCTTCTTCCGTATTATGATAAACACAATAAACCATACGTAATAACAGAATGTGCCGCCTCGAATCCCTGGAGAATACAACTTATGCTTTTTGATACATCCGGCATTGTCACGGGACCGTATACCAGCAGGGGCGCTTGTTGTATCTCAGAACATATACTAATGGATATTAATCGCGACGGCTCGAATGATATCATTTTAGGCGGGTCAAGTAACATACTAAAGGGGGCATGTTTAATGGCAATAAACCCATTTGATTTTTTTGGCACATGCCCGCCTTATATAAATAGTACGCCAATTTCATCAACAAGGCGAATGGGAGGCCAGTTATATTATATTTACTTTCCCGTATCACCTTTAAGTCAAGACGATTATGTAAAATCCGGGACATTTTACCTAAGGTATGACAGCGCAAATGCCACTTTGCTTGCAGTAACATTCGAGGGTTATAATTTTGTACTCCCAAATAATAGACTGCTTAATTTTAAAACTCTTCCAAGATTATATTGGTATCTTGATAGTAATTTTATTCCAAAATCACTTATATTTGAAGACGGTACTCCTGAATATATAAATCATCTATTAGTTTCCGCCGGCAAAGAAACAATCAGGGATTTTATAAGCCTCCGTGATTCACTGCTAAGTGAAGTCATTGTCTATAAGAATGATTCTCTTGTCCATCATCCCGCCGCCGGGATAGATTTCTATAAAAAATAGACTCTCCTCTGTAATTATTTCTGCAATTCTCCCTTTTTAATACTATTACTAAATGAAGCGGCCGATAACGGATCATCATTATCAATATCTAATTTACTAATCTGGTTATTTGCGCCAGAAACACTTCAGGAGGAGGATGATATGAAAACAAAAGGATTCCCGGTAATTGCTATTATTATGCTGCTATTTATGCTTCAAATAGCAGATATAATGGCTTTTGACCTTACGGAGTATTGGGTGGTTGCCGACGTTGGAGTTGTGCAAGATATTATTATTGGAGATATTGACGGAGACAGTGATAATGAAGTCATCGCCGCCAAACAAGATGGGAAAATACTAATATATGATGGTAAAACGCGAATGCCAATCGATAGTATTATAATTTCATCCGCGTATGGATACCCTAATCAGGTTAGGATTTCTAATATTGATAATGATCCCGATCTTGAACTAATAATCGGTACCACTTATAACGGTGCAATAATTGGCCATTTAATGATATATAATGCGCAGTCATTGTTGCCGGAATGGATCAGTGAGAATATCGGTTGCGTATCGGACATTCAAATCGGCGATTTTGATGGCGATGGCCAATTGGAAATATTTGCCTTAACCTGGAAAACACCGGAGAATCAGAACTTTGGGCAGGTATTGATTGTTGATGGACTATCTCATGTGTTGGAGTTTCAACAGAGCCTCCCGGAGGGCTTTGTAGGTGAAGAACGGGCGACGCTGGCCAGTATGGACGAAGATGACCATCCTGAGATTATCTTTTCTGCCCATACCGAAGTAGCACCGATTTCAGTCAAGGCCTATTTATTCAATGGAAATCCTTATTCAATCAATCTTCAAATAGAAGAGTCCGGTCGCATGGCGGCATTCGCTTTTGGCGATATTGATCAGGATGAGTCAAATGAGATTCTGGCCGTATATTCCCAGGGTTTGAGTTCAGAATTGGTTAAGGAGCTGTGGGTATTAAATACAGATTGGACAGAAAAATGGTCATATTCCTTTTCTGCTACGGATGCCTGGGGTCCCGTGAGAGTCGATTTTGGAGACATTGATGGTGATAACATTTATGAAATATTCGTCAGTTTGAACACCTCAATCTTTTCCGGTGAAATATCAATTATAAATGTACTTAGTCATGAGGAAATATTACGAATTGGTGATTTATGTTATCCCGAAGTTTTAGCTCTGGGAGATATCGATGACGATATCAGGCCCGAATTATGCGCAGGTTTTCAATGCGGATATTCTTCAGGTGAATTAATTATATTTAAAGGTCCAATTCCACATGATTCTCTTTACATCTCTACCACTCAAGCCGACATCACCTGCCAAAATATCATTGTCCCCGTTGACTTTAAGTGCCAGACCCCGACGGTTAGTACGCTAACAACTATGGGTTGGGATAACCCTGCTTTTGTATTAGATAGCATTTTATTTAGTAGTACGGCCACGGAATCTTGGTCAAATCTAATAGACATCGATAACATTGATAGAAAGTTCCGAGTTTTTAGCTATGACACCGAGGGATTCGAGATCGAATGCGGTTGGGATACGACATTATTTTATTTATATGGCCATCTTGACCTATCGCAGCTTACACTGACTGATAGTATCTGCCAAGATGAAATCAATTACGCACCGGTCGATAGCGTGACGATTATATTTGACACAACCAGATTCGGCGGGGATTCCCTCGTTTTTATTGACACTACCAAAGTCCCTCGGCCCATTGCCTTTGTACCCGAGGTTCGTTTCAATCCAATCAAACTTCCCAAGCCGCCAGCCTATCGTTATCTCCCAGGCGACGTTGCCTATAATGGTGATGTCAATATAATCGATATAATATATTTAATTAATTATAAGTTTAAAGGTGGTCCAGAGCCTCGACCCATCGCTTCCGGTGATGTCAATGGCGATTGCGCCGTCAATATCATTGATATTATCTATCTCATCGACCACAAGTTCAAGGGCGGGCCGGCCCCGGTTTGCGGTTGTGTGGAAAACCCGGCCATGGGCGCCTGCTGTGACCACGGCGGCATAGTCTCGGCAGAGAAAATTGCTTCGGCAACGCTTATGGCGAATTACGCCGACGGCAAAACGTTCATCTCTGCCGTCTCGCCGGTAGATATCCGGGGTATGGAGTTAATTCTCAAGGTCAGCGATAATCCGGATATGGAGATAACCGGCAAAATCGAAAACCTTCAGTCATACTACTCGCAGAAAGACGGGATCGTCACGCTCGGTCTTTTGGATATCAACGGCGAGGGGTTTATCCCGGCGGGCGAGCAGGTGATTCTTGAAATTGACGGTCAGGTGGAAATCATTGAGGCGCTGGGCGCTGATAATAACGTTCAAGCGGTATATTTCGAGATTATTAACAACGCCGCCAAGACCGAGAATCTCCCGACCGAGTTTGCGCTCTTCCAGAACACCCCCAATCCCTTCAATCCGGTCACCGAGATTTCATTCAGTTTGCCGGTGGCCTGTGAAGCGAAGTTGGAGGTCTATAACATACTCGGACAGAAAGTGGCCACTTTGGCCGAAGGCCTGCTCGAAGCCGGTAATCATGTCGCCAGGTGGGATGCTTCTTCTATGGCCAGCGGCATGTATCTGTATCGTCTTGAGGTGGGTGAGTATACGGCTTCGCGCAAGATGCTTCTCTTGAAATAAATAGAAGGGGGAATGAATTTCGGGTGTCTATGGGCGGCGAGCACCGCCTGGGCGACCGGAATCAGTCGGCGCAATCGCCCCACAGTAAACTGTGGGCCACCATACCCGGCGGGGACCGTCGCAAGACGGAATAGTGCTCACCCCGCCGGGTTTACTATTACGGTAATCCGCCGCCATTTTCAATCAGGCTTGACATTATTCGTCAAGTCGGATATTTTATGGAGCAGCAATGGAACCAATCAACTTTTCCCAGGTGTCGCCAGATTATGAATTTTAATAAGTCAGGTAATTCCGGGAATGGGACCGTCGAACTGAAAGAATACTGGGCTCTTTCCAATCAAATAATAGAATTGGCCAGTAAAGGTTACCCCCGGCCGCAATTCCTCAAGGATGTCTTGCAACTGCTTCTCCGGATTACGGGAAGCGATGTCATCGAACTAGTGTTTCGCGACAGCGGGCGCCAATTTACATGCCGAGCGGGACAGGACGAGCGCTATGCCTACCGATTCGAACAGGAACCCATGTCAAATTCCGGCAACGGCAAAGTCCGTTGGAGTCATGGGGATAACGAAGCGGTCGAAAATCTTTGCCGGGATATTATTAACCGGCGCTTTGACCGGGCTCTACCCTGTTTTACCGGGAACGGAAGTTTCTGGACGGACGATATCGATAAAATCGCCTTTCTGGGCGAACTTCAGGCGGAAGTGACTGATACCCTTGGCGTAAATATCAACCGGGATTTTAAATCGGTGGTCATTATCCCGATCGATATCGGCCACGAGCGGGTTGGTCTCCTGGAACTTCGCAGCCGGGTCGGCGGCTATTTCGGTATGCACGAGGTCGACCTTTTTGAGCAGATGGGCCGAACGATAGGCAATGCCCTGACACATCGACGAATTCATATCGCCATCCGGGAACGGGTCAAGGAACTGACCTGCCTCTACGGAATCGCCAAACTCGTTCAACGCCCCAATATCACGCTCGATATAATCCTTCAGGAAGCGGTGAAACTTCTTCCGCCGGCCTGGTTGTATCCGGAAATAGCTTCCGCCCAGATAGTTTTCAATGATCAGGTTTATATCAGCCCTAATTTCGGGAAGGTCGTGCATCGCATGAAGGCGGATTTGGTCGTTTATGATCAAAATTGCGGCCATGTGGAAATCCGTTATGCCGAAGAACGGCCGCCGCTCGACGACGGGCCGTTTTTGCGCGAAGAGAGAAAGTTGATTGAAACGATCGCGCAGGAACTGGCTTTAATCATCGAGCAGTTCCAGGCCGAGGAAAATAATATCAATCTCCAGGAGCAATTGCTCCATGCCGATCGTCTGGCTACTATCGGCCAACTGGTGGCCGGCGTCACCCACGAATTGAACGAGCCTCTGGCAAATATCCTGGGATTCGCGCAGTTGGCCGTCAAAGCCCCGGACCTCTCGCCCCAGGTTAAAAGCGACCTGGATAAGATAATCGTTTCGGCTTTACACTCTCGTGAAGTAATACAAAAGTTGCTCATGTCGGCGCGAGGAACGCCCTCGGCCAAGGATTGTTTCAGTATCAATGAATTGATCACCGACGGTTTGTCATTCCTGAAGTCAAGATGTGTTAAATCGGGTATAGAACTAATCTGCCACCTTGACCCAGATAATCCCCAAATTACGGCCGATCGCTCGCAGATGATTCAAGTCATGACCAACCTGGTGGTTAACGCCATCCAGGCCATGCCGTTCGGCGGCCGCTTAATAATCACGACCAAAAGGGAGAGAGAAAATCTGGTCATAACGGTCGCGGACAGCGGCACCGGTATTGAGGAAAAAGTAATAGGCAAAATATTCGATCCCTTTTTCACAACCAAGGGTTCCGATCAGGGAACGGGCCTGGGACTTCCCATTGTCAGAAATATAATTTCGTCGCATGGGGGCACGATATCCGTGCAAAGCGAATTGGGAAAAGGCACCACCTTTACATTGATTTTGCCGCTCGGTCCGCCCGGCGGTTAAGAAGTTTTGTTTATGGAAAGCAAGGATTCCCCAAAACGAATTTTGGTCGTGGACGATGCCGAACCGACCCTTGAAGTTATTCAGAGAAATCTGCTCTCCAAGGGATACCAGGTTTTCACGGCCACCGGTGTCGAAGAGGCCCTGCGTATTCTGGATAAAGTCAGGGTGGATCTGGTCATAACCGACTATAAAATGCCCTGGCTAAGCGGTCTTGATCTGGTTCGCCATATCCGCGAGAATTTAAGAGAATCCGAAGTCATTATGATCACCGGCTACGCCTCGATTCCGGGAGCGGTTGAGGCTATCAAATCCGGGGCGGTGGATTATCTTTCCAAACCATTTACGGACGAAGAACTGTTCAAAACCGTGGAGAAGGCCTTCAGCCGGCTGGAACTGCGACTGGCCTCCAGCTGCCATCCGGAAAAGACCGGGATTGAATCGTTCGGCCTGATCGGCACTTCCAAAGCGATGCACGACATTCGACATATTATCAAGAAAACCGCCATGACATCGGCCACGGTTTTAATCTCCGGCGAAAGCGGGACCGGCAAAGAACTTCTGGCCCGCGCCATCCATTACAGCAGTACCCGGGCGTCGGCGTCGTTTGTGCCGGTAAATTGCGGCGGCATCCCCGAGAGTCTTTTGGAAAGTGAACTTTTCGGCCATGTGAAAGGGGCTTTTACCGGGGCCTATGAGACACGGGCCGGTTTTTTTCAGACGGCCGACGGCGGGACGATTTTTCTCGATGAGATCTCGGAGACCAGTTTATCCATGCAGGTCAACCTGTTACGGGTGCTTCAGGATAAAGAAGTCTGCATGGTCGGCGATACCCGGTCGCGGAAAGTAGACGTGCGGATTATCGCGGCCACCAACCGGGATTTATTGGGCCTTATAAAAAAGGAACTATTTCGCGAAGACCTTTATTTTCGACTAAGTGTCATAACCATTAACATCCCCCCCTTGCGGGACAGGGGCAACGACGCTTTACTTCTGGCTCAATATTATTCCGAGAAATTTGCCAAGGAGTTCGATAAACCGGTCCCCCGTTTTTCCGAAAAGGCGCTCGACGTCATCAAGGGCTATTCCTGGCCGGGGAATGTCCGCGAACTCGAAAATGTCATTCAACGATTGATAGTTATGTCGGAGAGCGAGGTAATCGACGTTCCCGAATTGCCGGAACCGATGAGATTTTCGGCCATGCGTAATATCGGCCAGAATAAAAGTCTGGCAGACGTGGAAACCGACTATATCCGGCTGATTCTTGCCAGCGTCAACGGCAATAAAACCCGGGCAGCCGAGATTCTGGGAATAGACCGAAAGACCCTTCGCGAAAAACTTAGAGAAATTTAGGACCTGAATCTTCGAAGCCAACCGGGGAGAATTTCCCCGCCGATACGAATTGCCCCACTTATTCTCATTCGTTTTATATCCATGTTCATTCTCTGACAGTTAATTTGTAGCCTCTATATTGGTCGTAATCGCATATCACTTATAGGGTTAGTATTTAACGAGGAAATTATGGGCGGTTCAGTTTTCCTCATTCGGTGGAAAAAAATATCTTGGTATCACATTTGCTTTATAAGTAGACAATCGAATAAAAGCGGATTAAAAATATCTGGCAGGGCCAATGACTTTGGTATGGCAATACCCGTGGAAATTGTTGTTTCCATGGAACAGTTCCCCCTCATTGATCCCATTTGAAAAGCATACCCCTCTACCCTTTTTCCCGACTGTAAATATCGACCAGGGCCAAAACCGGCGACATTTCGAAGGCAATTGTCTTGCGACCAATCAGGGATCGTCAACCGCGACATGAGGTCATGGACGAACAAAAAAAAATTCCGCCGTCTGTCGGAGAAGAAAAGACATCCAGTGATAGCAGTACACCGTCCAGCGAAGAATCTCCCAAAAATCCTCCCTTCAAGGGTCTGTGCATTAATTGCGAAAACCGCCATACCTGTGTGCTTCCACGACCGGCCGGAGGGGTGTGGCATTGTGAAGAATACCTATGACAAAAAGAAAATTTCATAATTAGCGATGGTATCATCAGAAAAGGTTGCCTAATGGAAAAAGAAATCAGCCTTCACCCGGGCGAAACGGGCGAATATCATCGAGGGAATCTTATCGCTACCCTCCAGAAAATTCAATCCAAGTACGGCTATCTTCCGCAGGAAAATTTGCGCCAGGTGGCCGAAAAATCGGGCCTGTCCTTGACCGATGTCTACGGCGTGGCCACATTTTACCGGGCTTTCAGCCTTAAGCCGCGGGGTAAACATCTGGTTTCCGTATGCCTGGGGACGGCCTGTCACGTCCGGGGCGGTCCGACTATCGCCAAAGAAATCGAGCGGCAGTTGGGTATTCGGGCCGGGCAGACGACCGCGGACAAAGAATTTACGCTGGAAACGGTAAATTGTCTGGGAGCCTGCGCTCTCGGCCCGGTGGTAGTGGTTGACGGGCATTACTTCTCCAGTGTCAAAATCTCCCGCGTAAAGGAAATCCTGGAAACGGCACGGGAGGGATTTGATATTATTGACGTCGACACCGATCAAAGGGTCTTTCCGCTGGTGGTCAGTTGCGCGCGCTGCAATCACAGCCTGATGGATCCCCGCCACCTGCTGGACGGTCTTCCGGTTATCCGGGTAACGATATCATTCAACAATAGCCATGGGCGTCTGAATTTATCGAGTCTTTACGGCAGCGACAAAACCGATTCGGAGTACCAGATCCCCGAAGGCGCCGTCACGCAGATGTTTTGTCCGCACTGCCACGCGGAGTTAATCGGCGGCACGGCCTGTCCGGAATGCGCGGCCCCCATGGTCCCCATGATAATCAAGGGCGGCGGCATAGTCCAGATCTGTTCCCGGAACGGCTGCAGGGGACACTTACTCGATCTGGGCGGTTCCGTACTGGGTTAGACATGGATTATGTATGCAATGAGGAGAAATAGATGATAAAAAAGACATCGGTAGAGGAGTTCGGGGTATTTCGCCGACGCGTCATCAGCGAAAAAGACCTGATCTACGAAAAACCTACGCTGGTAATCTGTGCGGGA
Organism: Candidatus Zixiibacteriota bacterium; assembly: GCA_041752195.1. GTDB lineage: Bacteria > Zixibacteria > MSB-5A5 > GN15 > PGXB01 > JBGSHP01. The sequence continues at coordinate 38,563 of JBGSHP010000017.1, read as the reverse complement.
ACCGGGGGCCAGGCCAGCGGCGCCAATGACGTCATCAGAATAATCAAACGGTATATCCTTCAAAATAGCATGCAGGAAAAGGTGGCCATCAGGATCACCGGATGCCAGGGATTTTGCGAGATGGATCCCTTTATTCTGGTGCAACCCGGCCGGCATCTTTACCCCAAACTCAAGATGGAGGATGTTCCCAAGGTTATCGACTCCGCCGTGGGCGGTTATGTCGAGGACAGCCTCATTTATAAGGACCCCTATTCCCGGAAACAGTATCAATATCAGAATGATATCCCCTTCTTCAAGAAGCAAACCCGCACCATCCTGGGGTATAACGAGCATATCGATCCTATCAGGATATTTAATTACGTGGAACAGGGCGGGTATGCCGCGGCGGAGAAAGTTCTGGCCGATCCCAACCCCCAATGGATTATCGAAGAAGTAAAAAAATCGGGGATTCGCGGTCGCGGCGGCGCGGGATTTCCGACCGGCAAAAAATGGGAACTGGCGGCTTCCATAAAAAAGAACAGCGGCCAGAAATATATAATCTGCAATGCCGATGAGGGTGATCCCGGGGCGTACATGGACAGGAGTCTTCTCGAGGGCAATCCCCATGCCATAATCGAGGGGATGCTTATCGCCGGGATCGCGATCGGCGCCACCAAGGGGATAATTTATGTCCGGAGCGAGTATCCCCTGGCTATTAAACACTCTTTGATTGCCATCCGGCAGGCACGCGATATCGGCCTGCTCGGTTCGAATATATTCGGCACGGGTATCGATTTTGATATAGAGATTTTCCGCGGCGCCGGAGCCTTTGTCTGCGGCGAGGAAACGGCTCTCATCAAATCGATACAGGACCTGATCGGCGAACCCCGCCAGCGTCCGCCCTACCCCATCGAAAAAGGTCTGTGGGGGCATCCGACCTGCATCAATAATGTCGAGACTCTGGCCAATATTCATGTCATCATCGATCGCGGCGGCGAGGAATTCGCCAAAGTGGGTATACCCGGCAACACCGGCACCAAGATATTTTCGCTGGTGGGCAAAATCAAAAACACGGGGCTGGTGGAAGTTCCCCTGGGAACCAAGATCAGCGAGGTCGTTTATGATATCGGGGGCGGCGCCATCGGCGAGGCCGGTATTAAGGCGGTGCAAACCGGCGGTCCCTCCGGCGGCTGTATTCCGGCCCGGATGTTCGACATGTCCATTGATTACGACAGTCTGACCAAGGCCGGCTCCATCATGGGTTCGGGCGGCATGATTGTCATGGATGAGAACACCTGTATGGTGGATGTGGCCCGGTATTTCATGGCTTTCCTGAAAGATGAGTCGTGCGGCAAGTGCTTTACGTGCCGCAAGGGCACGCAGAGGATGTATGAAATCCTGGATGATATCTCCAAGGGAAAGGCCAAACTGGAGGATTTGGATTTACTTGAAGAACTGGCGGCGGTTGTCAAGGATACGACCATGTGCGGCCTGGGGCAGTCGGCCTCCAACCCGGTCTTGAGCGCGCTTCGCTATTTCCGGGAAGAATTCGAGCGCCATATTATTGATAAGAGATGCGATGCCTTCGTCTGTCGGGACCTGGTCGGCGCCCCCTGCCAGGCGGCCTGCCCGGTGGGCACCGAGGCCTGGCGCTATGTGGCCCATATTTCCCGGGGCGAATATGAAAAGGCCTATGGCGTTATTCGTGAAGCCAATCCTTTCCCGTCGGTTTGCGCCCGGGTTTGTCATCATCCCTGCGAAGCGCATTGCCGGGCGGGTTCGGCCGGGGGCGATCCGGTCGCGATACGGTCATTGAAGCGTTTTATAACGGATCGCATCGACCCGTCCGCATATAAGCCGGAAAGAACTCCCTGGAGCAACGGCCAGCCGCCGCATGTGGCGGTGGTCGGCGCCGGCCCGGCCGGCTTGACGGCGGCTCATTATCTGTCCCTGAAAGGATACCGCGTTACCATATATGAGGCGGAAGCGGAACCGGGCGGCATGCTGTTTTGCGCCATTCCGTCGTACCGTCTTCCCAAGGAAGTAATAAAGAGGGAAATCGATTCTCTCCTTAACGATAACATTACCCTGGTATGCAATTCCACTCTCGGCCACAACATAACTCTCGATCAATTGCTGGAAGCCGGCAATAAAGCAGTGCTGGTGGCCCTGGGGGCGCATAAGAGCAAACCTCTCCACCTGGAAAACGAGGAAATCGACGGCGTCTACCCGTCAATCAAATTCCTCAAAGCCTACAATTTGCGAGGCGAGCAACTGGCCCGCGGCCGAGTGGGTGTGATCGGCGGCGGCAATGCCGCTATCGACGCCGCCCGGACGGCCCTGCGGCAAAAGGATGTCGAGCAGGTGACCATTCTCTATCGCCGCACCAGAGAAGAGATGCCGGCTTTCGCCGAAGAAGTGGAAGCGGCCGAGCAGGAAGGTATCAAAATAGTCACGCTGGTGACTCCGGCCAGAGTGATTTCTTCGGATGGGCGTCTGAAATCGCTGGAGTGTGTCCGCAATGTTCTGGGCGAACTTGATTCCAGCGGCCGCCGGCGCCCGGTGCCGGTAAAAGGCTCGGAGCATCAGATGGAATTCGAGACCTTGATCGTGGCCATCGGCGAAGACTCCGGTGTCGACGCTATCGCCCCGGCCCGGATGAGTCAGATTGAAACCACCAAGTGGAATACAATCAAGGTGGATGAGGCCACTTTCCAGACCAATCGCCCGGGAGTCTTTGCCTGCGGTGACGTGGTCCGCGGACCCAATACGGTTATCGGGGCGATCGCCGACGGCAAAAAAGTGGCGGTAATGATTGACCGATATGTCCGGGGACAGAATTTGAAGCAAAAAGAGGAACCGCGGCTGCCGCAAATTTACGTGGAACCGGTGAATATCACGGAAGCCGAGTCTTTTGCCGGCGGACGGGTCCAGATTCAAAGGGCGCCGGCCGAATGGCGCCGGAGAAACTTTGCCGAAGTGGAGGTCTCCCTTTCCATTGACGAAGCGCAGGCGGAAGCCAGAAGATGCCTGCGGTGCGATCTGGAATTTACCCAGCATAAAAAGGAAGCCTTTGACAATATTCTGGCAGGAGTAAAGACAAGATGATAACCCTTAATATCAACGGCGTTGATGTCCAGGTCGAGGAAGGGATGACATTGCTGGAGGCGGCCCGATTCCTGGGCTTTCCCATTCCGACTCTGTGCCATATGGAGGGCCTCTCGCCCTATGGCGCCTGTCGCCTGTGCGTGGTGGAAATCGGCGAGGGCGAACGAGCCCGGCTGGTTTCGTCATGCACTTACCCCGCCGAACCGGGCTTGAAGGTTAGAACCGCCTCGAAACGGGTGATGCGGGCCAGAAAAATGATCCTGGAACTGCTTCTGGCCACCTGCCCGCAATCCAAGGTTATTCAGGACCTGGCCTCCAAGTTCGAAGTCCGTCAGCAGCGCTTCCGGCAGGAATATGATGACTGCATTCTCTGCGGTCTTTGCGTCCGGATGTGCGAAGAACAAATGATGGCCAAGGCGATCGGTTTTCGCGGGCGGGGCGAAAACCGCTCTATCGGGACACCCTTTGATATCAAATCCGACGTCTGTCGGTTGTGCGGCGGGTGCATTTATATTTGCCCGGCCTGTCAGTTGCGATGTACCTACAACGACCCCACCAAGGCGATTTGCGGCGGCTGCGCCAATATCAGCGCGCCCTGCCTGGAAAAAGAAAAATTCAACGATATGATGTGTTATATGGATCCTTGCGTTGCCTGTGAAATCGTCAAAGACAAGCAGGGAAAAGGAGGATTGTAAAAATGTCACTCACCAGAGTAAATTCTTCAGCGGCGACACTTACCAAGAACAGGACCGAGGAATCGATCACCAGTCTTTCGGGGATGTGTGTCACCTGCGTCGACGGCTGTATCGGGATGTGCGAAATCGGCAAATCGGCCTACCGGGGCCATGAAGTTATTTATCCCCAGCCTTTCGGCGTCATCACGACCGCCTCGGAAAAAAATTATCCCGTCGATTATTCTCACCTGAATATCGTGGGCGGCGTCATCGGTGCCGAGGGGATTGAGGCCGACAGCGATAAGGCCATCTTCCCCAATGTCAATCTCGAGGTGCATTTCGGCCGTGACAAAGGCCTCAAATTCCGTCTGCCCATAATGATTCCCGGCATCGGTTCCACCGACGTGGCCAAGAACAACTGGGAAGGCCTGGCTATCGGAAGCGCCCTGGCCGGGACCGGATTGACCATCGGCGAGAATGTCGTCGGGATGGATACCGAGGCCGTTATCAAAAACGGCCGGGTGACGGATACTGTCGATTTGAAGCGCCGGGTCAGTCTCTACAAGAATCATCAGCGCGACGGCTATGGTGCCATCATTGTCCAGGCCAATATCGAGGATACGCGTTTAGGAACCCAGGAATACGCCATCGAGAAACTGGGTGTCGAGTGGGTGGAATTGAAATGGGGCCAGGGGGCAAAAAATATCGGCGGGGAAGTTAAAATCAGAAGTCTGGCCAAGGCCCAGATGCTCTATGACCGCGGCTATGTGGTTCTCCCCAACCCGACCGATCCCCATGTCATCAAGGCCTTTGAACACGGCAATTTCAAGGAATTTGAACGGCATTCCCGGGTGGGGATGGTGACCGAAGAATCATTCGCGAAACGAATCGAAGAACTCCGCAAGGCCGGCGCTAAATATATCTCCCTGAAGACCGGGGCCTATCGCCCGGCGGCCCTGGCCCTGGCGCTGAAATATGCCTCCAAATATAAACTCGATGTCCTGACGGTCGACGGAGCCGGAGGCGGCACGGGAATGAGCCCGTGGCGCATGATGAATGAATGGGGTGTTCCCCCGGTGGAGTTGCATTCATTATTGTACCAGTACACCAAAAAACTGGCCGACAAGGGGCAATATGTTCCGACCATAATACCGGCCGGAGGCTTCACTTTTGAAGACCAGATGTTCAAGACCCTGGCTCTTGGCGCGCCGTTCTTCAAAATAGTGGGCATGGCACGCGGCCCAATCGCGGCGGCCATGGTGGGTAAAACCATCGGCAGAACCATCGACGACCACCAACTCCCTGTCTACGTGGAACGCTTTGGCACTTCCAGAGACGAAATATTCGTCACCTCCGCGGAATTGAGGAAAGAAATCGGCGACAAGGAATTCGAAAGCCTTCCCACCGGCGCCATCGGGCTGTTCACCTATTATGAACGCCTGGCCCAGGGACTGCGGCAACTGATGGCGGGCAGCCGCAAGTTCGCGATTGATTACATGTCCCGTAATGACCTGATTGCCCTGACTCCCGAGGCAGCGCACATAACAGGTCTGACGTACGTCATGGAAGCCGATAAGGAAATCGCCGAACAAATACTCGGCGGTTAAGATAAGCCGGACGGGAAAGCGGGAGTAAGATTATCCCGCTTTCCTGTCGCACCAATTGATTGTGAAATTTGGTTCCCCCCGAAAGGACTATTCGGGGGGACAAGTGAAACCGAGGCAGGAAAAAGTCGGTGTGGCACGTCTTCGGCGCGACCATCCGTGACGCGATCGAAGCGGAAATGCTGCCTCGCCCGAAGGGAGTTCCAAAATGTCGGCCGAAAGAATATCCGTCTCGCCGGACAGCTTAACCCCGTTCAGCCGTGACTTCATAAATTCTTCAGGGAAAATCGCCGTCATTGGTTCCGGTTCTATCGGAGGAAAAGCCTCGGGGTTGGTCCATATCGAGAAAACACTCCTGTCACATTTCGGCGGATATAAGACCCATGGGATCTCTCTGGTAATTCCCCGGTTCGTCGTTATCGCCAGTGATCATTTCGATCGCTTCATGCAAATTAATGATTTATACGCGACCGCCCTGTCGGATATGTCGGATGAATACATCGCCCACGCTTTCAGCGGCGGCCGGTTGGATCCCGAGTTGACGGACTCATTGAGAGAGATTGTCGATTCTTTTGCGGTTCCCCTGGCCGTGCGTTCCTCGAGTTTATTGGAAGACGCCATGTATGAGCCGTTCGCGGGCGTATACGCCACAAAAATGCTGCCCAATAATGATGTCGATTCGGACGCTCGTTTCGAAAAACTGACCGCGGCGGTAAAGTTCGTTTATGCCTCCACCTTTTTCGCGCCCGCGAAGGGTTATCATCGGGCCATTGGAAAAGCCACGGAAGAAGAGAAAATGGCCGTAATTATACAGGAGGTAGTCGGGCGCAGGTTTCACGACAGGTATTATCCCCATATATCAGGAGTCGCCCGTTCTTACAATTTCTATCCTTCAGGGGCGGCCAGGCCCGAAAACGGAGTCGTCTCCCTGGCGTTGGGATTGGGCAAAACCATTGTCGATGGCGGCGGAGTGTGGAGTTACTCACCTTCGTGTCCGAAGGCCAGTCCCCCGGTTTCGTCGGCTTCAGAACTTTTAAAATTCTCGCAAAGCGAGTTTTGGGCGGTTAATATGGGCCGGCCGTCGGTAACAAATCCCATGCAGGAAACGGAATTCATGGTCAGGGAAAGTATCACCGAGGCCGAACAGGACGGCACTCTTAAATACGTGGCCTCGACCTACCGCCCCCAGGATGATCGGGTCGTCTTGGGAACGGGCGCGCCGGGGCCGAGAATTTTGACTTTTGCACCCATATTGGTCGCGGAGCAATTGCCGCTGAATAAACTCCTTATCGACCTGCTGAAGGTTTGCGAAAGTTCGGTGGAAACAAATGTTGAAATTGAATTCGCCGTAACCATCAAAGAGGGCGGCGAAGCCAGAGCCGAATTGGGCTTTCTTCAGGTCCGGCCGATGGTGGTCTCGGATTTTATCGTTGACCTGAAAGCCGAGGAAATGCGTGGCGAAAAAGTTTTGGTGGCGTCGGAAAATTCCCTGGGCAACGGCGTTGAGAATTCCATTTCTGACATAATCTATGTCGACCCGGAAAAATTCAAATCGGAACACACTCGGAAAATCGCCTCGGAACTGGCCGAGTATAACCGCGGGATGGTCGATTTAGGCCGGCCCTATTTGCTGATCGGATTCGGGCGTTGGGGCAGTTCCGATCCCTGGCTCGGGATTCCCGTCAATTGGGGGCAAATATCCGGGGCGCGGGCCCTGGTTGAGGCCACCTTGCCCGGCATGGATGTCGAATTGAGCCAGGGAGCCCATTTTTTTCACAATATGACCAGCTTTCAAATCTGCTACTTCGCAGTGCATTATAACGGCCAGTACGCCATCAATTGGGAATGGCTCAAGAATCAGCCGGAGGAACGAAGCGCCGAGTTTGTAAGGCATATTCGTCTGCAGTCGTCGTTATCGCTCAAGGTGGACGGCCGGACCGGGCGAGGAGTAATTTTGCTGCCATGAATCAGGAATCGGAATACAGCGCAAATATCAAGGGCCTGAAAAAAAGGGCCGATGAGTTGAATTGTCTTTACAGGATTATGGAAATCCTGAAGGATCCCGGCGGGACATTGAAAGACAAGTGTTCGGCCATTATCCGGAATATTCCGTCAGGTCTCCCCGATCCGGACCGAACCCATATTAAAATCACTCTTAATAACGAAACGTATTTCTCCGAAAATTTCGTGGAGTCTCATCTCTCATATTCTTTCCCCATCCAGCATAATAATGCTGAAGTCGGCCAGATCAGCATATACGGCACCGCCGATGAGGATTATGCCGAAGAGCGGAAGTTCGGCGAAGTGGAAGCCAGATTAATTCGAACCATTGCCGGCCATATGGAAAATTACCTGACTGATTCGCTTTTTGACTCCAGTGGAAATCCGGACGAATGGCTGGTTCTTTTTGAAATGCTAAAAAACACGAACCGCGAACTTTACTACCGTATTTGCCGAAAATTACTCAACGTTCTTAATTGGGAAGGGCATGAAGAAGCCGACAATGTCCTCAAGTCCATAAATAGAGATCTGAACTACCACCGAACCCGATATAACCGTTTTCGCCAGGACCCCAGCTGGGGGGCTCAAACATATATCCCCGATGATTTCGACCGGCGGCTCGTGAAACTCGTTCAGACATACTTAAGCGGCGTTGTTGTCCTGAAATTGATTCAGACATGGATCCAGGAAGAGAAACTGGGGCTTCTGGCGCAAGTCGGAAACCGCAATCTCTCAATCGATGAAATGGCTCATTCCATCCGCCGCTATATCGATACCACGGCGATCGACCTTCGGGAATATTCGCCTATCAAATGGGGTATTCAGATTTCCTTGATTAGAAAATTCCTTTCGGAACAAATCGAATATATAGATATCGCCAAAAATATCCTGGATATCCGCGACTTTCACCGGCTTCTTAATAATTTGATTTACAGCAAAGAAAGCCGGGGCAAGTTGGGCAGTAAGGCCGCGGTAACTTTCCTGCTGGACCAAATTGTCAGGAAACAGAAACTGGAAAACGAGAAATTCAGGAATATTAAAACGCCAAAAACCTGGTACATCTCATCCGATATTATATATCATTTCATGGGCTATAACGATTTTGAGGATGTGATTGAGCAGAAATACAAAGACCCCAGCCAGATCAGGCTGGAATATCCCAGTATTGTCCAATCCTTCAAAAACGGCCAATTCCCGGAGGATATCATCAAGGAGTTATCGGCGATACTCGATGACTTCGGCGAAGTGCCGCTTATCGTCAGAAGTTCCAGCCTCCTGGAAGATCAAATCGGCTCGGCCTTCAGAGGTAAATACCAGAGCCTTTTCCTGTCGAATCGCGGAAGCAAAGGTGAACGGCTGACGGCGTTGATGAACGCTGTCGCCGAAGTCTACGCTTCGATTTTTTCGCCGGAACCGCTGGAGTACCGAAGTAAAGCGCACTTGCTCGACTGCTATGAAGAAATGGGAATAATGATTCAGCAGGTCGTGGGAAATACGTACGGAAAATATTTTCTTCCGCTTTTTTCCGGGGTGGCTTCCAGCGAGAATGAGTATCCCTGGTCCCCGCAGGTGAAACGAAAAGACGGATTACTGTGCATGGCACCGGGATTATGGGCCCTGCGCCATAGCCGGTTGAAGGATGACTATCCGATACTATTCCCACTGGAATTGACCGCGGGGGAAATCTCGGTCCAGGCCGGCGAGGTCAGGCAGTTTCTGCCCCAGAACATTTGCCTGCTCAACCTGGAGACCAATGGCCTGGAGACAATCGGTATAACGGAATTCCTTCTAAAGGTCGGGCCTGACTGCCCGGAACTGGCTCAAATTATTTTACCTTCCGAAAGCGCCAAAAATGAAGGACCTTCGGACGAAGAAGGCGGTTCCGACAGGAATTATATCACCCTTAAGGGGTTGCTTGAAAACACCTCCCTTATCACGCAACTTCGGGCCGTTCTGGAATGTTTCGGTCAGGTTTACAACAAACCTGTCAGCGTGGAATTTGCTTTCCAGGGCGATGATATTTACATAATTAATTGCCGCGCCTATAACTTAACCAATAAGTCCGTCCCGGCCCCGATCCCCAAGGATTTGCCCCGGGAACAGGTGCTTTTTTCGGTCGGGCAAAATACCGTAAACGGTTTGGTGGAGAGTATCTCGCATATCGTCTATATTGATCCGGCCCGATACGTGGACCAGCCTGATTTGCCCATCAAAAAGCAGATTGGACCGATCATCGGACGCCTGAATCGACTTTTACCGAAAAAGAAATTCATTCTCCTGGGTCCCTGGAAATGGAGCCGGAGCAAGAGTCTTCACCATGGCGTGGAAATCGATTTCGGTGATATTGATGCCAGCGCCGCCGTCATCGATATTCCCCTAAGAAGCGTTCCTTATATTCCCGAATGCCCGCGGGAAACCCATCTTTTCCAGGATCTCCTTAAGGCCGGCGTCCACTATTTAACCTGTTTGCCCGATAACAACGATGATTATATAAATCGAAATTTCTTGAGAGATTCCGCCAATATAATAACCGACATAATTCCGGATATTGAAAAACTTTCACATATCGTAAAATTGATTGATATTTCGCAAAATACCGGGGGCCGGGCATTGCGCTTGACCATGAATGCCGATTTGAATGAAGCCATGGCTTATTTTACGACGCTTCCGGCCGAGTCCGAGGAAACCGGCCCGGTTGTCGAGAAAACCAGGCAAAAACAAGATAGTTACTGGCGCTGGCGCCTTAAGATGGCGGAGCATATCGCCTCGGAACTCGATGCCGCTCGTTTCGGCGTAAAGAACTTCTATGTTTTCGGGAGTACCAAAAATGCGACCGCCGGACCATGTTCGGATATCGATATTATCATTCATTTCGGAGGGACACAGGACCAGTTGCGGCAATTGAAACTCTGGTTCGAAGGCTGGAGTCTTTGTCTCGATGAGATGAACTACCTGCGCACCGGCTATCGCACCCAGGGATTACTCGACGTTCAATACATTACCGATGATGATATTATCAACAAATCCTGCTTTGCTTCCATGATCGGGGCCATTACCGACCCGGCGCGACCGCTGAAATTAAAACAGGCGTCACGGTAATTTTGCGCCTTTCCACCTCGCGGGTGATGCTTAAAATAGAGACCTTAATTTGTCGATGCTTGATTTGTTGAGCGCCAGTTTATCGCTTTCTGTTACCAGTACGGCTCCCGGGGCATATTTCTTAATACTCGAAATAAGTCGACCCCAATTTTCTTTGCCCTCCCCGACCGGCTTGTGCTCGTCCATTTCTCCGGAATTATCATGCAGGTGGCAATGCGCCAGAAAAGGCCCCAGGGAGGCGATCCATTTATCCGAGGGGATTTTCGAATCCACCAGAGCATGGCCGTTGTCAAAAGAGGCGCGCAGATACGGATGATTGCCTTTGGTAATTAATTCCGCCTGCAATTCCGGGCCCGGTTCCCAGACATTTTCAAAACAGATGGTCATGTTATGTCGGCCGGCCTCGTCCGCAAACGGCAGCCAGAAATCAAGAGTGCTTTCGGCCCATCTATTGCGATAGGTCGTATGCCTGATAAGGGGCAAATAATTGGCGTGAGCGATATAATACGAGGCCCCGATACGGATCGCGGCCGCCAGGGCCGCCGAATGTCTTCGGCGGGCGACTTCGACAATGGCCGGGTCATGGCTGGTGACGACCAGTTCAAAAAAGGGGCCGTGCGCCAGCAGGGGTTTGATGCCGCCGACGGCACGGCAGTGCCGTTCAATTTGAGAATCGTAATCATGGTCGAGATGACGGGGAAAGGCGAACGCGGTGAATTCCAGTCCCAGATTTTCCGCCCGGCAATAGGCGGCGGATAATTCGAGTTCATCACCGACCGTATTGATAGCCAATGGATTCATACTTACCCGTTGGAGCCAGGGTTAATTACGGAATAATATATAATTAAACGATCCCATGCAGTCAGAATATTTCAGGCCGCATTTTGGCGGATCTTTTACTTGCCAGATTCCGTTTGGGCATATGCCGGCAAAAGCCTTCCGAAAAGGGTGGCGTACATAATCCGATAAATATCGGTATTATCTACATTTGAAGTCAATAAATCGGCATTTAATCCGCGGGCACGGGCAATTACGTCTCCGGCAACATCGTCATAACATGCCCAGGCTACGCCGAACCTTGGGGTAACGCCGTCTTTATCCGTGGCAGCCGCAAGGGAATAGATTAAATTTGGCAAGGAAGCAAAAAAGCAACTCCCGATATCGGGTATACCGGGAGTCAATCATGGCTGTCTACATTACGGCTTGTTGCACTACGTTACAGCCGAAATCAGGGGCAATTGGGCGGCGGACCACCTTTGAATTTGAAATCAATAAGGAATATTATATCCAGGACGTTGATACTCCCGTCGCTGTTGACGTCGGCCGAGGCGAGTATGGCCGGGGCCGGGCCGCCTTTGAATTTGTAGTCGATCAGGAAGATGATATCCAGAACATTGACGGTGCCATCGTTATTGACATCGCCGCAAATAAAACTGGCGACTGCGAAATCCTGCCAGAAACCGTGCCGACCGATTTTCCCTCCCGCCGTGCCCGAGCCCACGGCCGTCTGCCCGACCGTGCCGCTGACAACGTAACTCGGTGATGTGGCTCTGACACCTCCGCCCGATATCACCTGCCAGTCGATATCGGCCGCCGCGCTTCCGGCCAGAAGCAGCGAGAGCATCAGCCCATTCAAAATTATAATGCCTTTTTTCATAAGATTAATCCTTCTCTACTATTCCGGTTTGTTCGACTTATATAATGACAATTACTCCTGTTGAGAATCGAACTGCTGTGGCGAAGGATTATCCTGACCGGCGGGTGGTTCCGGGCTGGACATGCTCATACCACCCGGCGTAAATAGGGCCGTTACTTTGATGGTTCCCCAGAAAAATAAAATGGAACTGCCGGTACCCTGTCCATTTATGTAAAAGGTTCGCGGTCCCGGAGCCGGTACGGCGACAACTCTTTGAATCGTAAAACTATTGGTTGTATTGGTAAAGTCTGGGGAGGCATCTTCAGCATCCTGATACCAATAAGAATTATAAGTATTATCGCACGAGGCCGAAGAATTGGGAGAATCGCATAATCCAAAATACCCGAACTCGATGACCGAGGTATTGGCGGGGGCGTTGATATCGAAATAATACTGCCCGCTGACCGTCACGAGCAAATATCCGGCCGCAGGAACATCGACCGTAAAAGTCGATAATAGGGTCGCGGTCGTGGCGGCAGTGCCTGAGGGAAAGATATCAATCACGCCTAACGTCGGGATGGCGGTGGCATCGAGATCCGTTATATTCAAAGAACCATTCAAGACATTAGAACTGCTGATGGCGTTATTCTCAACCGTATAGGCCAGGCCGGCGGCGTGGGCATACTTGGAATTTTGAGCCGTAAAGGCGAACGGCACCGAAGTCAGGCGGGTACGCGGGGATAATTCCGGGTCCGCCCCGACGGTAATTCCCAGCCAGAGCAATGAATCAGTGGCCGCCAAAGGATCCAGCACCGGTTGGGGTGAGGCGCCTAATTGAACGGAAAAAAGACCGTTGACGGTATTGACCGTTAGCGGGCCACTGTTCCAGACTTCATAAATGGGATTGGTCGAGGTGGGGTCTTCCCATATTATGAAACGAATCGATTTGGGGCCATCGGGGAGCGGGGTTCCGCCGGCATCGGTTAGTCGCCCCTGGTAATTAATCAGGTGAGGGACGTCCCAGGAAGCCATAAGTGAACTGCCCAGGATGAGGACGGCACAAAGCGAGGTCAGGATAGATTTCATAGATTCCTCCAATGAATAAGGACTTAAATTTTTGGACGCTAAAGGCTAAAAATTAGATTTCTCCGGTCCAGTCGGACCGATTTAAATGGAATACGGATAAATCGAATAAAATTGGATAAAAATTGTCATGTTTACGGGAACGGGCCTACTCCATCCCGCACGGGCACGAAAAACTTATTTTTCGGAATTTTTCGCGGTCGGCGCAGGGGCACTTTTCGGGATCGAGCGTCTAAACGGCAGGATTATTTATGCTCGCGACCATGGGAAAAAGTCGAAGGGATGACGGCATGGCGTTCTTCACAGATTTTTTCGATAGTCACGGCGTCGACCGTTTCGTCCATGAAGTCTTTTATTAAGTCCGCATCAAGGCATTTGTTTTCGCGGCGGCGGGCGATACGCTGAATATTTAACAGGTGCCGGGCCGTGATATTATCCGTCGTGATATTTTTGCCGCCGCTACCGCAGGCCAGTGTCAGCGAAGGAGAAAGGGAGTTGTAGGTCCCACCCATGGCCCCCTGCGAGGCGGGAGTATTGACCAGGATTCGTCCGGCGTTCATGGTAGATGCAAAGTACTGAATTCTTTCTTCGTTATTCGAGAAAATGCTGATAGTATGTCCCAAACCGCCGTGGTGATTGATGCGCCGACATAATTCTATGGCCTTGTCTATATCTTCGGCCACGTAGAAAGCCAGAATCGGGGCCAGGATTTCCAGAGATAGCGGCGAATCGATACCGACGTCTTCCAGTTCGGCTATTAAAAGCCTGGTTTCGGGTGGGACTTCGATACCGGCCATGTGCGCGATCTTGATCGCCGGCTGGCCGATAACTTCGACCCGCATGATATGTGTAGCCTTACTGAAAACGACCGGTTCCAATTTTGCAATCTCCTCGCCGGAAAGGAAATGGGCTCCTTTTTCTTTGAGAAGACGTTTAACCTGCTCGACATGGCAGGCTCGCACCACCAGGGCCTGCTCGCTGGCGCAGACGGTTCCGTTGTCGAAGGTTTTAGATTTAATTATTTCGTCCACGGCCCGGGGGATATCGGCGGTCTGGCCGATAAAAACGGGGACATTTCCGGGGCCGACGCCGATGGCGGGATTGCCGGAACTGTGCGCGGCCCGAACCAAAGCTGTGGAACCGGTGGCCAAAACCAGGGCGGTTTTTTTATGGCCCATCAGGGCCAGCGTTTCCGATTCCGAGGAGCGCTTGATCCATTGAATACAATATTCCGGGGCGCCGGCTTCGAGTGCGGCCTCATAACATATGCGGGCCGCTTCCATGGAGCATTTCCGCGCCGAACCGTGGGGGCGGATGATAATAGGGTTACGCGATTTAAGCGAAATCAGGATTTTAAACAACACGGTGGAGGTGGGATTGGTGATCGGTGTCAGGGCCAAAATCGGCCCGATCGGCTGGGCGATCTCCACAATCCCGGCTTCCAGGTCTTCGGAAATCACGCCGACCGTCTTTTGCCGGCAGAGGTCATGATAGACAAAGAGAGTGGCGATGACATTTTTTATGACCTTATCCTGCCAGATCCCCAGGCCGGTTTCTTCACATGCCATTTTGGCTAGGCGAATGCGCTGATTGAAGGCGGCCCGAAATACGGTTCGGACAATCCGGTCGGTTTTTTCCTGGTCAAAATGCCGAAATTCCTCGGCGGCCAGGAAAGCCTTGGCCATGATATCTTCTATATCCAACCCGGTGCTGATAAAATCCGCCATAATTCAATCTCGCTATATTTATAATCCCGGCATAAAACTCACCCGGCCGCTGACAATCTCTTAAATAATATTTATTGATACGAGGCAATCAAGAAATATCTCAAAAAAGACCGATTTAAGTGTTTTTGGCTTCTCCTGAAGGGCAATTAAAAGGCGGCCCGAAGGCCGCCGTTAATGCAGAGGAGGAGGTATATCGATAAGTTTTGAATTATCCTCAAGTTGGGAAAGCCGTTTATGTCTGGAAGAGATACTGCAGTTTCATAAAGAATTGCCGGGAATAAACCCGCCATTCCGAGGGTCTCTCATTCCAGGATCCAATATCGCCGTAATTATAAGCCGAGCCGATATAGAAGACCGAGAAGGGACTAAGGCGATAAGTCAGAAGCGGGTCGACTTCCCAGATACGGTCAAAATCATCGTACTGCACGATTACTCGCAGGGATAATTCCTTGTTGGCCTGATACTGCAGCCGAGTGCGGGTAATATATCCTTTGAAATACTCCACTCCGGTCAGGTAATCGGTCATGCGGGCATATTCCAGATTGGGCTCGATTAAGAGGCGGTCCAGCGGTTTGAATCCGAGGTAAACCGAGAATTCCGTCAAATCGCCCTTGGCCCGGGCGAAATACGCGATATCCCGGGATTTTTCAAAAGCCAGATCGAGGCCGAGTTGATCGCTGAAAGTGCTCCCCATGTAAAGGCCGTATTCCCAGAGATCTTTATAGGTCGTCCCGGCGAATTCGTGGGAACCATAGGCGAAGGCCAGGTTGCAGTAGGATTGGAAAACACCCAACTGGGTATTGAGATTCATGCCCCGACGTTGAGTCTGGCGGTCACCGTCAAAATACCAGCGGTTATAATCGTAGAAACTGGGGGTGATCCTGTTAAAAATGTTATTCTGGGGGTAAAAGGTATAACTGGAAGAAAAGGTAAAAGACCGGTGATTAATGACGGGATCATACCCTACCTCGGTTCGATAAGTCGGATCGACCTGATTATAATCGAACATGAAATTCCAATGACGGGCCCGGCGATAGAAGCGGCTTATGAAAGCACTGCCATAGTACTTTTCGCCGTCGAATGCCACCGTTTTGGTCCCGCCGTCGAACATCAATCCGTCATACCGGGCGGTTAAGGAGGGGTCATTGATTTCCCGGGTATAGGTACCGATAAACTGGCCGTCGACCGTATACCCTTTGGCCACCCGGATATTTCCGTCCAGTGCCAGAACCGAGCCAATACCGCCGTCCTCGAAACGGCGATCACTGAAAAACATGCCCAGGTTGTTGCTTTCTCCGAAAGCCCGGGAGCCGCGTATGACCGTGGCCGTGCTTTTGCCGGAGTTCATGTAAATACTGCTTTGATCCAAAGGAATGATATAGGGCGTATTCTCATCGCGGGCGACAATCCCCCCCAGGGTGGTTCTTCCCATGCGGCCGGTCAATTTGACGGACACCTGGGGATCATTTATCGTCCAGGTATAAAAAGAATTAAACAGGGTGCGAAAGATATCGCTTCCTTCCTGGAAGAAAGGCCGCCGCTCCGGATAAAATAGAGCGATGGTCGAATTAACATCGATTTGGGCGGCGTCGGATTCGATTTGGCTAAAATCGGGATTAAAAGCGGCCTCGACGGTAATATCCGAGGAGACGGCGTACTTGGTCCCCAGGGAAATTTCCCCATCGACTTTCTCATTGTCGAACGACGACCAGGGGTTGCCGTAATCAACCATATTGCCCGTTTGATGGGCCACGATCGCCGGGAGAATCTCCAGGCCTTTCCCGGGGTGAACCGCGCTGATCCCTTCGATTGTCCCCCACTGGCACGGCCAGCATTGCTCATTGCGATCATAGGCGGCCCAGGAATATTGTTTAAAACTCTCCCGGGGACGCTCGCGCCAGAAATCCACCCGCCATGACTGCGTCTCCCGATTGGGAAAACGGAGGCTGGAAAAGGGAATGGCCATTTCCACCTGATAGCCGGAATCGGTCCGCTGGGCCGCCGATTCCCAGATCAGGTCATAGCCGGAATCCTCGCCGCCGACTCCGGTCCAGAGATGATCCCTTTGAATTCCGTAAGGATTGACGTAGAATTCGTAGGCCCAGGCGGCATTGCCATATGTATCCAGCAGGAGACAAACGGCATCATCGCCCCCCCATCGATCGCGGGGACTCATCGTGGATCGAATAGACGCCGGATCATCAAGACAGACGAAGGCCACGTAAAGCCGGCTGTCGTCGTAGGTGATGTATGCCCGGGTAACGACCTCGGGGGGGGTATTATCCCCGGGGAAGCGCTCCACGAAATTCTCGATCCGGGCCGCCGTCATCCAGCCCGGGTCACCGAGCCGGCCGTCGATATCGATATTTTTATCGACCCGGGTGACGGCCAGACTGGGGCGATATACCGGCCGGAAATCCGGTGACGGCGCCGATAAGACAGACTGAAAAGCAAGAAGAAAAGCAATTAAAGAAATAAGAGGGCTAAGGGATGGTTGAGGATTTTTTTTAAATAGTCCCCTCATACCGGATCCTTTCTTTATTAAGAAATTAGCAGAAATCGCAGGCAAAGATATTTGGAAGTGGCAATTTCCCCTCCCCGGAGGAAATGCTCTGGGCCGGCCTTCTGAATTTTCCGAATCTACTGCCGGTTAATATTACGATGCCAGGATAAAAGGGTTTCAAAAAAGAAACGGCAAAATGACCGTCAGGCCTGTATTTTTAAGGCGGCCGGTATCGCAATTTGCCTTTTCATCCCGGAGAAATTATATTCAGGCATTAAGGCTTCCGGAGTAGTTTCGGAGGCCGGCCATGAATGGAGTTGCGGCCCGACGGAAAGCAAAGATCAAATATTAAACAGGCTCCGGGAACGTGTGAAGGAGTTGACGGCATTGCACCAGACCGCCCGGCTCCTTCAAAATCACCAGCGGCAAATCGAAGATTTGATACGGGAGGTCGCGGCGTTACTGCCGGTCGCCTGGCAGTATCCTGAAATCGCCGGCGCTCGTATAAATTTTAATGGCCATGAGGCCGCCACGCCCAATTTCCGGAAATCGGAATGGACGCAAAGGGCCGATTTCAAGAATCCGGGAGCCGTCGAAGGTTTTATCGAAATTGCCTATCTCGAACCCCGACCCCAGGCATTTGAGGGCCCGTTTCTTAAGGAAGAAAGAGAGTTGATCGATTCCCTGGCAGATATGCTGGGCTCCTATTTAAGACACAGGCAGTCGGATGAGGATCTGCAAAAGGCCCGAGAGGAATTGGAGCATAAAGTTCACGAACGTACCGAGGAACTGCTGAAAGTCAATACGACATTGAAGGCGCAGATTGAAGAACAACGTCGAGCGGAAAAGCGCATCCGCGATTACCAGGCGCAGTTGCGGCGGTTGACATCAGAACTGACTCTGACCGAAGCCCGTGAAAGGCGGGAAATTGCCTCGGACCTTCACGACCATCTCGGCCAATCCCTGGCCTATCTGAAAGTCAAAGTCTCCCAATTGAGCGGCAAAGGCAGCCCGGGCGGGCCGGGGGATATTATTCAGGAAATATCGACCCTTTTGGATCAGGCCATTGCGTCGACACGTACCCTGACGACCCAAATCAGTCCTCCCATTCTGTACGAATTGGGTTTAAATCCGGCCCTGGAGTGGCTATCCGAGCAGTTTCAAAATAAATATCATCTTGACATCAAGGTTCGCATCATAAATTACCTGGGCGAAGTTGAAAATGAAGTGGCCATATTCTTATTCAAGTCGGTTCATGAACTTCTGAATAATGTCGTCAAGCATGCTCAAGCCGCCCGGGCGGAAATTGTCATGGAGGCCAATCCCCAGTATTTACTGATTTCGGTTCAGGATGACGGTTGCGGTTTTAATCAGGGTGAGGTGGAAATCAATGCCTATGCCGCCTGCCGGTTCGGCCTGTTCAGCATCCGGGAAAGATTAAAAGCCCTGGGGGGTAACATGACCATAAATACCGGACCGGGCCAGGGCACCAGAGTGACCATGGCCGCCCCCCGGCATAGAGGAAATAAATGATGAAAAAAATTCGGATTCTCCTGGCCGACGATCATCGGCTGTTCCGCGAAGGTCTGCGGGCGATACTGGAGCAACTTCCGGAATTCGAAATTGTCGGCGAAGCCAATGACGGCCATGAGGCGCTGGCCATGGCCGGCAAGTTTACACCCGATATCATTCTGCTGGATATCTCCATGCCGAATTTAAACGGAATCGAAGTCGCCCGGCGCATCGCCGAGGTCTCCCCGGTCACCAAAGTCATCATCCTCTCCATGCATCTTGACCAGCACTACGTAACCGAATCGCTCAAAGCCGGGGCCAGAGGATATATCCTCAAAGATTCGGCCGTGGACGAATTGACCACCGCCATCAAAAACGTTATTGGCGGCGAAATATTTCTGGGTAATCGCGTCACTGGAGTGGTCGTGAGCGATTATGTCGGACTGGCCAAAGGCAAACCGGCTTCGGCCTTTTCGATTCTTAGCGGAAGGGAAATCGAAGTCCTGCAACTTATCGCCGAGGGTCGAAGCACCAAGGAAATCGCCGCCGACCTTAATGTCAGCGTCAAGACCATCGAAACCCATCGCAAACAGATTATGGATAAACTGGATATACACAGTATCGCCGAACTGACCCGTTACGCCATCCGCGAAGGTATTATCAGTCTGGATTAGAGTGCGGCCTGGGACAAATACGTGATTCCGAAAATATTTCGGAATTGTCCCCGATAATAATCAAAAGAAATCCTGCCGGTTGCTTACTCGCAAACAAAGAAATATAGTCTGCGTTCCTATTTTTAGACGTTCACCCGGTCGTGACGCCCCTTCCCTATTAGAATATCATGAAGGACCCCCAATCCGGCTTTCAGGATTTCCCGGCTGGGGACGGCGCCGATCGACAACCTGACGGCGTTAAGCGGGGCTTTGCGGTCAATGGCAAAAACCTCGGCCGGGGCAATGGCCACCCCGCGGAACTGGGCCTCCATGGCGAAACGCATGCTGGTCCAGTTTTCCGGAAGAGTCAGCCAAACGTGGAACCCGGTGCCGTACGTCCGGCAGGAATATTCACGGAATATATCGTTTACGAGAAGATTGCGGGCCGATAATTCATGGCGGCGGCGAAGAATAGTTTTATCGATCGTCCCGTCTTCGAGCCAGGCGGCGAAAATCTCGGCCGTCAGAGGCGGCACCCCCAGACAGGTGGCCTGCAGACTGTCGGCAATTTTCTGGCGGGAATTTTCGGGAACGGTGACAAAGCCCACGCGCAGCCCGGCCGCCACGGCTTTCGAGGCCGACATGACCAGGTAACTGCGGTGCGGAATCAGGGCCGACAGAAATACCGGCGGTTTGTCCACCAGCGGCGATAAAATCTCGTCTTCTACCACAATGACATTATTACTTTCGCAGATATCCGCGATTTCGCGACGGCGTTTTTCCGGCATTACGGTATTCGACGGATTCTGAAGAGTCGGATTGCAGTACAAAAGCCGGATACTCCGATGGCGACAGAGTTCATCCAGGGCTTCGGGAATAAGGCCCTGCTCATCCATGGCGACCGCGGCTAATTCCAGACCCAGAATGTCGGCCACGCTTTTTACGCCGGGATAGCTGTATTCCTCGACCGCGATTATATCCCCCGCCCGGGATTCGGCGCCCAGAACAACCATCAGGGCATGCTGCGCCCCGCAGGTGAGAGTAACACTTTCCGGGTCGGTTTTCAAACCCAGTTTCTCCAGCCATCGCGCCCCGGCTAAAAGATGCCGGGGATGTCCGGTAACCGGCGGGTAATGGAGAAGATTTTGACATTCGGGGTGGCGCACCAGTTTACGCAGAATTTCGGCCAGATCCGGATCCTGGGAATGATCAGGATGATTTTTGCTCAAGTCAATACTATGGGGCACAGCACGTGCTACAATCGACAACAGCGATTTCCCCTTCCGGGCCTTGCCGACAAAAGTCCCGCGTCGTCCCTCGCTGCGGATAAGACCGCGCCTTTCCGCTTCTTTGTAGGCCCGGGTAATGGTTCCCAAAGCGACATGGAGCGAATCGGCCAGTTCCCGCTGGGTCGGAAGACGGGAGTCGTGGGGTAAGGCTCCGCGAGAAATATCCGAGGACATGATCCTGACGATATTGATGAACATAGGCTCGTCGGATTTTTGTATCGATGGCTTCCAGATATTTTCCATAGTCATCTACTCGCTTATTATTCAATCATTTAAGATAACATTATCACTATAATACGGGCTTCCAAAAGAGAGTTGCAAATATTTATGTTATAGTGACAATAATTATGTAACACTATTGTATTAATTAGTGTAATATTATTGCAAAGTCAAGAGAAATTTATTATGAATAGGGTGTCATAAATGGAGGCCCGGAATGGTGGATTTAAGATTTTCTTCGGCGGCCATGTCGGCCAAAAGGTCTGAAATCAGAGAACTATTAAAACTGACACGCGATCCTCATACTATCTCTTTCGGGGGAGGACTTCCCGACCCGGCCATTTTCCCGTACGAAGCAGTGGAAAAGGCCTCGCAAAGAGTCATCAAGGAACAGGGGCGAATGGCCTTACAGTACAGCCCCACCGAAGGCGAACCGTTTTTAAAGGAGCAGATTGCGGCTTACATGACGCGTCAGGGCGAGAAGGTCAAGACGGAAAATATCCTGGTGGTAACTTCGTCGCAACAGGGTTTGGATTTACTGGCCAAGGTGTTTATCGATCCCGGCGACCCGGTCGTCATCGAGCGGCCTTCGTATGTGGGCACGCTTCAGGCTTTCCGCGCCTACCGTCCCGAATTTTTCGGAGTTGATCTCGATTTCGACGGCGCCGATCCGGCCGAACTGGAAAAACTGGTTACGGAGATGACGGCCAATGGGAAAAAGCCGAAATTCATTTACCTCATCCCCGATTTTCAGAATCCCTCCGGTATAAATCTCACCCTGGAAAGACGGAAAATAATACTGAACATGGCTTCGCGCCATGATCTTCTGATAGCCGAGGACAGCCCCTATCGGGAACTTCGCTTCACCGGCGATTTGATTCCCTCGATGTATTCCCTCGATACCGAAGAGCGGGTGGTTTTGATGAAGACCTTTTCGAAAATATTCTGCCCCGGATTCCGCATCGGCTGGGTGGTGGGACCTTCGGCCGTGATCGAGAAAATGGTCATCGCCAAACAGGGAACCGATTTATGCACTTCGGCCTATGTCTCCTTCATGGCGGCCTTCTTACTGCAGGACGGCCATGTCGAGAAGCAGATAGAAATCAGCAAGAAGGTTTATTCGCGCAAGGCCAAAATCATGCTGGAGGCGCTCGAGAAGTACATGCCGCAGGAGGACGGCCTGACCTGGTCCAAACCGGAAGGCGGGATGTTCCTCTGGATACATCTTCCGGAATATATGGACGCGGTGGAAATGTTACGCGAAGCCGTCGTGGAGCACAAAGTGGCCTATGTAATAGGCAATGCTTTCTATTATGACGGTAGCGGGCGCAACACCATGCGGATAAATTATTCCTATCCCACAGACGAGCAGATCGTGCAGGGGATTGAGCGGCTATCACGCGTGGTAACCAAGCGCCTTAAGAGCCGTGTCGCGGGAGTGACCGAGGCGCGCTAATTTTAAATATTTTTCGATTTCCCCATTGAAAAAGGGCGGATAATATATCCGCCCTTTATTTTTATTTTTCAGCGCCCTTTAATACTCAAACAAGGAGCCAAGAAAGAATCTTAATCCGGGCACCTCGGGGCATTGGGATCCTCTTTGAATTTCCAAGCAATCAAATAGAGAATGTCAAGGATATCCACGGCGCCGTCGGCGTTGACATCCATGAGTGCCTCGCAGTTCCAGCCATTGAGAGAATTCCCATCCTGGGGCCACTTGTTAGTCGGGCCTTCTTTATATTTGAAGTTAATGATATAAATGATGTCCAGGATGTCAGGAAGGGCATGGTCACCTATACCCGGGGTACCACTACTGCTAACATCGCCGGGGAAACCCCAGGCCCGGCAACAGCCGCCGGCCTTTTTCATCCCCTTGCGGGCGTTATCCACTGAGGTCAGGAAGGTAGTCGGATTGGGGGCAATCCCGGCGTCCTGATACTCGGAAACCATCGTCCGCAGGAAATAAAGAGTATCGTCGGTGTCCAAATCGTACTGCCCATACAAACTCAACATCATCAAATCCATGAATGTGGAATCGGGATTGGGGTCGGTGTACAAATCCAAACCGCTCCAGCCAAGGCTGATCCTCTTATTCAGGAGGGTATCATATTGAATATGCCCTTCGCTAAGATATTCGCTTACCTTATCGGTAAACACTCCGTGGAGATTCGAACTATAGGTTGGGGTTAATGAACCGGTTTTGCCGAATTGGGCGATAAATGACGAACCTCCGAACCGCATGTCGGCGTCGGCACAATCGTTGAGACCATCACAGAATGTATCACCGACCTCCGTTTCCCAGCCAAATTGGTACATCAGGCGACGGCCAAAGTCATAGCCCGAGCCGTTGCGCGTACCTGAATCGGAAGGGATATCCCAATCGTCGACATGACCGAGATAAACATCATCTATTGCCCCGCCCGAAACATTGAAGAACTTGATAGATTGTCCTATATAATTATAGGGTGTTTTCTTGGGAGCATAATAAGTTATCTGCATGCCGATGGTGGAATCGGCCGAATAGAATATCCCTGTCCGGACCCAGTTAAATGAAATATTACTCCCTTTAGTGTTTGTCCCCTGGGGACGGAAACCGTCGGGCAGGCCATTTTCGGGGTGCCTGGATAGCCAGTCATGATAATGTAATCCCGCACTGACCAGGGTATCGGTCGGCGTAAGGCGCAGGACGAAGGGGGAACCGTCGAAAAGATATGTTTCGGAATGATTATTCATCCCCAGATAGCATTCATCGCACTCGAGCGCGAGGGCGAAATTCATATTCCCGATATTTCCGGTGCTTTTCAAACCGGCTCCGCCGGCGTTGTTCACCGCCAGGCTGATTTGCGAAGTATACAACGTATCCGCCTGCGGGAATATCACCGTATCGGCCACGAGATACTCAATCGGGAATGAGCCGGTATTGGTTCCCTCCCATGTCAGATTGATTTTCCCTTTAAGAAGTGCCGGCGCCAGAGCCGGGCCGACAATGCCGCCGTCGTTGATGGTCACGGTCAGGATTTCATAATTATTCGGCGGTGTCGGCGGGATAACGGCGAATGTCTTATCCACCGTCAGCCAGCCGGAGATGGGTCCTTCGATTTCTTCGGGGGTGATGCTGTTCACGGTCAGGGTGGCATTGCCATAATTGGTCAGAGTAATCGGTACCACATAGGGTACGCTCGGTTTCCCCCAGGTTGGCGGGAAAACCCCGATGGGATACAGGGCAAGACTCGCCTGCGCCATCGGGTCGACGCAGGGGACGCGAAACCATTTTACGGGGTTATATGTCCAACTCCCTTCGCCCTGAACCACTCCGCCGGGATTACGGTCGTCGATGTACCGAACATCAAGGTAATGATTAACCGACGTGATATTCCACGACGGATCCTGCACGATAATCGCATTATTGAAATTGTCTTCGGGGTTTACTTCCATTCCATAACGGGCTATCGACGGCCAGAAATGAGAGTGGCAATAGTCTGTAAT
The DNA here is from genome assembly GCA_041752195.1 of Candidatus Zixiibacteriota bacterium. Taxonomy (GTDB): domain Bacteria; phylum Zixibacteria; class MSB-5A5; order GN15; family PGXB01; genus JBGSHP01. The sequence goes on along the minus strand of JBGSHP010000017.1, from coordinate 13,990 downwards.
ACCGTGAGGATTACCCAGCGTATCGCACCTTTGAGTATATCCCGTCAAAGGCCGGGCCGGATCCCAGGTTGTCCCCCCGCTGGCCATAGCCGAGACCGAAAAATACAAAAGCCCGTTGGCCGAACCAAAATGGTCGTCCCCATTCCAGTTCCGGATATGGCAGTTATCCCAGACCCCGTTTTCCAAATCCTGGAACTGCGAAAATAGAACATATAACTTGTCGTCGCACTGGGAGAGCATCGGTTGATTCAAACTCATTTGATGCCAGGCCCCGCCGAAACAGATGGTATCATCGCTGGGGTCTTCAGGGGTCAGCCAGTCCCGGGTCATATCCTTAACAATTGAGATATAGTTTTCCTCTCCGGGAAATCCGAAATACTGATCGGAAGCGTGAAGAATCCGGCTGGCGAAGGGAAACAGCGGCCACTCCCAGTCAGTGGCCGAGGAGCCGGTAAAGCCGGACTGCAGATTTCCGGTCGGCCGAGCCGCCCAAACAATATGCAAATGTCCTTCGGTATCGATAAGCGCGTTTATATCGCCCAGAACCGCCATTCCACCCTGTGAAGAATCCACCCGGCTGACATTATGTTTGGCACCCCAGGTGGCGCCTCCGTCCTCGGAGATAAGAGAATAGACATCATTCTGGTTTTGCTCTACGAGAAGGTTAATATCATAAGGCGTCGTGGATTCACCGTCGCCGGGGATTCCCGGCCAGTGAGCCGCCCAGACGATGGCCACTTTATTGGGATTGGGGGCATCAGGGCGCGCCGCCTCTACCACATGAGAGATAACCGGGGTGGTATCGACCACCATGCCGGTCCAACTAACTCCGGGGTTAGTCGGGTCGATCGGTCCCACCCGACGAAAATAGCGGATTTCGAAGACCTTGGTCCCGGCATTATATTCGGCGGCGACGACATGGATAACAGTATCGCCGGTGGTAAGAATCTGGGTGCAATGATAGGGCCAGAGATACTTACAACTCTGGCAATCGGTCATAAGGCCGGGCGGTATACCTTGACGGTAAACACTAAAAATACCGGACACCCAGGAAAAATCGGGGAATATCGTCGTACTCGCCACATGATTACATATTACGGCGCGGCCTTTGTTTATGCCGTCAACCTCGATGGGCCAAATATCAATTCCGGCAAATCCTGATCGTTCCACAGAAGAATGAATGTCTTTGCCACCCTGATAGGAAGTATAGGAATAGCCATAATTGCCGCCACCGGCCGTTTTCCAATATTGGTATTTTGTCATTCGATATGTACCGGGGCCGTCTACATCATTGCCCTTACTCATCCAGGTAAAATGGACATTATGAGTCTCATCACCAAACCAGGCCACCTGACGGGCCATGCGGCTGTTATGCTGATAATCATACGTGGTATAGCCCACTGTCGAACCGACCGCCATACCGGGAATGACTACGCCCTTGCCGGAGGCATCATCCGACAGGAAACCCTGCCGGGAGTCGTCACCGCCGGGATCCTCCGCGCCCGTGATAACGCCGTCGGCTTCCAGGTCCCCGCCCGCCAGGGCGTTCTTCAGCATGGTGGCTTTTAGAGTGGCCGGATTATAGACCGAATTGCCATACCCGGCCGTGTCTTTGGCCGCCACAGTTACGACTAACGATAGAACAGCCAGCCCCGTCAAGATCCCTGAAAAAAGCGCCTTTCCCCCCATAACATACCTCCCGGCTTTTGGAGTTATTCTTTGCGGCGATAAAAAGCATAAAGGACAGGTCAACATGTGAAGGCTCATATAAGGAATAAGGGTGGGGACTTATTCCTATTATAAAATGCCGCAAAAACGGATTTTGTCAACCATTATTTGGGAAGATCATAAGACGGTCAGGTCACAATCCCGCTCACGACGGGATCAGGACCCGACCGAGCCTTCCACGAACTAATTAATCCACTTCAAAGGCCCCGTCGATAAAATACCTATTCTGTCATTGCGAGCGAAGCGAAGCAATCTCATCTTTTTTCGAGTCATTATCTTTGAGATTGCTTCGTCGACCGACCTCTCGGTCGGCCCTCCTCGCAATGACGGCACGAGGGTTTATCAACCCGGCACGAGAGGTGGGCCACCAGGGTCATTTCAGGCTTGACGCCTATGTCTTTATTTGCGAATATTATTCATGAGTAATCAAGAAGTAAATATCCGTCCCGCTGAAAGTAAAGATATCCCGGCCGTGGTCGCTTTGGTGCAGGAACTGGCCCAAAGTATCGGGGAGACCTCACCCCTGACACCGGAGTATGTCCGAACGTATCTCAAGACACATGGGGTGGGAATATTTCTGGCCGAGTCTGAAAATGAAATCCTGGGACTATTGAGTTACACCCTCAAGCCCAATTTGTACCATGCCGGGAACTGCTGTATTATCGAAGAACTGATCGTGGCGCAAAAAGCCCGAAGCCGCGGCATCGGTAAAATCCTGGTGGAATTTCTTATCGATAGACTCCGGCGGGAAAACTGCGCCGAAATATCCGTCAGCGCCGTCAAGGAAAATACCCGCGCCATCGAATTTTACCGCCGCCTGGGCTTAACCGGCGAAGCCGTCTATCTGGAAAAGCACTTCAAATAGACGTAAAACTCAGAACTTACGATACGGCCTTTTTCAGAAGCGAAATCTGCCCGGCATGATAGAGATTGTGCTGAAGAATTCCATTTAGCAGGACATAGAAACTGTCCTGCCGCGCGGGAATAATGCCGTGCAGATCCTCGTCGGTGAATCCCCGCAGGGCCTTCTCCAGGTCTTCGTGAATCCGTTTTACTCTGGTTAACAGATTTTTCCAGTCGGATTCCATCGTATTGCCGATATCCGGCCAGTCTTTATGGTCGGGGGGGTTGTCGCTGTTACCGGCGACTTTCCAGAGAGCATATTCTTCCCACGACGACAGATGGGCCGTAATTTCCCAGATATTATGGGCTTTCGATAACGGGCGTTCCCGCGCGGCCCTGCCCGTAACACCCTCCAGAGCCTCCATCACCGATGGTCCATGCCAGGCCTCGCCGTAAAAAGCCCGATGCATCAGGTTAATCAATTTATCCACTTCGTTCATGAAACCTCCTTTTGGAGGTACATACTGAATTAATTGAAAAAAGTTATCACATTTTGTGGAAAAAAACGAGCCAACGAAAAATCGTCGTTTTCGAATTGGCGGGACCGGAATTAATTCCCGATTATTGGCCGGAATTTTTCAACTCGGCCATGATTCGTTCCAGGACCAATTCTGCGGCATCACGGACGGCTGGGGTTATTTCTCCCCCGGTTTGGATGTTCCGGCCTTCGATACCGTAGACAATAATTTCGCGAGGAAGTTGGTTGAGGGTCCGGCCCAGTTCAATTGCTTCCGTCAGGCTGAAGGCGTGGGTGGATAATTTGCCGAATAATTTTTCGGGGATTGGCACATGGAGAGCCTCGAAGCGGAATATTTTCCCCGGTGAATTTCCCGATAACACGCAATCGACTATCCAGACTTTCCGGCGTCCCTGCCATAGCGCAATTAACGAGGTGCCGTCGCTGATGCCCTCGATTATTTCCATCTGGGGCAAATCGGCCTTTTTTATTCGGGCGGCTATTCGAATACCAATGGAATCGTCGGCCCGGTATTCGTTACCGATGCCGACGATTAAAAAGGGTTGTCGCGGCGAATCCACGTCAGAAATTCTCGCGGATGACTTTCAATTTCAGGAAGTGGCAGGAGCAGGAGATACAGGGGTCGTAATTACGGACGGTTTGTTCGCACTGCCAGGTCAGTTTGTCATCGGAGAGGTGCAGATTTTTCTGGACGAATAATTTCAAGTCCTTTTCGATGGCCTTCTGATTTTGTGACGTGGGGGGAACAATCCGGGCGTCTTTTATCAGGCCGTTATTATCTATTTTATAGCGATGATAACAGATCCCGCGGGGGGCTTCGCTGCAACCATGGCCTTCGCCTTCGCGAGGCACGGCTTCAATATAAGGTTTCTCCGGCATCTGGTAATTATCGATGAGGCGTAACGCCTCATGGCAGGCAAAAACCAGTTCCACCGCCCTGACGATGATACTCTTGAAGGGATTCAGGCAGGTTTTGCCCAAACCGGCTTCTTTGGCGGCTTTTTGTGCGATTTTGGGCAGTTGATCGTAGCAGTTGGCGAAGCGCGCCATCGGCCCGGTTAGATAATCTCCCCGGCCCTTGACGAAGGCATGAAGCGAAGTGGAATGCGAGACATGTTCCTCTTCAAAAAATTTCAGAAAATCGGGGATGGGAATATCAATACCCTTGTTGGAATAAATATGCCCGGCAAACAGAGGGTATTCATCGGGATGCCGCAGGGATACGAATTCATAGTCGCGTTCCATATCCGGGAAATTCAGGCCGGCCGTGAATTTGACCGTCTCCAATGACGCCTCCAGCGCCCATTGAAGCGGCTCTTTCAGGGAATCCAATTCCTTTTTGGTCGGGACTTTGTAGAACCCTCCCACGCGCATATTGATAGGATGGATTTCCCGGCCGCCCAGGAAAACCATGACATCGTTGCCGATTTTTTTGAGTTTCAAGGCCCGGCCGACAACTTCAGGATAATCCTTGGCCAGACGAAGGCCGTCTTCGTAGCCCAGGAAATCGGGCGCGTGGAGCAGGTAAATATGCAAGGCGTGCGATTCAATCCATTCCCCGCAGTAAATCAGGCGGCGTAAATCGCGAAGGGGCCCATCCACGGATATTCCCAGAATCGATTCCATGGCCGTGACGGAACTCGTCTGGTAGGCGATAGGGCAGATACCGCAAATACGGGCGGTAATATCAGGAGCCTCGTAATATTTTCGTCCCCGCAGGAAGGCCTCGAAAAACCGGGGCGGCTCGAAAATATCCAGTTTGGCATCGATAACCTGGTCGTTTTTTATTTTGACCGTCAGGCCGCCTTCACCCTCGACGCGGGCCAGCATATCGACCTTGATCGTTTTACTTTTCATGGGCTTCGCTCTCCTTCCGGAACGGTTCGGCATAGGCGTTAAAACCGCGGAAAAGCCGGACTATATCCTGGGAGGTTCTATCATGCTTTTTAAACCAATCCGCCAATGAGGCGGTATTGGGCGTTTCCTTGGGCCCGAAACAGCCGTAGCAGCCGCGATTGAACGAAGGGCAAATGGCGCCGCACCCGGCTTGAGTAACCGGTCCCAGGCAGGGTTCGCCGGTGGCTACCATGACACAGACATTGCCTTTGCGTTTGCATTCCATACAAACACTGTACGGCGGAATAACCGGTTTGCGGCCGTTCAAAAGGGCATTGACCACTTCCAGAAGTTGGTACTTGTTAATGGGACAGCCGCGCAATTCGAAATCGACGAAGACATGATCGGCGATCGGCGTCGATTTATTCAGAGTCTCGATATACTCGGGATGAGCATAGACGTAATTGGTAAAGGCCTTGACGTCGGCGAAATTCCGCAGGGCCTGGATTCCGCCGGCCGTGGCGCAGGCGCCGATGGTAATGAGAATTTTGGAGGAGCGCCGGATTTTATGAATTCGTTCGGCGTCATGGGGTGTGGTTATCGAACCCTCCACCAGGGAGACATCATACGGTCCCTTGATAATCGCCCGCGAGGCTTCCGGGAAATTGGCGATCTGAATGGCCTCGGCCACGGCCACCAGTTCATCTTCACAATCCAGAAGCGACAACTGACATCCATCGCAGGAAGCGAATTTCCAGACGGCTACCTTGGGTCTGATCCGTGAAGCCATAATTACATCTCCCGCTTGCTGAAAATGTCTTTCATTTTATCGTAGGCATAAACGGGGCCCTCCTTGCAGGCGAAAGAGCCGCCCAGCTGACAATGCCCGCACAGACCGACACCGCATTTCATATTACGTTCCATCGAGATATAAACTCTGTCTTCCGGCACCCCGCGCTTAATCAACTCCAGAACCGTGAAGCGCATCATTATTTCGGGGCCGCAGGTCATGGCCAGGCAATGAAAGGGATCGAACGGAGCGCGGCCGATAAGGGTCGTCACCACGCCGACATTCCCGTGCCAGTCGCCGGTGGCGCGATCAACCGTGATAAATACTTCCATATCGAATCGCGAGCGGAGTTTTTCCACTTCCTTACGGAAGAGCATATCTTCCGGAGTCCGGGCCCCGAAGAGCAGGACGACTTTGCCGTATTTTTCCCGATTACCCAGAACATGGTAAATCACCGGCCGCAGAGGCGCCAGGCCGATACCTCCGGCAACTATGACCACGTCGTGGCCTTCCGCTTCCTTCACCGGCCAGCAGGATCCGTATGGTCCGCGGACGCCGATAACGTCGCCCACCTTAAGGCGGCGCATGGCCTTGGTAACGGTGCCGACTTCGCGAGTGGTATGGGTCAAAACCCGGGGCCGGGTCGGATCACCGCTGATGGAAATCGGGACTTCACCGACGCCGTAGATATAGAGCATATTGAACTGCCCCGGAAGAAAAGGATACTCATGGGGACCGGACAACGGTTCCAGGATCATGGTGAAAGTATCGGCCGTCTCCGCCACAACACGGCGAATCCCGAACGGACGAGTTAAAACGGGTTCGGGAAGAACCGCGACCGCCTCACTTTTTTTGACCGTTACCATATACATCCATAAGTTGCAGGCGGGTGGCATCCAATCTCTGGGCGATAATCAATGTGAATCGCTTCATCATCTCATAACCGAAATCATGGTCTTCCTCGCACTTGGTCCGCAGGCATTTCCCGTCCAGGGCAATGGCCCGGGTCAGTTCCTGGGCGCGGGCATCGAAGTGCCACTTATACGGCGGCACCAACCAGGACCATCCCAGGACCTCCCCTTCTCCACGGGTTTGTATGATAATGGGGCCCTTCTGGGGAACATACGATTCGACCGCAACTTTGCCATGGCGCACAAAATAGAAAGTATCGGCCTGCTCGCCTTCGCGAAACAGGAATTCACCCTTCTGAAATACGACATTGGAAGCACATCCGGTTATAAGTTGAATATGCTTCTCCTGCAACCCCGCCAGGAAAGGGTACTCTTTAAGAATCCGCCCAAGGTCTTCCATCGCCTTAATCCCTCTATAGGTTAAAACGTTCTATTTCTTCCGCCCGCTGATGACGGCGGCCTCTTCGGTAATATCAATCCCGACCGGACACCAGGTAATACACCGGCCGCAACCGACACACCCGGCCAGACCGAATTGCTCGTGCCAGTACGATAATTTATGCAACAGCCACTGGCGATAGCGCGACATACCGGAAGAACGGATACTCCCCCCGTGAATATATGAAAAATCCACCGTGAAACAGGAATCCCAGCGACGGCTCCGAAACGCCTTGTTACCCGCCAGGTCGGTGGTGTCCTCGACATTCATGCAAAAACAGGTGGGACAAACCATGGTGCAGTTGGCGCAATTGAGACATCGCTCGGCCACCGCTTCCCACCGGGGATGATCAAAGTTCTTATAAAGCTCGTCCTTCAGGCCGTCCTGCCCCAGATGCCGTCCCATTTTACCGGCGGCCTGTTCCAAAGCCCGTTCGACCGTCTTGATTTCGGCATCGGAAGCCTCCCGGCAGGACAGAGATTTTATTATTTCCTCGCCGCGATCACTCCCTCCCTGAATCAGGAATGTGTGCGACGACGAAGTGCACATTTCCGTCATAAGAATATCGTATCCTCCCTCGGCGCGGGGACCGGTACCCATGTCGGCACAAAAACATGTGCCGCCGGGTCGGGTACAGTTGACCGCAACGATGAGGGAGTTCTCCCGCCGTTTCGTAAAGTCCGGGTCGGCATAGGGGCCGTTGGCAAGAACTTTTTCGTGAGTGGCCAGCGCTGCCAGGTCGCAGGGTCGAACACCGATAAAGGCCAGTCGCGGATACTCGCTTTCAGGGCTGCCGGCCTTAAATCTTTTGCCGTTTTTCTCGACCTCTAAAATGGTCCTGACCGGCGGATACAAATATTTTTTAAGTGATTGCATCCCCACCACGTGGCCGAACAAGGCAGGGACATCGTTTTTGACGAGGCGGTAGCTTCCTCCATCCTGATGGTCGGACCAGCCGAGGGGGAAATCCGCAGCAACATTGACAGAATCGAAAACAATGGCGTTGTCTTTGACAACCGGGCCGATGGTTTGGTATCCTCCGGTCTTCAGGGTAACCAGGAACTTATCAAACGCGGCCCGTTCCAGAAGATAGAATTTGTTATCTCGCAAGGACATACCTCACGTATTGTGAAAAATTTCACAAGCTTTGCCAATATATATTCCCTGCTCTCGAAAGTCAAGGAATTTCTTAAAACCCCGGCAAAATTATCGGTTAAGCGAAGCCTTTCCTTTACGGACGGGTCAGGATTTTATCTATTAATCGAGCGACCGGCAAGGCGGCTTGATCATAATTAGACAAAACTACAACGGTATAATCGGAATTCAAATGTAAATGAAAAACAGCATTAATGCCGGGCGCTCCGCCGGTATGGCCGACTACTCTTTGGCCGTTTATTAATTCATCGCCGCAAAGATATCCATATTTCATATCGGGACCCATCTCCACCTTGCCGGTAATCATGGTATCGACATAGGCTTTCCCGGCCAGCTTGCCCGACAATAGAGCCCGTCCGAAACGCCACATATCTTCTACCGTGGAGTATCCACCGCCGGCCGGGCCGCCTTTTACGGCGTGCATAAAGAGATTATTACGCTGCCATGCCCCCAGACGGGAGCCGTCATAATCGCGTCCGGTATAACCAATGGCCAGGTTTTCAATATCACGGTCAACCTCATAACAATCCGTATTTATCATGCCGGCCGGTTGATAGATATTTTCCCGGATATATTCAAAATAGTCTTTCCCCGTAATTTTCTCGATTATCAATCCCAGGATGACCGGTCCGACATTGCTGTAATGAAATTGGGCGCCGGGTTCAAACAAAAGGGAATCATTGATAACCAGGTCGGCCAATTGGCGAACGGTTTTTATTTCCCAGAAAGGGGCATCAAAGAGAGCTTCAAAATAGTCACCGGTTCCGGAAGTATGTGTCAGGAGTTGATGGATAGTAACCTTCTCCGCGATATCCGGGCGCGGATAGTCCGGCAGATATTTTATGATAGGATCTTGAAAGGAAAGTTTTCCCTTTTCCGCTAACTGGGCGATAGCCAGGCCGGTGAACATTTTATTGATGGAGCCAAGATTAAATTTGGTATCAAGCCGATTGGCAATATGATATCGTCGGCAGGCCTCACCGAAGACACCCTTATAGAGTATGCTGTCTCCGCGCGCCACCAGGACTGTCCCTGAAAATTTGTCTTTAGCCGCGATATCATTCAGATATTTTTCAAGGAAGACGGCCAGGTCGGCATCGGAAGGCTTCTTGTCCGGTAATTTCACCTTGGGATCATCGATCGGCATAGCCCCGAATCGAAGCCAATCGTGCGGCGGCTCGGGAGTAAAGGCCATCGAAAAACTGATCCAGCCTTCGCCTTCGGCAGGGTCCATTCCCTGTATAATTGACTCCAGACGATATTCCTCGGAAGTTGTGATGCTGTCCAGTCTTATCTCTCCCAGATCGCCGTACAAAATACGAAAGAGACCCAATCGCCGACCGGCCATAACGGAGTCTTTACCGGAACTGGGGAATTGCATCACGAATTCCTGCCATGCAAGAGAATCGCCGGAATTGAAGGCCTCCAGAAACCGGACCATCATTTTTCCCGCATAAGTGTCGGGAACAAGCGCTTTATCCTGCCCGGAAATGTTCACCACCAGGAAAAGCGCGGATAATATCGCGAAGACTAACCCTTTAATAAATATCTTCATATGTCCTCCTTAATTTTCGAATCGCCTATTAATCAAATGATGCCTGAAATGATAAATAAGTTACAAAGGATTCGGGAATTCGCCTCGATGATTTGATTATTATTCCTTTGGATTCAGACGTTTTCCTTGTATTTCCGTTCCGCTCATTAGAATCCGGCATTCATAATCGGCGCTATCTCGTCCGGGGATAAAATCCAGTTCAAAAGGGGCGGTACTGTGATAAAAGGAACTATCCGAAGACGGCTGAAGATGGATGGGGCGGGTGTGAGGGACGGCCGCGGTCAGACTTTTGCCGCGACGTCTGACGATGAGAATAAAACCCTCGACGGGAATGCCCTTCGAGGGAAAAAGTTGGTATTCACCGACGTATCGTTCCAGAATTTCCGGGCTGACCATGATGGGCTGTCGGTTGTCCATTTCCGATAAGTCGTCGATTTTAGTAAACCGATCACTGCTATTATTGTCGGAGATATTTAAACTCGAGATGTTATCGTCGGCGTCACGGCCGAAAGTATAAATGATGCTGTTATTCAGGGCCAGAATAAATGTGTCCGGCGCCAGGGACATCATCAATTTGGGAATTTCCTGCAGGCTGAATGATTTAAGAGTTTCCTCATCCAGATATACGTACCGGTCGAGGCCATCGGCATTGCGAAAAACCCCTTCATACCGGCGCAACTGATCCGTCGCCACCTGAAACGGCACGGCCCGGGCGGGCATGGTATAATCTGCTCCGAAGACAATAGCCGCCAGGTCCCGGGCGATTTTCTGGACCGGGGCCTCGTCGTCATTACTGAAGACAATGACACACAAGCCTTCATTGGGCCAACGGTCAAAAGTGGTATTGTAGCCGTCTATAAATCCGCCGTGGAAATAATGTTCTCGCCCGAATTCCATATCCATCACCCAGCCGTAACCATGGTTGCCGGCGCTGGGGCTCATCATCAAGGCGATGGATTTTCGCGAGAGTATTTCGTCCCGGGCCAGAGCGCGATCCCAGAGCAACATATCTTCCACCGTGGAATACATCGCCCCGGCGGAATGAAGGACCGAAAAATGAATGGGGACGGCATCCAGAAGGGTTCCCGATTCGGCCAGCGTGTAGCCCTCCGCGCGATCCGGCAATCTGGCTTCCCGTCGGCCATAGCCGCTGTTCAGCATCCCGGCCGGCTTGAGTAACTCATGGTGCAAAAAGGCCTCATATGATTGCCCCGATATGCGTTCGATAATCGCCCCCAGTACGATATAACCGGAATTGCTGTAATGGAAAAACCGGCCCGGCTCGAACAAAAGCGGCTTATCCCAGAAGACTTTCATGAGGTCCGTATCGGGAAAAGGCAAGGTGCGGCGTAATATAATTTCCGGATTATCGGTTAAATTGGGAATTCCCGAGGTATGTGTTAAAAGTTGGTGGATGGTAATCTTGCTTCCTGATTTTTCGGGATATTCCGGAAGGTATCGCGTTATGGGGGCGTCGAGATCCAGACGGCCGGCCTCGTGCAGTTTCATTATGGCCGCGGCCGTAAATTGCTTGGTGATGGAACCGATAAAAAACCGAGTTTGGGGCGTATTCGGTTCGCCCACGGCACGGCTGGCCATGCCGTAGCCACTGCTTAAGATGACTTTGCCGTGCCAGGCCACCAAAACCGATCCCTCAAATTTCCAATAGGCCCTGGCGTTGGTCAGATATTCATCGAGACGGTTCGTGAGGTCACGGCAACCCCCGACGATTACTATAATAAAGAGTAAAACTGTCTTCGAGAAAATCCGAACCAGCCGGGTCAGGAACATTAAATTCATCCCACCGATATTTTTGAAATCCGGCCGTAATATTGATTGCAGCGGATATAAAATCAAGACTGCAGAATCAGGAAATGTATACCGGAGATGAAATGACGGGGATAATCGCTTTAAGGCACCAGGCTATAAATTCCGAGTAGGATTTTCCCCGGGCCTGGTTTCGGCTCGCCCGGCGGGTAATTTCGCCTCTCTGCCGCCGCTTTGGGGATCATATTCCAGAAAACGCGCCAGTCCCTCGCGGCCCATATACTTTTCCAGTATCCGCCGCGGCGTCAGCCTCAAGTCCACCAGAATCAGACCGTCAAGAACATCGCTGAAATCCGGGTCAATGTTAAATCCCAGAAGCCTTCCCCCCAGCTTAAGGTAATGTTTCAGGAGGATGGGAATTCCCATCCGATCCGTCTGAATTTCAGAGATTAAATCGTCGATTTCATTCACTTCCGAAACCAGCCGACTGACCGCGGATTCATCCCAGCGTTTTTGCTGCCGTACTTTGGGCGGGGTCTTGGGTTTGACCAGGCGGGCCAGATCGGTGTTAAAATTATTAAGGGTCAAAAAACCGACCAACAGGCGGCGCGAAATGGAGTGATATCGATTATTTATACTCACCGGCCCGAACAGCATTTTGTAGCGGGGATTCTCCACGATAAAACGGCCGATGCCCTTCCAGAGCAGGTTCAAGGGGGCGAATTCCTTTTGATATTCCGGGCGGATAAACGACCGACCCAATTCGATCGCCGGACTTATCTGGGTCAGCAACGGCTCGCGGAATTTAAAAAGGGTGCTTGTATACAAACCCTTAACACCGAAGCGTTCCCATATGGTATCGGTGGTTCCCAAACGGTAGGCGCCGACAATCTGCTTTTTTTCCTTGTTCCAGGCAAAGAGGTGCAGGTAATAAGTATCGAATCGATCCAAGTCAAGCGCCTTGCCGGTACCTTCGCCCACCTGGCGAAAGGTTAATTCGCGAAGTCTTCCGATTTCACGTATTATCAGGGGAATTTCTTCCATCCTGGCCCTGAACACCAGATAATCGCCCTGATGGGCCATTATGTTTTCTTCGGGGATACGGCTTATTTCTTCGGCGAGGAGTTTATTGTGATCGGGAGGCGGGATTGGCTTCTGACCTTGTGAGGAACCGTCGCCACTGTCGGCCGCGGGCGGCAAACTGCCGGTAGAATCGGCCCGGCCCGCCAAAAGATATGTCCGCATCCTGATATATTCCACCAGATCATGGTCATCGCCTATTCGATTCATTCTTTCAAACGAAATGAGATTGCCCACCCTGGTCGGAATCCGCCGATTACGTTTGTTCAATAACTCGCGCGGTAAGAGGGCCGTGCGGAGACGTTTATGAATCAATCCGGCCACCTGGAAAAGCAGACTATTGCTCCCGTCGAAATAAAGCGGCAGAATCGGCGCCTGAGTCATACGAATGATCCGGGCGACAGTGCGGGTCCATTGCGGGTCGGTTATTTCGCGGTTTTTGAAATTAAGGTGTGATACTTCGCCGGCCGGAAACATGGCCAGAAGTCCGCCCTTTTGCACCAGGCGCACGGCCTCTTTCATCGGCGCAGTATTTCGACCTGGGGCATCTTTTCCGCCAAAGGGATCGACACTGATAATCAGGGGCCGCATTTCGGGGATACGGGCTAATAGAAAATTGGCCAGAATTTTAAAATCTGGCCTGACGGTTTTCAGGAGTGCGGCCAGAAGCATCCCCTCCAGGGCCCCGAAAGGATGATCGGCCACCACAATTACCGGCCCCTCCCTGGGGATACGGGCCAGATCCTCGGCGGCGATGTCGAATTTGACATTCAGATGATCCAGGGCTTTTTCGGTGAAATAAGATTCTTCTCCCGGAGCGCAAACCTGGTTATAAATATCATCCAAAGCGTCCAGGCGAAAGGCGCTTTCGATGGGCTTTTTCAGAAGGGAAAAGAGCGATTGACGAACGGGGTCCGAAAAGGTGAGGTTTATTTCGAAAGGTGACCGGGGCGATACGGCAGGTGAAATCAGAACAACCTCCTAATTCTGTCAGGTGACGGCGGCTTCATACCGGCCTGAACTCCGTCAGGTATATTCCCGGCGTAAATCACACGACCGGGCAGGATACCCTTAAGGAGTTTGTCATATAGAATGAAAACAGTATTAGTCTTTAATTATGTCTTCTTTAGAAATGTATGAGGAGACGCGAAAGCGGATTTAATGACCATGAAGTATGAAAATTACTAATAAATTCCACGACCATAAGTCATCCCGCGGCGGGCAAAACCGAATTTCTCAAAGGGCTTGTGAAAAATCCTCGAGATATCTTTGCGAGGAAGGCAGACCGAAAGGTCGGCCGACGAAGCAATCTCAAGACAATGACTTGAAAAAAGATGAGATTGCTTCG
>JBGSHP010000016.1:0-5969 GCA_041752195.1 Candidatus Zixiibacteriota bacterium | reverse complement strand
ATGAAAGGTCAGTTATCATCGAATCCATATCTTTAAGAGGCAGCAATCCTTCACCCGAATTGAATATAGATATCCCTCTGGAGACACTCGATGAAATAGTCAGCCAGATCGAACCTGATTCCGTTCAGGCCTATATCGAAGTCCTGCAATCTTTCCCGCCGCGCGTCGCAGGTAGCACTGGAAATGCCCAGGCCCGGGACTGGCTTGTTTCCAAATTCGAATCTTTCGGCTATACCCCAGCGCTGGATACTTTCGCCTATGGCTCCTTGTCTGCTCATAATATCATGGCTTATCACCAGGGAATTTCCTGCCCGGATAATTACTTCGTAATCGGGGCACATTATGATGCTATCCCCGGAAGTCCCGGTGCCGGCGATAACGGCGCCGGAGTGGCTGGAGTGCTGGAAATCGCCCGAATACTTAAGGATCGCGACACTCATTTCACCTTTATGCTGGCCTTATTCGATGCCGAAGAGGTCGCTGTCGTTGGATCATCTTATATTGCCGATCGCTTATACACCAATGGCGATAGTATCGCCCTGATGCTTAATATGGACGAAATCAGTTGGAATGGTTGGTACTCCAATACGGTGCGCCTATTTTACGGTCCCAATAATTACTACGCTCAATTGTACAGCCAATTAGCCTCTTCCCTACCCTCGATAAATCTAAATTCCATTCTGATGGGGTCAAGTTACTATTCCGACCATTACCCCTTTCAGTCACGTGGTTTTAATTCTCTTTTTGCATTAAATTATCCCGCGGCTCCCTACCGGCATTCTCCTCGTGACAGCAGTACCTATGTTAATTTCAGTTATACCGCACGGATTATCAGGGGTGTCCTGGCCACGGCTTTGGAACTTGATGATCAATTGAAACCCGAACCGAGTCTGATATTCTCTTATCCCGAAGGCCTGCCCGAATATATCACTCCCGGCCAGGAAATTTCAATTAAGATCCAGGTTACCGGATTGGCCGAGGGCGTTCCTGCCGGAGGCACCAGATTGATGTTCTATTCCACCGACGGCGCGAATTATAGTACAATTGCACTGACCGATCTTGGCAACGGCCTATTTGATGCCGTCTTGCCAGTTTTGAATTGTAACGACAGCGCCTTTTGGTTTTATGTTGGCGTTCAGGAGTCAGGGGGTAATACTTATTTTGATCCCTCGCCCGGCCAGCCCTATGAAATTCCGATCGCCAATGGGAAGGTAATCGCCTTTGAAGATGATTTTGAAGCCACTACAGGCTGGCATTCCTTTGAGGGTTACTGGGCTATCGGCTCACCCACCGGAGAAACCAGTGAATTCGGCGCTCCGGATCCGGTCGGCGGTCGTAATTCCGCCCGGTGCCTGGCCTACAATCTTTACGGTGATTATGATCACAATCTTCCGGTGCGGCGTGTCGTCAGCCCGGTAATCGACTGCCGGGGACTGTCCAATGTGCACCTAAGATTCTGGAGATGGTTGAGCGTTCAATTTTACGGCTACGACTATGCCCGCATTGCCATTAGCACCGACGGAATCAATTTTACTTATATCTGGTTCAACCACCCTCAATTCGCCGGCGGATACTGGTGGCCCGAGGTGGTTGATATTTCTCAGTACGCTGATAATCAGCCCGAAATCTACATCGCCTTCGTCATGGGGCCAACCGACGATAGTTGGCGGTATTGCGGCTGGAATATCGATGATCTTGTGGTCTATGGCTACGAATGTCAGGATTGGCTTTGCGGGGATATGGACGATGACGGACAAGTCAATATCCTTGATATTCTATATTTGATCAATCACAAGTATAAAGGTGGCCCCGCCCCGGACCCGCTTGAGTCGGCCGACGTAAACAATGATGAACTCGTTAATATCCTTGATATCATCTATTTGATCGATTTCAAATTTAAGGGCGGCCCGGTGCCAAATTGTCCCTAGATTAAAGGACCTTAATAATTGTTAAATTTAAAGGAGATTCATGTGGCAAACTCAAACGGTTTCAAAATTCATTTTCTTGCAGCATCTGTCGTGACATTTGTCCTCATTTCTTTTCAACATAAAGGGTATTCCCAAAATATACCCTCGCAAAATATTTCCGATTCACGAACGGCGCAATTCACCCGTGTCACTGAAGGACCCCTGGTCAACGATGGGCAATACTCTGCCGGTGTTTGCATGGTTGACTATAACGGGGATGGCCTTAGCGATATCTATGTCGTGAATACCAGCGGAACCGGTGATGTTAATGCCCTCTATCGGAATACAGGTAATGCCACTTTCGAAAAGGTGTCGGGCCTGTCAATTGTCGAAGATATCGCGATGGGCTACGGGGCCAGTTGGGCCGATTTCGACAATGACGGCGATCTCGACGTGGCAGTGGCGAATTTTATCGGCCAGGCCAGTGTCCTGTATATTAATGATGGAATGGGCGGCTTCACGGCGACGACCAACGGGCCTCAGGGCATCGGTCCCGTCGGGTCGACCTCGGCCAGCTGGGTCGACTATGATCTCGATAACGACCTGGATCTGTTCATCGCCAACTCCACCAATAATCCGAATTATAACCCCTATGTGAACTTCTTATTCAGAAATGACGCCAACACGCTGAACCGAATTACATCCGATATCATTGCCACACACTCGCGTCACACTTACGGAGTAAGTTGGGCTGATTTTGATAATGATGGGGATCCTGACCTGGTCAACACCAATAATGTGAATGAGCAAAGCGATCTTTTCATCAACGATGGTGACGGCAGTTTCACTCTGGCACCATCGTCGCTTTTGGGAACCGATGTGACCAACGTCGGTGGTTGCTCCTGGGCCGATTATGATAACGACGGCGATTTGGACTTATACATCGCCAGTTACTCTCCGGGACCTACTCGCCTGTATCGCAATGATGGAAACGGCGTTCTGACAATAGTGACAAATCACGGAATGGACATCGTGGATGGCCGAGCCAGCTCCGGGATATGGGCGGATTACGACAACGACGGGGATCAGGACATCTTTGTCTGGCTCATGGACCATGAGAATTTGGTCAATTCCGGCGGCTATATCTTCGAAAACCTGGGTGATGGCACTTTTGGTCGCCTGTCAGATACCCTGTTCAAATGCGATTCATGTACGGCCTGGTCCGGAGTCTGGGGCGATGTCGACCGCGATGGAGATATGGATCTCTTTCTCGCACGGATGGATCCTCAATGGCAGGGAAGATTGGCATACCTTAATGACATTCTTTATCTTAATAATGGCAACGGCAATCACTGGATCACGATTAAACCGCTCGGAACAGTCTCCAACCGATCTGGAGTCGGGGCAAAGATCCGCGTCAAGGCAAATATCGACGGACAGCCCGTATGGCAACTCGGCGAAATTACGACCATGACAGGACTCAGGGGACAACCGCCGCTTGAAACTCATTTTGGCCTCGGTGATGCCAACATTATTGATTCGATCAAAATCGAATGGCCGGGCGGGCAGATAACGGATATTTTAACGGATGTTCCCGTCGATCAATATCTCACAATCACCGAGGCGATCTGCGGAAATATCAACGGCGACAACCAGGTAAATATTCTGGATATTATCTTTCTGATCGGATACAAATTTCAAAACGGCCCGACCCCCATCCCCCTTTATGCGGCCGACGTCGATAGCAACGGCCAGGTGAATATCCTGGATATACTCTACCTCATAAATTACAAATTTAAAAACGGACCAAGACCAAATTGCCCTTAGGACCGGTAAGCCGGGAAACGCGCGGAAATATCATACTTGACCGGTAGAAACCGCAGGGCAGTAGATTATGTGATTCTTATTGTAAGAACGAATTTAAATATTCTTGATAAATCATCCGTGGACGGCAGATCCCCCCGCCCCTTTAATCAAAAACGCGCGATTAATCATACCACAAATTCCGCCGCGCCTTGAATTAATCTTTAAATAAATTTGCCCACGAAACCTTACACTAAGAAAAAATGCCGAAGGGGGGATTTGAACCCCCACGCCTGTGGGGCACTGCGCCCTGAACACAGCGTGTCTACCAATTTCACCACTTCGGCAATATGCAGGACTCATAATATATAATCCCCCCCGCCTCGGCAATAGTTTTTTTGCCCCTCCTATAATCAATGGGGAATAGCCGCTTAAACCCGTCGATTAACCCCCCCCCCTGCCAGCCTATCCCGTAAAAAGCGGCGACGCCACCCCCAATAATCCATTGACTCGGGTCGCCTTTCACCTTAGACTAATGAGGAAACCAATTGAAGGAAATATGCCCCCCCAACGCCCCCAAAACGGCCCTGTTTCCGAGACAGCGAAAAGAATCCCCCTTGCCCAAATCGCACACGCTGTCCAGGCGGCTCTGGCGCAAATAGCCCTTGACCCCTACCGCGATACCGCCGCCATCTTTTACGACCTCTCTTTTCTGGAAAATCGACTGCAGGAACTGAAAGACGCCTTTCCCGATAACACCCTTCACGCTGTCGCCGTCAAAGCCAATCCTCTCCTGGAAGTTCTGCGGCTGATAGAAAACCACGGTTTTGCCGTCGAATCCTCCTCCTTTGGCGAACTCCACCTGGCCGAAATAGCCGGCTTTCCCCCGGATAAAATAATCTTCGATTCCCCGGTCAAGACTATTCCCGAACTGGAATACGCCCTCCAAAAGGGCATTTACATCAACGCCGACTCATTAGAGGAACTGGCTCGGATAGCCGCCCTGAAACCCAAATATCCCGACTCCGGCCCGGTCGGGCTTCGGATTAATCCCCAGGTCGGCGCCGGGAATATCCCCATGACCAGTGTGGCCGGGCAGTACTCCAAATTCGGCGTTCCCCTGAATGATAAACGTGAGGAAATTCTGGGGGCTTTCGCGCGATACCCATGGCTTAGGGGAGTGCATATCCATATCGGCTCGCAGGGCAACCCGGTTGAATTATTGCTCAAAGGGGCCGAGGTCTTAATCACTTTTATCAACGTCATCAACGCCCAAAGTAAAAGCCTCGGTCGCAGGATGCAAATTACGACAATCGATATCGGCGGCGGTCTTCCGGTTGCCTATCGCCCCGGGGATTCTTTCCCCGACCTCAAAAGTTATGCCCGACAATTATTGCCGATACTCCAACGGCTGAACGACAAAAACTACCGCCTGATAACTGAATTCGGAAGATACCTCCATGCCAACGCCGGCTGGACCGTCACCCGCATAGAATATCTTAAGGAAAGTGACCGGGCCACTACTTTAATACTCCACATCGGCGCCGATCTTCTATTGCGTCGATGTTACCGTCCCGAGGACTGGCACCATGAATTTTCCGTTCTCGATTCCCGCGGCAACCTCAAACCTTCATCACCGACTTATCCCTATATTCTGGCCGGCCCCCTCTGTTTCGGCGGGGATATTCTGGCCCGCGATATTCATTTGCCCAAAGTCGAACCGGGCGATTATATCGTTGTTCACGATACCGGCGCTTATACCTTAAGCATGTGGTCGCGCTACAACAGCCGCCCAATCCCGAAAGTGATAGGTTATCGCCGCGAGCCACCCTTTGAGACATCGGAGCAGTACGAATTTACGATATTAAAATCCCGCGAGAGTCTGGAGGATATCGCCGAATTCTGGGAGTAATTATTGTAACATGGGCGGCAGGCGATCCGGCTGGCCAGGGAAAGACATGGCCGTCAAGTAATGTGGGCGGCAGGCGTCCCCCCCCTGCCCCGAGCGGAGAAGTATAGGATCTTTAACTACAGCATGATTAAATAGGCAGCATCGTCCTTCGAAGCTCAGGATCTTCGACAGGGATGCTGCCCTACGAACTTTTGAAATATAGATTATTGTAGGTCAGGACTGACCTTTCCCCGGTTTGGTGGACACCTTTATTAGGTTAAGTATTCCTCTCCTCAAAGTCAACAGGGCTTAAATATCCCAGGGTGGAATGGCGCCGAATCCGGTTGTAAAAGACTTCAATCCAGGCG
>JBGSHP010000015.1:0-97429 GCA_041752195.1 Candidatus Zixiibacteriota bacterium | reverse complement strand
TGTAAAAGTCAAGGACTTCCCGTACAGTTTGGGCCTCTTCGGTTAGTTGGTTAAGCGGCTTTTTTACCTTTCAGTTTCTTGCCTTCTTCAATCGTTTCAATCGGTCGTTTACCCATGTTACGATAACCCCGATGCGGTCGCTCGGTATTGTAATAATTAAGCCAGACATCCAGATCGGTTTGAAGTTCTTCGACTGAAACGTAGAGCTTCGAACGGAATGTCTCCCGGAAGAATTCATCCAACACGGTTCGATTGAACCGTTCCACAAAGCCGTTGGTCCGGGGCGTCGCTACTTTGGTCCGGCGATGTTTGATATCATGCAGTTCCAAAAAGATTTGATAAGGATGAATCATGGCCCGACCGCAGTATTCCCGGCCATTATCGGTCAGAATATGCTCCACCGTCAGGCCCTGTGACTCATAGAACGGCAAAACCCGATCGTAGAGAACATCAATCGCCGTCTCCGGAAGCTTTGACGTATACAACTTGCCAAAAGCATACGAACCGTAGGTGTCAACCACCGCCTGAAGATATATCCGCCCCACCCCCTTGATGACCCCAACACTGAACGTATCCTGGCTCAACAGATACCCCGGATAATGGCTCGCGACCTGCCGCTCCCGGAAACAGGGATTGGCCTTCTCCAGAAGACGAATCTGCTCGGCCGTCAGCTCGATATCCTTGCCGTGAGTCTCTTCCTCAAGCCGCAGAACCCGTTTGTAACGTGTCTCCAGACCTTCCTTCAGCCACAAGTTCCGAATCGTCGAGGGACTCACCGAGATCCCCTCCAGACGCAAATGATCGGCTACATGAACCTGGCCCCAATGCGGATGAGCAATCGACATCCGCAGAATCTTCTCTTTGACATCCGCCGGGGTCTCGTTGGGAAAGCTCTTGGGAATCGGCGGCAGGTCTTTAAGCCCCTCAAACCCATGCTCCTGGAAGGCTCGCTTATACTCGTAAAACTGGCTCCGTGAGATACCCCGGCGGCGGCAGGCCTCGGAAATATTCCTGATTCTTTCAGCTAATTGTAGCAAGGTTAACCGGTTTTGTGCTATCTTCTCACTGGCGGTCATCTTTGCCTCCTTTCGGCTAATTGTTTTCCGCAAATTCAATTTAACCGAAGAGGCCGATGACTGCCATTTTCTTATTTCAAACTGTCCAGAGAGATATTAACTTTTACACCTTATGTGTTTGCTGTTGGGGCAACTAATGAAGCAGGTCAAAGATGGGATTTATCGTTTTACGATGAGGCTTATTATTCGGTCGATGCCTGTGCTCCGGGAGTAGGCTTTATTATTCTCGATCAAATGGGCGCGGCCGGATTATCGGATAAGACCGATTGCGTCGGGGGCAATGATAATTACAGTTGCGAACATTCCGGAACGTCATATGCCGCGCCGCAAGTGGCCGCTCTGGCCGCCATGATCATGGGGCGAAGGCCGGATTTAATCGGGCAGCCATATCAAATTGAACAAATAATAAAATACTCTACCGGTAATGGCTGGCATTATCCCGCAGAGGAAGATCCGCATGTACAAACTTATGAAATGGGATATGGCCGGATTAATGCCGCCCGAGCGCTATTAGCAATATCCAGAGGAGATGTTAACAACGACGTCGTCATTGATATTCTCGATATAAATTATTTGATAAATTATAAATATTATGCCGGTCCGGCTCCCGTTCCGAACATGCGTCTGGGGGATGTCAATTGTGACGGCATGGTAGACATTTTGGATTGCATTTATTTGGTTAATTATAAATTCAAAGGTGGGCCGGCGCCATTGACATGCTATAAATTCTGAACCGACTCGTTGCTTGAGGGTTGTGGGACCGCGCGAATTAGCAGTCAGGTCACAAATCCCGCAGGGCGGGATTTAGGACTTGACTGAACGAGTATCAAAGAGGGGTACGAGTGAGTCCGCCTGTAGATACATATTCAATCTTCAGTCGATTCAGAACCCACCCTGAAGGGTGGGCCACCCGGCGCTTATATAATTAACCGAACGACGTTCGTTACATCGCCAGGTTTTTCTCGGAGAAGGCGGCCTCCAGTTTGGGATCGGTGAAAACACCGTCCTTGCGAACCAGTTTATTATCGAAGTACATTTCACCGCCGCCGTAATCGGAACGCTGGATCAGGACCAGATCCCAGTGGACCGCGGAAGTATTCCCATTGGGGGCTTCGTCGTAACAGCAACCCGGCGTGAGATGGAATGAGCCCTTTATTTTTTCGTCGAAGAGGGTGTCTTTCATGGGATGCAGGACGCAGGGGTTGACCCCGATGGCAAACTCGCCGACATACCGGGCGCCTTCGTCGGTATCCAGTTTCTCGTTCAGTTTGTCTTCATTGGAGGAAGCGGTCGCCTTGACGATTTTGCCGTTCTTGAAGGTGAGAGTGATGTTGTTATATAAGACGCCTTCGCTCAAGGAAGGAGTATTGTAGGCGATGGTGCCGTTGATGGAATCTTTCACAGGAGCGGTGTAGACTTCGCCGTCGGGGATGTTGCGGGTGCCGTCGCACTTAACGATGGGGATGCCCTTAATGCTGAAAGTCAGGTCGGTGCCGGGCGACTTGATGTGAACCATGTCGGCTTTGTCCATAAGTTCTACGAGAGGATCCATGGCTTTGGACATCTTGCCGTAATCGAGATTGCAGACGCGATAATAGAAGTCCTCGAATACTTCCTGTGGTTTTTCGGCCAGTTGGGCCATGGCGTTGTTGGGGTAACGCATGACCACCCACTTGGTGCGCTTGACCCGTTCCTCGAGATGCACCGGCTGGTAGAATAACTTCTGGAAACTTTTCATTTTTTCACCGGCGTAATCGGCCAGGTCGAAAGGATTGCCGGAGCCGCGAATGCCGATATAGGCGGCGGCCTTTTGCATCAGGTGGAGATGAAGATCGGCCAGGGCTTTATGCTGGCCGGGCGTGGCGGTTTTGATGTACTGCCGCAGGAGGGATTCGTCATTATAGAAGTAAAAGGGAATCCCGCCTTTTTCGGTGGCGAGGCGGATAATTTCTTTCCCCAGTTCGAGGGCTTCGACGCCTTTGATTTCGAGATAGAGGATTTCCCCCGGCTGTAAATCGACGGAATATTCGACAAGGGTCTTGGCCAGGATTTCGTTACGTCTGTCTTTCATGGCTTGGTTCCTTTCCTTTAGTGGGAAAAAGATATGAAAAATCGAGGCTTATTTCAAGCCCCATAGGGAGGGTCGTTGAGGCCATTTGTATATTGGCTTGACTGCGTATATGTCATAAAATATCGATATGTCAAAGGTTGTTATGGATAAGATTTCCATCGGAACCTCCGGTTTCAGTTATCAGGACTGGGTGGGGAATTTCTACCCCAGGCCCTGTCCGCCCAGGGATATTTTAAGGATTTACGCCGAAACATTCAAGACCGTGGAATTGGACAGCACTTTTTATCGTATTCCCAGCCTGGATATGGTCAAGCGGTGGAAAGAGGCGACGCCGCCGGGGTTTGTTTTCAGCGCTAAATTTCCGCAATCGGTGACACACGAAGGGGAAGTGAAGGATAGAATCAGCAATTTGAAGGCTTTTGTGGCGGCGATGGAGCCGCTGGAGGAGAAACTGGGGCCGCTGTTGCTTCAATTCGCCTACGGTTTCAAGCCGGATGAGCATTATGATATACTTGAGGGTCTCGTGGATTCGCTTCCGCCCGGGAAGAAGTATGTGGTTGAAATACGGAATCGCAAGTGGCTGAAGCCGGAGTTTTTTAAGTTTTTGAAATCGCGCCAAATTTGCCTGTGTCAGATTGACCATCCCTGGATGCCGAAGAAAAGCGAGTTTACGGCCGAATTTCTTTATATTCGTTTTCTGGGCGACCGGAATAAAATCCCCGACGATTTCAATTTTGAGAGGGATTCGCACCAGAAGGAACTGGAGTGGTGGTCGAATTTAATCGAAGAATTCACTATTGAGAGGGGTGAAGTTTACGGGTATTTTAATAATCACTATAGCGGCCATTCGCCGACCACGGCGCGGCGGCTTTTGGAAATGCTTTCGGACACAAAATAAAAAGTCGCAATCGAGCGGGTGGGGAATCCTACGTATAGGGGCCCGATCGCGACTACTCCAAAGCCCTCGGGTATATAGGACGAAAATAATGGAGTGAAAGTTTCAAAAAACGCTATCGGCAGGCCAAATTCGCAAACATTGCGGCCAATATTTATATTGTTATAATATAATAAATAATACAGGATATATAATGTATTACTTTATATGGATTATTCCGGGATAAATTAAAAGAGATAGGGATAAAACTTTGTGGGAATTATGTCGAATAAGAGAGGGAACGATATGGAATATTTGTTTTTCAGATTAGGCGAATTCAGGTTTGCCCTGGAAATTTCCGAGATAGGGGAGATTGTCCTGGGGAGGTCTTTGGGCTTTTCCAATAGGTCGGCATTGGCCGGTTTGGATAAAATAAAAATTGAGGGACGGGAAATTCCGCTGGTTAATTTATCCCGGAGATTACTCCGTTTTTCATTGTCCGAAGAATCGCCGAAATTTTCGTTATTGATTTGTAATTTTAATGATAAGCCGGCGGCGCTGGTGGTTGATGCGGCTGATGAGATTCGGCGATTGGAAAAGGGGGAGATAAAGCCGCTGGAATTGGCGGATCCCCAAATAAATGTCGAGCCGGTGGACGGTCTTTTGCGGCTTGATGATTCCGAAATTTATGTTATCGCTCCGGGTAAACTGGGCCAACTTTTAAAAGTTTAGGGGCTGGGCGTCTTATATCCGCGGTTAAAACTCTGGCCTTCTTTCCATTAATATATTTAATTGTCGGATTAATTTATTAAAGTCGATGACAGAAATTGCCCGCCTTAATATTATATGCACGGCAGTCGGCCGCGGTCACCCCTTTTATCTTGATGGCATAGTGTCGGTATTGGGAGAGAATTATCCCGATAAAATTGAAATACATTCCGATAATGTTTTTGCTCTTTCCCGGGGAATCTCGAGGGTTTCCTGGCGAATGGTCCGCGAGTTTTATCATCGGGGGAGCCAGGGGGGGATATGGGGCGATATTTATTCGCGGTGGCGGCATCGATCAAAGCCATATTCGCTGGGAATCTTAGAGAAAATTCTGGGGAGGGATTTGCGTCGGCAAATGGGGCGGAGCGGAACTCCGGTTTTGGTGAGTCACCCGCTTCTGGTGCCGATGTTGTCCGATTTGGCGCCGGTTTTTTATCAGCATGGGGAAGTAGTCGTTCCGCCCGAGGCGGCCGTCCGCGGGGCGTCGGCGGTCTTCGTTCCTCTGGAAGAGACCCGGCAATCAATGATAAGATCCGGTGTGCAGGCGGAATCGATTTTTGTCAGTGGTTTGTGTCTTGAACCGGAATTGGTGCCGGGGGCGTCTCTGGCAGTCGCCAAGCGGAAAGCCCGTCTGGAGGAGTCTTCGTCTTTGGTGGGGGCGTTTTTTTCGTCCGGGGCGGAACCGCGGTCGCATGTGGAAATGATTATCGCCTGCTTAAAATCGCTGGAGAAGGCCTCGCAAAAGGCCATAGTTTTCTGCCAGGCGGGCGGCAAACTGGAAAGTTTATTGATACGGGAAACGGGGGCCGGGCGGATATTTCCCGATAAAAAAGGTGCGTCTTTTCATGAGTCTTTCGAGAAGAACAACATAATGGCGGTAATATGCACCAGCCGGTTTAAGGAAGCGGAATATACCGGGCGGCTGTTTCGCTTTTTCGATTATTTGGTGGCGCCCTCGCATGAGCGCGGCAACTGGGCCTGGGGCCTGGGGCTTCCGATGTTTATTTTGAAGCCATGTATCGGGCCGTTCGCGCCTTTGAATCGAGATTTCTTATTAAGAGAAGGTGTGGGGGTCGAAATAGAGTCGATCGAGGCCGGCTCCCAATTTGCGGGTTTGATTCAGGAATGCCGGCGTGACGGCAGGCTGCTAAAAATGTCGGACCAGGGGTTCGGCGGGCGTGACATCAACGGTTTCAGGAATATTGCCGAGCGGTTGTTGATGCTGGCGGCAGCGTGTAAGGTTTAGATGATAAATTTTATCGGTCGCTATGACCATCGTCTGTGGATACTGGCCGGGGGGTGGGCGGTCTCGGCGCTGGGTTTTTCATTGGCCATCCCGTTTTTGTCTCTCTATTTTCACTCGGTTCTGGGGTTGTCGCTGACCGCTATCGGGCTTTACTTCGGAGTTGCGGCCATGGTCAGGGCCGTATTTCAGACTTTCGGGGGGGAATTATCCGACAAGTTGGGGCGGCATCGGATAATGGTGCTGGCGCAGTTTTTTCGAACCATAACTTTTTTCCTGATCGCTTTTGCCATACGCCAGGAATGGGGTTTTTACGCCGTGGGCGGACTGGTGCTTCTCAACAGCGCCTTCGGTGCGCTTTTCCAACCCAGCGCCAATGCCGCCGTGGCGGATCTGGTGGAGAAGAATCGGCGAACCGAGGCCTACGCCCTGGTACGGGCCATGGATAATCTGGGCTGGGCGATAGGCCCGGCGGTGGGCGGTTTTCTGGCCGATAATTCTTATGAGATACTATTCATACTCTCGGGTTTTGTGACGTTAATTTCCTGCGTTATAATAGGTATTTTCCTGCGGGGAATAAGGTCGGGGAAGGGCAGCGAAAGACCGTTCAGCCCGAAGGATATGTTATCGATTGTAAATGACAGGCTGTTTTTCCGGCATTTCATTTTGCTCTTTTTTCTGTACCTGGTGATTGCCCAGATGATCGGGCCGCTTTCGCTCTATGTCGTGGATTTAAAGGGATTACCGAAAAGTCAACTGGGCATGCTGTTCACTCTCAACGGATTATTGGTGGCGTTTTTGCAGATACCGGTGACGAGATTCTTAAAGCCCTATCGCCTGACCAGCCAGATGATATTGGGGGCGTTGATTTATATGGCGGCGTTTTTCGTGGTGGGGCTGACGGGGCAGTTCGCCGTATTAATTATAGCCATGATCCTGATCACCATAGGAGAGGTATGCGTATCGCCGCCGGGGTTGGCGCTGGCGGCCAACCTGGCCCCGCCGGATCGATTAGGTCGGTACATGGGGATGTACGGGTTTGCCTCGGTGGCGGGGTGGTCATTGGGGCCGCTTCTGGGGGGAGTCCTTCTGGATCTCTCGGCGCCCGATTATTTTATAATGTGGAGCATTATCGCGGCCCTGGCGTTGGCGGCGGCCATGGGTTTCCGGACCCTGGCGAGAAGGCTTCCGTTAAATCAAAACCTGTTCAAAGACTAGCGGATAATCACAATTTTGCCGATTTGATTGCCGAACGCCGACTCCACCGAATAATAATAAATACCCGAAACGGTCATCATGGTATTGCGGGAGATCAAATCCCATTTTTCATGCATGCTGCCGTTGGCACCCGGGGGATAGTCGTGGTCGATTTCCCTGACCAGGTCGCCGTCGAGAGTAAAAATCCTGATAGTACATTTGTGCGGCAGGTTGGTGAAATGGATAGCACGATTATATTCCTTGGGCAGGTCGGGGCGGTCCCAGCCTTCGAAACGGTCGCCATAATTGGCATCTACCCGATAGGGGTTGGGATAGACGATTACGTTGAGACCCAGTTCTTCGACCATGGTCGAAGAATTCTGGGCATACTCACGGATATAATTCATCGACGGGCTGGATTCCTGCGGGCCCAAGGCTCTGGCCGGGTAGCCGTGATCAAAAGTGGTCAGGCCCACAAAATACTGCTGGGAGGGCAGCAGGTCGCGGAAAACAAAGCGGTATTCAAAATATTTCAAGTCTCCGGCGTCGGTTAATTCTTCGGGATAAAACATCCGGGCACTGTCCAGATTGAGCGTCGAAGGATAAGGTTGCTCCGGGTATATTTTATGAATCAGAGTCGTGTCGCTGTAATTGGACTGATTCCAGTCATGGCGGGTGAAGTAATAGCCCACTTCTTTTCCCGTGGACGGGTTAAAATAGCGATACATATGATCCGGGTCATAGTATTCCAGGGGTTCGAAATCATCGCCATAAAGTTTTTGCAGGGCCAGGATACTGAAAGGATCCTGCTGAATAATCCAGATTCTTTCCCCGGCGTGGTATTCCCAGCGATCGTAGTTTTCGATATCATAGGAGGAAACCAGGCTGAAATCATCATCGCGGTTGCTGATGCCGATATATACGCGGTAGCCCTCGAAATCGACTCGCTGGCTGAACTGGTCGGGAGTCGTCTCGGCCAGGCGGCCGTTCCAGCGGAGTTCCAGTTCACCGATTTGGAATTCGTTGACATGGGGAGTCACCGTAAATTTGGGCGCGGGCGGGGGATTAGCCCCGCGGAAATCAGGGATGCCATCGCCGGCATAGTAGACGGTATCGGCATAAGTCGGCACCCATTCGTCATCGACCCAGGTTGAGTCATAGACTTTTATTTTTGCCTTTCCAAAGTTACCATCGCCATCGGTATCGACGCCGGGATTATCGAAAACCCAGTCGGCCCAGACGGCATTGAGGGCCAGGTCGCCGAAATCGCGCCATTTGGAATATCCCATGGTGCCTCGTTCCTGGGCGTAAAAATCCTGGCCGCCGACGACGGCCACGGTAAACGGCAGAATATCTCCGCGGCGAAAATCAAAGGGGCCGCAAGAAATCAGATAGCGGATTTCCTCGCCGGAGGAAATATCACTGGCATAATCCGGTGGCGGCAGCCAGCCGCTGCCGGAGTGATCGAAACCTGTCGTGACCTGGTCATAGTCGAATTCCCGCTGGGCCATCATGTAGTATTTATCATTATCTCCATAGGGAGTACCCAAGACGCCGTGGAATCTGCGAACATCCTGTTGGCCGGCGGAGTATTTACGAGGTCCCCAGTCGCGGGTGGCAATCCAGCTGGTGGTCCACCAGTTGAAACTGAATTCGGCGCCATCGCCGGGGGTGCGCAATACTCTTAAGCCGATCACCGAAGACGGCGACCTTAACCCCTGGAGGTTACCGCCGGCATTGGGATCGCCATTATTATCAGCGCCCCAGACGATATTGATGGTGTCAATTAAGTCCGGCAGATATTTGGATGCCGCGGCCTTTTTGAAGCCGCAGATGTCATCATCCCCGTTATCCGTGTCTTCCTTGCCGGCATCGAGGTCAAAGTAAAGGCCGATATAGGCATTATCCAGGTCATATTCGCCGACATTGGCGATAGCGTAGTCGAAAATTATGAAGTCCTCGGCGTAATCATAACCCCAGGCATAACTGCTCTGGGTGATTTTAATGCCGAGAGGACGGTGCGGTTGCCCGGTATAATAATCGAATCCTGTATAGGCGGCGTCGGTCAGGGTATCGAAATACACGGCAATATAATCCTGGTTGGAAATTGAGCTGTCGTATTCCGGGGCTTCGGGATCTTTATTGGAGCGATAGATAATTTTGCCTTCGGGATATTTATCCGGCCAGAATTCATGGATGTCATCCCATGCCATACCGGTGGCGGAGGAAACCAGGGTATCACTTCCGGACATGGCGCCGACCCAGAGGGAGGCATTATCAAGATAATTTAGACCATATCCCTGGGGATAACTAAGCGATACAGCCCTTTCACCGGTGTAAGGGTCAATTAATTGCAGAGAACCATTACCCAGGATACCCATATTGGTGACGGTCATGGAGATTTTCCCGACGTTATGGGTTGCCAGGGTGGCGTACGGCAGATCGACAGCCGGTTCCTGATTAATGGCAATTTTACTGCGATATTCGGTTCGGGCCTGGAGTCCGGCTCCGGCGCCGAGAATCAGAAGCAAGAAAAATTTCAGATATTTCATGGATTGTGCTCGTTGCGAAGGTTGCCTACATTATTATCACAAGTTTGCCGACCTGGTTGCCCTGGGTGGATTCCACGGAGTAATAGTAAATACCGGAGACGACGGCCTGGGTATTGCGGGTAATGAGATCCCATTGGTCGTGCATGGCCCGGGGGTCGCCGGGTTCCCGGTTATGGTCAATTTCCCGGACGAGATCACCGTCCAGAGAAAATATCCTGATTTTGCACTGGGCCGGGAGATTGGCAAAATGAATGGCGCGAATGCGTTCTTCGGAAAGGGTTTCCTGGCCCCGACCTTCAAAACCGATTTCGCGGTAATTGGCGTCAGCCCGATAAGGATTGGGATAGACGACGACATTTAATCCCCGGCGGGCGACCTCTTCGACGGAATTCTGGGCGTATTCCGCGATCATATTTTGGGTCGGTTTGGTTTCGAGAGATTTCAAGCCGTGCCCGGGGGAGCCATAATCGAAGGCTGTGACGGCCAGATAATATTTTTGCGAGGGCAAGAGACGGCGTAATCGGAATTCATACATATAGTATTTAAAATAGCCGAATTCGGTCAATTGTTCCGGGTAATAAACCCGGGCCGTGTCATGATTGAGGCTCGTGGGCGGGGGTTCGTCGGGATAGACCTTATAAATTCCCAGAGTATCGCTCAAATCGGATTGGTTCCAATCCTGGGCGACGAAATAGAAAGCCGAATCACGCCAATACAGGGGATTATCCCGAGAATGATCCTCGGGACTGAATCCGGTCCCATACAGAGATTCCAGAGTATCGTTATCAAAAGGCGGATCCAGCAGTTCCCATTCATTCTTGCTGGAATTATAGATGTATTTATTATAATCGGGGCGATCGTAAGAGGCCAGCAAGACAAAGTCATCGGGTCGATCCGATAAGGAATACCAGACGCGGTAACCTTCAAAATCATATTGATTGCTGAAAATATCGCGGGTGTTTTCGGAGCGATAGCCATACCAGCGGATGGTAAGAAGGCCGTCATTGAATTCTGAAATGGCCGGATATATCATGGATCTTAGAGTATCGCCGATGGGATAAGGACTAATGAGCCAGAGTTCAGGAGGCGGGGGAGGCGCGGCGCCTTTAAAATCAGGGATGCCATCGCCTTTGTACCAAATTGTATCAGCCCCGGTATATACCACGGAATCGTCCGTGATAATCAGGGAGTCATAGACACATACGCGATAGGCTCCGGAGTCGCCGTCATTGTCGGTATCAACGCCGGGATTATCATAAATCCAGGAGGCCCAATTGGAGTTGGCGGCGAGGTCTTCGAAATCGAGGAGTCCATAATAAGTTTCCGGCGAAAGATATTGGTAATAATCTTCAAAGTCACCGGGATTAACGTGGATATTCTCGGCGCAAACCCAGGCGAAGCTGACCGGCAGGATTTCCCCGGGGTAGATATCGAAGGGGCCGAAGGAGAGCAGGTAACGGGCATCGTAGCCATCGGCGATATCGACAGAATTGGGCGGACGGGGCAGCCACCCTTCGGCGGTATGGTCTTTTCCCGCAAACAACTGGTCATAATCGAATTCCCGGTGCCTCATGATATAGTATTTATTGCGATCGCCCAGAGGCGTGCCCATGACGCCATTCATATCGCGAAAGGGGTCACTCGCGGTATTTGCCTGGCGGGGTCCGAAATCATTGGCGGCGCTTCCGTAATCGGTAGCCCACCAGTTGAACGAGTATTCCAGGGAATCCGAGGGAGTTCGTATGACCCTGACTCCGGCCAGGCTTTTAGCCGATTCCTGGTAAAACTCGCCGCTTTCTTCATCCGGGTCGCCGTCGTTGTCCATGATATAGGCGACATTGATGGTATCCGTGAAATCGCATCGTCCCGGCGCCGGGTAATAGCGGCGGAAGCCGCAGTTATCGTCGGTCCACCCAGCGGCGCCGGTTTTATTTTTATGATGGACGTCGCCGTCGATATAGATGGCCATATAGACTTTTTCGAGGGATTTGCGGCCGATATTTTTTATGGAGTAATCAAAGAGGATGAAGTCCTCGGCATATTCGTAACTCCAGGAATGACTTCTTTCCGTGATTTCAATATTAAGCGGGACATGGGGGCGACCGTCGATATTATCGATGGAAACGAATTGGGAATTGGTGACGGTATCGGTATAGGTCGCGATAACGTCAAGTTCGGCCCGGGCGTCTTCACTGTAAAAAGGGCTGGAAGTTGTAATAGATTTTCGTGTTATCTCACCTGTCGGCAGGGGATCGGGCCAAAATTCAAGGACGTCGTAGTAATCATCGATGCCGATCGAAACCAGAGTATCTCTTCCCACCACGGCGCCTATCCAAAAACCGCCCACGTATAGATGTTCCACCTGGGAATTGGCGGGGAACATACAAGACGGAGTTTCCAAACCGGTGACAGGATCCAGGGAAACGCCGGTGGGGCCGATGCCGAATTGTCCCTGATTGGAGACTGTTATCCAGACATTTCCGACGCTATGAACGGCGCGTTCAACGTATGGACGGTCGGCACTTGTCGAGTTAAGGCGGTAGAAGCGGGAGCGGAAGGAATCATTTTGCCGGTCGCTTTTGGGGTCGGCGGCCCGGGTATTAGAGAACAGGGGCAAAACCGCCAGGAAATAAATAAAGCCGACCAATTTCATACGGCAGTTTTACGATAAAAAGACCCCGTTTGTGACGTTGGAAACAAACGGGGTCCAAAAATCCTACATCCTCATAAAATAATGACTATTTTCCCAATCTGGGTTCCGCTTTCGGATTCCACGGAATAGTAGTAGATTCCGGAAACCACGGCCTGGGTATTACGTGTAATCAGGTCCCATTCGGCATGATTGCAAAGGGGCCAGTCGCCTTGACAATCGTGCTCGATTTCCCTGACCAAATCGCCATCGATGGAGAAAATGCGGATAGTGCATTTATTGGGAATATTAGTAAAGTGAATGCGCCGCTGGCGTTCAGCGGGCAGAGTCGGGTTATCCCGGCCTTCGAAATGGTCGGGATCCAAATAGCCGGCATCGGCCCGGTAGGGATTGGGCCAGACAACGACCTTGAGACCCTCCTGCATAACGGTGGAGTTTTTATTCAAGGGATAGACCGCCACCATATTTCGATTGACGGGGGTTTCCAGAGATTTAAGTTTGCTCTTGGGGGAGCCGAAATCGAAAGCCGTCACGGCAAAGTAATATTTCTGTGAAGGCAGCAAATTGCCGTCGGTGAATTCATACATGAAGTATTTGAAGTAGCCGTAATCGGTTAATTCGTCGGGGTAATAAATAGCGGCCGTGTCGTGGTCCAGGGTGGACGGATATGGCTCATCGGGATACATCTTATGAATTCCTAGGGTGTCTTCGAGATCGGACATATTCCAATCCTGGGGGGCGAAATAGAAGGCGGAATCCATCCAGGAGAAGGGTCGATCGCGGCCCCAGTCGTAAGGATTGAAATTCTCGCCGTACAGGGAGTGCAGGGCCTCCAGGGTGAAAGGCGGGTCGTTCAGTTCCCAGGCGTTTTTGGCGGCCACATAAATATACTTGTTGAAGTCGTTTCTATCAAAGGAGGCGATCAGGACAAAATCTTCGGGATTGGCGGATAAAGAACGATAAACGCGGTACCCCTCATAATCGAAATCGCCGCTGAAGACGTCACGAGTATTTTCCGAACGGTAGCCGTACCATCTGACCCGGACAAAACCGGCGTTGTATTGGTCGACCCCTTCTTCATAGAGGCAACGGACGGTATCGCCGGCGGGGTAGGGCTGGATTACCCATAATTCAGGGGCCGGGGGCGGCGAGGCGCCTTTGAAGTCGGGGACGCCGTCGCCTTCATACCAAACCGTGTCGGCGGCTTTGATCACAAAACTGTCGGCGGAAATGGTATCGACGTCATAAACGCAGATACGATATTTTCCGGAATCCAACCCGTCATTATCGGTATCAACCCCGGGATTGTCGTAAATCCAAGAGGCCCAAATCGCGTTGGCGCCGAAATCGGTAAAATTAAGGGTGCCGTAATATAATTCAGGATTATTGACGGAAAATAAATCAGTATAAGAATTGCAATTTTGGGGCGGATGAAAATCGGGGCCGGCAACATAGGCAAATGTCAAAGGCAGGACTTCACCGGGATAAATATCGAAGGGCCCAAAAGAAAGCAGGTAGCGGGTGTCATAGCCATTGGCGAAATCCGTCGATTGCGGCGGAGGCGGAAACCAGCCATCAGCCGTGTTGTCTTTGCCGGTGAATAACTGGTCGTAATCGAATTCCTCGTGTCGCATGATAAAATATTTATTGGCGTCGCCGTCGGGAGTGCCCAGATATCCCCAATCCCGGAAGGGGTCTTCCGGCGTTCCCACCTTACGGGGGCCGAAATCAAGGGCGGCATTGCCGTTGGAAATCCACCAGTTAAAGGAATATTTAAGTGAATCAGAAGGAGTCCGGACAACCCGCATACCGGTTACCGAGGTCGGCATATTGGCCGGATAGCCGCCGTCGCCGCCGCACTGGTCGGTGACGTCGTTATTAAGGCCGTTATTGTCAGAAATCCAGGCGATATTGATGGTATCTATCCAGCCGCACAGGTTGGATATGGGGGAGGGTATGGTGCGGCGAAAACCGCAGATATCATCAGTAGCTATTTGAATATCCCCGCCCCGGGCGCCGACGTCGCCGTCGACATATAATCCCATATAGACTTTATTTAAGTCCCTGCGGCCGATATTTTTAATGGAGTAATCGAAAAGGACGAAATCGTCGGCATAATCGTAACTCCATGAATAGCTGCGTTGCGTAATCTCGATATTCAGGGGAACGTGCGGCCGATTGTCGATAGGGTCATTGGTGACGTAGCGAACATCGGTTACGGTATCGGTATAATGGGCGATAAAATCCAGTTCCGAGACGGCATCGGTATCGGAGGGGTTGGAAAGGCTTCGCCGGATTATCGGGCGGCCATTGGGATACCCTTTGAATTCGGTATATTCTTCGCAGGGGTCGGGCCACATTTCTGCGGTTTGAAACCAGCCATCGGCACCCACTGAAACCAGGGTATCACGACCGATCACGGCGCCAATCCAGAATGAACCCTGAAAGAGGTAATCATTCCCATTGGGATAAGGATAAACGCACGAGGAGACTATTTCCTGGGCGCTGTCAGGATTTATAAAATTGGTGCCGGCGGTACCAAAAACACCCTGATTGGTGATGGTTAGGCCGATTAAACCTATGTTATGATACGCTATTTGGGCGCATTTTTCTCCGGCGCCGACTCTTCCCGCCGAGAAAAGGTTGGTGCCCTGGTCTTCATAGCGCGTTCGGCCCCAAACCGTACCACAGATAGCGGAGATTAGAATGGCGGCGATAAGAAGCGAAATAATTTTTTTGTCAAACCCCATAATTAAAAACCTCACCGGTAAACTCCCTTACTTTGTTGTCATGACGAATGACCAGCCTTACATATCCAACGCTTTATTAGGCCAATTTATTTTAGGCCATTAAATTAAGCCATTGAGGGGCCCGGCGCAAGAAAGATTTGTGTAAAAGGGCGGAAAAATTATTAAAAAAGGCGGTTTGTGGTCATTTCCGCAAACCGCCAATTGATTAAGGTCGAAGTGGTTACATTATAATCACAAATTTCCCGATCTGGGTTCCGGACGCGGATTCCACAGAATAATAGTAGATTCCCGAAACGGCCGCCTGGGTATTGCGGGTAATCAAGTCCCATTCAGCGTGATTGCATCGCGGCCAATCCATGGGGCAGTCATGGTCGATTTGCCGGACCAGGTCGCCGTCAATTGAAAAAATGCGGATTATGCATTTATCGGGGATATTGGTAAAGTGAATGCGATGTTGTCGTTCTTCACTTAACTGGGGATTATCAAGCCCTTCGAAACCCACGCCCAGGTAATCGACGTCGCCCCGATAGGGATTGGGATAGACGACGACTTTAAGGCCTTCGGCATTGACGACGGAGTTTTGATTTTGGGGGAATTCGGCAATAAAGTTTTGATTAACGGGCGTCTCCAGAGAAGCCAGTTTACTGGTGGGTGAACCATAATCAAAGGCCGTTACGGAGAAGTAATATTTCCGGGACGGCAGAAGATTGCGGACTTTAAACTGATACATATAATATTTAAAATAGCCGTATTCTGTCAGTTCATCGGGGTAATAAACGGCGGCAGTATCATGATTCAGGGTTGAGGGATAGGGCTGGTCGGGATAGACTTTGTGAATTTGAAAAGTATCGGTGACATTGGCCTGATTCCAATCCTGGGGGAGGAAATAGAATGACGAATCAATCCAGAAAAGAGGGTTATCGCGATTGTGATCGTAGGGGTTAAAAGAGTCACCATATAATATTTTCAGACTGTCGGACGTAAAGGGAGGATCGAAAAGGTCCCAGGTATTGCGATTGGCGATATAGATATACTTATTAAAATCTTCCCGGTCATAGGAAGCCAGGATGACATAATCTTTGGGTTGATTGGTTAATGATAGATAAATCCGGTAGCCTTCGAAATCTTTTTGGTTGCTGAAATAGTCGATCGTATTTTCCGAGCGATAGCCGTACCATTGAACGGTTACTTCGCCATGATTATACTCGTTTATTACGGGGTATGTCATAGCCCTGACGGTATCACCCGAAGGATAGGGATCTATCAGCCATAACTCCGGCGGCGGGGGAGGGGCGGCGCCCCGGAAATCGGGAACGCCATCGCCACGATAGAAAAACCGATCAAAATCAGTAGGGATATAAACGCCCAGGGATTCGACGTAGACGGAGTCATAGACGCAAAGGCGGACATCGCCGGAATCACCGTTGCCATCGGAATCCACGCCGGGATTATCATATATCCAAGAGGCCCAAATGGCATTTTGTCCCAATTCCTGGAAATTGAAGGTTGCGTAATATAATTCGGGAAAGGCCTGATCGAAATCTTCGAAGGCCTCACAATCCGTGAAGAAATTTTCGCCGCCCACGTAGGCGAATGAAATAGGCAAGATCTCTCCGGGATAGATGTCAAAGGGGCCGAATGACAAGAGATATCTGGTATCGTATCCGTCGGCGAAATCCAGAGCCTGGGGAGGGCGCGGCAACCAGCCGTCGGCGGTGTTGTCCCGGCCGGTAAATAACTGGTCGTAATCGAATTCCTCGTGGCGCATAATGTAGTATTTATTTCGATCGCCCATGGGGGTGCCCAAAAAGCCGCCGAAATCGCGGAAGGGATCGTCGGGATTGCCGATTTGCCGGGGACCGAAATCGAGGGCGGAATTGCCGTTGGATATCCACCAGTTGAAAGAATATTTCAGAGAATCGGAAGGGGTTCGAATGACCATCATTCCGGTCGTGGATTTGGGCGATTTATTGGTACCCGGACATTCCTCATTGGAACTTTCGTTTATCCCGTTATTGTCGGCAATCCAGGCGATATTGATGGTATCGGTATAACCGCAGCCGAGAGGCGAAGGCACGGTCCGGCGAAAGCCGCAGATATCATCCTGGGCCTCGTCCCAGACTTTATCAATGGAACCGGCATCACCATCCACATAAAAACCCATATAGACGCGATTGAGAGTACGTCGCCCGATATTTTTGATGGAGTAATCAAAGAGAACAAAATCGTCGGCATAGTCATAACTCCAGGCGTAACTTCGCTGGGTGATTTCCATGTTCAAGGGGACATGGGTGCGATTATCCAGGGGGTCGGCCCCGACATATTGTGGACGGGTGACGGTATCGGTATAGATGGCGATAAAGTCCTGTTCGGAAATAGCCAGGGTATCATCGGGATCGGAAATGGAGTGGCGTTCGATGTCGCCTTTGGGATAAGGGTCGGGCCACATTTCTTCGACAAAAAGCCAGCCGTCGGCACCCAGGGATACCAAAGTATCGCGCCCCACTACGGCCCCGAGCCAGAAGGCTCCGGTAAATAAATAATGGGTTTGACCGGGGTAAGGATAAACGCAGGAAGGCGCAATAACTCCGGTCACGGGGTCACGAACATCACCTTCAAAAAAGCCGGTGCCGAATTGACCTCTGTTGATGACAGTTAATCCCATTTTGCCGATAGTATGTGCGGCCAGAGTGGAATAAGGGGTATCGCCGGCGCCGGTCTTAAGGGGGAAAAGAGACTTGTTTTCAATTTCCAGGGAGGCTCTCGCCCATATCGGGGTAATTCCTCCCAGAAGTAAAAATGAGTTCAGGAGCAAAGAGACAATAATCCGTGATGTAAAATATCGCATATATCCTCTCATGGCACTCTTCTCAATGGCGCGTAATCTAACGAATTCCGCCTTGATTGGCAACGAAATATAAGATTTCCGGCGCTATATCGGCACATAAGAGCAAGACGAATGAGGGGGCCAGAGTCGTTTATTGGGGAAAAATAAAAACGGCGGGCAGGGATTTGAGCCTGTCCGCCGCTTTGTTTATAGAATTCTCCGATATTTTGCGAATGCCTGCCTATTGCGGTTTGGCAAAGAGAGTTTCATCTGCCGCTACATTGACGGTATAGTTGCTGATCTCGACATTGGCAACCGGGTTGCCGTCGGACTCAATTTTCGTCATATGGGGCAGTTTCACGCCCCCGACGGTTTTGAAATCGGAGTATTTCTCGGTAAGATTTCCCGGTCCCATCATGGTTTGGCCGAAATACATTTTGGCGGCCGGCATAAAGGTGGTGGCGTCAAGGGCCAATTTATACTTCATGACCCCATCGGCGGACGCAACCTGGATCAATTCCACCGGTTTGCCGTCAAGTTGATCCTGGCCCAAATAGGCGAATTTATAATCGGGGCTTTCCAGATGCTGGAAAGTCAGGACGGTGTTACGGAAGAAATCTTTTTTCGATTCCTGAACTTGTTCATCATTGCCTTCCGTGACCGCCGGGCCCTGCTTGGTCCACACCTTATCGCCGTTGGTGACGCTTATAATCTCGCCCATGGGAGTGGTCATAACATCGCGAGACTTATCCGGCAACAGGTAGAAGGATTCCGATTTGATCGAGAATTCCCCCTGGGGCGTAATAAGGGTCAGGGTCATTTTGGCCTGGGTTGATTTTATCTTCTTGAAGTTTTCGATTCCGCCGCTGGCCGTAACCGCCTTGAGCATGAATTCCTTGCCTTTTTGCAGGGATTCGGGGGTAATGGCGACAGCCTCGGTTCCTTCGCCGGAGGGGATGCTCACATCCAGAGTTTCCACCGTTCCCAGAGAAGACAGAGGGGTGCCGAATTCATCGCCGTTGCCGACCACCATAATATGGAGGGCATCGGGGTGGAGTCTTTTCTGGGCGGCGGCGATGACATCGGCGGCGGTCACTTTCTCGACCATTTCCTTTTCTTTAAAGATGAAGTCGCGGGGAAGGCCGTAGTAATCGTAGGTCATCATGCGATCCAGAATATCCGCTTTATCTTCGAAATTAAACACGAAGGAATTGAGGTAACTGTCTTTGCCCATCCGCATTTCGGCTTCCGTGGGCGGGACGGTCTGCATATCCCGGATTTCCTTGATAATGCTCTTGATGGCATCGACGGTGCTTTCGGATTTCGTGAAGCAGTAACTGAAGAAATACCCGGGGTAAGAAATATTGGAGCGATAGACGCCGCCGGTCGAATAGGCCAGGCCCTGTTTGGAGCGGACATTATTGAACAGGCGGCTGCCGAAAGAAGCGCCGAGGATATTATTCATGACGATGGTGGCGTGATAATCGGGGTCGGTTACCAGGCCGCCGATATGGCCAATCCTGATTTTGGACTGGTTAATGTTTTTCTTGTCGATAAAACCAAGGCTCGATTGATATTTGTAATCGACCTGGGGCAGGGCCGGGACGAGTCCGCTTCCCTTGGGCCAGTCGCCGAAGTATTTTTTAAGCTTATCGAGCATCTCGGTTTTATTGAAATCGCCCCAAACCGCGATCATGACATTTTCCGGAGTGATAAACTGCTTGTGAAAAGCCAGCAAATCCTCGCGGGTAACGGCATTGATGGTGGAATATTCGGTATGCCGGGCATACGGGGATTCCGCGCCATAGATCTTTTTCTGGAACTCACGGAAGCAGATATCCCAGGCATCGTCATTACGGCGGGCAATAGCGGACTTTTGTTCGGTCTTGGCCAGTTCGATTTTATCCTGGTCAAAAACGGGAGTCCGGAGAACATCGGCCAGGATCTCCAGGCCGACATCGGTATAGTCGGAAAGGATATTCATGTAGGCCGAACCGCTGGTGGCCCCGATTCCGGTTTCCACGGTGGCGCCCAGGGATTCCAATTTTTCATCGATTTCATCGCCGGTCATTTTGG
Organism: Candidatus Zixiibacteriota bacterium; assembly: GCA_041752195.1. GTDB lineage: Bacteria > Zixibacteria > MSB-5A5 > GN15 > PGXB01 > JBGSHP01. Next base: position 77,345 of record JBGSHP010000015.1, on the reverse strand, counting down.
CTGTTCCGCCGGTTCGCAGGACGGACCCGGTGATATCGGCCAGGCCGACTTTATCGGCCGGATCCAGATAGCCTCCGGCGGCCAGACGCACCCGGGCTTTTACCAGCGGGAAGTCGTGGTCTTCGATCAGATAGATTCTTATTCCATTATCCAGGGTAACGGATTCGATATCCGGCATTTGGGGTTCGCTTAGGGCCGGGAATTTTATTTTATCGATACTTTTTGTCGACCAGGCCTAGGCGCCCAGCAGGATCAGGCCGCCCAGCAGAATAGAAAATATGATTTTAATACGCATATTAATTGCCTCCCAGGTTTATTCCTCAAGCGGTTCCAGCATGGCCACCGTACGTTTACTGATGTCGAGATATTCCCGGGCCACCCTCTGAATATCCTCGGCGGTAAGGGCGTTGATTTTGTCGAGTTCTTTGAAGAGATTGCGCCAGCCATCGCGGAAGGTTTCGTAATAGGCCAGTTGCGAGGCGATGCCCATCCAGCCGCCGGTGTTGGAAATCTGATTGACGAAATTGGCCTTGGCGCGGGCCTTTATTTTTTCGAGTTCGTCAGCCGGGATCGGCTCGGATTTGACCTTCTCGATGATTTTTAAAATTTCCGCATCGCTTTCGGCATTGGTATGATCTTTAGAAGGCACCGAGAGAATGCCGAAAAGGGTTGGATAATAAGATCCCGGGAAACCGGCAAAAGCCTGGGCCGCAATAGCAATTTTTTGATCCCGGACAAGGGTTTTATAAAGCGGGGAAGTCCGTCCCGAGCCGAGGTAATCGGCCAGGGCTTCGAGGGCCGGGAAGTCGGGGTGATTGATATCCGGAATGTGGAAAGCCGAGAAATACACCGGCTGGGCGTTATCTTTAACTATCACGGTGCGTTCACCGTTTTGCGGCGCTTCGGCAGTAAGTACCGGTTTCGGTTTGGGCCCGGCCGGGATTTTCGCAAAATACTTTTCCGCCAACATTTTGACGTGGGCGGGATCGACATCGCCGGCGATACCTATCACCATATTATTGGGAACATAATAGGTTTTAAAAAATTTCTCGGCCTCGGGGCGATAATAATTCTGGATATCTGACATCGGCCCAATAAGGGATTGACCGTAAGGGTGAGCCGTAAAGGCGGCGGAGATTAATTCTTCCTGGAGTTTTCCCTGGGGCGAGGACTCCCGGGTCATGCGTCGTTCTTCGGCGATGACGTTTTTTTCCTTGTAAAATTCCCGGAGAACCGGTTTCGAGAAGCGTTGGGATTCCATGGCCATCCAGAGTTCCAAACGATTGGCCGGGTAATTGGCGATATACATGGTCTGATCATAGCCGGTGCCGGCGTTGAGTTCGACACCGCCCTCGCGACCGTAAATTTCGCCCCATTCATTGGTAACGACAAAGGAGACAGCCGAATCGGTGGCATCCTTCATTCTGGCTTCGAGTTCAGTTAACCGCGCGGAATCGGCTTTCTCGCGTTTGGCTTTTTCGGCCAGAATTAAGCCATAAAGGGAATCTTCGACGGCCATCCATTTTAATTCCATTTTCAGATTATTGGTGCCGATTTCCTCGGTTCCCTTGAAGGCCATATGTTCGAACATATGGGCAAGACCGGCGGCCCCTTTTGGGTCATTGACCCCCCCGACTTTAACCAGGGTGCGAATATAAACAACGGGGGCTTCGTCGTCGGGGTAAACCAGAAATTTTAGCCCATTTTTCAGGGTAAATTCCACCACTCGATTTTCGACCTGCGAAAAATCGAAAGCGGACGAAAAGACGGGGATGCAGATTAACAAGACTGCCATAATCCCCAGGAATGAAAGAATGCGTTTCATTAAATCCTCCTGATATTATTTACGGTATAATTTTCCGGCATTATTCAAGAACAACAGAGTATATTGAAAGTTCAAATATGTCAATAGTATTGTCATGAAAATGGGCCGCCTTAATATATGACAAACCCAACCTTTGATTGAACTTAAGAAATACGGAATATTTGAAGAAAACGGGGGTTAATAAAAAACGGCGGATTTGACTCCGCCGTCAGGCCTTACGCTTTTCTTAAAGTTCCCAAAAGCAAGTCGATAACTACCACCACTTGATTAATTTGGGGATGCAGTTATGGTATAAGTCCGAGTTGGTCGGCATAATCCTAACTGCGATTCCAAATCTTCCGGATTCCTTGCAGGTTACCTCGGTGTGGTAGATATATATACCATTTTGAGGGTCACCGCTATTATCCACGATGGCAGCCCGGCTCGGTTCGTATTGATTCATTTGTTCGAGGGAGTTGAGGTTTCCGGAAATGACTTCGACGGCGATATCGGCCGGCTTAATCTGTCCCAGGTGGACTTTCATGGTGACGGGGATTTTATCGCTGACTTTGGGAGATTGCTCCATGGTGGGAGTCTCAATGGTTTCGACATTAATGGCGTCCCACTTTTTCTGGAGGTCTTCCAGCCAGTGGGCCAATTGGCGGGTGAGTTTAAAGTTTTCAGCGGAAAACTTATGAAATCCCGAGGCGGCCGGGATATAGAATTTACTGGCATAGTCTTTGACCATGCGATGCGAACTAAACTGCCGGCAGGCCATGATAATGGTGTTTTTCATCATTTTAACCCAGGCCTCGGGCAAGTTTATGCCGTTTCTGGTATAGAAGAGGGGGATGATTTCGCGTTCCAGGACGTCGTACAGGAATTTGCTTTCCAGGTCGTCCTGATAATCGACATTATCGTATTCCTCGCCATTGCCGATTTTGAAGCCGGTATCAGGCGAATAGCCTTCGCACCACCAGCCATCGAGGATGGAAGCATTGAGGGCGCCGTTGGCGGCGGCCTTCATGCCGCTGGTGCCGGAGGCTTCCTGCGGTCGGCGGGGATTATTCAGCCAGATATCGACGCCCTGAACCAGGTAGCGGGCGACGTTAATATCGTAGTCTTCGAGAAATACGATTTTCTTGCGGAATTTTTCCCGCGAGGCGATGGAGAGGATATTTTTAATGATCTCTTTGCCGGGGTTGTCCAGCGGGTGGGCCTTGCCGGCGATGATAATTTGGACCGGTCGTTCCGTGTTATCGATCAGCCGCTGGAGACGTTCGACATCCCGGAAAAGCAGGAAGGCCCGCTTATAAGAAGAGAAGCGACGGGCGAAACCGATGGTCAGAACGCGCGGATCGAGGACTTCGTCAGCCATCCGGACATCATGTTCGCTTCCGCCCCGGCGCTGGAGCTGGTTTTTAAGGCGTTTCCGGCCGAAGAAAACCAACCTTTCGCGACGTCTTTGATGAACACGCCAGAGTTCGGCATCGGGGATTTTTTTGATATTTTCCCAGTCTTCGAAAAGGGAGGGCTGGCGGGTGAATTTGGGGCCGAAGTAGGTATCGAAGAGGTCGACCAGATCATGGCTAAGCCAGGAACGCAGATGGACGCCGTTGGTAATGGAGGTTATGGGGACTTCTTCGGTAGGAAGCCCCGGCCAGATATTGTGCCACATTTTGCGGCTGACTTTGCCGTGGAGGACGGAAACACCGTTGTTGAAAGCGGCCAATTTGAGAGCGGCCGGCGTCATGCAGAATGGTTCCGCCTCCTGACCGAAGACGCGGCCGAGGTTGATAAAATCGTGCCAGGTCATCCCCATGCTTTCGACATAACCGCGCAAATATCTTTCCATCAAACGGGGATCGAAAGTCTCATTGCCGGCCGGCACGGGGGTATGGGTCGTGAAAACGCTGGTGGCCCAGACCATGTGAATGGCCTCATTGAGACTTAGACCCTGTTCCTGAACAAAAGTCCGAATGCGCTCCAATTGGAGAAACAGAGAATGGCCTTCGTTGAGATGATAGACGGCGGGCCGAATGCCGAGCACCGACAGGGCTTTGACACCGCCGATACCGAGTAAAATTTCCTGGCGCAGGCGGGTATCCTTGTCTCCGCTGTACAGCACCGAGGTAATTTCGCGATACTTGGAGGCATTTTCGGGAATGTTGGTATCCAGAAGATAGAGCGGGGTTATGCCCACCATGGCTTTCCAAATCTGGACAAAAACCGGTGTACCGGAATAATCAATGCTGAATTTCAGGGGGTTGCCGTTGGCGTCCCGTTCCAGGGTAACCGGCATATGATACCAGTCGTTTTCCTCGTATCGTTCCTGTTGCCAGCCGTCGGCCGACAAAAACTGCCGGAAATAGCCATAGCGATAAAGCAGGCCGACCGCGACCAGGGGAATACCCAGGTCGCTAGAGGCTTTAAGATGATCGCCGGAAAGAATGCCCAGGCCGCCGGAGTAGACCGGCAATCCGGTATCGATACCGTATTCACAGGAAAAATAGGCGACGGTATCCTGGGTGTGAGACGCGTAATTTTTTTCAAACCATTTTTTGGATTTGAAGTAGTCTTTATAACTTTCATAAACGCGGTCAAGATTGGCCAGGAAGGCTTCGTCGGCGGCAACCTCTTCCAGTTTATGCTGGGGTAGATAGGCCAGCATTTCAATAGGATTCTGGTAGGACTTTTCCCACAATTCGGAGTCGATGCGAATGAATAATTTGACGATATCCCAGTTCCACGAAAACCAGAGATTCATGGCCAGTTCGCGCAGGGGTTGAATCCGTTCAGGTATATTTGGCAAGACCAGAAATTGCTTAATTCTCATAAGGACTTCTTTCCCCGACCTTTTTTAAAGGTTAATGAAACAAATCGTCTGTCTTATATTGTTCGTCATTATAAGGTAGGAATTTATATCGGATGAAATGGATATTCAATTAATTTTGTCGATATTAGAATTAATATTCAATTAGATAAACCGGCCCGGCGGGCATTTAAGCGATGAGGAGATAGAGATGGCGGAAAAAAATCTGGCTATTTACGGCATAACCAATACGGGGCAGGTCAATTGGAATCTTCCGACTCCGGCTTTATATGCCGAATCGGTTCGAAATCGTGAAGGATATATCGCCCATCTGGGGCCTTATGTGGTGCGGACCGGACACCACACCGGCCGCTCGCCCAAGGATAGATTTATCGTAAAAGAGGCGTCGTCGGAGAATAAAATCTGGTGGGGAAAAGAGAATCGGGCCTTCGACCAGAGCAAATTTGATTTAATATATCACCGGTTACTGGCTTATATCCAGGGGAAAAATCTTTATATTCAGGACTGTTATGCCGGGGCCGACCCCCGCTTTCGTCTGCCGATTCGGGTAATTAATGAAACGGCCTGGCATAATTTATTTGCCCGCAATATGTTTTTAAGGATATACGATAAGGCGGAATTGGCCGCCTTCGAGCCTCAATTTACGGTAATTCACATGCCTCATTTTCACGCCCTGCCAGACCTGGACGGGACCAATTCGGAGGCCTTTATTATCCTGAATTTCGGGCGTCGCCTGGTTTTAATAGGTGGGACGATGTATGCGGGAGAAATAAAAAAATCCATTTTTACGGCCATGAATTATCTGCTTCCGCAGAAAAATGTTCTGTCCATGCATTGTTCGGCCAATATGGGGGCTGACGGCGATACGGCCATCTTTTTTGGGTTGTCGGGAACGGGCAAAACGACCTTGTCGACCGATCCGGAACGGCGTCTTATCGGCGATGACGAGCATGGCTGGAGCGACGAAGGGGTTTTCAATTTTGAAGGCGGCTGCTATGCCAAAGTTATAAATCTTTCTCCTGAAGGAGAGCCGGATATTTTTGAAACCACCCGGAAGTTCGGGACCATACTGGAAAATGTCGGGATCGATATCGAGTCGCGGCATATAGATCTCGATGATAATAGTCTGACCGAAAATACCCGGGCGGCTTATCCCATTTCGCATATCAAGAATATTGTTCCCGAAGGTCGGGGAGGACATCCGCGCAATGTCATCTTTTTAACCGCTGACGCTTTTGGGGTTCTGCCTCCCGTGGCCAGATTGACCAAAGAAAATGCCCAGAAATATTTTCTGATTGGCTACACTGCCAAACTGGCCGGAACGGAAATGGGCATTGCCGAACCCAAGGCGGCTTTCTCGGCCTGTTTCGGGGCCCCGTTTATGGCGCTGGAGCCGTCGGTTTATGCCCGACTTCTGGCCGAAAAGGTGCAAAAGTATAATTCCGATGTTTGGCTGGTTAATACCGGCTGGGTAAATGGGCCGTATGGGATCGGGCAAAGGATATCAATCCAGGCCACCCGGGCGATAATCAGGGCCATACTCAACGGCAAGTTGAAAACGATGCCTTTCAGGAAGGAAAAGATCTTCGGCCTGGAAGTCCCGGAAACCTGCCCGGATATCCCCGGCGAAATTCTCGACCCGGCTCATGGCTGGCAAGACAAAGATAAATACAGGGCCGAAGCGGAGAAACTTGCCAAACGGTTTGAGGAAATTTATCTTGATTATAATCGAGACAGCAGTAAGGCAAAGGCAACAATTTCAGAATAAGATAGAGGGAAAAAATGGCTGGAAAGATGCGCTTGGGAGTCTTAACCGGCGGCGGGGATTGTCCGGGCTTGAACGCCGTCATTCGGGCTGTGGTTAAAACCGCCATCAATGAATATGACATGGAAGTTGTGGGGTTTCTGGATGGGTATGAAGGGTTGATACAAAACCGCTACCGTAAATTGACTTCTTCCGACGTTTCCGGCATTTTGACGCAGGGGGGAACGATTCTGGGGACTTCAAACCGAGCCGATCCTTTCCGTTATCCCGTTTTGCAGGAGAATGACTATATCTATCTGGACCGGTCTTCGGAGACGGTGCAGAATTATGAGCGCCTGGGTTTGAATGTCCTGGTGGCCATAGGCGGTGACGGTACCATGGCGGCCTCTCACAGGATGGCCCAGAAGGGGCTGAATATTGTGGGCGTGCCCAAGACCATCGACAATGATCTTTGGGGCACCGAGCAGACTTTCGGTTTTGATTCGGCCCTGACCTCGGCCACGGAGGCTATCGACAAGATTCACACGACAGCCCAGGCCCATCACCGGGTTATGATAGTCGAGGTGATGGGGCGCTATGCCGGATGGCTGGCGCTGGCCTCGGGAATAGCCGGTGGCGGCGATTTAATATTAATCCCCGAAATTCCTTATCATCTGGATGTAATTTGCGATAAGATAAAAGAACGCAATATGTCGGGGCGCAATTTCAGTATTATTGTCATCGGCGAAGGGGCGAAACCGAGCGGCGGCGAAATGGTGGTCAGCCGGATAGTGGCTACCAGTCCCGATAAAATCCGTCTGGGGGGGATCTCCAATCAACTGGCATCCCAGATAGAGGGCCTCACCCGCCTGGAAACCCGTGTTACCATACTGGGGCATCTCCTTCGGGGCGGGACGCCGACTGCGTTTGATCGTATCCTGGCCAGCCGTTTTGGAACCGAAGCGGCTCATCTGGCGGCGCGCAGAGAATATGGACGAATGGTGGCACTTCAGAACGGCAACATCAGCAGTATTGCCATTTCGGAAGTGGCGGGGAAATTCCGGAAAGTCACCAAAGAATCTCCTCTTTTGAGAACGGCCATATCCTTGGGAACCTGTCTGGGGGTGGATGACAGGGAAATACTCGAAGGCGATGCCATTGTCGAGGATACCACGGCCGGGAAAATAGTCGATTAGCAAAACTTGTCTTGATTCCGAAACGCCGGTAAGGTTTATTTGCCGGCGTTTTTTTTGTCTGCCGATTTTGATCTTTGCTTTTGGGTTCGGCAAAGCAATTGACTTTTGATTCTCCTGATACTATTTTCAGCGGGTATTTTAGGATGGTAAAACCGTTAAGGGAAAGGAACGTTCATGTCTGACAAGATGCTGGCGGCCCTGAAGACGAAAGCCGCCGCCGGCGCCGAACTGGCCGAAGTACCTGTACCCCGACCGGGCGCCAACGAAGTTTTAATAAAGGTGCGGGCCTGCTCGATTTGCGGGACCGATAAGCATATTTATCTCTGGGATAAATGGGCCCAATCACGGATTAAGCCCCCCATGATATTCGGCCATGAATGCAGCGGTGAGGTAATTGAGATTGGCTCCAATGTAAAAAGCATAAAAGTCGGCGATTTTATTTCTGCGGAGACGCATATTCCCTGCGGTCACTGTTATCTTTGCAAAACCGGGGATATGCATCTGTGCCTGAATTTGAGTATTCTGGGAGTCGATATCAACGGCATTTTTGCCGAGTATGCCGTTATCCCCGAGATTTGCTGCTGGAAAAATGACAAGTCGATGCCGGCGGAAATCGCCTGCATTCTGGAACCGTTCGGCAACGCCGTATATACTGTCATGGAAAGCCAAGTTTCGGCCAAGAAAATCGCGATTATCGGCGACGGCCCGATTGCGGCTTTCGCCTGCGGTATCGCCAAAGCCGTGGGGGCATCGAAAATATATAATCTGGGCATGGTTCCTTTCAATCTGGACATCTGCCGAAATATGGGCGCGCAAATCAGTATTAATGTCAGGACGGAAAAGGACTATCGGAAGCGGATAATTGAAGAAACGGGCGGCGGGGTCGATGTGGTTCTGGATTTGGCCGGGAATAAACCGGCGGTTGAAGACGGCTTTGCGATTCTGCGGCGCATGGGGACATTCACGGCGTTCGGAATTCCGGCCGAGCCGTTCGAATTTGATTATGCCCGGAATATCGTTTTCAAGGGCGCCAAAATAATCGGCATTAACGGCCGCAAGATGTTCGAGACCTGGTACCAGGGGCAGAATCTGTTGCAGAGCGGACAGATCGATTTATCCCCGGTCATCTCGCATCAGTTTGGTTTCAATGATATCATATCGGCCTTCGAGTTGGCCTGCCGGGGCGAGAAGCCGACCTCGAAAATAGTATTGCGGATGCCCCGGGCCATGTAACATTAAATATTCCGTACGGAGAATCAGGTCCGTTGCGGGGAAATAAAAGATAATATTCAGCAACTAAATACAGGGATAAAGCGATGTCGCATATCGGTGATTACAATAACAGGGCAAAGAATTTTACCTGGGCCGAGGCGGAAAAGGAACTGGGTTATGGTCCGGGGAATAACATTAATATCGGCGAGTATTGCACCGACCGAATTTGCCGGATGGGGAAAGGAAATAAAACGGCATTGATTTGGGAGGGGTTCGGGGATCAATCCCGGGTGTATACTTTCAATGACATGAGGCTTCTCACGAATACGATCGCGCATTACCTGACGACCCTCGATTTAAAAAGCGGCGAGCGGATTTGTCTTTTCATGGATAAGGTCCCGGAATTGTATTTTGGATTTCTGGGGATACTAAAGATGGGCGGGATTGCGCAACCGCTTTTTTCGGCCTTCGGTCCGGAGTCACTATTAACCCGGCTGGAAGACGCGCAGACTTCGGCAATAATAACGCAGAAGAAACATGTCGCCAAGGTACGCAACATTATCAATGTTCTACCCCATTTGCGGCATATTATTGTCGTCGATGACGACGGCATCAAACCTTTACGGGAACGGGAAGTGGCCTTCCACATGGATAAAGCGGAGCGGGTGGAGAACTTTGCGGTATTTCCTTCCCAGGCCGAAACCCCCTCGGTGCTTCATTATACTTCGGGAACCACCGGCAAGCCCAAAGGGGCTCAACATGTTCACTATTCCCTGATTGCCCAATTCATGACGACTCGCTATGTTCTGGATTTGCGGGATGATGATATCTATTGGTGCACGGCCGACCCCGGTTGGGTGACCGGGACTTCGTACGGGATTATCGGCCCCTGGTCCAACGGGGTGACCCAATGCGTGCTCGATTCGGGATTCAGGGCCGACGCCTGGTACAAATTTATCGAGAAGCATAAAGTGACGATGTGGTATTCGGCGCCGACGGCCATCCGGTCGCTGATGAAGGAAGGAACGGCCTTGGTGCGGAAATTCGATACTTCTTCGTTGCGGCATCTCTGCTCGGTGGGAGAACCGCTGAATGCCGAGGCTGTTATCTGGTCCAAAGAGGCTTTCGGCAAGCCGTTTTATGATACTTACTGGCAGACGGAAACCGGGAGTATCATGATTTCCAATTACCCGGGGATGAATGTCAAACCGGGTTCGATGGGACGGCCTTTTCCGGGAATTACCGCTACGGTTCTTGATCTGAAAACATATGAGCCGCTGGATCGCACGGGGGTGGTCGGGCTGATTGCCTTTCGACCCAACTGGCCGTCCATGATACGGACTTACTGGAATAACGAGTCCACTTACAAAAGCAAATTCAAAAATGGCTGGTATATCAGCGGTGATCGGGCCAGTATCGATGAGGAAGGTTATTACTGGTTTGTCGGCCGCGATGACGATGTGATAAATACCGGCGGACATCTGGTGGGGCCATTCGAGATAGAATCGGCGCTCCTGGAACATGAAGCCGTGGCCGAATCGGCCGTGGTGGGCAAGCCGGATCCGGTTAATATGGAGGTGGTTAAGGCCTTTATTGCCCTTAAGCCGGGCTTTACGGCATCCAAAGACCTGAATCTCGATATCATGAATTTCGTGAGGAAACGTCTGTCACCTCTGGCCATGCCGCAGGAAATCGAGTTTGTGGATTCCCTGCCCAAAACGCGAAGCGGCAAGATTATGCGTCGACTCTTACGGGCCAAGGAATGGGGTGAGGAAATCGGTGATACTTCGACCCTGGAAAACGATTGATAACAAATAAAGGAGACGGCTATGTCAGACGTCAAGAACGTTGTCTTGAATTACGTTAAAAAAGAGTATCTTGAGGAAGATGATGATCGGGAAATCACTTTTGAAACGCCGCTCATTTCCGGAGGAATTGTCGATTCGTTTTCGATGGTATCGCTTCTGGTTTTCCTGGAAAACAAGTACAACATAAAAATCCCGCCCGATGAGGCCACGCCGGAGGCGTTCGATACCGTCAATAATATCGCAGTTCTATTAAAAAGATACAAAGTGGAATAGGTGATTTATGGCATTCAGTCAGGATATAAGGGCTATTTACCAGAAGGAACTGGAGACGATTCGGGAGAGCGGCATCTTCAAGGAAGAAAGAATAATATGCGCCCCCCAGAGTTCCGAAATTGAGGTGGAGTTTCCCGTTGGCTCCAGCCACAAGAAGGTAATTAATATGTGCGCCAACAACTACCTGGGGCTGTCGTCGCACCCCGATGTGGTTGAGGCGGCGCGCAAGGGGTTGGAACACCGGGGCTACGGGATGTCCTCGGTTCGCTTCATCTGCGGCACCCAGGACATTCATAAGGAACTGGAAAAGAAGTTGACGGCTTTCCTGGGCACAGAGGATACTATTTTATTTCCTTCCTGTATGGATGCCAACGCCGGGGTTTTCGAAGCGGTCTTGACGCCGGAAGATGTCATGATTTCGGACCGCCTGGTGCATGCCTCGATAGTCGACGGGATGCGGTTATGTAAAGCGCAAACGGATACTTTCAAGCATTCCGATATGGGGCATCTGGAAGAAAAACTCCAATTGCATCAAAAGGCCCGGGTGAAGTTGATTATAACCGACGGGTCATTTTCGATGGACGGCGACCTGGCCAAACTGGACAAGATTGTGGAGTTGGCCGAGAAATACAACGCCATGGTTTTTGTCGATGATTCCCATGCCACCGGGTTTATCGGCAAGACCGGCCGCGGCACTCATGAGCATTGCGGCGTGGTGGGAAAGATCGATATTATTACGACGACCCTGGGCAAGGCCTTAGGGGGAGCCTCGGGCGGCTGTGTCTCCGGGCGGCGGGAAATAGTCGAGATGTGCCGTCAAAAGGCGCGGCCGTATCTTTTTTCCAATACGATTCCGCCGGTGGTGGTCTCCGGGGCCAACCGCGTTCTGGATATTATCAGCAAAACGACCGAACGGCGCGACAAACTGGAAAAGAACACGGAATTCTGGAGGAAAGGGCTGACCGAGGCCGGGCTGATAATTAAGGAAGGCGAAACGCCCATTGTTCCGGTGATGTTATTCAATGCCAAATTATCACAGGACTTCTCGCGGGAACTTTATGAGCATGGTATATATGCGGTGGGCTTTTTCTTCCCGGTTGTACCCAAAGGCCAGGCCCGTATTCGCACCCAATTATCGGCGGCCCATGAAAGACATCATCTGGAAAAGGCTCTCGAGGCTTTTACCGGGGCGGGAAAGAAATTCGATATTCTGCATAAGACCAAGCAGGAGATTATCGATAAATTCGGCATGTAAGCCTTACCTTAAGGCCACCTTCAAAAGAAGGTGGCCTTTTTTGTTTTTTATCCCTAAATTTGTTATATAATACGGGGCGGTAATCGAGAACTGCTCCAGGCGGAATAAAGTCGATAATTTCAAGGTGTGAGAATGTATCAACGAATTAAGTACGATTTTAATCAGGAACTGCTCAAAATACGCGAAGCGGGGTTGTACAAGGAAGAGCGTATTCTCCTGTCGGACCAAAAAGCCAACATAAAAGTGAGTTTCCCGGCCGGTTCGGACCCGCATGAAGTTTTGAATTTTTGCGCCAATAATTATCTCGGCCTGGCCAATCACCCGCGGATAATAGAGGCCGCACAAAGGGCGTTGGAAAACTACGGTTACGGGCTGGCCTCGGTCCGCTTTATATGCGGGACACAGGATTTGCATAAGTCACTGGAGCGGAGAATATCGGCCTTTTATCAGACGGAAGACACCATTCTGTATTCCTCCTGTTTCGATGCCAATGGAGGATTATTTGAGGCTTTATTGGGGCCCGAGGATGCCGTCATTACCGATTCTTTGAATCATGCCAGTATTATCGATGGCATTCGTCTCTGCAAAGCCAAGCGCTTTATTTACGGGCATGCCGACATGAACTCCCTGGAAAACACCCTGAAGCAGGCCCGGGAAGGGATGGATATCTGGGATGGTTCCGGATTGGGCAAGGAGCCGGTTCCCATCAGGAATATCCTGATTGCCACGGATGGCGTCTTTTCCATGGACGGGGATATTGCCAATCTTAAACGGATTCTGGAACTGGCGGCGGAATACTGCGCCATGGTAATGGTGGATGATTCCCACGCCACCGGAGTTTTGGGCGAACGGGGCCGAGGCTCGCTTGAGTATAATAATGTGATGGGCAGGATTGATATTATTACTTCCACCCTGGGCAAGGCCATGGGGGGTGCGTCGGGAGGTTTCACCACCGGGCGCAAGGAGATTATCGCCATCTTGAGGCAGAAATCCCGGCCTTATCTCTTTTCCAATACCCTGCCGCCGGTTATTGTCGCGGCCGGAATCGCGGCATTTGATCTTCTCGATGAAACCGATTCGTTGCGGAAAAAACTGATGGACAATACGCAGTATTTTCGCCGGGAAATGACCAGGCTGGGCCTGAATATTATAGAGGGAGCGCATCCCATTGTCCCGGTCATGTTATACAACGCCAAACTGGCGCAGGACATGGCGCGGGATTTGTATTTTGAGGGGATATATGTGATCGGGTTCTGTTTTCCCGTGGTCCCCAAAGGGGAAGCCCGCATCAGGGTTCAGATTTCGGCAGGGCATGAGAAGGCGCATCTGGAAAAGGCAATCGCGGCATTCGCCAAAATAGGGGAGAAATTTAATATACTGGGTAAAAATAAAGACCAGATAATAACTACATATGGAGTGTAGGAGGAATTATGCCGGACTTTATGATGGCCATGACGATTAACCCGCAGGCCAAAAGACCCCGAACGACCCTGTCAACGGACATCAGCGAGTCTTTTGAGGTATTCAAGGTTCACAATATCAAGGTGAACCATTTATATGCAACCATGGGACGATACGATTTCGTGGCTGTCTTTCAGGCGCAGGATCAAACCCAGGCATTTCGGGTGGCTTCGGAAATCAATAATAGAGGCATTCTGGAGACGGAGACCTGGCCGATTATTCCCTATGAGGAATTTACCCGGCTGTTGGCGTAAGGTGAGTTATTTTTTAAGTCATCAGACGAATTTTGCCATAATGCTCATTCCCAATAACCGACCCGCCATAGCGGTGTAACCGCTTTCGGATGGGGCGCCAGACTTTCGAAGGGCAGGCGGGGATTATCTGCCCCCATGGATTTCGTGAACACGCTGGATAAGGCGCAGAACGAGGGCCAGAACTTCATTACTTTTAATTATTCCTGGCCCTGGTCGATTTTACTCTTCAGGGTAATAACCTGTTCTTTAAGTTCCGGATATCGGGAAGCCGCGGCGGCAAATAAAGAGTCAGCTTTTAAACGGTATTTTTCGAGGCCGGAATAGCGGTACATCCGATAATAAAGATATCCTGCCTTATACAAGACGCTGAAATCGCGAAAGTATAAATCCGTCAATTTATTTACAGTATTCTCGCACGGCTCCAGTTGCTTGCCAAGTAAGAAGTACTCCGCCTTTAAATAGAGACCCGGTTTGTTCCGGGGGTATTTCTCAAGGAATCGCTCCAGATAGATCATGCCGCTGTCCAGGCGTCGGGCGCCAAAGTAATCGGCGGCGAGTTCATAATCGGTTTTTACATAACTGGAATAATTCCCCTGAAGCAGGCCGCGGTTCAGGCGAACCAGACTGACTCGGGAGTAGGCCAGGATTTGCTGGAAAATTTCCTCGGAGCCGGCCAACTGGCCATAGGAAGCGAAGGCTTCGTCCCAGTTGGAGGGGTCCACGGCCAGATGGGTGAAGGGGTAGCGGCGAAACAGGTCCGGTTCTTTTTCCGCCAGACCGAACATATAGATAAAGGCGGGAAATTGGTTATCGATCGTCAGGGCGGAGGCGAAGGGGCCGATTAGGAGTGCTCTTTCTCCCAGACATTCGGCCACATCGCGATTGGTTTCTTTCAGGGTATAACTGCGATTGGTGAACCAGTCAAAAATCATAAGACTCTGGTTTCCGATAAATAAAACGGTCAAGACAATCAGAATGATATTGCGGTAAAAGACTATTTTCAAAAAAGCCCGCCGGAAATAAAGGGCCGCGGCTGACAGAATTAAAGCCAGCGGAAAGGCAACCCAGATCATTTTGAAAGCCAAACCGGCATCCTGGTAATCAATCTCGCGATAATAAGTCATGATGGCCTGTTCGGCGAAGTACCACAGAACAGCCAGGATCGCCAGGCTCCGTATCCAGCCGGGGAAGCGGACTTCGGACATATCGAATTTGGAAGAAAAGGCAAAGGCCACAACACCGGCCAAAGGCGGGAGAAGAAATAATTGATACCGCAAGGGACGATGATTGGGGAGGGCCAGGATAAAATAGCCGGCCAGAAACCAGATGAGGCAGAAGAGCAAGGGGAGGTTATTTTTCAGGAATTCTTTGATATCGGGTCTCAAAAGAAGGATAAGAAGCGATAAGACGCCCAATATAAAGAGAAAGAACTGCAGATTAACCAGCATGGAACCGCCGCCGAAAGTCAGACATTGTTCGACAAACCGCAGGGGAGATTGGAGGGACTCGGGGAAACCGTACATGCCGACAGTTTGTTCGGTCAGATACTTGTATACAGTCTGAATTTCAGTACCAAAGAAAAGGACAGCCAGGAGTATTAATCCGGACAGAAATGAAATCAGGGTCAGCCCCAATGATTTTATATAATCATTTCTTTTTTCGATCAATAGGCAAATGCCGAGAGGAAAAATCAGGATAAAGCCGAAGAGCTTTCCCATCAAGACGGCAATCGCACATAGGAGTCCCAGGATTGCCGGCGTAAAGCGGAAGGAAGATTGCCGGCAGAATAAGTAGAAGAGAAGCCCGCCGATGAATATCAGGCCGTTTTCCAGGAAGGGGTATCGGCCATAAACGAATAAAAGGAAGTTGGGAATTAATAAGAGCGCCGCAATATATCCGCCATGGCGGGATTTTTTTCCGATGCCCCATATAAAAAACCCCAGGCCGGCCAAATTGAGAAAAATGGCCGAGAGATTGGCGCTGATGCGGGAGACGCCCAGGATGAAAAATGACAGCCAGGCGGCCAGCGATGAGAGTGAATATTTAAAGACTATCCAGCGGGGATAATCAAAGATATCCCAATCCCCGAATAAAACGGCATTGCGGGCAAACCAGGTGACATTGTAAGGATCGGTTATCAAGTCGCGACTGGCGGCTTTAAACTGGAGAGGCGGATCGCAATCCAGATAGAGAAAACGGAGGATAAGAAATACCGCGAGTATGACTCCGATAATGAGGGGAGTGGGATATTTGCGCCATTGTTCGCTCATCATCATATTCCCAATAATCGAATTAATTATTCGCCGAATCAAATAATAAATAAAAAAGCGGAAATGGGCAATCGCTCGGGGAATTGGACATTAATTTATAATCAGGCCAGGCGGGTTCCGTTGGGGACCGGCCGCTCGGGAATGGCCAGAACCACGACACCGTCCTCGATAATAAAACCGGTGGTCAAGACTTCGGAGACAAAGGGGCCGATACGCCGGGGCGGAAAATTACAAACGCAAATGACCTGGCGTCCCAGAAGTTCCGGTTTGGAATAAAGTTTGGTAAACTGGGCGCTGGAAGATTTGATGCCCGCTACGCCCAGGTCGATTTTCAATTTAAAGGCCGGCTTGCGGGCCTCGGGGAAGTCTTCGATGTCCACAATGGTGCCGACGCGAATCTCGATCTTTTCAAAATCTTCCCAGGTGATAGTCGTCCCGGATTCGGCCATGGTTATTCCTTTTCCCCCCTGCCTGTCATTGCCTTAACGCCGGCACTATCGTAGACCACATATTTAAACCACTCCAGGAGTTTATCGGAGTCTTTGGCGGTGGGGACATAGTAATAGTATTGGCCAATGCCGTTAAGGGTGATAACGCTGTCCTCGATGGCTTTCAACGACCAGTATTCTCCCAGCGGAGTCACCGTGGGTTCGGCGGGATTAAACAGAGTGGGGACAATTTCGAGGTCCTGCCTCGCTTCGGCGAGAAGATCGGGGGCCATAAATATTTCGAATAATTCCGGGGCTCTGATAAGCCGAATATTGGGGCTGAAAACGGTTCCTTTATCGGAGGAATGGATTCGGGCCGCCCGACAATAGACGGTAAAATTGTCATTCCAGGCGGTGAAAACGAAAGCAAAGGAATGGCGATTGGTATTGATGGGGATGCCCACGATATATCCGCCGGGCGCCCGCTGTCGTCCTGTCCCCAATGACCACTCCTGGAGGCAGGTGGCCACACTCGCGGAATCCGCTACCCGCATATTATAAGGCTCGACCAATTCGATATTTTCTATTTTCTGCATTTCCTGCCAGGTTCCGTTGGGCGTAAGAGTCCTCAAAGAATTATCGCTTTTCCGGATTATTTCCACAGGTTTTTCATTATAACCGATGAGTATACTATCCTGGCCATTGATGCAAGTGTATGTAAAGGTCGTCAGTTTGGTTTGCCGGTCCTGATCGGTGTTAATAATAATGTCTTCTCCGGCGTACAGGTCTTTGGCCTCAATCAGGCAGGAGTGCGTGGAAGTATCAAAAATGGCGATCCCCCGAGTATTGAGATTCAGGGAATCCTCCCAAATTGTCAGCCTTTGCAGGACACAGGCGATTTTATTGTCGTAGCGCTGGAATAACAGGGAAAATTTACCGGTCCTGACCAATTGACAATCCTGATTGGCCCAGACTCCGTAATAGTGATCTGTCAGGGGAGACGGGGCTTTCTTTTCAGAACATGAGCCAGTGAATATAACCAGGATTAATAGGGATAATCCAAGGATGGGATTTAGATAACCGATCGATTTTTTAGACATTTATCAATAACTCCGAATCTTTTACTTTTACGTGCCTGCCTAACTAAGGGAATGCTTCGGCCCCGGTCAATTGTTTTTTTTGCCAGGCCGGCCCAATAGAGTTTTAAATGGATTTTGTCTAAGGTCGATTCCGGTAGTCCTCGGCCAATTGTTTAATTTCATTAATGGAGGAAGCGGCGTAACGATTTATGGCCAGAGATTTATCAAAGAGATTTTCCGCCTCCTGGAGAAAGCGCTGGTTATTGGTCAGCAGGTAAGCCTCGTATCTTTGAATCCCGGCGGTCAAGTATAATGAGAAATCATCGGGATAATAAGAGATAAGTCGATCGTAGGTTTCAAAAGCCTGGCGATATGCTCCCTTGGTATAGAGCAGATTCGAGAGTAAAACGAGCCCGGATTTATTTTTGGGATACTTATCCATAAAACTTTGGAGATATTTAAGGCAGCTGTCGGCCTGGGCATGATGATAAAACCAAATCGCTTTTTCGAAGTCAGTCGGACTATAGGCTCGGCCCCAACCGGTCAATAAGGAATCATCGAGACGGACAATTCTGATTTGGATTTCGCGAATCCAGTAACTGGTTATCCAGTTAACCCGGGATAAAAGGGGATATTTGGCGGCGGCCGATTCCCAATTGCTGATATCGACCGCCAGGTGTGTCAGGGGTTGTTTTTCAAAAAGATCGGGTTCAGTTTGAGCCAGGCCGAACATATAAATAAATGATTTAAGGTTATTGTCTATGGTCAGGCTTTGGGCGTAGGGCCCCATGACGACGGCTTCGGGGGACAGAATCTGGGCCAGGTCTTCATTGGCTTCTTTCAAGGCATGGGGCGTTTGGGAAAGCCAGCCGTAAGTCCATCGGGTTTGATTGAGGACAAATATCAGGGCCAAAACCCAGAGGACGACATGGACAGCGCTGGCCAGGGCCGAAATACGGCGGCGATAGAAATATGTTATTCCTGCCATAATAAGTCCCGCCGGAAGGACATACCAGACTGTCCGAGCGATTTCGGTTTCCTTGTTGGTAAGCCCCAGGATATTGACGGCGTTTTGGGTAAGGAAATACCAGCAGGCTAAAATCAGGAGAAGGATGGAAATCCATTGGGGAGTTTTCGACAAGGAAGGTTTCGAATCGGTCATATAAGTTCCGGCAAGAACGGCCAGAGGAATGACAAGGAAAAGTTCATAGCGCAGGGGCCGGTAATTCATAATCATCAGCAGGGCCATGCCGGCGAAAAACCATCCCAGGCAGAAAAGATGCATACGGCGCCGGAGCGGCGATGGCGTAGTTTGAGAGCGATTCAGGATGGCGCCAAGACCGCAGATAAAGAGCAGGGCCAGGAAAAAGGGTGTATAATAAAAAAACCGGGCTTCGGCGCCGAAAGAAATCATTTGCTCGAAAAATCTTTGGGGCGATGTCAGCGCCTCCGGGAAACCGTACATACCGGTTGTCTGTTCGGAGAAATAGGCCAAGATTTTTTCAAGGTGACCGCCGTGGAATATCCAAAGCAAAGCGGCGATAGAAACCAGGGTGGTAAGCGCGAAGAGGAGCAGGTTTCGAAATCGCGCCCGCGAGGATTCCCCGTAAATGACTATTGCCGAAGGGACGATCAGGACCAAACCAAAGAGTTTGCCGGACAAAATTGCCAGAGCGAGCAGGGGACCGGACAGAAGAATGGTGGTCGTCAAAGAGCGATTCCATATGGTAATAAAAAATAGAAGACCGCTGATAAAGATCAATCCATTTTCAAGGAAAGGGTAGCGGCCGTAGACCATCAGCGGCATATGGCATAATAACAAGGCCGCGGTTATGAAGCCTCCCCGGCGCGAGATACGGCCGGCCGCCAGGGCGGCCAGGATGAGACCGGCGGTGCTTAGCATGACGGCCGAAAAATTGACGGCCAGACGCGAGACACCCAGGGCCAGAAAGGCCAGATAGCCGCTAAAAGAGGTTATCGAGTATTTAAATATAATCCAACGAGGATAATCGAAAATATCCCAATCGCCGAAAAGGACGGCGTTACGGGCGAACCAGACGACATTGTAGGGGTCGGTTAATAAATCCTGGCTGGTGTCGCTGAAAAAGAGGGGCGGGTCGATATCCAGATCATAGAAACGGAAGAGTAATCCGGCGATGATAAAAATTCCGGAGACCGAATAAATATATAAGTCACCTTTTTTAAGGCTTTTCCAATAGGGCATGTCTTAAGATAATCTTTGGAAGAAGTTAGGCAACAATTAGAAGATAAATTCCGGCAGGTATTCGGGCATAAAAGGGGAGCCGCTTTCAGGACTTGATATTATATTGGCAACATAGAAATGGAATTAAATGAAGACTATATCCTGGCCAATTGCTGCTGTCCGCAGACGGGGGATTTAATAACCGGTTATTATAGCCAGGAGCGTTTTATAAAAGTCCACCGTTCCGACTGCCCCAATCTGGCTAAAGCCGATCCTCAAAGGCTGGTAAAATTGGATTGGAAAGATATTCTGATGGAGAAGAGCGCCGAGGTTGATCCGGATATGGAGGAACTGGATGAAATTGACCGGGCCATCCTGGCGCACCACGGCGAATACGGATTCGATTATACCCTAGTTGTGGCCGAAATGCTGGGCGTTGCGACCGAAGTTGTTTTTGCGCGGCATAAGAAACTCCGGGATATGGGACTTTTGGCCAGGGTGGAACCACGGATGATTCAATACCGCAAGGGAATCGTTAAAGGCAAATGGATAAAACACCGCAATCATACTTACTATGAATTGACTGATAAGGGAAGAAGATTATTGAAGCGACAGGGGGAAGGGCAATAATATTTTTTATTATGGAATTCAAGATTGGAAATTAACCCGCCAAAATCGCCTTTCCGACCTTCAGTCCCAGTTCATGGCATTTCTTAAGGTCGTCATGAGTCGGGACATAATTGACGCTTATACCGGGATCGACCATGTTCACCTTTATTTCTTCCAGGGCTTCGGTCAGGATTTTGCCGGCGGCATCATTCCAGCCGTAGGAACTGAAAACCGTCCCGATTTTATTTCGGGGGAGAAGCCCTTTCATATAGGTAATAAAATCCCCCATTTGAGGCAGAATGCCTTTGTTCAGAACCGGGGAGCCGAGAATAATGGCCCGGGTATCGAGTATTTCCGTGATGACGTCACTGCGGTGATTATAGCGCAAATCGCATAATTTCGCCGAGACGCCGGCCTCAACCAAACCGCCGACAATGGCATTGGCCATTTTGGAAGTGCTTCCCCACATGGTGTCGTATACGACAACGGCCTTTTTCAGACTTTCCTGATTGGCCCAGAAGCGATACCATTTCAGGACTTCCGGAATGTTTTTGCGCCATATCACGCCATGGTCAACGGCCAATAGTTGCAGGTCGAGTTTTCTCTCTTCGATTTTTTCAATGAATTTCTTCATGGCGTTGGAGACGCCGTTGAAAATATTCGCATAATATTTGGCGGTTTGCCATTTCAATTCACCCATTTCCACCTGGTCGTCAAAGCGCTCGGAAGTCGCCAAGTGCTGTCCGAAAATGTCATTGGAGATAAGGAGTCCGTCCTGCGGAATATAAGAGACCATACTTTCGGGCCAGTGAAGCATGGGCGAACCGATAAACTCGATGGTCTTGCCGCCGATATCCAACCCCGTTTCTTTGTCGACAATTTCAAACGGCCAGTCGTTTTTATGGAAGTGGGCGTTAAGGGTTTCCATACCTTTACGGGTCACGAAGAGTTTTTCGGGTTTGACTATTTCAATGACCTCGGGCAGGGCGCCGGTGTGGTCCATTTCGGCATGATTGGATACGATATAGTCGATTTTTTCGGGCTCTATGACCTGTTTAAGGTTATGTATAAATTTCGACGTGTAATCGCTTTTGACGGTATCAAACAGAACAGTTTTTCCGGCGCCTTTTACGAGGTAGGCGTTGTAGGTCGAGCCTTTTTCAGTTTCGTAACCGTGGAAATCGCGCAGGTTCCAGTCGACCACGCCGACCCACCAGATATCTTTTTTTATTTCAAAGGGGCGCATCGTCTCTCCTAACTTGGCTGATCGGGAATGAATTTGTGGAATATGTTTGCCCGGTCAGTATTATTCATTGTCGCTACCTGAAATTAGTTTTCCTTTATTTCGGGGCGGCGAAGCTGTCATAATCTTTGGCCAGGGTGGCATAGGTCAGATTGGAAACGACCAGAGTGTCGGGACTGCCCGAACGCCGAATATAAAAGCGGTTCACTTTTTCTCCCGGGGGAACGGCCGCAAATTCTATCGATTGTGATTCCCCATTAATGGGATTGATCCTGACCACCAGGGACCAATTCTCGAAATCGACTTTGCCATTATCGGAGGCATTGACCAAATCGACGGCCCGGAGATCACAAACCTGACTTAGGAAAACCGTCAGGGGCTGGGCGGCGGGTTCGAAACCTTTCATCACCGGCTCCTTGACGAACTCCCACTTGTTTTGGTCGTGACGAATGAGGCGATAACTTTTATCGGGATAAATAATTTCCACGTCGCGGAGAGAATCGCGATCGAATTTAAAGACGGTTTTGTCGATCCATTGGGCCCGTGTCATATGGAAGGCAAATGAGAGCGCCGGCGGCGCCAGATAGACCTCGTCGGATTCCGGTTTTCTGATATAGGCGGCTGTCATTTCGGGATTAAGACGACCGACATAAAACTGGGCCAGAAGCAATTCCCCGGCATAAAAGGAAACCATGTTTCCGGTTTCATTATCGACCATGAAATCTTTCTGGCGGGCCGGGTTATCGGAGAAGATATTGCCTACGGCCAGGGTACAAACGCGCGACAAGATGTTTTCCACGGCGTATTGGTCGGCCCGATGAGGAGGTTCGCCGTCCAAATGCCATATCCCATCGAGTTTAACCAGGTTCAACTTTTCGCCGAGCGGCGCGGTAGTAATTCGATCAATTCGGGAACAATCCAGTTTCAGAAAATCGGACTCTATGGGACCGGCCAGTTTCTTTTTCTCCAGGCTGCTTTGCAGCCACCAGGCGGCCAGCAGTATTATCAAAACGGCGGCCGGAATAGCCAATCGTCTCATGCGGCCTCCTTTTTCCGTAAGGCGCGTTTGACTTGCCAGCGTACCAGGCCGAAGATGACAATGGCCAGGGGCATGGCCAGGATATTGACGTACTTCAGGAGATTCCTGGTGGCGTCGGAAACAGGTTCCAAAGTTCTGATGGTATTGGCCCGGGAACGGATGGAAATAAGTCCTTTATCCTGCGTTAACCAGTCGGCCAGATTCAACAGAAATATAAAGCCGGCCTGATTGCGGCGGAATTCATCGGTGACAAAAGAGCCGCATCCGACGGCAACCAGATTTGTCACATCCAGAGAAAGATCATTATATTGAGGCAGTGGCGTCGTCGAAGCGGTATCCGGACCGACATACTGCGGGATGTTATCCCGGGAAAATTGACTGGTGAACTTGCCCGTCAGGACGGCCGCCAGGGGGAGGTTTTTTTGATTAAAATCCGACTGGATATACTGTTTTTCCGGAGAGATATCGATGGGTACCATTCTGGTGCCGGAATATTCGGATGTAGACAGGATAATCTCGCGGGTGATATTTTCCGGGACGGGGACGTTAACGTCCAGGGGCGAGGCGAAAAGCAGGTCCAGGGAATTCAGGTCTTTAACCACGGGATTGGTCTGGCTGAAATTGGCGACCTTGATAAAATAGGGGTACTGGGCCAGGCTTTGAACCTGATAGGCGCCCATCTGGCGCATAACGGGGATGACATTACACTGCATGTCGATGGCCAGGCTGTTCTGATAGGCGATGCCATACCCGATTAAAAGGGAATCCAGACCGATATCTATCGGAGTAACCATTGATTGTCGCATATCAACCTCGAAACGATCGAGAAGGAAGGCCACCTTGCCGCCCCGCATGATAAACTGGTCGATAAGATATAATTCCCACTGGCTCAATTTTCCTTTGGGCGAGACGACAAACAGGGCGGATAAGTTGGGAGGCAGATTGCGAAGGTTATCCAGGTCCATGAATTGAACCTGGTATTCCTGTTGCAGAACACCGAAGGCGGCACTCAATCCCTGGGACATATCAGGTTCGCCGTTGCCGATGGTAAAACCGATAAAAGGGATTTGGGATACGGTCAGTTTTTTTATGGCTCGGGAGAGGTCGTATTCCAGATTTTCGGTATTTTCAATAAAGGGGAGGACTTCCTGTTTATCGCCATAAAGCAGGACCAGTCCTTTATAGGCTTTGATAAACTCGGTTTTGTCGTTTCGGAAGACATTGAACTGGATAGGGGGGACGCGATATCCCATGGCTTCCTGCTCTTTATTGGTTTTAACCGGGTCGATAAATTCATAACCCAGTTTGCCGTTGGAGTACGCCCGGTAGTCATCGAGAAGGTCCTTTAAATAGCGGGCGTCGCCATTGTGGGGCGAAGGGAGATCTTCGGAGATATAGGCCCGAACCGTCAGGCGATCGGAGAGTCCTTCGACCAATCCGCGGGAAGCGTCGGACAGGGAATAGATATTATCGTCGGTCAGGTCGGCCCGTGAAAACAGGTTGAGAGAGATTAGATTTATGATAACGAGAATGGCGCCGGTAATAATTATCAGCATCAGCGCCGCCGAACGGGTTTTAATTTCTTTGGCCATATTATTTCCACTTCCTGCTTTCCAGAACCTGGGAAGTCAAAAATAAAAAGAAAAACATCATAGACAGATAATAGATGATATCTCGGGAATCGATAACGCCCCGGGCCAGGTTGCCGAAATGATAATCGGTGGAAAGAAGTTCCAGCAGGTTGGCGATAAAATGGGGCATGAAAAAAACCACTTTATCCAGAATGTAAAAGACGAAAATAATCACGAAAGCCAGAATAAAGGCGATTATCTGATTCTGGGTCAGGCTCGAAGTAAAGATGCCGATGGCCAGGTAAACGCCGACCATCAGAATCAATCCCAGATATCCGCCCAGGGTGGCCCCGAAATCGGGGTTGCCTACGGAGGCAATGGTAATGTAATGAACCCCGGTTAAAATCAGGGTTATGGCAATCAGGGCGTAGGCCGCCAGGAATTTACCCATAACCAACTGCCATTCTTTAAGCGGCATGGTCAAAAGCAGTTCGATGGTCCCGACCCTTTTTTCCTCCGACAAGAGTCTCATGGACACGGCCGGGATGAAAAATAAGAGGATAAAACGAATAATGCCGAATAATTGCCGCAGGTCGGCCGTATTCGCCAGGAAAAGGGAGGTGGTGAATTGCCACCCGGCAATGAGCAGGAAAAGAGTGATGACGACGTAGGCGACCGGGGAGTCAAAATACGATTTCAGTTCCTTGCGGGCCAATATCAATATTTGCGACATGGCTTACCCCTCCTTCCGCGTCAATTGCCGGAAGACATCCTCAAGCGAGGTTTCTTCGCGTTTCATCTCCAGGAGAACCGAATCCGTCTGGGTGCAAAGACGGAAAATATCTTCGCGAGGATCCACGCCCTTGACTGTTTCCATGCTGATCCGGGAGAGATTTTCGGTAACGGGCGAATTTTGAAGAAGGCGGTCGATGCCGGCCACCCGGATTACTTTTTCGAGAAAATCGGGGATGTTATTTTTTATCTCGATGAAAATCTTGCCTTTGCCCTCGAATGAGGTACGCAAATCCGACGGTGTGCCATCGGCCACGATTTGGCCCTCATGGATAATCAGGACTTTATTGCAGGTGGCCTCGACTTCGGGAAGAATGTGAGAGCAGATAATAATGGTTTTCAGTTTTCCCAGTTCTTTGATAAGATTTCGGATTTCGATAATCTGGTTGGGATCCAGGCCGACGGTGGGCTTGTCGAGGATTAAAATATCGGGGTTATGGACCATAGCCTGGGCCAGTCCCACCCGTTGGCGATACCCTTTGGAAAGTTCGCCGATATTCTTATGCTTGACTTCATCCAGGCCGCAGATTCCGATGACTTCCTTTATCTGGTGGCCGTTTTGCTGTCCGGGATGCTTCCGCATATCGAACATAAAGCGGAGATAATCGACGACATTTAATTCCAGATAAAGGGGTGTGTTTTCCGGCAGGTAGCCGATTTTGCGGCGCACTTGGAGGGCCTCGGTAAGGACATCGTGGCCGTCTACCGTAACCACCCCGGTGGTGGCGGCCAGATAACAGGTGATAATGCGGACTGTGGTGGATTTGCCGGCGCCGTTGGGGCCGAGGAATCCCACCACCGATCCCTTGTCCACATCGAAGGAGATATTATTTACGGCCAGGGAGGAACCGTAATATTTGGTTAGATTTTTTACTGAAATCATAAGTTTTTATTGTTTTTTTGTCGCCAATATTAGGGTTTATCCGGCATTTGTCAATATGATGATTATTTATACGCTTGACCGGAAACCGACGTTCCTGAAAAAAGAAAGGCCAATGTTAATCATTGGCCTGATTTCCGGGATATTCGAACTCTTAATAAGCCATTAATTCCCTGGCAGTTTGAACCACTTTATCGGTTTGGGGAAGACAGATCCTGTCGCCGTCATTACCGTATGCCACGCGGGCATCCTGGGCCGTCATGACCCTCACGGGAGCGTCGAGAAAATCGAATAATTTATCGCCGATATAAGCCGCGATGGTCGGACCGACCCCGCCGTGAAAGCGGTCTTCGGCGACGACTATTATACGGGAACAGTCTTTGACGGTTTTTTCAATCGTTTCCCAATCGATCGGTTTGACGGTGCGCAGATCCACCACTCTGGCCTTGATGCCGCCTTCTTCCAGGAGCCGGGCGGCTTTCAGGCACATGGGTAAAGTGATGCCGTAACTAATCAGGGCTATATCGTGGTTGGTTTCGTTATAGACTTTTGCTTTGCCGAACGGAATCAGGTCGTCGATGGCCGGATATTTGGCTTTAATATCCAGACCTTCCCAATTGGGGCGATTATAAAGGGCCACGGCTTCGCAGAATAAAACCGGGTTACCGCAGGTGAAAGCGGTACGCAGCAAGCCGGCGGCGTCGGCGGCATTGGAAGGAATGACGACATCGAGACCGGGAATATTGATGTACGTCCCGAGGTTGGCTTCAGAATGCCACATGGCGCCGGCGCCCTGCTTATAACCGCCGTAAGAAGTACGGATAATCATCGGCAATTTAAAATGGGTATTGGAACGCTGATAACAGGTTGCGATGCGATCTTTAATTTGCTGATAGCAGGGTGACATATAATCGATGAACTGTACTTCGGGGATGGGAATGCGGCCCTGATAGGCATGTCCCTGGGCCCGCCCCAGAATACCGGCTTCGTCCAGGGGGGTATTGAAAACGCGTTCGGGGCCAAAAGCCCTTTGCAGGTTATGGGTCACCAGAAAGACGCCACCCTTACCCCTATATTGCCGCAGGGTTTCTTCACCCTTGCGATAAATCCGTAAGGGGAAATCGGCCACGTCTTCGCCAAACAGGATGGCATCGTCGGACAAAATCATAAGGTCAAAGAGGGTAAAATTTATAGCCGCCCGCATCGTCATGGGGGGGAGGTTTTCGGGCAGTTCGGGGGAGTCAAAGAAACCTCGCTGATGGAATTCCTTATATTTATCGATTCGCCGCTGTCGTCGCTCCGTCAGCATTTGATTCCATGTTTCCTGCGCTTTATCGAAATCATAACTATAGACTTTATTTAAAACCTCGGAGGCGGTTTTCTCGCGGATGTCGGCGGTGACATCGGCCGATATCGATTTTACCGCGGTGTCGATTTCGTTGAAAAGGGTCACGATTTCCTCGGGCTGAAAGATACCATCGGCAATGAGTTCCCCGGCGGTCTTTCGCAAGGGGTCATTTTCGATATGATATTTTTGTTCGTCAAGTTCCATATAATGCGATTGGTCGTCGGAACCGGAGTGCGATTCCAGTCGGATGACAATAATGTTGGCAATAGCCGGTCCCGCCCCGGAACGAACATATTCCGCCATCTCCCGGAAAGAGCGAAGAGATTCTTTGATATTGGTGCCGTCGAAGTTGAAAATCTTCAAACCGAATCGTTGCAGTCCCTCAAAGGTAGTCGTGGGATTGCCCTCGGGAAATTGCTCATCCACCGAAGTGGCAATGGCCCAGCCGCAGTTATAGATGCCAAAAATATTGGGTGTTTTGCTGAAGACCGAATAAAACACCGCGCGGTGAAATTCCGGGGAAGAAGTAGCCCCTTCGCCGATAGCGCACATGACTACGGCGTCCTTTTTATACCGTCCGCCCGGGAATCCGGAAAGACCCTGGATGGGGGCTGGGTTCTTAATGGCATCGCCCAGACCGGCGGCTTCCAGGGCATGGGAGCCAGTCGGGGAAGCCTGCGGCAAAATGGCTTTATCGGGATAAGAGGAGTGTGCCGGCTGAAGCATCCCGCCGGTGGCTCCGCTTCGAGGATCGCCGACCGCCTCCATTAGTTTTTCGCGGATGGTAACACCGCGATACATATCGAAGGCCTTATTCCGGTAATATCCAATGAAAGGGTCATCGGGACGCAAGAGCGATGCGGCCACGACATCGATAAGTTCCTTACCGCCGCAACCGATGAAAAACTTGGCAAAGCCCTTACGCAGAAGGATCTTTTCTTCCAATTCGATTCGGCGGGCCTCGACCATGGCGCGGTACATTTTTTTAAGGGCGGCGATATCCGTGCCGCCATAGCCGGACAGGTCGGGGTTGGTTTTTCCCGAAGGTTTTAATTCTTTTACCCAATCTCTTACTTCATAATAGGCCAATTTTATCCTCCGCCAAATCAAAGGACCTAATAAAGACGCATTTTGAATGGATACGGTATTGGACTAAACTATATTGGACAGGTAAAGATGTAAAGCCAAAATTTATATGGGATTTTTCGGGGGATGGATATTCTCCCCGGAAAAAAGTGTGGCATTTAAGACGGCAACTCATTCAAAAATTGTCTATTGAGAGCCGTCGACAGGCATTATATTTTCGATAAGTAAAAAACTGGAGAAATAAACATGAAACCAATCGACTGCGAGCCAATTTATGACAATGCCGGGTGGTATGACACCCAGCATATTAATTATAGAATCGACATTCCCTTTTACCTGGATAGTTTGGAAAAGTACGGATCCCCCGTCCTGGAGTTATGCTGTGGTACGGGCCGCCTGACAATACCTCTGGCCGAATCGGGAGCGGCCGTGGTTGGCCTGGATTATTCCAAAGCGATGCTGGCGCGAGCCCGCGAAAAAGCGGCCGACAAGGGACTTGATGTGGAATTTATCCAGGGCGATTGCCGCGCTTTCAATCTCAATCGTCTTTTCAGACTTATTGCAATTCCCTTTAATTCCCTTGGTCATATTCACTCTCCCGAAGATATTAATTCCCTGTTTCAGGCGGTTAGAAACCATTTGGCGCCGGAAGGCCGGTTTATTATTGAGATGTTTAATCCCCGCCCGGATATATTAAGTCGGGACCCCTCGCAACGATATCCGGTTAAGGAAATAATTGATCCCGAATCAGGGGCCAAAGTGATTATTTCCGAAAACAACGTCTACGACAAGGCGACTCAAATCAATCATATCAAGTGGTACTACTACCTGGAGAATACAGGGGAAGAACTAACCATGGAATTAAACCTTAGAATGTTCTATCCCCTGGAATTGGAGTTGTTGCTGAAGTATAACGGTTTTCTTCTGGAAGCGAAATACGGAGATTTCGACCGTTCACCCTTCGGATCGGAATCAAGTCACCAAATATTGGTCAGCAGGAAATCCTAACCGACATCGCCGGAGCAAATGGTGGATAAACGGGCCTCATAATCGAGGCGCGCGCCCCAATACATTCTTAAGGACGGTGGGTTGTAGTTGAAGCCGTATTTAAGAAGGATATCTATGGCCGCGCGATTATGTTCCGACAGGCCGAGTTTAAGAATTTTATCGCCATGAAGTTCAATAGTCTCTTGAATTACGGCCTCAAATGAATCCGGTGAATCGGCCAGGGTTGGCCCCAGTAAGAAGAAATCCCCGGACCGGGGTTTGGCGACTGAAAAACCATGAAGTCTTTTATCTAAGCATACAACGGTGAAATCGGCGTGGTCGGTCAAAAGTTCCTTAAGGTATGCGAGGCAATTAAAGCCCGCCAATTGACGGTCGAATTCCAGAATCTCGGACACATGGGTATCGGGCAAAAAGGATTGGAAGCGGGGAGTATTATCGCCGGGACGGAAGAATCTTAAGGAGAGGTATTTATCTTTAAAGCCCAATTTGCGATATAACGAAATAGCCGGCCAGTCACCGTCGAGTTCAATGGTCTTATATCCTCTTTGTTTAAGGTAGCCCAGGGCCTTTTCCAGCAGGGTGGTTCCCAACCCGTGACCGCGATGCTCCCGGGTGATAATTAAGTTTCCCATGAAAGCGAAAGTGTCATAGCCGATAGTGGTGATAATTCCCAGGGGATTGTTGCCATCAAGGGCAATAAATGAGCCATGGGGATCAAGTCCAAGGAGACGTTTAAGGTTGGCTTCGGTATTACCCCAGCCCTCGATATTTATCAAAGAACAGGCGAAGGGGATATCCTGGGCGGTAAGTTCTCGAATCAGCATAGGCGAGATGTTCTCCGGTCAAACAATAATACCTAAAATAATAGTCTTCGTCGGCAGAAACAAGGCAAAACCTGAAACGGGAATGTCTTCCGATTAAGGGATATATGCGGATATTATAATATGCTTTATTATAAAATTATGATTATTAGTTAAAGTATTTCTTTATGTTGGGTTAAATTGCATTCCAGGAGAAGGGGGACTGCCGGAATATAAAAGAGTGTAAGCGGAATCGGAAAAAGGTGGGTGGTCAAACGGAAATATTTGTGAAATAAATCTCAAATTGCTTGTGTTATAGCGTTGGATATTATATAATTAGATAATTTTACTTTCGGCAGGATGTGACAAGATGCGTTTATTCTCACCGGGCGGGGGATGCCGCCTTTTCGACATAAATGGTCACTTTTCAAGCTATCAACAAGTCATTTATAATGAGCAATTGCCTAAGTAATAATGAGGTCCTGATGCCAATCTTTGCCTCCAAGACAGAATGTGACGACCAATTAAGGCAGAGAATCAAAGAAATCAGCGGCCAGGAATTCCAGAAATGTTTCCAATGCGGAACCTGTTCCGGTTCCTGCCCTATGAAAGAGCATATCAATGTTTTCCCGCGAAGGGTAATGGCTCTTTTGCAGTTAGGGCAAAAGAAGGCCTTGGAAGAAGCCAACACCCCCTGGATTTGTGCCGCCTGTCATGTCTGCCTGGTTCGTTGTCCCCGGAGTATTGATATCCCCCGGGTTATGGAAGCTATCCGCCAGGTGAAACTGCGGGAAAATCTCGACCAGGTCGACCCGCGCCAGATCGAAAAAGAAAAAATCGCCGAACTGCCACAAATCGCCATGGTGGCCGGGTTGCGGAAATTTACTTCGTGAGGTGCTCCATGAAAGTGAGTTATTACCCCGGTTGCACGCTGAAGACACATGGCAAAGGGCTGGAAAGTTCGGCCCTGGCCTGCTTGGAAAAACTGGGTATCACGGTTGAAGAACTCCCTCGCTGGAATTGCTGCGGGGCGGTTTATTCGTTGGCCGACGACGACCTGATACACATGGTGGCACCGGTCAGGGACCTGGTTCGCGCCAAAGAGCAGGGCAATGAAATCCTGCTGACACTGTGCGCCATGTGTTATAATACTTTGGCCCGGGCCAACGCCTTAATGAAAAACGACCCCGAAAAAAGGAAAACCATCAACTGGTTTATGGACGAGGAATTGGATTACGCCGGGGAGATAAAGGTGGTTCATTTTCTCGATTTCCTGCGCGATTATGTCGGCTGGGATAAGTTGAAAGAAAAGGTGACCAATCCCCTGAAAGGTCTTAAAGCCGCGCCGTATTACGGCTGTACGCTGTTAAGGCCCAAAGAGGCCGGTATCGACCGGTTCGATAATCCTTCCATTTTTCAAGACTGCCTGCGCGCCCTGGGGGCGGAAGCGGTCGATTTTGACATGTCCACCCAATGCTGCGGAACCTACCAGGTATTGGGGAACCCGGAAGCCTCGCTTAAGGTGTCATTCGACATTTTGAAGAACGCTTCGGAATTCGGGGCCGAGGCCCTGGTTCTGGCCTGCCCGCTGTGTGATTACAACCTGGGGAAACGCCAGGGTGAAATGAAAAACAAACTCGGTCTGGCCAATGACATGCCGGTTTATTATTTCACGCAGTTGATGGCCCTGGCGCTGGGTGTACCCGAAGCCGAATGTCACTTTGAACTTAATCGGGAAATATCCCTGGGCTTTTTGAAAGAACGCAATTTTTTGAAGGCCTCGGCCTGAAAAGAACACAAGGTATTGAAAGATAGTTGAGGAAATCATGAGTACGCTTGACGAAGGTGTCGCCAAAACCGAGATTGCCGCCAAGTTGATCCCCATATACGTCATGGGGAAAAAATACGAAGTTCCCGAATCGCTGACGATCATGAAGGCCATCGAATACGCCGGTTACAAATATATTCGTGGCTGCGGTTGTCGCGGCGGGGTTTGCGGCGCCTGCAGCACGGTTTATCGTAAACCGAACGATTATAAAATTTACACCGGCCTGGCCTGCCAAACGGTGGTGGAACCGGATATGTATCTGACCCAGATACCGTTTTATCCGGCGATAAGAGCCACCTATAATTTTTATGAGTTGGAGGGGCGGCCGGAAGAGATTTATGAGTTATATCCGGAATTGTTCCGCTGCGTGGCGTGCAATAACTGCACCAAAGTCTGTCCCATGGATGTCGAGGTCATGGATTATATCTCCGCTTTAAAAAGGGGAGATATCGCCGCGGCGGCGAAGATATCTTTCGATTGTATTCAATGCGGCTTGTGCGCCAGCCGGTGTATGGGCGAACTGGCCCAGTATCACATGGCCCAACTGGCGCGCCGTGTTTATGGGGCCTATTTAACGCCGCGGGCGGATCACCTGAAAACCGTGGTGGCCAATATTGAGGCCGGACGATTCGATCTGGGGGTGAAATCGCTGAAGGCCATGAATCAGGAGCAGCTCAAACAGGCCTATCAGGCGCGCGAAATGGAACCGGCCACGGCCGGCGAGGATTGGAAACCCAAAGAATCGATCGGTTTGTGATCGCACTCTACTGCATTGACGAGGTAAAATTATGCCGTACCCGGAAGAATTAAAAAGACTGATAAAAAAGGTGGAAAGCACCCGCCCGGAAAGGGTGGCCCGGAAAAAACGTAATGAAGAGGTTCCCTTCCTGTCTTTGGATGACCGCGAAAAAGTCCTGCAGTATCATCCCGATTTTCGCGAAGAAGGGCGCCGCGCTCTCAATATAGGGCCCAGCAAGGGGTATAAGATAGCCCATGAGATGGCCGATATTCTGGAAGCCCATAGCCGTGTTAAGCCGGCCCAAATAGATTTAACCAAATGGGATTATGAAACCGACGTTTTAATTATCGGCGGCGGGGGAGCGGGTACCTCGGCGGCCCTGCTGGCGCAGGAGAACGGCGCCAAGGTGATTATCGCGACGAAATTGCGACATGGCGACGCCAATACCATGATGGCCGAAGGCGGAATTCAGGCCGCCACCAAAGGGCATAAAGACTCCCCTTATTTCCATTATCTGGATGTTATGGGTGGGGGGCATTTTAAAAATGTCCCGGAACTGGTGGAAACGCTGGCCAATAAGGCCCCCGATGCCATCATGTGGCTGGAGAGCCTGGGGTGCAATTTCTCCAAGTATCCTGACGGGACTCTCAAGACCATTCATGGGGGTGGAACCAGCCGCAAGCGCATGCATTATGCGGCGGATATCACGGGCGCCGAGATGATGCGAACCATCCGCGATGAGGCCCGCAACCGGGTTTCGGATATCCAGGTTCTGGAATTCGCTCCGGCGGTGGAACTGATACTCAATGAGCATGGCCGGTGTGCCGGGGCGGTTTTGTATAATTTGGAAACCGAAGAATATTTCGTGGTCAAGGCCAAGGCGGTAGTGATGGCGACCGGCGGCAGCGGCCGCCTGCACATGCAGGGATTCATGACGACCAACCATTACGGCGCCACCGGCGACGGCCTGGTCCTGGCTTATCGCGCGGGAGTCCCCGTGGTATTCCTGCATACGGTGCAGTATCACCCCACCGGGATTGTTTTCCCGGAACAGGCCGAGGGAATTTTAATAACGGAAAAATTTCGCGGCTCCGGGGCAAACCTGGTCAATATCGACGGCGAGCAGTTTGTCAACGAGCGGGAGCCTCGCGATGTCGAAGCGGCTTCCATTATCAAGGAATGTGTGGTAAAGTCGAAGGGGATTCCCACGCCCACCGGCAAATTGGGGATCTGGCTGGATTCGCCCATGATTGAAGATTTGGCCGGAGCGGGAACGGTGGAACGGGAATTTCCGGGCAAGTATATTTTGTATAAGCGGTTCGGGATTGATATATCCAAAGAACCAATGCTCATATATCCCACGCTTCACTATCAAAACGGCGGCTTGGAATTCAAAGCCACCGGGCATACCGGTCTTCCCGGCCTGTTTGTGGCAGGAGAAGTGGGCGGCGGGATTCACGGCGAAAACCGCCTGATGGGCAATTCCCTGCTGGATATTATTGTCTTCGGGCGGATTGCCGGAAAATCAGCCGCACTATACGCCAAGAATGAATTCAAAGACGGGAAATTGTCTTTGGAGCATGCGGAGCGGTATAATAAAGAAGCCAGCGCGGCCGGAATAGCCGAAGATAAAGTGGCCCCGATGATTCTACCTGATTACACCGATCCCCGGGTTCGTGAAAGACAGCTCACCACGCACTACGTGGGGACTCTTCGGTAATCATTCGGAAAGAGCAGTAAAAAGCCGCCCGGGCATTGTGCCGGGGCGGCTTTATTATGCTTTGGCAATGTATGGTGAAAATTAGCGAGAATTGACCGGCAGTTGGTTGGGGTTACTTGTTTTTCCAAGCGCCAATGATCGAACGGTCAAGTAAGATTTAAATACTCGAATATAAGACTATGAAGCGGATTCAAAAGATGATAGCATTTTCTGGGCCAGGGGTCGGACTAAGGCGTAATTGAAGCCATTGCGATTAAATTCCACGACCTGCCGGAATAGATCCGCGGCTTTTTCCCTTTGCCCGCTTTGATAATAAGCCATACCCAGGTAATATTTATGATAAGCGCTTAAGGGGTCTGCCTCGGATAATTTTTTAATGGCCGTCTCATAGTCCTTATTCCAGTAGGAGATAACCCCTTCCAAGCCGGCGAAATGCATCAGGACCAGGCGGTCCCGGGTTTCGATGGCGGATTTTTTAATCTCCGCCAGACGCTTGTTGACTTCATCACGCTGACCCAGTCGAGTCAGGACGATGGCCTCGGCGCCGTAGGTATCGCGCATGTAGGTATCTTTCATTCCCGGCTGCATATCCGGGCGATTATAAATTTCCCTTACGGCATTCATATAAAACAGGCAGGAATCAAACATGTCGAGTTGATAAAAAATCGCCCCGGTCCGCCAATTGACATTAGCCTGCACATAAATATCGTTTAATCCCCGGGCGTACTCCAGTTGCCGGTGCTGGATTTCCAAAGCTTTATCGAAATTCTGTTCGTGAATATATGAAACGGATATCCAGTAAAAGGCATTGTTGGTATCTTCGCTATTGCGCGCGTTGCGGAAGACTTCCTCATAAGTTTCGCGAGCCTTGGCGAAATCACCCATGAAAACGTAATTGTGCCCGATCCCGATCCGCGAATAAATAAAATCCGATTCGATGCTCAAAGCTCTCCGATACTGCTTGATGGAATTTTCATAATCGCCCATGGCCAAAAAGATTTCGCCCATGGAATCATGGGGGTTTGGCTCATTGGGGCGTAATTCGGAGTACTTCTTGAGAGCCTGAATAGCCTCGGGGTATCGCTGGGTGT
This sequence comes from Candidatus Zixiibacteriota bacterium, assembly GCA_041752195.1. Classification (GTDB taxonomy): domain Bacteria; phylum Zixibacteria; class MSB-5A5; order GN15; family PGXB01; genus JBGSHP01. The sequence goes on along the minus strand of JBGSHP010000015.1, from coordinate 41,771 downwards.
TGACATATAGATATCCCAGGAGATTATAGGCCGCGGCGAAGGACGGTTCCAAATCGATGGAGGCTTTAAGTTCTTTTTCGGCATTATCCCATTCCTGCTGGCGATAGTAAAAATTCCCCAGAAGGTAATGAGCCCGCATGCTTTTGGGCTTTATCCGAACCAGCTCTTCCAGCAGGTCATGGGCCTTGCCGGTGCTGTCGTGCATCATGGCAATATGGCTTTTGATCAGCAGTTGTTCCGGCTGGCTGGCCTTATCCATATATTGCGCCGCCAATTTGAACCGGGCCTGGGCGTCCTCGTTGCTTGGCGATGAGAGAGCCCAGAAGAAATAGGCGATGGCAAATTGGGAATCCAGGGCGACGGCCTTCCCGAAAAGGGCGCGGGCCTGGTCGTGGAAAAAGTTATCCTGCTTTTCGATCCCTTCGAGTACCAACTGGAGGGCCTTGTCAGAATCGGTCGTAAAGGTTATTTCGTGGGAACTCCCGGCGCAACCGGGCAACAATAAAGGAAGGGATAAAAAGATTAATCCTGCCGCGAAGGCAAGACAATTCATCAGGCGTCCGGAATTTTCCCCCAAGCGCTTCTTAATAATCGATTTCATTTTCACCACTATAAGTTACGGCTGACCAATGCGATAGTTTCGTCAATTGTCAATAATATCCTTTCCTCGCGATGATAATGTCAATAATAAATTCGGCGTAATCGGCAATAAATTTGGTGTTTCGGGATTATAGCCGTCATTTGCCTGTTAAATTGTTGCGAAAATAGACCCAAATCTTCCACATAACCGACAATCCGCTGATTTCGATCTATGGAAGACATCGAAAATCCTGGATCACCGCCGGCTGTTTAAAAATTGAACATTTCTTATTCCCGGGCCCCGGGGTTTCGAGGCGGGCGTCGGGATTTATAGCTTTAATGAAAATCAGTCATTTGCCCCGGCAATTCACGAACGGGAAAGGGGATTGGTGGTGCTTTCATTTCCGTTGCCAAGAGGGGGCATATTACTTACTTTGTGCCGGCCTGTTGCTATGATTTTAAACCGGTGCAGGAGGGAGATTGGACTCATCGATACCATATCAGGGTGAAATTCTGGCCATCGGGACCGCTGTCGCCTGGGCCTGGGCGGTCATGTTTTTCAAAAAAAGCGGCGAAACGGTGCATCCAATCGCACTGAACGTATTCAAAAATATCCTGGCCGGCATTTTGTTTATTCCGACCATTTACATTTTCGACCAATCGCTCTTTTATGGCGCCTCCTGGCAGGATTACGCCATGCTATTACTAAGTGGCGCCCTGGGAATCGGGATAGCCGACACCTGTTTTTTCAAATCTCTGAATATACTCGGCGCCGGGTTGACGGCCATAGTGGACTGCCTTTATGCCCCATCCATAATTTTATTTGCGATTCTTATATTGGGGGAGAAGATGGAGCCGCGTCAGATTCTGGGGACGATTCTGATTATTTCGGCGGTCTTGACGGCAGCCCATAAGAAGGGGCGCGGGCCGCTGGATCATAAGTCTTTCCTGAAGGGATTGGCCTGGGGGACGATAGGTATGATCACCATGGGTGTGGGCATTGTCATGGTCAAGCCGATACTGGAACGTTCCCCGCTTTTATGGGTAACCGAGATTCGGATTATGGGCGGGTTACTGGTCCTGGCGGTGGTTTTATTGTTTCACCGGCAGCGGGGTGTGATCCTGGCCTCGGCCCTGCACAAGAACGGACGGAGCCATACTTTCTGGGGGGCTTTTCTGGGGACTTACCTGGCGTTGATAATGTGGCTGGGGGGCATGAAATACACGCAGGCCTCGATTGCCGCAGCGCTCAATCAGACTAGCAATATTTTTATCTTTATATTCGCGGCCTTGATTTTGAAGGAACCGTTGAACCGTTTGAAAGTAATCGGGATAATTCTGGCGATGGTCGGGGCTTTTCTGGTGATTAGTTGATTGGGGCCAAAAAAAATGGCGCCCCGCGGAATTGAACCGCGGACACACGGATTTTCAGTCCGTTGCTCTACCAACTGAGCTAGGGCGCCAGGCAAGTCCTGAAGTTCGAGCCAATCTACTTATTATTCTCTTGCTGTCAACCTCTTTTTAGCCGCGGAAATAATGTTCCCTGACGGCCGGCAACAGGCCTGTTCCCAAGGCCAGGGCGGAAAGAATGGCCAGGATGATTCCATAGGTGTCGGGCTTGATCAGGCAGTAAATAATAATCAAAGCCATAATCAATTCATAGCCGTACCATCCCCAGCGGCGGCGATTTTTAAATCCGGCGGCGATGATAAAAAAGGGAAGGCTATAAAGAAGCAATAAGGCGTAGCCGCCGATATCGCCGTAGGTTCTATCCAGAAAGGACAGAATAATACTGACCACGGCATAAATCAGGTAAGTTGCACCAAGGGCGAATCCGAACCAATAGAGGATTCGGATATTCCACGGTATTGGGGATGATTGTGTCATTTTTTAAACCTTGTGGTTCTTTTTACTTTTATACTCACCGAGGAGCCCGGCGCCGATAAATCCGGCATCATTTCCCAGTTCGGCTTTAAGAATCCTTAAATTTTCGGTCGCGGTGGCAAAAGCCCGGCGGCGAATTTCATCGCTGACAATTTCGCTGTACCCGGCCCCGCCATCGATAATACCGCCTCCCAATATAACGGCTTCGGGGTTAATAAAGTTAACCACCCCGGCCAATCCGGCACCGAGAATACGGGCGCTTTCCTCGATGGCTTCCAGTGCGATGGGGTCATTTTTGCGGGCGGCCGCAAATAATTTTTTTATATTCAATCCACCGGCCCCATCGGCGGCCAATTCCGTGGATTCGCCGGCGCGATTTTTCAATTTATCGGCAGTTCTTTCCAGGATGGCATGTCCGGCGCAATACGCCTCCAGGCAGCCCAGATTGCCGCACTTGCACTTGCGGCCGTCGTAACTGACCGTCATATGGCCTAGTTCTCCGGCCGAAAAACTGGCTCCCCGCCATAGTTCGCCGTCGACAATTATGCCGCCGCCGATTCCGGTTCCGACCGTAACACAGACGACGGTTTTGAATCTTTTGGCGGCTCCAAAGCGGAGTTCCGCCAGGGCCATGGCGTTGGCGTCATTGTCGACAAAGACGGGCAGATTCAAGTGGTCTCGCAGGTGCGGCCCGATCGCGGTCCCGGGCCAATCGGGGATATTGGGACTGGCTCCGATTACGGTTCCCGAAACATTGTCGACTGTTCCCGGCGTGCCCACGCCCACCCAATTGACGGTAATATCTTCCTCGGCCGCCCGGAGCAGTAAATTTTCGGCGATATTGGTTATCATATGCAGGAGGGGTTTGGCACCCTTATCGACCATGGCCGGTTTCTGCTGCTTAAAGATGATACGTCCGGTCGAATCCACCAGTCCGTATTTCACGTTGGTTCCGCCGAGGTCAATTCCGGCGTAATATTCCAATTGTCCCATAATTGATTAAAGGCGTTATTTAAAGTTGAGGTTTAAGATGTGCGCCCCGGGTAAACCTTTAAGGCTTCTTTCAGACAGGTCATGGCCTTCTGGAGCGATTCCACGTTCAGCACATACCCTATGCGGACCTCGTTTTTACCAAGTCCGGGGGTGGCGTAAAAGCCGGTCATGGGGGCGAGCATTACCGTTTGATTTTTATATTCGAACTCCTCCAGAAGCCATTGGCAAAAATGGTCAGCATCATCGATGGGGAGACGTGCCGGAGCATAAAAAGCGCCCTTGGGGGTAGGGCACAGAGCGCCCTTGATTTGACTGATTTCCCTGACGACCAAATCCCGACGTTGGACATATTCCTCCAGGACCTGACGGAAATATTCCGGGGGAGTATCAATAGCCGCTTCGGCGGCGATTTGTCCGTAAGTCGGAGGGCTTAGGCGGGCCTGTCCGAATTTCAGGGCTGTCTCCATTATCCGGGGATTACGGCTCATCAAAGTTCCGATCCGCATACCGCAGGCGCTGTATCTTTTGGAGATTGAATCCAACACAATGACGTTTTCGTCGACGCCTTCCAATTGCATCACCGAGAGGAATTTTTGACCGTCATAACAAAACTCTTTGTAAACCTCGTCGGCAAACAGGTAGAGATTGCGCTGTTTGATGATATCAGTCAGGGAGTGCAGTTCGGCCGGGGAATAAAGATACCCGGTGGGGTTATTGGGATTACAGATGAGAATGCCTTTGGTGCGGGGCGTAATAAGTTTTTCGAATTCGGCAATGGGGGGCAGGGCATAGCCATTTTCGATCCGAGAGGTTATGGGACGAATGACGATGCCGGCCTGGATGGCGAAGCCATTATAGTTGGCATAAAACGGTTCCGGGACGATAACCTCATCTCCGGGATCGAAACAGGTCATGAAGGCAAAAATGATGGCTTCCGACCCGCCCGTAGTAACCATTAGCTGGGTATAATCAACAGATATTCCCCAGCGTTTATAATATTCGGCCAATTTGCGGCGGTAAGATTCTATACCGGCCGAATGGCTGTATTCGATAACTTTTAGATTGTTGGATTTTATTTTATTGAGAGCGATTTCGGGAGTGGCGATATCGGGTTGTCCAATGTTAAGATGATAAATAATTCGTCCATCCTGGCGAGCCGCCTCGGCGAAAGGGACCAGTTTCCTGATGGGCGAGGGCGGCATGGTTTTGCCGCGGCTGGAAATCATGGGCATGAACTGACGCGCCTCCCAAAGTTTAACGTCCATTATGAGTCAAAGCGAAAATAATATAATCAGTCGTTATTGTCAAACCTATTTTTGCCCAAGATGTTATAGGCAGTTTGTCCTTCGGCGATAGGTTCGTGCATAACCGGGAAAAGCCATTCCGAAGGGCCTCCATGAAACAGTATTTATTATGCCTGGCAAAGGAAAGGGCCCTTTACCGGGCTTTATCGTGCCGGGCATTTCGCACAATTAAAAAGACGACGACGGCGAATATAATATCAAGAAAAGCAATGCTGCTTTCCAATAAGGAAACGCTGATAAAGCGTTTCTGATAAAAGATAATGGAATAATTTATCAGGGAATGGTATAGAATGGCTCCGACCAGCATCGCCGAAAATCCCATCAATCTCGAACTCATGGCATATCCAAGCAGGGCCCCGGAGGCGGCATGAAACAACATGGCAAAGAATCTTTCAAAAATCGACCAGGAAAACAAGTCGATGGCCCCGGCCTGCCAGGCCGCCCCGGTCAGGGAACAGGCTTCCAGGAATCCGAATCCCAGGCCGCAAAACAGGCCATAAGCCACCATCGACCGGCGGTCGGGTTTCCGGAAAAACCAGGCCAGGATCAGTGGGAAGAGTTTTAATATTTCCTGAACTACCCCGGTGATCAGGGCCGAAATCATGCCCCAGGTGAAAAGCGAACCGCCTTCCCTGACGGCCGGAATAAGGACGTTCAGGCTATACCATTTCTGAAGCGGAATCTGGGTGCTGCCCAATAAAGAATACATGGCGCAGCCGAGAATAAATATAAAATATATTTCCGGACTGCGATAATAGCGGCGGATAACGAAAATGGAAAATAAGCCGGCAAACAGGACATAAACCAGATATAGCGGCAACCGAGCCACAAAACCGGAAAACCCGGTCGACCCCGAAGGTGGCATTAATTTTTCATGAGGGTCTTCGGAGAGAATTATGTTTATGTTCTGGCCGGTCAGTTCAATTTTAACCAGGCGATTATCTCTGGTAAAATAGACCATTTGCTCCTGGGGTTCCAGAAAATGGAGGACGTAAGCGGAATCGATAATGTCGCCGTAGCGAACCTGGGCGAAGCCTTCAACCGCGAATCTCATTGGGGTATGCGCCAGAATCTGCGGCACAAAAACAGTATCCGCCAGAGTGTCACCAATCTCAAAATTCTGAAAAGCCAGATACATTTCCATCTGGTCGAGCATATTATTGTCGACGGAACGGGCATCGGCCGGGATAGCCTGGCCGCGTTCCTCCCTGACACCGCCGCTTAAGACATAGCCGGTGACACTGTCGGCGGATCGCTTGAGGAGCATTTCCTGTTTTTGCGGTCCGGCGGAGGCATTCATCCGGTCGCCCAAATAGTGCCCCTGGGCATTGACAAGATGCTGGCTGGAGATGGCAATTTGGACGGCGTTGCCCAGCGGCGTATAATCGAATTTCAAATCTTGATCGAAGCGGAATCCGTCGAGATCATCGAGAGACGATTCTCCTTTCGCGACCGATTCCAGAGATCCGAACCGTTGATCGCCTATGTAAAAAAGCCAGTTGCGATGGGAGTCTTCGGGGCGAAATGCGTCAACTGAAGAAACGGCCTGGTGGGCGGAGAGTCTGGTCGCCGTTATTATAATCAGGATCTGGAGCCACAGCATTTTTTTCATATGATATTTCCTCACGATATAATTGAGGATTAATAAAACGAGGTTGGAGACCAGCAGCAAATAAAATATCAGGATTTCTGATAAATAATACGGCCGCCCAATCCGGCCAATATGCGGCAGTTAAGGTCAAAAATAACGCGGGCCGCGACAGATATCAGGTTTTCATCGCCTTTGGTTTCATTTAGTCTTCCGTCCCGATAGCCGATATCCAGGGCGGCGTAGGGAATTGAATTGGCATAGCATGTCCGGGCCAGAGCGGCTCCGCGAGGGTCGCAGGCCATTGCTCCCTGCTCCGTTCCCGCCAGGAGTTTATTGTCGGACGCAAAATGGCGCCCGGTAACGGTCCCGATAACAGCCTGCGGGCCGTTTTTATCCAGTATATCCCGGCCCCTGCGGAGCGAAGTCAAAAATGATTCGTCGGCCTCATAGATTTCCCATGTTTCATCTGATTTCTCTCTATTTGATGGTGCCAGAAATGCCCCGGCAACAATCAGATCGCCAGGATCAATAAAGGGAACCAGAATTTGAGCAATTCCGGCGTACATTGCGGCCGAGGGACTGAACCGGTCAATTAGAAATTGGGTTGTGACCGCCGTGAATAAGGGATCGGCATCAAGATGGCAGAAGATGGCACGGCAACCTTCAAAATCGCCTTTAAAAATCCTCAAATGATTCCACTTAAATGTATTCTCCAAAAGGCAATGGTCCTTTATCAGTTGAATTTCTTCGGCAAAATGGCTGATCAGAAGAACCAGAGAATTGCCGCCGGATAATGGAGTTTTGGCCATCACAGTATTCATATCGGAAATTTCCGCCTCCACATAATGCCCCGAAATCATTGAGAGGGAGGAGGGACAATCAATCGGCTCTAAAATGTCGTAACATATTACCTGATAATGTATTGCGAAACTGCAACTGGGGCCCTGTTATATCTTTGCCAATTATTCCGATATTAATCCAACAGATAGTCATAAAGGGGGCAAGGAGACCGTGCTCTGTCCGAATAAGCAAGGGCCAATCCTGGGAGGCGTCGATGTCAAATAGTGTTCGTCTGGAAAAGAATAATAGCGAATTAAAAATCCTCATATTCCGATTGGGGACGACTCTTTTCGGAATAAATGTTAGCCGGGTGCGCGAAGTTATTGAACGAACCAAGACCATAAAAATACCCTATACCCTGGGGGCGGTTGAGGGCATTTTTAAACTCCGCGATGAAATCATGACCTTGGTGGCCCTGGGAAAATATTTCGATATGAGTGGCAAAGAAACCCAGGATGGCGAAGGCGCCATAATAGTCGTAGAATTCAATGAAACGCGATATGGAATCCTGGTGGATACCGTGGAAGTAATTCATGCTTTGACCTGGGGGGATATAGAGCCACCGGCCGAATTTCTGGTCAAAGAGGGAGCCCCCATTACGGGTGTTACCAAAGTCAACGATAAGACCGTTCTTATTGCCGATTTTGAAGCCATCACCGAAGCGATACTGGGCATAAAAAGTGCCGGCGATGTGGCGGGGAACATTACTTCGAGTAACAAAGGGGATGTGAGGATTCTTTTGGCCGATGATTCTTCGACACTTCGAAAGTCATTAACCCGGATACTGAATCAATACGGCTATACTAATTTAATCATCTGCAATAACGGTCAACAGGCCTGGGAAACCTTGCGGAAACTGGCACTTAAGGATAAGAAGCCGGCCGACCTGGTTATCAGTGATATTGAAATGCCTCTGATGGACGGTTTGAAATTGACGTCTTTTATAAAGGCCGACCCGGATCTTAAGGAAACGCCGGTCGTTTTATTCTCTTCGCTGGTGAACCGGGAAAATATCGCCATCGGCAAGGCGGCCGGCGCCGACGCCCAGGTAAGCAAGCCGGATAGCGAGGAAATGATTCACGCCATAGAGAATTGTCTAAGACAAAAGGGAAAAATCCCGCAGCAGTTACAGGAAGTTGCCGTTTAATTAATCAGGTTTATATATCAAGCAATAATCAAAGCGGGCGGAGTGGGTAAACCACTCGCCCGTTTTTTTATTGAAAAATCAGGATTATTTCTCGTCGTCATCGAGTTCCCGCATGGCCTTCAGAATTCCCAGGGCGCTCGTACCCTGGGCCAGATCCGTTAATTTTTGAATCCGGCTTTGATCCGATTCAAATTTTTTCTTCAGGCGCGATTCGTAAGCCTGTTTCAGGATTTCCAGGAGTTTATCCAGTTCGTACGGTTTTGGCAAATAACTGAACGCCCCCAACTTGGTGCAATCCACGGCGGAATCCATGGAGCCGTGCCCGGTGAGAATAATCACTTCTATATACTTGTGTTCCTTCTTGAGGATTTCCAAAACCTGTTTTCCGTCCATGCCCGGCATCTTCAGATCCAAAAGGGCCAGATCGAATTTCCTGGTTCGGGCGATTTCAACGGCATCTTTGCCGTTTGTTGCCTTGGTGATATCAAGTCCCCGCATTTCCAAACGCTGGGCAATGGAATCGAGAAATTTGATTTCATCATCTACAATCAGAAGGCGGATTTTTCCTGCCATAATTATCTCCCATTATTGCCAACGAACGTCACCACTGCCTTATCCCAAGTCGATTATAATAAATAACTCCGACTTAGTCCAGAGGAAGAGTAATTGTAAATACGCTGCCTTTCCCCGGGCTGCTCTTAACCTCGATTCGTCCTCCCAGGCTTTTTATTATACCGTAACTAACCGAGAGACCCAGGCCGGTTCCTTTCCCGACACCTTTGGTCGTAAAAAACGGCAAAAATATTTTATCCATATTTTCCGGGCTGATTCCTTTACCGGTATCGGCGACGGCAACATAAAGATTGTGTTCAACACGGCCGGTAGTAATTACAATTTGACCGGGAATTCCCTCCAGGGCATCAATTCCATTCATAATCAGATTTAAAAGGACCTGGCGCAACTGGTTGCCATCGGTGGTGAATTCGGGAATTTCAAGATTATATTTTTTGACAATTTCGATATTGGAGATGACCATCCCCGGCCCCAGAATTCCGTCAACCACATCATTAATTAGCCCGTGCAAATCGTGACGGCGCAGATCGAAATCGGTTTGGCGAACGAAACCGAGAAGTTTGCGGGTGATATCTCGACATCGAAAAACCGACTCCTGGATGGAATCCAGGCGCCGGCTAATTTCATCGCGGGTTAAATCGCGTCCGAATTGAGGGTCAATAAGATCCTTCATCAATCCTGCCTCTTCATTGATGGCTGCCAGGGGGTTATTGATTTCATGGGCGATGCCGGCGGCCAATTCTCCCACCGAAGCCAATTTGGAGGCATGTTCGAGTTGGGCGCGGGTCTGTTCGGATTCAATATATAGGTCCGTGACTTTCCTGGCCCGGTATAAGACTATCAGAAGGCCCAATAACAGCATGGCCAACGAGATAATCATGAGTTTCGGGCGATGTCCGGCAAAAAAGCCTCCCGGCTGGGGATTAACCCAGATGACCATTAAGGCCCAATCGGCGTTTTTAAGCCAGGAGTAAGCATAGGGGACTTCCGCGACCTCCAGTTTGGCTTCACCCACCCCGTGGCGAACATCTCGGGGCGGAACAAACGCCGCGTTCGTGAGGGGATTTACCATATGCGAAGTAACCACCTGGTATTGACCTTCATGATTGACAATCGAGGTGATCACCTCATTGGCGCCTTCCAACGATTGGATATATTCATATATCTTGTCCGGTTCCAGGGTAGCCCGCAGGGCAATATATTGGTCCTCGATAATGCGGCTTACGGCAATGGTAAAATGGGGCTGGCGTCGAAATCCCAGGTAAATATCACTAATGATATACTGCTTCGGACGCCTTTTTAACTCCAGGTACCATTCTTCGGTGCTGTAATTCACCTTTTCCAGGGACGGGAACGGTCCGGCATAGGCGGCCTGAATACCGGCGGAATCGAAAAATCCGATATCTACAAAGGCTTCACTGATTCTTCTCAAATAATCCAGGTAATTTTCCATGGCCGGTCGCGAGGGCGGCAGATCCAGTTTGGGGTCATCAATAAGGTTGGAAATATTAACCAGGCGTTCGGAGAGAAACAGATCGAAAGTGTTGGCCTGATTTTCGGCAATGGCCTTTAGATGTAATTGGCGGCTCTCGTTGTACAGGCTGTCATACTGGAAGAAAAAATAAACGATGAGAATGAGCAGCGGTCCGATATAAGTAATTAACAGGCGGACGGTATTTTTCCGTTTCATTTCCCGGTAATGTTCCGGGGCAAAGGAAACGAAACCCGCAACGGTTTTATCCGCCCTATCCGGCGGCAGTGACGGCTTTTCCACTTGGCGAAACATACTCGTTTAGAGAATTAACTGTCAAGCAAAAGTCTGCGGTAATTATGCTAAATGAGCCGGCACATGAAGTGAAGAACAAAATACTGGGGGAGAGACTCGAACTCTCGACCCTCAGATCCACAATCTGATGCTCTAACCAACTGAGCTACCCCAGCATTTTATCGGCGATATCATATACCCAAATCGGCCAATTGTCAAGGAAATGTAGTCCGGTAATTAATGGTCCGGAGGCCAGGTTGAATTTCCCGGGCGGTTGTTCAATCTTGGGGTGAATATTTTCCCGGAATATCAGTTCTTAAGTTTGCCAAGCAATTCAAGGGCCATGGGATAGGCAGGGTCAAGGCGCAGACATTTTTCGAGATTAAAACGGGCGGAATCAAGCGCCCCGGACTGAAGATAAATATACCCGGCGTGGAAATATCCGACAGGGTTATCGGGATCGAGGCGAATCAGCGATTTATAGGCGGCCAGAGCCTGGGGTAGAGAATCCAGGCGGAGATAAGCGCCGCCCAAATATGAGAATATTTGGGGTTCGTCGGCCATACCGGAAGCGGCTATTTTCAAATGTGGCAGGGCCTTGGCCGGCATTTCCAAGCGAATATAACCGGCCCCGGCCATGGCATGGAGTTTTTTATCAGTGCTGTCCAGGCTTAGACCCTCCCGGGCCGTCTGCAGGGCCCCGTGATAGTCTTGCCGGCTGAATTGGAGGCGAGAGATTTTGTACAGGACGCGGCTATTGCGGGCCGGGCCGTCAATGCGGGCGAGTATTTCCAGAGCTTTGGAGGCATCGCCTTTTTTCTCCGAATAATGGTGGGCCAGAAGTTCCCAACCGTAACCCCGCCCTTGGGGGGTTAATTCCAGGACCTTTTCGGCTCGAAGCAGTTGACGATTTTCCGAGGCATTGGTCACCACCCAAAGCGCCATAATCAGGATACCCAAAGCCGGGATAGTGAATCGCCCTATTACTGTCGGGAAGGAAGCCCCCGTTCGGTCATTAACCATAAATAGAATGACCAGGCCAATAAGGGCGGTCGGCGTGACGAACAGGTCCCAATCGCGGGCAAATCCCAGTTTGGGATCGATCATTAAAATAAAGAGCAAAGCACTGCCGATAAGGCTGAAGTAAAATAATTTATGACATGAATTTTCTGTGGTTCCTGCCTTTTCCCGGAATAAATAAGGCAATAGAATTAAGGCCAGGGGACAGACCAGCAGAAACTGGTTTATTATATCTTTGAAATGGATCATAGAAAAGATGCCATAGCCGTTGCTCATAAATAAAGGAAGGAATAAATCGGAAAAAGCCGGTCGCACGGCAGCATTTTTAAGCCAGTCATTATAATCCAGCGCGGCCAGAATGGCAACGGTGACAATAATCAGGAGCAGCGGAAGAATGCGAAGGGCCGGAGAGCTTTGCGAATTTCGTTTATGTCTATAGTAATACAGGACCAAGTATGACGGTACCATTAACAGCCCGGACAAATGCGCGGAAATTCCGCCGATTAAAAACATGGTGGTCGCAAAGAATCCCCGACCGGTTTCCAGAAATCGCCGCGCCATAAACAGGTATAAGAGAGCGAAGGTATAAACCAGAGAATATGATTCCACATAGCCAAAAAAGAGCAGGCTCCCGCAACAGGCGAGGGCTAGAACCTTCAACGGCAAGGATCCCCCGGTGGTGTTTATAATTGGCAGTCGAAAAAGTATTAATACCAGGGCCAGTCCGCTCAAGATACTGACCGCGATATAAATGGATTCTGCCGAAACGCCCCAAAGGGGATTCAACAAGTTGTACAGCAGGGCATGAAGAAAATAGTCAAGCGGTTCGGTATGATTGTAATAGTACCCCTGCTCCAAATGATACACCCTAAGGTAGCCGTCGCCAAGTGTATGAACTTTAACTCGCAGGATGTAGAAGGCGACCAGGCAGACAATAACGATTAACGCCACTTGATATCGATTCGGAAGCCGCCCGAAGCGGGCGGTGATTTCCTGAAAGCGGAGGAATAAATATCGAGCCGTGGCGGGATAAATTATGACGGCGGCCAAAATGCCAAAAATTATTCCGGCAGGCCATCCGAAAAACTGCAGGTGATTAACACCCCAAAGAGATTGCCAGGGGCTTATTCCGGCGATAAGGAAAAACGCGGACAATGCCGTCAGAGAAACCGGAACATACCTGTCGGGTCGAAATAAATCCATAGTACCGATAATGATGGCTTAAAACCAATCTAAACTGGCCCGGTTTCAAAAGCAATCAATCTTTGACATCGTATAATCTCCGGCATATATTCGATTCAATAAGTTAAGGAGATAACCATGATAGATCGGCCGACGGCCCTGGAGTTAATGTTATCGAAAATTATCAATAAGAATTTAAGAAAACATATACTTGCGGTCGAAGCCGGGATGGTTCGCTTGGCCGAAAATTTCGGCGAAGATAGAAATCTCTGGGGATTGACGGGGCTCCTTCATGATCTGGATTATGACGTAACAGCCAAGGATGTCGCCCGTCACACTTTTATAACCGAGACCTGGCTGGCGCCATATAATCTGCCGACGGAATTGATTTATGCCATACGCTGTCATCCGGGACACGCTCCCTGCCAAAGCCGGATGGATTGGGCCCTATTCACGGTGGATCCGGCTTCGGGTTTTATCGTTGCCTGCGCGTTGATGCATCCGAGCAAAAAATTAATAAATATCGACGAAGACTTTATGCTTCGGCGGTTCAAAGAGAAGAGATTCGCGGCCGGGGCGTCGCGAGAAGCGATGGAAGCCTGTCGTCAAATGGATCTGGACCTGGGCCGGTTTTTGATGCTGGTCAGGGAAGGAATGATGTCCATTGCCGACCAATTGGAGTTGTAGGGCATTGTCAATCACATGGCGGCGAGATGTAATCGGTTGGTCGCTTTATGATTTTGCCAACACCATATATTCCATGAATATCCTCTCTTTGTATTTTAAGAGATGGGTGGTAGAAGATAACGGCCGTGAGGGATTATATTACGATCTGGCATATGCCTTTTCGATGCTGGCCGTGGCGCTGTTAATGCCCGCCCTGGGTGCGATTTCGGACTATTATGATAAAAAGAAATTATTCCTGTTTCTGTTTACGATAATGTGTTGTCTTTCCCTGGGGCTGATACCGGCGGCGGCTTCGGCCTTTTTCATGTCGGCTCTAATCCTGTTTGCGATATCCAATTTGTTTTATGAAGGGGGCATGGTATTTTATAACGCCTTATTATATTCGGTGGCCGAAGGGAAAGGGGCGCGACTGGTTTCGGGATTGGGAGTATCTCTGGGATATACCGGATCGATTATTGGAATGATTTTAGTTTCGCCGTTCGTAACCGGGGGAGTTTTCGGATGGGAAGTCCCCGGATTTACGGCGGGGGGCAAAGCCGCTGCGTTCTTGCCGACAGCCGTCTTATTTTTCGTGTTTTCCCTTCCCCTTTTTTTCTGGGTTAAGGAGAGGAAAAGAGGTGGGACAGGGCCTGCAATTCGAATGGGACAGGCTTACCGGAATGTTTGGGAGAGTCTTCGGGCCACCAAAAAATATCCCGGAGTATTGAGATTTCTGATAGCCGATTATTTTGTGGAAGATTCGGTAACGACTGTAATTCTCAATATCGGGATATTTTCGTCGTTTGTCCTGGGGTTTACCGATGCCGATTTATCAATTTTTCTAATCATTTCAACGTTGTCGGCCATGCTGGGGGCCTATTTTATCGGAATGTTGATTCGATACCTGAAACTGAAAATTATGATGCAGGCGATAATTATCGGCTGGATTGTGGCTCTGGGGGCGTTTGCGGCGATTGAAGAGCGATGGTTGATATATCTGATGGGCTCGTTAATAGGTATATTACTGGGCGGGTTGTGGACCGTGTCGCGGCCATATCTGGCCGAAATGGTACCGGAGGCGGAATTGGGGAAATTTTTCGGTCTTTACGCATTGTCCGGGCGGGCCGCGGCGATTATTGGTCCGGTTATCTGGGGTCTAATCGTATATTTTTTCAGCCCGGGGAGACCAGGCGGCGATTATTTAAGTTCTGAATTGGATCTTTCGACGGCTGCGGCGGCAAAAATGCCGTACCGTCTGGCCGTTATATCGCTGATGTTTATCATGGCCGTCGGTTTGTTTATATTTCGTAAAGTCCCTCAATCCGAGAGAGAGGCATAAAAGGCATGAATCGTTCGGGAAATTACTACGAATACCAGGGTTCCATACACATACACACGACCGATTCCGACGGCTCCAAGCCCTTGGAGGAAGTGGCCCAGATAGCGGCCTCGGCCGGTTTGGATTTTATATTTGTCTCCGACCACATGACTCTGCGGGCCCGGCAGGCCGGCAAGGAAGGTTATTACGGTCGGACTTTTGTCGTGATCGGCTACGAGCATAATGATCTGGAAGACTGCAACCATTATCTCGTTTTCGGCACGGATTCGGTTATGCCGGCCGAAATGACGGCCCCGGAATATGTTGCCGAAGCCAGACGCCAGGGGGCGCTGGGTATTATCGCCCACCCCGATGAAGTTCGCCCCCGGGTGGGGAAATTTCCATCATATCCCTGGCTGGCCTGGGATGCCAAAGGTTATGACGGTATTGAAATCTGGAATCAGATGTCGGAATGGATGGAGAATCTTACGGCATTCAATCAGATAAAAATGCTTCTTTCGCCCCGGAGATTTTTGAAATCGCCCACCGACCGGATTCTTCAGATTTGGGATGATGCCAACCGTGCCCGCCGGGTGGCTGGAATCGGCGGAGTCGATGTTCACGCCTTTCCTTATAAAATAGGGCCTATAAGAATAACCATATTCCCATATAAAGTGCAGTTTAAGTCGATTCAAACCCATCTTCTGTTGGCGGAAGAGCTCTCGGGCGATACCGAAGGGGCAAAAAAACAGCTCTTTGAGGCTATCAGGGATTGCCGTCTCTTCGTATGCAATCACAGGTGGGGAAACGGCTGCGGGTTCGAGTTCAAGGCCGCCCGAGGCGGGCAGGAAGTGATCAGCGGCGGGAAGATTGATGATTTCAAAGATACGCATATAAAGGTGGAATGCCCGGAATCGGCCAATATCAGATTACTGGCCAATGGAATTATCGTGGCCCAGGCCAAGGGTAAGACTCTGGATTTCCCGACAGTCAAAAACGGACTCTATCGCGCGGAGGCGTATAAAGGAACGAAGGGATGGATATTCTCAAATCATATCAGAGTCGGAGTTTGAGGGATTTTTTCGGTAATTATATAATATAAGTAATTGGTTGAAGTTAGACGGCCGGGACAACGACAGAGAGGACTTTGTATCGGACATGTTTGTTAATAATTTCACAAATTATTGTTGACTTGAAAGGCGTGAATTTCTATTATTGAAAATTATTTTTCGGCAGTGGGAATTGCAATGCTGGATATGTTTGAAAAGCTATTTCCGATTCTTTTTCTGGTCGTCGTGGCCGGAGGCATCGCCCTGGTAATGTTGATTGTTTCCCGGATTCTGGGCAAACGTTCCCGCGGCGAGGCCCGCAATGAGCCGTATGAAAGCGGTATGCCGATCAAAGGGGATACCAAAGAACGAATTCCGGTTAAATTCTATATGGTGGCGATTCTGTTCATCATTTTCGATATAGAAGTGATATTCTTATTTCCCTGGGCCATGGTTTCCGATCGCCTGGGGCTTTTTGGTTTTATCGAGATGCTGGTCTTCGTCGTAATTCTCATGGTCGGGTATTTCTATATTCTTGGGAAAGGAGCCCTGAAATGGGATTAGAGGAAAAAATTCCCGACGGGGTGATGCTGACGTCGCTCGATAAAATGGTCAATTGGGCCCGGAAGCGTTCCATGTGGCCTTTGGGTATGGGGCTGGCCTGTTGCGCCATTGAAATGATTTCGACTTTTGCCTCCCATTATGATCTGGCTCGATTCGGCATGGAGATTATGCGCCCGTCGCCTCGTCAAGCGGATTTAATAATTGTTTCGGGGCGGTTATCGGTAAAAATGGCGCCGGTTTTAAAACGACTTTACGACCAGATGCCGAACCCGAAGTATGTCATTTCCATGGGGGCTTGTGCTTCATGCGGCGGAGTATTCAATAATTACGCTATTGTCCAGGGAGTGGACAAAGTCCTGCCGGTCGATATTTATGTCCCCGGGTGCCCCCCCCGTCCGGAACAGCTTATCGAAGGCGTCTTGAAGTTATTCGAAAAGGTCGAGCGGGAATCATTGAAGAATAAAGCGAACTAATCTGTAAATCATTATGGACGACAAGATCAGGCAATATTTCGAGGAAAATTTCAAGGAGGCCATGGTCCGCCTGGATACTTTCCGCGACCAGCTTTCCCTTTATATCAGAAAAGAGTTCCTGGTCGATATCTGCCGCGATCTTAAGGATAACGATGAGTTCCGTTTCGAGTTGCTTGCGGATATATGCTCTCTCGACTGGCTGGGGCAGGCGGACGAAACCGAGGGGCGGTTCGAAATCATTTATAATTTATATTCAATTAAAAATCGATACCGGTTGCTGCTTAAAGTCAGGCTTCCCGTGGAAAACCCCGAAATCGATACTCTGACGAACTTGTGGCAGACGGCCAATTGGCTGGAACGCGAGGTCTTCGACCTGATGGGGATTCATTTTACGGGACATCCCGACTTAAGCAAAATTGTCACGCCCGACGACCTGGAAGGGCATCCCCTGCGAAAAGATTTTCCCCTGACATATGAAGTCCCGCAGTTTAGCTGGAATAAGAACGATCCGCCCGAGGTTATCCGATGAATACGGCCGCCAAGCCCAGAAGAACCATGAATCTCAACCTGGGGCCACAACATCCGGCGACGCACGGCGTTTTGCGGGTGGAATTGGAATTGGACGGCGAGACGGTGGTGAAGGCAACGCCGCATATCGGATTTCTACATACCGGAATCGAGAAGACGGCCGAATCGAAATTATATTATAAGGTAATTCCCATGACCGATCGCATGGATTACCTGGCCCCGATGTCGAATAACCTGGGTTATTGTCTGGCCGTGGAAAAATTATTGGGGATAGATGTCCCCGAGAAGGTCAAGTACGCCCGGGTTTGCCTTACGGAATTGACGCGGGTGATGTCGCATCTGGTCTGGATCGGGACCCATGCCCTCGATTTGGGGGCGATGTCGATGCTTTTGTATGCCTTCCGGGAAAGGGAATTGATAATCGATTTGTATGAAGCCTGCGCCGGTCAAAGGATGATGACGACGTATTTCAGAGTGGGCGGTCTGGCTTACGATTTGCCCAAAGATTTTGACAAGCGTGTAAAGGATATTCTACAGAAAGTCCCGCCTGGTATCCGGGATTATGAACGGCTTCTGAACAATAATAAGATATTCCGTCAGCGGACGATCGGTGTGGCCAGAATTTCGGCCGAAGACGCCATCAATTGCGGGCTGACCGGCCCCAGTCTACGCGGGTCGGGTGTCAATTATGATGTCCGCAGAGCGAATCCTTATTGCGGGTATGAAAAATTTAATTTTCAGGTTCCCCTGGGAAAAAACGGTGATGTGTATGACCGCTACCTGGTGCGGGTCGAAGAGATGAAGCAATCGCTGAATATCGCCCGGCAGGCCTTGGAAGGGATGCCGGAGGGGCCGTATCGAGCCCATGTTCCCGGAGTGGTGTTGCCTCCGAAGGAAGATGTGCTCTCCAAGATGGAATCTTTGATTTTTCATTTTAAGATCATCACCGAAGGGTTTCATCCCCCCAAGGGAGCGGTTTATCAGGCGATCGAGGCGCCCAAGGGTGAGTTGGGATATTATATTTCATCGGACGGTTCCGCCAAACCTCACCGGATGCGGGTCCGGCCGCCGTCATTCGTAAATCTTTCGGCTCTGCCCAAAATGGTAGAGGGAGGATTGGTGGCCGATGTCATAGCCGCCATTGGATCCATAGATATTGTCCTGGGTGAGGTGGATCGATGATTCTCAACGAAAAATCAATTGCCGAAATAAAGGGAAAACTGGCCCTGTACCCGTCGCCCAAATCGGTCGTTCTTCCGGCCCTGACAATCGCGTACCGCCAGGTGAGGTATTTAAGTCCGGAAATATATCAGGAGATTGCCCAGGTTACGGGATTATCCGAAGTCGATGTCGCCGGTGCCGCCAGTTTTTATACCATGTTTCCTAAGGAACCGGTCGGCAAGTACCTGATTCAGGTATGCCACAATATAAGTTGCGCTTTGCTGGGTGCCGACAGCCTGATTGGTTACCTGGAACAAAAATTGGAGATTAAAAAAGGTCAGACTACGCCGGACGGTTTGTTCACTTTGATTTCGGTGGAGTGCCTGGGGAGTTGCACTACCGCGCCGATGATGCAGATCAACGAAGACTTCTATGAAAATTTGACCCACGAAAAAGTGGATCGAATTCTGGAAGAATTGCGCGGGAAGTCCTGATATGGAAAAGAAGATACTGACCAAATATATCGACGATCCGGCCCAGATTGATATCGATACCTTTATGGCCCACGGCGGTTATAAGGCCTGGGAAAAGGTATTAAAGAGCATGAAACCGGAGCAGGTTATCGACGAGGTCAAGAAATCCGGAGTTCGCGGGCGGGGCGGGGCCGGTTTCCCGGCGGGCATGAAATGGAGTTTCGTGCCCAAAGACAATCCCAAGCCCAAGTATCTGGTATGCAACGCCGATGAATCCGAGCCGGGAACGTGTAAAGACCGGGTTTTGATGGAGCGGGATCCCCACAGTATTGTCGAAGGCATGGCCATTGCGGCCTTTGCCATACAAAGTCATCTGGCGTTTATTTATATTCGCGGTGAGTTCGCATATCCGGCGCAGATGATGGAAAAAGCGGTCAGGGAAGCCTACGCCAAAAAGATATTGGGGAAAAACATATTCGGCAGCGGCTATAATCTCGACATGATTGTCCATACCGGCGGCGGCGCCTATATTTGCGGCGAGGAGACTTCGCTTTTAAATTCTCTCGAAGGCGAGCGGGGCATGTCCCGTATAAGACCTCCCTTTCCGGCCGTGGAAGGGCTGTATGGCTGCCCCACGGTGGTAAACAATGTCGAAACCCTGGCCTGTGTGCCGCACGTCATAAACAACGGCGCCGAATGGTATTCCTCCATGGGAACGGAAAAATCCAAGGGATCAAAATTATTCTCGTTATCGGGCCATATCAAGAAGCCGGGCAATTATGAACTGGAACTGGGCACCCCGCTTTCGGTTCTGATAAACGATCTGGGCGGCGGCATGCTGGACGGCCATAATCTGAAGGCGATAATACCGGGTGGGTCGTCGACGCCGTTTCTTAAACCGGAACAGATTAATGTCAAGCTGGATTACGAATCGCTGGCCGAGGCCGGCTCCATGCTGGGTTCCGGCGCCGTGATAGTCATCAGCGACCGGACTTGTATGGTCTGGGTTATAGAACGGCTGATACACTTTTATAAACACGAATCGTGCGGCAAGTGCACACCTTGTCGCGAGGGCACGGGCTGGCTGGAGCAGGTAATCTCCCGCATAGAACACGGCCAGGGGATGCCGGGGGATCTGGAAAAGATCGAATCCCTGTGCGAGAATATACTGGGGCGAACGGTTTGTCCCCTGGGCGACGCCGCCGTAATGCCGATTCAATCATCGCTCAAATTATTTCGCGATGAATGGGCTTATCATATTGAGCATCATCGATGCATGGTAAAGACGGAGTTTGCGTTTAACTGATGGCGGAAAAAGACAACAACTCGGTAAGCCTGACCATCAATGGCCGGGAAATATCGGTTCCCAAAGGGACAACCATTTTGGAAGCGGCCAAGCAGTTGGGGATTTACATCCCTACCTTCTGCTGGCATCCCAAATTAAAACCGGCGGGGGCTTGCCGCATCTGCTATGTCGAAATAGAAAAGATGCCCAAATTGATGGTGTCTTGTGCCACGCCGGTGGCGCCCGGGATGATTGTTCACACCGAATCGGAAAAAGTCAAACAGGGTCGGCGGGCGGTGCTGGAATTCACGCTTATCAATCATCCCCTAGATTGCCCTACCTGTGACAAGGGCGGAGAATGCGATTTGCAGGACCTGACTTTCCGCCATGGCGTAGACCAATCGCGATTTGATTTTGACAAATACCGTTTCATTCGTGATAAAAAATCCACTTTTGACGACTTCCGGCTGGGACCGGAGATTATCCGCAATCAAAACCGCTGTATCCTCTGTTATAAGTGTGTCCGGGCGAATACGGAAATATTCGGCGAAGATGATTTGGGGGCGTTCCAGCGCGGGAATATCACCGAAATCGATACTCCTCCCGGGCGGCAGGTGGATTCACTTTACTCCGGCAATCTGGTCGAAATATGCCCGGTGGGAGCCCTGACCAACACGGATTGGCGATACAAAATCCGGGTCTGGAATACCCAGACGGTCAATTCGATATGTCCCTATCATGCCGACGGGGCAAATATCAAAATCTGGAAAGACCGGCAGAATGTCTTTCGCGTTACCTCCCGCCGCAACGACGCCATCGATGAGGGATGGCTGAGTGATGTTACCCGTTACGGGTATCAAATCGCCAAACCGGAAGGGCGGCTTTTAAATCCTCTTATGAAAAAAGGGGGGAGCCAGGTAGCGGTTACCTGGGAGGAGGCTTTGAGCGCAATTGCCAGGAAGTTTAAAGATATCAAGGATAATAAAGGTGGGGTTTGTATCGGCGGCATGATTTCACCGCAACTGGATTGCACCTCCGTTTACGCCTTTTCGAAATTCTTCAGAACCATTATACATTCCAATAATGTCGATTTTCGAACAGAGTATAGAATGCTTCCGGAAATACCGGAAGATATGTACAGTCGGATGGCATCGCAGGAGTTTTCGATAGCCGATATCGAAAAAGCCGATCTGATTATAGTCCTCGACAGTGACATCATAAAAGAGCATCCCAATGTCAATTTAAGAATTCGCAAGGCTATAACTCAAAAAGGCGCCCGACTTTACACCCTGAATCCCGTGGAGACAAAAACGGGTGCCCTGTCGGTTGATGAAATGGTATTCCGGGTCGGGACCTTGGAGGCTCTTTTGAACGGTGTTTGTGCCGGGTTGGTAGAGGCGGGTCTGGCGTCCAAAAAAGGGGATACCTCCGCCTTGAAAAAGTGCCTCGAACCGAATACGGTTAAAGACGCGGCGCAAATTTCCGGTATTTCGGAGGAGCGAATCAAGGCCTTTACCCTGGCCGTAGCCCATGCCCAAAAGCCCTGTCTGATCGCCGGTGAATGGCTTACGGAATCGAGCATGCGCGAAAAATTGGCCGGAGCGGTGCATAATCTGGCACTTCTGGGAAGTTTATATGAAAAGGGGCAGATAGGACTATTGGCCCGGGCGGCCAACAGCAAAGGAGCGAAAAAACTGGGGGCATTGCCTCATCCGGGGCCCGGGATGATTGAAAAAATGAAGCAGACGTGGGGCGAGTATCCCGATGTTCCGGGGCTGGCCTCGGACCGGATGATACGCGCGTCGGTGAAGCAGGAACTGGATGCCTTATTCATAGTCGGGGTCAATCCCATGCTGACCATGCCGGATGGGCAGTTTGTCCGCGAAGGATTGGAGAAACTTGATTTCCTGGTCGTGGCGGATTTATACGAATCGGAAACGACGCAAATGGCAGATGTGGTTTTGCCGTTGTCAAGTTGGGCCGAGTATGGCGACCGTTTTGTCAACCTGGAGGGCCGGGTGCAGGAATTCCAGGACGCGATCAAACCGCTGGGGCAGTCACGGCCCGGATATTTGATTGTAAATGATCTGGCGGCGCAACTTAAATCGCCGTTATTCAGTGAGAAGTCGAAGTTCGCGGACGAGGTTGATACCTTTCTAAATGAAGATTCCGTCATGCCGGTTCCGGAGACTCTGGTTGAGGTCCGTTTCATGGAAGATAAGATTAACCCCGAATTCCCCACGCCGATGCTGGTGGTGGACGAGGAGCATCATTTCGGACATTGGACGGAAAAGACCAAATCACTTTCGGTGTTCTGCGGTGAAGCGGCAGTGGAAATATCTTCGGCGCTTGCGGAAAAAATCGGCGTTGTTAACGGAGATATAATCCGGATAGAGTCCGAAGTGGGAAAAGTAAACCTGCCGGCCAGAATATCGGAGACGATCGACGCCGAGGTGATCCTGGTTTATCGCAATTTTTCGGCCAGCCCCGTCAATATTCTGCAGATGCGGAAACGGCGAGTAGACCGGGTAAAAATAACCAGGGTGGAGTCGTAATGGAATCGGTCGCTCAATTAATTATCATCATGATCAAGGTCATCGCCATAGTAACCGTGGTCTTGACGGGCGTGGCGTGGGCGACCTGGCTGGAAAGAAAATTATTGGGCCATCTTCAGCATCGGATCGGGCCGGCTGTGGCCGGGCCTTTCGGATTACTTCAGCCCATCGCCGATGCCATCAAGTTGGCCTTTAAAGAGGAAATAATACCAGACAAAGTGGAGCGGGCGACATATACTCTGGCGCCGATGTTATCCTTTGTGCCGTCGCTATTGACCTTTGCCGTAATCCCCTTTGGACCGGCGATAACATTATTCGGTTATGAGATAGAGCCGGTTATTTCGGACCTGAATATCGGCATCCTGTATATACTGGCGATAACATCCCTGGGCGTTTACGGAATTGTCCTGGCGGGATGGTCTTCGGGATCAAAATACTCGCTTCTGGGCGGAATACGGTCATCGGCGCAGATGATTTCTTACGAAGTCGCATATGGCCTGTCTATGGTGGGCGTGCTCCTGATCGCGCAGTCCTTTTCATTAAAAGAAATAGTAGCTCAGCAGGAAGGACTCTTTGACTGGTTTATATTTCGCCAGCCTGTGGGATTCTTCCTCTATTTGATTTGTGCGGTGGCGGAGACCAACCGCGCCCCGTTTGATTTGCCTGAAGCCGAATCGGAATTGGTGGCCGGTTATTTGACGGAATACTCGTCCATGCGCTATGCCCTCTTTTTCATGGCCGAGTATGCCAACATGATTGCCGTTTCCTGCGTGGCCACGACTCTCTTTTTAGGCGGCTGGAACGGGCCCATACTGCCGCCCTTTATCTGGTTTGCCTTGAAAGTCTTTATGTTCATGTGTCTTTATATTTGGATCCGGGCGACTTTGCCAAGATTGAGATATGACCAATTGATGAACCTGGGCTGGAAAGTATTGTTTCCCCTGGCGCTTCTAAATACCATGGTCACGGCATTTATTTTAAGGTTGTAACGGCGATTTATTATGTTTGATGCGATAAAAACAGTATTTCTGGCGATACCGATCGGGTTTTACACGACCCTGAAACACCTGTTCAAAAAGCCGGTAACGCTTCAGTATCCTTTTAAGAAGAAGGAGATGGCCGAACGATACCGGGGCCTGCATTATTTGGAAATTTATGACGACGGTTCGGAACGGTGTGTCTGCTGCGGTCTGTGTGCCTCCGCCTGTCCGGCTGATGCCATCTATATGGAGCCGGCCGAAAATGAAAAAGGGGAAAGGTATTCCAAGGTTTACGAAATAAATATGCTCCGCTGTATATTCTGCGGTTTCTGCGAAGAGGCCTGTCCCGAAGAAGCCATCTTCCTGGGCCACGAGTATGAGTTTTCTAATGACAACCGGAACGCCTTCATTTATACTAAAGAACAATTGTTGGCCAACCGCCCGCGGAAAGAAAAACCGTTTAAGACCATCATACGCAAATTGCGCAGGATATTTTAGAAGATGATGCTGGAAACCGCCGTATTTTACGCCGCCGCCGTGATTGCCGTATTCGGCGCTATCATGATGGTTCTGCAGCGCAATCCCGTGGCTTCGGTTCTATATCTTATTCTTTCCCTGGTGGCCCAGGCCGTTTTATACGTGCAGTTGGCCGCCATGTTCGTGGGCGCGCTTTTGATCATAATTTATGCCGGTGCGATACTGGTTCTGTTTTTGTTCGTCATCATGCTTTTAAATTTAAGAGGGGAAAAAATCGAGCAGGAGAAGTCGCCTATTCCCACGGCCACCAAACTTATTTTATCTTTATTGTTCTTTGTCGAACTGGTAATGATTTTCCGGCAGTTTTCAACGACGCCGACTTCCGAGTATATCACCGACGCCGGCTGGCAATTCGGAGACGTCGTTCCCGTGGCCGAACTTCTTTTCACCAAATATCTTTATCCTTTTGAATTAACTTCGATTCTGCTCCTGGTGGCAATCGTCGGCGCCGTCATTATGGCCAAAAGAGAAAAGGGCGAGGACGAGGGAGAAATGTGAGATGATACCCGTAACGCATTACCTGATTTTAAGTGCGCTGTTATTTTCGGTGGGTGTGGCCGGGGTGATATCGTCTCGAAACCTGATTGTCATGTTCATGTCGATTGAGTTAATGTTAAATGCCGCCAATCTGTCGATTATCGCCTTTTCGCGGTACTTGAACATAATGGACGGGCATGTCATAGTTTTTCTGGTTCTGACCGTGGCGGCGGCGGAAGCCGCCGTGGGACTGGCGATAATTATTGCCATTTTCAGAAATCGGGCGACGATCAATGCCGATCGTTTCAACCTGTTTAAGAGGTAAGGCGTAAGGATAATGCAATACATTTTTCTTGTTCCCCTGTTTCCCCTAATCGGCTTTTTGTTAAACGGCCTTCTCCTGGGCCGTCTAAAGAAGAGTGTCATATCGCTTATCGCCTGCGCTTCGGTGGGGCTCTCCTTCCTGGTCAGCGTCCGTTTGTTTATGGAACTTCTCTCGTTGCCCGCCGAGACCAGAATTCTTCAGGAGACGCTTTTCACCTGGATCCCATCCGGGGATTTTGTCGTCAATTTCGGTTTTATGGTGGATCCCCTTTCAGCGGTAATGATTCTGGTGGTATCCGGGGTCGGATTCCTGATCCATGTTTACTCGGTCGGGTACATGCATGAGGATGCCTCTTACGGGCGATATTTTACATATTTGAATTTGTTCGTCTTTAATATGCTTGTCCTGGTCCTGGCCGACAATTACCTGTTGATGTTCGTGGGTTGGGAAGGAGTCGGCCTGTGTTCTTACCTATTAATCGGCTTTTGGTTTGAAAAGCAATCGGCCGCTGACGCAGGCAAGAAGGCCTTTATTGTCAACCGTATCGGCGATTTTGGATTTCTCCTGGGGTTGTTTATCATATTCTGGCAGGTCGGTTCTCTTGATTATATGGTTGTTTTCGAAAAGGCGCCCATCCTATTCGTTGCCGGCGGGGGCCTGATTACGGCAGCGACCCTTTTATTATTTGTCGGAGCCACGGGTAAATCCGCGCAGATTCCCTTGTATGTCTGGCTTCCCGACGCCATGGAGGGTCCGACCCCGGTGTCGGCATTACTCCATGCCGCCACCATGGTGACGGCGGGGGTTTATATGATAGCCCGCTCCAATGTTCTTTTTATGATGGCCCCGACCACCATGGCCGTGGTGGCCATTATCGGCATCGCGACCGCCTTTTTCGCCGGGACCATGGCCCTAACTCAAAATGACATTAAACGGGTCCTGGCATACTCCACGGTCAGTCAGTTGGGGTACATGTTTGTCGCCTGCGGCGTGGCCGCCTTTGCCGCCGGTATCTTTCACCTGATGACCCACGCCTTTTTCAAAGCCCTTTTATTTCTGGGGTCAGGCTCCGTTATCCATGCCCTGGCAGGCCAGCAGGACATGCGCTTCATGGGCGGACTTAAAAAACATATGCCCATAACCTATAAGACTTTCCTGGCCGGGACTCTGGCCATCGCGGGGATCCCGCTTTTTTCGGGATTTTTCTCCAAAGATGAAATATTGTGGAAGGCCTTTTCGTCTGATTACGGTTCGCCCTGGTTGTGGATTATCGCGGTCGGTACGGCCGGGATGACGGCTTTTTATATGTTTCGCCTGTTGTATCTCACGTTCTTTGGCGAGGGGCGCATGGATGAGCAGGCCAAGCACCATTTACACGAATCGCCGAAAATGATGACCGTCCCCTTAATTGCCCTGGCGGTATTATCGATAATAGGCGGGTATGTGGGCATTCCTCACGTGCTGGGAGGCGGCGATAATTTCAATAAATTCCTCGAGCCGGTCATGAAGGGTATTCACGGTGAAGCGGTTGAACATGCTTTGCTATCGGCGGGACACAGCGCCGCCCTGGAACTGGTGTTGATGATTACCTCGGTGGGCGTTGTCAGCCTGTTTATTTTTCTGGCCTATTATTTTTATCGCAAAAATAGCACGGCCATGGGGCAAATTCGGCAGAAATTCTCCTGGCTGCATAAAGTTTTATTCGGCAAATACTTTATTGACGAGTTCTACGGCCTGGTGATAGTCCGGCCGCTGGTGAATTTCTCCCTCTTTTTATGGAAAATATTCGACGTCATAATTATCGACGGCCTCATCAACGGTATGGCTACGATTATCGGCGATATCTCCACGGTATTGCGCCCGGTCCAGAGCGGGAAGGTCCGGTCGTACGCCACGATATTTGTCATCGGAGTCATGGTTCTGATAGGGTATTTTGTGATAAGGTAAAATGGAAAAGACAATTCTGACATTGGTAACTTTTTTCCCGGCCCTGGGGGCGATCTTATTACTTCTGGTCCCCCGGAGTCAGCATAATTCGGTAAAATCGCTGGCCTTGATTTTCTCCTTTATCACGTTTTTGATATCGTTATTCATGTACAGCATGTTCGACCCGGCTGCCAGCGGCATGCAACTGGAAATAAATGTCCCCTGGGTAACCGGTTTTGGGATCGGCTTTCATCTGGGCATAGACGGCATTTCGCTGCTTTTAATCATGTTGACCACCATATTGAGCGTCATCGCCATATGGTCATCCTGGAACTCCATCACGACGGGAGTCAAAGGGTATTACATTTCCATGCTGCTCCTGGAAACCGGCATGCTGGGGGTATTTGTCGCCCTGGATCTATTTCTCTTTTATGTCTTTTGGGAAGTCATGCTGATTCCGATGTACTTCATTATCGGGGTCTGGGGCGGTCCGCGGAAGATTTACGCGGCTATCAAATTCGTTCTGTTCACCATGTTCGGTTCGCTCCTCATGCTGGTGGCCCTGCTTTATATGTTTTTCATGTATCAATCATGGGCAGGAGTTTATAGTTTCAACCTGCTGGATTTATATCAATTGCCGATCGCCCGGGAAATTCAGACCTGGCTCTTTTTGGCGTTTGCCCTGGCCTTTGCCATCAAGGTCCCGATTTGGCCCTTCCATACCTGGCTTCCCGACGCCCACGTGCAGGCCCCCACGGCCGGCTCCGTAATTCTGGCCGGGGTACTTCTTAAAATGGGGACTTACGGTTTTGTCCGAATTTGTCTGCCGCTATTCCCGGATGCCACGATCCAGTTCGTGCCTCTGATATCGGTCCTGTCCTTAATCGGAATAATATACGGGGCCCTGGTGGCCATGGTGCAGCGGGACGTCAAGTCGCTGGTGGCCTTTTCCTCGGTGTCGCATCTGGGTTTTGTTATGCTGGGCATGATGGCCCTGAATGTGCAGGGATTGGAGGGCTCGGTCCTTCAAATGTTAAACCACGGCATTTCCACAGGGGCCCTGTTCCTGATCGTCGGTATGATTTACGAAAGGCGCCATACCCGCATGATCGCGGATTTCGGCGGGCTGGCCAAATCTATGCCGGTGTTTTCAACTTTCTTCATGATCGTGGCCTTGTCATCCATCGGCCTGCCCCTGACCAACGGCTTTGTGGGCGAGTTTTTAATACTCCTGGGGACATATAAGGCCAATGCGACCTATGCCATAATAGGTGCTTCGGGAGTGGTCCTGGCCGCATGTTATATGTTGTGGATGATGCAACGCGTGATTTTCGGGAAAATCACCAATCCGGAAAATGAAAAAGTGAAAGACCTTTCTCTGCGCGAGAAACTGGTTTTAATCCCTCTGGTAGTACTGATATTTTGGATAGGGATTTATCCCAAGCCGATCCTGGAAAGGGTGGAGCCGGCCGTAAAGAACATCATTAAAATGGTCGAGGAGCGCCGGCCCTCGCAAAGTCATACGGCGGAATTCGGGTCGGGCGTCTGTTTCCAGGATGAGGCAAAAGGCCATTGCACCGGAATCAGGGAATAATGATATGGCAGAGGTGACTATTTATACGAAACCGGGCTGTCCTTATTGTGCGGCGGCCAAAGAACATTATTCCAAACAGGGGATTTCTTTTAAGGAGATTGATGTCTATGATATTATAGGCGCCAAAGAAGAAGCCATCAGATTGGCGGGAAGACGGATAGTCCCGGTGATTATTGAAGACGGTAAGGTGCAGGTCGGCTTTGGCGGCGGGTGAGGAATTTAGACTGACGGTATCCGGGCGATACCGGGAAATTAGAGATTATGGATATTAAATCGGGCGCAATATTTTTCGATATACTCTACCCCCAGATTTTTATTCTGGGCGTGGGGATGCTTATCCTGATCGTGGGTAATTATATGAAAAGCCGGGGTTTTATTGCGACCCTGGCCGTCATTGGACTCGTGGCGGGGCTCTTATTGTCGCTGGAGCAATGGGAAAATCCTCAATCCGGCTTTTTTGGCATGGTCCAGGTCGACAACACCGCTATATTTTTCTACGTATTATTTATTACGGCGGGGATTCTGACCATTTTAATGTCTCGCAGTTACCTGGTGACCCTGGGAATTGAGCGATTTGAATATTACGCGTTGATTTTATTCTCCACGGCCGGGATGATGACCATGGCTTCCAGTTCGGACCTGGTGGTGATTTTCCTGGGTCTGGAAATAATGTCGGTTCCGCTTTACGTTTTGGCCGGATTTGCCCGTCATGATATCCAATCCAATGAAGCCGGTATCAAATATTTTATCATGGGGGCCTTTGCCACCGGTTTTCTGGTCTATGGTATTGCGCTGATTTACGGCGCATCCGGGACCACGGATTTACGCCGCATTATGGCCGATTTCAGTTTTTTGGCCAGTCATGCGCCGGTCCTGACCTATTCCGGAGCTGTCCTGATACTTATCGGATTCGCCTTTAAAGTGGCGGCGGTGCCGTTTCATATGTGGGTGCCCGATGTTTACCAGGGGGCGCCGACTCCCGTGACGGGGTATTTCTCGGTGGCGCCCAAGGCCGCCGGTTTCGCGGCGCTGATGAGAATATTTCTCTACGGTTTCGCGGATATGGAGAGCCTGACGCTGATTCTGTATGTCATGGCCATTTTAACCATGACGGTCGGCAATATTATGGCTCTTTTGCAGAGTAACATAAAACGCATGCTGGCGTATTCCTCCATCGCTCATGCCGGGTATATCCTGGTCGGGTTGACGGCCGGTGGGGAAGGCGCCCTGTCATCGATATTGTACTATCTTGCGGCATACATGTTTTTCAACCTGGGTGCGTTTGCGGTGGTGACCCTGATGGACAGCCGGGCCGGCTCCACGGCCGATATCGGCGAAATCAATGGTATGGCCGCCAAATATCCTTACCTGGCCGCGGTTTTTGCCCTGTTCATGTTCGCCCT
Source organism: Candidatus Zixiibacteriota bacterium (assembly GCA_041752195.1). Taxonomy (GTDB): domain Bacteria; phylum Zixibacteria; class MSB-5A5; order GN15; family PGXB01; genus JBGSHP01. The sequence continues at coordinate 11,579 of JBGSHP010000015.1, read as the reverse complement.
GGCCGGATTTCCACCCACGGCCGGCTTTTTCGGCAAGTTTTATATATTCTCGGAGGCGGTCAAAGGCGGCTTTGTCTGGTTGACGATTATCGCGGTCATGAATAGCTTCGTATCGGTTTATTATTATCTCCGGCCGGTGGTGGCGGCTTATTTCGATCCGGCGGAAAAGGAATTTTCCCCGGTGGCGTACCGGCCCGGAATTATCGCGGTGCTCCTGATCACGGCTCTGGGGACCGTGGCCCTGGGCTTTTTCCCGGGTTACGTTCTGGAAATATCGCGTATGTGCATGTTTCCTTTCATGTAAAATTCCGATCACATTGAATCCCAAATGGAAAACGGCGAATTATGTACAGTAATTCGCCGCTTGATTTTAGTGAATGTATTTAAATCTTTTCCAGGCGATGTTTATCGCTGGTGGCCTCGATTTTGAGCGGATATTTACCGGAAAAACAACTGACGCAAAAATTGTTCTTGGGCAAAGACGGCATGGATAGCATCCCGTCGATGGAGAGATATCCCAGCGAATCGACCTCGAGATAGCGGCGAATTTCTTCGACGGTTTTGGAAGAGGCAATCAGTTCTTTGCGGGTTGGCATATCGATTCCGAAATAGCAGGGGGAAATTATCGGCGGAGCGGATATTCGAAGATGGATCTCTTTGGCGCCGGCCGAGCGAATCAACTGCACCAATTTTTTGGAGGTCGTTCCCCTGACGATGGAATCATCGACCACCACCACTCTTTTATCGCGCAGGACGCCGCGGACGGGATTGAATTTCACTTTGACATCGAGGTCGCGAATCTTCTGTTCGGGATCGATAAAGGTGCGTCCCACGTAGTGATTGCGAATGAGGCCGATTTCAAACTTGATGCCCGATTCCTCGGAGTAACCCAGGGTGGCGGTGTTGGCGGAATCCGGGATACCGATGACGATATCGGCATCGGCGGGGTGTTCCTTGGCCAACTGGCGGCCAAGTCGGCGTCGGATTTTGTCGACATTTTCTCCGAATATTCGCGAATCCGGACGGGCGAAATAGATGTATTCAAAGATGCAGAAGGCATGTTGTTTCTTGGGCAGGGGAAACTTGGAGACCAAGCCCTTTTCGGATATTTCCAGCACCTCGCCCGGTTGAATATCCCTCAAATATTTGGCCCCGATTATATCGAAGGCACAGGTTTCGGAGGCCACCACGTAGGCGTGGCGATTGTACTGGCCCAGGGCGAGAGGACGAAAACCGAGCGGATCACGAACGGCTATCAGGGATTCGTCGGTTAGAAACACCAGCGAGTAGGCCCCCTGAACAACCTTCATGGCATCGCATATACGGCTGACCCATGATCTCTTGCCGGACAGGGCGGCCAAGTGAAGAAATATCTCGGTGTCCGAGGTGGTCTGGAAAATAGAGCCGGATTTTTCCAGGCGGCGCCTCAAGGCCAGAGAGTTGGTGAGATTTCCATTATGAGCGACGGCTAACTTGCGGCTCTGATTCGTAATCAAGAGTGGCTGGATGTTTGTCAGGGAAGAGGCGCCGGTGGTGGAATACCGGGTATGGCCCAGCGCGAAATGCCCTTTGAGACGGTCGAGAATTTCGCGATTGGAAAATATTTCGTTAACCTCCCCCATTCCTTTATAAATATGGACATTGCCGTTTCCGGCGGCGACGATGCCGGCCGACTCCTGGCCCCGGTGCTGTAAGGCGTATAACCCGAAATATGTCAAGTGGGACGCCCGGGGGGTGCCGTAGACTCCAAAGACTCCGCATTTGTCGTTCATCATGGGCTTTCTTTTACCTCACCTGCTCCAAAGAAAATACGAATTTATGCTTCTGCGAAGTGGAAGTCAAGTTAATGGAGGCGTCAATCTTATCATTATTATGAAGAATCTTGCAGGGTGGGCGAGAGAGAGGCGGAGGAGAATCGACATTATGGTTTTTGCGGGGGCGGGCATTATCCTTTAAATTTATATGGCCTACGGATTTGTAGGGAATTTATAAAACTCATCCCTTTACATATCAATTCAGGGCATATATTTTGCGGTAAGGTCTTGCCGAGGTATTATGATTTATTCTCATCCAGAAGAAAGGTTTTTTCGCCAGTTTGATATTCTCCGCCGGATTGCGCTGGAGGCGACGGCCGGAGAAAAACCGGCGGTCGTCACGGAATGGGCGCTTAAGGAAGCCTGCCGTCTGGTGAATCTTTCTTCCGGATCATTGTTTCTCTGGGATGAACAGGGAGCCCCGACTTTATCCGTTTCCTATGCCGAAAGTACCGCCGAAAAAGAGCTGATGCTGAAACTCGAGGAAGACCTCTTTTCAGGCTTAAGGCGGCAACGGCAGATGGTCTCGGCGTATATGTCTTTCGGCGGCGAAAAGCCTCTGGCGGCCTTTACCCAGCCTTTGCGGAAGGCGGGAAAGGTTTATGGCGCGGTGATTGGCATTCACCAGGGGGAAAGATCCCTGGCCGGCGAAGATATGTTCCTGGAGACTCTGGCGGCGGCATTATCGACGGCGTTTATAATCGGCACTCCGGCCATCGATCATAGGGAAGTCGACAAGACGGTCAGGCAGGAGCGGTTGAAAGCCATCAAGGAAACGGCGGCCACCGTTAACCATGAGATAAATAATCCTTTGACGGCCGTTTTGGGCAACATCCAATTATTGTTAATGCGGAGCGATGAACTCGACGAAAGCCTGTTGCGCAAACTTAAAATCGTGGAAGAATCGGCCTTGCGGATTCGTGACGTTACACGAAAATTGATGAATATTACCTCCGATTCCGTGACGGAATATATCCCCGGATCAAAAATGCTGGATCTATCGGAGGATGAGAAAACTCTGTAGTTCCCGCTTATCCCTGCCTCGAAATGGAAGCCCGCCATAAGCGGGCTTTCTGTCTTTGGCGCCGATGCCGCCGTGAGAATATTCTTGACTTTGTCCGGGGGGCGCTATTGTTTCACTAACAAACCGATTGGCGAATCATTAATATTTTAGCGGTGGGTATTCACGGATTTCAGGTCGTATAAACAGGAAAAACCAATGAAAAATCTCGATCACATATTCAAGCCAAAATCTGTGGCCGTCATCGGCGCCTCCACCCAGAGGGGCACGATAGGGCGGGAGATCCTGCATAATATCATTCTCAATGAATTTAACGGCAAAGTTTTTCCCGTAAATCCCAAGGCCAGCGTCATACACTCCATAAAATGTTATTCCACGGTTCTTGATGTCCCCGACGCCGTCGATATGGCCATAATCGTGGTCCCGCGCGAAATAGTTCCCGCCGTGGCCGAGCAATGCGGCCAGAAGGGTGTCCGCGGCCTGGTGGTAATATCGGCGGGCTTCCGCGAAGTCGGGGGTAAAGGCATAATCCTGGAAAATCAACTCCTGGAAATCTGCCAGAAGCACGGCATGAACATGATCGGACCCAATTGTTTCGGCGTGGTCAACACCGATCCGGAATATTCTCTCAATTGCACTTTCGGGAAGACGAGAGCATTAACGGGGCGGGTCGGGTTTATTTCGCAGTCCGGGGCCCTGGGGGAAGCCATCATGAATCACGCCCAGGAATTGGGTCTGGGTTTCTCCATGGTGGCATCTATCGGCAATAAGGCCGATGTTTCCGCCAATGATGTTCTGGAATACTGGCAAGACGATCCGCAGACCGATATAATACTTCTCTACCTGGAAAATTTCGGCAATCCCCGGCATTTTACCAAAATTGCCAGGGAGATATCCCGCTTCAAACCGATTGTCGCGGTCAAAGCCGGACGCACCACGCAGGGCGCCCGGGCGGCGTCATCACATACCGGGGCGCTGGCGGAGCTGGACGTCGGTGTCGACGCGCTCTTCGACCAATGCGGTGTGATGCGGGTGTCGTCGGTGGAAGAATTATTTGATGTGGCCCGCGCTCTATCGAATCAACCCATCCCCAAAGGCAATCGAGTGGCAATTGTCACCAATGCGGGCGGTCCGGGCCTGTTGGCGACGGATGCCCTCATAAGTCTGGGCATGCAATTGCCGCCATATCGCGGGGCAACGCGCACCAAATTGAAAAAGGCGATTATAGGTCAGAACGCCGTCAATAATCCCCTGGATTTGGTGGCCGGGGCGGGCGGCGAGTCATTTAAATTGTCGCTGAACATCATCAAAACCGACAAGGATTTCGATTCCATATTTGCCATATTTGTCCCCCCGGTAACGATCAACCAGGTGGAAGTCGCCAAATCCATTCATGAAGGGGTTAAAGGGTGCAAGAAAACGGTCGTGGCCTGTTTTATGGGGGCGGGAGAAGGCTCCGCCGGGATGGATTATCTCAAGCAGAATGATATCCCGGTTTACCTGTTTCCCGAAGCCGTGGCCAAGACATTATACCAGATTGATGCTTATCGTCGCTGGCTGGAACGCCCGCGGGGTGAATTTAAGACCTTTAAGGTGAATAAGGAAGCGGTGCAGGCCATAATAGACGACACCTTGAAGTCCGGACTGGATGTCATTGTCGGTGATAAAGCCCTGTCAATTCTGGAATATTATGGCATAAAGACCACTCAAAGTCGGATTGCCGATTCCGAGAAGGCTTCGCTTATTGCGGCGGAAGAGATCGGTTATCCGGTGGTCATGAAAATATATACCCCTCATATTCTTCATAAAACCGATTTCGGGGCGGTTCAGGTGGATGTCCGCACCGCCAAGGAAGTGCGGGCCATTTTCAATGAGTTCAGGAAAAAAACGGTGGCTCTAAAGAAGAAGACGGGTGAAAAATTCAGCGTAGAAATACAGGAAATGGTCACGGGGGGGGTGGAAACGGTTCTGGGAATGAGCACGGACCCGTCATTCGGGCCGCTGATTATGTTCGGTCTCGGAGGCATTTATGTGGAGATCTTGAAAGATGTGGCTTTCCGCATTAATCCCTTAAACGATGCCAATGTCGATGAAATGGTTAAGGGCCTTAAGTCGTACCCGCTTCTGACGGGATTCCGAGGTTCGGAAGCCGTCGATCTGCCGACCCTAAAAGAAGCCTTGCTCCGGCTGTCGCAACTGGTATCGGACTTTGACCAATTCTCGGAAATCGATATCAATCCCTTTATCTCACACCCCCAGAAGGGAAATTCCAAGGCGGTGGATGCCCGCTTTATTATTAAAAAGGGCTAATAGACTGAAAAAGGGGGTGCAGATTTAACTTTGGTCGAGCCGGGAAGAATTATATATTAATAAATTACAAATTGTTCTCTAACCCAACTTCTTAATTACAGGGAAGAGGATATTATGAAGTTAGAACTAAAGTCGATAGGTTACTGGTCGTTAATTAAAATTTCCTTCGTGGTAAACCTGGTTGGCGGATTCATTATCGGTTTTTTCTTCGCCCTCTTTGTCGGGTTCTTTTTATCATTGGCAGATAAACTGGGCACTATGGGCGGCATGCCTATTCCGATGGATGAAATCCCTTCAATCGGCCTGTTGATAATCATTTATCCTTTTCTCTTTGGCTTTTTTGGCGCTGTTTTCAATACGATCCTTTACGTGATAATTGCCTTCATATACAATGTTGGGGCCAAGGTCCTGGGAGGGGTTGAACTTGAATTCGGTGAAGTCGCCCAGGTGGCCCCAGCGCCTGCTCCGACATACCAGCCCACGCCGGAACCTTACTATCAAAGATCTACTCCACCTCCTCCGCCCCCGGTGCAGCCGTGGCCTTCGGAGGCTCCGCCGACTGCGGAACCGCGACGCGAGGATCAGACGCCTCCGCCTGCAGCCGGACAATGAGAATTAAAAATTAGAAGGAATATGAATTCACAATCTGTTCGTGTCCGCCTGGCGCCGTCGCCATCGGGTTATCTTCACGTCGGCACCGCGCGAACGGCTATTTTTAACTGGCTTTATGCGCGACACTTGGGCGGGAAATTTTTATTGCGTATCGAAGATACCGACACGGCCCGTTCCGATGCCGACCTGATAAAACCGATAATGGAAGCCCTGCAGTGGCTCGGTATCGACTGGGACGAACCACCGCTTTATCAATCCCAGAGGCTGGAATTATATAAAAAATACGCGGATACTCTCCTGGAAACCGGCCACGCCTATCGCTGTTTTTGTACACCCGAGGAATTGGAAAAACGTCGCGCGGTCGCGATGGCTGAAAAACGTAATCCCCTATATGACCGGACTTGCCTGGCCAGAAGTCAGACCGAAATAGATAATTTGCTGAAAGGCAAGGCGCCGTTTGCGATTCGATTGAAAATCCCGGAAGGGGAGACAAGCTATCAGGATGGCATCCTGGGACTAATTGCAAAGCAGAATAGCGAAATCGAAGACCTGGTCTTATGCCGGGCCGATGGTCGCGCCACTTATAATCTGGCCGTGGTGATCGATGACCACGAAATGGGCATAACCGATGTCATTCGTGGCAATGATCATATCAGCAATACCTTTAAGCAAATCCATATATATGAGTCATTGGGATTTTCCATCCCCAGATTTGCTCACCTGCCTCTGATACTGCGTCCGGATAAAAAGAAAGTATCCAAAAGACTGGGAGATAAGGACGTCGCCGCCTATAGCCAGGAGGGAATTCTGCCGGAGGCGATGTTTAATTTTCTATGTCTTTTGGGCTGGTCTCACAAGGACGACCGGGAGGTCTTTACGAGACAGGAATTGATCGGAATATTCCGCCTAGATTTTGTCAATAAGTCCAATCCGGTTTTCAATGAAGAAAAATTGCTGGCAATAAATTTCGAGCATTTGAGGCGACTGCCCGACCATAAAATCGCCGAAATGGTGGCGCCGCTATTAGTCCAGGCCGGCTTTACCACGAAATACTGGCTGGAAACTCGCTGGGATTACCTGATAAAGGTCGTTGGGCTTCTGAAAGAGAGGGCTCATCGGTTGACAGATTTTGTCGCTCTGGGCGGCTATTTTTTCTATTCGGATTTTAATTACGACGCCGAAGGTGCCGCCAAACGCTTCACCCCGCAGGCGTCGGAGAGGCTTAAAGTTTTACTTGAAAGATTTGTCACAATCGATGTTTTTACAAAGGATAAAATCGAGGGGACCCTTGCGGGCCTGGCTTTGGAGGAGGGAATAAAAAGCGCCGAGTTAATTCATCCTTTGCGCCTGGCGGTTTCCGGTTTGACGGGTGGTCCGGGACTATATGATATTCTGGAAACCATCGGTCGGGAACAAGTCATGTCTCGAATGCAAAGGGCCATTGATTATATCCAAAATATGAGGGCGTAATCATATGAGGAACAAAATCAAATTAGAACGTCGAATAGCCGAATTGGAAAAGAGGCTGGATACCGGAAATTTCAGAGGACTGGTGGACAGAGAGAATTTAAAACGAGACGAAGACAAACTAAAAAAATTGCGCAAGGAACTTGAAAATTTTCCGGCGGCAGAATAACTTAAGGGCAGATTAAATCCCCATCCGAAACGGCGGAAAGACGGAGAGGAAAATGGATTCGAGTAATTTATCGGATAAGGCCGGACTGCTGAAAAGCGCCATCAAGGGCGAGGTCGACGGCTACACTTTTTATAATCTTTTGGCCGAGAAATCGCAAAACCGGGAGGCCAAGAAGAGGCTGGAAGGTCTTCGCGACGACGAAAAGAGGCATAAAACCATTTTGGTGGAATTGTACCGGAAGCATGTCGGCGGCGATCTCGGCGAACTGCCCGAAAAGGGCATTGGGCCGCTGGCAACTGTCTTTGACAAGGGCAAATTGAAAAGACTGAAATCGGAAATGGAGTATATCAATCTGGCCATTGAAGCTGAATTAGCGGCGACCAAATTTTACCTGGAAGGTTCCCGACAAACCAAGGACCCCGACTTTCGCGATATCCTTCAGGATTTATCAGAAGAAGAAAACGGCCATTATGAGGTGCTTATGGCCGAAAAGCAAGCCATGGGCGGCAATTATTATTGGTTTGACCAGGACCATGGCGCGCCTATGGAAGACTGACCCTCGATGAAAGGAAATATAATGGCCTGGGTATGCGAAGTCTGCGGTTATGTTCATGATGGGGACGAGCCCCCGGAAGTCTGTCCGGTTTGCGGGGCGCCCTCCGACAAATTTTCCAAAATTGAGCAGTGATAAATATCAAAGAGCATGTTATTATTTGACGATAAACCCAAAATCGGAAAAAGGGCGCCGGATTTTATTCTGCCTTCACATTTGGGTGAAAGGGTCACCCTTTCGGGATATCGAGGCAAGAAAAACGTCCTCCTGGCGTTTTTTCCGTTAAGTTGGACGCCGGTATGCAGTAATCAAATACCGGGTTATGAACGTGACGCCCGGCGTTTCGACGCCATGGGCACGCAAATCCTGGCGGTGTCGATCGATTCCATACCGTCATTGCAGGCCTGGCAGAAATCGCTGGGGGGAATACTTTTTCCAATTTTATCCGATTTTTGGCCACACGGTATGGTCAGTAAAAAATACGGGGTTCTGACAGAGGGGGGTTACGCCGACCGGGTGGTTTTTATAATAGATAAAGAAGGCGTGATTAGAGATATCGACAGGGTAGGAATTAAAGTCGTCCCGGATAATGAAAAGGCGTTGAAGTTCCTGGAGGGACTTCAAAAAGAGAAGTAGCCCCGGCCGTATCGAAATAAATCATTGTAAAGAGTCAGACCTTAATTCCCGGCGGGAATCTGCGTATATATTCCGAAAGGAATACGGAATTCATGTATTTTGCTTTGCCCAAGGAGTACCGGGAAAGCCCGGCGGAAAATCTTAAGGAGAGAATTCTGGCGGCCAAGGCTCGTCTGGGATCGAAGGCCATAATTCTGACACATCATTATCAACGTCGCGAAATTGTCGCCCTGGGGGATGCCGTGGGGGATTCCTACGGCCTGTCCAAAATCGCGGCTTCGCGAAAAGATGTCGAAAATATTTTTTTCTGCGGCGTACATTTCATGGCCGAGGCGGCGGATATTCTCTCGGCTGATAACCAGATGGTTTATTTACCCAATCCCCTGGCCGGTTGTCCCATGGCCGACATGGCCGAGATGGCCGATGTCATGGAAGCCTGGGAGACCCTGGAGACATTCGGCGGCGATAAGAAAATCATGCCGATTTCATATATGAACTCCGCGGCGGGCCTGAAGGCTTTCACGGGGGAACACGGGGGCCTGATATGTACGTCTTCCAATGCCGACGCCGCCTTTCGGTGGGGGATGGAGCGGCGCGAGAAACTTTTCTTTTTCCCCGATGAGCATCTCGGTTTCAATACCGGCATCAAATATGGTTTGAAACCAGAAGATATGGTCGTTTGGGATTTTTCCGAATCCGACGGCGGCCTGACGGCGGAACAAATCGATAAAGCCAAAGTTATCCAGTGGAAGGGGCACTGCCATGTCCATACCAATTTCAAGGCCGCTCATATTCACGAGGTCCGCGCGAAATATCCCGGCGTTAAAATAGTCGTTCATCCGGAATGTCCATATGAGGTGGTCCGTGAAGCCGATGCGGTCGGCTCGACCAGTTATATTGTCAAATATGTGACGGAGCAGCCGGAAGGGGCGCATATCGCGGTAGGGACGGAGATAAATCTTATTAACCGTCTGGCTCATCAATTTCCCAACAAGCATATATTCGAGTTATCCGGCCAGACCTGCCCGGTCTGCGCCAATATGTATCGGACGACGATCAATGACCTGGCCTATTGCATGGAGCATTTCAAAGACCTGAAGCCGATTCAGGTTCCTGAAGATATCAAGGCCAATGCGCGATTGGCCCTGGAACGGATGCTGGAAGTGCATTGATGCCATTGGTTCCTTTTTAAGCAAAGTATTTCCGTGGGACAAAGTTGTGGGACATCATTGTCCCATGAGTTGGGTTCGTTTTGGCATTTTTTTCGTGCGTCACAGAACTCCCCGCTTGTATCCTCCCTCAATGAGGGGGGTAATTCGAAAATCCCGACCCCTGAAGGTGATCGGCCACCGGATCCGATAATTTGACCAGCGCAAAAAATCGGCTGCAGGTTATTGTCGCGCAATTTAGTGCCATGAGTTGGGTTCGTTCCGAAAATATTTTTAACGGAATAATATGTCGGGTTTCTCTTCCCCGCCAAAAGCGGGGAATCGGAACCCGACCTACCAAAATCCTCCGGTTTATTGAAGAGGAGCCGGCTGACAAAATGGGTTTGTTTCAACACATTTTTCCCCCCTTTTCCCCAATCAAGTTGGGGACAAGTTTTGGTGAACTTTCGCGGAAGCGGAATATCGGCGTACGGTTAGCAGAAACTTTTATAATTACAAATTTCATGATCATAAATTCGGTTTCAGGGACAATTATATATATCGCCTCTATATAGGGGGGCGGTGTCAAATCACCATCGAATTACTATCGATTTTGAAGGGATGTGATCTGAGGAATGAGGAAATCGGGGCACAATTCTATGCCTAATTGCAAATTACCCACCCGCCTTGCCCGCTTCGCGGGCTTTGCCGGATGGAGCACCAAGCATCATGGCGTATGAATTCGTATAGAAAAATTGCCATAAGTCTTCTGTAAGTCATTATTTATCATCCCTTGGACATTTACAAATTCCTTAACGAATGGCATAGAACTTATATTTAATTGCAGGAAGAAGAGTATTAATCCATTATCATATGGTAAACCTGATTCACTGATTTGTAATACGGCTTTTTGGCATTTTTCCTTCAGATATTTAATATATGGATCAATTGCTTCATCTCGTCTTTTATCAGTTAATTGACAATCATTACGCTTTATAGAAAATATTCCCCCCGAGTAGCCTCGAGTAAGAGTAATCTCAAGTATTTGACCTAGCGTATCTTTTATATCAATAAAATGTTTTGTCACCGCTGCATCGCTTTTTAACAATTTTTGCATCATATCGTCAAAGATCCTATATAGCCCCGCAATTCCAATATGCCCCGCCTTGAGCAAAACCTCATTACAATTTTCCTGAGCAGAATAGTCTAAATGGATATCCTTCGTTTTTGTGGGGTGCGTTGCCTTATATGCATCCCATTCTTTTAATAATTCATTGCCCAAGAGCGAACTACTGCGTTGGCTCTTTACCTCTATTAAATAAACTAATCCATCTTTCACTGCTCTAAAATCCGGCGTTTTTAATTGAGGTCTTGAAAGTAAAAATTCAATTTTATGAAAATCTTCGGCCTTTAAAAACTCAATTGCTCCAATTTCATTAAAAAATTCATAAAATTCATCATCGAAACGCTTCGAATTAATATGAAGTCTATCTTGAATTGCTCCCTTAATATTAATATCTCTGTACGTTCCCAGACGAGTATCGATTATTTTCAAGATGTCAAGTTTTCCTTCCAGAATAAACAATATGACTGGGTGTTCCGCTTGATATGGCTTGGATATTCGCCCAAATATCATTTCACCAAAGTAGGCGTTAATATTGGGAAGTGATTCCAAAGCTGCAGCAACTTTACACCTTATTGAATATTCGTATACTGCTCCCCATTAATTGACAAGGATTGTTAAGAGAGTATCTTGTGGCTGATTTCACAAAGGAGATCAGTCATGAAACGACGGCAGTGGGACTCGAAAACAAAAGCGAAGATCGTTTTAGAAGGGCTGTCGGGCAAG
>JBGSHP010000014.1:0-159698 GCA_041752195.1 Candidatus Zixiibacteriota bacterium | reverse complement strand
ATTATTTAAATCGTCATAATCAATTCCGATGGTTTTCGCCGAATAGACTGCTATTGCAGACGAAAAATAACAAATGGCGGCGGTCAACCTCATAATTGACTTTACATTCATACCATAGTGCTCCCAATTATTTAATTTATCTTATGAGTTTATGGACAATTCGGTGTCGGGCCGTTTTTGAACTTGAAATTTATCAGGCAGATTATATCCAGGATATTCACCTGGCCGTTGCCGTCGGTATCGCCCGCATATAAGCGATCCGGAGCCGGCCCATTTTTAAACTTATAATCGATCAGATAGATTATATCCAAAATATTCACCTGCCCGTCACCGTTGGCATTGCCGCAGATGGTTTCGGTTATGGTGAGGTATTGATTGACAACGACATTCGTAAGGATATCCGTTATCTGCCCGCCCGACCATTCGATTTTAAGGGTGTCGATTATACCCGCATTCCCCAAACCAAAGTGCGCCTCGAGGGGGTATTGTGTGCCGGTGGCGGTTTGCGTCATTACTTCCCGCAATTGCCAAACGGGGTTGCCGTCGATATTGGCCCTAAGTCTGATTTTCGTTCCAACACCGGATTTGTTAGATACCGTTCCTACCGGCTTTACGGTAATCCAGTTATTGGTATGGCTATTGTTTTGATAAAATACATTATTGGCCGGATCGCTATAAAGCTGAGACATGGCCACAAATATATCCAAATCCCCATCCCGATCACTATCGCCCCAGGCAATGGCTCTGGCGATACGATCGCCAAAGAATATTAAAGTATCCGAGGAGGGAGTGAAGTTGCCATTGCTGTTTATAAATAAAATCCCCAGGCTGCTGTCGTAATCAGGGTCCGGATAGGAATATATATTACTCCAAACGATAATATCCTGATCGCCGTCGTTATCGCAATCCCCCCAGACACCGCCATAGGCGCGGCCGAAAGACATTCCCAATCCGTGATCTACTACTTCTGAAAATGTCGCATCGCCGTTATTCCGATAAAGATAGCCCGGTCCGGGCAGAGATCCGCCGATGAACAGGTCCATATCGCCGTCATTATCATAATCGGCCCAGGAACTTCCGGCACCGTTGGCGATACTTTGACAAATGACGCTCGATGAAACATTCGTAAATGTTCCATCCCCGTTATTATGGTACAGGTCCGTAGACCGACCGACGTTGGCGGGCGCAACCAGATCAGGATATCCGTCATCGTCATAATCGGACCAGCTGGCTCCATAAGTATGATTCAGGTCTGTGACAATTACGCCTTCAGTAACCGGCGTTAAATTATCTCCATCACCCAGAAACAGGAAATTTCCAAACGGATCATAGGGACTGGGGCCGGACGAATTACCTATAAACAAATCCAGATTGTAATCAAGGTTGAAATCTATCCAGCTGATGGTGGTCGATAGCGCGGGGACATCATCAATCGGTGTATTCGCGACCTGATTAAAACCGTCCTCACCATCATTGTCATATAGGATATTGGATCCGGTGACAACCGCCAGGCAAAGATCAAGATCACCATCATTATCATAATCCGCCCATGACGCGCTTGAGGTCCTGCTGTTGTCGTTGACGATGGCCAGGTCAGTGACCGCACTATACGTGCCGTTCCCATTATTGCGATACAAACAATTGTTATCGGGTCCCAGGAGGGCCGTGGCGATAACATAAAGATCCGGATAATTATCATTATCATAATCGATCCAGCAGACGGCCTGGAAACCCTTGTAATCATTGACATGCGGGCCGGAAGCGACGCGGGTGAAGCGGTTCAAATCTAACCGGGCGATAAAAGCATCGCCCCCGGGGTCGGCTTCATACCATTCATTAGCGCCACCGGCGAAATCGTACTGATATGTATCCGGAGTGGTCGGAAAATCGGTGGAGTTGGTGGTTCCGGCCAAATATATTACTCCCTCATTGTTCAGCAGAAGTGATCCGAGGCAGTCTGATGCCTGTCCGCCCAGATAGGAAAACGCTTCCAGGTCGGTGAGGTTTCCATCAAACACAGCCACGAAAACATCGCCGGCATATAGCGATCCGCCCGCATAGGTGGAATCAACAGTGATGTCGGGAATCTGGAAATTCAAGGAGTTGGTATTTCCGGCCAAATATACTTTGCCGCGGTTTCCGATTTGTATGCCAAAGCCGCATTCCCAGGCGGAAGCACCGAAGTAGGTAGAGGCCAGAAGGGATGTCAAGGTATGATTGAATTTGGCGACGAAGGCGTCATCGGTGTTGACTCCAACGCCGCCCTGATATGTTTCCTGGTAGACGCCGGCAGAGATGGGGAAACGGATGTAACTGGTTTGTCGGGAGGCTGTATGACCGGTGATGTAGATGGTGCCGTCATCGGCCATTGCCAGAGCATAGCCGAAATCCCACTCACTACCACCAAGATAGGTTGAGGCAATCAGGTCCGTCAGGCTGCCGTCCAATCCGGAGATAAAAGCGTCAAATACGCCGCCATTAAAACTCCTGTCATATGCCCCGGAAGTTGTCGGGAAATTGCTGGAGGAAGTCCAGCCGGCCAGATAAACATTATCCGTGGCGTCGACCAGAAGTTCTTCGCCGAATTCACAATCATGGCCGCCCAGAAAGGTCGAAGCGTGAAGGGCGGTCAGGTCACTACTTATCCTTGAGATGAAAAGATCACCCGGATATGGTGAAGTGCCCAGGCCGTTAAAACTGGTGTCAAAGGCCGTCGACGATCGGGGAAAATCATTGGAGGATGCGGTGGTGCCGGAGATAAAGATGTCATTATTTTGCGCCACCGCGAGTTTTATATAGTATTCGTTTCCGGTGCCGCCGAAATATGTGGAGGCTATGAGATTTTCAAGGTTCGGATCCAATTTTGCTATAAAGGTGTCAAACCCCCCGATATGGTTTTCGAAAAGAACCCCATCGGTTCGGGGAAAGTCGGGGGAGTTGGTGCGTCCGGCCACAATTATATTGCCATCGAGGTCGATTTTCAGGGCCAATCCGGGCCAAATACCGTCATCGCCATTTCCCCCCAGGTAGGTGGCAGCCAACAACTCGGATAGGTCGCTGTTAAATTTGGCGATGAATACGTCGTTTTCCCCGCCTCCGAATTCTTGACCATAAGTGCCTTCCGTAAGGGGAAAATCTAATAGAGATTGGGTGCGGCTGGCCATAAAGATATTCCCCTCGGAATCCTTTGCGATGGGAACTTCCTGAAGGCCGTCTTTATCACTTCCTCCGAGATAGGTTGAAGCCACCAGAGGATCAATAATCAGTTCCTTTTGGGGATCATAATTGCCTACTCGGAATCCATAGTTGTATCCATTCACCCAATACGAAACACTGACATAGGTTTTCTTTCCCCCAATTTCCTGAAAGGCTATGGGGCGAGTAAAAGTAATTGTGCCGGCATCCGTTACAACTTCCAACTCACCGGTTTTTCCGAGAGATAGACGATGAATACCCTCAAAACGCAACTTGATATCGTCCGGATTACTTCCCGGTGCAATTAGAAAAAGCTTCTCAATATTCCGGCCCCGGGCTTTTACCTTAATCGTGACACCATCAAATACCTCACCCAAATTAGCAAGGTAATAGCCAGGCAGATTCCGGCGCCAGGAAGCTTTTGGGGCACCGTGGAAATAATTAATATCCGCCTGAGACCTTTGTTCATAAGTTACATTTGGCCGCTCGGATGAAACCGCAAGTTCGCCAAAGGTGACGCCGTGATTTGATTTGCCATTTTTGGGGAAATGATAATTAATTGTTCCCTCAGAAGTGATAACGACCTGGCCCTGGATAAGACTGACTTGAGCATAATGGTTTCCATTTTCGGAATTAGAAAAAATCACCCAGGGAAGATTGGGGCCGGAATCTTTCATTAAATTTAATTTGTGATAGGCAAAACCCTGGTTAATTTCGTTATCCCTGTCATAAACGTCAGATGGCCATTGATTAAATATTAGTCCCAGAATGGTGAAGATTATTTGGAAGATGTTCATGATTGTCTCCTGTTCATATCCCTCCAGTCGTTTTCTCTACCAGCATAACTTTCTAAGATTCACAGAGTTAATGCCAGGCGAAAGGCCTTCAATATCCTTACAGTCGATATGTCATGCATTTTCTTTCTTGGAAAAAAGGCCGGCGGAGTTATTTTTGGGGAAAATGGCCTTGCGCAAGGCGAAACCTGTTAAACTGAAATCCCAAGACGAGGCATGGAATTAAATCAGCTAATGAAAGAGGCGCGGGAAGGCGATAAAAATGCCGAATCGCGACTTTTTCAATATTTAAGGGAAAGTTTTGTCATTTTTGTTCAACATAGGGTTTGGGACAGGAATGCCGTTGAAGATATTGTCCAAAACGCCATGCTGGTTATTGCGGATAAATACAGGACCACCAATTTTGAGGTTAGTTTCTCGGCCTGGGCTCACAAGGTTCTGGAGAACAAGATCATTGATTATATCCGGGCCAGAGGATTCTTAAAGAATCAGCCGACGGAGTTGATAGATGATAATCAGTCATATATGACCTGGAGTTTCGATCCCCAGGTTAAGCTGAATCTAATTGCCTGTCTTCGGGAATTATCCGGGAAAAATAACCGCTATGCCCGGATCTTGAATCTCAGGTATCATGGTTATACATCACGGGAGATTTGCGGAAAATTGAACATTACGGAAAACGCCCTGCATATAATTATTTCGCGAGCCCGCTCGTTACTCGACTTATGTCTTAAGAGAAGGGGACGATAAAATGAGCGATTGTCGCAAGTATGACGAACTGCTGGAGGCTTATAATCAGGGATTTCTTGACGAAAGCGCCCGACGGGAACTCGAAATACATCTTCTGGAGTGCGAAACCTGTAATCTGAAAGCCAGAGAAGGCGCTCAGGTTACGCTGTTAATGCACCTTGATCCGGACGTTCGCAAGGTTGTATCCGATCTTGCTGAAAAACCGGAAATATCGTCGGCCTTAAAGGAAGCCGTTCCGAAGTCGATATTTGGCAGATTCTCCAAATACATGCCGGCGGCCGCCCTGGCGCTGATTTTACTGGTATTTTTGATCCTGAAACCCTGGCGATTGGAATTTTCCCTGGATGAGGAGGCGGTGGCACAGCCGAATCTTCTGGCTATCATGTGTTTTGAAAACCTGGCTGATCCTGACGATGAGCAAAGATTGGGGCCGGTTCTGTCCAATTTACTGATTTCGGATCTGTCGGAGTCGAGTTATTTCAAAGTCCTTTCCAATGAACGGCTGTTTGATACGCGACGGGTTTTGGGAGAGGATGAAAAGGATGTCGTCTCGTCCGAATCGGCCCTGAAAATTGCCCGGAGCGCAAACGCCCGCTGGCTTTTGACCGGCCAGATCCTTCAGGCGGAGCCATCGTTTATCGTGGTTTCTCACATGGTCGAGGTCTTTTCGGGACAAGTCGTCGCCTCGGATAAAATCAGCGGCCGCCCTGGCGACGACATATTTTCTCTGGCCGATGATTTATCGGCCAGGATAAAAAGAGATTTGCCCTTGCCTGATTCCGCCTATCTGGAAGTAGATCCCCCGGTCGTGGAAATCACGACTAATTCCCTGGATGCCTATCGGGCTTTCCTGGCGGGCGTGGAGTATTTCCAAAAGTACCAATGGCAAAAGGCGCAGGTGCTTTTGTATGAGGCCTTGAGTTACGATTCAACCTGTGCCGCGGCCTATTATTATTTGTCATTGATCAGGCCTTACCCTGAAAGCCGGATTTTAATAGAAAAAGGGCGGACGTATAGTGATAATTGTGCGGAAAAGGATCGTCTCTTGATAAACGCCCAGTTCGCCTTTCTGCACGATGATATCAGAACGACTTTGCTGGAACTATCCCTTCTTACGAAGATGTATCCGGAAGAAAAATATCCTCACTTTAAGATGGCTCAACTGGCGCCTAAATTCATAACCTCCCAACAGGCAATGGGGCATTTGCAGCGGGCGGTGGCCATTGATCCCCTGTATAAAAACGCCTATAATCTCATGGGATACGTCTATTATTATATGGGTGATAAAAAGCAGTCCCTGGCGGCCATTGATAAATATATTCAAATGGCACCGGAAGAGCCCAATCCCTATGACAGCAAGGCCGATATTCTGGCCCGTTTCGGGGACCATGACGAAGCCATGGGCCTTTATCGAATGGTTCTTGGGAAAGACCCGGATTTCCGCAATGCCCTGGAAAAAATGGCACTATTAAGTTTATTCCGGCGGGACTATTCCGTTGCCGACAGTTTGTATCGCCTTTCTGCCTTTCTCGACAGACCCGACAGCCTGGCGTCAATCAAGTATTTTGAAGGTTGCGGCCTGATAAGCCTTGGACGACTGGGCAAGGCGGTTTCCATTTTAAATGAAGGTCTGGAGATGGCAAAGCCGGTTCAGATAGGAAATTTGCGCTGGGAAGACGGAATTGGTGGCCTGATGCAATGGTTGGGGTTGCGAATTTCCGGGTATTATAAAGATAGCCCGGCCGTACTTAAGGAGATTGAAAATACCAGCGTTATCAAGGAGTCGTATTATACTCAATATGGCTTTAATTTTTTATTGTTACATGTCGAATACCTGGCCAGAACGGGCAATTATGAAAGGGCCGCGAAAATTACCGATGGCGTGAAAACCTATTACGATAAGAACGGCATACCTCTGGAAAGGTACTGGTTGAGCGCCGGGGTAATTGAATATTACCACGGCGATTTCACCAAAGCCCTGAATTACTTATCTCAAATACATCCCGGCGAGGATAGACTCGATTACTTTGCTGTCTATATGCTCGGCAGGACATATCTGGAACTGGGCCGATTCGAAGAAGCCGAATCAGAGTTTCATCGAGTTATAGATGATTATGGCTTGTGGCGCCCTTATTGGGTGGATATACAGACCCTGGCCCATTATTATCTGGCCGAGGTATATGATAAAACCGGCAGGAAAGAAAAGGCCGGAAGGGAATACCGAAAATTCCTGGAATATTGGGGCGGTTCGGTCAGCGACCTGGAAGAAATAAAATTGGCCAGGGCGAAACTGGCGGGATCTTGAGTTATTCAACGCTTTGTAATATAGCCAAGCTTTTTGATTACCCCTTCGGCATTTTTTCTATGTGTAAGGTTTCGTGGGCAAATTTATTTAAAGATTAATTCAAGGCGCGGCGGATTTTATTGTATGCTTAACCGGACGATTTGGGCGAATTGCAATACCGATTGCCAAACCGTTGATTACCCACCCTACGGGTGGGCTACCATAATTGTTTTCACCAGGGCTTAGTATCATAGTTTCTGCCGGAATCCCTTTCTCGACATCCTACGCATCAGAAATCCTCACTTGAAACAGATCCTCTGTTTTTAGGATTGTTTCGGAAATAACGGCCGGTTATATTTTAACCAGTAATTGCGGAGAATTCGTGAGACTACCAACAATCAAAACTGGGAGAGTCCTATGAAAACAATTATCGCTCTGTCATTTCTCGCATTATCCTTTATGGGGTTGACAGCGCATACTGAAAGCTATATCGGCAAAGAACCGCCCCCGGATAGTATTCTGGCCCAATATATACCGTCTTCGGATTCCGGCACAAAAGATATCGTCGGACTATATAAAGAGGGAGAAAATAGTTATAAGGTATTTTATTATAAGAGGAAAGAGAATATCGACTTTAAGACTATAATTCACTTGGAAACAAACAAGTGGTTAGTCAATCAAGGAATGAGCTGGGAAGAGATCATGGTACCTTGATTCCGCCGGGTGGCCCGCCCTTCAGGGTGGGTGCTTTTTCCGGCAGATGAGGACATCTGCCGTGCACAAAATCTATGGTATCAATAAATTGAGTTACGGCAAATGGCGGCATTGATTGCCAATTCGTTAATTACCCACCCTACGGGTGGGCTACCGGGCTCAAGCGAGGCCAACGCTTTTAAGTTTAGCATTATCTATTCCCCCAAGTTTTGAAATAACTCCATTCCAGATTAGTCGTTCGGTTGTGGCCGAATGAGGAAATTGGGGGAAAGTCGACCGCTAAAGGGTAATTGCAATTTGTTAAAATATGCCTTACTTTTGTCAGAACAAGAAACGCAATTCTTTTTGATGGAGTAAGGCATGCTAAAAATACAAAGAGTCCTTTCAATTCTTCAAATTTTCACGTTTATCTGGCTCGTATCGGGATGTGGCGGCAAAGAGAATGATACCGAATTTACCCAGAAAGCAGAGCCGAATTCAAAACTCGTTATCGGGGTTTCTCTTCTGACCCGCACACATCCCTTTTATCAGGATTTGGAAGCCGGTTTGCAGGAGGCGGCGGCCTCGGCCGGGTATGAATTACTGATTACCGCGGGTGAGTTTGATGTCGCCCGGCAGAAAGATCAGATTCAGGATTTTGTGGTTCGCAAGGTCGACGCGATTGTTGTCTGCCCGTGTGATTCCAAATCGATCGGGACGGCTATAAAAGCGGCCAATGAGGCAGGGATTCCGGTATTTACAGCGGATATCGCCTGTCTGGCCGAAGGGGTGAAAATCATTTCGCATGTTGCCTCAGATAATATTGCCGGGGGACAATTGGCCGCCCAGGCAGTGGCTCAAGCCATCAAAAGGGCCGGCAAGGTGGCCATTATCGATCATCCCGAAGTCGAATCGGTGATTCAGCGGGTCAAAGGGTTCGAAGAAGAAATAGCGAAATACCCCGATATTCACATTGTCGCCAAACTTTCCGGGCATGGAGTAAAGGACCAGGCCTTTCGGACGGCGGAAGATATTATTCAGGCTCATCCCGACGTCACGGCCATATTCGGAATAAACGATGATTCCGCCCTGGGCGCCCTGGCGGCCGTGGAGAAGGCGGGGAAGATGGGCAGTATAATTATAATCGGATTCGACGCTGTCCCCGAGGCGCGCGAGGCGATCAAAGCCGGGAAGATTTATGCTGATGTGGTACAGCAACCCCGGGTGATCGGTCAAACCACGATTGAAGCCATCAGGACTTATATTTCGGGCGGCACCGTTTCTCCGACGATATTAATCCCCTGCGCCCTGTATTTGCAGGATAGTGCCAATTAATGACCGTTGCCTGGTTTGACGTGCCGGATGAGTAATCCTGACTCCAAACCGCGGCCGCTTCTCCTGGAAATGCGGCAAATCCGGAAGGCCTTTCCCGGGGTGTTGGCTGTTTCAGACGGCCGGCTGGAATTGCGCGAAGGAGAAATTCTGGCGCTGGTGGGGGAAAACGGCGCCGGCAAAAGCACCCTTGTCAAAATATTAATGGGGGTGCATCGGCCCGACGCGGGGGAAATCAGGCTCGCGGGCGAGAGGATTGAATTTCGCTCTCCGATTGAGGCTTTCCGCCATGGCATGGTCATCATTTATCAGGAATTTTCGCTGATCCCGTCGCTGCCGGTTCGCGATAATCTCTTTTTGGGGCATGAAAAATCCCGTCACGGAATTTTGAATAAGAAATTCGAAACGGCCGCGGCCAAATCGGTTTTTGAGCGGCTCGGCATTAATTTAAGCTTAAATACGCCGGTACGGGATCTTACCATAGCCGAGCAGCAGATGGTGGAAATCGGGAGAGCGCTTCTATTCGAGGCCAGGGTAATTATCATGGATGAACCGACGGCGGCCCTGTCGCCGCGGGAGGTGCAGTCACTATTTACGATATTGCGGGAGCTGGCCGGACGCGGGATTGGTATCGTGTTCGTCAGTCATCGGCTGGAGGAGGTTTTCGCCATTGCGGACCGAGTTACGGTCATGCGCGACGGATGCACCATTGATACCCGGGAAATATCGAAAATCGACAGAAGCCGGCTGATTGAAATGATGGTTGGCCGACCGATGCAGGATGAATACCCTCGATCAGTTCGCAAAACAGGCGAGGTATGCCTGGAAGTTCGCGAATTTTGCGGAAGGAAATTGTCACACATCTCATTTGCCGTCAGGAGAGGGGAAATCCTAAGCCTGGTCGGTTTAATGGGAGCCGGCCGGACGGATGTGGCGCGGTTAATTTTCGGCGCCGACCCGAAAGAAGGCGGGGAATTATTTTTGAACGGTCAAGCGATCGAAGTAAAATCACCTCGCGATGCCATAAACAGCGGCATTTGCCTGCTTACCGAAGACCGCAAGGAACAGGGATTGATTCTAAAACTATCGGTTAAGGAAAATTATTCTCTGCCCCATCTTTCCCGGTGGTCAAAAAAGGGATGGATCGATCAGGGTGAGGAGATTTCCCGATTTTATTCAGCCGTAAAAGATCTGAATATACGCCTGACGGGTCCGAATCAGAAGGCGGTGAGTCTCTCCGGCGGAAATCAACAGAAACTATTGGTGGCCCGCTGGCTTGAAACCGACGCGCAGGTTATTATTTTCGACGAACCGACACGGGGCATCGATGTCGGGGCCAAGTATGAGATGTATCTTCTGATGAACAGATTGGCCGAATCGGGAAAGGCCATAATAGTCATTTCTTCGGATTTGCCGGAGGCGCTGGGAATCAGTGATCGCATTCTGGTGATGAAGGAAGGGAAAATAGCGGGTGAAATAAAGGATGTATCAAGGGCCTCCCAGGAGGATATAATGGCCCTGGCGGTTTAGACGACATGAATAATCCCATATCCAAAGACTCCGGGCCACTAATAAAGGGGAGCAATTATTCCCGTTTCGTATCCGATTATGGAATGCTGGGGGTCTTGATTTTGCTGTGTATTTTGTTTTCCATACTGACGCTTCGGGAGCAGCATCCTTCCGGAGCCGAGGCCGCGAGGGTATTATCGAAGCAATTGGCGGATGAATATCCGATTTCGACCGGCGTTTTGATTATTGCCCGCGATAGCCGGGAAGACAGCGTTTTTTCGGAATTATTGGCAGAAGAATTAACGACCGACGGGTTTTCGACAATTCATAAAATATCGGGCGATCCGGCCCATGTCCGGACGGAGCTATCCGGAGCGATCGATTCGATTTCTTCAATAAAACTGATTGCTTCGACCGAAGCCTTTGCACCCGTGTTGCAGTCGATAAAATCCCAGGTCCCGCAGATCGCTGATATTCCGATAGTAATCCCGCCGTCGAAGCGCTGGCCGACTTTTTTGCTGGCTGACAACTTGCGCAATGTGGCCAATCAGATTGCAGTCATTGCCATAATTGCCATAGGTATGACGATGGTCATAATCGCCGCGGGAATTGACTTATCCGTGGGAAGCCTGGTTGCCCTCTCGGCAGTCCTGATAGCCTGGCTGATAGGATATGCGGGAGGAGAAAAAGCCACCGGAATCGCCATGTTTCTGGCTGGAATAGCGGCCATGATTTTATGCGGCGCCACCGGCGCGTTCAGCGGCTTAATGATTACATATTTTCGGGTTCCGCCGTTTATTGCCACACTGGCGATGATGCAGGTCGCCGCCGGAGCGGCCTATATCATATCCCAGGGGAAACCGATATACCAGTTGCCGGATAGTTTCATTTTACTGGGTCGAGGGGCGGAACCGTTTCTAAAAATTCCCTATGCCGTAATATTAATGGTCATTCTGTATATACTGGCCCATTTGCTTATGACACGCACGACACTGGGGCGATATATTTACGCCGTGGGCGGAAACATGGAGGCATCGCGCCTGGCAGGTATCCGGGTTAAAGCGATTTTGTTTTTCGTTTATACCATGAGCGGGATTCTGGCCGGGTTGGGAGGAATTATAATTGCCTCGCAATTGAAAAGCGGCGCCCCTACCTACGGTTTGACTTATGAATTATATGTCATAGCCGCGGTTGTCGTCGGGGGGACAAGTTTAAGCGGCGGTGAGGGACGTATCCTGGGGACATTAATCGGCGCCTTTATTATCGCGGTCATACAAAACGGAATGAATCTTACCAATATCGAAACTTATACTCAAAAGGTAGTTCTGGGACTGGTTATATTGGGTGCGGTCCTGCTGGACCAGTTAAAGCACCGGGGAATTAGTTTTAAAATATTCCAAAGGGTGAATAGGGATCGGATTTGAAATAAACGGAGGACGCTTTCCATGAGCAAATCATTTATTAATATTATTATCATCGGCATCATGGCACTGACGCCGATTTATTCCCGCGCCCAGAGCGACACGGCCGCCCGGCCCAAGGGTAATCTTTATGCGGTGGCTACGGCGCATCTTGATACCCAGTGGCGATGGACCATCCAGAATACGATCAATGAATACGTGCCGGCGACATTTCGGGATAACTTCAAACTGATGGATTCGTATCCCGATTATGTCTTCAGTTTCGAAGGGGCTTTCAAGTACATGCTTTTCAAGGAGTATTATCCCGAGGAATATAATAGGCTCGGCGGATATATCGATCGGGGACAATGGCGAGTGGCGGGCGGCTGGGTCGATGCGGTCGATGTCAACATGCCATCGATGGAATCGCTGATACGGCAGACCCTGTATGGCAATGGCTTTTACAGGCAGGAATTCGGAAAAAGCAGTTATGACGTGCTGCTCCCCGATTGCTTCGGATTCGGTTTCACCCTGCCTTCGATTGCGTCCCATTGCGGGCTGAAAAGTTTTTCCACGCAGAAATTATCCTGGGGCTCTTCGGTCGGCGTGCCTTTCGGGATTGGCATCTGGGAAGGGGTGGATGGCTCTCGTTTAATATCGGCCCTCAATCCCGGCGCCTACGTTACTGAAATAAAGGAAGACCTTAGTCGCGATACGACCTGGCTTCGAAAAATCCAGGAGCAGGGGGATAGCACGGGACTTTATGCCGGTTATATGTATTTCGGCACCGGCGATGTGGGGGGTGCACCGGATTCCTTATCGGTCGACTGGGTGACAAAATCGGCAAAAAGCGACGGATCGCTGACCGTGAAAAATATCGGTTCGGATGACCTGTCCGGGCTCATCCCTGATGATACCGGTATCCATTTAAAGAAATACAAAGGCGAATTGCTGATGACCCGGCATGGCGTGGGATGCTATACATCACAGGCAGCCATGAAAAAATGGAACCGCAGGAACGAGTTATTGGCGGACGCCGCGGAACGAGCGGCGGTAATAGCCTGGCTGAATGGAAATTATAAATACCCTCAAGAGGAATTCAGGGAAAACTGGATTCGTTTCTTATGGCATCAATTTCATGATGATCTGACGGGTACCAGTATTCCCGAGGCTTATCAATTTTCATGGAATGATGAACTCATTTGTATGAATCGATTCGCGGCCATTCTGGAAAACGCCGTCAAGGCGATATCGGTTCGTCTTGATACCCGGTCCGAGGGGGTTCCCTTAATCGTCTTTAATCCTCTGGCGATAGAACGAGAGGATCCGGTCGAAGCGACGGTCATCCTGGACCCCGGCCAATCCCGAAATATACGGGTGGCGGACCCCGATGGAAAAGTCATACCCTCCCAGATTATCGAAAGATTTGAAGACAGTGTGAAGATAATATTCCCGGCCAAAGTACCGCCGGTG
Source organism: Candidatus Zixiibacteriota bacterium (assembly GCA_041752195.1). Lineage (GTDB taxonomy): Bacteria > Zixibacteria > MSB-5A5 > GN15 > PGXB01 > JBGSHP01. Next base: position 146,268 of record JBGSHP010000014.1, on the reverse strand, counting down.
GGGTATGCGGTTTTTGATATTCAGGTCGAATCGATAAATTCGGGGGCATCCTCGGAACTCAAGGTTTCGGCCGACAGGATTGAAAACCGGCGGTATATTCTCAAATTGGATAATAACGGGGATATCGCCTCCATTGAAGACAAATCGGAAAACAGGCAACTTCTTTCCGAGCCGATCAGACTGCAACTTTTGCATGATAAGCCCAAACAATGGCCGGCGTGGGAAATTCAGTATGACGATATTGTGGCGGAATCTTTGGGATATGTGGATGGCCTGCCGGAAATACGGATTGCTGATAGTGGCCCCGTGCGGGCCGGCCTTAAGGTAATTCGCCGGAAGGGGAATTCGACCTTTGTCTCGACTGTCAATTTGTATGCCGGGGAAGCAAGCGACAGGATTGAAATAGACAATGAAATCGATTGGTATGAAAAGGAGACTCTCTTAAAGGCGGCCTTAAAGTTTAACCTGGCCTGTGATAGTGTAATTTATGATCTCGGGTTGAGCACCATCAAGCGCGGGATTAATAAACCGGAATTATACGAAGTTCCCGCGCATCAATGGGCCGATATGACGGATAAAAACGGGCAGTATGGGATTGCCGTCCTGAACGACTGCAAATACGGATGGGATCACCCGGATAGCGCTACTTTGAGATTGTCCCTGATCCACACTCCCGGAGTTTATGATAATTGGTCCTGGGTGAATGACCAGAGCTCGCAGGACCTGGGGCGGCATCAATTCAAATACGCCCTTATGGGCCATAAGGAAGTCGAAAACAAAAATGCGGTAATTTGGGAGGCGGCGCGACTGAATCAACCGTTAATGGCGTTTCAGGCTTCAGCGCATTCCGGCGATTTGGGCAAATCCTATTCATTGGTGAAAGTGAATCATGAAAACGGGGGAGTCCCCGGAGTCATGATCAGCGCCCTTAAAAAGGCTGAACATGGAGATGATCTAGTAATCAGGTTACGGGAATTGGAAGGCCGGAATACAAATTCGATAACATTGAATTTTGACCGTTCGCTTATTAAAGCGGCGGAACTGAACGGGGTCGAAGACACGATCGGTTCGCTTGATATCCGCAAGAACATGCTCCCGGTCTCACTCAATGCCTATCAGCCAAAAACGCTGGGAATAATGTTCGGCGAAGCCTCGAGGCCCCGGGGTCGGCAGGTTGACTATTTGCCGGTGACTTTGCCTTATGATCTGGACGGTATCAGTTTTGACGATCAACGTTCTGACGGTAATTTCGATGACGATGGACATACCATAGCGGGGGAAGTAATTCCGGACACCATCACTTATCTCGGTATTCCTTTCGTGACCGGATCCAAAGAACCGGGTCAGGCCAATGTTCTCGGTTGCCGGGGCCAAAGGATCGAATTAAAGGGGAACTCGTACAATAATTTAGGTATTCTGGCGGCGGCCATTGATGGTCCGGTCATGGGTACATTCGGCGTTGAAAGTACCGCCGGGATGATATCGCAGGAGATTGATGTTCCCGACTATTCAGCGCCCCTCGGGCAATGGAACAACAGGCTCGTATTCAGCGGCTTGGCAGAAAAGCAGGGGGAAATAGAACCGTCATTCATAAATCGCAGCCCGGTGGCGTGGGTGGGAACGCATCGTCATAATGACAGCGCCAATGAGGCTTATGTTTATACCAATTTTTACCATATTTCACTGACCACTCCGTCGGGAGCGTGCGTTCTGCAACTACCCGACAATCCGAATATTCGCGTTCTGGCTATAACCCGGAGTAATAATGTCGATGATAAATTCCGGACTGCCACGCCGCTCTATGATATAGCCGATAACAGTTTCGCAAGGGTTCATGCCGACCGGAAAGAATTCACCGATTCAATGATAGTAAGTCTGACCAGCCCTGTTTCCCGCGCGATAATTCATTACACTCTCGATGGCTCCGATCCGACGGGGGAATCCCCGGTATACACGGACCCGATTACAGTCAGGCAAACAACCACTCTGAAAAGCCGGGCGGTTTGCAGTGGATATGACGATACTTTTATCACGGATTTTACTTTTAATAAACTGATACCTCGCGAACCGGAACAGGTTGCCGGTATCAAGCCCGGTATACAATGCGCGTACTATGAAGGCGAATGGAAAAAACTCCCTGATTTTGACACCCTGAAAGCCGTGAAAGATACCATCAGCGATACAATTGGGATTCCGGATTTCGCCCGTGATGAGGATTACGGGCTGGTGTTCAGCGGGTATGTGCAGGTACCGAATGACGGGTTATACGACTTTTTTATAAGTTCCGACGACGGCAGCAGGTTGATTATCGGCGATTCGAGTACGGCGGATAATGACGGTATTCATGGCGACGCCGAAGTATCCTGCAGTATCGCCCTGAAAGCAGGAATCCACCCTATTAAAGCATATATGTTCCAGGCCAAGGGCGGACAATCGATGGATTTATTATTTCAGGGTCCGGGGGTGGAGAAACAGCGTGTCTCGAAGGAAATGCTGTTTCATAGGCAGAGGTGATAGTACGGAAAGAGCGGTTAACGGAATAATCCATCGGTATGGATGCATGGGTGGGTGCTATTTACGGCAGATGAGGACATCTGCCGTGCACAAATTATCTAAGGAAATTTGGGGAGAGAGTCAATCGAAAAATAGATGCTGCGGGTGGCCCACCCTTCAGGGTGGGTTCTTTATCCGGCAGATGAGGACATCTGCCGTGCACAAAATGGTGATTAAAGGGGCAGGCGGGGACGCCTGCCGCCCACGATTACAGGTTGGGTCAATCAATAAATAAATATGGGACTGCTTTCTTGCTGAATAAAAAACCCGGGTCGATTTAAATATCGACCCGGTTGAAAAGATTTGTCCCGGAATCAATTTATTAATTCGCTCTCAAACTTCTGGCCTAAAAATGCACGGCCATGCCCAGGCTGACACGAGGGGAATCAAAATGGAGTCCGTCGACGAATGACTCCTCGACTTTTTCATAATATCCGTTGTCATAGTAATAGCGCATGTCGAAAATGTACCATCTATGTTCGAGAGCCAGGCCGATTTCCCCCAGAAGGCTGAAATTGGGGCCCAAATAGACTTCCATCCCAAGGGAACTTTCCAGCCCCAGGCCCAGACGCGTGGCGTTGCGGCATTCGGCGTAATCGGCCCAATTATAAATGAAGTCATCGTAATAAGTAATCATGACCTCGGATTTGGCATCATAGGCGGTCAAACGGGGCCCGATACCCCAGTAAAGATTGACATTGCGGGCGGTGGAAGGATAAAAAAGGTGCTGGATTTTGATTTCGCCGCCGTCGAGATCGAAATCGGGATAGCGGTCGAATTCCAGATCGAAACCGGGTCCACGGAAGATTAAATCGTTGTCGTACTCCTGAACCCGTTTGGCCCCGGTCAGACTGATTCTCCAGGCACCGTATTCGGAGTACTGGTGTTTCAGGGAGAGGGTGGCGGCCTTATATTCCTCTTCCTCGGTATATTTGTCAAACAGGAGTTGCACTGACCAGGCGGGTTGTTCGAAGTGAATACTCCCGCGACCACGGCGGTCGATGGCATCGGCGGGGGTCGACATCAGGGTCAGGCCGAAAGTTATCGCCAGGCCGAGACCCAGATTCCGGAACATGAGATTTTTCATATGTGTATCCTTTTAATGATTTTCTTTTCTTCTGATTCACGAGGCAAATGACGTGCCAGAGGCGGTAGTGTATGGCTGATAAGAGGTTACCATAATATCGAGGAATAGAGCCATTATTTGTCGGCACAAGATTTGTGCATTGTCGCTATTGGTCGCACATGAATTGTTAGACAGGGGGAATGCGTCGCGCATAAAAATGGGGCCGATGTGGAAATCGGCCCCATCTATTTAAGGGGCACCTGCGCCGATCGAAAAGGTACCGACTCGGCGAGATAGTTGGAATACTAAACTAACTGACTATCCGCAGTTGGGGGCCGGACCGCCTTTGAATTTAAAGTCGATTAAGTAAATTATATCCAGGATGTTAACCAGACCATCGTTGTTAACGTCGGCCGAGTCGAGTATCGAAGGCGCCGGGCCGCCCTTGAATTTGAAATCAATCAGGAAAATGATATCCAGGATATTGACGAGGCCGTCGCTGTTGACATCGCCGCAGACAAAACTCTGGAACTCAAAATTCTGCCAGAAACCGCCGTTTAGCCCGTAACTGGTGGAATTCCCCGCACCGACGGCAGTTTGACCGACCGTTCCGGATAAGACGAAACCGGTTGAAGAACCCCGCTGACCCCCGCAGGAGAGGACCTGCCATTTGATTTGTTCTCCGGACCGGCTATCGGCAACGGATGACACCAGGGGCAGGGTGATTAAAAAAATCAAAGCCGATATTAGTAGTTTATTCTTCATATTGATAACCCTTTATTCTGCTGTCATTGCTCGATATCGCGAGCCGGACTTTGCTGGGCTTCCATTTCCTCGCGTCGTTGTTGATCGCGGAGAAGCATTTCCGTTTGTTTCAGTTCCTTGCGCAATTTCTCGGCTTTGAGCTGTAACTCGCGGAGATCGACTTTGTAGTTGTTTTCGATTGTTTCCACTTGATTGCCGTTCTGGCGCGTGGCCGGCATGATCTCGACGTTTTCATATTGTCCGGCTTCGGAGGAACTGACGAAAGTATTGACAGTTCCGTAGGCAGTGGGATAATAGGTGGCGATTAAGATGGGGTCGCCCACGGCCATAATAGCCCCGGTACTGGTCAGGTTTTGGGCTGCCTCCAGGCGAAATGTATATGTTCCGGCGGTTTTCTGATAGACTCTTTGGACAAAGATAGGATAGAAATGATTGGAGGTCGAGGGCATCGCCGATGAACCAAATAGCGTCCAATACGGGATAACATTGCTTCCGCCCGAGGTCTCATCAATCTGAACCAGAACCGAAGCGGCGCCGGTCGTGCCGCCAATCCGTCCCCAGGCCTTGCCGGTAAGGACAATATAGCCATCGGAAGGAATGGTTATGGTTACGGTCTCGAGGTCCTGCATGGTAGTGGAGGCGATGGTATGAATGGTTCCGTTATCCTCCACGGCTATGCCCGGCTCGTTTTTGATTTCGTCGGAGGCGATGGCATCGTCGGGGAAATTAACGGAGGCATCGCCGTTGAGGTCCGCCTCAAAGGAAATCCAGGGATTTGACAGGTTATATAGAGTCATCAGGCCGCCATCGCTGCCCGCGGTGGCGATGAAGCGCAGATTACCTCCGGAGCCATAGAGGCTTAACCCGCCGCCGGCAGAGGTGCTGCCGTATAGCCTGACGGTATTGACATCCAGGCTATTATCCATATATAGCTGACCACCGCCGGCGCTGGTGGCGTCGAGTTTGGCTGTTTCCGTGCCGTCTCCGTTACGAAGGGATAATGTCCCATAGCCGTCGCCGTAGAGATAAGATTTTACCGCGGCATTAGTGCTTAGGTACAGGTTAGCGTAGTTGGTTCCGAATCCTATCGCACCTTTTTCACCGGTGCTCCCAAAATCGAGTCGGCCGGTCAGGAAGTCGCCGGTTTCGTTGACATAGGGGTCATCGGTCACGGAATCGGCCCGTAAAGCCTGGTAGGCAAATGGGACGGTAGTCAGTTTGGTACGGGGGGAGATTTCCGGATCGGCCCCGACCCGGATGCCCAGGTAGCGGGTGGTGTCTATCATTATATCATCCGGCAGTGGTGTATTTGAGCCAAGGAGATAATTAATTAATCCGCCGTTTACGGTGATGGAATGGGGACCGCTAATCCAGAGAATATGGCCGGTGGTCAGAGTGGCGTGGTCATAGATAGTGAAAGTGATATTATAGGGGCCGTCGGGAACCGGGTCCCCGGAGCTGTTGGTCAACTGCCCCTGATAATTGATGGGATTGGGGACTGCCGCCAGGGCAGACAAGCCCAGGCAAATCAATCCCAGGATCAGGAGGGGGACTCGGTAAAGCATACGTACCTCCGGTGAGACTAACGAATTTAAGCAGTAGTATTTTAAAATTCTCAATATTGCCGCATTTTCGGCCTGAATAGAAAATTATGCCCAAAATACAGTAATCGAATAAGAACTATATTATTATAATCGGGGAATTAGAAAATCGCAATAATAGACGGAAAAATATATCGAGCGAATTTTACATTTCCATCATCAGGATTTCGAGGATTTTATCGGTCGACTTAAGGCCGTGACCGGTCAGGACCGAAACGACGGTTTCGCTATTTTCACTTTGTTCCAGGTATCTTAGGAGACCTGCGATGGTGGCCGCCGAGGTTGGCTCGATGAACATTCCCAGGCGCCCGGTATAGCGTAGAGCCTCTTTGATTTCATCTTCGTCGACGGCGATAAATCCGCCTTTGGTTTCCTTGACTCCGGCCAGAATCTGGCGGCTGCGAACCGGTTGGGCGATGGCGATACCCTCGGCGATGGTGTGTATTTTTTCGACCTCGGCATGAGTCTCGAGCCCGTCGATATGGGCCTGATAAATGGGGGCGCAATTGACGGCTTGAATCCCGATCAGCCGGGGCATCTTTTCGATAATCCCGGCCGTTTTTAATTCCTTGAAGCCGATATACGACCCCAGAATATGGGCCCCGCTTCCGACCGGCACCACGACGACGTCGGGGGCTTTCCAGCCCAATTGCTCGCAGACCTCGAAGGCAAAGGTTTTGGTGCCGTGAAAAAAGAACGGGTTCCAGGAATGGGAGGCATAGTATTCGGTTTGAGCGGCTTTCATGACGGCTCGAGCGGTTTCCTCGCGGGAGCCGGGGACCAGTTTTAGATTGGCTCCGTAATGACGGATCTGGGCCAGTTTGCCGGGAGAGGTGCTTTCCGGGACATAGATATCGCATTCGATTCCGGCCCGGGCGCAATAGGCCGCCACGGCGCAACCGGTATTGCCGGAGGAATCCTCGACCACCTTTTTTATTCCCAGTTCCTTGATTTTACTTATCATCACCGAGGCGCCCCGGTCTTTATAGGAACCGCTGGGGAACATGTAATCATGTTTAAGATGGACTTTTTTTCCGGCCATGGTTATTTCCACCAGGGGTGTGAAACCTTCGTCGAAGCTGACAATGCCGCCGTTATCGGAGACAGGGATGGCCTCGCGGTACCGCCAGAGAGTCGGTTTTCTTTGGGCGATTTTATCCAGGGGAAATTGTGGCTGGGAATCGATACTTAATAGGCCGCCGCACCGGCAGCGCCAGATTGGTTCGTTGATAGAGTATTCGGTTTTGCAGTCCAGACAAACCAGTTTGCCCATATTTCCTCTCGTTAAACCGCCCGCGCGGGTTTTCCCTGATACGCAGGCGGCAGGTTTAATTAGGGAATATCGGCGATATTTTTTAAGTCCGCAGTCCCTGATAGCCGAGAGGCGGGTTTTCACTTCCGGAAATTTGTCCGTCAGGTCGGCACCGCTGCTCCGGCCTTGAACATTTTTTTCGGGTAGGGCAAAAAAAGTTTTATTTTCGAAACTTTTTTATTGACAAAAACGTTATTGCTGACGATATAGTCGAAACTGAACGTTTAGTCAGTTATGACTGAAAGGTCAAGAAATGATGGTAGCGGAAAAGCCCAATGTCAAGAAGCCCCGTCTGCCGCGAGCGCGGCGGCGAACCGAGGCTACCCGCCAGAAATTGTTGCTGGCGGCCCGGGCGGTTTTTGCCGAAAAGGGGCTGGACATGGCCCGGATCGATGATATAACCGAGCGGGCTGATGTCGGCAAGGGGACTTTTTACAACTATTTTACAGGCCGCGAAGACCTTATCAGTCAGATGATTAAAGAGGTCTTGAACGAGTTGCGGCGGGAAATGCAGGATCGTTGCCGGGATTTGACGGATATAAATGAATTATTGAATGCGATTATCGGGGTTCATATCGATTTTTTCCGAAAGCGCTGGGAAGATTACGTTCTTTATTTCCAGGGCCGCGCCGACCTTCACTTGCAGGTCAGCTATTCGGGAATAGAGACCCCTTTTATAGATTACTTGGAGACAATCGAGGAGCTGGTTGACTCCGCGATTAAATATCGTCTTTCGAAGCCGGTTTTGCGGCGATTGGCATGCGCCGTGGCCGGATTCGTTTCAGGGTATTACTCCTTCGCCGTGATTTCTTCGGAAGACGAAGATGTGGACAAAGTGCTAAGTTCCCTGCGAAGCGCTCTGGTGGCAGGACTGGTCCGGTTTATTAGAGAGGCGTTGCCGGAAGGTCTGTCGGGCCGGGGAGCCAGGTAGGCAGGAAACGAGCCAGGCAGGACGATTTTAAGAGTAACCCCTATCGGTGAAAGGGCAAAGATGAAGGCTCTATCCATCAAGGAGCAGGCGACGGAACAAGCCGTCTGGGGGATCGCTTCCAGTTTTGACATTTATAACTGCGATCCCGAAATCATCCGTAATGCCGACAAAATCAAGCGGTTCGTCAAGGAACTGTGCGATTTGATTGAGATGAAACGTTTCGGCGAAACGCAAGTGGTGCATTTCGGCGAGGACGAACGCGTAGCCGGTTACAGCATGGTGCAATTGATCGAAACCTCGCTGATTTCGGCGCATTTCGCCAATCTCACCAACACTGTCTATCTCGACGTCTTCAGCTGCAAGCCGTATGACCCCGAAGTAGTTCGGGAATTTTCCGTGAAATTCTTCGGCGGCTCGCACTGCATCTCGAACAGCAACATGAGATATTAGAAGATGCTCGAACGACGCATTCTTACCGATTACGATCAATGCCGTGATATCTGGCAAAAGTTAATGCCCCGGGACCTGATCGGGGACCTGTGGGGGGTCCGCGACTGTTTTCACCGGCATTTTCAGAGGCCTTTGCATTTTATCGTGGCCGAGGATGAAAATGGGCCGGCGGGGTTCATGCCTTTAAGCTGGATAGAAGAAAAGGAATGTTTCGGCTATTTCCCCGGCGAAACCTGGCAGGGAAAAACCTGGCTGGAACAAAACCGTCTGATAGCCCGGGATGAGGCGACTCTAAGCGTTCTTCTGGAGGGAATTCCCAGACCGTACCATTTGAGGTACTTGTTGCCGGTGGAACCGGCGCCGCAGAGCACGCATATTGTCGATGAAATCGGGTATTTATTCAATCCGCCGGATTTCGATTATAATTTCGATAATTATTATCACCGCTTTTCCCACAAATCGGAGAAACGCCTCAAAAAGGAGTTGGCGGCTTTTGATACCCGGGGAGTGGAATATCGCCTGGACCGAATGGAAGATTTCGACCTGATGGTGGAAATGAATCTGGGACGATTCGGGATCGGGTCATATTTTTACGACAATCGTTTCCGGGAGAGTTTTCGCAGTCTGGCGCATTACCTGGCGGACCAGGGCTGGTTGCGTCTCACCACGGTCTTAATAGAAGGCCGGCCGGCGGCGGTCGATATGGGGGTAATATATAATGGAATATATACGCTCCTGGGCGGCGGTACCAGCGCCGATTTTCCGGGCGTTGCCAAATTGATAAATACTTTTCATATGCAACGGGCCTGCCGCGAAAGGCTGCGTCAGGCCGATTTCCTCTGCGGCGATTTTTCGTGGAAGGGAATTTTCCATCTTTCCACCCGGCCGCTTTATCTTTTGTCGAATGTCCCTGTCACCAGCGAACTGTGGCGTCAGGATACGGCCCATAATGCTTCCATAACCTTTGCCGGCCTTCCCGGCGGGTTGTCTTTCCGGACAGGGAGATGACACGATGCCATCGTCAATCGTGGTGGTGGTGGGGACCACCGCGGATTATATTGAATTAATCTACGATCGTTACCCCGAACGAGTCCTGTTTATTACCGATTTTTCCGAACGGGCCCGGGCCTTTGAGCCGGCGCCGGGCCCCGAGGCGGAAGTTCTTTGCAGTCTGACAAATTTCGATGAAATTGTGTCCTTTCTGGAAAAGCATCTGGCTGACTTTAATCAGGAAATCACCGGGGTGGCCTGTTTTGATTGCGAGTCCCTTAAAACCGCCGCGCGCCTGGCGGCGCGTTTGAATCTGCCTTTTTCTTCGGCAGAGAGCATACGGACTTCCCGGAATAAATTCATCTCCAAAAGTCTCTGGAAAAAGGCCGGTGTGACTTGTCCCGCGGCGGAACTGGTATCCAGTCCTGATGAAATCGCCCGCCTCATCGAGAAAACCGGCTCGCCCGTGATAATTAAGCCCCAAACAGGAAGCGGCAGCGAACTGGTTTTTTTATGCCGTAATATAGAGGAAGGGCGGCGGGCATTTGGCGAGGCGCAAGGCCGCCTGCAAATTCACCCCAACGTGCGGATGTACGCCGCCGAAGATGCCTCTTCCCCGGATCAGCAGGCCCGCCTGGCCCTGGTGGCGGAGGAATTTATCGAAGGGATGGAATTCAGCGCCGACATTTATGTCGATAACGGGGGCGGAGAAATAATTCGCCTGGCGCAAAAAATACCGGCTGAAAATCAGTCTCCGGGAACCACCCTGGGGTATATTCTCCCCGCGGAGTTGCCTTCCGGTTTGAAGAGGGAGGAATTGCGAGAGCAATTTTTGGCCGCCGCCGGCGCTTTGGGGATTGTCCGTTCGCTGTGCATGGTTGATTTCATAATCAGGAATGACAAAGCGTATATTCTGGAACTGACACCCCGTATCGGCGGGGATTGTCTTCCCTTTTTGATAGAAAAAAGTTGCGGTTTGGATATGCTGGGCCTGGCCCTGGATTTCTCCGAGGGTAAAGCGCTGCAAATTCCGGCGCCGGAAGAGTGGAAAACGCTGATCGGCTTAAGGCTTCTGGCCGACCGGGAGGGCGTCTTTGATTCCCTCGAGTCTCGCGCCTTGTTAAAAAATGCCAGGATTGAAGAAATTTATCTGAAGCGTCAGAACGGGCATAAAATAATTATGCCGCCGGTCGATTATGATTCGCGGGTGCTGGGGCATATTATTTTTTCTCCCCGAGATAATTCCGATGCGGCCCGGGAATGTCATGAGGTTCTGGCCGCAGCGCCGGTGCTTATAAAGTAAAAATATGGTCGACAAGAACGGCCTGCTTAAAAAAGCCGGGGTGGTTCTCGATAAGAAGTCGTCCCGTCTGCCTCCTGCGGCAATACGGCGGCTGGTGGAATCGATTCTGTCGAGGCGCGAGCAATTCCTTTCCTTGGGCAGGGAGCATGGCTCGCCGCTGTATATTCTCGATGAAAAGGCGTTGCGTCGGAAAGCGAAAGAATTCCGGCAGGTTTTTGAAAAAGAGATTCCCGGTTTCCAGCCCTTTTATGCCGTCAAGTGCAACAATTGCCCGGAATTGGCCGGGATTGTGGCTACCGAAGGATACGGCCTGGATGTCTCAAGCGGCGTGGAACTCCAGATGGCGCTGGAGAATTCGTCCGTCCCGATAATTTTCAGCGGGCCCGGCAAATTGCCGGAAGAACATCGGATGGCCCTCGCTAATTCCGAAAGAGTGACGATTCTCCTGGACAGTTTCGGCGAATTGGAGCGTCTGGGGCATCTTGCCGCCGGAGAGAACAAACATATCCGGGTTGGGGTTCGTTTGACGACCCAGGAAAAAGGACTGTGGCGGAAATTCGGTATTCCTCTGGCTGACCTGGAATCGTTTTTTGATAAAGCGGCCGAAATCCGCTCGCTGAATCTGTGTGGACTGCAGTTTCATACCAGTTGGAATATGGATCCCATGGCCCAGGTAAGTTTTCTGAAACGGCTGGGCAAAATACTAAAAAGACTTCCCCGGCGGCATCTCGGACGGATCGAATTTTTGGATCTGGGGGGAGGCTTCTGGCCGCCCCAGGGGGAATGGCTTCAGGCTTCGGCCACCGAGGCAGGGCATCTCCGGGCGGCGCTCGATTCCGCACCGGGTTTGCCGCAGGGACATTTTCTCAACCGGGCGGTTCCCCTTGAAGATTTTGCCGGACAATTGAGGGCGGTTCTGGAAAAGGACATCTTCCCCCATTGTCGGTGTAAAATATTCGCCGAACCGGGGCGATGGGTGGCGCACGAGGCGATGCATATTTTACTGCAAGTGGTCGATAAAAAGGCCATGGATATGGTCATAACCGACGGCGGCATAAATATCGTGGGCTGGGAAAGATACGAAAGCGATTATTTCCCGGTCGTCAATCTTTCGCGTCCCGGTCTGAAGGAAAATAAATGCTGGTTATTCGGTTCCCTGTGTACTCCCCATGATATCTGGGGTTATGCCTACCATGGACAGGGAATTGAGCCCGGCGATTATCTTCTGGTTCCGCATCAGGGCGCTTATACTTTCAGTCTGCGGCAGAACTTTATCAAGCCTTTGCCGCCGGTAGTAATCTGGCAGGATAATTCCAGCGAGGAACATCATGCCCCCCAGGGCGGAGCGCAACGGTAAAGCCGTCATAAATATCGCCTCCGAGGCAGGGGAAGAAATTTCCCGGCGAAATCACGGGGTTCCGGTTTCGCCGCATTATATGGCCAGGGACAGGGATACCGGCAGTTACGTGAATCTGGCGGGGCGGTATGATTATCTGGAACTGCCCTATTATATTTCCCAGGACTATGAGAACGCCGGCAGGAATATTCATCCCACCTGCAAGGAGGCTCTCGACGCCTATGTCACGCCTTTATTTCTGGAGAAAGCGCGGCTGAACGGCCTCTCGGTGCCGTCGTATTATATAACCAATCATTATTTCGAGCCGCCGGCGGTTCTGGATTCCATAAATCCCTTTATGATTCGCAGCCGGGTAGTTCTTAAAAGCGGCCGGGAGGATGTCGTGGCCCGATCGCTGACCCGGAACTATAAATACGCCGTTTGTTGCCAGGAGATCCCCGACGGCGCCCAGGTGAAATATTTCCGGGCCGTTATGGGCTGGTGCGTTTTGCGGAAATATCGCCGGGCCGCCGAAGAAATCTGGAAAGTCTTTCGCATACCCTTAGCCCGGGTCAGAGTCATTGAACTTGATGACGGGACCATTCTTTTCAGCGACCTGACCCATCTTCCTTTCGAGAAGTTAAATCACCGGGAACGGCAGCATCTTTCGGAGAGAATCATATGGGTCGAATAGGCGTCTTTATCGAACGGTATACGATCAGCCGCTCCGAGGAAATGGGAGCCCTGATGCACCTGGGACATGTGGCTCGTCGCCTGGGACATGAACTCGATTATCTTTTCCGCCCCGACCTGTATAAAATCCCGCAGTATGATGCGCTCTTTATCCGGGCTTTGACCGATCCTCTGAATACCGCTTACGCGGCGGCGCGGCTTGCGGAAATGCACGGCATCAGAGTTATCGACGACCCCGATTCCATATATATATGTTGCGATAAGATAAATATGTACCGTCATTTGATCGCTTCCGGGGCGCCCATGCCCAAGACCATTTTTTTGCATGAATCGGATTTGACCGAAGAAAAGGGGGAGATGCTCCTGGAGACACTGGGCAATCCCCTGGTTTTGAAAGCCCCCAACAGCAGTTTTTCCATGTATGTCGACCGGGTCGAATCACCGGCTGAATATATCAAGGTGGGCGGGCGTTTTCTTCGGCGCTCGGATCGGTTTCTGGCCCAGCGTTTCATCCGTTCGGAATATGACTGGCGGGTGGGTGTGCTGGGCGGTGAAGTGTTATATGTCTGCCAGTATACCATTCCCCGCAAGCAATGGAAGATTGTAACGTACATGGAAAACGGTCGGGCCATACTAGGACCGGTCAGAGCCGTGGCGGTGGAAAAGGCCGATCCCAAACTTCTGGAAACGGCCCTATTGGCGGCCAAAGGTGTCGGCCAGGGATTATATGGCGTTGATTTGAAACAGGTCGGCGACGAGTACCTGGTTATCGAAATCAACGATAATCCCACCATCGGCGCCGGCGAGGAAGACCGCAAGGCGCCCCAGATGTATGAACGGCTGGTGCAATATTTACTGGGGGAATGGAATTGAAATCCGAGCGCGCCATAACCGTCAGGCGGGCGGGTAAAGATGATCTCGAGACGCTTTTGGGTCTGGAGGAAAAGGGGTTTCGGAAGGATCGATTCCGAAGGCATCAGTTTCGCCATCTCTTGAATCGCGGGAAGTCCTCGATTTTTATCGCGGAGCACGAAAAAAAGGCGGCCGGGATGGCGGTAATGTTATGGAAGAAAAATCTAAGCCAGGGGCGGTTATATGATATTGTCGTCGACCCGAAAAAACAAGGTTCGGGATTGGGGGCGCGGCTTTTAAGGGCCTGTGAGTTAGAGGCGTTGCGAAAAAAGTGCCGCCTGATCTCATTGGAGGTACGCTCCGATAATCGACAGGCGATCGCCTTTTACGAAAAGCATGGTTTCGGGGTCGTCAAAACGGTGCCGGATTATTATTCCGATCATTGCCCGGCCTTGAAAATGGTTAAGCCGCTGGGGCGGCGGACAGTTAAGGGAAGGCGTCTGAAAGTGCCGTACCATGCCCAGTCCCTGCCTTTCACCTGCGGCCCGGCCTGCCTCATGATGGCTATGAAATATTTCCAGCCGGAAACAAAACTGACCCGGATACTGGAACTCAATCTGTGGAAAGAGGCCACCTTGATTTTCATGACATCCGGTATCGGCGGCACCGGCCCGTTCGGGCTGGCCCTGGCGGCGTTAAAACGGAATTTTCGGGTCAAGTTGATAATTTCGCGCGACTATAGTCCTTTCTTTTCTTCGGTCCGGAATGACGACAAGCGCCAGGTAATTAAACTGGTTCACGAGGATTTGAAAGAAAAGGCTCTGGAACGGGGCGCCCGGGTCGTCTACGGCAATCTTAAATTCACCGAGTTGGCGCACCATATGCGCCTGGGGTATATCCCCATCGTTCTGGTCAGCACTTTTCGCCTGCACGGCGACCGGGCACCACACTGGGTGGTGGTAACCGGATTCGATAAAGAATCAGTCTATTTACACGATCCCTACCTGGATTTTTACGGACTAAAGGGTCACCGGGCGCGGAACATCAAAATTCCCTTGGAGCAGTTCACCATGATGCGCCAGTACGGCAAGGATAAGTACAAAAGCGTGGTCTTAATCGGAGCCCCCCGGGATTCAAATTCGGAAAAAGATGCCCATAGTTAATCGGCCCCCGGGCGCCTTTCAGTTTTAATCAAGAGAAGATGGATAATGACGGAAGACAGGGATAAAATCGAGACGGCTGGTTCGGGGGGACGGCCTGAATTGTCGCGCCGAGTCTTGTCCTCGCTTTTGATTCACGGCTATCTCAAGTACGTCACCTGGGAGGGCGCCCTGGCCAATGTTTTTGTGGTTCTGACGGGGGGAGCCTTTCTGACAGGCCTGGCCCTTTATTGGGGCGCCAATGATTTTCAAATCGGGCTTCTGGCATCGCTTCCCTTTTTGGCACAATTCGCTCAAATAATTTCCGGTTACCTGGAAAATAAAGTCGGGACCAGGAAAAAAATTACCCTGGCGGGGGTATATATCGGTCGTCAGATCTGGTGGGTTATCGTCCCGGTACTGTTTTGGGCGGGAAACTGGCGTCTGGAAATATTACTGGCGGTGACGGCCATATCGGGGGCGGCCATAATGATTGCCACCCCGGAATGGATGGCCTGGATGGCGGATCTGATTCCCGAGAAAGTCCGCGGACGGTATTTCGGTGGCCGAAATTCGGCCATAGCGGTATCCACTGTCATAACGACTTTAATCGGCGGTCTAATTCTGGATCATTTTCGCGGGCAGAAACTTGAGCAATATGGGTTCGCCATCATAATAGGAATATCCTGTGTGGCCTCCCTGGGAGCGGCCTGGAATATGAGAAATCTTCCCGACCAGTTTGATACCCGGGCCAGAAATGCTTTTCACTGGCCGCAACTGCTGGAGCCGCTGAAAGATCGCCGCTTTCGACCGCTTCTTAAGGCCCTGTTTGTCTGGAATCTGGGGATCGGGATATCGGCCGTCTTTTTTGCGGCACATATGATAAATAACCTCAAGATGAGTTTTTTCGAGATATCCATTTACTCGGCGATCGCGGCCATCTCGGGTGTTATTTTTAATCGGGCCTGGGGCAAACTAATCGACCGTTTCGGCTCCAAGCCGGTCGTGGCGGTGAGCGCCTTTGCCATCGCTTTGGTGCCGATGATCTGGTGGCTTCCTCGGGCTGATTTCGTATGGATTCTTTATTTTGAGGCCATATATACCGGCATGGTCTGGGCGGGGTTCAATCTGGCCGCTTTCAATGTTCCCATATCTTACAGTCCCCGCGAAAGAAGGACATCGTACCTGGCCGTCTTTTCGGTCCTGACCGGAGCCGCCTTTTTTCTGGCCTCGGTGGCAGGGGGGGTTTTGGCTGAGACGCTGGATTCTGTCAGGATCCCCCTGGGTCAGCAGACCTTGATTAATTATCATGTTCTTTTTGCCTTTTCGAGCGTATTGAGATTCCTGGCAGCCATGCTGGTAGTGGCCTATCATGAACCGGCTGAACGAGGCTCTATGGTTGTCCTGCAATTTGTCGGAACGACCGTCCTGAAACGAATTTCCATGGCGTTGCACCTGTTTCCGCTGGGAGGGCATAACGGCAACGGGGATGATGCCGAAAATGGCGGGCGGGAGAAAATCAAGCCATAAACGGCAGGGAGTCAGAGTCGGTGAAAAAAAGCGCGGGATTCCGCCGAACCCAAAAGATAAAAAAGCGGCCCGTGATTTAAATCATGCCGAGGTTTCGGGAAAGTTCCAAAACCAGATCGCGCCCTCTTAGAATACCCACCAGGTCGGTTTCATGCAGGACAGGCAGATTAATCAGATTGTACTTATACATCATATAAACGGCTTCCATAAGAGGCGTTTCCAGGGAAATGAAAATGCGTTTGCCGACCAGGTCGCGGACCTGGCGGTGCCCGAAGACCCGGCATTGAGCCAGAAACTGCCCCGGCTCGTATTCCTCGAGTGCGAAATTGTCGTCAAAGGTGGGAAGCATATGCCCCAGCAGGTCGTTAAAACGGATTATGCCGTAAAATCGTTCCTCTCTATCATAAACCAGGGCGGAACGAACCTGACCGGTGGCGGTACCTTCGCCCACAGGATTGAAGAAGGCTTTTTTCAGGGCCTCCAGGGCAGAAACCACCGGTTCGTCGATATAAAGTCGGGGATAGGCGGCGGGCGATATCATCAATTCGGCCACCGTTCTTTCGCGGAGAGGCGAGTCGGCGGCTCCGGTTTCAATAAGGGCCTGAATATGTCGGGCCAATTTATCGGGCGGGATCGGTTTCCGGATATAATCGGTTATCCGGTGTTTAAGGGCGGCGAATACGGCGGAAATGGATCCTTCGCCGGTGACGATAATGACAGGCAGGAGGGGAGTTTCTTTTCTTATTTGAATCAACACCTCCAAACCGACCGGGTCCGGGACATTTAAATCCAGGATTACCAGCGAGGGTTTTTCACGTCGGGCCAATTCCACGGCAAGACTTCCGCGCGAGGCCTCCAGGGTTTCAATGCCGCTCTGTTGCAAGGCGGCCGCGACGGTACCGCGGAAAGAATCGTCGCCGTCGATATAGAGGACTTTTCTTATCGACTCCATAAAAATTCCCTCCCTTCCAAATCTTTTATTGGTGTCACCGATCAGCCAAAGGCCGCCAGGAGAACGCCGGCCGCCACGGCGGAACCGATGACTCCGGCCACGTTAGGCGCCATGGCGTGCATAATGAGAAAATTCGAGGGGTCTTCTTTGGCGCCGATCATTTGGGCCACGCGGGCAGAATCAGGGACGGCGGATACTCCGGCACAGCCGATAATGGGATTTATCTTATTTTTCGAAAAGACATTCATGATTTTCGCGAAGAGAACACCGCCGGCGGTGGCGACGGCGAACGAGGCCGCTCCCAGGGCGAAGATTTTCAAAGATGAGGGAGTCACAAAGCGGCTGGCGTCGGTGGAGGCGCCGACCGTAAATCCCAGAATGATGGTTACGATATCGATGAAAGCGGTCCGGGCCGTTACGGCCAGGCGTTCGGTGACGCCGCTTTCCTTGAGGAGATTTCCGAAACAAAGGAATCCGACCAGATTGATGGAACCGGGGGCAATAAAGCCGCAGATCATAAAAGCAAAAATCGGGAAGAGGACGCGGATTCTCTTACTGACCGGTTTGGAGGGGGCCATTTTTATCAACCGTTCTTTTGGGGTCGTAAGGAGGTACACAATGGGCGGTTGTATGACCGGGACCAGGGCCATGTAGGAATAAGCCGAGACGGCAATGGCGCCCAGTAAATGGGGGGCTAATTTAGAGGACAGGAAAATGGCCGTGGGTCCGTCGGCCCCCCCGATAATACCGATCGAGGCCGATTCTTTATAAGTGAAGCCCAGCAGGACAGCTCCTATGATGGTCAGGAAAATACCGATTTGGGCCGCGGCGCCCAGAAGAATCAATCGCGGCTGGGAGAGCATGCAGGAAAAATCGGTCATGGCGCCGATGCCCAGGAATATAAGCGGCGGATACCATCCCTGGGTGACTCCGGCATAAAGTATGGACAGGACGCTGTTCGGTTCGTAGATGCCGATTCCCATTCCGGTCGCGAAAGGAATATTTCCCACGAGCATTCCGAAACCGATGGGCACCAGAAGGAGCGGTTCATAATCACGAGAAATGGCCAGATAAATGAAAATACAGCCGACCACCAGCATGGCCAGATTACCCCAGGTGAAATTATAAAGGGCTCCGGACTGAAGAAATTCTATTAAGAATTCCATTTACTTGACTCCGCTTGGGGATTTATCAGGCATATTCCACCAAAGTCTGGCTTTCGCGGACGGCATCCCCCACGGCCACGGAAACGGCCTTTATTTCCCCGGCGGTCGGGGCGGCGATGGAGGTCTTCATTTTCATGGCTTCGATAATCATAATGGTCTGGTTTTTCTCAACATGATCGCCCGGCTTGACTTTAATTTCCAGAACCGTACCGGCGATAGGCGAAGTCACGGAACCGCCGTCGCCGTTGGTGACGATCGGCATGCCTTTGGGGATGGGAGCCGCCCCGCTCGATGGTGCTTGGGGCGCCGCCGCGGCTCGGGGTTTTGATGGAGCGGCGACGGCCGGAAATCCTTCGCCGGCATCGAGAACTTCGACGTCGACCTCATAAGCCACACCGTGAACCGTTATTTTCAATTTCATATTTTTTCTCCTGCATCTATCATGCGATAATATTTATCTACCGCCTTTTCGGGGCGGAACATGCGAGCCGTGCAAGGTGGCCCGCCCCTGAACCGACCAGGGACTGCGGACGGCGTCGCGAGGAAGGATTTTTCTCACGCTTCTGATATAAAACCGTCCCTTTATCATGGTGGCAGCTGCGGCCGCAATCAAGACCAGGGTGGTATTGTCGATGGTCGGAGATTTATCAAAAGCCGCTTTGGCCTGGTGCGATTCCCGCTGTTCCCAGCGTTCGTCGACTTTTTTGAAGAGAGCGATGGCCGAGGAAATAACGACCAGGGCGATAAAGACTATCCCCATTCCGAAAACGGCCAATTTTAAAGTGAAAACGAGTGATTCGCTCATCAAAAACCTCTCACAGGGGAATCAAGCCGTGTTTTTTCTGGGGGCGGAATTCCCGTTTGGCCTTAAGGATATCCAGGCTGGCGGCCAGATACGGACGGGTATCGGCCGGTTCCAGGATTTCATCGACCAGGCCGCGCGCCGCCGCAAAAAAAGGATTGGCGAAAGTCTCGCGGTATTCCTTAATCCTTTTGGCCTTTTCTTCGTTCGGTTCTTTGGACTCGGAAATTTCCTTGCGGTACAGGACATTGACGGCGCCTTCGGCTCCCATAACGGCGATCTCGGCGGTGGGCCAGGCACAAAGGGTATCGGCGCCCATGCTCTTGGCGCACATGGCCAAATAAGCACCGCCGTATGCCTTCCTTACGACAACCGTCATTTTGGGCACCGTTGCGGAGGCATAGGCAAACAGCATCTTGGCGCCGTGGCGGATTATTCCGCCGTACTCCTGCTGGATGCCGGGCATAAAGCCGGGGACATCCACCAGGGTCAGGATAGGGATATTGAATGCATTGCAAAAACGAATAAAGCGGGCAGCTTTGTCGGAGGAATCGATATCAAGGACGCCGGCCTTATGCATGGGCTGGTTGGCGATTATCCCGACCGTATACCCGGTCAATCGCCCGAAGCCGATGACGATATTGGGGGCGAAATGCTCCATTATTTCCAGAAAATCTTTTTGATCCAGGAGGCGGGTGATGACTTCGCGGATGTCGTACGGATCCCGGGGATCTTCAGGGATGACCGTGTTTAAAGATTCATCCGGCAGAACTTCCTCGCTGTGCAATTCCGCCAAAAAGGGCGGGTCTTCGGTATTGTTGCTGGGCAGAAAGGAAAGAAGGCGGCGCGTGATGCGGATAGCGTCGGCGTCGTCTTCGGCGATAAAGTGGACCACCCCCGAGTAGTGGGCATGGCTTTCGACGCCGCCCAGTTGTTCGGCCGTAATCTCCTCGCCGGTAACCTGCTTTATTACCAGGGGGCCGGTGATGTACAATTGGCCTTCATTGCGAACCTGAATAATAAAATCCGACAGGGCCGGCGAATAGGCCGCGCCACCGGCGCACGGCCCCGCGATAATGCTGATCTGCGGCACCACGCCGGACAAGAGGACATTACGATAAAAAATGCCGCCGTACCCGGACAGGGCATCGACCCCTTCCTGAATGCGGGCGCCGCCGCTGTCGTTTATCATAACGAAAGGGTCCCCGGTCTTAAGGGCGGCATCCATGACTTCGTGGATTTTTTTGGCCGAGGCGCCGCCGATGGAGCCGCCGCCGACGGTAAAATCCTGGCTGGCCACGTAGACCGGGCGACCATCGACAATACCGTGTCCGGTAACGACGCCTTCGCCGGGGAAGTCCTTCTTATCCAACCCGAAATGGGTGCATTGATTTTTTATAAAGAGGAGCGTTTCCTTAAAGGTGTTAGATTCGAAAAGAAGTTCAACCCTTTCCCGGGCGGAAAGTTTTCCCAGGCTATGTTGTTTTTCCAAAGCCTGGATGCCACCCCCCAGGAGTAATTTCTGACGGAGTTTCCTTAATTGCTCCAGCCTGCCATCGCTCATAACGTCCACCTGCCTATTATGCTGATAAATCGGCCGTCCGAGATCGACGCCGGTTCAAATCCACTTCATTCCTGTTTAAGCGTATTACGTTTAACTTTATCATTCATTAAAGGGATTCCCGATATTCTCCCCAGACACCGCGAAAGACATCGGTTATTTCGCCCACCGTGACATAATTTTCCACGGCGGCGACGACAGGATATACGATATTCTCTCCCGATTCCGCTGCCTTCCGAATTTCCGCCAGGCAGTCGTTGATTGTTTGGGGATTTCTTCCGGCCTTGAGCCGTTTTAATTGTACCACCTGGTTTTGTTCCAGGAGGGGGTCGACTTTCAAAATTTGGGGAATTTCCGTTTTTTCCTCGCGATATTTATTTACCCCGACCGTAATCATCTCGCCGCTTTCCAGGGATTTCTGGAAACGGTAGGCGGAGCGGGCGATTTCATCGCGGAAATATCCGGTCTCGACCCCTTTGACGGCGCCCCCCATGGTCTCGATATGCTCCAACTCGGCCAGGACCCTGTGCTCGATTTCGTCGGTCAGCCGTTCGACATGAAAAGAACCGGCCAGGGGATCGGCCGTCTGAATGACACCCGATTCTTCGGCGAGAAGTTGCTGGGTCCGCAGGGCGATCCGAACCGCCTTTTCGGTGGGCAGGCCGAGGGCCTCGTCAAAGGAATTGGTGTGCAGAGACTGGGTGCCACCCAGGATCGCGGCCAAAGCCTGCAGGGCCGTCCGGACAATATTATTTTCCGGTTGCTGGGCGGTCAAGGTCGAGCCGCCGGTCTGGGTGTGAAATCGAAGGAGAAGAGATTTTTCATCCCGGGGATGGTATCTTTCTTTAATCAATTTAGCCCAAATACGGCGCGCGGCCCGAAATTTAGCCACTTCTTCAAACAGGTTGTTATGTGCCGCAAAGAAAAACGACAGGCGAGGAGCGAACTGGTCGATATCCAATCCCGCGGAAAGGGCAGCATCGACATAGGCGAGAGCATCGGCCAGGGTAAAAGCCACTTCCTGGACGGCCGTGGCGCCGGCTTCGCGAATGTGTTAGCCGGAAATGGAAATGGTATTGAAGCGGGGGAGATGCTGGTGGGCATAAGCGAAAATATCCGTGATGATCCGCATCGAAGGGCGCGGCGGGATGATATATGTTCCGCGGGCAATAAATTCCTTGAGAATATCATTCTGAATGGTGCCGGTCAGTTTTTCCGAAGAAACACCCTGCTTTTTGCCGACTGCAATGTACATACCCAGGAGAATGACCGCCGTGGCATTTATGGTCATGGAAGTGGAAACCTTATCGAGGGGAATCCTGTCAAAGAGGACTTCCATGTCGGCCAGAGAATCAATGGCCACGCCGGTCCGGCCGACCTCGCCCCGGGCCAGGGGATGGTCGGAATCGTAACCTATTTGAGTCGCCAGGTCAAAGGCAACGGACAGGCCGGTCTGGCCCTTTTCCAGAAGGTATCGAAAGCGCTGATTGGTTTCATGGGCGGTGCCGAAGCCGGCGTATTGGCGCATGGTCCACAAGCGCCCGCGATACATGTCAGGATAAATCCCCCGGGTGTAGGGATATTGTCCGGGCCGGCCCAGTCGGTCATGGTCGACATCGATATCCTCCCCTGAAACCACAGGGGGGATTTCTATCCCGGAACTGGTCATCAAGGAGCCGGCTTTTGAGCCTGGATTGTTTTTATTGTTTAAGGGGTGGGTTCCGGATAAGGTCATAATAATTTCAACTCATTCCCTCGAAAGCGATTAAATAATTTGGAGAGTGGGCGGGGAGTTATGGAATCTATTCTCGCGGGCACACTCTCCATTTATATACAACTAACCCTGCCCAGACGTATTACAAACCTCATGCCGATCTTCCCAATAGCATAACACGTTGAACGATAGCGGCATTTATCACGATTAGTGATACCAGATTAAACTTGTATTTCAATATGACAATTTGTATATTTCAATATGAAATAAACATGGTCGGGCGATAAGGTCTATCCGGTGTGAATTAGGGAAAAAGGGTATAATATGAAGGCCGAAGATTTAAGGCTCACGGAATTGGTTGATTTTGCGGAGGGGAACATCAGTTTTTACGGGCGTCGACTGGTTCTGCATTCTTCACATGCTATCGCCAAATTTCGCAATGATTTATTGGAGATGCTGGGGGAGGATCATGCCCGGCGGATGTTTACCCGCTTCGGATATTTTTGGGGGCAGGCCGATGCCGCCGCCATGCGCAGGATTCTGGACTGGGATAATGTCGCCGAATTGCTTCGCGCCGGCGCCCGAATGCATACCCTCTGGGGGGCGTCGCAGGTGGTTCTGGATAAGATGGAATTCGATGAGCCCTCGGGGAAATTTTACATGGAAGTAACCTGGGTAAATTCGGGCGAAGCCGAGGAACATCTTCGCGAGTCCGGCTGGTCCAAAAAGCCGGTATGCTGGAAAATGGTGGGATATGCCAGTGGTTATGCCTCATTTTGTATGGGGCGGAGCATCTATTTCATAGAAAAAGATTGCCGGGCCAAAGGTGACAGCGTATGTACGGCGATCGGCCGGGACCAGGAATCCTGGGGCGATGAAATCAAAGCCCATCTGCCGTTTTTTGAGGCCGAAGATATCCGGGGCGACGTGGAGCGGTTATCCCGGGAATTAAAAAAGAAGATGAAAGAACTGGCCCGGGAACGGGAGCAACTTGACAGTTTCCGTCAGAGCCGGGCGCCGTTTTTCATGGAATATCGCAGCCGGGCTCTTCAAAAGGTGCTCGACCTGGCCGAACGGGTGGCCCAATTCGATTCTTCAGTATTGATAACCGGCGAAACCGGAGTGGGAAAGGAAGTCCTGGCCCATTATATCCACAATAATTCTCATCGCTCCAAAGGGCCGTTCGTAACGGTCAATTGCGGCGCTTTGCCGGAAACGCTTTTGGAGAGCGAACTTTTCGGTCATAAGGCGGGCTCCTTCACCGGAGCTATCAGGGATCGGGAGGGACTATTGGAACAGGCCGGGGCCGGCACCATCTTTCTGGACGAAATCGGCGATATCTCGCTTAATATGCAGTTGAAAATATTACGGGTACTTCAGGAGAAAGAAATAACCCGTGTCGGTGAAAACAAACCGCGCAAAATCGACGTTCGAGTCATTGCCGCTACCAATAAAATTCTGGAGAAAACGGTGGCCGAGGGCAGTTTCCGCGAAGATTTGCTGTATCGCCTGCGTGTGATTGAAATTGGTATTCCTCCCTTAAGGGAACGTAAAGAGGATATTTTACCGTTGGCTCGTTACCTGGTGGAAAGGCTGGCGCGAAGATTGAATATACCCCGTTTAAGACTCGATTCCACCTGTATCGATTATTTGAACGCCTATAATTGGCCGGGAAATGTCCGGGAATTGGAAAATGCACTGGAGCGCGGCGCCGTTTTGAGCAAGGAGGGAGTGATTCTCCCCAACGCTCTCCCGCAAAATATCATTTCCCAAACGCCGCTTCCGACCGTAACCGACGCGTCGGCTATCAAGCCCTTGGCCAACCTCGAAAGAGAATATATCAGGGCTGTGCTACAGGCCGCGGGCGGTAATAAACAAAAGGCGGCTCGACTTCTGGGGATCAGTTCCACAACGCTTTGGCGCCGGTTGAAGTCTATGGAAAAGAATTAGGTCATATCCTGTTTAAAGGAACTATTTCATTTTGAAATAGTATTCCGTTCTTCTCGGCCTATTAAGTGAATCAAAACTGCGCCTAAAATAAAACGGCCATCGTGAGACCGGGCTGTCGGCGAATCCCCCTGATCCCCTAAGTGATTAATATTCAATAGATTAATAAATCTCAACAATAGCTTTCCATCCGCCTGGAGTTGATTGTCAAAGTAATTTCTATCAAAGCATCTACTGGGTATATAATTTGATTAAAAGATTGTCGGAGTGAATAAATGAAGATTGCCATATCAGCCAAAGAGCCGGATTTAGCCGGTCCGATTGGCAAAAACCCCGCCCAAAGCGGTTATTGGATCATCTTTGACACCGCCAACCAATCGTTTACGGTTTTTGACAAGAAGCATATTGAATTCGACGACGATCATTTCTGGTGGGGTTTCCTGGGTCGGAATAATATTGCCATGGTAGTGGCGGAGGATTTTCCTCCGGCCGTAATGGAACGTCTGAAATCCACCCATATAAGGGTCATGCGATCTTCCTCGCCCTCGATACAGGAAGCGGTTGCCTCGGTTTACCTTCGAGATATTGAGGCGTCGCAGGGGGTCATTTTACAGGGGAAATTAGCTTAGGTAAGTCGCGTATGTTTGTTTACGGTCCGGTCCCTTCGCGTCGATTCGGCAGGTCTCTGGGGGTCAGCCCGATTCCTTATAAGACCTGTAATTTCAATTGCATATATTGTCCTCTGGGCAAAGGTGAGGCTCTTCCGGTCGATCGCAAGGTATATTATCCGGTCGCAGATATAATCAAGGAAACTTTGACTGCGGCCGAGAAAGCCAATCCCCAATATATCACGATTACCGGCGACGGCGAGCCGACCCTGTATTGGTATCTGGGGACCCTGATCCGGGGTATAAGGCAGGGGTCGTCAATTCCCGTGGCCGTGGTAACGAATGGTTCCCTTTTATCGCGTAAGGATGTTCGCCAGGATTTGGAAGCGGCGGACGTTGTCTTGTGCTATTTGGACGCCGGGAATGATCGGACCATGCAAACCATAAACAGGCCCAATCAGGGGATTGATTTTGCGACACTCTTAAACGGTATCATTGATTTTCGTCGTGAGTTTAAAGGGCATTTTTGGATTCAGGTCACATTGATTGACGATATAAACGATTCTTCCAGGGAATTAACCGAGATAGCGGAGGCAATCGAGGCCATCCGCCCCCATAAAATTTTTCTTCTTACCCCC
This sequence comes from Candidatus Zixiibacteriota bacterium, assembly GCA_041752195.1. Lineage (GTDB taxonomy): Bacteria > Zixibacteria > MSB-5A5 > GN15 > PGXB01 > JBGSHP01. Next base: position 120,359 of record JBGSHP010000014.1, on the reverse strand, counting down.
ACTCGTCCACCTGCCGAAGCCTGGGTAAGGCCGCCCGCCCGGGCGGCTTTACCCATGGCACTATCGTTTTTCAAGCGCGGGGAAGTGCTTGACGACCGTGCCGAGGGAAAAGTCGAAGCTCTGGCAGGCGGCGACTGCCGCGAATCGTTTCTGGCGCTGGCGCGGCGATTTGCGCTGACTCTGGAGCAGGCTCGCGGGTTGGCGAACTCCTGGCATGAGGCCGATCTTCCCGCGAAATTGGTACAAGAAGGGCTCATGCGCGAAATCGATTTTGCCGGTCGCCGCTTCCTGGTTCCGGTTCGCGCGGTACCGACCACGGGGAATGGGCGCAGTCAGCCGGGGCCGGGAATATAATAACAAACGTATGAATTATCAGGGCCGGCCTTCAGACTTTTCCAAATAGCCTGTCTTCATAATCCCTAATTCCGAGCGATAATTGCGGATAATATTAATCCATTATCCAGCAATGTCGACCGTGGTTGTCCTTTTATTAAACAAGACCAATATTGTGATTTATTTCACTTGATTTGAGACCGATTTTATATATGTTAGCAGGGATGTGAAAAAGCCGAGGGAGTTTAATTTGGCAGGGATGGGGAGTATGAAAAGCAAAATATTTCTATGGGGCATCGCTTTCATAATTTTATGCGGGCCGATCCGGGCAGTCGAGAATGGTGATTGTCTGGGGTGCCATGAATCGACTCAAAACGAGAAGTTAAAGACCTATGACAGCGCCCATGCCGTCTCGGTTCACGCCGATATGGCCTGCACCGATTGCCATTCGGCAATAACGGAAGTACCTCATCCCGAGAACCTGGCCCCGGTCAACTGTGGCGATTGCCATGACGATGCCGTCAAAATTTATACTCATCACGGACGTCAGCCGATCGGATCCGATCCGGACATTCCCGACTGCGCCGCCTGTCATGGCAAGCACGATATTCGGGCCGTAACCGATAAAAACTCCACCGTCAATCCGCAGAATCTCCCCGAAACCTGCGGCCGTTGCCATGAAAATATCGATTTAACCGAGAAACACGAAATATTGTACGGCAAAGCCGTGGAAGTCTATCGCAGCAGCGTTCATGGTCGGGCCGCCCTGGGAGGCGTATATGTCGCGGCCACCTGCAATGATTGTCATTCCACGGGAGGAACGGCCCACCGGATTTTGGGTCCGGGCAACTCGGAGTCTTCGATAAATCACTTCAATATCCCCAAGACCTGCGGCAAGTGCCACCAGAATGTGGAAAAAGACTACTGGGAAGGAATCCACGGCAAACTGGTAGAAAGAGGCGAGGTTGATTCGCCGGTTTGTACCGACTGTCACGGCGAGCACGGCATCATCTCGCCGCGGGATCCGGAGTCGCGGGTATCGGCGGCCCGCGTGGCCGAGGCCACCTGCGCGCCCTGCCACGAATCGGCGCGACTCAATGAAAAATACGGCGTGCCTTCGGGACGACTGCAGACTTATGTCGACAGTTATCACGGCTTGAAAAGCAAGGCCGGCGACCTGACCGTGGCCAACTGCGCTTCCTGCCACGGGGCTCACCGGATTTTGCCGCATGCCGACCCGACGTCGTCGATTCACCCCGATAACCTCCGGGAAACCTGCGGCCATTGCCATCCCGGGATATCCCAGGCCATGGCCATCACACCCATTCACGGCCAGCCGGGATTGTCGCAGACCCCTTTGGCGAATATAATCAGAAATGTATACATTATCGCCATTGTCGTTATAATCGGTCTGATGATCATCCATTGGCTTCTGGACTTGCGCAAGAAAATCAAAAATGTATCAACCTTAAAGCAGGTCCGGCGGATGATGCCGGGTGAAGTCTGGCAACATACCTTGCTTATGGTCACCTTCATCGTGCTGGTTATCACCGGCTTTGCGCTTCGCTATTCCGAATCCTGGTGGGTGAATATGCTCTTCGGCTGGGAAGGCGGGTTCCCTCTGCGCGGAATAATCCATCGCGTGGCGGCGGTGGTATTCGTTCTCTCGGTCTTATGGCATCTGTTCTTCATCGGCACCGCCCGCGGCAAGCAGTTTATCCGGGATATGTGGCCCCGCAAGCGGGACCTTCGGGATTTTATTCAGATGATGCTGTATAATGTGGGCTTAAGCAAGAACCGGCCGGGGGCGGGAAGATTCACCTATGTCGAGAAAGCCGAGTACTGGGCCCTGGTCTGGGGAACGGTGATCATGATATTCAGCGGCTTTTTCCTGTGGTTCGAGGATTTCGCGGTAGGTTGGTTCCCCAAGGGTTTTCTCGATGTCATGCTGGTGGTGCATTATTATGAAGCGCTCCTGGCGACTCTATCGATATTGATCTGGCATATGTATTCGACGGTTTTCAACCCCGATGTTTATCCCATGAACCCTTCGTGGTACACCGGTAATATGCCCCTGGACTGGTATCGTCACGAGCATCCCGACGATCCCATGTTCAACAAGGAAGAAACCACGGCCGATTCGGACACGGCGGCCGGGGATAAGACGACCTGAGAGGCGAAAAGGATGAGGGCCGAGGCAAGAGAGCATATTTCATTACGGGGATGGATCATATCCATATGTTCGTTTCTGGCCGTCATTGCCTGCGGCGAAATTGAGCCGGCCGCGGCCCAGGAAGTCGACGACTGCCTGATGTGCCACGAGGATCGGGCCCTGACCAAAATCCGCGACGGCCGGGAAATATCGCTTTTCGTCGATCGACCCAGGTACAAAGCCTCCATTCACGGGGAAATGGCCTGCATTGATTGTCATGCCGATCTTGCCGGGGCGGAGTTTCCCCACGCCGAAAACCTGGCGCCGGTCGATTGCGGGCAGTGTCACGACGATATCGCAGCGCTTTACGACGGCAGTCTGCACGGCCAGGCGGTCAGGGCCGGGGCCAAACTGGCGCCCCGCTGCCGGGATTGCCACGGCGCTCATGATATATTATCGCATACCGACCCCAATTCCAACGTGGTGAAATTCAATATCCCCTTCATGTGCGGGCGCTGTCACAAGGAGGGGACAGAAGTCTCCGAGACCTATGATATTCCTCAGGACAGCATCCTGGACCACTATTCGGAGTCGATACACGGGGTGGGGCTGTTTCAGCAGGGCTTGATAGTCACGGCGGTCTGCACCGATTGCCACACGGCGCATAACGTTCTTCCCCATACCGATCCGAAATCCTCGATTCACCGCGACCGGGTGGCGGGCACCTGCCAGCAGTGTCACGGGCGGATTCAGCAGGTGCACCGGAAAATTATCAGCGGTGAGTTATGGGAAAAAGAGCCGAACAAGATTCCGGTTTGCGTCGATTGCCATTCGCCCCATGAAATCCGGCGGGTTCTCTACGAAGAAGGCATGGCCGACGCCGATTGCCTGAAATGCCACGGCGACAAAAATCTTACGGCGGATCGTAACGGGGAGCGGGTCTCGATGTTTGTCGATACCGAGAATATCAGCCACTCGGTGCATCGTCAAACGGCCTGCGCCCAGTGTCATACCGGGGCGACGCGCTCCCATGAGCGTCCTTGCGCCACGGTCGTGGAGAGGGTGGATTGCTCCATATGTCATAGTGAAATGGCGGCGCAATATGTGACCAGTACCCACGGTGTTCTGGCGGACCGGGGCGATCCCGATGCGCCCCAGTGTGTCGACTGTCACGGCGACCACGCCATAAAGGGGCGGCAGGATCCGCAATCGTCGACATATCCCACAAGAGTTCCGGATTTGTGCGGGCAGTGCCATCGCAAGGGGGCCAAGGCGGCGGAACGGTACAAAGGCGGCCTGACGGATATCGTCGAGAATTACCACGAATCCATACACGGGAAGGGGCTTCTGCAAAGCGGCCTGGTGGTGACGGCCATGTGCACCGATTGCCACACGGCCCACCATGTTCTGCCCCGGACAGACACGGCCTCGAGTGTGCATCACGATAATATCCCCGAAACCTGCGCCCGGTGCCATCACGGTATTTATGAAGAATTCCGCACCAGCATCCATTCGCGGGAGTTAAATGAGACCGACAAAACTCTGCCGACCTGCAGCGATTGCCACCAGTCACATACCATCAAGCGGGCCGATATGGATGTGTTCCGCTTCGAAATCATGGATCAGTGCGGGCGCTGCCACGAGGATGTCACGGAGAGTTATTTCGAGACGTTTCACGGCAAAGTTTCCAAATTGGGATACGCCGCCGCGGCCAAATGCTATGACTGCCACGGGGCGCATAATATTCTTCCCCCGGGCGAACCTCATTCGACCCTGGCGCGGGATAACATTGTCACCACCTGCGGCAAATGCCACCCCGGCTCGCATCGCCAGTTTGCCGGTTACCTGACCCACGCCACGCATCATGACAAAGACAAATATCCTTTTCTGTTTTATACCTTCTGGTTTATGACGGCGCTTCTGACCGGGACTTTTATACTGGCCGGGACCCATACCCTTCTCTGGTTGCCACGCTCCTTCCAGGCCATGAAGAAAAACAGGCATTTGCGGGAAGAAGCCAAGGGCAGGTATCATTACCAGCGCTTTAAACCGTTGTATCGCCGCCTGCATTTTCTGGTGATTATATCTTTCCTGGGTTTGGCCGTTACCGGCATGACGCTGAAATTTTCTTACCTGGGCTGGGCGCAGTGGATATCGGGCATGCTCGGGGGGTTTGAATCGGCCGGCTATATCCACCGCATCTGCGCCGTCATCACGTTTTTCTATTTCTTCGCGCATATTTTCGATTTGATAAGGACTAAAGTAAAAGAGAGAAAATCGTGGAAAGAGATACTCCTGGGCGTTAATTCCATGACTTTTAACCGTAAAGATTGGCAGGATTTCAAAGGGACGCTGAAGTGGTTCGTGGGGGCCGGTCCGAGGCCGTCATATGGACGCTGGACCTATTGGGAGAAATTCGATTATTTTGCGGTGTTCTGGGGGGTGGCGGTTATCGGGACCACCGGATTGATGCTCTGGTTCCCGGAATTTTTCACCCGCTTTTTGCCGGGCTGGTTCATCAATGTCGCCACCATCGTCCACAGCGATGAGGCCCTGCTGGCGACCGGGTTCATATTTACGGTGCATTTTTTCAATACCCATTTCCGGCCCGACAAATTCCCCATGGACCCGGTGATATTCACCGGCCGCATTCCTCTGGAAGAATTGAAAGAGGATCGTCCCGAAGAGTACCGGGAACTTCTGCAATCCCGCGATATAAAGAAATATCTGGTGGAGCCCTTGCCCGAATCGATGGTCAGGGGCATGAAGATTTTCGGAGCGATCGCGCTTGTAATCGGGCTGTCGTTAATCGTTTTGATTATTTACGCCGAGATTTTCGGCTACAGATAACGAGCATCCGTTTTTTAGTATTGAAGGGTAATATAATCGATATGCCCTGAAGTATTTTGACTTAAATATCGGAGTATGAATATCATAATAATCTCATATCGACTGTGAGGCAATCCATGACCGACCGGAAATTACCCCGCCTGGCCTATAATAGAGTCAGCATCCTGGGCGCTTTCATGGCGCTGGTCACCATGCTGATCATGACCTTTCTTTATGTCATTGATGTTTTTGCCACCGACACCAATCCCTATTTCGGGATATTTTTGTACATGGTTCTGCCGGTGTTTCTGGTGCTGGGGCTGGTATTAATTCCGCTGGGGATGATTCGTCACTGGCGGCGCTGGAAAAAAACCGGCCTGGCCGAGATTCCCACTTGGCCGATTTTGGATCTTAACAATCCCAGCCAGCGCAATGCGACGCTGATATTTTTCTTCGGGACGCTTCTTTTTCTGGGGGCCACGGCCGTGGGCAGTTACCAGGCTTATCACTTCAGCGAATCGGTGACCTTTTGCGGCAAAGTCTGCCATGCCGTGATGAAACCGGAACATACCGCCTATATGCATTCGCCGCATGCCCGGGTAGCGTGTGTCTCGTGTCATGTCGGCCCGGGAGCCGATTGGTTCGCCAAGTCGAAATTGTCCGGCGCCTACCAGGTTTATGCTGCCCTGGCCAATGTTTATCCCCGTCCCATCGGCACCCCCATCGAAAATTTGCGGCCGGCCCAGGAGACCTGCGAGCAATGCCACTGGCCGCAGAAATTTTTCGGCGCCCAGCAAAGGCGGTACGACCACTTCATGTATGACTCGGCCAATACCGCCTGGCCCATCGATATGCTGATAAAAGTCGGGGGGGGAGATTTTCGCTCCGGAAAAGTGTACGACATTCACTGGCACGTCAATCCCGAAGTACAAATCGAGTATATCGCCCGTGATAAGAAACGCCAGGAAATTCCCTGGGTAAAAGTAACCGATAAGAAGACGGGCGCGGAGACAGTCTACCAGTCGGACAGTCCCTTTACGGCCGAAGAAATTACCGCCGGACAGAAACGCGTCATGGATTGTGTCGATTGCCACAACCGCCCCAGTCACATTTACAATTCGCCGGATCATGCCATCGATATGGCCATGGCTTCGGGAATGCTGGCGACATCCCTGCCCGATATGAAGCGGGTGGCGGTGGAGGCGATGCTGGGCGAATATGAAACCGAAGGGCAGGCGCTCGATTCCATTGAGGCCAGGATTCTGGCCTATTATAGGGAAAATCATGAGAGCCTGGCCGCCGGCCGCGCCGGCGATCTGGACCGGGCCGTAACGGCCGTGCAAACGGAATTTGCGCGGAATATTTTTCCGGAAATGAAAGTGCGCTGGTCGGTATATCCGGATAATATCGGGCACCAGGAGTGGCCGGGTTGCATGCGATGCCACGGCGGCAAGCATACTTCGGCTTCAGGGGAGACCATCTCCCACGATTGTCGTTCCTGTCACACGATCCGAGCCCAGGGCAGCGGCGACCGGCGGCAGGTGGCCTCGACCGAGGAGGGGCTGGAATTCGTACATCCGGTCGATATAGATGAAGCCTGGAGGGAGATGGGCTGCTTTGAATGCCATAGCGGGCAACAGCCGTAGTTTTCTTTTCGGCTTTTAAAAGTCATAAAAAAGGCGTCCTCCACAGAGGACGCTTTTTTTATGCCTTTTAATCTATCCGACTATTTGGTTTTCTTGGCATCCTTGGCCGGGTGGGCATGGATACCGGTTTCCATCATCTTGGCGAAATTATACGGCTCCTTGGGCCGGAATTGTTCCGGGACTTTTTCGTTATGGCACTTCTTGCAGGTGTTTTCATCGGGTATCAAAAGGCCGTTGGCTTTTGCTTGAGCAATATCTTTCATAATGCTCATGGTTTTGTAGGCGCTGCCGGCGCCGTGGCAGGCTTCGCACTGGACGCCTGTCAGGAGTTCACCGGTGGGCAGTTTACCGGTGGAGTGGCAACCGACACAATCGGGGTTTTTCTGCGCGGCGCTGTCAAGACTTTCCCAGGCTTTGGCATGCTTGGTGAGAAGCCAGGTCGGGTGGGTTTGGTCGGCTTTATGGCAAATCTTGCATTTGTCCACGCCGACATAGTCGAAACTCTTTTTGGTTTCGGCCGCTTTGTCCTGGGCTACCGCTGCGATCGCCGCCCAAAGCAGCAATCCGGCGGCGAAGAGAGCGATAAGTTTCCTGGTCATCATTCCTCCTTGGCTGTTTATTTTCTTTCGCCTGTAAATCTCACAATCCAGACCGCTTTCATCTTCCTTTTATACAAAAAAGGGGCTTTCGGGGCAATATATATTTTGAGGCAGATGTGAAATATTTCACTTATTTTACTTGACCCCCGGAACCGGGAGGGCTATAATAACCATGTTAGTTAGTGATTACTAACTTAATTCGGGAGAGACGAAATTGCGGAAATTATCTGTCTTTCGGTGATATTCCGTAACCGGAGAAGGCTTTAAAGGTCATCCCGGTCCGGCCGCAGGATGCGGCGAAGCACATCATTTTTGCGGTGGGGCTTAAGATGACCGGCTCAACCGCATCCAGGAAAACTACCCCCAAAGCCCGTGCCGGTTCATCGTCGCGGATGAAAGCCTCGGCGCGAAAAGACCAAATCCTGACATTGGCGACCGGGCTTTTTTCCCGATTGGGTTTTGAGAAAATGACTCTGGCCGATCTGGCCGAAGAATGCGGCATAACCGAAGCCGCCCTTTATCGTTATTTCGATTCCAAAGAGACTCTTTATGCCGAGGTCCTGCAATCCCTTAAGAGTAAAATCGACATTTCCAGTTTGAAGAAGCGGACGGCCCGGGAAGACGACGTGGAAAAAATATTATTCGCCGTGGCCGAGGAAATGTTGAAAACCTATACCACCCATCCTGAAATTTCCCGGCTTTTGTTGTTCTGCTCGCTTCAGGGACATGACATGACGCGCCGGGTTTATGAAATAATTCGTGTCCCCTATATAGAGATATTGAGCAAATCCCTGGAGCGACTGAAACGCAAACGCAAAATACGGCCGGTGAATACCTTTATAACGGCTCGCTGTTTTACCGGGATGCTGACCGAGTGCGCTATCGGCATGAACCTCTGGCAGGGGAGGGAATCCCGGCCGCGAACCTCCCGGGAAGCCATAAAGAATAATATCCCCATCTTCGCACGGGGTTTAAAGTACTAGAGTTGCGATCTCTAAAACCAACCCATAAACAAGAAGGAGTTCTATGGCAAGAAAACCCAAAGTCCTCTTCCCCCTAATCGGGGCCATCGCCCTTTTGATTATTGCGTCTTCGGCGGTGCCCGGTTATGGGTCAAAGACGGGCCAGGCGCCGCCCGAGGCCGCCCTGGTGGGTAATGCCGCCTGCCGTGATTGCCACGAGGAAGTCAGCGATGCTTTCGCCGGGACCATCCACGGCTTGACTGCTGATGCCTCCGGTCGCAGCGCCGGCTGCGAAAGTTGTCACGGTCCGGGCTCGGCTCACATTGAAGCCGCCGATCCGGCCTTAATCCATAATCCCGGCAAAGGCGGCCAATTCGAGCAGTCGGTTTGTTTGGGATGCCATAATACCGAAGCATTCGATTCCTGGTCGGTGGCGCATCACAATCGCGGGGATGTCGGCTGCGCCGATTGTCATAAAGTCCATGCCGAGCATCAGGCCTGGACACCGGAATACGTGCAGAAGACCTGTTATAACTGCCACGGCAACGTTCAGGCGGCCTCGTTTATGCCGTCCCATCATCCCATTAGGGAAGGCAAGGTCACCTGTCTGGATTGTCACAATCCTCACGGCGGCCCGGTTAGATTCGTCCAGGAGGAAACCGGACGGGAACTGTGTTTGAGTTGTCATCCCGAAAAGGAAGGCCCCTTTGTTTTCGAGCATGCTCCGGTCAATGAAGATTGCCTGGTTTGCCATGCTCCGCACGGATCCGTGGCCAACAATCTCCTGGTGGCCAATGAACCCACCCTTTGCCTGAATTGTCACGCCATGCATTTTCACGCCACGGTCGAGGGTGTGGACGGGGCTTTCAGTGTCCCGCAGGCACCGGATCGGGCCGGCGTTTCGACGGTCGACGGGTGGAAAAAAGGGATGCTGACCAAATGCACCCAGTGCCATACTCAAATCCATGGCAGTGATTTGCCGTCGCAGGCAGGTTCCACGGCCGGAAACACATTAACCAGATAGGAGGACCGCGTCATGAAAAAGATATTAGCATACGCGACGGGCGGCCTGATAATCTGGTCATTAGTGGCGGCGTCCGTCATGGCCCAGGGGATTACCCCGGTCAGCAAGTATACGCTCTGGATCGGCAATCATTATACCGACTTTGCCGATTACCGCGGAAAGGTCGGGGAGTACGATCGCGGCCAGGAGAGATGGCTTCCGGAATTTATTCTGGAGCATGTCTCGCGCGGCGAAGGTCAATTCACGTCCTTCAAGGCTCATTATTTTGATGAAAATAATATCCTGGGGACATTGACGTCGCGCGTGGGCAGTCGTTTCCAGGCCGATTTCCGCTATCGTTCGTCCGTTCCTCAAAAGGGTCAGGATCTTCTGGCCAATCTGGAAACCCGCGAAGCCATTAACGGGAATCCCGGCGGTAAGATTTTGACTCATGAGATTCTCGATCCCGGAGCGCATTATAGCGTGCATCGCCGGGAGCTGGAGGGTCGCCTGGATTACCTGGTTTCGCCCAGCCATAATGTAAAATTCATGGCGGCGCATAAAACCACCCTGCAATCCGGAACGGAGCAGAAAACCTCTGCCAACCATTGCTTCAGTTGCCATGTCACATCCAACGGCGTAAAAGTCGAAAAGGTAATTCATCAATTGACGGCCGGTTTGCAGGGCGATTTCGGAAAGCATACCGCCGGATATGAATTTGCCTATCGTTCCTTTGAATCCAAAACCATGGCCCCGACCGCCTACTATGACGAGGCCAAGCACCCGGTTAACGGCGGTTCGGGCGCGGAATTCACTTCGCGCCAGAATTTCAGCGACACTTCTCTGCCGTACGGGACATACCCGCGGACTGAAAAGGTTCAGCATAAGGTCAGGTTCAAAGGGCCTCTGGGAAGCGGCGACTATGCCACTTCTTTGAGTTTCAGCAAATCCTTCAATCGCGACACGGACCTGGACGGGACTTCCTGGGTAGGCAGCGTATCCTACGCGTACCCGCTCGATGTCAGGACCCGGTTGATCGCCAAGTTGATCGGCACCAAACTGGATGTGGATGAAGTATTTGTCGATGTGCCGACCTATCGCCGGGGCCGCCCGGGACCGCAGTCGGAATTCGATTTTACGCGATATTCCTCGCTAAACCGTTTCGACCTGCGCGGCTCTCTGGAAGTTATCCGGCGGTTTAACGAGAAAGTGACCGGGTCGGTTCTTTTGGGGTACGACAATATCGCCCGCGATGACTATCCGGTGCATGATGAAGGACTCACCACGAGCCGTTTCACCGGCGAAATCAAGGTTCGCTATCGCAAGGGCCTTCGATATTCGACGGCGATTAAGTATCGGATGGAAAAAACGACGGATCCGTTTACTTCGGGTCGCGGTTTGTTCGAGGCCCGGGGTCGCGACGTTCTCAATCCGCCGGCCGCCAACTTTGCCTTCGTGTTTTACTACCAGAGGGAAGGTTTGCGCTACCAGAATATCACGACCCAGCCCACCCTGGTGCATATTTTCGAATGGGAGTCATCCTGGAAACCGGATAAGGCCGTCAATGTCAATCTGGGCCTGAAGGGCAAGTACGACAAGAACGGCGACCTGGATTCCCTGGATGTCAATCATCTGATGATTCAGCCGCATCTGGCTTTGAACTATATGCCCAATCCGCGCTGGTCGCTGGCTCTGGGTACCAATTACAGCCACGCCAAAGCGCGCGGCCCGGTGGCCGTGGCGCTGTTCGATGGCTGAGCGGGGCATATTTATACCGACACCGTGAGTGTCGGTCCGCCCCTCGATGTTCAAACCAAGCATTACGGCTCGGAATATGCCATGGTCGATTACAAGACCAATTCCCTGAATCTATACCTGTCGACATCCTATGCCCCGATGGAACAACTGACCGTGTTCGGCAATATCAACTACAGTAAATCCAAGGCCGAACTGGATCAGGTCGTCATGCCGGATATCACGGACTTGCTCTATAACGAAGTTCGGGATGCCACCGACTTGACGCATCAGGATTTCACGTTTGCCGAGATGCACGAATATTCCAATCTGGATTACGCTCTTCTGGGGCTTAATCTGGGCATGGAGTACCGTTTCACCGGCGGCGTGGTCCTGACCCTTGACGGGACTTACTATGATTTAAATGACAAAGCCGGTTTCGTTTACGGCGACGAAAGCGGTTCTTATTTCCTCCTTCGTTCCGGGGTAAGATTCGAATTCTGAAATGGGATTGGATCAAATCGAAACGGCCGGCCCGAGATCGGGTCGGCCGTTTTTCAATGGGATTGTCGGAGGGAAGAACTATGCTAATCCCCGGTTCGGCTTAATGGGCCGCCAGGGGACGATATCTTTCCGCTACCATTTTTTTGGTAATCAGAGCGCTTTCCATATAGACGATGGAGGTTTCCAGAAGATCGGTCACATAAGCGGGGTTGTGAATACCATGGGAACGATCTTCCTCGATCAGAACATAGTTATACAGAGCGCCGGCGACGTTGGCATCAGCGACTGTATCCGTAACGGCGGTATAGGTACCGTCTTCATCGTCATATTCCACGACACCGAAGTCCAGAAGGAGCACTGCCAAAGTGTCCAGCAGGCTGTCTACCTGGGTTTGCATGCCATCGTAGTCGAAGCCATCGACGCCATCCATGTCATGGCAGCCTTCGCAGACGCCCGTTAAATCGGCGATAACTTCACCGCCTTCCTCGAAGACCATATTGAAACTATGCCCGCCGATATCGTAGCCGTCGTGGGCCTCGGGATTGCCCATATGGCAGCCGATACAGCCGTTGGCCAGGTTTTCCTCGGAGGCATGCAAAGTGGAACCGTAGTCTTCGCCGTCGAATTCATATCCGCCGGTGCCGATTAAAAGGTCGGCCTGGGGACCATGGTGGGGTCCGAAGCGGTTGGAGATGGGCTGGTTGTCGGCGATGACTTCCACATTGTAATTGGCGTGATGGCAGTTGGCGCACAGGTTGGCCTCATTATGATCGAAAACCTCGCCGTTTTTCAGGGTGTAGGCATCGTCGGTCCGCAGGCTTAGATCGCCTCTTTCGTGCGGGGCATGGCAGGTGAAGCAATGAATGGCGCTGACATTGCTGTACGGGGCGCTGACGGCGCCGGTTTCGACATATTCCAGGAAGCCCTGGTGATTATGGCACTGGGTGCAGTCTCTCCCGCCGCGATTGGTGTAATCGACACTGGTGCCGGAGGCGTGGACGGAATTTTCCCACTCGCCCCGGGCGGCCAGAAGAACGCCTTCGTCGCCGTGACAGGTGAAGCAATCGGTGAATTGGGTGTCGCCGCCGCCTTCCGTGGTAATCTTGCGTTCGCATCCGACGACAACGATCAGCATTATCGCCAGGGCGCTCATCCCGAGAAGTTTCCAGAGTTTCATTTAACGCTCCTTTGCCTTTAATTTTTATAATGAAAAATTCTTCTTCAAACTGATATTGATGAGATTAGCCGTGTAATACTCGTCCGTGACGGAGAGGTCGTCAAAATTCTGCCCGCTGTAAATCACCTCCAGGGAGTAATCCTTAACGAAGCGGTACTCGCCGCTCAAACGAAGAGTAATCCGCTCGACATCGAGGTCGCGTTGACTTTTATAATAGACAATACCGCCCCCCAGGGTCAGACCGCGATATTCTCTGGTCTTGATATCCCCGTAAAGAAGATGATCGCGGAACTCAAATTCCTGCGCCGAATTTTCATATTCTCCCAGGGAATAGGAATAACCGGCGGCCAGAAAACCGAATTTGACGACACTTATGAAAGCGTCGGTGGATATACGACTGTAATCGATTTCGCTGCCCAGAAGATCGTTTTCACGGGTGCGGTTGTCATACCGCAGCCGAAATGTGGCCGATTGATTTATTTTATACTGGGCCGAAAGCCGGTAACGCATATCGTCCTGATTGCCCAGGAGGCGGTTGCCGGTGGCGATTTCCTCGGCCCGTGAGCCGAATTCTCCGCGCAATTCCCAGGCCCGAGCGGGTTTCAGCCAGCCTGAGAGATAATAGGAATCGGCGCTTACCTCATCCTCGAAATCATCATTGATATCATGCTGATAACCGACCGTGGCGCCGGCCCGTCCCGGCCATTCTTTGGAGATATATCCCGCATGGGCCAGGTTATCGGTAGCCACCAGATCGCTATCGGATTGAGCCCGGTCAAAGATGAAATAATATGAGATGGTAAAATGAAGGGGAAGATCGGCCTGGACTCCGCCTTTGCCGGTATTGGCGCTTATCTCAAAATCATTGTTATCGAATTTGGTGGAAAAATGACGAAATCCCCCGGTAAGTTTTATCCATTCATAATTGGGGACGGGGAAATAACCGCTGACCCCAAAATTGCTCCGCTTTTGGTCCCGAGTATTATCCTTATTATCCCGGTAAGTCTGGCCCTCGTATTCGGCCCGGAACATTCTTCCTTGATACAGAAATTCCACACCGCCGTTGAAACTGGTCTGCTCATTATCCATCTGAATTTGGGTCTTTTCGGCATTGGGATCGCTTAATTCGAAAAGGCTGTAAGTGGAGCCGGTTTTTCCCCAGAAGGAACCGCCGGCAAAAAGACGAACCGCCTCGTGCGGGCGGAACCAGAGCGAGCCACGGGTATCATGGCGACGGGTAAAGGAAGCGCCGTCGAAATTATAGGCCCGCCGATACTGGTTGTTGCTCAAGGCCAACCCGAACCGCCCGTTCTGTCCCAGGGTCATATTGAGATTGCGGTTATTCAGGCTGATGTTTTTCAGGTTTGCGGTCAGGCGGTAATTGTCGCCGAAGGCGTAGTTGAAATTTTCCAGAGAAATGGCCGCCCCTTCGTATTCATTGAAAGTCCCATGATTAACCGCCTGATTGCCTTCCTCGTCAAGAATAACGTATCCGACCCGAACAGTACCGCTCCCCTGGGCGAAAGCCATGGCGCCTGTCAAGACCACCAGGAGGACGAAAACGGCACTTATAATTTTAATCGTTTTCATGATCACCTCCTCAATCATTCTGGCTGTGGCAGCCGGAGCCGAAGCAATTGGAGACGAACTTCGAGCCCAGGTTGGGGTCAAGGAATTTATCGTTGGTATTGGAACCGTGAATATCGGTATGACAAACCACGCAGGCGGTTTGAGCCACAAAGCCGCTGTGGGCGGTCATGTGACCGGGCGGAATCCCGTGGCATTGCATACAGGTGCCACCGCCGGGCTGGCTCAAGAGACGGTCATTGACCGAACCGTGCGGGCGATGACACTCCAGGCAACCGCCGCCGTTGACCAGGTGCTTATTAACCACAGGGTGTTCATGGATAAACGGGCCGGAAACCTCGGAGTGGCAATTCTGGCAGGTCCAGTCCAGGCCCCCCGCCGTCATCTCGTTTTTAATCCCGGACAGGTCATGACAATCCCGGCACTGGATGTTTTCTGAATGCAGGGGGTGCGCCGAACGCAATTGAAATTCCGCCGCAGTTTGCGGATGACACCCGATACAATATTGTTCTCCGGGATGAAGATATAATTTGGGATCAGGATTATTATGAATTTTATGGCAGGAGGTGCAAGCCAGGCCGGCCCGGGCGTGAGGATCGCTTCCCAGCATGGCCGTCTGATGCGGAGTCAGGTGACAGCGGGAGCAGACTTCGGCCTGTCCGGCGGCATTTTCTTCAATTATGCCCGAGATATTTTCCCCGGAGGGGTCATCCATATGGACGGCCCAGCCGTCATGGCAACTAATACAATTCACGCCCACCACGGCTTTTGCGGAAGAAACCGCGTGGGGACTGCCGTGCAGTGTGGCCTGATAATTTTCATGGCAATCCAGGCATGCCGCCGATTGTTCCGACAGGTCCTGACGGGAATACTCGGTGCCAAACAGCGCCGGCATCGCCACCAGGAGCAGAAGAGGGACAATCATCATTTTTGCCAGGCCGTCCATTTTGTTGGCCATTTTCATTGGGTCCTCTGCGTGGGATTGTTATTTTGTTCACAAAGATTGGCCCAATATAGGGGTTGAGCCATTCCTGTCATTTTTCTATTGAGCGCGAAAGATTCAATCACTATTGTTATACCTAACTTATTTAGTCCTCTTTGGGCTACCATAAATGTAAAAAAAATGTCATTGTTCTGTCAAGAACAAAATCGACAGGAATAGTCTTTTCTGAATCAGTTAGTGAAAAATATCTCAAATTTATGGATTAAAATAGTCCAAATTAAGAATGGTCTAATAAGTACATTCTTAGATTTATGGATCACGGAAGTTGATGAGGCGGCCGATTATTCCTGGCCGGCCAGAAAAGACCGGTAGGCCGTCTCGGTTTCCTGCTTGACGGCCGCGAGAAGGTCCCTGACACCTTGTTCGACCCCGGAGCGAAGCCGGGATTTTTTAACACCCCAGAAATCGGGCTTGCGAAGAGTATCAAAGCGGGCCCGTTTAGAAAAAATATAGTAAGTTCCCGGGGATTCTTCATTTTCATCGGATATGATTAAAGTGACTTCCAGGGATGATTCGTAATAATGACTGGCGTAAAATTGGCTACTTGTCACCAGGAATTCGCGGGAATCGGCCTTTTTCTCGTAAACAATTATGTGATTGAGTGTTATCAATGGCCGCAAAGCGTCATAAATTTCCCGGGACCAAACCAGCGACTCACGAATTCCGTCCATTTTGAATGTTGGGTATTCTTTTAAGTATTTTCGCAGCCGGCCGTCATAATTATCGATTAATTTACTGTTTTTCAATAGGTCCAGGTATTCCTCCGACTGATTGAGGGAATAATTCTGGTCATGGTATTCGGTCAGGCCGGAAACGCCATGATCCAGGTAGGCGGTGGCACGTTCCAAAAGAAAGCGGCGATATAGACTATCGGCTTTAGGCGCGTAATCCGGATCGGCCGGGTCCAGAGTGCGCTGGAAATTTTCGATAGCATCGGCCGGCAATTTAATATTGCATTCCCGAACCCGGCAGGTACGGAGAGCCTCTATATCGCTTTCGTCAACAATGAGCTTTTTTAAGTCTTCCCCTTGCGGGGGATTATGGAAGACGCCATTTTCCGCGACGGCATGCCGGTGATTCATGGGGATATTGACTTTATAATGTTCCCGAATGAATGCCAGGGGAACCTGAATTTTCACAGCCCCGCCAATTATAAGTTCGGCTTCGATTTCAGACTCAACCTGGCGTGTCAAAGGTAATCCTTCGCCTAGAGGGGCCATTTCCAGATTGCCGATTTTTAATGTTTTTTTGATGACGTCGCCGATGTGCCCTGGAATTTTATTTTCGCCGGCCATGACGGCCTTATAAATCCCGACCGGCCAGATTATCAAGGCAATGGCCAAAATGGCCGCGTTTATTATCAGGAAAGTAGTTCTTTTCATCAATATCCTCGAGCAGAACGACCCTGCCCTGTGAGTCTTATTTACTTTTTATCGGCTGAATGGGGCGGTTGTTCCATATCGACGACAAAATAAAGAATTCGGGGGGAGCCTATTTCAGGCCGTACTTCCTCATTTTTTTATACAGATGAGATCTTTCCAGTCCCAGACGGCGGGATGTCTCGGTTACATTCCCGCGGTTATGGGCCAGGGAGGCGCTTATGTATTCCTGCTCGTATTTTTCCAGGGCTGCCTTAAGGCTCTTTTCGGGGGTGATGGCTCGGGGCAGATAGGTTTGGAGGATATCGGCGTCGATGGAGTCTTTTTCGCAAAAGATATTCAATCGCTCCATAAGATTTTTCAATTCGCGGACATTGCCGGGAAAGTCATAGGCTTTGAGCAATTCCTCCGCCCCGGGCGAAAGCGACTTCGTTTTGTTGCCGGATTCGCGGGCGAAGCGGTCCAGAAAATAGGTCGCCAGAAGAGGGATATCGGCGGTTCTGTCCTTTAAAGGGGGGATGGTAAAGCGGACGACATTCAGCCGGAAAAACAAGTCTTCGCGGAATTTCCCGGAACCAGCCAGGGTCTCCAAGTCCCGATTTGAGGCGGCGATGAGCAGGCAATCGATTTTCCGGGGGGTGTCGCTTCCCAGGGGTGTTATCTCGCCGGTTTCAATGACGCGAAGGATTTTGCTCTGGGCTTCCATGGGCATTTCGCTGATTTCATCGAGGAAAATGGTGCCGCCATCGGCCTCCAGGAATCGCCCCTTGCGGCTTTTGGCGGCGCCGGTAAAGGCCCCGGCGCCATGTCCGAACAACTCGGCTTCCACCAGGTCTTTCGGCAGGGCGGCGCAGTTTACGGCCACAAAGGTCCCGGAAGCGCCGGCGCTATGGCGATGTATCATATGGGCCACCAGTTCTTTTCCGGTTCCGTTTTCGCCCTGGATGAGGAAACGTCGGGCCCGCGGCGCCGAGCGAAGAATGTCCTCCTTGAGTTTCCTCATTGCTTTTGATTCCCCGATAAACTCACCGTACAATTTGGCGGCCAGTTGTTCTCTTTCCTGAAGCAGGCGATTTCGCTGGGCGGCATTATTGACCGTAATCAAGACCCGGTCCAGGGAAAGCGGTTTTTCTATGAAATCAACGGCCCCGGCCCGAATGGCTTCGACCGCCATGTCGATATCGGCGTGCCCGGAGATCATGACCACGGCCTGATTGGAATCACGGGCGAGCAGGTCTTTTAGAAATTCCAGGCCGTTGCCGTCGGGCAGCATTATATCAAGTAATACGATATCAAATCCGGCCCGGGTGAACTCCCGGCCTTTCTTAAGATTTTCGGCCGTCACGACTTCGTGGCCCCGCCGTTCCAGGGCGCTTTTCAGGGAACGAAGGATATTTTCTTCGTCATCGATAATAAGAATGCGGGCCATGCTATACCGGCAGGGTGATAGTCACCCGGCCGCCTCCTTCGGGATTGTTGTCGATTGCCATATTGCCGCCGTGATCAAAAGCAATCCGCTGACAGATAACCAGCCCCAGGCCGCTGCCTCCCTTTTTGGTAGTGAGATAGGGCCGAATGCCCTGGCGAATAATACCGGCCTCGAATCCGGGACCACTATCGTCGATTATTATCCGCAGGTTTTTTTCGTCGTCCTCAATTAAGATTTTCACGCCCGCCGTTTCCGCGGATTCCAGGGCATTTTTGATTAGATTTACCAGGAGTTGCCTGACTTTTTCGGCGTCGATATCGATTGACTGGCGTGCCGATGATGATGTCATCACAAGGCGGCCCGACTCGAATTCCCGCCTGTAGAGGGATTTTATTTCGCCCATCAATTCCTGGATATTTTTGGACTTAATGACGGGGGGAGCCATCCGGGCAAAAGCCACGAAATTATCCAATAATCTGGTCAGATGATCGATTTCCGATTTGATCATAAGCGTGGTTTCGTCCAGCGTTTTATCGAAATCGGGCAATTTATCATGATAGGAGCGGCGCAAGTCGTCCACGGAAATGGCCATGGGGGTTAAGGGATTTTTTATCTCGTGGGCGATTTTTTGACCGATGGCTTTCCAGGCCGCGACCTGTTCGGCCGCCGCCAGGCGCCCCGTGGTTTCCCGTATCTTGCGGGTCATATCGGTGAAGGAGTCGGCGAGACGGGCGAATTCGGCATCTTCGAAGGCCATGGCCGGCGTATTATAATCGCCGTCGGCGATGCGATTGGCCGCCGTAATCAGGTTGTCGATTTCCCGCCGGGCTTTGCCGGTGATATAAATTCCTGCCAGGATGGCCAAAAGGGCCGCGGTCAGACTCACCGCCAGGGCCGAGGGAAACCAATGTTCATTGAATGGCCCGCTATTCGAGGGTGCGAAGGCGGCGGAGATTAGGTAAGGCGAGTCGTTTTCTGCAGTCGCCCGGATTATCAGGGAATTATTTATGGTATAGATTTGTTCGGGCTCCAGGCGGAAATAATACTCGGTAAGACTATCCCTGTCCTCGCCAAAAAACAGGGATATTTTCGCCGCCGATAAATCTTCCAGATGACTTACAAAATCCGTTTCCAGGTATTTTCCCGCCAGCAGAATTATATTGTCATCCAGTGGCATCAGATAAACCAGCCCGGCATGTCGGCCGATATGGTCGAACTCGACCGTTCGGCAAAAAGCCCCGCTTGAATCCAAGCCGGTCGTTATGGGAAAATTCCGCTTTTCCCCGGCCAGGCTGGCTTGTCCCAGGCCGACCAGTACAGTCAGGGAGTCATCGAGAATTTCCGCGAAATCCAATCCCGGCGGGAGGAGTCGCTCGTCCAGACGCGGGATGCGACCGCGCTCTATTTCCCATAGAGCCTTTTTTATTTCCGGGTAAGCGGCCAAAAAAAGGGCATTACGTTTCAGGCTTTCTTCGACCCGGGCTTGTTCGCTCCGGATCAGGGTTAATCCCTCATGGGCCCGGCTATATAGAGCCGCCTGGCTTTGTTTCCGGGAGTAAAGATGCATGACCAGCAGTAATATCAAAGGCGGCAAGAGCGAGGCCAGCACCAGAAACAGCCTGGTTTTGCCGGTAAGGGTCATGGGGCTATCCTCTGCAGGGAAGGTAATTTCAAACGAACCAGTTTGGAGAAATCGGTCCAGTTCGGATCGGTGTCCGTCACCGGCCATTGAATGTGATTTGTCGAGGAGACAAAGACGCGGGAACGGAAAAGGGGAAAAACCCCCAGGTCGCTTTTCAGACTTCGTTCCACCAGGTTGGCATAGTACAGGCGTCGCGACTCCGTGTCCGAATGGATGGCTTCATCCAGGTGAGTACGGATGATATCCAGTTTTCGGCGGGCCGGGGAATTATCAAGGGTTTGAAGGTAGAGTCTTTCTACCAAAACCGCCAAAGTTGACAGCAGGGAGTCTTTCTTAATCGGTATCCAATCCAGGTGTAAATCGCCCGGCTGCACGGATTGCTTCACCGTGACTTTAATTTTATCCCGATTCAATATCCGGGCAAAATACTCGGCGGCTTTGTTAAGATTGTTATGGCCATAGGTCAGGGTGATTTTACCGGGACGGCTCTCCAGATAGTCCAGCAGTTTCCGGCCCGATTCCGGGTCATAGGCAAACTCCCGGATAGCGGAATCACTCTGATCCATAAACGACGGGGAAGACGCCAGGCTGTCACCGTCAAATATCAAATCCAACCGGCGGGAATCGAAACGGTAGTACATCGAAGTGGTTAAAAAGCCGGCCGCATTGAAATCGCGGGACAGATTGGGGATCAGGACCGCCACCTGCGGCGTCAGGAACGTAAAGCGGATTACGTCCGGGGGATAGGTTTGGCTCTCAAGATAACTCAAACATAAATCCAAATCATTTTGAGAAAAGGCAAAGAAGAGTTCCTGTTCATCTTTAAAAGTATAAATCTTGAGAGGATTTCCCGAGACCGTCGTTTGCGGCAGGGAATCATGCGCCAGAAGAAAGCTTTTGCTCCGCCCGATTCTGATGGGGTTAAGAGAATCAATTGCGGCGGTTTCGATTACGGCCCGGTACTCCTGAAGCGGCTTGTCCAGTACCAAATCGGGCAGGGGAAAGGAGTATGATAATCCGGACATAGAATATTCAATTATTCCCGAAGAAATTGTTTTATCGCCCAGAATAATCTTGAAGGTGTTTTGGGGGTAGATGTTCATGTCCCGGCCGGTCGAGAAAAAGAGTCTATCGAATTTATATTGGAGAATTTCGGAAAAGACGGCGGAATCCTCCGCCGCAGTCGGGGGCGTTTCGGGCAGGCAGACTGATAATATCCCCGAGGACCAAAAGAGAATGATTAAAGTTAAGGTCAAACGACGCATCCCGCTGTCCCCTTCCTATAATTTATACAGTCGACCCACAGGGAAAAAATAATAAATCCTTTTGTGTCTATATCGACACACCCCGTGTCAATATTGACACCGATAACCTATTACCTTAAAACAATTTCCGCAATAATAAAATAAGCGCGTCCACGGAGACACATTTATAGGGTCTTGGAAGTTGCTTGGTATTTCTAACTCATTGTTAGGCACTATATTATATAATTGGCACAGACCTTGATTAGCCTCCTGTTGAAACCAAAAAACACAAGGAGGTTTAAAATGTTTTTCAAGAATCTCGTAACTCTGACCGCGACGGCCATGATAGGCTTAACATTCATGTTTGCCGGTTGCGATGACGGCGACCTTCCGGAAGGCAAGGCCCCGGCCAATGACATTTCCGAACAGACTGCCACAATTGAACCTGAACGGGTTTCCGTGAAGGAACCGGAAGTTGTTTTTGCCTCGGCAGATCCGATGACTATCAATCTCGAATCGGCCGAAACCGTGTCTCTGGATAAGGTTCATGATATTATCTATTATGATTCCACCCTCTACGCCGCCTATAACGATGGCCTGGTGATTTATGACTTTCGAACCGGGGCGGTGGAGAAACTGGGTCCGGGAAAGGAATTTCGCGCCCTGGCTTTCTATGACGGCAAATTGTACGCCGGAGGTGAAGGGCTGTACACCCTTGAGGATAAGGCTCTGGTGCCGGTGGACGGGTCCTTTCAGGGTTCGGTTCGAGCGTTGTACAGCGACGGATTCCGTCTGTTGATAGGCACCGATAAAGGTCTTTTCAGCAAGTCTCCTTTCAGCGAAGACAGGCTGATGGATAGTGCCTCGGTGGCGACTCTGCAATTCGATCGCGACGGGCTCTGGGTGGGGACGGTCGGGCAGGGTTTGTTCCGCTGGGACGGCAACGATTTTAAAAAGCGATTCCTCCTGCGCGATACCTGTATCTTCGATTTTGTCCATGATATGGCTTATGCCCACGGCTATCTTTATCTGGCCGCCGAGTCCGGCTTTTTTGTCTTCGACGGCGGCAAGTGGACACCCTGGACGACCGCCGAGGGGATGCCCTCGGACATGGTCTGGGATATCGAACCGGCCGGATATAAGGTCTACCTGGCGACCGACGCCGGGGTCGTGTACTACTATGAGAATACCCTCTATCCGGTGGAAAAACTGGAGGATATTTCCGCCACGGCTCTGGCTATCAGCGGTCGCAAGATCTTCATCGGGTCGGCCGACGGGAGAATTCTGATGAAATCCGGCGATATGGTCTCCACTCTGTACGGGGAAAATACACTGGTTGAAAATGAGTCTTTGCCGGAAGCCGATTTCACCGAAACGCCGGAAGATGGAATCGAAGTCTTATCGGTGACGGAAGCGGAACTTACGGAAGAATAGCGGGGCGACCAGGGACGAAGTTATCGCCAAATTAGCGGTCGGGAATCTCCGGAAGGTGTCGAACCTTCCGGAGTTTTTTTAAATTTATAATTGGCAATAGGGAAAGTTATTTCGGATAATAACCCCCAAGAGCGGAAGCATTAATCCGTATATGCCGTAAAATTGGAATGATAACATGCCTGACTATCCCAAAATTTCGATTATTGTCCCCATTCGCAATGAAGAAAAATACATTGCACGCACCCTGGAATATCTCCTGAATCAGGATTATCCTCCCGATAAATTGGAAATCCTGGTAGGGGTGGGGGATTCGCGC
Organism: Candidatus Zixiibacteriota bacterium; assembly: GCA_041752195.1. Taxonomy (GTDB): domain Bacteria; phylum Zixibacteria; class MSB-5A5; order GN15; family PGXB01; genus JBGSHP01. The sequence continues at coordinate 97,386 of JBGSHP010000014.1, read as the reverse complement.
GACCAAACGGCCGAGGTGGTGAAAGACTTTGAGAAAAAGGATTCGCGGGTTAAGTACTTCCGCAATCCTTTCGGATGGTCCTCCGGCGCACGGGCCCTGGGAGCCAAAATGGCTTCGGGTGATATTCTCATCTATGTCGACGGTCACACCTATATCGACAATAATCAGATATTGAAAAACACCGTCAGGTTGATGGAAGAAAAAGGGGTGGAAGTCTTAAGCCGTCCCCAATTTCTGGATACCCCGGAAAATACGTTTTTTCAGAAAGCGGTGTCGCTGGCGCGGAAATCGACCATCGGGCACGGACTCGATTCCACCATTTATACCACCGAAGAAAAATATGTCGATCCTTCCAGTTCCGGGGCGACCTATAAACGAGAGGTATTTTATAAGGTCGGGAATTTCGATACTGAATTCGACGCCTGCGAGGATTTCGAGTTTAATTTCCGCTGTGCCCGGGCCGGTCTGAAGTCTTTTACTTCGATGACCCTGGCGGTCTATTATTATCCCCGGGCAACCCTGGGAGCTCTGTTCAAGCAGATGACCCGCTATGGAGTGGGAAGATTCCGTTTGGCCTGCAAGCATCCTTCGAGTTTGTCCCTGGGTACAATTATTCCCCCTTTATTCACGGCAGGGATGCCGCTATTACTGCTATTGGGGCTATTCTGGAAGCCGTTATTTTATTTGTTTCTGATAGGCGCCGGATTCTATGCCGCGGCCGTGCTTATTTCTTCGGCCTCGATTGCCGTCAAAAATGGGATCAAGTACCTGCCGGTTCTTCTACCAATTTATCCGGCCATTCATATCGGATTGGGGTGGGGGTTTTTGCTTGAAATGACCAGAATATTATTCGGTATTTCCAAGGCACCCCGGCGATTCGAAAAAAAGGGGGATTAGCATGTCGAAAACCATGCGCCTTATTTTCATGATGTCATTGCTGGGCAATCTTCTGATTGTCTATGTCGCCTTCAAGGCTCTCGATTACCGCCGGCATGTCAATATCTTTCTGGATAAGTACATCAATGCCGTCAACGAGTTATCCGCCGATTCGGTTTACCGGGAGGCGAATAAGGCGCTGCAGGCGGATACGCTGGTGCCGGGGCGAGTGGTATTTTTCGGTACGCAAGTGATGTACAAATGGGACCTGAAAAAATATTTCCCGGAATATGAGGCGATTAACCGAGGGGTCGACGGTCAACGGGCGGCCGGATTGGTACTGCGTTTTCGCCCGGACGTGATAGCGCTTAGGCCGGAGGCGGTCGTTATCGAAATCAGTTCTTATAATTTGCGCCCCGGAAATAGCGTGAAGGAACTGGCGGATTACGCCGCCTCCATGGCCGAATTGGCGGCTTGCCATGGCATTCGACCCTATCTGACCACCATAATCCCGCCCACTAAAGCCATTGGCGACAGGCCGGAAGAAGCCATCCCGGAAGATTATATTATCATGGACAGCCTGCGGTTGTTCGATGAACTTCTGGGAAAATATTGCACCGACAATCAATTACCTCTCATTGATTTCAATTTCGCCCTGGCCGATGACGAGGGTTTCATGGCCGATTCCCTGGCCTCCAATGCCGTCGAGCCGAACGATAAGGGATACGCAAAACTGGCCATGGCAGTCAGAACCATATTATTATCGACCCTTAAATAAAAAACGGCCGTCTGCCCCTTTTCCGCACAGTGCTCTGATTTGAAACAATATAATTGTGGCCAGGAGGCTTGCGGGGGAATATTCTGGGGCGTAACCCATTGGTATTCATATGGGTTAAAATTCTTCTCCGTTCGGCTCATTTTTTGAATCTCTTTTTTAAGCAAACTTGCCCAAGAGACGATAATATAATTAGGCCGCTTAAAAACTTTGGCCCTACAGGTAGGAGAATATATGCGAGGAACTCGAAAGACAAATTTCCGGTCAATAATCATGGGAGCCGCCGAGACAGCCATCCTATTGCTGTTGCTGGCGGTGACTTTATTACTTTTGGGCGGTAAGGCCTGGGCTTACACAGTGACACCCAATTCTGTCACGTTCAACTGGACCGCGCCCGGCGATAACGGGCAATTCGGCACCGCCGCCTATTACGATATCCGCTACGCAACCACGCCCCTCAACGAATCCAACTGGGGCAGCGCCAGCCAGGCGACCGGGGAACCTATGCCCAATCAATCCGGCGAGACCGAATCCTTTACGGTCGATAATCTCAATCCGGCCGTGACCTATTATTTTGCGCTTAAATCTTACGACCAGGCCGGGAACGATTCCCCCATGTCGAACGTGCTTCAGGCGACCACCTCGCTGACCCTGGATACCGACGCCGATGTGGTCATTGCCGAGCCGCCTGATGGTGCCGTCGAGCACAGTACTCGCCCGGTTTTATCGGTGTTGAATATCGATACGCAAAGCACCAACCAGTATTTCTTCGAAGTCGCCGAGGATTCCAATTTCGTGGTTATGGCCGATGCTTCCGCGGCCGTGACGCAGCAAACCGGCGCCACCACCGCTTGGAAAGTGGAAGAGCGCTTATCGGAAGGGATAATCTATTATTGGCGGGTTATTGCCAACGGCGAATTATATAGCGATGTTTTCGATTTCGCCATTGAGCCCTTGACGCATGTCTACCCCAATCCCTATCGTCCGGCCGAATCGCCTCAAGCCATATTCACCGACGTGCCGGTCGGCAAGAACCTTTATCTTATGACCGTTTCCGGGAGAGAAGTGCGGCTGTGGACCAATACCACGGGCGAAGATATCCTCTGGGACGGCACCAATTCCTCGGGCAATCCCGTGGCCTCGGACACTTACCTGTGGTTTATCGCGGGGACCGATATCCGAGGGAAACTGGTCGTGATTCGGTAGATATATTCGGCAAGATTTTTCTCTGCCCCCAGGAAAATTGGGGGCATTTTTTTATAAACAAAAACGCCGGATTTCTTTATCTTTAAAAGCAAAGTCGGATAATCACCGGCTTAATCGTATAAGTCTATTATGATGGCAGAAAATCCCATGGAACCGGAATCGCCTCCCCCGAGAAGAGGTCTGGGTTTCGGCAACCTGATTAACATCGTCCGAAGGCATCACTGGCTATTGATTATCCCCCTTCTGGTTATTCCGCTGGCGGTCGTGATCGGGATGCGTTTTATTGTCCCGGTCTATGAATCTTATGTCATTATTTCGGTGGGGGAGGGAATCCGGCTTATTACCCCTCTGGAGGATCTTCTCGGTTTTGACCCTGAACTCGCCTCGCAGATAACCGATACCCGCGAGGCCCAGCGGATTTTCCGCCAGGAAATAACTTCGCCCGCCAACTTAAAGGAAGTTGTCGAAGTCCTTGACCTCAAACTCGATCAATCCTCCCTGAAACCCGTCATGGAATTGCTTCGCGCCGCCCCGCGGGAGAATCCGGAGCAAGTGGCGCAAAACCTGATGATTGAAAAAATTCGCAAAAATATTTCAGTCTCGATTGTCGGGGAGTATCATATAAAAATCAGGGTTCGCTATGATAATCCGCATCAAGCCCGTGATATCGCGGCCAACGTGGCGGAGGTCTTCATCCGGGAAAACCTTCGCCAGAGACTGGGGGCCGCCCGCCAGACCGAAAATTTCTCGACGGGCCAACTGGAAAAATATGAATCGGCCTACCGGGAAAAATTGACCGCCCAGACCGCTTTGGAATCGGAAATGGCCTTGATCCGTCTGGATACGATGATTACCGGGCAGGAGAATCTTCGCAATCTCACCCTCGACATAGAGACGACCCGGAATGAAGCCTTGGAGGCGGAAAATGAAGTCGAACGACTGCGGGAACGATACGCGGATATTCCGGACGGCGTGGAAACTTCTCTCGAACAAAACGGCGAAATAACCGCCGTTCTGAAAGAAATCAGGAATTTGCATGCATCGTATAGCGACCTGGTCTGGAAACATCGCTGGCAGTCGCCCGCGGTTTTTGGCGTCAAGAATACTATCCAGCAGAAATTCAGGAGCCTGGAGGCCATTATAGGCCGGGAATTGACAACCGGGGGGGGGAATCCGGATGTGGATACCCGCAAGTTTATGGCGGCCTATTTTTCAGCGGTCTATTATGCCGAAATCCAGAAGAGCCAGTTGAACGCCCTGACAGGAGCCCAACGGCGTTTACGCGACCGGATGGAATTATTGGTGGATTATCAGGCCCGTTATGATAATCTCATCCGCGAAACCGCGGCCGCCCGGGATTTGCGCGATCGCTTTCTGTCTCAACAGGAGGGCGACCGTTTGAGCCAGGCCGTGCTTCGGGAATCCGAATATAAAATTGTCCAGCAGGCCACGCTGGGCTTAAATCCGGTGCGGCCGGATAAACCGCACCTGGTAATCTGGGGAGTAATATTGGGACTTTTGACCGGTATCGGAGGCGTAATTTCGGCGGAATTGTTTGATACCACTTTTAAAAAGACCGAAGATATCGAAAAGCGTCTTGGTCTTCCGGTGATGGGAGTTATTCCGGCCATACAAAAAATCAGGGAATCGCGTTTCGGCCTTTAGGCCGGATTTCGGGAGCGGGGAATAGCGAGTTCTTAAAAACAGCAAGAGAAATTAAATAAACAGGAAAGAAAGAACATGAACAGGACAATGCTGGTCATTTTGGCGATTTCTATAATCGGAAATCTGATAGGGCTATTTGTATTCTATAAGTACTGGACACTCAAGGGTTATCTGGGCGAAGCCGAAACCCGCAACGATACCTATCGCCGCAATGCGGAAGTTTTGAATCAGTCCATTTCCGACCTGACGGCGCAATTGGATAAAAGCGCCGAACACCGCCTGATATTCCTGCATCATTCCGTGGGAAAAGGGCTTTTGGATAACGGCGGGTTACGCCAGGGCCTGATGGATATGGGTATTTTGGTCAAGGGGGCGACGTACGGCGATGAAATTGGCGAAGACACCGACATGAATCATTGGGTCAGGAAATTCCGCGAGGATATGGATAAAATCCTGCGTTTCAGCGCCCACCCGGATCGCTATAATAACGAAGGATTCACCAATGATATTATCATGTTTAAATCCTGTTTTCCCAACAGTGATATTATTGAGGATGGTGTCGCGCCGGGTGAGCCCGATTCACCGGAAAAGACCCTGGCCAATTATAAGGCGGTATTTGCCTCGTTAAAGACGGAGATGGCCAAATATCCCGATAAATTGTTCGTCTATCTCACGGCGCCGCCGCGTGTCCCCGAGGCCAGTTCGCCGGATAACGCCGGCCGCGCCAGAAAATTCAATGACTGGCTGATACAGGACTTCCAGCCCGCTTATGCCGTCGAAACGGGCCATAATAATTTTTATGTTTTTGATTTATTCGGCACCCTGGCGGGGGCCGATAATTTCCTGAAAATGGATTACCGGCTTCCGAGGTCGGGCGATTCCCATCCCAATCTGAAAGGCTCCCGGGCCGCGACGGAAGAGTTTATAAAATTTTTCCGCCCTCTTTGGACCAGGTGGCAGAATCAAAGGGAGACCATACATAATTAGCGATAGAAGTCAGGTATTGCACATATCTGGGGAGTTCTAATTATCCCGAATCCGGAAATATCGGATATTGCGATGCCTCTGAATACGGCTATATCCTATCTGGTCATGACGAAGTCTTTTTGACGGGGCGGGTATTGGTAAGGTTTTAGAATATAGTCTCGGTAGTCATGGGGATTTCCGGTCATCCCGGCTTCGGCGGCTCGGGCGACATTGTAGGCTTCCCGTGCCGTCATGTAGTGCAGTCGATACTGGGGGTTGTCCCGATATTTTAATTCCAATTCCGTCAGGAATTGATCCATTACCTCGCCCAGGTTCGCCTCCAGACCAAGTATTTTGGTATCGCAACCGTGCGTAAAGGGGCGGACAAAAATCCATCCGGGTCCGTCAATAACGTGCACATCGGTTTTAAGCCAGAATTCCATCCTCTTAATATCCGGCATCATTTCTCCATAGATATTGCCGTCGTCCACCGTGGGGTGGGCTATAAAGCGCCAATCGTTCCAGTTAATACCCATCGGGCCGGGAAAAATCATCAGGCCTCCCGGCGGGCAAACGCCGCCCTTATGACAGATTTCTCCGGTTTCGTACGACTTGGGCCGGAGGGTATCGTCGACGGCGTAAAATATCTTATTTACCAATGACGGCTGTGACGATTTATGCAGTGACGGAAACGTGAAATCGGCATAGCATCCCAGTTCGACCAGGATGGATATTTCATCATTGACGCCGCAGTAGATGGAGTTTTGCCGGTAACGTGAATTATCCAGGGCATAATTGCCGTGAATGAAGGCAAAATGCCTTTGCCCGTCGGGCGATATAAGCGCCCCATGGGCCTGCAGGGAATCGATGCCATTGACAAATAACTTCCGAAGCGAATCCGAGGGCATCGGCTTATGATGGAGATGAACTTCAATATCCCCGATTCCCTCGCGACAAAGGTTAATCAGACTATCAATCTGGTAACCCGCGAAACGCTCCAAAGGATAGAAAAATGTATGTTTATGAAAATGGCCGTCGCTGTCTATATGCTTATGGGCCAGTTGGCGATAATCTTTGGCCCAGCGATTCACCAGTTCGACTTTACATCCGGGTTCCCAGTGATCCACGATAAAGAAAATGATATCTATCGGTGGCTTGATATTTTGGCGCGCCGTATCGTGGAATAGATAATCCGGCAGCCAGTAAAAGTAATTCTGTCTATATATTCGCCACGCCGTCAGGCAAGTGATTAAAAGAGGAATAATCAGGAGAAGCCATTTGAGGCACCGTTTGACGGTCATTTCCCGGATCTCATGGTGCGTGTGACTCTATTTATATAAGATATTCCCATCCGGATTTCAAGGGATCCGGAATGTTTTAATATATGCCGAATCAACAGTATTTAATCGACATTTCCAACCACCTTTTTAGGTCGAAGGGCTTAAAAATGGAATTTTGGGGACATAATTAATATAAACCAGGCAGGGCAGGGTAAGCGATGCCCGCCCAGGAAATAAAAAAGGCCGCCCGTTCAAATCAGGGCAGCCTTTAATAGATGCGGCCTTTGATGCTTAGGCGGTCATTCCGCCGCCAAAAAACTCGCGACGGCAGGGATTCGACGCAATGGCCGACGGAAGGTAATCCATCTTTGCATCATGCCCGTTTCCCAGAAGATCGGGAATCTCCCCGAAAGCCAGGTGCACGACTTCGAAATTCGACGGGAGAGGAAGACTTCCCAAATCCTGCACCGCCGCGGGAGGAATGGTATCGATATCTTCATCGGGCACCCAGGAGCCGTCGCCGGCCGTGGCCGGCAGGGTCAGGGTATCTTTAAAACTATCCCAGCCGACCAGGAAATAAACCTGGGCGTTATCGGCGCCTTTCGTGGCATTAATCCGGAAATTATTGAAACCGGTGGAATCGGTTCCCGCCCGGCTCTGGAAATTGTAGGTCACCGGGCCGGATACCTTGCCGTCGGAGCCGGTCGTTCCCGTCAGGACAATCTGGCTGTAATTATTCCGGACCGTGACACTGGCGCCGGAAACGGGCAAGCCGTTACTGCCCTTGATATAAACCTTCAATGTCCGCCGGAAGGCAATGTCGGCGCTGCCCTGGGTAGCCGGGAAATAGATACGGCCCTCATCGGCCACGCCTTCATATACGATATCCTGCATGATGATATCGTCGGTACGATAATTCATATTAAGATATCCCAATTGGTAGGCCCAGGTGGAGGAATTGGCCGTATCGACTATCTTAAGAGTATCCCCGATGATGGTAAAAGAGTGGGCCTCGCCGTCATAGCCACCCCATTTATATCCGACATAATCGGATTCTACCCGGTTATAACGGAAAAAGAACGAGGGGTCGTATCCCTGAGTGCAGTTGTCGAAAGTGAATCCGGAGATAACGGCGCCCGAGGAGCGATCCACGGCGCGGAAAAGATTCCTTTCGAAACCATTATTAAAGGGCGGTAAATTGGAGGTCCAGTGTTCGTATAACCCGGACTCGCCGGAGCGATAGTAACTTCCCGAAGTGGTTCCCCACGGGACAGAGCCATCGGCGACATAGATAAACTGGTTGTCGAAAACATGGACGCCATAGTTATCCTGGCGGACTTTCACGGCGCAGGGGTAATAGCCGTAGGTGCCGGTAAATTGAACGTCGGCGGATTCATGGACGTTGACGTAACTGGAACAGATAACGATGGGGTTTTCCGGGGTCCCTTCGCAACCCACCATCTGAATACCCCGCCCGCCGTGGTTGCCTTCGTCAGCAGTAATTTTGCAGTGTTTGATATAGGATCCCGGCCCGGCGCCGGTGTATTGGATCCCGTAGCAGTTGGCGCGACCTTCGCAGGTGTTACCGCCCGACGTATACATGATGTTTTTGGAACTGACGGTAACGGTGCAGGCCTCGGCCTGTATTACGGCGTTATAGCCGCTGTAGGCTGAGCCATAGATACCGGCATGGGAACACCGTTCGATTTTTATGTTCTGCATGCGGGCGTTGTAAGTGGCGCCGCCGGTAAGATCGGTGCTGCGTAATCCGGAGAGTTTAACACCGCAGGCGTCGAATTGACATCGGCTGTGGAAACCGGGCGAAGAATGCCGGATCGCGATATTGCGGAACAACTGCGTATGTCCCCGGCCGATATTTATACCATGGCTGGAATAGGCTTGAACCTCGATACGGCAGTTTTCCACGGTGATATTGTCACAGGAATAGCCGGTGATGATGCCGTTGGTACGGCCGCTCAAGGTATCTTCGGCACTATAGGTCAAAGTATCTATCCCCACGGGGCGATTCAAAATGAACAGGTCTTTTATGACGATAAAATCGCTGCCGTTGCCGCCCCCGATGCTTATTCCATAGGCGCCGTGTGCGGAGTTGGTGCTGGAGTTGCCGTAAATCAGGGTATCGCCCAGTCCCTGAACCAGCCAGTAATTGGTGCCTTCGAAACGGATACCATTGGAGGCGCTAGTCAGCCTGGTCCCGGAGATTAACACCGTATCCCACAGATCGCCGCTATGCTGGGCCTGGGTGATGTTATAAGGGAGACTGGAAATGGTTAGTCGTCCCGCCTGGGCGGTAAGGCCAAAGCCACATATAAAAGTGGTTAATAATAAGGCCGCGGTAAAATAACTCCGAAGGTATCCGCGACCGGTTTTCTGTCGAATCATAACTCCTCCTTGCCTATTCCGAGCGGCGCCCGAGGCGCGATTGATTAACTTATTTAAAAGCGGTTTCTGATCATTGCCCGTGGCAAGACCACCGTATTAAACAACTTCCCCGCCCATTTGGAAACCATTATTATTATACCCCATAAACATTTGCCACGTATTAAGGCAAATAGCGTGCCCTGATTAATATATATATCGTCCGTTAAGTGGCTATCCCGCATTGATTTTTCGTGAGGGGAATTACCCCGAAGGGAAATTGGGGAGGTAACCCTGTACCAGACTTGAGATATGTTTAAGTTATGCACAAAAATCCCCGGAAACCGCGGGCAGGCGGAATACTGGAGTAAAGTCAGGGAGTTATTTTTGTCACCGCTTCGGCTCCCTCACGCAGCTTGATAACTTTGGCGGGATTCCCCACCGCGATGGCAAAGTCGGGAATGGATTTCACGACCACGGAACCGGCCCCCAAAACCGCATAATTGCCGATGTCGGCCATTATTACCGAATGTTCTCCGATAAAGCAGTTTTTCCCTATTTTCTGCATGGAATAATACTCGGGGCCATCCAGCACGGATTTATCGCTCACCTTAAAGTCATGCTGGCGTCTTCCAGAAAGGACGGAGACGTAACTGGAAATAACGGTTTTATCCCCTATTTCCGCCAGACCAACAGAAGTAAAAGCTCCAATGGCGACGCGGTCGCCCAATTCACATTCCATCTTAGTGATACGGCACCCGAATAAGGTTTCCAAGTCTAAAGAGCATTTCTTGAGGGTCTGTTTATAAAAGCAGGCCCGGATGGGAATGCCGAAAACACCGGGAATCAGGCTGTATGATTGAGAAAAGAATTCAAAAATCATCCCCGTCCCCAGGAGTTTCCTGAAAATTTGGGAAAGCAATCCCGAGGGAAGGACCAGGATATATATAATGGAATACAGGAATAACTTTACAGCCTTTTTCACGCTTAATCCTCCTCTTTCCGGGGAAGAGACGGATTGTCCTCCATCTCTCGTTTCGCCGCCCGAATTTATACGCTTGCCGGCCAGTCGTCGATAGAGTTCTTCCGTCAGCAATGTCATTTTTTTAATGCTGAAATTTTCCCGGGCATGAGCGGCGGCGGTTTCGCCCAGTTTTTTCTTTAATTCAAGATGGGACAAAAGGGTGTTGGCTTTTTCCGCCATAAGGCCGATATCACCATCGGCTATAATATACCCGGTTTCGCCATCAATTATTATTTCCGGATTCCCGCCCACATCAAAGGCCAGCGACGGTATCCCCGAAAGCGAATATTCAATCAGAACATTGGAGAGCCCTTCCGATTCCGAGGACAAGACACCGATATCAAAAAGGGCGATGATATCATGAACGCCCTTGACGGCATGGTGAATATGGACGCGGTCGGCCAGCCCCAATTCCGCGGCCCGGGTGGCCAGTTTATCCTGAAGGGGACCTTTGCCAATAATAAGAAAATGTGTTTTTTTGTTTTCTATCCGGGCGGCCAACTCCAAAAAGCGGTCCAGCCTTTTTACTTCTCTTAAATTCGAAACGACACCAATGACCGGGGCATCCTCGGGGATACCGAAGTCGCTCTTGAGGGGTCGCTTATCGGGGGGCCCGGGCTCCAGATCCACTCCGTTGGGGATGACAGTTATTTTTTCGGATGGAAATCCCTCGGTGGCGGCGACCATCTTTTTGACGGCTTCGGCGTTGACCAGGCAATGATGGCTCAAACGCGCCAGGAACCGCGACAGGCGCAGTTTCATCGGTGTGTACCACCAGCCCATTTCGCGGCGGCAATAAACGATCGGATTCACACCGGCCAGACGTCCGGCCATGGTTCCCACCAGCCGGCCGTCATAAAAGTAAATCTGCAGGATGTGGATTTTTTTCCGTCGGAATAACCGGGCGGCCTTGAAGACGGCCTTCACCGTGGAGAGCGACAACAGGCTGCGAATATCGAGATAATAAGTTTCACAGCCCAGTTCCAGGCACTGGGGATCGCGGGGACGCAGGCTGAAAATTATCGGCTCGAAATTTTCACGATCGATATTTTCCAAAAGTTTAATGAGCTGGTTTTCAGTCCCGCCGCCGGGGGCGAGACGGTCAATGACATAGCCGATTCTGATTTTACCCATAGTTGATTTTAATCCGTCTTAAGCGTCAAATTTGCCGGCGGCGATTTCGCGGTAGAGGGTGCGAAGCATTTCCGCTTGCGTCTTGTAACAATAACGCTGTTTTACCAGTTGGTACCCGTTCTCTCCCGCCGCCGCCAAATGAGTTTTATCTTTTACGGCAGCCCTGATATTTTCGGCCAGTTTATCCGGGTCTTCGGGAGGCGAAAGCCATCCCCCCCGATTACCCTTCATCATTTCCGGGACTCCGCCCACGGCCGTGGCCACGGCTCCGACTTTCTGCGACCAGGCCTCCAGCAAAATATTGGGCATCCCTTCGGAACGCGAAGGGAGAATCAATAAATCACTCTCTTTTAGTATCGGCAAAATATTATCCGCAAAACCACAAAATTTGACCATTCCGGTCAAATCCAAATTATCGGTTAATCGTTTCAGGGCCGTTTCTTCCTTGCCGTCGCCGTAAATTTCGACCGTTATCCCGGGATTATTATCCTTTATTAGGAATAGGGCCCGTAGGAGAATGTCATACCCCTTCTCGTAACTCAATCTTCCGGCGCAGACGGCCCGGAGGGGGCGATCCGAGGGTATCACGCGGCGAAATTCCGGGGGCAGGAGTTTTTCGTCTTCAATGGCGTTGGGGACGACAATTATGCGCGGCGCGGAAACGCCCATTGAAGTCAGGATGGCTTTTGACTTTTGGGATACGGTCAGCAGGACTTTGATTCGCCGCATGGTCCAGGCATTGACGATATTATAAAATTTATCCTTTTTATCCACCAGGGTATAGCCGCGAAAATGTGCTATTTGGCGGGTCGTTCGGCCACGAATGGCCAGCCGTCCGAAAAAGTTCGCCTTGTAGTCCTGCGTAATCAGGAGGTTGGCCTTTTTTTCACCCATCAGCCGGCGCAATTGTCCGACCACGCGAAAATCGCCCGCGAATTTATCGCGAATCCGGGCCGTCTCCAGACCCAGTTTGGCGGCCTCGTCGAGAAAACGGTTGGGGCCTTCGTCCCGCGTGAACGAAGCGCAGGTAAAGCGGAACTCCGGAAGACTTCGGCATTGACCCAGAATGGCTCTTTCCGGGCCCCCGAAAAATTCGGCGCTTCGCAAATGAATAATAGAAAGGTCAGTCATGGTCGTTTCTTTCGGTTCTCACCCAATCCAGTTTCCGGCGGGAGAAAAGAGTTTTAATCTGAAGCCAAACAAGCCATAAACCAAAAAATGGGGCATGCAATACCGCCCGAAAAGCCCGGCTTTTATTCTCGACAAAGAAAATTCCTCCCAGAAGATAGAGTACCAGCGAAGCCATAATTGATAACGACCATAAGGCATACACTATCCCCTGGCCACCGGGCAGTAAAGCTGCCAGAATCAGCGGAATAAAGCCTATAAAAATCAAAGTGGGGCGGCTTAGCGTCAGAAATGACCAGGCCAGTTCGGTCAGTTTAAGATTGCCGTGCGAAAGTCCCTCCCAGAAAAGGAGGATAGCCTTGTCGATGATTAAATTAAAAGCCCCGGCCGCCCAGCGCTGTTTTTGAGAATAGGCCTGGGCATAGTTGGTGGTGGCGGCCGAGACAATCCGGCCGGCCCGGGTAAAATCTATGTGGACGTTATTTCTTATGAGGTTGACGGCATAGTCGATATCTTCGGTGACCGTGTGACAGGTCCAGGGATATGCTTTCAGGACCCGGGTCGAGATGGCCATACCGGTGCCTCTTAATAAAACCGGCAGACCGAGAGCGGCCCGGCCCTGGTAATAAAAGGCGTTTTCGGCCATATTGGCCGTCTGTTGCAGATACGCCAGGGGAGAATCACCGCTCACGGCGAACTCGTTGGACACTTGCACCGCGCCGGCACCATCGAGAAACGAAACCGCCATGGCTTCCAGGAGGTTCGGATCCACCCGGGTATCGGCGTCGATGACAGCCACGGCATGAAAGGCCGTTAGGTCAATTTGAGTCAAAGCATATTCCAGGGCGTATCCTTTGCCGCGCTGGGAAATATTATGACGTTCGAGTACCACCGCCCCCAGGTTTTCGGCAACTTCGGCCGTTTTATCGCTGCAATTATCGGCGATAACGACAATTTCCAATTTTCCGGTCGGTCTTAATTCTCCAAGGGATTTAATGGTCTCGGGGAGTCCTTTTTCTTCATCGTGGGCCGGGACCAGAATAAGAAAATCGAAGGGGTCCTTTCGCCGGGGATAATCGCGCTTGATCACCATGGCCCAAAAGGCCAGGATCCACAAATAGGCGGAGGCAGCCGTCAGGAAAAAGAGGATAACGAAACTAATCCATCCCAGGATCGACACCGGCCACCTCTTATTGAGAAGTTTTCACCGGGCGAGGTTTTTCGTCCGGACTTATTTTACATATGGAAAAGCGATACTTCCCCCGTTCGGTCTGGGGGATTTTATCGACATAGGAAATATCACAGCGCATACCGGCTCCGAAAATCTCGGCCACGGTTTTTTTCACACGAATCGGGCATTCTTCCGAGAATTTGCCGTCCTTGACGATATAGAAATCGAGATGATCATATCTGTCCTGAATAATCTGAACCTGCTTTAAACCGGGGATATGGATCACAAAAGTATCGAGGATAGAAATCCCGAATATCGGGCGCCCTTCGGGCGAGTATAAGAAATCGGCCGTTCGCCCGGATATCTCCCGGAATCGGGGCAAGCCCCGCCCGCAGGAGCAGGGTCCGGGTTCCAGAATGCCGTAATCGCCGATTTCATATCTAATCATGGGCATGGCCCGATTCTCCAGGTCGGTGATTATCAGAGGACGGGGCAGGCCCTGGTCCGGTCCGTCAAGTTCCACGTACAGGCCCTCGGAAAATATATGCATACCGGAGTGGGCTTCGCATTCCGAAGAAATAATCGACAATTCCTCGCACCCGTAGCGATTGAAAACGGGCGACTCGAAGACCTCTTCAATGACCTGCCGTTCGGCTGTACTTAATATCATGGCGGTGGTAATGACGCCGTCGAACCGGATATCGCCGATTTTATTTTCGCGACAGAATTCGGCCAGCCGATAAACGGAATGGGCGTGCCCCATCATGACTTCGGGGCGGTATTTTCTGATTTGCCCGATAAATGTCAGAATATGTGGCTCGTCGAATTTCAGAGTATCCAGGTAAAAGGCCCGTTCGGTCAAGGCATTACGCAGGCGCACTTTCCAGGGGAGTTTCTTTTCGGTATCGCCCCAGACCGCCGCCAATCGCGCTCCGGGAATCAGGCCGGCCCAGCCGTTATGGCGCATGGTGGCGGCCTTTTTAACCGCCGCGGCCGGGTAATCGAAATAATTGTGAACCGGAACACCGGTGGAACCGCCGGTTCGTTTGTACATGGTATTTTGGCGGCCATAATTTTTGGAGAAAAGATTATCGCCGGCCCGGCGAATATCGTCTTTGGTCAAAACCGGAATTTTCTTCAGGTCGGCAAAATCCCTGAAATCTTCGGGATGAAATCCCGAAGCATCGAATCGGCTGCGATAGAAGTCGTTATTTTCATAACAATATTTGAGAAGCCCGGACAATTTGGCTAACTGGTTTTCTCGAAGTCTTTCCTCCGACCAGTTTTGAGAGGAAAGTAGTTCTTTCAGAATCGGCTTGACGACGACCCCATCGCGCCTTGTATAAAAATCATAGAAGAAGTGACGGATGAACGGTTTCAGAATATCCATGCTTCAAATTCCCTTCGAGATTTCCGACAAGCCGTTTTCCCGGGCTATGGCCAGGCCGGCAATTATATACCAGGTATCGCGCAGGAGGATATGTCCGAAAACACCGGCAATCAGAAGCCCCGCCACGACGGCATAGACGGCTTTGCGGAAGACAAAAATATCCTCGGCCAGAAAGGTATATTTTTCATACTTGTGACGCATTTCACCCAGAAGGGTTATCAGCCTCCACAGGAAAAGCCCCCAGGTGAAACTCCCCAGTATCCCGACCGTGGCCAGCATTTCAATATACAGGGAATGGGCGCTTAGCCATATCCCGTATCGAGTGCCATAGGCGGTACTGAAAATCCCCGGTCCGACTCCGAACAGCGGTTTTTCCAGAAATATCCCCAACCCCGCAATCCAGGCGTCGATCCGCCCCTGGCTGGAGCCGTCGATTTCGCTCGAGGCAATGCTCCCGTACCGTTCCTTATATTGCTCTGGCAGGGCAAACCAGGCGATAACGCTCAAGAATATTATGGCCACGATATACATGGCCCTTCTTTTGGAGAACCAGGAATAGGTCAAAAAGACACCCAGGATACACAGGATACCGCTGCGGGAGCCGGTTATTATCAGTGTGACCAGGCAGATAATCATAAGCAGAACCAAAAGGGCTTTTAAAAAAGGTTTGCGGTAGCGGGCGAAGAGATAAATCAGCATGGGGATAGTGGTGGCCATGTACATCGCCATGGAATTGGAATGCTCCCCGTACGAAGTGGTTCCACCGGTACGCATGATGCCCTGGTTGACGCGGAAGTTGCCGGTAAAGTATTGCTCGGCGGCTTCGATTCCGACCAGGCAGGTGAACATGGTGACAATCCAGAAGGCCCACTGGAATCGTTTTTCGGTGTCGACAAAAACAACGATAAAATAGTAGAGGATAAACACCTTGATGAATTTCACGACCGTTTCATAGGCCCCGGTTTTCCATTCGGAGAAGACAAAACTGACGACCAGAGCCCCGATGAACATGAGGAGCGCCTTGGTGATGTTATCCTTGGGAAATCTCAACCCCTTCCCCCGGATACCATCGGCGGCGCTGATTAAAACCAGGAGAAGCACCCCGGCCAATAGTTCCAGCCGGAGCGGCGCCAGAAATTCGTATCTTTCGCCTGGGCGCAGAACGTAAATGGCCATGTACACGACAAACCCGAAAAAAGGATATTTTAATATCAGGGCCAGGATAATCAGCCCGACCACCCCGCCAATAAAATAGACAGGGTCCAAAAAGGTGGCCGCGACACCTATGGCCGCCACCAGGATAAAATAAAGAGTATATAGGATGGCCCGGCTGGAAACCATCTGTCGAGGCTCCTGCGAGGCGGTTGGGACATTTCCTTTTACGGGCTTCACATCCATCAGACTTCACCCATTAAATTATGAAAACATTACGCGGCGGGGCGAAAAATAGTCGGCGCTCGGCCAGGGTTTCGTCGCTGTTTCTCACCGACGTATATTTTACCCCCAACAGCGTAAAATGAAAAATCCTCTTTTTCAAACCATAACCCAACTGCGGCAAGGTATGCAAGACCGGGGAATTGCCTTCCTCGACCATCTGGATTAAATTATCTGCCCCCGCTCCGAAAAGTTCCTCGGCCAGTTTAATCAGGGCGTTCTTGTAAAGGCCTTTGCCCCGTTCGGAAGGGTCGGTGACAATTCCATAAATATAGGCCTCGGAAATCTTTCCGGGATGATTATAGCCAAGGCCACGGACATAACAGGGGCCATAATGTATCCAATTGATATTGGCCGGGCGTGAATTCTGGAAAACGCCGAAACATTTGTCGCCGGATTCGAAGCGTCGGTGAAATTCCGACTCCGCGGCCTCGGCCATATGGGTGCAGGCCGGGATATCGTCACCGGATGCGAAACGCGCCTGGTAGTCCTGGGGAAGAACATATTTTCGGACATTATTAAAATAAGTGGCTCGATCCAATTCATATATAAAAGCCCGGCCCCGGCGAAAGGCCCAGTATCTTATCAGGTGGCGAATCTTCAGGACTATTTTGTGCATACTGTTTTTTCGATCCTCTGGCGATTAGTCTAAACCGTGACGGCTAAGATAATACCACGCGCCGGCAGAGTTCCGCCAGTTTTTTTACCTGGGCCGAAGTCTCCAGTTCCGGCAGAGGCCGCAGGCCGGGCGAGGAGATTTTTCCCGAATCGATTCTGGCCTGCCATTTATCATAGGCGCGATTAAGAAAGGCAAGGATCGGTTCGGCTGTGGGCTGTGCCAGGCTTAGGCCGCAGTCATACTTTTCTATCAACCCGGGTATTTCTCCGGGGGGGGCGAAGGCCAAAATCAGTTTATTGGTTATCATATACTCATACAGTTTACGGGGAATAGCCGCCGCCAGGGCCGGATCGAACCCCTGGAACAAGAGAAGCAAATCCGCCCCAAAAGTCGCCCGCAGGGCTTCTTCCTGCGGCCGCCAGCCGCATCGTTCGACTATGTCTCCGAGATTATGGCGAACCAAAAGATCGGAATGCTCCGGAGCCCAGTTGCCGATAAAAACAATTTTAATTTTGGACGATAGTTCCGGGCGCGAGTTAAGCCATTCCCGAACGGCCGCGAAAAAGAAATCGGGATTACGGTGTTTGCCGTAAAGGCTCCCCGTGTAGAGCATGGTGAAGCGGCCATTCGGGGGAAATTCCCCGAGGTGCGGCAGGAAGTCATCGGGATCCACCCCATTGGTGACCACCTCGACTTTATCCTCGGCAAGGAAGCGGTTCTTCTCCAGGAGTTGCTGTTTAAAAGTGTCGGTATTGACGGTAACCGCCGCCGCCCGAGCCAGGATTCTTTTTTCATAGCCGCGATCCCGCCTTTTAAGATATCCGGGCAGGTTTCTTTCTTCGTAACTGGTATTTTGAGTCCAGAGGTCGCGAAAATCGACGATGTGGGGTCGACCGGTAAGCCGGGCTATCCGCGAAGCGAGAAGATGCACCGATTGAGGCGGAGACGATGACAAAACCAAATCCACATTTTCCACATCCACGGCCCGGATACCCTCCCGAAGGCCGGTCCAGCTCCAGAAGTAGATGCCATCGGGGACGGTTAGATTTTGGCGGATACCTTTTTTGATTGAGGTCAAAAATCCCGTTTCGGGTTTTGCTCCCGACCCGGGATCGGCCTTTTTTGTCGCGTCCGGGGTGTCATTCTTTTCCGATGCAACCGGTCCCTTCCAGCGAAAGGGCTCATAATTCCAGGAGCGATAAATCGGGATATCGCCCGGGACAAGTTTAATTGAATTGTCATCGCGCATCATGGTGGTGGGGTTAGTCGGAGTAAGAATAACCGGGTCGATATCAAACTCGCGAAGATATTTGCAGAACTTCAGGATACGATAAACACCCACGGCCACAAAGGGGGGATAAACATAAGTGACGATTAGCAATCTCTGGCGTCTTCCGGTTTTCAAACGAAATATTCCCTTCTAAATGACTGAAGCCATAATACGCGCCGCAATGGCGCAGTCAATAAATAATAATTCCCCTGTCATTCAGGGATTATATCGACACAACCTCTTAAATTATTATAGGAAAGCATGTTAGGGGGCATATTTCAGACTGATGGAGATTGGTATTTTTAAAATGGGAGAGACGTGCCGGTCAATTTTCCGGAGGATGACGACTCCACTAAAGGTAATCCACCCCATGGGCCAAATCGTAGCCTTTTTGGTGGAGATATTCCAGCAGTCGGCCCAGGACTTCCGGCATCAAAGGGTGATCGTTATGGAGGAGAATAATATCCCCGCCCTTTATTTGGGGGATAAGATTCTCATAAATTTCGGCGGCGGTTTTGCCCTTATTGAAGCTCCATTCACCACCATCGCAACTCCAGAATATATTTTTCATCCCCAGCGTCTTGATGGCCAAAAGACCGGATAAGGTGATTATTCCGCGAGCCGGGCGAAATAGGAAAGGCGTTATCCCGGCAACTTCCTTGATTTTATTCTGGCATTCCAGGACATCTCTCCGATATTTGCGAAAAGGAAAGGGTGAGCCGTTGGGATGCCGATAGGTATGATTGCCGATAATGTGTCCCTGCGCCACGGTCTCCTTCAGAATATCCGGATATCTGGCCAC
Source organism: Candidatus Zixiibacteriota bacterium (assembly GCA_041752195.1). Classification (GTDB taxonomy): domain Bacteria; phylum Zixibacteria; class MSB-5A5; order GN15; family PGXB01; genus JBGSHP01. The sequence goes on along the minus strand of JBGSHP010000014.1, from coordinate 78,267 downwards.
GCGGTGCCCGACCACGAAAAAGACAGCCCGGGCCTGATATTTTTTAAGTAAATCGAGGACTTGCACGGTTATTTCCGGAGATGGCCCATCGTCGAATGTCAATAATACACTCTTCCGGGCGTTCTTATCAAGGTGGCGTTTGATAACGCAGTTGGGAATCAGATTCTTGAAATATTTATACATACTTCCCTGGCGAGGTTCGCTTTGTCTTCGGGACCATTTGATTATTATTCTGCCCCCAAAGACTCTGATAGCGTCTGCCTTTTAATTATCTAAACCCTATTATCGGTCCAGGTGTTTCCTTTGACTTAATACCGATAGAACATTCCCGACCTGACGCTCAATCGGATGGCTTCAAATCGATAAATGATTCCTTAAGGAGTAATATCGGCAGGAACGGAAAATAAAATCATGATTTCCCCACCAGACCCGAAAGTATTTTCCCGGGATTGTTAAATTCCGGGTTTATCTGCAATTAGAATTTGTCGTCTGCTTTAAAGCCGGCCATAATATACCAGGAAACGGCGATTTTCAACGAATAATTTTAAGAAGTGGGTGGCAAAAAACGATAGGTGGGGATTATTTCAGGAGTACCATTTTTCGGGTTGCCTGGTGGGCTCCCGTATCCATCCGACAGAAGTAAACACCGCTGGCCGCGGCCCGGCCCAGTTTATCTTTCCCATCCCAGGATACGGCGAATTCCCCCCGGGGAAACTCCTCATCGGCCAAAGTGCGGATATGCCGTCCCAAAAGGTCATAGATTTCAATTTTTACCCGGGTTCGAGAAGGAGTTGAAAAATCAATCCTGGTCAGGGCATTGAAAGGGTTGGGATGATTTTGTTTCAGGCCCCATTGTTCAGGGCGGTGGTCGGGCGTATCTCCCGGCGCCGAGGTCGGTTCCAGAATTATCCTGCTGAACCAGACTTGTTTATCAGTGCCGCCCAGGTCGCAATACCAGAAGACAGGTATATATTCGCACGAGGTTGAAACCTCGCTGACCGTGTTGGGGTGGCGATTGGCGGTATTTTGCGGACGGGTGGAAACCAGTACCGGCGAAGACCAGGTTTGTGTTATTTGTGACCATTTCCGGTAAATGATTTCACCGGTAGTGGTATCGGGCCCCATCTGCTTGCGATAAAATAGAAATAGCTCATTGCCTCGAACCGAGCAGGTGGTTTCCCAATCGATACCCAGGGTATAATCAGAACTGTCAATTTTCGTATGATTCCAATCCCCGGTTCCGTTGTTATAATCTTTCCAATAATGATAGAGGCCGTCGGCCAGGCCAAAAATTAAATGAAAGTACCTTCTCCCGATGGTATTATGCGTAAAGGCCCGGTCATTTTGTAGATTCCCGGAATATATTTGCGCGTCAGGATTAGATTCGAATGAATCGCCATCCCACAGGTAATAACGAAAACCCATCGGGCTATTGAGATACTCCACCACCAAGGCCGGGCGACCTCCGACATAAGGCATGGAGCCGATACGGACATTGTCGTGACCGGTCGGATCGGCCGTGCCACTGGTCCAACTGTCGCCCCCGTCATCGCTGTAATGGTATCGGACATTTTCCGAAGGGATATTTCCCTGGCGCGTAAAAACCCAGATTCTGTTGTTGCCCGGTTCAATCATGATATTGGCCCGGGGATTATCGCCCGTGGAATGGACTATTTCGAGAATTTCGCGGTCGGCCGAACTCTGGGCGGGATAATTGTAGCGGGCGAATTCGATATCACCGCCCACCGGGGAAACGGTAAAGATATTCCCTTGAGCATCACCGGCCAAAGAAAGATGATAATCGCAGGTATAAGTTGAGGTCAGAAAGATGTTGGGCAGATTCCAGGTGGCGCCGGCGTCAGTCGAATAAACCAAATGTGATGAGGTCGCTCCCCAGGTGCCCATACCCAGCCACAGCAATTGTGGATTTTCCGGATGCATAAAGGCTTTCCAGCGCGGGATAGACATGGTCGCTCCGGGGGTCCGGGATATGGCGACCTCAGTCGGAGTATCCAGGCTTTCCGCCGCAACATCGCGGTCTATGGGTAAAAAGGTCCAACTGCTAAAAATCAAGCAAAGTGTCGCCGTAATACTTCTCAAAACCGCGTCTTTTCTCTGAATGAGTCGCATCCTGATAAGTCCGCCCTCGAAATTTAAAATACTTTAAATTAAACGCCGAGTAACATATGCCTATTTGTCATTTAATAGGGTCAAATGAGCGCGGCCCCCAAATCCATTCATCACGTTTTCAATCCGGCCCAGGAGCCGGGAAAAATATTGACTTTTCGGATAATATCGTCTTATTCCGATACATATTGTGAATTCTAATCCTTTGGTAATAAGGTAATTAGCGATGCCTGGCTTATTTGGTTTTATACGAAAGAAGGGCGGAGAGAAACAGGCGGGCGAAAAACTCCTGGCCGGAATGCAAAGTAAACTGGCCCACAACCCGGCCTACTGCTCGGAGACATATTCCAGCGACTGGTTCGGCCTGGGAGTTATAGATATTCCTACCCCCGGTCGATCTTTCCTGAAGCATCATCCGGAATCGCGAATTACGGCCGCAAGCGGGGGATATATCTACGACTGGCAGAATCTCCCCGGGGATACAGTCCTCACGGCGTCCGATAATCCCGGCCGGCTGGCCGAATTATACCGCCGTCTGGGCGAGGGTGTCATCGGTAAACCCAACGGTTCGCATAACACCGCAATATTCGATGAAACCAAAAAAGAGGCTCTGATATTCAACGACCGTCTGGGGCACCGGCACCTGTTTTATTATGAGGATGATGAGATTTTTCTGTTTGCCGGCGAGTATAAGGCCTTTCTGGCCTATGATAAATTTATGCCGCAGTTGGAAGATGCGGCTGTCGCCGATTATTTCAATTACTTCTTTACCCTGGGTGACAAAACCCTTTTAAAAGGGGTAAGAAGACTTCGCTGGGCGCATAAAATCACCTTCCGCGATGGCCGGGTATCCCTTGGGCCCTACTGGGAATTTCATTTTGAACCGGATTCCTCGCAAACGATTCCGGAACTTATCGAAGAAGGGCAGGCCCTGTGGCAGGATAATCTTCGCCTCCAACTGGCCCATGCCGACAGGATTTTAATCCCTCTTTCCGGAGGTATGGATTCCCGCATGGTGCTGGGCGAAGCCAGCCTGATGGGCAAGGAAATTTTCACCTTCAGCCACGGCATAAAAGGATGTCTCGATGAAACCATCGGTCGCCGGGTGGCGGCCGCGGCCGGAGTGAAAAATCACTCCTTGATCGAGTTCGATCCCAATTGGCTCGTCGATGACGTCGAAAAATTGATCTGGCTGGCCGGGCCTCTGGCGCCGACCGTTCCGGGATTGCTTTTGGGAGTTTGCCGTAATTATGGCCTGCCGCCGGAAACAACGGCGCTGCTTAATGGGTTGGCCGGTCGTACCGCCTTTGTCTATAGTTATTTCAACAGACTGGATATTACCGCCGATTTGGATATGGCCGAAAAACTGCAACGATTGAAACGACCCCTTTTCGGGCAATTTGTCAACGATGTTTATTACCAGTCTTTTCAGCCGGAGTGGCGCTTGAATTTTGGCAAGCGATATTTCCCTGCCATTGAGGAAGAATTAACGCGACATCTGAAGGCTTCGCCCTTGTTCTGCCACCAGCGCGACCTGTTCATGCTGGAAAACCGGTTCCGGGGGCATTTCGACGATGTCGATTTAAACCGCTATTTTTATCATGACCATATGGCCTGCGAGGACGAACGGACTCTGGATTTCTATTTAAAAGTCCCGACGACAATTAAGGTCTATCCTGACCGGGCTTTGCTTCGCGAAGGCCTGAAGTTAAAATTCCCGCACCTGGCGGCCATTCCGACCCAGGCGGGAAGTGCCAGCCTGTTTGAAGCAGCCGATCCCCGCAAAAAACGCCGGCGGGAGCAAATGCGGCGTCTGAAATTGCTTCTGGAGCGCTTATCCGGCGGCCATCTCCGGCTTTATAACATGGACAATTATATTCATTACAGTCAATGGTACCGCAAACATAGGCGTATCAGAAAATATTTCGAAGAGACGCTTTTGGATAAAAGAACCTGCGACCGCGGGTACTTTAACCGGGCCCGGGTGGAGGACCTTTTAAAAAGTCAAAAACGGGGTGTTTATGTCTATAATGACCTGGCCCTGCTCCTGGCCTTCGAGATTTTCAACCGGTTATATATCGATCGCCGCTGACGGGACGGATGTCAGGTCTTTCTCAGGGGATATCTCTTTATGATAAAAATACTATTGGCCGGCGATCTGGCCCTGGATTGGGTTCCCGGCATATCCCTGGGCTGCAAATTGAAGAAGATTATCAGCGGCCGGGCTTTTGCGGCAAAAAGCGTTGGGGGGGACATCCCATCGGCCGGGTTATTAACGCGGGCGGCCGGCGCCGTAATGTCCGAAAATATCGCGAGCGGCCTGATGGAGACGCGAAAGAATTATGATTTTTTCTGCCTGAATCTGGAATGCGCCCTGACCGGTCGCGGGTTGCCTCTGGCCGAAAAAAGATATACCATGCGGGCCGACCCGGCCATGGCCGTGTCTTTGCGAGATATGGATGTCTCCGCCGTTTGTCTGGCCAATAATCATATTCTGGATTACGGAGTCGAGGGCTTGGTCGATACCGTGACGCTTTTGGAACAGATGAAAATAGCGGCCTGCGGCCTGCGGTATGGCGAATCAAAATCGCAAAAGCCGCTGATCCTGGAAAAAGGCAGGGAGACGGTGGGGCTTCTTAATTATGTTCAGCCGGGAATAATCGACCCCGCACCGGAGTCATATTTTCGCCGTGATCCCTGCCCCTTTCCCCTGGAAGAGGAAGCAATTCTTTTGGATATTAAGGCCGGCCGCGAAACGGCTCCGCTAATTGTTATCCTTCATTGGGGCGAGGAATGGAGTTTCCTGGAAGACGAAGAGCAGCGTAGTTTCGCCCGGGTCTGCATCGATTCTGGCGCCGCGGCTGTCGTAAGCCATCATACCCACCTGGCCGGCGGCTGGGAGGAATATAAAGGTCATCCCATCTTTTATGGTCTGGGGAATCTCTATATGTATTTGCCGCCGTTTTCGACACGCCGGGCGGAGCGAAGACTTCTGGCGGGTCTTGCCTTTGAAAACGGCCGGCTGACGGGTTACGAGGCTATCCCCCTGGTTTCCAGTACTGACGGGTATCCGGTAATTCAAAATGAGTTCGATAGTGCCAGTCTGCGGTCGGAGTCCTGCCTGAAAGGATTGGAGGACTTCAAAAATGCGCCGTTTGACTCCTATCGTGATTTGAAAACGGCGGTGGTGATGGCAGGTCAAAAGAAAGCCGATCAATCATGTCACTGGCGCGATAATTATTTGAATGAATTCGATGTCATCCAGGGGAAACTTCCCCTGGGTCCCGGATGGCAGGCTGCCGACCGGTTCTGGACCGGATTGGCCCTATCACGGGAATTTGCCGACCGGCAATACTGGCTTGCCATCGTAACCCATATGAAAGACGAGGCGGTGCTTTCGGTTTCCTTTGCGGCGCCCGCTTCGCTTTCGAAACTGGTCCTGGTCTTTGCCTTCCCCGAATGGTTTCATCCCCGTCCCGAGTTCGTCATGCCGGGTTTGGAATTATCGCGGGATGAAACCGTCATTTTCAGAATGGAATCATCGGTGCCATCGAAAAACTGGGAAATTCGCGAATTGACTCTTGACGGCCCGATATCGAGTATTAATATTACTTTTCGAGGATGTCCCGAAAAATTCTCATATCTGGCCTGGCGCATATTCGCAAAATAGACATTTTTCTTATATATTGATTTAAATTTTCCGAGATGGAATTATGCCCGGCCTGGTTGGAATAATATCGCGTAAGCCGAACTCCGCAGAAAAACTGACTTCCCAATTTGACCGCATGGTTCGCCTGTTGATGCATTTCGAGACGTACGAATGCGAAAGACAGGAGGGCCGGGATTTTATTATCGGAAGAATCGGCCTGCCGTACCGGGGATATCGAGCGCTTCGCCGGGATACACAGTCAGGAAATATCGGCGCTTTTGACGGTTTTTTATACGGCTGGCGCGGTCCGGCCAGGACGGCCAAACCATGGGAAACCGAACCGGTTTCGTTGTTTCCTCTTGAAACCGGCTCCGATTTGGAAAAAATCCCGCCGCTTATAAACGGCTCTTTTACCCTGTGTCTTTATGATGCCGCCCGCGACAGGTTTACCCTGGCCGTCGACCGTCTGGGGTATCGCCGCCTTTTTTATTACCAGGACGATGACATCATCGCCTTCGCCCCGGAAATCAAGGCCTTCATGGGCCTGGATAGTTTCCGCCGCGAATTGGACATGGAGGGTGTCACCGATTATTTTAATTATTATTTTATTCCCGGCCGCAGGACACTATATCGAAACGTCAATTTTCTGACACCGGCGACAATATTAAATATCAATGAGCGGAGACTCCAGACTCCGTCCCGGTACTGGCATTATCAGTTTGATGAAAGCCCCGACGAGCCGGATCGCCTGGCCCGGGAAATGTATGAAATAGCCGGGGATATTCTGAAACGCCAGATCGGTCAGGCGCATAAATTCGTCATGGCCCTTTCCGGGGGTATGGATTCGCGGCTGCTGGCGCATTTTGCCTCGCAAAGCGCCCATGATTTTGTCTATTATTCTCACGGATGGAAAGGCAGCGATGATTTTCGGACTGCGGCCGTGGCGGCGGAAAAACTGGGTCTCGGCGACAGGTTTTTTCACGCCGATATCGATCCCCGTTGCTACGCCCGTCTGGGGGCGTGGAATACCTGGATAAGCGACGGCATGATAGTATTATCGACGTGCACGCTGGTCAGCGCTTTGCGCCATTACCGTGAAGATCCTCGTGAATTCGAATTCATGAATTCTCTGACCTCGGGCAATGTCAATTTTTCATCGGCGTACGGCAAAGAGGCCGATATCAGCACGACCGTTCCCGAGGCCCGGAAAATTCACCAATTGAGATTGATTCTGGGCCGGCAGTACCGCGATCCCGCCTTCTATGCCCTTTTTAAACCGGAGTTTGCCCGTCTTTTCGAAAACAATTTCGACCGTCATATCGAGGAAGATTTCCGGCCCCTGGAAAAACAATACCCCTACTATCTTCAGCAAAAAGACATTTTTTTCGCCGAAAACCGCGGCGTCAGACTATCCCACCATTACAATCTGAACCGCTTTTTCTATCATGATCACCAGGCCCTCGTGGATGACGAGATTATCGATTTCTATAACCGGCTGCCGATGAAGTGGCAGGTGGAACGCCGGCTGTATAAAAAGATGTATGCCGATTTCGCCCCCGAGATGGCGGCCCTGGAATACGCCAAGACGGGATTGCCGATTACGGCAAAGGGGATATCACCCCGGGTGATCCGTCAGCAAAAACTGGATCGCTGGCGCTACCTGCTGGGAAGAATCACTCTGGGCCGTGTAAATTTATATACGCCCCGGAATTTCATGCAACATGACCAATGGTACCGTCAGTACCCCGAAAACATGGCCTTTTTCAAAGGAATACTCCTCGACTCACGAACCGACCGGCGCGGTTTTTATAATATTCCGGAGGTGAAAATAATACTGGCCAAACAGGCGTACGGGTCATCCAATTATATGACCCTGGCGGGCCTGGCCACTTTTGAATTATTTTGCCGGTACTTCATCGACGGTGACCCGCCGCCGATTTGTCCGCCGCTAACGCGGGAATGATTGGTTTCTTCGAGGTGAAGGACAGGAAGTTTCAAACCTGTGTCTTCGCGCATTGGTCGGAAACAATTTACCGAAGAATTGCCTAACGGCGAAAAGCCGGGATTACTTTGCCCAGATAGGGGCGGGCCAAATCCCAGCCTTTGCGAATTTCCCCCGGCTCAAAAAAGCCGACGGCATAAAGGAGAAAAGGATAACCCAGGCAGGCCAGAGATTTAAGCAGGACGTTCAATATGGGATTGCCCGTTTCAATCAGGGTCAGGGGCCAGTACATCAGTCCGGCCAGGGCGGTTAATTTAAAAACCCGGCCCCATTCCACCATCAGGCGTACCAGACGGTTGCTTATCCAGTAAACCAGAATGACTTTTCCCACAAAACTAATCAAGGTCGCCCAGGCGGCGCCCCACATGCCCCATTCCTTAATCATGAAGTAGTTCAACGCCAGATTAAGGGCCGCCGTGACCATATTTATATAAAGAATGTACTTCGTTTTCTTTTCAATCATGATGCCGATATTGAAGTGCATCTGGAAACTGGCAAAGATGTATGAAAGCGTGATTATGGGAACCACGCCGTAAGCGCTCCAGTAAGCCTCATCCGACATGACCTGGATAACATCTTTGGTGACCACGGATATTCCCAGCCCAACGAAAAATATCAGGGCCGAAAAATAGGTGAATATTTTAGCGAATACCCTCTCGGAATCCCCTTTTTTGTACATTTCATAACGGCGAGGTATCCAGGTTTGCCCGAAAGGCGAGGCCACGAATTCATTAACCAGGATGCCGAAACGATAGCCCAGGGTATACAACCCCGTAGCCGTCAAACCGGAAAAGGCATTGACGAAGTACCGGTCGGAGACATTTACGATGTAAGCCAGGAAATTAGAGGGTATTAAGGGCAGACCGAAAACGACCATCTCCTTAAAACGGGGCCAGGATGAAGCCAACCCGGTTTGACGCAGGATATAGGGAATCAAAAACAGGCAAAGGGCAATATTCACCAGAAGGGTACTTAATAGAATCCCTCTGACCCCCATGCCCAGAGGAATAATAAATATTATATTCAAAGTTAATTGCGACACCAGGCGGATCAAAGCCGTGGTCATTAACGTCAGGGAACGCTGACGTACCCGCATATAGGTATAAGCCACCTTGATATACATGTCTGTCCCCAGGCCCGCCATAGCCAGGATCATCAGTTCCGTGTATCCTTCTTCCTTGAGTATCCACCTGGTCATCGGCTCACTGGCTACCAGGAGGAGCAGGATTACGACCGTGGAGCCGACCCCGAAACCGTAAAAGGTCGAAGTAACCACTTTATTGCGCTCGGCCTGGTCTTCGGAATCATAGTAAAAACGGCTCATGGCCGAGGTTATTCCCATGTCCAGGACTATGCCCACAAAAGCCATGGAGAAATACAAAAGATCCATGACACCATAGTCGGCGGGGCTAAGATAGCGGGTGTAAACCGGCAGGAGGACAAAGGAAACAATTCGGTTGAGGATATTCGAAAGTCCGTAAATGGAAGTATGCCGTGAGAGAAGTTTTATTTCCGAACCGACGTTTTGAGACATATTGGCCTAAGATTGATATATCGGCATTTCCCCAAAGTCATATTTGGTGACTATCGCCGGTTTCCTCATGGGGGGTCTCGTTAACGTTTTTCAGCCCCTCGCGCGAGCCTATGACACGGGCCGGATTTCCGGCCAGAATTTTATAGGGCGGTATGGTTTTGCCGCCGACCACCGACCCGGCCGAAATGATACATCCTTCGCCGATAACCGCCCCCGGCATAACGAAGGCATTGGCGCCGATCCAGACATTACTTCCGATAATCACCTTCTTGAATTCATATCCTTGTTCGGCGATGGGCTTCTCGGGGTCGTCAAACTTATGATTGGCCGACCAGATTTTCACTCCCGGTCCCAGTAGCACATTATCGCCCAGTTCCACGCCTCCGGCGGCCTGGATGACATTGCTTTCCCCCAAAAATACATTTTCACCGACGAAAAGATTCTGGATATTACGGATGCGGACATCCTGATGAATAACCCCTTTTTCGCCTACCTTGCCGAAATAGCCACGGTATATTTTCCAGCGCAAAGACTGCCCGAATTTACCGGGGACGTCAATCAGGAGCGCCTGGATATATTGAAAACGGCCATTGCGATGTTTCAGGTCCCAATAGAGTTGTTTTAGGAGTCCCGCCATTTAGTTATTCCCATGTCTTTCCAATTTATACCGGCCTCGATTCCGTTACTTTAAAACCTTTCCTGTCCAGGATATCGGTTTTATCGGCCCGGCTATTAGGCTAAATCTATTCTCTGTTAAGTCTAACTGCAAGAACCATTTATTATTTGACTCAATTTAAATAATTTGTTCAAGAACCAATGATTTATGGCCGAGTATAAGAATATCGGCCCAAGCGCCAATAAATTAGTATATGGCAACGTTTAGGTCATTGAGCCTATAATACGTGCGAAATATGAAAAATTGCAGAATTACCGAGGTCACAGATGAATATTAGTATTCGGTTGGGAGAAATCAGGCAGATAATATTATTGGCAATTACCCTTCTATTACCGGTTTTTCAGGTTTCAGCCGACCAGTTGACCGCCCCCCAGGTGGTAACCGGTTTCGGATCCGACCGCGGTACCATGGGTATCCCTCGCTGGAAAGGATATATGGATCAGGCCAACCCTGAGCATCTCTGGATAAGTTTTGATAATATCGGCTCGGGAACGAATATTTGTTACACCTCCAACGGCGGCGATACCTGGAGCGCCAATCTTATGCAGATCGACATCAATGGTTATAATGACTATCATATGTCGATGTGGGGCCGCAACGGCGAACTGTTTTATACCTGGCCCAACCGCGACGGAATCGCTTTCCGCAAATTCAATGCCCCGGCCCAAAGTAACGACGACCGCGGCCCGATGTATCTTTTTTCCGGTACCACCGCCATGTATCGTTCCAATATCATGGTTCAGAATAACGGCCGTATCTGGGTTTTTACCCGGTTCAGTTCCGATGCCGCCGAAAATGTCCGCTATAATTATTCCGACAATGGCGGTGTCAGTTGGACTTCCGGGGTGGCTTATGCCGCCGGCACCGGTTCCCTGCGTATCGGTTCCATGCCCTATGTCAACGGCAACCCGGCCCTGGTCGTGTTGTATTTGAACAGTACGCGCGGATGTGAATATTATCTCTGGAACGGCACCAGTTTCGAGCGCAAGAGCGACGCCTCCATTTACCCTTATGATATCGATTCCGATCGCGCCTTCACGCATAATGTCATTGCCGGACAATATATGCACCTGATTATAGGCGACGGCAACGACCTGTATCACTGCTGGAAATCGTACAACAACGGCACCGGTAACTGGAACCGCACTGTCATCGAAAATTCCCCCTTCACGGTCGGGATGGACTGGAATCCCATTTCTTGCGTCCGCGGCAACGACCTGTATGTCTTCTATAACCGCTGGCTGTCGTCGGATTCGATGTCTTCCATGGTGTACTATCGCAAGTGGTCCCAGACCACCCAGACCTGGTCCAATCCTGGTTTGGTGTCGGCCAATTTGACCAATCAGAAAAATTTCCAGCCCAACAGTTGCCCCCAGGTCCCGGAAAGCAGTGATTATGTGCCGGTCTACTGGCAGAGCGGTGCGGCCGGAAATTTGAGAATTTACTTTGCCAAGGTTTTGGTCGACGGCACCCCGGTCACCGATACCATCCCCCCCGCGGCGATTCAGGATTTACACACGGAGTGAGAAGCCGTTAAATCTTCGATTTATCTGAAAATCAGGCGGGGATAATCTTCCCCGCCCTATCATATCCGTATCTAGTTTGAAATACCTCGTAGTAAGGCCACGATTATCGCACCAGCATCATGGTTTTGGAAGCACAAAACAGCCCGGCTGTCATGCGATAAAAATACACGCCCGAGGAAACCTCGCTGCCATCGCTGTCGTGCCCGTCCCAGGTGACCGAGTAATTTCCCGCCGCTTGGGCCTCATCGACCAGAGTAGTCACCTTTTGCCCCAGGATATTAAAAATCGTGATATTGACATTCTCGGATTGGGGAAGTGAAAACTCGATTATAGTCGAGGGATTAAAAGGATTGGGATAATTTTGCCCCAGGATGAAAGTTACCGGCAGGGATTCTTTAGGGATCACCGGCTCGGCCGGGAATTCCGCCGGATTGATATATTTTTTCCCGGTCAAAACGGTATCATAATTGGCCAGACCCCAGGCGCTGTAATTGTCGCGTATATCCCAGGTGCGGATATTCAGGAGATAATTGGTATGCGTACTTAAATTCCAGAGGGTATCGAAAGCCGGGCCGCCGAATGGCTCGGCATTAATATTATGTGTCCGCCATTCCCAGCCATAATAACCGCCGCCCAGATGTGTCCAGTGGCCGTATTTGACTTCGTAGTAATCGAGTTTATCCAGAACCTGATTGCCGGGGGAATTGCAGTAAATTTCGATAGCGTTGATCTTTTCTCCGTTCTTGTAAACCGGATTGAACTCGATATAAATTGGCGGGTTGGGCACGGTGAAATAGAATTTGTTGTTGGAAAGAGCATATCCATTAGGGTTGAGGCTTCTGACTTGCACCACCACCGAATCGGAGCCGCGCCGGACGGTGTTTTTCCATTTCATGTTCCCGGCCCAGGTCGGGTGACTGCCGGGCACAATAGCGGCATCGGCGCCTTTGGCGGTGATTTTGGCGTTTTGAGTCCAGTAGGGGTTGGCCGTCCAGGCGGCATAAACCGAATCGGTACTGCGGCTGTAAGTGACGGTATTCAGTGACCAGGCCGGCGGCGTGCCATAGTTTATCGTGAAATTCCCGGAGGAGGCCCAGTCCGCCCCGTCGCATGCCCAGGTTTGGGCATTAAAGACGTAGTTACCGTCCGGAAACCAATCCCCGGCAAATAACAAATCATATTCCCAGCCGCCGCCGGCCATATGACCTGCCAGGGGAATGACGCCTTCTCCCGTGGAAGGGCGATACAATTCCAGATTGAGATGCCCCCAGTTATTGGTAAAAAAGTGAAAGTACGGCCCGTAGGTTCCCATATTCGAGAGTATCAGGGGATCGTGGTTGGCGCCGGAATTTATATTTATAGTTCGATCCAAATCGCCGTTGACATAAAGACGATAGGCTCCCGGCGGAATGATTTGCCGTTGATAATTCAAACCAAGAATATGCACGGTTCTTATGCCGATATCCTCGGAATAAGAATTGTAATCGGATATGACCATGGCATTGACCAGATTGCCCTGAAGATCATATATGGCGAGGCGATCGCCGGTATCAAAGGAACCGGTTACCCGGGTATGATGAATCACCGGCATATCATCGACATCGCCGCCGCCGTTGCCGTCGCTGTCCAGCCATCCGATTTGACGGGCCGTATGGGGACAGATATTCGGCCAGTCTGTTATGGATTTCATCACACAGGGCAGACTGCCCCCGCAGTACTGGCAATTATTGTTGGGCCACATTAACTTACCGGAGGCCGGATTGCAGGGATTGGGGTTATCGCAATGCCAATCGCCGGCCGTTTCCCCGGCCGCCCCAAAACAACGGAGTAATTGCCGAGCAATTACGCTCTTTCTTGAACCATCATTTTTAACTACACCAACGGTACAGAATCCCCCAGATGAATAGTATGATTCATCCCATTCCGTCGACCAAGAAGGACTATCTCCATTCGAGTGAAGTGTCATATTGCCCAAATTTATATAAAAACAAATAGCCCCTTCGGCGTCTGCTTTTTGACCTTTAAATGTCACATTGGATCTAAGTAATCCCAGCAAATTAGATTCAAAACCTAATGCTCCAATAGTTGCGGATCGCCACGGGTCAAGTCCGTTGACTTCACCAAGGCTGTAATATTCCCTTCCATTTGTCATTAATGCTGGTTCATAATCAATATTAAGCAAAATAAAGCGCATATCAATATGTAGCCTAATTCCATATGCATACGCCCGCCCAATTATATCCGAAACAACCGAAACGGATTGATTAACAATTGCAGTTAGCGTATCCTCGCTCCAATCATATTCCTCGGGGCCGCCGCCATTAACAAACAGGAAAGTGAGATTTGTGACCTTGTCCAGGCTGCCTCCGCCACCCTGCAATATGAGTTCCCTTGGTATCACCGATCTGTTCTCTGCTGCGTTATTGTTAAATAATATTTCCAGCGTGTTTTCATTATTCATTTCCAGCCCGCGATCATTTAATTGAATTATTGATTTGCCAGTATTATCCCGAAATGATATGGAAATGGATTTCCCAGGATTGTCGATTAACATGCATCCTATCGAATTTCGTCCATCTATTTGTACCAATCCTGTGTCAAATTCGATATAAATTGAGTCCTTCAATAATTCATCAACTATAATACCACCTGATGGTGGGAATTCGCGATCCCAGGATTGCGCGATTGCCGGTCCTACAAATGCCAAGACTTGAATTAAATTTAAAATAAAACCAATAGGGACCATTCTCTTAAAATACCTAATAATGAAAGTCATATTAACCCCCGTACCAACTATTTGGCAGTTATTTCGAATTCATTCAGTGCTAAATTGAAGTTCAAGATTTATCGTCTGCCCATCCATATCGACTCTTACCGTAATCGTATCGGTATAATATAAAGCATCGGCCGTCATCGCATAAATCCATGCCGAATCTTTCCCCTGTTCGGAATTTACCCTGATTTCAAAAAAACATCTTCCGAATTCATTGCTAAAGGCAACGTCCCATACCCATATCGTATCCGAACCAGGAAAGCGATATTTGCAAAATGTTGCAACACCACTGGCAGGATTGCTGTTGCCATCCAAAACAAGGACATTAATGTCTGCTTGTTTATAGTCTTTTATCACCGGGGGCGGGTCGGTGCCTTTGTCACCACAGGCAAGAACCAGCAAACCGAAAAGACAGGCGATTATGGCGAGTTTGGATTTCATTTCATTTCCTTCCCTCCTCAATAAATTAAGTTTAAAATGAAATATGGGTTATGACCGATTTTACCGGGCCTGTAACCCGATTAGCCATCGTTGAATCATTTCATCATAAATACCCCCGTATTTGGCATTTTCAATTACTGTTATTTTAATCCGACAGTGTCAACTCGACATTAAACACTTGCCCGCTATTGTTTATGACAAATATTGCTGTGTCGCTAAACAATTCTAATTCCGGCTTCGCAGCATACATTAGCACCGTATCTTTTCCGGAAATATTTCTAACGGCGATATAGAATTGACAATATCCGAATTCATCAGCCCAGACTACGTCCATCCCCGGTATAGAATCGCTTAAGAAATATAATTTTGATATAATCATAGCATCGGGCGCTGGCTGTCCAATCGAATCCCGCACAAACGCATTAACTAATGCCGTTTTATATCTGGGCGGTTCTTCCGGCGGGTCGGTGCCTTTGTCACCACAGGCAAGAACCAGCAAACCGAAAAGACAGGCGATTATGACCAGTTTGGATTTCATTTCATTTCCTTCCCTCCTCAATATATTAAGTTTAAAATGAGATATGGGTCAAGACCGATTTTACCGGGCCTGTAACCCGATTACTCGTCGTTGAATCATTTCATCATAAACACCCCCTGTCTTTAATTTGCGCGTCAAGAATATCAACCGCCAATTATTGAATTGATATTCCCAATCAATTGTATCTACTGTATTCTCAATTCTATATACCGATGTATCACTGTATGGACCCGAACCGGGATATTGGGCCCAAATCCATATAGTATCCTTGCCGGGATTCAGGCTTAATTTTACGCTATATGTACATCTTCCGGTTATATCTGTTAAGGTCCCTCCCCACATCCAGAGGCTATCCACCCTATAATAATATCTGCCGGTAAACACCCAGATATTACTCGCTGGATTTCCGGATGTGTCGGTTACAAATGCGTTTATTATTGCCGTCTTATAAATTACCACCGGGGGCGGATCGGTGCCTTTGTCATCACAGGCAAGAACCAGCAGACCGAAAAGACTGGCAATTATGGCGAGTTTCGATTTCATCTCATTTCTTTCCCTCCTCAATAAATTAAGTTTAAAGTGGAATATGGGTCAAGACCGAAATTGCGGGGTCTGTAACCCGATTGACCGGCGTTGAATCATTTCATCATAAATACCCCCGTGTTTGGCGTTATCAATTTTTACTATTCTGATCCGATAGCGTCAACTCCACATTAAACACCTGCCCGTCGTGTCCGACATAAAGCCGTGCCGTGTCGCTGTATATATTCTCCCCCCACATAGTGGCGTAGATTACCACCGTATCCTTGCCCGCCTGATCTCTGACGCCAAGTTTAATTTCACAGGTACCTCCCGGATCAGTATCAATCAGAAGATATCTCTGATAATTAATCTGCTCCAGAAAAAAAGCAGCAACTATCGTCGCGCCGGTTATGCCCAAATCGTTTTGATCATGGACAAAGGCATTGATCGTGGCCCGCTTGTATTTGAAATCCACCGGCGGCGGGTCGGTGCCCTTGTCATCACAGGCAAGAACCAACAAACCGAAAAGACAGGCGATTATGACAAGTTTGGATTTCGTCCCCATCCCTTTCCCCGATAACAACTTTAAATATTAATTAAATTCAAAGCCCGTCCCATATATAAACGATGGTGCTGTAATATCATGCAAAGTCAGCCCGGCCACCCTTAATATTAATAAGGGCGGCCTGAACCTAATTGTCAAGGGAAAACATGATTGGATAACTTCTTGGAATATAGTAACCGGTCATTCGGCCTTATCTCTTCACCACTATTGCCATCAGTTCGAATTCGTCGGGGTCGATGGGGCGTTTGCCCCAGTTCCCGGCCGTTCCGCCTCCGAGGTACAATATTTTGAAACCGGTCTTTTCGAGCAAAGTTTTTAATTCGCCCGGCATGTACCCCTTCTCGCGTGTTTTGACCTTTATCAGTCGCCCCTGCGCCTTGACCTTCATCACGCCGTTTTCCACCAAACCATAAAGGTCGAATTTGCCGGCGGCGATATCTTTGGCTGAATATTGACGGATCATCTTCATGGCGTTAAGACAGGTCAATATTAATCGCCCTCCCTTTTTCAAAGACCGGTGAATATTGTCCAGAATCCGGGCATCATGCACGGCGGGGTCTTCACCCTGACCCAAAAGCGAAAAAGCCCCCTCGCACAAACAGATGGCGGCGTCGAATCTGGTACTAAGGCGGAACGCCGTCGCGTTGGCTTTGATTAAAGTAATATCGACCTTGGCCTTTTCGGCGGCCTGGCGCGCCTGGGCCAGCATCCCGGAAGACAAATCCAGCCCGGTCACATTATATCCCCTTTGAGCCAGGGCGACCGTATGGCGTCCGGTACCGCACCCGACATCGAGAATTTTCCGTCCCGGCTTGAGTTTCAATTCCCGGATAATGAAGGCCACTTCCTTTTTGGAATTGCGGGTGAACACATTTCCCATATACTCCGGGGCGTGGTGGTCAAAAAATGTTTCCCAGGGATTTTTCGGCATAAGGTCGGTCTTATCCTTTCGCGATTGTATCGTTTTCGCTATACTTCTTTCCAGCTATGCGGAAAAGACAGGTAAGGCAAACATAAATTAAAATAATTGAAAAGGAAAGCCATGAAACTCAAGGGCAAAACAGCGCTGGTCACCGGGGCCAGCCGGGGCATCGGCGCCGCGACCGCCAAATTGCTGGCCCGGCACGGGGCGGCCGTGACGGTCAACTTTATGAATAGCAAAGATGCCGCCGAGGCTGTTGTCAGGAGTATCCTCGATTCCGGCGGCAAAGCCATAGCCATACAGGCCGATGTCCGCGAATCAGCGCCGGTAAAAAACATGGTGGCGGAGTCTGTCAGGCAGTTGGGCCCGATCGATATTTTGGTTTTAAACGCCGGGGCGACGGTTCCCTGGAAGCCTTTCGTGGAATTGTCCCAGGAGGAATTCGAGACCAAGGTTCTGGGTGAAACGCGCGGTTTTTTCCTGCCGGCCAAGGCGGTCGTTCCTGAAATGATCAGGCGTCGCCAAGGGTGCATTGTCGGTGTTTCCAGCGGGCTGTCACGACATCCCGGCTATGGCTTCAGCGCCCATACCACGGCTAAATCGGGGGTCGACGGGTTGATGAAATCATTAGCCTTCGAATTGGGACCGTTCGGCATCCGCGTCAATACCGTGGCGCCGGGGTTAACCTTGACCGATGCTACGGCCTGGTTGCCCAAAGAACAGGTGGAGGCGATCGCCAAAAATACGCCCTTAAGACGGGTCGGCAAGCCCGAAGACATTGCCGGAGCGATTCTGATGATGGTCTCCGAGGAATCCGCTTTCATCACCGGGGCCTATATCCCGGCCGGTGGCGGGACCTTGATGATATAGGGTATTAACCGGATTTTTCCGCGATATCGCCGTCCACTTCGCGTTTGTCTTTTTCCGACCGGGGGTACAAATCGGCCGACCATTGGGCGACTCGGGATTTATCAACCCCCAGATGAATGAGGGTTCGGGCCGTGACGCGGGCGGCGGCTTCCAGTTCCGAGGGAATAACTTCGTTGGCGCCTGCTTCAAGAAGGGAACCGACGTCGAGAATATAATTGGTCCGGGCCAGAATATACAAATCAGGCGAAAGCGACCGGGCCGATCTGACCGTGCGCAGGACGGCTCCGGGGTCATTGATGGCTATAATCAGGGCCCGGGCTCGGGTGGCGCCCAGATGGTCCAGAACTTCGGCCGAAGTGATATCCCCGAAGTAAATCGGCTCTTTCTTTTCCTGGGCGCGGCGGACATTTTCGACATTCAGATCAACGATAAGATAGGGAATCTGGCAATCCCTGAGAGCCGAGGCCAATTCGTGCCCGGTGAAGCCGAAGCCACCGATTATGATGTGATTGTGCAGGCTCTTGATGGAGGCATCGGCTTCCTCGGCCTCATGGACTTTCATCAACCTGGTCAGGGCTTTGATTTTTCCCGCTCCGGCGGCCAGGTGCGGCCCCAGGGCCAGAATAAACGGTGTAATCAGCATGGAGAGTATCGCCACGGCCACCAGATTACCGCCCAGGGTTTCCTCTAAAAGGCCAATGCCGCGGGCTTTGCCTATAATTACAAAGGAAAACTCCCCTATTTGAGCCAGGGCGGTTCCGGTCAGAATGGCCACGCGCAGGGGCAATCTCATGATAGCGCCCATGGCGAAAATAACCAGAAATTTGCCGATCAAAACCGCCGCCAGAATCAGACTGATGGGAATAATATTTCCCGCCAGGACACCCGGTACCAGGAGCATTCCCACCGAGATAAAAAATATCCCGGCGAAGACATCCTTGAAGGAAATCAAGTCGGCCAGTGCCTGATAACGATACCCCGACCCGGCCACGACCATTCCGGCCAGAAAGGCGCCCAGGGCCAGGGAGACTCCGGCCTGCGAGGTAATCCAGGCCGTGCCGATGCAAATGAGGAGGACCGCCATGACGAACAAGGATCTCTGGCGTGTCCGGGCCACCAAATTCAGGATTCGGGGTACCAGTATTCGAGCCGCCAGTAAAACACCGATAATAACCACGGCGGCCAGACCCAGAGTTTTGAAAATTGTCACGGTCGACCCGCCCTGCCCGGCCAGAAGAGGAATCGCCAGAATCATCGGCACGACGCTTAAATCCTGGAAGACAAGAATCCCCAGCGTCAGCCGCCCGTGGGGGGCGTCGATTTCGGCCCTTTGCTCCAAGCCACGCAGGACTATCACGGTGCTGGAGACGGCTACGATGAATCCCAGAATCAGCGCTTGAGGAGTCGAAACCTGAAACAAAAAGGCCACCAGGAAAGCCAATCCCGTGGTCATGGCCACTTGCAGGAAACCGCCGATTAGAATCGGCTGCCAGAGACGTTTAATTCGTTCCAGAGAGAGTTCCATCCCGACCCCGAACAAAAGCAACACGACCCCGATTTCGGAGAGCATTTCCACCTGGTGCAAGTCGCCTATGAGGCCCAGGCCCTTGGGGCCGACCAGCATTCCGGCCAGGATAAATCCGGCGATAGCCGGGATCTTAAAACGATGCAAGATCACCACGACCAGGACCGCCCCGGCCAGAATGACCGCCAAATCTCTTAAAAATCCGGTTTCAATCATACTTGTCTATTTCACCAGGATAAGATTTCCGCCAAATTCCGTTGGCCTAAAATGGGTTGTTTCATAAGCGGGGTCAAGGATAAATCCGGGTCGATTTCTTATTTAATATAAATATTCGTTCACGAACCGCGAGAGAATCTTCCGGGATATTCATGTTTTGGCGTATATGAACCGATTCAGAAAATAATTGCGTTCCCAATGGCTTTGAGGTTAAATTAAGCAAACTGTCGTTTTATATCCGGGAAAGAGAAAATATGGGACTCGTCAACGATCTGATTAAGTACAATCCATTATCGGTGGCGCTGTACGAAAAGTATGTCACCGCCAAAACCAAAGATGTCGAAGGTTTTATTTTTATGGCCACCACCGGCCGAAGCGGCTCCAAGAGCTTGAGCCGGGTGTTCGAAGCCGCCGACCGCGCGGTCTGCTTCCATGAACCGTACCCCATCATGTTCAGCCATTTCCCGGAATTGAAAGAACCCCCCAAAGGCGCGGCCCGGAAAGAATATTTTCGAAAATTATTTTATGCCAAAAAGCATGTCAATATCAAGCGCAACGCCATCGGCTATCGCTACTATGTCGAAACCAATCATCAGTTCATAAAGAATTTCGCCGACCTGGCCATCGAATATTTCGGCGACCGCATCCGGATTATCCATGTCTTCCGCGACGCTCTCAAGGTGGCTTCGTCTTTTTATTCCATCGAATCGATTCCCGACACGACGCCGCGCGGCAAGGTTTATGCCATCGATCCCAAAGATGAAGAAAACCGCGTTAAAATGGCCGACCTCCTCTACGATGACCCCGAATTTCAGCATCCCTTTTTCAAATGCCTGTGGTACTGGTATGAACTTCATTCCCGTGTCAAAGACTACAAGCAAAAATACCCCCAGGTGCGCTGGCATACCATGCATACCGACGACATGAACAACCGCGAAAAATTAATCGCGATGTTCAACAACCTGGGAGTGGAATATATCTCCGCCAAACTGGAAGCCGTGGTCGGGACCCAGGACAACAAAGTCCCGCACATGAAAACGCAGGCGATCGACCCGGCCCTGGCCAAAGAGATGCATCAGAAAATTCTGGCCAAAATGACCGAGCGGTACGGCGAGAATTTCTGGTTGTAGAAATCTGTCGGCCTTTCGGAGTTGACGGGCATGATTAAATTTCTGAAGACGTTTACAATGAATGGGCAATTCTTAGGCTTGGCAACAAGGAAATTGTACTTATATAGGATATTCCTGGGAATATTATTGATTCCCTTGGTTACGGGAAAAGGGGCCACGGAGCCTGTCTTGCAGGGAACAACGGAACAGACCACTATCATAAATTACCAACATGGCGAAACCATGAGATACTTATTATATATACCCCGCGGATACGATTCGACCGGAGCCAGGTGGCCCCTGCTTCTATATCTACATGGCGGCCTTGGAAGAGGTGACGATTTCGAAAAGATGAAATGGTATCCTTTGCCCAAAATGATGGCTCGTAATGACACCCTTCCTTTTATTGTCATCGCTCCTCAATGTCCAGAGGGGACAATGTGGATAAATACCGGAATCCTGATGGCATTGGTGGATAGCATATGTTCCCGCTATGCCGTGGATACTAATAGGATTTATCTGGCAGGATACAGTATGGGTGGAGCCGGCGTTTGGCTCCTGGCCTATGCTTATCCGAACAAATTTGCGGCTATCGCTCCGATGTCCGGGTGGACGACAAAATTCTACGCCGATCACCTGGTAAACACTCCCGTCTGGGTTTTCCATGGAGCAGATGACAGCACCGTAACAATAAATGAGACGGAAGAGATTATCCGAATCCTCAGAGAAAAAAAAGCCGAAATTAAGACTTCAATAGTGCCCGGCCGGGGACATCGCCCGCCTTCCGACGAGGAGCACTGGGAACTTTTTAACTGGATGTTACAGCAACGGCGGTATTCTTCGGATAGCGGCTATATAAAATAAATTGCCCACCTATCATAATGACTGTCTTATCGGCCTCCAAGGGTCGCTGACGGACTTCTCGCCACGCCCCCTCGAAATTCCTAGCCACAGCCTATCCAAGTTTTAAATACGGCAAGAGAAGTTCTCTTATCGGGCCGTACAATTGTTTCGGGCCGGCCCAAAGGCCGGGAAGAAGCGTGTCGCGGTTATTGAAAGACGGCAAGTCGCCGTTCTTTAGATAGGCGAATCCCCCGGCGGCGGTGACCAGGGCCACCCCGGCGGCGACATCCCACTCATGCTTGGGGACCAGAGTCCAGTTGGCATCGACCAGCCCCGCCGAAAGCAACGCCAACTTATAAGCCACGGAACCGACCGGCTTGATGACAATCGCCGAAGGCTCAAATATCTCCCATTCGCCCCTTTTTATCTCCGAGCGGCTGGCCGGCACGACGGCACCTTCGAGAGTCGTGCGATTACTCATGGCCGCCTTTTTCCCGTTATAAAAAACGCCGCTGCCGATAGCCCCCAGGAATTTCTCTTTGGTTTCCGGGTTACAGATCCCACCGGCAATGGCCCGGCCATTTTCTACCAGGCCAATCGAGACGCACCATTCCGGTATACCCTTGACGAACTCCCTGGTTCCGTCGAGCGGGTCCACCACCCAAACCCTTTTTTTATCGAGGCGGGAGGAATTATCGGCGGTTTCTTCGGAGAGCCAGCCCTCGCCGTCCTGCGGGAGAATTTCGCGCAAAAGCGTATCCACGGCACGGTCGGCGGCCGTGACCGGATCGCCGCCGCCCTTGTCGTCGGCTTTAATATTGCCCGGCTTAAAGGGAGTCAACGCTTCGACCGCCCGGTCCAGGGCCGAATCTATTTTTTCAAGAATATCCTTCACTCTGCTTTTGCCTTTACTTAATCATGAAGTTGGGTTTGTGCCGCTCCGATATAACCTTTTTGCTCCAGGTGTAGAATCACCTCCTGGGCGGCTTCGTAGGGGCTTAAAGCGGTAGTATCGATATGCATGTCGGCGTCTTCAGGTATTTCGTAAGGATCGGAAATCCCGGTAAAAGCCTTGACTATCCCGGCTCGGGCTTTGGCGTAGAGTCCCTTGCGGTCGCGGGATTCGCAAGTTTCCAAAGGTGTGGCCACGTGCACCAGGATAAACCCGCCTCGTTTTTCCACCATGCGGCGGACTTCTTTTCGTACCGAATCAAAGGGCGCAATCGGGGCGCAGATGGCGATCCCGCCGTTCTTGGTGATTTCGGAAGCGACAAATCCGATGCGGCGGATATTGATATCGCGATGTTCCCGGGTAAAAGTCAATTCCGACGACAGATGTTTGCGGACAATGTCACCATCGAGCAAGGTTACGGGGCGATCGCCCATCTGGAGAAGTCTGACCAGCAGGACATTGGCGATGGTCGACTTGCCGGATCCCGATAACCCCGTGAAAAAGATTGCAAATCCCTGTCTGTGCCGGGGCGGATGAGCATGCCGCAGGACCTGGGTGACCTCGCGAAACGTAAACCATTCCGGCACGGAGCGGCCATCGGCCAGCCGATCCCGCAATTCCGTCCCGCTCAAACGCAGAACGCGGACATCGCCGGGAACTTTTTCCTCCGGGATGAAGGCGTCGTAGTCTTCGACATAAACCAGGGATTGATGAGGAATCATGGCCACGCCGGATTCTTCCTCGATCTTCTTCATTGAATTCTCATCCACGCACGGTTTTCCCGGGGGACTGCCGAAAATATCCTCATCATGGCCGACCAGGTCATGATCGACAAAGAAATGAGTGCATCCGTAATTTTTTGCCACCAGTCCGCGCCAGATGGCTTCGCGGGTGCCGGCGAATCTTTCCGCTAGAGGCAGAAGCGACATCCGCACGGTCGGCTGGGGATAATATTTCAGGGCCTCTTCATAGCAATGGATCCGGGTGTAATGATCCAGATCTCCCGGCCGGGCCAGCCCGACCACCGGGTTAATCATAAGATTGGCGCCCAGATTCTTGGCGGCCCTTAAGGAAAATTCCTGGCGGGCGCGATGGATGACATTTTTCACCTGGAAAGAGATAATTTTACGCCAGCCCAGACGGGCGAACTCGGCTTTGGTTTCCGCCGGAGTCATCCGCAGAGACACGAAATCGTAATGAAGGGGAAGTTGGAGACCTTCAATTTTGCCCCCGATATAGACCGGGTTGCCCGCTTTGAGCATGGCCACACCGTGATGAGCCGGGTCGTCGGTACCGTATAAGGCCGTCATCTCCTGCGTTAAATCCGGGCGCCAGATATCCCCTATATTTAAAACCGCCAGCATTACCCCTTCGGCATCCCGCAGGGCGATTTTCTTCCCGATCGAAATCGTTTCGGCAAAAGTTTCGCTGACATCCAGGGTTATCGGGATCGGCCAGAGGCGCCCGTCGGTCAGGCGCATATTTTTCAGGACATTTTCATAATCCGAGGAACCCAAAAATCCCTCCAGCGGTGCAAAACCGCCGTTCAGCAATAATTCCAGATCGCATAATTGACGATCGCTTAACTCCCAGGAAGGCCAATCTTTGCTATGGGCCTTGAGTTCGACGGCTTTCTCCGGCGACACCATTAAAGTCCCGGATTCATGAGATTGTTCTTCAGGATTAATTTTCATTTCTACCTTTTTCCGTTTAGACGCAGGCTGCAAAGAATAAACCGGCGATTCCCTTATCCGTCAAGTAGTATCGGCTGGCCGGCGTCATATCTTAAAATGGTCGACGCCGAGGCCTTTTATTTATCCGCCCGCATAATAATTTTACGTCTATACGGTCTTTAAGGGAATTTTCAGTGAATTTCTTTTTGAGATTAAACTTGACTTTCCCGGACGGCTTTTTTTCATAGTTGTTTCCCGGATTGAGGCCGTAATAATTAGCCAAACAGCCGATAAGAGGATTAACCCGGTTTAGTCGAAGACCAATAATGAAGCAAAAGGTGACGGAAACGATATGTCCTTGAAAATATCCCTGGTGGTAGGCGCCCGCCCCAATTTCATGAAAGCCGCCCCGCTTATGGCGGAACTCAAAAAATACCCGGCGCTTTTTGCGCCGCAACTTATTCACAGCGGCCAGCATTATGACGAAAAATTGTCGAGGCTCTTTTTCGACGAACTCAAAATGCCCCAGCCGGATACTTACCTGGGGGTCGGCTCCGCCAGCCATGCCGTCCAAACTTCAAGAATTATGACGGCCCTGGAAGAAGTCTGGCTTAAGAATCCCTGCGATCTGGTGGTCGTTTTCGGCGATGTCAACTCCACCATGGCGGCCTCGATCGTGGCGGCCAAACTGTGCATAAAAATCGCCCATGTCGAGGCCGGCCTGCGCAGTTTCGATAATACCATGCCGGAAGAAATCAACCGCATTGTCACCGATCGCCTGTCGGACTATTTGTTTATATCCGAACCGAGCGGAATCGTCAATCTTAAGAGCGAAGGGGTCCCCGAAGAGAAGTTGAAATTTGTCGGCAATATCATGATTGATACCCTGGTGGCCCACCTGGAAGTCGCCCGGAAATCCGGGATTCTGGAGCAGTTCGGGTTAAAGCCACAAAATTATATTGCCATGACCATGCATCGCCCGGCCAATGTCGATAACCCGGAATTACTGGGAACGCTGATTGAAATTTTCAATGAAATCGGGCGCGAATGCCCCATTATATTTCCCTGCCACCCCCGCACGCAAAAAAATATGGCCGCCTTTGGCCTGATAGACAAAATCGATAAGAAAGCCTTGCGGCTGACCGAGCCATTGGGTTATCTCGATTTTCTGAAATTGCAGTCCGAAGCCCGCCTGGTCATGACCGATTCCGGAGGTATTCAGGAAGAAACCACCTACTTGAATATCCCCTGTATCACCATGCGCGAAAACACGGAACGGCCCGTGACGGTCGAGGTCGGCAGTAATATTATCACGGGCGTCGACCCGCATATCATCCGCGACGCGGCCTTTAAATCCCTGCGCGGTGAAACCAAAAAGGGGCGGGTTCCCGACCTCTGGGACGGCCACACGGCGGAGCGCATTGTCGATTATTTGCGGAAGAATGTCTGTCACTGACAGACAAAAAGGAGGGCCATGACAAGTAATCAGACGGCTTTCGTGCGGCCCGGTAAAGACAGGTGGATATCCGGCGCTATTCTCCTTTTAATCACATTTTCAATCATCATTTTAATTTCCATTAACGGCCTTGGCGCCGATACGCCGGTCTGCGGTTATTGCGGAAAGGAAATAACCGGCCGGTACATTCAGGCGGGCGGTAAATTTTTTCATCCCGACCATTTTCGTTGCGCCCTGTGCCAGAAAAATATCGGATCCGGGAAATTCTTCAATCATGACGGCAAAATAATATGCGAAAATTGTTATTATCAGAATTACGCTCTCCGCTGCCGCCAGTGCGGCCGTCCCATTACCGGCGAATATATTGAGCAGGACGGATTCTTTTATCATAAGGATTGTTACGAAGAGCATATTGCGCTCAAATGCGCTTTGTGCGGGAAAATCATCACGGGAAATTATTTGATCGACTACTGGGGCAACAATTACTGTCAAAGCCATGAGAAAGAAAATCCCCGGTGCGAATACTGCGGCCGCTTTATCGGGGAAGACCTGACCCTGGGAGGGGAGACATACCCCGACGGGCGCCAGGTTTGCGGCATCTGCGCGCGCTCTGCGGTTTCGAGTACTATCCGTGCCGACCGCCTCATGAAAGATGCCATCGCCCGCCTGGCGGCGAAAGGGATCACCGTCAAAACCGGCGAGATGGAATTACATCTGGTCGACAAAAATAAACTCCAAAGCGTCAGTCTCGAAATCTCCGATAGGCATACCGGATTTGTCAAATATGAGGCCAGCAAATCCTGGCTGGGCTCAAGGAAAGAGAAATTCGATATCTATATTCTGGACGGCATGCCCGAATATGATTATATCAGCGCCGTTTCCCACGAGTTGATGCACGTCTGGCTCTTTCAGCAAAGGGAAACCGGGCACGATGAGGCTCTTGCCGAGGGCAGCTGCAACTATGCCTCGTATCTTGTGCTGGGGCAATTATCCGGAGATTATCCTAAATATCTTATCCATAACTTATTTCAGGATACGCATCCCCATTATGGCGAAGGTTTCCGCCGCGTCCATAAACTGGTCGAGCGCCAGGGCCTTAATGGGTGGTTGGAATTGTTAAGAAATTCCTCGAATTTTCCTCCCGGCCATTAATTTTTCCATTGAATATTCTATTTTCCGGTCAGTATATAATATCGATACCGGCCGCTTCCAGGCCTTAGGCCGGCGATACCAGAGGAAATTAAAACCATGATGCTGAATTCTTCGGAAAACTACTCGTATATAGAAAAGCAAAGATTTACACAGAAATGGATTCTGGGGTTAGTTATCGCAATCGCCCTGGTCGCCTGGATAATGTTTTATCGGCAGATAATTCAGGGGACGCCGGTCGGTAATAATCCCGCTCCCGACTCCTTATTATGGGCAATCTGGATTCTGGTCGGATTAGCCTTGCCGCTTTTAATTTTCATGTTTCGCATGACCACCCGAATCTGGCCCAATCATATCGAAATAAAAATGACCATTCTGGGGCGGCGCCTGATGGCGCTGGCCGAAATCAAAGAATGCTCGGTCAGACAGTATCGCCCCATAAGAGAATACGGCGGATGGGGGATACGCTGGTCGCCCTCGCGGGGCATGGCCTACAGTGTTTCCGGAAACAAAGGCGTTCAACTGGAATTGAAAAACGGCAAGAAAATTCTGATAGGTTCCCAGGAACCGGAGAATTTAGCCGGTGCCATTGCCGAAGCCCGGCGCAAATTGACGGTATAAAAAAGGCCGGCTAAGACCGGCCTTTTTCGATTTAAGTAAAATCCGCTATTTCAGCAAAAGCATCTTGCGATAAGAACTGAAATTCCCGGCTTCCATCCGATAGAAATAGACCCCGCTGGCCACGGCCACGCCGCGGTTATCGGTGCCATTCCATTCGGCCGTATGGAATCCCGCGGTCCGGTGTTCATCCACCAGAGTTTTCACTTTCTGCCCCAGAACGTTGTAGACTTCCAGCACGACATGCCCTGCCGCGGGAAGGTCAAAACGAATGGTCGTTATGGGGTTGAAAGGATTGGGATAATTCTGCCCCAGGCTGTATTCCCGGGGAAGAATGGAGGATATTTCCTGGGCCGTATATTCCTTGACGCCGATTATCACGCGCGCGGAACCGATCGCATCAGGAAGCGGTATTTCCATGTCAGCATGAATATCGATCGTCGTGCCGTTATCCAGAACCAGCATGGCATCCATATCGGAAGGTATTTGCAGGACATCACCCAAAGATAAAACCCGATCCGTGCCCGAAGCCATTTCCAGAAACCAAGTGGCTCCCTGCTTCAACGGTGCGCGGTAATCGGAGCGGCGCAGGTGGCGTTCCTCGTTCGGCAGGCGCAGGGCCAGCCAGGGCGATTCCGGAGCCGCCGGCGGCTCCGAGAAATCGTACTTATCCGGGCCGTCGACAGCATCGGGGCGGACCCCGATAAAATTTCCCCGGTCGGCAAACTCGCCGGACTTAAGATTAAGGCTAATCGACCAGAAGTCCTCGGCAAAATACGGCTCCGCATCTTCCGGGGCTGTCTTCAGGGTTCCAGAACTTTCCTGATAAGGGAAGACAATATAGTAGCCGTCTTTTTTGAAATACATAAATACGCCATTCCATGGGGTAAGCGTCGGAACTTCCTGATAGGCCGTCCCGGTATACGAGTAAATGACATCCTCTACCAGCGTATCCGGATGATCCGTTATGTAAGTACCGCCGATGCGGAAATAGACATTCTCCCAGGCAACATTGAAACCGTAGGGAGTGGCAATCAGATTCCAGCCCGAATCAAGGGGTATTTGATAAGCGTCCAGAATCATGTCCAGATTGGGGCGGACCGAAACACCCGCCGCGCCGTAAGTGTCGGCATTACGGGTAATCAGCCAGTATCCCCGGCCGGGAGTGACATCCGCGGCATCAGGATATTCGTCGACCGTACCTGTCCCCGGATCGAAACTTCCCAAACGCCACCGTGATTTGTCAGCGGCTCCGAGGTCGTCAAGGAAGACATCGTCGGCGCCGTTGGCCGTCGCCTGGATCGGCAGACTGACGATGCGATACTGATTGGCAGGTGTAGCGGTCGGTCTCTGACCCTGGGCGTTGGTTACCAGGGCACGAAGATAACATGGGAAGAGGTCGGATCCCACCAGGGTATAATAAGACCCTCTCTGAACCTCAAACCAGAATTCCAGACCTCTTAAAGAAACCTGTGGAGCCGGGACGTTGAAAATCAGGGTGTCTCCATCAAGGCTCATGGCCGCATCGGTCCAGGCCGTAGCGCCACCTTGGCGATAATGAATTATACCTGCTACATCACCGCCGCCGCCGCTATAGCCTACTTTCAAAGTATAAGCAGCCCCGAAGGGGACGCTCACCGTTGAACCGCCGGTATATTGTGCCGAAAAGGCGGTCAGGCCGCTGTATAGAATCGCCACCGGCCCGGCATAGGCGGAAAACTGATCGCTTGCGGCCGTCCCCGGAACGCCCAGAGGTACCAAGCCGGTAACGCCATAGTTTTCGGAACTACTGGTTCCGCCGCCGCCGACCGGTCCGCCGAAACCGAGGGAATAATCCTCGCTTTGCATCTGGGCCAGGGCGGGTCCCGACCAAATTATCAAAAGTACGCAAAGAATTATTGATAACTCGGTCGGAGTAAAAGCGCACAATTTATTTATTTTTCTTTTGGTCATGCATGACCTCTTTCAATATTCTCCGAGGTTATCAATTCCTTATTTTTCCGTTCCAGGAGCTGAAGTCGCCCCGCCATTTCCAGAGAAAAATGTCTCCATCGTTTTGGCTGCATCAATGGCCATGGGGAAATATGTGGCACCCAATTGCAGGTTCCACATTTCATCCGTATTACTTGTTCCCGTCGTAACATAACCATTGAAATAATATTTCTTGGTTCCCGCGCTTGCCTCATAGAACGGCTTAAAAACCGAGATGCACTGGGCATAACGTCCGGTCCCCGCCGCCGCCGGCAAATAAAGCCACCCAAACCCCTGACCAAAATCCACACTGGACCTGGTACTGGATATCTGGAAATAAATATTATCAATTTCGGCGGCATGGTTGGCATAAACATTGGTTTGAGCGAAAACAAGGACGACGCCCGGCTGGCTGATTTCTATGGTGACTGAGTCTATGGCACTACTGGCCGAGGATGTGGGGATGGCCTTATACCCCTGGAAGGGGAATTTATGGGCAACGCCCATATTATTGCTGGAAGCTGCATACGGCGCCGAAGTCAATAACTGTAGAGGCGACATTTCCGGATCCGGGTCGACCGTAATCCCCAACCACCGTTTGGAGCCATTGAAAACGGTATTGTCCAAAGGCGCGGTCAGACCCAATTCCACCGTGAATATGCCCTGCTCATTGCACGTCAGCGGCAGGACTTCACTCCAGATGGCCACTTTCGACGACGAAGTATCGTCATAAATCGTGAAAATGACATCATCGACTGTCCCGAACATGGGATTACCAGCCGCATCCGTCAGACGTCCCTGGTACATCATGGTACCGGGGGCCTGCGCCATGACGGCGATTCCCAAAAGGGATATCAGTATCGAGCCGATAAGAATCTTTAACATATTTTTCATTGAATTCTCCCTTCAAAGCGCTTTATCCATAAAGCGCCGTCCATTCGTTTCATTTCCCGGTTTCATCGGCTGGTTGCGATTGGCTGTCCGGCGCCTGTTTGGTCGGGGTGTCGGGGAAATCGGGCAAAGTATTTTCGGTACCGCCGCCGCCACCGCCGCCGGCCAGGGCCACCACTCCGGCCACCAGGCCGACACCCAGGACAATCGCCCACCACTTGGTGTAAAGCGGCTTGCCCTTTTTGGTCTCTTCAATGACAGGCGTTACGGCCGGTTTTTCTTCCACCACCGGCTCGGCCGCCTTGGCCGCTACTTCGTCCTCAACCATCAACTTGGCCTTCTCCATCATAGCCGCGAATTCGCTGGATTTGATATCCAGGTCGCCCTGCCAATCCTGATAAGCGCGGAAAGCCCGGGCGAACTCATCCACGACCGCTTTTTCTTTTTCCCGGGTATCGCGGACCTTGGCATAATAGACCGCCGCCATGAGAACATGGGCGTTGGCCTTTAATTCCAGGTCGATATTGGGATTATTCAGCAGGTCGTTTATTTCCTGCTCGGCACACTGGTAGTTAAGCGCCTTGAAACTTTGCCGGGCATGTTCCAGGTCCGGGCCGGCCGGACCGTATCCGCAATCCGGACCCTGGGCCAGAACGCCCGAGACGATCAGGGTCGATTGCAGGTACATCAGGAGCAGCAACAGGCAAAGCGCGCGAAAAATTCCGTTTTGTTTGGGCATTGCACCTCCGTGTATTGTTTATAGTTCAATTTATTTTTGAGTCCAGAAAATAAGCAAATCAATCGACGACAGCCCTTTCCAGCGCTCGGCCCCGAAATCCACGACCGCCTGGCTGCCCGCCATTTTGGTATGGGGACCGCCGCCATAAGGAAAAGTGACCACGGAGTCGATGCGGGCGTTTTCCATCGTCCGCCCCTGGGCATTGAGAAACTTGAAAGCCACCTGCCATTTGCCGGCCGGTTTATTAAGGTCCAGGACGGGAATATTGTCGGCATTATAAGACCGGGCCCCGCCGTTAAATGATACCTGCAACGAGCCGCCTTTGATATCAGCCGGAATCACACCGATACGGAATGATTGCGATTCGGAATTGGCGTATATCTGGGCCAAGTCATAGCGCAAGGTCCTGTCCACTTCCAGGTCGATATTGTCAACATAAATGGGGTAATCCGGTTGCATGACGGTGATTTCATGCCGACCCTTGGATATCTGATAATTTTTATTCTGACTCCTCTGGACCCCGTCGATTAACAGGGACACATTGTAATCCGGAATGACCTTCACCAGAATTGTCGGCAAGACTTCCACGGCCGGTTTGGGCTCGGTCACCGGCGTTGTCGACGCTGTTCCCGATGCGGGCTTGAGGGGAACGGTATCCTGACGGGCCGGGTCCGGCTTAACCTCCGGCGGTTTGACGGCGGTCTCAACTGCCCGCTTTGCCGTATCGGCCGTCACGACCGGCTTTTTCGCCGGGCTTGTGTCCGGGGCCTGATTTTGTTCTTTTTCCGCGACTGTCTGCGAGCCGGTATTTGAGACCCCGGTGAATTTATCCTTGAGCAGAAAAAATCCCGCGGCCGCAACCACGACCAGTCCTGCGGCTACCAACCAGGGGGTTAAGTTGCGCCGCCAGTAAACCACCTCGAGATGCTGCAATTCTTCATGCAATTCGGCCACCGTCTGGTAACGGCGGCTGGGGTCGGGGTGGGTTGCTTTCATCAGGATTCGCTTCAACTGCGGCGACAATTTTTTTGCGGCCGGGCCGCCCCATTCGCTTAAATCGGGATTGGTGGGGTTGCGATAGGGCATTTCCTTGGTAACTAGGTTGAAAAGGGTAACGCCGATTTCATAAATATCGCTAAGAAACGGATTATAATCGGCCATTCCGGTTTGCCGCTCCGGGGCCGCGAACATCGGCGTTAAAGCCTGATACGCGGTCTTGGTGGCGTTTTCCCGCATGACCTTGGCGATACCGAAATCTATCAGGTAAACATGGCCGTTGCGATCCACGAGAATATTGTCCGGCTTGACGTCGCGATGGGCGATTTTTTTGGAATGAGCATAGGCCAGAGCGCTGGTAATGGAGCGGGCCACGTTGAGAAACATCTGTTCCGCCAGGGCCCCTTTTTCCTTGAGTATCTGTCCGCCGTCGATCCCATCGATAAAGGCGATTACCAGGGCGCCTTCATCCGGAAGAAAGTCGATTACCCGCGAAATATGGGGATGCTCCAGGAGACACAGGATTTTGGCTTCTTTTTCGAATTTCTCACGGGCCTGGACTCTTTTGAAAAACTTGATAACCAGCCTTTGTTCGGGCAGATGGGTATTGAACCCATCGTAGACTTCGCCGAACCCGCCGCCGCCGATATAGGAGCGGACCTTATACTTGCCGCCTATTACCCAGCCTATGACCCCCAGGGGATCGGGGGCCGGAACCTGGGAATCATCCCATTTACCGGTTTTGCTCTCGTCTGCCATTAAATATTTCTCCCGGCCGGCATCCCTGCCAAACTGTTTTTATTGTGCGAAAAGCTAAAAACGACATCAAACAGCCGGTTGGATAGCCAAAGCCGATTCCTAACCTGCTGTATTCAGGAAATTTAAAACTAATTATCAATCAACCGCAAGGACTTTTTCAGACTTTCGACCCTGAATATTAAAGATATGGCCGGGTCTGAACCCCGCTTTGCGTAAAATCAAAAAGTTTTATTAAACTATATTGCCTGTCGCGACGACTTTTAATATAATTTACAACGATTGCCGAAATCCGGCTGTTTATCAGATTGGAGTAATGATGGGAAAAGGCGCCGCCCGAATGGGCGACATGGCCATGACTTGTAATGATCCCGCCGATATGCCGACCGGGACGGTTATCGCCGCCGGGACGGTGCTGATTAATAAAATGCCGGCCGCGAAGAAAAACGACCAGGTCGTAGGTGTCGATATTCATATTGTCATGGTGCCCTCACCCGCCGGCCCGGTGCCGACCCCTCTGCCGCATCCCTTTACCGGAATCCTGGACAGCGGCTTGAGCACCACCGTCAAGATTATGGGTCAGCCGGCCGCCATGCAGGACAGCCAGGCCAGCAATACGCCGTCACATATCGCCACCCCGCCGGGGACAACCTTCCAGAAACCGCCCTCTAATAAAGCCAAAATCATGATGGGAAGTTTCAATGTCATGATAGGCAATGGCGGCGGGGGAGGCGGTGGCAGCGGCTCCAGCGGTTCGGGGCAGTCGGCTTCGGCCGAATCATCGGGCGTGGAAAGCGCCAAAGGTCATTTTCTGAACGTCAAATTCGTCGATAAGGGCGGGAAACCCGTCACGGGCGGGCAGTACGAGGTTAAAGACCCGGATGACCAGGTTACCCGGGGGCCCTTGGCCGGACAGGTCCAGCAGGCCGGAGTTTCTGAAGGTAATCATGAAATAAGCCTTAAAGCCATTACCAAAGCCGACTGGTCGACCAAAACCGCCGAGGTCGGCGAAAAAGTGAAAATTCAGGTGGAAACCGCCGGATTCGAGGATGAGCAGGAAGCGCTCCTGAATATTTTTGTCCGCGATATCGGCTTTGCCGACCGCCTGTATCGGACTTTGGAAGCCCAGGTTAAGGGAAATAAAATCGAGGTCGAATGGGAACTTCAGATAGACCAGGAATTGCTCGACATGCAACGCAGTAAGCAGAAATATTCCTCGCCGACATTTTATTTTTCGGCTATTGTCGACCAATGCACGGCCAATTCCAACATTCTTCGGTACAAGGATTGGGTCGAGATCAATTTGAAAGACAAGGACGGCAATGTCCTCAAAGATCAGAAGATTAAGGTGCAACTGTCCAACGGTGAGATCCGCGAAACAAATACCGACAATCAGGGCAAAGCCAAACTGGAAAATGTCCCTCCCGGACAGGTGAAAGTGATTATCATTCCGTAAGATTTTTGAAGCAGAACAATAACCACAGGAACGGCGCCGGTCATAATGAGTTCGACTCAAAAAAAAGCCTTGAATAAACAGGAACAGGCGGGGCAGAAATTCGCCCTGGCCACCAATAAAACGCATGAAGTGGCGGTCCCTCTCCTGCAACCGCCTTATGAACTGACTATCGACTTTCAGATAAATCCTGACCTGGTGGAAAACGCCGATGACGAATTCACCCTGTTCAGCACCGATACCGGCAAAACATATTCCAGGACCTTGATGGTCAAAGACGACTGCGTCAAGGGTGACCAGCAGGTGACCCTGAAATTCACCGACCTGAATCCAGACCTCTCTTATTCCCTGGAAATTTATCCCGGATACGGAGCGCCCAAATATCTGCTGTTTGCCGAGGTTCCCTACGCCGATTTGAAAATGGCCGAGACCGATGAAGGTTACCTCAACACCGAAGAAACCGAAAAACCGGAAGAGGAATACGACGAAAAGGCGGAAAATAAGGCCGATGACAAACTCGATAATTTCGAACCCGAAGACCAGGAAATAGACTCCGTATACCAGGAACTTCTTAGTGAAGAAAAACTGGATCAGATATAAAACCCCGATATAATCATGGCGCCGAAAGATAAAAGAAAAGGGATTCCCATACAGCAACCGCTTTTCTATTGGGAATATGCCCTGGGTCCGGAAAAGAACCAGAAAAAAGGGACCACCCTCGTCGACCGCTGCGAAATCCTGATCTCGGGGAATAAGGCTTTTTATTACGGCTATATTGTCGAAGGCGAGTTGTACGCCTTCAATGCCGTGGATTGGTGCGATATCTTCTGGAAACCCTGGCTTAGCCGCAATAAGGGGAAAAAACCGGCCCAGTTGGAAAAAGTAAAACCGGGGTTATCCTTTATCCACGCCCCCATTTATCACAAACGTGTTTCCGATATTAAAGAATTGGGCAAACCCAAGGAGCCGCAGACCATCTTCTTAGTTCCCGGCGAGACCTACCGCGCCTGGGTTGATTATTACCTGGTTGATGAACAGGGACTGCGAACCATCGCCTCCGATCGTCGCGAGCATTTTGTGGGTGATATGAGATGGGCGCCGACACCGCCTTACGAGGACGACAAGGCCTCCAAGCCGAAAGAGTGGCAGGTATTCAAATTTACAGCGGCTCCCAAAGGGCAAAGACCGAAGATCATTCTTAAGTGCCGGCGTTATGCTTTTCTGCCGCGCATCATGGATTTAACCTGGCGCCTCAAGAAAATCCAGGAAGAATTCGTCAAGGAATTATCGCGCTTGGGCTGTGCCCGCAGTTTCATGCAATGTCTTTATCAAATCGGCTCTTTTTCCATTCAGGATAATTATAAACTGCAAATCGGCGTCGTTAATCATAGCTCCGGCAAGCCGGTTGATCCCTGGATTAAGCATTACGCCAAAATGACGGGCGACTTGAATGATATGCTTAAGACCACGGAAATGTATTTGATGGAAAATGCGGAATGTGCCCGGATTGCCCGGAAAGCCAACGCCGTGGCCCGCGTCATTTATCATACTCTCAAAGAAAATAAACAGTTTCTGAAAGACTTCAACCTCCGCGATGCCAGCGGCCATAACAGCGACCAGGTCCGGGACATTATCGCCCAGGCCCAACTGACTCTGTTTAAAACCCCCATGCCGGTATTTTCCCGGGATTTGGCAGAATCGGAAATCGTATTCAATGATGATCGCTCCGCTGTCCTGGGGGTCAAAAGTTTCGGCGGCGCCAAGCCGTATCCCAATACCTGCTGGATATTCAAGAAAAAAGGGCAGACGCCCAAGGTTAAAGGATATTGGCTGGGCAAGGGTTGGGATAGTCGCTTTTGGGAGGAAGTCTACAAGCCTTTCATTTCCGGGGCCAAAGCCAATGGCCTTAAAAATTCGATTGATAAAACGCAGAAGACCGGGGCTCTCGAAGAAGCTGCCCTGAATCTCAATCCTTTGTATGCCGCCCGCGAAAACCTTACGTTCATTACCCTCGCATTGGGCGCTCATGTCGGTAACAATATGGAGAAATTTTCCAAAGATGTCTTTGAAATTCTCCAGAGCGAAAAATTGCTCGACAGCAGCGTCACTTTTAATCAGGCCAAGGCCATGATCAAGACCCAGGGGTCGGTCGACGCCCTGGCCACGCCCAAAGGGATGTCCGGTATTCTGCTGGGCAGCGGTCTGTATCTTCTATTTGAAGGCGTCTTCATGGCGGACGCCTGGAACAAAGCCGGCGGCTCTAAGAAGACCAAAGATTATCTCGATGCCGTCACCAAGACGATCGATTTTGCCGAAGATGTCGTCGGTATCACCGCGGAAACTCTGAACTATCTGAATAAGGCTGAAACGGCGGCCAAAGTTTTGGGCAAGACCGCCGGTGTTTTGGGGGCCCTGGCCGACGGTATGGATACGGGATTATTTATCTACTATGAGATGGTCGTGGAGGATAAACAGAAGCAGATCGATTTCGACAAGGAATATCTTGACCGAACGACCGCCTATAATTTTGCCATAGCCGGCGGCCGGGCGGTAAATACTCTGGGAAGCGCCCTCACCTGCACCATTGTGGGCGCCCCGATAGGCCTGGTCCTCAAAGCGGTCGGAACGGGTGTATCCACTCTCGTGGAATTGGCCAAAGCCATCGATGAAATCGGCGAAAAAGAGAAGAAATTATTCCACGATGTCTGGAAAAAATTGAAGGCAAACAAGGCCCACAAGGATATCCTGGATTTTTACGACAGACTTTCGACATCCTACGACGGTCCCCCGCATACGGCTCTCGATGAATACCTGGCGGGGCTCGAGGAAGGTCTCGGCGATAGTTGGGTGGGGATGAAAAACGGTCGGGTCGACGCCATCCGGCAGGTTTTTAATGTGTCGACCCCGGAGCAATTACAGAAGAAAATAGCAAAAAAATAACCGCGAAAAGGCCCGCTCTTGAATACAAAGGAGAACGAAAATATGTTCGGCTCCAAGATACGCCCCTGGCATAAATTCGACCTTCCCAAAGGATGGTTGGAACCGATGGTGTTTAACTTTATCGGCCCCAATGAGGACGGTGTCGAGCATAACCTGTTACTGACCCTGGACCGCTCCAAACGCCATGATAATATCAAAGATTTCGCCAAAGAAAGAACCCAGCCGATATTATCCGGTCTCAAGGGAGCGGAAGTCTTAAAAGACGAGGATATTACTATCGACGACGGTCACCCGGCCTGGGAATTCGTCTATAAGTGGATGCCCAGTGACGATAAAGTCACCATAAATAAATATGTCTTCGTCCTTATCGACGGTGTCGGATTCACTTTTTCCATGCAGTTTAATAAAAAATCATATCAGACGGTCGGGCTTCAGTTAAAAAATGTAATCGAAAGCATTGCCCCGGGGACCTACCGTCCCGTTGAGGAATAATGGCGGACCTGAAATTCAACAAAGGTGTCGACCAGGAGCACGAAGTAAAACTCGATTCCTTCCTGATAAGCGCGTCCTGGATGTCGGGCGTAGCCTATACCGGCAGTGCTACCCGATTCGTGGTGCAAACCGCCTTTGTCGGCAACGGCGCCGCCATAGAAATTACGGGTAAATCCGAAAGCGGCAAGAAACTGGGTAAAATCAAGGGTGAAATAAACGGCAACTCCTTTGCCGATATGCTCGATATTCCCGATGATTTAAAAGAAGGGGACCAGGTTTATTTTGAGGTCAAATTATCCAAGAACGGTCTGAATAGCGAGTCGGAACGAATTCCTGTTTATCGCGGGCCGCGCATCAAGGAAATGAAATGGAGCGCCCCCGAGGCCCGGCGGGGAGACACTTTGAAATTGACCGCCAAACTGGAGGATGTTCGCGACAACACCGAATGCCAGATAATCATATATGAGCACGACCAGGATGGCGCCCACGACAAAATCGCCGAAATCCCGGCCGTATTCAAAGGCGGGCAGGCCGAGGTTCAATGGGAATATGAATATCACGAAGACACCGATGAAATCCCCACCGAAGAAGAACGCCAACGCTACGGTGGGGCCTACAATCCGCCCGAGTACTTTTTCACGGTCAAACTCGAAGACCTGGAATTGGGCCGAAGACAGGAATCGGGTCTTTTGACGTTCAAAGATTATATCGAAATAACTCTTAAGGATATGGCCGGCAATCCCCGACCCAATGAGAATTACAAATTGCATCTTCCCGACGGCAGCGAACGAACCGGTCAACTCGACGCCAACGGCTATGCCCGGGAACGGGATATTCCGCCGGGGAATGTTCTCGTGGAATTTCCCAATTTGCGGCAAGTGAATCCGGAAAATCAGGAAGAGACTTAAGCATGGCCAACGGCGGTTTTGAATATACGGTAATCCGCAACGATACCCTCTGGATGATCGCCAGACGATACCGGGTCAACGGAGGCTGGCGGGCTATCTGGGATCATGCCAACAATGAGACGCTCCGCAACACACGGGGAAATCCTGACCGCTTGCAGGTCGGCGACCGGGTTTACGTTCCCGGCGCCAGCGGCAATGCCGCCCCGGCCGCAAGCGGTGCGGCGCCGGTATTCACTATCCCGCCCCCTTATCGCATTTTCGCCGAAGACGGCCGTTCGCGTCCGTCGGCGATAATGGTAAAAGGGGGGACTCTAAGGTTAAAAGCAGTCCATGACGATGGCGCCGCCGGAACCTGGTACTGGAGTACGGCCAGTCCTAAATTAACCTTGACCAACCAAACCACGGCTACCGTCACCATCACGGCCGGTAATCGGACCAGCGCTTCCGCGGGTGCGGAAGTTGTCCGGGTCAGTTTCACGCCCAACGGCGGGCTCGCGCAACCGTCCATTCCTCATAACCTTTCGATTATCGCGGTTGTCTTTTCGCCTGCCCGGTTACAACGATACGGTTTCGACGGTATGGCTGCGAACTCGGCTACGGGGGCCACCCCCGCCGGTCAGTATCCCCACCTATCCGTTAAAAAGAACGATCAGACATCCGTTCTGGTGACTATCCAGGGCGGCGCCGGTGCCAATGCCATCCATTTTGTCAGCAATGATACCACTATTGCCGAGCCCATGATTGGCGGTACCCCGCCCGCTCAATTTAACATGCGCGTCCGCGGCAAGGATAAGGATAAGGCCGAAACTTATATCAAGGCCTGCGTGGGAAGCGCCGCCGGCCCCGAATGCGGGCGCCTTTACATAAATGTCTATAAGGAAAAAACCTGCACGGCCTATGTCTATAAGGTTCAGGACAGCCACTCCGCGACATCCCGTCTGCAGTTTCCCAATTTTGACCTGGAAGCGGCCGAAACCGCCATCAATGGCTACTGGAAACCGTCGGTGGGTACCGTTACCCTGGAGGGGGCCGCCGGTGCCACCGATGTTCGCTATGACTTGGACCAAAATGGCAAATTAACTCTGGAACCGAATCAAACGACTACGGAGCAACAAAGAATCTCAACCGCCTGTAATCACGCCGGTCAAAAAATAATCGTGGTTAAAGGATTGGTTCGCATGGCTTATCTGAATACAGCTGCTGCCCGAGGAGCCAATTCCATTACTTTAAAAGCCGTTTACGGCGGATATGTCGCGGAGAAAATGAGGGTCGGCGGGACCTTTAATCTCTGCGATGCCAAGGGTGAAAACGGGGAAGAAATAGAGGTAAGCAGCGTCGCCGGCACGACCATCACTCTGGCTTCGGCTTTGACCCGCAACCATGGAACCACGCACGGAATATTAAGGGAAATCCTGGGCTTGAGCGGCAATCCTATTTTTGTAGCGGAAGCCGGACTGACCGAAAGGGTAATCCGCGAAACCTATGGGCACGAGTTGGGACATTCCATCATGGATTGGCTGGATTTGAGCGCCATCAAGAATCTTATGTATTACTCGGCCGGGAATACGGATACGGAGATAAGGTATAAACCGCAGGCCCGCAAATTCGACGCCGGAAGCGAAAACCAATGGCAAACGGTTCGGCGAACATGATAAATCCCTGCCGCCCGATTAAAATCGGCGCGTTTTTCCTGATATTATTATGGCCAAGCCTGATCGGCTGTGGGGAAGCGAAACAGGGAAAGGAGACAGAGGAAGTGACCAATATCGAAGAACGCATAAAGGAATTTCGAGAAGGCAAAAGATTTCGGGGGCCGGTCGATGAATATATTGCCAATGGTCAGCCCATGTTAGAAGTCATGAATCGACTGAACCGGGCCCTTGTCGAAGAACCGGATGAAGTCCGCAAAGAAGTTTTCCGCATGATAATCGCCCTCGGAAAAAGAATCGACCCGATTTTCGATAAGGGCGGCGATCTTATCCGCGATCGCAATATTATCGGCCTATTAATCGATAAGGGCCTGTCCGGACAGGACGAGATTCGCGATATGTGTCTGGAAACACTTCAACAATCCGTCCCGGGGCCGATCTTGAAAGATTTTGCCCCCAAAATTGTACCAAATGCCCAAAAGTGGCCGGACCGAATTGCCAATCTGATTATCGCCAAGGCCAAAATGGCCGGAGCCAAAAACTTCATTGATTCGCTGTGCGAAAAATCCGCGGGAGCCGAAGACCAATCCTGCTTTATCGCCAAAGCCGCTCTGGGTGACACTATTGTGGAAAACGATTTTATTCGGAAATTCCAAAAAACCACCGATCCTCAAGAAAAAGCGCAATCGGCCCTGGATTTGGGATATATAGGCACCAAAACCGCTCTCACCGCTCTGGCCGGGGAAATGCGAACCGAATTGGTGATTGAAATGCCCCAGGTCATGCGGAAATCGGTAAGAATTTTCATTGTCGAAGCCTTACATTACAATTATCCGGAAAAATCTTTCCTGTATGACAATGCGGTCGGCGACGATGAAGGATATGCCCGGATTGAGGCCTTCTGCGAACAGGAATTTGGGACGGTATGGAAAAAAGAGCGACCGCCCTTTTTATGGATAGAAGGTTTTGAAACCCAGCATGAATAGACGGATATTAAAATCTATAATAAAGACAATTACCTTGACACTGTTTTAGAATGTGGTTAATTTATTCTGCCCAATCATGTTGCGGATTTGAGA
This sequence comes from Candidatus Zixiibacteriota bacterium, assembly GCA_041752195.1. Lineage (GTDB taxonomy): Bacteria > Zixibacteria > MSB-5A5 > GN15 > PGXB01 > JBGSHP01. Next base: position 36,707 of record JBGSHP010000014.1, on the reverse strand, counting down.
ATCTCCATATGACGGGAGTATTATATAAACCATTTTAAACAAGCAATTTTATGGATATTGCCAATTATTCATCGGATTCCCGCGTCGTCATAAAAAACGCCCGGGAAGTAGCGGCCGCCTTTCGGCATCCTGAAATCGACGTCGAACATCTCCTGATCTCCGCCGTCAGGCATGATAGTACTGAAATAGTTTCAATCCTAAGTCAGCTGGGTAAAAGCGCGGCCTTTATCGAAGGGGTGGTCGAGGAGTACCTCAAAACCCAGCCGCGCAAGACCACGGCCCGTGACAGCCTGATAACCTCGCCGGGCGTGCAACAGGTGTTGACCCAGGCTATCGAGGAAAAGGGGCGGCTTTACGATGCCCTGGTCGAACCCCAGCATATTTTTATCGCCGTCTTCGATCCCAAGTCATCTTTACCCGGGTATCTCAAGGATAAGATTGGCCTGACCAAGGAAGATATCTATCGGGCAATTGCCGAAGGCCAATCCGTGGCGGAAATCGCCGCCGGACCTGCGGGCGAAGGGGAGGCCGCCGAAGGCGAAAAGAAGAAGGAAGTCTCCGGCACCCTTAAATTTTGTATAGACCTGACCAACAAGGCGGCGGCCGGGGAGTTCGACCCGGTTATCGGCCGCGAGAAAGAAATCCAGCAGGTTATCCAAATACTATTGCGTCGCCGCAAAAACAGTCCCGTTTTGGTGGGGGGCGCCGGGGTCGGCAAGACGGCCATAGTCGAGGGATTCGCCCAGGCCGTGGTGGATAAAAAGGTCCCCAAGTCTTTGCATGATGTCCGCGTCATGGAAGTGGACATGGGCGCCCTAATCGCCGGCGCCAAGTACAAGGGTGAATTCGAAGAACGCTTCAAAAACCTGATAAGCGAAGTAGTCAAATCGGCCGGCCGCTTGATTCTCTTTATTGATGAAGTCCATACCATCGTCGGCACCGGATCCGGAGGCGGCGATGCCGCTAATCTCATCAAGCCGGCCCTGGCCCGGGGACAATTGCGGGTGGTCGGCGCCACCACGCAGGAAGAATACACCCGGTATCTGGAAAAAGATAAGGCTCTCGACCGCCGTTTCGAACGTATCGTCATCGAACCGCCTGATTTCAACAGCACCGTCCGGATTCTCAAAGGCGTGGTACCCAAGTACGAAGACCATCACAAGATTAAATATACCGAAGACGCCCTGACCGGCGCCGTCAAATTCGCCAAGCGCTATCTTAGCGAGCGGAATCTGCCCGATGTCGCCCTCGATGTTATCGACGAGGCCGCCTCGGAGTTCGCCGTCAAGTCGGAAATGGCCCGGAGCATTCTCCCGGCCTTGAGCGAAGATATCAAGAAACTCCAGGAACTTATCGGCGCCTGCGCCGGCAAGGATCCCGAAAAAGATTCGGCTGACTTTACCAAATTGAAGGAAACCTACGACGAATTCTCCCGCAAACTGGATATGCTTCAGGATTCCTGGGGTCATCGGGCCGAATTGCCGGCCGCGGCGGAGGTATAAATCATGAACCGAAAGGATTTTGAAATACTTCAGAAAGACTTTACGGCCCGAGTGGATCGCTTTGAGCGACTCAAGGCGGTCGTGGAAAAATTGTCTCCGATAATCGACGCTCCCGACGTGGCCGCCGTGGTCGCTCGTCGCACCGGTATTCCGGTCACCAAGATGATGACCGCCGAAAAAGATCGCCTGGTCAACATGGAAGCCTGGCTCGCCAAAAAAATCATCGGCCAGGAAAACGCCGTTAAGGCGGTCGCCAATGCTATCCGGAAATCCCGCGCCGGCCTTAAACTGCCCCAGCGCCCGGTCGGTTCCTTTCTCTTTCTGGGACCTACGGGAACCGGTAAAACCCATCTGCCCAAACTTCTGGCCGAGTTTCTTTTCGACGACAAAAATGCCATGGCCCGGCTGGATATGTCGGAATTCATGGAATCCCACTCGGTAGCCAAAATGATCGGCGCCCCGCCGGGATATGTCGGCTATGAGGCCGGCGGCCTTCTGACCGAAGCCGTCCGCCGCAAACCCTTTTCCATCGTCCTTCTCGATGAAGTGGAAAAGGCCCATCCCGACGTCTTCAATGTTCTCTTGCAATTGCTGGATGACGGCCGCCTGACCGACGGCCAGGGTCGGACGGTGGATTTCTCCAATACCATCGTGGTCCTTACATCTAACTATGCCGCCGATAAAATACTCGAGGCCAGCCGGGAGGGCCGCGAAGTCAACATGGAGGAAGTCCGCCGCTTCCTGTTTACCAAATTCCGCCCGGAACTTCTGAATCGCCTCAATGATATCATAATTTACTACCCCTTTACCCCGGAACAGGTGGAAAAGATAGCGGCTTTGGAATTCAAACAGCTCTGCGTATTATTGAAGGATCAGAATATCGAAGCGGTCCTGTCGCCGGAAGCCTTGAAAAAACTGGCTCGCGACGGCTACACGGTCGAACTGGGTGCGCGTCCCATTCAGCGGACCATCGAGAGGGATATTATCAATCGCCTTTCGGTCGATATCATCACGGGAAAAGTCTCTCCCGGGGATAAAGTTAATATTGACGTCAAAGGCGACGAATACGTTTTTGCCAATGCCGGTGAAATTAAATCTTAATCTAAATATAGAGGAGGCATGAATGGCCAAATTTATCCTCGGAGCCACCGAGCGTGTCAAAAAGGATGATTCCATCCCGGTCGAACTTTTGCCGTCGAATAAGATTCTATATGCGGCGAAACTGAATAACGACGAAGATGCCGATGTCGCCCCGGTGCGGTGTAATAATTTAAAGGAAGTATTCGAAAAATTCCGCCCCTCCTTTTCGGCCGAAATGGAGTCCGTGGAAGGCGAACAGGTCAACGGCGATTTTAAAATTCGGGCCATGAAGGATTTGACATCCAAGGAGTTGATCGAACAAAATGAGTATCTTCAGAAAATTTATTACGGACGAGAGATGCTCGACGATCTGGAAAAGCAGTTGAAGAAAAACAAGGGCCTGCAAAAGACTCTCATGGATAAGGGGAAAAAGGAAGCCCTCCTGAAAATGGCCCGTTATTACATGGACCTGTTGAGCGAATAGAAAAGAGGTGAGAGAAATGGCAGAAGAAGAAAAAAAAGCCCAGGCCCAGCCGGCCGAAGCCAAAGAAGCATATAAGGAAGCCGAGGCGATATCCGACGAAGAATTCACTTCCATGCTGGGGAAGACCTTCGGGAATTTCAAGGATTTCGCCGCGCTGTTACCTTCATTTAAAACCGCCGACGGCGACCTGGTGCGGGGCGTCGAATGGCTCGACCCCAAGAAGGATTTCCAGCGCAAGGAATTCCTGACCAAGCCGGAATTCGCCAAACAGCGGGGGCTGTTGAAACAACGGCTCCAGATCTGGGCCGAAAACCTGGCCGCCGACGAAAGTCTTGATTCCATTCGCAAGAAATTGAGCGAACAGTCGGCCAAGTACCAGGAGAATCTCAGCAAAAACATGAAGAAGGTGCATGAGGCTTCCCGCGAACTGGAAACCACCTACCGCGCCATCGATAAATTCTTCGCCAACGCCCAGCAGGAACCGGATGAAAAGGTCAATTCCTGGTTCGCCAATGTCAGCGCCGAAGAACTGGCCAATCCCGACGACCGGGAAAAATTCGAACAGGTATCCAAAGCCGTGGCCGATCTCTACCGCGAATGGAGTATCAAGGAATGTTTCGCCATGGCCTGCATTCCGGGATATCTCGGGTCCGTGGAAAATATCGACACCTTCGCCCGCCAGCTGGGTTTGCCCAACAAACTGCATATCCTGACCGACCTGCCCAATTTCGAGACTTTCGAGGAACTGATGGATATGCTGGAAGATCCCAGTTTTTCCAACCTCATGGGTATCGATAGTTACAAGCAGTACGCCTCGGTTTTCGCCAATTATCTTCTGGCCCGCAATGCCAACGAATATGAAGACGAAGACATGTGGATTCCGCCGTCGGCCTCGGTGGCCGGAAAAATGTACCAGGGCGATATCACGGTCGGGATGCAACAACCGATGGCCGGATTCAAATTCGGCAAAATTAACGATGCCAAGTATATCCGCTTTAAGGCCAACCAGCCCGACGCCAGCAAAATCAACGAGAAGGGCATCAACCCCATCGTCAATTTCGAAGGCACGGCCGTGGCCATGGGCGCCGCCACCTTGTTCAGCAAGGAGACTTTCAACGTCTACTCCATTCGGCGGACCTACGATTACGTTTATAAGTCTCTTCGCAATTATCTGAACAAGCAGACCTTTACCGTCATCGACCAGAAATTCATTGATACTATGCGCAAGGATATCGATACCTTCATGCGCGCCATTTCCGGCGGCGATAATATCCTCCAGGACTACAAGGTCGAGATTTTCGCCGATGAGGAAATGCGCAAGCGCCAGGAGATCGATATCAAGGTGGCCCTGAATCCCAAGTATCCGGCGCGCACCTTTAATATCGAATTCACGGCCTGGAACGAAAACAACCAGACCAGCGTAAAGGATAAGTAACATAACGGGCTCCAAAAGACGGCCCCGGGACAATTCCCCTGGGCCGCCTTGAAGCCCGAATGAATTTAAAAACCATTAAAACCCTTAACCGATATGGAGTGAGATTATGGCACGGAGACCAGTTCTCGAAATCGACGGCGTCAAGTACAAAAATGTCCATTCGGTGGCGTTCAATATGAATACTGCCTATGACGACACTTGCCGTCCCACCGACCGGGCTCACGCCCGCGGGGTCGTGGTGATCCGCGAAATGGACGCCGATTCCCCGGTTATCGCCCAATGGGCCATGGATTCGGGAAGCGCCAACCGCAAAGCCGGGTCCATTACCATCCGCGATTCCAATGACGCCGAGATGATGACCGTTGCCTGGGAGGAGGGATTCATCGCCGATTATTCCTGCGAGGTGCCCCACATCAAACAGAATTCCGACGACCAGCCTTTCGAACGATTCGAAATTTTCGCCCGCAAGGTGAAAGTTGGAGATACCGAGGTCGATAACCTCTGGGAAGAGTAATCTTTTGGTTTAAGGACGGGGCGGATAAAATTCCGCCCCGGCCGGGAAAAATATGCAGGAATTAACCGACAAATCATTCGTGGAAACGGCCGCCGATTGCACCGTCAAAGTGAATAAAGAATTGATCCGCTACAGTGTCGCATCCATGAATCTGGACCAGTTTATTGATGCCCACCACGATTTAACCCTGACCCTGGGGCGGGCGGTTAAGGATAAAACCCAGATCGAAAACCCCGAGGACTACGCGGCCTTTCTGGGCAAACCCATTTCCGTTTCGATCACGCCGACCGGGGATAAAGTCTCCGCTTCCAAAGTCCTGGAATTTATCGGTGTTATCACCGAAATGAATTTTGAGAACAGCGTCGACGCCCTCAATGTCATCACCCTCAAAGCCCAGAGCCCTACGATTTCCATGGATGGTTCCGCGGAAAACAGGATTTTCGCCGATACCACCCCGGGGGATATCGTCAGCGGCCTGGTCCGCGACCATCAGATAACGCCCGGCAAACTGGATTCCTTCGGTTCCAATGTTCGCTTCTGTGTCCAGCACCGTGAAACCGACTATGAATTCATCCGGCGCCTGGCCGGCGATGCCGGCCGCTATGCCTTCTATGACGGCAAAAATTTCAATGTTACCAAGGCCGACGGCAGAGAACCGGAGGAATTGAACTGGCGGACTTCCCTGGGTTCTTTCTCCATGGATATGGGCACCACCCAGACCGAATTCACGGCCAGCGGCTTTAATTATGAGCAGTCGCGGGAATTTACGCAGAACACCAAGAATATCCCGCCCGATAAATCCTTTTCCAGCCTGATCCGCAAAGCGCCCGATGCCTCCAAGGATATTTTCAAGGGCGCCAGTTTTGTCGATCTTCATTCCATGACCCCGGATGCGCAATCGCTCGACGAGTCTTTGAAGAGGATGAAAGAACGCTCCCTGGGCCGGATGATTACCTGTTCCGGCCAGTCCATCATCCCCTCTATTAAAGTCGGAAAACCCGTCCAGATAAGGGGCATGTCAGGATTCGACGGCACCTATTACGTCAAATCGATTAAACATATTTATGAAGGCAGCGGCAAGTACCGGAATAATTTTACCTGCGTCCCTCTGGATCTGGCTTATGTCGATGATGTTCCCGATAAGAACCGCAGTTCCTTCCTCCAGACCGGAATTGTCATGGACAATAACGATCCCGATAAGTTGGGTCGGGTCAAGGTCAAATTTCCGTGGAATGAAAAAGATACCGTCTGGGTCAGGGTTCTGACGGCTCACGCCGGCGACCAGCACGGCTGGTACAGTATTCCTGAAGTCGACGATGAGGTCCTGGTCGGGTATGAAATGGGCGATCCCGACGATCCCATTATTCTGGGCGCCCTGTATAACAGCGATACGCCACCCCACGATGATACTCAGGTTCAGGATAACAACGTCAAGCTGTTTCTGACCAAAAGCGGCAATAGAATTTTGATTCGCGATGAATCCGGCAAGGAATCTATCGAAATTGTCAATAAAGACGGCTCCAATAAAATTATCCTGGAGGCCGGAGGTCCCACCATCACCATTGAAAGTTCCGGCGATATTACTCTTAAGGGCGCCAATCTTACGCTCCAGGGAAGTGGCGATATCAAACTGGAAGCCGACGGCAAGATCACCCTTAAATCCGGGGCGGATCTGGAGCTCAAAGCCGGCGCCAACCTCAAGGCGGAAGCCTCGGCCAATGCCGATATCAAAGGCAGCGGCCAGGTTAATGTCCAGGGAAGCATGATTAACCTCAACTAACTGAAATGGAATATCTGGCACTCCCATTCTTGCTGCAAAAGGGGTATCTGACCAGGGTCAGCCTCGAGGAATCTATCGCGCATACCATCGGGCTCATCATCACCACCCGGTTGGGGACTATGAAATTCGACGGCGATTTCGGCTGCGGCATCTGGGATAGAGAATTTACCGACCTGTACACCGCCAATAAGGCCGATATCCGCTCCGGCCTGCGGAATGCCATCGACAAATATGAAGGGCGCCTTTACAATGTTTCCATTTCCTTCGAAAATGTGACCGGCTCGCATAAACATGTTCTGGGAATGGCCGTGGAGATATCCGGCAATTACCGCGATGACGGACAGGAACGAAAATTTAAGGCCCAGTATTTTCTGGAGTAACTTCAAAGCAAAAACATGAACGAATCGAAAACGCGTTCGACTCAGCAGATTTTCAGCGAGATGCACCGGGAACTTCGTTCCTGGAATCCGGAGATACCGGAGTCCCCCGAAAGACTGGACCCGGCCCTGCGCATTCTCCTGATGCTCTTTTCCCATCAATTGCACGGACTGGATAATAAAATCGACCAGGTTCGTTCCCTGGCCGGCGATGCTCTCCTGCGGGCAGTTTGTCCCGAAAGCCTGCGCTGGCCGATCCCGGCCTTTACTGTCATGCAGTGCCGCCCGCGGGACCCGGTGGTCGAGGTCGATACTTTTACGCGGTTCTATCATCGCGAAGAACGCGAGGGCGGTCAGACTTTCTTCTTTACACCCTTGCGTAAAGAAAAAATACTCGATGTTTCCGTGAAGAGGATAATTCTGAACACCGGCCAGGATTTTGTCGACCTCTCGCCCCAGACCGTGAGCGCCGAAAAACCGCAATCCCGGAATCAGACCTCGGTTTCTGTCGCCCATCCCTATCACCTTTATCTGGGGATAGATTTCCGCGGCAATGTCATGGACTTCCGCGACTCCCTGCTTTTTATCAAGGGAGCCCCGGAACTGCTCAAACAATTACAATGGGGATATTGGTATCCGATCACGGCCGCGGGTGTTTGTCGCCAGGACAGGGGATTCTGCCCCGGCCTGTCCGGTCCGGTCGAAAACATGTTTCGCAAGGAAGGGCATCCTCTGGAATGGGGCGGTTTGCGGAGTTCCGCCGACCTGTTCGCCCCCCTGGTCAACAGTTTCGTCATTCTCCCCGAATTTTTTGCCAACACCTGGGAGTCCGGTCCCGCGCCTGCGCCGGTCAATGACTTTATATCACGTTCCGGCGGACCGGCCGGGGGTGCTTCGGAAAAACTATTCTGGATGCGGATCGACCTGCCCCGTGGCGGCGATAAGGGAATTTTGCGGTTTCCCTTTGAGATCTTTTTCGATTGCATCGTGGCTGTCAATAAAAACGAATTGACTCTTTTCAAACATACGGGCGGCTATCGCCTGGTCGAAGTGGAGTTGCCGGAGAATATCGTCAATATCCTCGAAGTCACCCGGGTGGTCGATGCCCAGGGAAAAGTATATAAACCGGCCCATGAGATAAAAGGCGCCGAATTCGGTTCTTATACTCTGGAAGAGAGGGGAGAAAAGCTGATTCTCTGGTTTGATTTTTCACAGGAAATCGGTTTCCCCCCCGATGCCATCACGGTCAACTATGCCGTCACCACCGGCATCAGCGCCAACGGCATCGCCGCCGGCAAAATTATCGATTTATATGAAAATCATCCCGGCCTGAAAGAATGCCGCAACCTGATTCCCACCCAGGGCGCCATTCCCGCCAAAACCGAAGAGCAAATCGTGACCGAGGTGGCCACGCGCCTGCGAAATCGCGACCGGGCCCTGTCTTTCCGGGAATTAACCCGCTGGGCTCAAACATTTGACCCCCGTATCAAGAATGTGGTCTGCACCAGCGGTGTCGAAAGAGCCGCCCGCGGGGTGCGCCGTTGCATTGTCGTCAAGACCGTCATTGATTCCTCCCGCTTTTTGTCCGACGATGAAATCAATCTTTTGCAGAGCCGGCTGGGAAGATTTCTACGAGCCCGATCGCCGCTTAACACCCGCTTTAAAATCGAGATTATCCCCGAATGAACTCGTCCCGCCAAATAATCATGCCCGATTTCTGTCGCCGGCATCATCGTCTCCATTTTATCACCGCCCTGCGCCTGTTGCGACGCCTGGGCCTGGACCTGAATCGGGTGGAAATTATCGCCGTCGGGGAAGACGAAAACTATAAAGGGGAAATCCGCGAACAGGAACCTCATCCCGGAGAAATGATCACCGACCAAACCCGGATCGTGCTTAAAATTGGTTTTCCCGGCGGTGTCGATCTGGTCCCGTACCAGTTCTTTTATGGCCTGAAAGGTGTCACGACCCGCACCGATGACTGGGAAAACCGGGCCCGGACACTCATGGCGCCTTTCGACGCCGCGCATATCAGACGCCTGGCGCAAATCGCCCATGAGAAATTAAAACTCGACTTTAGTTTCTTGGAACCATCCCAGATTCGGGACTTCCTGCAACTTTTCGATTTTGATCCCCCCGGCGAAGACGATTTGGAAGAAAGCCTGATCTGGATGATTCTCATGCCCCGGTTTTATCGCTGGGCCGGCAATGGGGATCAGGTCGCCGAAGTTTTACAGGTTCTATTTGGTTTTGATTTCAGTATTGAAGAAAATGTAGCGCGCCGATTCGAAATTCCCGACCGGCTTCGCTATCGTCTGGGTTCGCCCGTGGATCGTCTCGGCAAAGGTGCTTTTCTGGGGACATCATTTTACGAATCCGACAGCGGATTCCGCGTCATAATAAAAAATGTCCCTCGGGAGAAAATTCCCGAATTGCTGCCGGACAAGCCGTTGCGAAGAAAAATCGAGAAGACCCTGGAATTGTGTCTGCCGACCGACCTCGCCTATGATATTAAAATATTTATGGCCAGGACCGAGGTGGAGAAGGCCGCAAAAGGGAAATCGATGTATCTGGGATATTCCAGTTATGTATAAAAAACCAGTTTTTAGTTGCCGGAGTATCGCCTTGACATTACCCTGGAGACAGGTTAAATTCATACTTTAATCTTAAGGCAAGATTATGAGTGACTTCACTTTAAATTCGGTAAACTGGCAGGACGGGATGCTTATCACCCAACAGCATCTCAAAGACCAGGTCAAGTATCTTGAGGAACTTATCTCTTGGCATGCCGTGGACATTCATCATGGTTGGGGTTTGGTGGCCAAAAATTTCGGGGGAAAGTCGCCGCTGGGAATGAATCTTTCGCTCGATGGCAAACGCCTGCGGGTGGAAATAACCCGCTGCCAGGCTATCGCTCCCTGTGGCCAGTATATTGAAATTAATGAATCCAGCCTGATCCGGCCCAAGGCCGAAGCCGAAATTAAATCCGATCGAGTCCCGGTTTTCCTGGGTGTCGACCCCCAGACCAAGGTCCCTGCCGGCGAACCTGATCCCGATGAAGATCTGCCCCGTTTGCCGTACCTGACGAATCAATATATTCTGACCGTGGGTCAGGCCCCCAATTTATCCCAAAATAATTTTTTCCAGATTGCGGAACTATCCGTGGGGGGCAACGATGTCGCCCAGACTTCGGATTATTATCCCCCGTGCCTTCAGGTCGGGGCCGATGACCGCCTGGCGCGGCAGGCCGCCGATTTCAAGAATCGGCTGGAAAATCTTCTGTCGCTTTCTTCACGGGCCTATATGGCCATGGCCGTCGAGGGCGCCCTGGCCAATGAAACCACGACCCTGCAGGCCGCGTATAGGGAATTAATGCATCAATATGTTTACCATTTAAGCACCATGCTGGATGAATTCTCGCTGGCCCTGAATATGATGCATCCCCTGCAGTTGATTATCCGCATGCGTCGCCTCTTTCGCGTTTTTACCTCCCTGCTGAATATCCAGCCCGGATTGAAAGATTATCTCAATGAAAAATATTTCAGCAAGGAACGCAAAACCGATGTCGGCCAGTTCATTTCTTTGGTCGATAACTGCCTTCTGATGGATTACAACCACCGCGATCTGGGTCGGCAAATAAAGGTCATCGACGGTATCCTCAATGAAATCCGGGGCCTGATGGGATTTCTGGCCCAAACCCGGAAAGAGCAGTTGGGGACCCAGGCCGTGGCCACCGATACGCTGACATACCGCAGCCGCACCTATCGGGTCGTGGAATACAATCAGCCTCGAGTGGAGCAGGTGCGCGATTTGATTTACCTTTTCATCGATATTACCAAGCCGCGCCCGGTCAGCGATACCGTGATTCTCATGGGCAAGGAGATTTTCGGCGCTGTCCAGTGGGCCAATATGCAGGTCCGCCTGGGTCTCAACGAGGCTCGCGGCCTGGGCGAAACCGACCCCATTGATATCGATATTAATACCTTCGGAAATAAGGTGGCCCTGCATCCGCAGGACATGCTCCAGGCCCAGTCGGTCCGCCAGATAACGCTTATTTTCCGAGGGGCCGAAAATATTTCGAAATTTCAGGGCCTGGGCCGCTCCGATTTAATCGTATATGCGGTTTAAGGGAAAAAGGATATGGCATACATGACCGAAGATATCAAATCTTACATAGATAATCTCTTTACGTACCTGGATACCTATGAAAACCGGGCCGCGGAGTTCAAGACCGAAGCCTTCCTGCAGACCTACAACGGGGCCTACGCCTTATTTCAGGCTCTGGCCCAGCAACGCGACAAGGCTATTGATGTCGACCAGTTTTTTCTGGCCAAAATTCAGCAGTTGCCCTTGACCGCTTCGGACCTGCGCCTTTTAACCACCCAGTTACTTATCACTTATTTCGAGGCCGAAGCCGATATCGACGGCCAGGCCAACCGGGCCTACATGTATGTTCGCGGCCAGAGGGAAATCCGCCAGGACAGCCCCTTCTTTGAAAATCACCTCCTGCCGTTACTCTTTCGTGACGGCGCCCTGCACAACGATTTTCAATTGAATAAATTTTTCTTAAATGAGATGGCCCGCTTTATCAATAAGTTCGGTAAACCCCTCCAGACCAACGTCACGCCGGAATCGTTCGGGGGGATGTCCGAGGCCATGAAACTTCTGGAACTGGCCCGGCGTCGCTCCAAACTGGGCAACGACCTCCTGGCCGACCGGACTTCACTGGAGTACGACCTGCAAAGACTCAATGTCTACAATAAACTGGCAGATAAAAATAAATTGCTGAAAGCCTATTTCGGAGAGTGGAAATACCGCGAGAAATCCAGTTTCTGGGCCAAAGTCGGAAACGCTTTCAGTACCTTCTTTAGCAAAATAGGCGGGGCCTTTTCCAGCTGGCGCTATTTCCGGCTGGTGGTTACCCAGCGCAACGCCGCCTGGGCGTACTACGGCTTTATCATTTTGTTATTTATATTCCTGGCTATTTATGTCCCCCGGACATGGATCAAGTATAACCAGAAGTTATATGAAAATATGCAGCATCGGGCCATGCAAATGCCCGGCTCGGGGAAATAAGACCGGGAAAATATTTTAAACAGGTTATTAAAGTGCCATTGGGAAAAATATTAGGCTTTTTAAAAAAAGGCTCCAAGTCTACTTCGAAGCAAAAAGGGAAAAAAGGAGCGGCTTCACCCTGGCCGTCGGGTATCCGTATCGGCCTCTATGGACAGGCCAATTCCGGCAAGACCGTTTATTTTACGGTTCTAAACGAGGAAAGCAAAATCGGCCGCGACCTGCAGTTGTCCATCACCGATAACGCCACCGCCGGCGAAATTCTGGCTAACTACCGCTCTATCTGGGGGGTCGAGACCGAGATAAGTACCGGCACCGTGGTCGATACCCGCGGCGAGAAAAAATTCCCCGAGCCGACTCTGTCGGAAAAGGTCCTGCAGTTTAACGCCATCCTCGACGGCGAGCGAAAATACCCGGTTGTGACATTGGATTACGGCGGCCGGGCGGTTTCGATTCATGAAACCGGCGAGCAAAAAGATAAGATTATAGACTACATGACCGGCTGCAACGGACTATTGTTTTTCTTCGACCCCAAGGTCATGGCCGCCGAACTGGAAACCAAGGCCCATGTGTCGTCTTTCGTCAGCATGCTGGAACGCCTGGCCCCGCTCAACAAAAAATTGCACGTGCCGGTCGGCCTCGTCATTTCCAAGGCCGATATTCTGCCCGGATTCACGGGCGAAAATCAAACCGTCCTGATTAAGGCCGAAAACGAAAGCCGCCTGGCCGAGGATTTCGATCTCTTCCTGGAAAAAACCCTGGCGGATAATCATGTCGCCGCCGATACCGCCTGGGCCGGATCGGTGCGAAGCGTCCTGGTCAACCTGCGCGAATTCCTTAAAGTCATCGTCGGGCGCACGCTTAATTTCCAGATTTTCTTCATCTCCTGCACCGGCCGGACGCCGGAAAAAATCGGCACCGATGTCGGCCGCTCATTGTACGCCCCGCCCGACCGCATCCGCCCCGTCGGCGTTAAAGAGCCGTTTCACTGGCTGCTTCACGCCATCAGCCGGGCCCGCAAGATTAACGCGCTCCGCCGGGTTACTCATGTCCTGGTAACCTTGAGCATCCTGTGGATGATTTTGTTTTCCGTGCCGTACCTGTACCATTCCGCCTATCTCTTGCCGGAAACTCTCGAAATCGAGGATAAAATCCTGTCGGCCTACAGCGGCAATTTCTATAACGCCCCGGAAACCGACCGGAAAAATATCATCAATGCCTACCGCGAATATGAACGCTCCTGGGTCATCCGTTCTTTCTTCGAGGTCTTCCGCAGTCCCTCGCAGAAAATCCGCGCCAAGTACGAAAATTTCGATATCGGCGAGGCTTTGAAACAACTCGATGTCACCATCGCCCGGTTTGCCGCCGTGGTGCGCGATACGAGTCTCTGGCCCAAAATGAACCCCAGCGACAAAACCCTTTTGACCAAGCGGGAACATGAAAGTATCATCAATGAGTTGAACGGCTTCCACGCCGGGGATTCCGGAACGGTCCTTTTCAAGCGCAGCGGCCGTGTCCTCAATTACTGGGAACTGTTCACCAAATCTATCCTTAACCCCAGTGATACCGCCACTTGGGAGACAATCCGCCAGCAGGTTTTGCAGGATCAAAACCTGTATGCCTCCGAATTGAGTAATACCGAAAAAGACCTGGGTCGGGCTCTGGGCGAAGGTCGCCGCGTCACGGTCGAGAAAGTTGTCGCCCAGCAGGCGGGGGTGGCGTTCGATGATGTTATCGAGCGGATTAACGGCAATACCGACCCGGCCTTCCGGCTGGGCAAGGCGGTTCAGGATTTAACCAAGATCCGCGGGCAATTGAACCCCACCGTCGATGCCGCCAATATTGGCAAAATCGACCGTTATATTCAGGCCGCCAAAAGTTTTGAACAAAAACAGAAATTTAAACTCAAAATCGAAAAAATTTCCGACAAAGACCATCTCCATGTGGAAATAGTCGACGCCGGCAAAAGCCCCCGCTGGGCCGAGTTCAGCCAGTTGTTCGAGGGCGACGAATTGACTATCAAGTGGCAGATCGGCGATGAAATCCACCTGGCCTATGATCTCAAAAGCGCCCCCGAAGGCTGGGGCAAGGAAGCCAGCGACAGGAGAACTTTCAAGGGCAAATACGCCCTCTTTGAAATAAGCGGCGATATCACCTTCAGCAATGTGGGCAAGACCATATCCTTGAGTCTCACCCCCAGCGTGGAGGACCTCCTGCCGATTCTGGAATAGTCTATATAATATTGAAAGGAGAAATAGATAATGAATGCGAAATTAAGAACCCCGGCTCTCATGGCCCTGCTTTGCCTGTTGGTTTGGGCGGTTTTTGCGGGCGATATCCAGGCCGGGAAAATTCAAATACCCGACGGCACCGAAGTCAAAGTTATTTTCGATCCCAACCTTCAACTTAATTCGGGCAAGGTCGAAAAGGGGATTCCCCTGATGGTCAACCTTTATGAACCGATTGTCATCGGCGGCGTTACCGTGGTGGAAAAAGGCGCTATCGGCACCGCCATCGTCGAAGATGTCCAGAAAAGCGGCAAACCCGGCAAACCGGGATTTATCAAAGTCCGCATCACGGAAATGGAAGCCAAAGGGGAGTTTGAACCGGTCGACGCCGGCGCCAAAATTAAACTCGACGGAGTTATCGAAAAGAAAGGCGGCGGTAAGAAACTCCTTTCTTTTCTCCTCGGTTTCGGCCTGATAATCAAAGGCGGCCAGGGCCAGATTGACACTTCCAAGCCGTACACGGCCAAAGTCGCGGAGAGTATTATTCTGGAGAATTGATTTTTTAGAATATTTGATTGCCCATATTTTATTTTTATTGTGGACTTCTAAATGTGATTGTGCCTTATTGAAATATTAATAATTTGGGTTAAAAAACATTTTATGAAGAAAATATATTGTGCGGGGCCCTTGTTTAATTCAAAAGAGCGCGAGGAAATGCAAGAGATTGCCTTTTATCTTGAAAAGTCAGGCTATAGTGCATTTTTGCCGCACCGTGACGGAATAGAATTGGCGGAGGTTAATAATAAGTTGATGCAGTTGGGCTATAGCCTTGAAGATGCAAATGCGTTATTAATCAAGGCGATTTTTCTTATTGATACTTTTCAGGTTGCGGATAGTGATGGTTTGGTCTTAAATCTAAATGGTAGAGTCCCCGATGAGGGAGCCATAGCGGAAGCGGGAATAGCTTGGGCCCTGCGCAAACCTGTTGTTATTTTTAAATCTGATAGTCGCGCATTAATGCATGGCCTTGATAACCCATTGGTTATAGGTCTATCTGGATTTGTCGTCGTACGTAATAAGCAAAATATTCCATCAGAATTCGAAAGGTTATTTTTACTTAAAACAGACTCAGATTGTTCTCCCAAAGACGAAATAAATATTGGTAACCTGCGGAAAGGGAGAGTAATTCATAAACTTTATAAGAATTCTCAAAATAGTGAAAATAATTTAAGAAGGTTTATTAAGATATTATCAAATGACGATGGGGGGCTAAATTATGGCGTTTTTCGATCCCAACAAATATGAAAATAATACATATACGCATCCGTTTTCGGCGAAGAGCGCCAAAAGTAGGGGACGCCTTAAGTCAATATCACCGGATAAAAACAGATCCGAATTCCTTCGCGACGTCCATCGAATAACATACTCCCAACCTTTTAGGAGATTAAAACATAAGACACAAGTATTTTATATACCCAGGAATGATCATATATGTACTAGACTTGAACATTCTCTGCTTGTATCATCTGCTTCAAAATGTATAGCCCGCGCATTACATCTAAATGAAGACCTTACAGAAGCAATTGCTCTAGGTCATGACTTGGGACACGCGCCTTTCGGGCACCATGGCGAAAAAATACTCGATAAAATTGTAAAAAAACACAATCCTAATGCGTCATTTCAACATGAAGTAAATAGCCTACGTGTAATTGATAAATTGGCGGAACTTGATAGAGAACCCCAAATTGGGCTTTGTCTTACTTTTGAGGTCCGCGATGGAATCGTTTCTCATTGCGGCGAGGATTTTACCCAAAGACAGCTTATCCCGTTTAATGGCTCAAAGGACTTGGATATTATTAAAAAACGATCCGATGCAGGTTTACCCTCAACTTTGGAGGGTTGCATTGTTCGGTTGGTTGATAAGGTGGCATATGCAGGTCGGGATTTGGAGGACGGATTGCTTCATGCTGGGCTAATTGATGAAAGCAAAATCCCGCACGATATAAAATCTAAACTTGGCAGAAATAATGGCGAGATAGTCGGGAATTTGGTATCAGATATTATAGCATGTTCGCCATTGGATAAAAATTATATAGAAATATCTGAAGATAAGTTTAAAGCATTAAACGATTTAATAAAGTTTAATTACGAAAATATTTATTACAAACCCGAGGTTCAGAAATATAAGACTCAGGTTGAAATTGTAATAAACCATCTATTTGAGTTTTTTCTGGATATCCTAAATAGGACGGATAGGTTTAAAAAGGAAAATGGCTTTCCGGAAATCAAGGCGTTGAATGTGTTCAGGAATATGATAAATAAGGCTGGATATTCTGATGATACTAAAAACGAACAAATTGTAATCGATTTTATATCGGGATGTACAGACAATTACCTTTTACAATTATTGGAAGAAATATTTATCCCATTGCCCATTGCGTAAGCTGGCTCGGTGACTAGCCTTAAAGGGGTCGGGAAATCACCCTTCAAAACTGCGTCAACGTCACCGGCTTTTGGGCAGAATGAAATACCGCCGTCACCGCCTCCAGATAACTCTCATCCGATATCTGCGCCCGCATCGCCAAATATAAATCCTTAAAATCCACCACTCCCAGGGCCAGCGAAGTAAACTCGGCAATATCCAGTTTTATGGCGACATCATAATCCCCGCCGGATTTCAAAACCACCTTGCCCTTTTTTAGCGAAAGGACATATTCCCTGGCGTTTTCCGGGAGGAAGGAATCGTCAATCTCCATTTTGAGATTAAGCGTTTGCCCGCCGAAATCGTGATTTTTGAGTATCTTAAAATATTCCGGGATGTTGATTATTCGGTACATGATTCCCACCCCCTGGGTATTGGTTTCGTGTCCCAGGGGCGACATTAGATGGTCGCTCTGATTGCGGGGGTCATGCGGCATAAAATGCCAGAAATCTTCCACGCCCGTCAAAACAATATGATTGGCCTGGTCGGCCTGCGAATTCAAAAAAGTCAGGAATTCCAAAAGGACTTCGCGCGAGTGATAGATCATCTCATGAATAAGTATATCCTTGCGCAAAAAAGTCGTTCCGGGGCCGCTGTCGAAAGTGAAAGCCAGGTAACCCTCCAGTTTTTTCCCGCGGCGAAAGCCCAGGACCGTCATCCCCTGGCGGAAAAAGCGGGTCTGCTCGTAATTGCTGCGCCGGAACATCCCGTGACAGGTAGCCCCGAATTTATCCGAACAGGCCATCATGGCCGGGAAATCCTTTTCGGTCAGGTAATCGATATGTTCTTTGGTCGGCCCCTTGGGCAACTCCGCCGGCTTAAAAACGTACCGGCTGGCCTTGCTTCCGTAACCAAAACCCATCTTGCGGTAAAAATCGGGCCGGAAAGGGTACAAACCGGCCAGAGGGAAACCCCGTTTCCGAAAATGCCCCACGAAAAACTGCATCAGTTCCCGGGCCACATGTTCTTTCTTGAAAGGTAAATCCACCGCCAGAAACGCCCCTCCGCCCAGGCGGGCTTTGGCTCCGAAGACATTCATTTCGAAATCATGCAGTTTAATCGCCCCGCACAGACGCCGTCCCCTGTAATTTCCATAGGATTTAACGGTGGGATCATATTTGTGTGAATCCCGAAGTCTTTTGAGAATGTTTTTCCTTTTTTCAGGGGATTCCAGTTCCATGCCGGGGTACGCCCGGGCCGCAATATCGACATATTTGCCGAACTCACTTGACTTCAATTTTCGGATAGGGGACATGTCTTCTTCTCCTGATTGGCAATTTACATTAGTCTTTACGCATACGAAAAAAATCGCCAATTGTTACTCGATGAAATTGCCTTGAACCTTATAAGATGTAATGGGAAATCTCAAGATTAAATATGAATAGGCCGCTGTTTGACCTCTCTTCATTGTTATTTTCTACTTGACTGAAATCTCTATCATAGAGATACATCAGATCAACGTAAATCGTTGTCGGCGGTTTGATACGGTAAGTAAAAGATATTCCCGAATTAATCCGTAAATGGTGATCTTTTGACTTGGATTGATTTTCCTTCTCCCCTGCATAGGGGGCTAACCTCCGGCTGTAAGTCTCGGTTTTATACGACTTGTATGACAGGAGAATCGATACTCCACCTTCAGTTCTGGAATCATATAAAAATCTAATTTGCGAGAAATGATCCAATGTAAGGTAATCGCGATTTGCCCTAACATACTCTTGACGATAACCGGATTTACTCGGCAATAATCTATTATATGAGTAATCTTCGACACTTCTTGAATGGATGACATATTTCATGTTGAAATTGTTAATGGAAATCCACCTGGGCCATAGCGGTTTGATCATTTCAATATTCCAGTATGAACTTACGCTATAGTTACTTGATTCGGTATATTCTTTAACGAAGGTCAAATATTCATCCTGGTTGGTTGTGTCGATTACTCCTGCCGAATCGGTAAAGATATCCAGTTCCCTGAATTGATCGCGGGATTCCTGCCTGTGGCGTGTCAGTACGTTGTCAAATCCCAGGCCGAGTTCACTCTTTATCCCATAATTGGTCGGATTTTTGGGAAAATAATCCCATATGTCCTGAATTATCAAAACGATCGGGGCGGATTCTTCAACGATTATCCGATTTTCCTTAAGATACCTCGTAATATCCGAGAGGGATTCGATTCTGTGCCAGCGCTCGTCAATTTTATGCTCTTGGCGGTATTTATAAAGCCTGTCAGATAGGATGTACATTTGATCAAAATCGGGTTCTTTTATAAGAAGCCCCATTTTTCGCAATTCTGTGATAATATTGAGCGCTGTTATTGATGAGCGGCCATCGTGTTTCCGCCCCATACCCCAGCCAATATTAAGCTGTCCGTAATATCTTCGCTCATCAAGTTCACTTTCATCTCTTTGTTCTGTCTCTCTATAGAACGCGTCATCATGGTCTGGATATTCTTCGATTGTGTACGCATTGGCGATGAAGTTGCCTCTACCTCGTGAATATTGGGATTCCAGGCCCAAGCCGCATATAAGATATTGAGTTTCACTAAAATAGATTACTGACTCGACCCCTAATCCCAGGCCCGTGCGGAAATTATTCTGATCGATTTTGCGGTCATTATAATATCTAAATTCTGAATCATCGTATTCAGGCCAAGATTTATGTTTGTCAACCGATTTATCATGGGAAATACTGCCAATAAGTCCAATTTCAAATCGAAGCGGTTTTGTTTCATAGGTGTAACTAAAGGGAGATGTGAGACTGAGACTCCCTCCCTGGTTATTATCAGAATAATTATCGCCGCCGGAAGAATAATCAATGCTATATTGATCGTCATCATCACCCATAAGGTTTCCTGCCCCGATTATCCTCCAACTCAAATCCACGAACCTCTCCGGGATGTAGCTGTCCACCCGGAAAGTGCTGTCGGCGGCAAACAGGGGAGACCATAACCCCCATAGAATAACTGCAAAAATCGACGGGAAAATCCTGTAATTGGGCCTTAACACAAGCCACCCCCTGAATAGTAATTAAAATTTAAGAATAATTGACCACAATATAATCAGGGGGCCGCAATCAGGTCAAGACTCCGGTGGCAATTATTTAGTATTTGCTAAACCCCTGCCACTCCGATATATTTATCTTTTTTGGGGAAGGAGAAAGAGGAGTGCCGATGAAATATTCGCCGGTTAAGGCCGCCCGCGGCAATAAACTCACCTGCAAAGGCTGGCCCCAGGAAGCCGCCTTCCGCATGATTAATAATAACCTCGACCCCGAGGTCGCCGAAAAACCAAAGGAACTTATCGTTTACGGCGGTCTCGGCAAAGCCGCCCGTAACTGGGAATGTTACCAGGCTATCATCAAGTCCCTCAAGGGGCTCGAATCCGATGAAACCCTTCTGGTCCAGTCCGGCAAACCGGTGGGAATCTTTCGCACCCACGAATATGCTCCCCGTGTCCTCATCGCCAACAGCAACCTGGTCCCCAAATGGGCCACCTGGGAAAAATTCCGTCAACTGGACAAGATGGGCCTGATTATGTTCGGCCAGATGACCGCCGGAAGTTGGATATATATAGGTACCCAGGGGATTCTTCAGGGCACGTACGAAACCTTCGACGCCGTGGCCAATACCCATTTCAACGGCGACCTGTCCGGACGCTGGATACTTACCGGCGGCATGGGCGGCATGGGTGGGGCCCAGCCTCTTTCGGCCACCATGAACAACTGCTCCATGATATGTGTCGAGGTCGACGAAGCCCGCATTAACCGCCGGGTCGGTACCGGATATTGCGATGTCAAAGTCAAGACGCTCGACAAAGCCCTGAAACTGATAAAAGAAGCCAGCCAAACCAAAAAGGCGATATCTATCGGCCTGGTCGGCAATTGCGCCGAAATTTTCCCCGAAATATTCCGCCGCGGCATTATCCCCGATATTGTCACCGACCAAACCTCGGCCCACGATGAACTGAACGGCTATATCCCCGAAGGGCTCACGGTCACCGAGGCCGACCGCCTGCGAAAAACCAACCCCCGCGATTACATGGATCGGGCCTATGTTTCCATGGTCAAGCATTGCGAGGCCATGGTTCGTTTCCTTCGCGCCGGCTCGATTGTTTTCGATTACGGCAACAACCTTCGTGGTCAGGCCGAAAAGGGCGGGTTCCGCGAGGCTTTCGAATTTCCCGGCTTTGTTCCCGCATATATTAGGCCCTTATTCTGCGAAGGGCGCGGACCTTTCCGCTGGGTGGCCCTGTCCGGCGATCCCGAAGATATCCGCATCACTGACGAAGTTGTCCTGAAAGAATTCGGGGATAATCCTTCCCTGGTCCGTTGGATAAAAATGGCCCAGGAAAAAGTCCAATTCCAGGGGTTGCCATCGCGTATTTGTTGGCTGGGTTATGGTCAACGGGCCCGTTTCGGCGAGGTTATTAACGACCTGGTACGCAAAGGCAAAATCAAGGCCCCGATTGTCATCGGCCGCGATCATCTCGACACCGGTTCGGTGGCCTCGCCCTATCGCGAGACGGAGGCCATGAAAGACGGCTCCGATGCCATCGCCGACTGGCCCTTGCTAAACGCCATGCTCAACGCCGTTTCCGGCGCCAGTTGGGTTTCTATCCACCATGGCGGCGGGGTCGGAATGGGCAATGCCATCCATGCCGGCCAGGTGACTGTCTGTGACGGTTCCAAAGAGATGGACGAACGCATAAATCGTGTCTTGACCAATGACCCCGGTATCGGGATTGCCCGCCACGTCGATGCCGGATATAAAGAAGCGATAACCGTTGCCCGGAAACATAAGATAAAAATACCGATGCTTAAGTAGTCGTGTAAGGCCATGGCTCCTCAAAAAAAAGCGACCCTTCTGATTAATAATATCGGCCAGTTGATCACCATGGATGGCCCCGTACCGCGTCTGGGTCCCCAGATGCGGGAACTGGGTATTATCGAAAACGGTGTCGTGGCCGTGGCCGGCGATGAAATCCTGGCGGCCGGACATTCCGGCGAAGTCGACGGCCAGGTTGACCTGGCCGAAGGCTGTCAGGTTATCGACGCCCGTAAGCGGGTGGTAACTCCGGGACTAATCGATTCCCACACCCATCCTGTCTTTTCTCATACCCGGGAATTGGAATTCGAGATGCGCCTGGAAGGGAAGACCTATCAGGAAATCGCCCAGGCCGGAGGCGGGATTCGATCCTCGGTTCGCGACCTGCGGGAAACCTCCGTTCCGGATTTAACCAAAAAGACCGCCCGTCGCCTGGAAACCATGATCAATTACGGAACCACCACCATCGAGGCCAAATCCGGCTATGGTCTCTCCACCGAGGCCGAAATAAAATCGCTGGAAATTATCCGCAATCTCAATGACACCCAGCCGCTGGAAATGATCCCGACCTTTTTGGGCGCCCATGAAGTTCCCGATGAATACCGCAATTCCCGGAACGAGTATATCGACCTGCTCATCAGCGAAATGCTACCTCGCGTAGCCGCGGAAAGACTGGCCGAGTTTTGCGATATCTTCACCGAAGAAGGGGTGTTCAGCATCGAAGAATCC
The DNA here is from genome assembly GCA_041752195.1 of Candidatus Zixiibacteriota bacterium. GTDB lineage: Bacteria > Zixibacteria > MSB-5A5 > GN15 > PGXB01 > JBGSHP01. The sequence goes on along the minus strand of JBGSHP010000014.1, from coordinate 14,201 downwards.
CGGCGCATTATGACCGCCGCCAAAAATCTGGGTTTCAAACTGAAATTCCATGCCGACGAATTGAGTTCCTCGGGCGGCGCGGAACTGGCCGCTGAATTGGGCGCCGTATCCGCCGATCATCTCATCTTTATTTCCGAAAAGGGAATAAAGGCCCTGGCCCAATCCGGAACGGTGGCCGTGCTTTTGCCCGGCACCTGTTTTTCGCTGGGGCTCAAAAAATATGCTCCGGCACGGAAAATGATCGAATCCGGCGTCACCATCGCCCTGTCCACCGACTGCAATCCCGGCTCCAATTATACCGAATCGATGCAGATTATAATCGCTCTGGCGGCCCAGGCCTATCGCCTGACCGCCGCTGAAGCACTGACAGCGGTGACCGTCAATGCCGCCTGCGCCCTGGATAGAGGGGGGCGATTGGGACAAATTCTCCCCGGATTGCCGGCCGACCTGGTCCTGTGGGATATTAATGATTACCGCGAATTGCCCTACCACTACGGAGTTAATCTGGCTGCCGCGGTGATTAAAAAGGGAAAAGTCGTCGTCACCCGCAAAACTAATTAAACCAAAACAAGCCTTCCGGTGTTTAAATAAATGATGAAAACGGTCGGGGCGATAGGCATGGGAATCCTCCTGGTTTTTGCCAATGGTTGCGGCGTCTATAGTTTTTCCCCCGGGGGCAAGTCGGACATAAAGACCATCTCCGTAACACCCTTTGAAAATAAAACCATTGAATATGGTCTGTCCGACCGCATGACCGACCTGGTAATCGAGGCCTTCCTGGCCGACGGCAACCTGAAGGTGGTCTCAAGCGATGAAGCCGACGCCGTTTTATCCGGCGTTTTATCGAATTATGAACGTAAAGCCTACACTTATGACGAAAACAATAACGTCAGCCGGTATGTCGTGAAAGTGGTTTTCAATATTATCCTGCAAAAGCCGACCGGAGAAGAGATCTGGAAAGAGCAATTTTACAGTGAAGGTATTTACGAAGCGGATATTGAAGTCGAAGACGATGGCCAGGTCCGGGCCGCCGAGAAACTGGTCGTGGATATAATCAATCGCACGACCAAGAGTTGGTAATTTTTGTTTGACACCAACCGATAGTAACCTATATTGATAAGGTCTTGAAAGGTTTGCCATGAAATTATTCCGCATGAAAATCTGGGCCTTGAGCGGCCTCTGGGCCATTTTAGCCGTGTCGGCCATCGCTGACGTTGATAACAGCAAGGTCGGCACCCGGGGTTATAGTTTCCTTAAAATCGAATTGGCCGCCCGTCCCGTTGCCATGGGGGGAGCCTTCACCGGGGTCGCCGACGACGAAGCCTCGCTATTCTACAATCCCGCCGGAACGGTTGGTTTTGAAGACAAACGGTTTCTGTTCGGTTATCACGATAATATTTTCGACATGCAGTCCGGTTTTGTCGGATATATTCATCCTCTCAATTATCGCGGCGATAAATCCCTTTCGCTGTACCTCCAATACTTAAGTTATGGCGACTTCGTCCGGACCAACAGCCTGGGCGAGGAAGAAGGCACTTTTTCCGGAAGCGATGTTCTCTTCGGCGCCGGGTATGCCATGATGCTGAATGAAGATTTCAAAATCGGCGGAACTTTAAAAATCATTTATGAGAAAATAGACGCCTATTCGTCCCACGGTTTCGCCCTTGATCTGGGTGTCCGGCAATCTCTCGACCGCGGCCGCACTGTTATCGGTCTGGCGGCCCAGAATCTGGGGGCGCAGTTATCAGGATTTACAGAAAGCGGCGAAAAAGATCCTCTGCCGCTTAGATTCAGAGGCGGCGTCTCCACGATTCCGCAGGGACTCCCGCTGCTTCTGGCGGGCGATATCGTCTACCCAACCGATAATGATATGTATTTTTGCCTGGGAGCTGAAATTCTGGAGATAAAACCCCTCTTCATTCGTCTGGGATGGAGCAGTTTCGGTTCCAATTATAAAACCAATTCCGGCAACGACGACTGGGCCGGCTTTTCCGGAGGATTCGGAGTGGAATACCGTAAGATGCAAATATCTTATGCTATTTCGCCTCAAGCCGACCTGGGAACCAGCCACCGCATAACCTTTAGCGGAGGCTTTTAAGGAATTCTTATGGCAGGGACCAGAGGCATTTTCTATGGATGGCTGTTTTTAGGCCTGATAGTCTTTTCCGGGTGTGCCAATCAATCCACGCCGGAAGACCCCCGCGAGGTCGTCATTCAACTCTTCGGCGCCATGGAACGCAACGAACGGGCGGCTCTGCCTAATTTACTTGATTTGGGCAAATTGATGCAATCCGGGTCCGAGGATTACGCCCTTCAAACGAACATACCACGACGCTTCTTTAACCCCGAGGAAATTTTAAACGATTTGACCGACAGCGGCCTTACCAAGACCCGCTGGTTTTCCATGCAACGGATTCTCGGCAGTTCCGAAGTGCGGGGGGATTCCGCCTGGGTCGAGGTTTCTTTTATCAATAAAGAGCAGGGAATTCAATATTATAATAAATTCGGTTTGCATCGTCTGAAAGGTCGATGGAAAATCTATAGTTTTAAGACAATTTCCCGATAAAATACACCAGTTTCCGGAATTTATAATCAAATCCGGACTGATTTGCAAAAAATAAGCACCGGCAGCCTGTGCGGGGGTCGATGGGGAATGTCCTCAATAATCTCCAAGACATGCCATAACTGCCAGAAATGACAACAGGAACTTATGCAAAAGGGTAAAGTTGTAGAAATTAACCGTTCCATGGGCTATGGCTTCATTCTAACCGAGGACGGCCAGAGAATATTTTTCCACCAGCGCTGGCTTCGTCAATTACGCTTTAAGGACCTCGACATAGGAACGGAATTGGTCTTTGTCATTAATCAGGGACCGCGTGGCCCCAGGGCCCATAATATAATGCGTCCTTCGGATGTACCCATATCGCGCCAGGAACGGATCGCCGAATTGCTTTTTAAGGAATAAATCCGAAATCGGCGTCATTTCATTAGACAAAATAAATCCGGAAATCGTCGTTAAGTAAGTGGGCGGGGTATTTTAGGCTTGACATTACCCCGCTCTTCCTTATAGATTGAAAAAATCGATTTCGACGGTCTGGAATGTTTCGGCCGCCGGGAAGTTTTATGAAAGAGATACTAAGTTTTAAATAAAAGCCAGCCCTCACCGGACCGATTAGATCCTGGAAGGGCTTTTTTTATGGATAACGGGCAATGAAAGGCTTCACGACTATAATATCGCTGGTTTTTCTGATGGCCTTGCCGTTATTCGCCCAGGAAACCCCGCCCGACAGCGCCCTTGTCGGCGCTGCAGTCGACACCCTCGTTCCCGCCGAGTCTCGCCCCGCCCCGGTCGGCCAATTATCCGCCGAGGATACGCCCAATGATGACGGCGAATCCATTACCATAAATTGGATGGTCTCGCCCGACGACGCGGCCGGTAAGGTCGCCGAATATAAGGTTATGCGTGCCCTGGCCCCCGAAGGCCCGTTTGAGGAAGTCGGCGATGCCGGGAGCGGCCAGACCAGTTATAGCGATAATCGCGCGGAACGAGGCGTTCCCTATTATTATAAAATCGCGGCCCTGAATTATAAAAAAGTCGACAATCAAATAACCTGGCAGGTTTCTTCCGAGTCTGCCGTGATCGGCCCGATTATGGCCACTGCCCAATGGATTAATATGGGTCGGCTGAATATTTTGATCGCCATTTTAATTCTCAACGGCAGCATTATCTATTTTATATGGGCCGCCAAAGGCGGACGGCAGTTTTATATCCGCAAAATCGCCGGGATTGAAGAAGTCGAAAATGCCGTCGGCCGCGCCACCGAAATGGGGCGCTCCATTTACTATGTTCCCGGTATTAACGATATGGACGATGTCCAGACACTGGCTTCAATTACCATTCTCGGCAAAGTTGCCGCCATCGCGGCGGAAAATGATACCCGTATCGATGTTCCCGTTTCGCGGTCCATGGTGATGGTTACCGCCCGCGAAGTGGTCAAGGAGGCCTATAGCAAGGTCGGGCGGCCCGATTCCTTTCAGGAAGACCAGGTCCGGTATCTTACCGACGACCAATTCGGATACGCCGCTGCCATCGACGGGCTCTTTCTTCGCGAACGGCCGGCCACCATTTTTCTCATCGGGTCTTTCTACGCCGAATCCCTGATTATGGCGGAAACCGGCAATAGTATCGGTTCCATACAGATCGCCGGAACGGCCCAGCCGGCACAATTACCGTTCTTTGTGGCCGCCTGCGATTACACTCTCATCGGCGAAGAAATGTTCGCGGCTTCGGCTTATCTGTCTCGCGAACCGAAATTGCTGGGATCCCTGAAGGGCCAAGATCTGGCCAAGGCGGTCTTTCTTATCGCTATTTTTGTCGGCGTTATTCTGGAAAGTTTTGGGATCGATGTCTCCAACTTATTTACGGCGGAGTAGTCAAACATGAGACGCGAAATACCTCTGGCCATCACTTTCATAGTCGGCGTCTCTTATATTATTGCCTATTTTATTCCCCGCGAACCGTTCAGCAACTTCGAAAACTGGTTCAACGATTGGTACGCCATCGTGGCCTCTTTCGCAATTTGGCTGGGGGCCCTGAACCTGATGAAAATGTCTTCCCTTAAAATCATTCGCGGGAAAGCCGATGTTTTTCATTCGGTATTGATAATTATTTCTTTTCTCCTGATCCTGGGCATCGGTTTTTACGAGGGCTTCCGAGGCATTAACGCCACGCCGTCGTTTTCCTTCCGCGATCCCGGAACCGGATTTGACTGGCTATATGTGAATATTTACACGCCGCTGTCAGCCACCATGTTCGCCCTTCTGGCCTTCTTTGTCGCCTCGGCTTCCTACCGCGCTTTTCGCGCCCGTAATTTCGAGGCCACTCTGCTTCTTCTGGCCGGATTTTTCGTCATGCTGGGGCGGGTTCCCGTGGGCGACCTGGTTACCGGATGGCTTCCCCCGGAATATCAATTATCTCAATGGGCCAACTGGATAATGAATGTGCTCAATACGGCCGGGCAGAGAGCCATCATGATCGGCATCGCCCTCGGCCTGGTTTCCACCTCGCTCCGTATTATTCTGGGTCTGGAACGGGCCTACCTGGGAGGTGACTGATGAAGCGTACTGAACTTATTGTCTATTTTCTCATCGTTGCCTTTTTGCTGGCCGCGTATTTCTTCTTTCCCAAACCGCTTAATTTTTCGGCGGCCGTTTCCATAATTATAGTCATTATTATGGCCCTGGCTTTTATCCTGGTATTTGTACGAACCATACAAGGGCACTTTATCGGAAGGCGAATGGTTTTCGTTTTTGTCGGCGTGGCCTTATTGCTTCCGTTCTTTATGCAGTTCAAATTGCCGTTGCAGATTTCTCCCGAAGTGCGCAGCGCTTACGATGCCCTCGTCAATCTGCCGCCCGGCTCGCGGGTCCTGGCCTCATACGATTATGACCCCCCGTCGGCGCCGGAATTACAGCCTATGGCCGATGCTTTCATTAAATACTGCTTCGACCATGACCTTAAAGTGATTATCATGGGCCTCTGGCCCCAGGGACCGCAACAGGCCAATCTTTCCATTGAGGCGGCCTTCCGGGAAAATCCGCCCCTTCGCAATAACATCAAATACGGCGTGGATTACGTTAATCTCGGGTTCCAATCGGGGAACGAGTTCGTCATACTGCGCATGGGGGAGAGTTTCAAGGCCATGTTTCCGACCGACCTTTATAACACCCCCTACGATTCCATTCCTCTCCTGAAAAACATCCGCAATTATTCCAATGTCGATATGTCGTTTAATTTCTCGGCGGGGCGGCCCGGAGCCGTGGAATGGGTGCAGGTCGCGGTGGACCGCTACGGTCTTCGAATCGCCTCCTGCAATACCGCCGTGCAGGCGCCCCAGGTCTATCCCTATCTGGAATCGGGCCAGTTGCTCGGATTATTGGGAGGGATGTCGGGAGCCGCCGAATTCGAGGACCTGACCGGTAAAGCCGGCAAGGCCAGCACTTATATTTTGTCGCAGAGTTTCGCGCATGTCGTGGTGATTCTGTTTATTATCATCGGCAATGTGGCCTTCTTCCGGGAAAAAAGGACCAAGGTGGACTGATTATGGGTTTCTGGGAAATATTCGGAGTCTGGTTGGCGGCTCTCCTTACCCTGGGGATAATTTCTTTCCTCTATCGCGACAACGCCTTCTATAAGGCCTGTGAAGCCATCTTTGTGGGAATCTCCGCCGGCTATTGGGCTATCACTTATTTCTGGGATAACCTGTACCGCAAATTTTATCTCCAAGTTTCCGATCCGGCCGGGACCGAAAAGTACGTCCCTTGGATTGGCTTTGTTCTTGGCATCCTGATGCTCACCCGCCTGTTCAAAAAAATCGGGTGGCTCTCGCGCTGGCCCCTGGCCTTCATCATCGGTGCCACGGCCGGCCTTTACATGATGACCTATTTCGTTTCCAATGCCATGGTCCAGATTTCGGCCAGTATCCTGCCGGTTTTCGAAGGCTCCTTCGGTGATATCATCACCAACCTTCTGGTTTCCGGCGGAACCTTCTGCGGCCTGGTCTACTTTTTCTTTTCCAAGGAGCATAAAGGGGTATTCGGCGGCGCCGCCCGGGTGGGGATCTGGGTCCTGATGCTTACCTTCGGGGCCTCCTTTGGATACACCGTCATGAGCCGCATGTCGCTTATGCTCGGACGTTTGGATTTTCTCTTCGGCGATTGGCTGAAACTGATTAAATAGGATGCGCTCACGAAGACCCCCCATAGCGGCCTTTGTACCCTCACTATTTATTTTAAACCTGATTCCGTTTATTTTTCTGACCGCGGTCGCCCAATCCGATCTTGGGACCGGGGAGAGTACCGCCATGGTTTCTCCCGAACCACCGACCGGGGTTATTGCCCTGGATCATGTTTATGACTGCGGCGAAATGATCGATATTTCCTGGACTCTCTCCGCGGCTGATACCGCCGGCGGCCCCGTTACAGGCTACGAAATTTTCCGGGCCGAGGCCGATTCCTTTGTCTCGGTGAGTGTTCTTCCTTTGGGCACGAATACTTACAGCGATGAAAAAATAATCGCCGGGACGCCTTACCGCTACCGCGTCGCCGCTCTTTATACGGGCGGTGCCGTCCTGTCCGAAATCACGTCCCCGGTTTCCGCCGGTACCGAAATTATTAATTGGAATTTGTTAAACCTCTTTGTTATCGGTCTCTTTGTCTGCGGCGCCGTGATTTACTATATCACTCACGCCAAACGGGGCAAAAAATTGTTTATCCGCAAGATTGCCGGCCTGGAGGCTATCGACGAGGCCATCGGGCGGGCCACCGAAATGGGGCGTCCCATTTTATTCGTTCCCGGCATTAATGATATGGACGATGTCCAGACCATTGCCGGCATCACCATCCTCGGCAAAGTCGCCCAGGTGGTGGCGGCATACGATATCAAAATTAACATGCCGGTGTCGCGGTCGCTGGTCATGACCACCGCCCGCGAAACCATCAAAGAAGCCTACATCGGCGCCGGGCGCCCCGACGCCTACAACGACGACATGGTGCGCTATGTCACCGACGAGCAATTCGGTTATGTCGCGGCTGTCGACGGCGTCATGGTGCGCGAAAAACCGGCCACCTGTTTTTACCTGGGCGCCTTCTTCGCCGAGTCCCTGATTCTGGCCGAAACCGGAAATTCCATCGGCGCCATCCAGATTGCCGGAACCGCCCAGCCGGCTCAACTGCCGTTCTTCGTGGCCGCCTGCGACTATACCTTGATAGGGGAAGAACTTTTTGCGGCTTCGGCGTACCTCTCCAATGAACCCAAACAACTGGGTTCGCTTAAAGGGCAGGATGTGGGAAAGTTTGTCGCCATGGCCGCCATTATTATCGGCGTCATCGCCGCCACTCTGGCCGAATTCGGGGCGGGGTCGTTCTTCGTGGAATTGAACGATATTATGCACAAGCTGTTTACGGTGGAGAACTGATTTCATGAAACGGCGCATCCCCCTTTTAATAACCTTCGTCGTCGGAAGCGTCCTTATCCTGTCCGTCTTTTTCCCGCCGGCGGAGTCCTGGGGCGAGGATTTTTCCATCTTCTTTGATATCATCGCCGTCTTCGCTTTTTTCCTGGGCGGCGGCAATCTGGTGCGAATTCACGGCAAAAAACTTTTTACGCGTAAAAGCGATTGGGGATTTTCCGTCGTGACCCTGGCGGGTTTTTTTGTCATGCTTCTGGCCGGGCTTTTTAAAGTCGGCAATCCGGCCGGGATGGCCGGCGATGTCACCGCCGCGGGTTCTTTTTTCCAGATGCTCTATGAGTGGATTTTTAATCCACTCGGAGCCTCCATGTACGCTCTCCTGGCCTTTTACGTCGCCTCGGCCTCGTACCGCGCTTTCCGCGCCAAAAATGTCGACGCCACCATTCTCCTGGTGGCGGCTTTTATTATACTCCTGGGCCGAACCCCTCTGGGCATGTACGCTACCGCCTGGATCCCCGATTCCTTTTCCATTCTGCAAATTCCCAATCTGGCCATCTGGATCATGACTTCTCCCAATATGGCCGGCCAGCGAGCCATAATGATCGGTATCGCCCTGGGCGTGGTTTCCATGTCCCTGCGACTAATCCTCGGCGTCGAAAGAACCTACCTGGGAGTCGATAGTGAATAACCTCGGCCTGATAATCAGTCTTGTTTTAATCGCCGGCGGCTTAATCTGGCTTTTGGTGCGTTCCCTCTCGGGGCGGGAAGTGGAACGACCCATAATTTTCATTTTTATGGGCGTGGCCGTTTCGGTGCCGCTTTTATTTAATATCACCTTTTCGGAAAAAGCCACCCCGATCGTCAAAGCCGTCTTCGATAAGGTCGAATATCTTCCCGAAGGCTCCCGCGTTTTGATTTCTTTCGATTACGGCCCTTCCATGGCCCCCGAAGTGCAACCGATGTCCGATGCCTTCATCCGCCATTGCCTGGCCAAAAACCACAAACTGTTCCTGATGGGATTATGGGCCACGGGACAATCGCTCAATGCCGATGCCGTCGAAAGAGTCATCAAAAGAGAATTCCCGGAAAAAGTCGGCGGTGTCGATTATGTCAATATCGGCTACAAAGCGGGCAGTCAGGGCGTGCTGAATGTCATTATCACCGATTTCCGCAAATTGTACGCCACCGATGTCGACGGCCGCGACCTCGATTCCCTGCCCATTTTCCAGGATATCAAATCGCTCAAAGATATGGATTTACTTTTATCCGTTGGCGGCGGTTTCCCCGGCGTGAAAGAGTGGGTGCAATTCGCCGGCGATCCCGGCAATGTCCCCACCGCGGGCGGCTCGGCGGCCGTGACCACACCCCTGATGTATCCGTACTATCCCCGGCAACTGGTCGGGCTCCTGGGAGGTATCAAAGGCGCCGCCGAATACGAATCCGAATTGAAGAAACATTATCCGCAGTTCGATAAAATGCCCACCCCCGGGGTCGCGATGATGGGCCCCCAGACTCTGGCCCATCTGATGGTCATGGCCTTTATCGTGGTCGGCAATATCGCCTTTTTCCTGGGCAAAAAGAGAGACTCCTGATATGAGCACCGCCCGTCGCACCTCCCTTATTATTCTGGCCGCGGTTATTATTCTATTCCTGGTAAGTTGGTTTGCCAAATTCTCGGCGGTGCAAAATACCGGCGCCCCTTTCGGGATTTCTGTTCGCGACGGATTCTACATTACCCTGGCGGCCTTTTGCAGTCTGGCCATCTTCTCATTTTTATACAAGGACAATCCGTACTATAAATTCGCCGAACATCTTTTCGTCGGTATTTCCGCGGCTTACTGGATGTGTGTCGGCTTCTGGTCCACCTTTGTCGGGAATTTTATTCCCAAGGTGTCCCGAACGCTGTCGGATTTCTTCGAGGTGCCTTTCAAGAGTTTTGACATCTTTTATTTTATACCGCTTATCCTGGGCATTCTCCTGCTTCTGCGGCTAAGCAACAAGTACGGCTGGCTATCCCGATGGTCGCTGGCCTTTATTGTCGGCACCACCGCCGGTCTCAACCTTATCCGCTACCTGCGCAGTGATTTTATTTCCCAGGTCAGCAATACTTTCGTGCCCCTGGTCGTCGACTGGGAAGGAATCGATGCTTTCTTTTCGGATTTCAGTCTGGCCGCCAATGGGCAGTTCATCATGATTTTGGGCAACTGGGTCGTCTTCATCGGAGTCTTTTGCGGCCTGGTTTATTTCTTCTTTTCCAAAGAGCATAAAGGCTTTTTCGGAACGGCCTCGCGGGTCGGGGTCTGGGTCCTGATGATTACGTTCGGAGCCTCTTTCGGATATACCGTCATGGGCCGCGTTTCCCTTCTGGTGGGACGCCTGACTTTTCTTTTCGGGGATTGGCTGGGACTAATAGACTGATTCAAATAAATAGAGGAGAGTTCTCTATGAAAGAAATACTAATGGTATTCCTGGCGCTTCTTCTGGCCGGAGGTATATCCTCGGCCGGAGCACAGGAATCGGCGCCGCCGCCGGATACGGGCACCCTGGTCGTTACTCCGGCCCCTGCGCCCCCGGCCCCGGTGACAAACCTGAACGCCAAGGATAAACCGAACGATCATGGCGCCGGGGTGGTCGTAACTTGGACTCCTTCGGCCGATGACGTCGTCGGTTCGACCAGGGTCTTCGGCTATGCCATCCTGCGGGCCGCGACACCGGAAGGGCCGTTCCTGGAGCGGGGAAAGGTCCCCATCGGCGAAGGTGTATTCGAGGACCAGGGTTCGTTGGATGAAGTATCACCCGACTATATGGCGGATCACGTTGACTACTATTATAAAGTCAGGGTCATCTCCCCGGATACCACGGTTTATGCCGACTCCGAAATCTTCGGTCCGGTGCAGTGTTTTGGTCAGTGGTTCAACACCAATAAATTGCCGGTTCTGATTTTCGTACTGTGCTTTACGACTCTGGCTATCTTCTTTATCACTCATGCTCGCCGTGGGGCCGAACTTTACATTCGCCCTCTGGCCGGCATTGAGGCGGTCGATGAAGCCATCGGGCGTGCCACCGAAATGGGCCGCCCTATTTTATATGTGCTCGGCCTGGGAACGGCCGCCGAAATCGCGACCATTGCCTCCTTTACCATTCTGGGACGCGTCGCCAAAAAGGTGGCCGAATACCAAACCGGCATTATCGTTCCCTGTTACGACCCGATCGTCATGACCGTGGCCCAGGAAACCGTCAAGGCCAGTTATCTCGACGCCGGGCGGCCTGATGCCTACAATGAGGATATGGTTTACTTCGTAACCCAATCGCAGTTTGCGTACGTCGCGGCCGTCAACGGAACCATGCTTCGCGAACTCCCGGCGACTAATATCTATATGGGTAAGTTCTTTGCCGAATCCCTGATTCTGGCGGAAACCGGCGCCCTGGCCGGTTCCATCCAGATCGCCGGGACCGATGAGGTCGCCCAGATTCCTTTCTTCGTGGTCGCCTGCGATTATACCCTTATCGGCGAAGAACTCTATGCCGCCTCGGCTTATCTGGGGCGGGAACCGGTCTTGCTGGGTTCCCTGAAGGCCCAGGATTATGCCAAGGCCGCGATCATGATCATGGCCGTGATCGGCTTCGTGGCCGCCATCGTCGGCTGGGATTGGTACGTCAACCTCTTTAACGTTCCCAGCAATTAAGGAGGCGCCCCATGAAACGACAAATACCGTTAGCCCTCGTCTTTATCTTCGGCGTCATCTTGATAATCCAGTACTTCGTACCCCATGAGAAGTCGGAGTGGATTTTTGAATTTCTGATGGACTGGATTTATATCATCGGGATTTTCGCTCTGGCCCTGGGCATCTGGTCGCTGATTCGGGTCTCCTGGGATAAAATCCGGCTTAGACGAGAAAATTGGCAATATTCCGTGGTGGCCTTACTCGGCCTGACGGCCATGATCTTTTTCGGCTTCGATTATTTCCGCAACTTCTTCAATGCCGCCGGCCTGCAGAATTTTATGTTTCGTCACTTTTTCGACTACGTCATGATTCCCATTCAATCAACAATGTTTTCACTTTTGGCCTTCTTTATCGCTTCAGCCTCGTATCGTGCCTTCCGCGCTCGCTCCCTTCTGGCCAGTCTCCTGTTGTTGGCGGCGCTGATCGTGATGATTCGCTTCAACCCTTATTTCGGGCCGCTTACCGCCTACCTGGAACAAACCGCCTCCTGGCTTCTGAATGTGCCCAACCTGGCCGCAAAACGCGCCATCGTCATCGGGGTCGGGCTGGGAATCGTGGCCACCGCCCTGAAAGTCATTCTGGGCATTGAACGCGCCTACCTGGGCAAGGATTGAGGAGGAACCCATGAATATTTTCGAACGCATGATGTCGGTAGATCGGCGTTGGGTCTTTCTCTTCCTGGCGCTGGTTTGTGTCATTACCTATAAGGTAGATTTCCCGGTCGAAGTCCGCGTTACCGAGGAAGTCCGCAAAATCCATAATTTTATCGATACCCTGAAGCCGGGGGATTATATCTTCGTCGCCATCGACTACGATCCCAATTCCCTGGCCGAATTGCATCCCATGACTTACGCCATCGTGGAACAGGCCTGGCGGAAAAATTTGAAAATCGTTTTTACCGCCCTATCGCAAAACGGACCCGGGATGGCCGACCAGGCTATCCGCGATATCTCCGATTCCCTGCGATTGCCGAAAACCTACAACGGCGTCACCTATCCCGCCCGTGATATTGTCAACGGTATCGACTATATCTTCCTGGGATATAAACCCTATCCGGCCCTGGTCATCGCCGGCATGGGACAGAACTTCCGTCTGCCGTTCCCGACCGATTACTACGGCACCCCTCTGGACAGTCTCCCCATGATGCGCGGTATCCAGAACTATAACCAGATGAAATGTGTGGTTGATATTTCCGGAACCAGCGGCATTGATATGTGGATTGCCTACGGGCAGACCCGCTACGGATTTCCGCTGGCCCTGGGTTTGACCGGGGTCATGGCGGCCGACTATTATCCCTATTTGAATTCCGGCCAGGTTTTCGGCATGATGGGAGGTATTCTGGGGGCGGCCCAGTACGAAAAACTGGCACAGAATCCCGGCAACGCCCTGGATATGATGCGTATCCAGTTGTACGCCCACATGGTCATAATCCTTTTTATCATCATCGGCAACATCGGCTTCCTGGTGTCCCGCCGGGCCAAAAACCAGTGAGGAGGTGAGTTTATAAATGGAAACTACTACCATTCCAATGGGAACCTTCCTGTGGACCAGCCTGGGGGCCTTCCTGACCCTGGGGATTTTTTCCTTCCTTTACAAGGATAATCCCTTTTATAAATTCGCCGAACATCTGGTGGTCGGCGTTTCGGCCGGTTATTTTGTCATCATTCTCTGGCATAACGGGCTTCAGCCCAACCTGTTCAGCCGCCTGAATGACGGCAACTTCTATCTGCTCTGGCTCAATTCCGCCCACTGGTGGTACATTATCCCGGCCATCCTGGGCGTGATGATGTGGACCCGCTTCTCGCACAAATATTCCTGGGTCTCGCGCTGGCCGATCGCCATGTACATCGGAATCGGTACCGGTTTGACTATTCCCCTGGAGATGAAAAACCGCGTCGTAACGCAATTATATGCTTCCATGCACAACATCGAGTGGACAGGATTTCTGGGCAATGGCTTCCTGGACGCCTCGTCCGGGTATTCCCAGTTGATAATTTTCTTCGGAACCATCGCCGCCCTGTTCTATTTCTTCTTTTCCAAAGAGCATACCGGCGCTTTTAAAGGCGTGGCCAAGTTCGGCATCTGGATTCTCATGATCGGCTTCGGGGCCTCCTTCGGATATACCGTCATGGCCCGCATTTCGCTCTTCGCCCAGCGTATTCAGGACCTGGACCATTATACCGAATCGGCCTGGGCCAATAACGCCCCCGGGACTTTTCTCCTAGTCTGGTTTATTGTCTTCGGCATCTTCATCCTGCTGGCCCTCGTGGAATTTATCCGCTGGCTGGGCCGGCCGAAAACGGCATAATAGACAATCTTGTCCTTTATAGAAAAGCCTCGCTTTTGGGCGAGGCTTTTTTTATATTGACCATGGCGGCAGCAAATACCCAGCGAGGCAAAACAGCGACTGATGCCCGTGCCTTCCGTGGTCCAAGCCCTCCGGGAGAGTATCTGAATTTGATTAAATATATTTTTGATATGAGGTGTATAATAAAGAGAGTGATGA
>JBGSHP010000013.1:0-22406 GCA_041752195.1 Candidatus Zixiibacteriota bacterium | reverse complement strand
AATAGAGAATCAGGGTAAATGTGCGGGCGGGCGTAAGTCGGCGTGGACACGCCAGAAACGACGAGACCCCGAGGGGATCACCCCACGGGGTCTTGCGTTAAACAAGAACCGCTGAAATCAGCGGATTGAATTTTGGCTCCCCCGGCAGGACTCGAACCTGCGACCCGCTGATTAACAGTCAGCTGCTCTACCAACTGAGCTACAGGGGAGTGCGAAAAACTACTTATTTTTCTATACCGTCAATGTCAATATCGTCAAAAATGCCGTTTCCGGCAGTCACCCATTATACATTATTTCGCGTCTTTGTCAAGAAGGACTTGATCCCTGCGAAATTTCATTTTCCGTCTCTGGGGAAATTACCCTGTCTCATGGCCGATGAAATTCCCGGCTTTCCAACGATATGAATAAACGCATGAGAAACAATGAGATATGGAAATAATAAAAGGTTTCCAAAGTTTCCTGACTAAATTCCTGGAACATCCCCGCCCCTTTTTCAGTAAAATAAAGCAGAATTCTTAAAGAATTAAAAGAAAGGAGTCTTAAATGAATTCCTGGCGAAAGGTCACCCTGCTTTTAACCTTATTTATTTCGTCTCTGTTGCTTTCTGCTTCGGCCAGTGCCAATGACGCCTGGCTGGGCGTTTATACCCAGACGGTCGATAAGGACCTCAAGGAGGCTTTCGACCTTGATGCCGAAAAGGGAGTTATCATAAAAAATGTCGTCCCCAATTCTCCGGCCGATGAAGCCGGACTGCGTCAGGGCGATGTAATTCTCACCATCGACAAGATCTCCCTCGCCGACGCCGATCAACTTACACAAATTATTCAGGGCCATCAATCCGGCGATGAAATCGACATGACCGTCTCCCGCCGGGGTAAAGAAAAACAGGTCGCAATCACCCTGGGTGAAAAAGACGACAGCGATCGGGCTATCATCCTTGATAATAATATCTGGAGTCCCCGCGCTTACTCTAAAAGCCACCAATACTACCGCGAGGCTATGACCAACACCTATATCGGGGTGACTCTGGAATCGTTGAATAAACAACTGGGCGAATATTTCGGAGTCAAGGACGGCAACGGGGTTCTTATTTCCGAAATTCAGAAGGATTCCCCTGCCGAAAAAGCCGGCCTTA
This sequence comes from Candidatus Zixiibacteriota bacterium, assembly GCA_041752195.1. Lineage (GTDB taxonomy): Bacteria > Zixibacteria > MSB-5A5 > GN15 > PGXB01 > JBGSHP01. Next base: position 21,271 of record JBGSHP010000013.1, on the reverse strand, counting down.
GGGCCGGGGATGTAATCACGGCTATCGACGGCTCCCCGGTCGATGAAGTCTCCGAAGTCCGCGAAGCAGTTTCCGACAAGAAGGAAGGCGAATCAATGGATCTGACTATTCTTCGGGATAAACGGGAGCAGAAAATCGCGGTACAGGTCGAAGAAGCCCCCGATAATTACGGCGCCTTCTTTATGCCGGGCAATTTCAATTGGGATGATTTGGTTATCGATATTCCACCCGTTCCCAAGGTGCCCAAGATGAAAGGGCTGTATCGCGGATATTATGATGATGACGAATCTTTTGATGCCGGACAATTCCGGCAGGAAATGGATAAACTTCGCGATGAAATGAAACGTCTGCAGGAGGAACTGCAGCATCTCCAGAAGGATTTTGGCGATCCCAATAAGAATTAACCCTAAGGAACGATATTTTCTCCCTATTTTCTGACCTCACCCATCGTGACGCCCCGGAAAACCTGCCCGGGGCTTTTTTTATTTGCCCTTCTGTCGAAGTTGTCGTAAATTATCTCAATTCAGGGAGTTGCCTATGCCGGAATTGACTGTCGGAAAATTCTTCGAAGATAAAAAAGATGTCTTTGATCTGACCCTTTTAAACTCGCCCGCGGGCCTTAAGAAAACCATCACGAATTCCGAAATTCACCGTCCCGGGCTGGCTTTAACCGGGTTTTTCGAACGTTTCCCCGCCAAACGGGCCCAGATTCTGGGCGAGACGGAAATGACCTATCTCAATCGGCTCGGCAAGGAAATGCTGATTGCCACGGCGGATCGACTCTTCGCCGCCAATGTGCCGCTTTTGATTACCTCCAAAGGGATAACGCCCCCCTTGAGTTTTCTCTCCGTGGCCGACAAGCACGAGACCGCCATTTTTTCCTCGCGATTATCAACCTCGGAACTGACCAATCGCCTCTCGGCGGTTCTCGATATGATTTTCGCACCCTCAATCATGGTGCATGGGACACTGGTCGATGTATACGGCGTGGGACTTCTGTACACCGGCAAATCGGGCATCGGCAAATCGGAAATCGCTCTCGACCTGGTAGAACGGGGGCATCGGTTGGTCGCCGACGATGTCATTAAGATTATCCGGAAGGCTCCGGATTTAATTGTCGGGACAGGCGCCGAACTTCTGGGTCACCACATGGAAATCCGCGGCATCGGCATCATTGATATCGAAAGATTGTTCGGCATCCGTTCTATCCGTCTTCAGAAACGGATCGAGGTCGAGGTGCACCTGGCGGAATGGTCGGAAACTCTCGACTACGAGCGCCTGGGTATCGACGACACCATGACCACCGTCCTGGGGGTGACTATCCCGCAGGTCAATGTTCCCCTGTCGCCGGGGAAGAACATCACCGTCATCTCCGAAGTAATCGCCATGAACCACATGCTGAAGGTGTATGGCGAGAACTCGGCGGCGGATTTTTCGCGCAAACTGGCCCAGAGGATGCAACGCCAATCCATGACCAAGGATTACCTCGAAGCGGACTACGAGTGAGGGGGCAATTTTGACAATTCTGCCGCATGCCTTATTGTATTGAAGGGCTAAATGGTCACCGGATAATGTATGCTTGCTGAACGTTGTCATCCCCGCGAAGGCGGGGATCCAGTTTGGATAATACAATCTAATCAATGACTCATGAATAGCCATTCCATTAAAGTAATAGACTTACCAGTGCAACTAAAGAATGAGATACGAGATGATATAGCACCGTATAGTATCGGTCTTGTGGGTGTTTTAAGTGAAAATAATCAAAAAAGCGCGACCTTACTTGGATCTGGAACTCTAATTAAATTCAATGAACACTATGGCATTTTAACTGCAAATCACGTCGTCGATTCGCGATATTCTGATGCATTTGGGAAAAGTGAAGAAATCGGCTTGGCCTTTGGCAAGGATAGAGAGGCCTTCACTATTAGGAAAGACGCATTTAGAATAATTAAGGACCCCCCAATATCACAAGATATTAATCACCCCGATATAGCCATAATGATAATACCCCCCAATAAGGTTGGCCCAATAAAGGCAAAAAAGAGTTTCTGGGATATCAATCTGTGGAGCTCGAAAGTCTCCTATTCGACTCCTAACGTTAAAGATAATGTCTGGATTGCTTCTGGATGCATTGGCGAGTATTCCAGAATCGAAAAAAATAATCAAGCTCATGAACTAACATATTGTCTGCACCACACTACTGGTTTCGCCGGCATTGGGAAATATGAAATAATTGATAACCATGATTATATTGATATCCTCGTTTCTTACGATGAATTGAGTGAATCGCCCGCGAGTTTCGGTGGATTAAGCGGCGGTGGAGTATGGTATTCTGTCCTTCGCAAAAAAGAAAATGCTCCGATCATTCACGACAGACCGCAATTGATGGGATTGGTATTTTATCAATCCGCCATTGAAAATGGTGAAAGAAAAATCCTATGCCATGGACCAAGGTCTGTTTACAAAACTTTACCAATATTGATTGATAATAATTAGAAAATTTGGGAGCATCCTTGCTGTTTTCAATATCTGGATCCCCGCCTTCGCGGGGATGACAACGTTATTAAATTTAAATGAGAACCACGCTTTTGTATCGTGAATAAAAACACTTCACATATTCCGGGAGAGACTTCGGCATGAACCCATCCGACAACCGACACCCCAAAGGATTCTGGTTTATCTTCTGGGGCGAACTGGCCGAACGAGCCAGTTTCTACGGCATGAAAGCCCTCCTGGTGCTGTACATGATCGATACCCTGGGGTATTCCGATGCCAACAGCGCCACGGTGGCCTCGTTTTTCACGGGGGCCTGTTATATTCTGCCCATCGTCGGCGGCTATATCGCCGACCGCTGGCTGGGGAAATTCCGTACCATTATCTATTTCGCTATCCCCTACATCCTGGGACATATCATCCTGGGAACATTTAACAGCGAAATCGGCCTCTATGTCGCCCTGGCGTTATTGGCGGGCGGCTCCGGCTCCATCAAGCCCAATATCAGCACCCTCATGGGGATGATGTACCAAAAGCAGGGGAAAGAGCATCTCCTGTCGCAGGCTTTCTCCTGGTTTTATATGGCCATCAATATCGGCGCCGCCGCGACCACGACGGTCCTGCCGTTTATTCGTGATAGTTACGGCTACGGCCCGGCTTTCATGGCCCCGACTATCCTGATGGTGGTATCCCTGGGTATCTTTTTCATCGGTAAGAAGCATTACCCCGAGGAAAAAATTCAATCCGGCCCGCGCCCGGCCAAGACTCCCGAACAAAAACAGGAAGACCGCACCGCGCTGGTTCGCCTTTCGGGTCTATTTATACTTATCGTTTTCTTCTGGTCGATATTCGATCAATCCTATTCCACCTGGACGCTCTTTGCCCGCGATTACATGGATTTGGAGACTTTCATCGGAAGAATCCCCCCCGATGCCATCCAGGGGCTGAACCCCATCCTGATTGTCGTGATGACGCCGCTTTTCGCCTGGATCTGGTCGCGCACCGATAAGGGAGAAAAACGCTGGCTGTCCTCGCCCATGAAAATGCTCATCGGTTTCGTGTTAGTTGTAATGTGCATGGGTGTGATGACCCTGGCCGGTTTCATGGCAGTCGGTTCCAAGGTTTCCATTTGGTGGGAATTCGGCGCCTATATTTTAATCACGGCCGCCGAGTTGTGCATTTCCGTAATTGGTCTGCAACTGGCTTTCGAGGAAGCCCCGGAGAGAATGAAATCGATGTTAACCGGGGTCTGGTTGTTCACCGTCTTTCTGGGCGACATGCTGGCCGGGTGGTTTTCCCGCATTTATACCGAGACCACGCCGGGGAATTTTTTCGGCATGATGACCATCATGATCGCGGTGGTGACGGTGCTGTTTTATTTCGTGGGCCGGCGGTTCGATAAGAAGCCGGAGGTTAAGACGGCCTGATGTTTAACGGGGCGGATGTGGACATCCGCCCCGCACAGTTCGGTCAGGTCCTGATTCGCCGAAGGCGAATTGTGACCTGACCGCAATTTATAAGGCACGTTGCAACGTGCCCCTACGAATATAGGACTATCAAAATCTCCCCTTGACCCTGCCTTAATCTTTCAAATAATTCTCTGGTATCTAAAGATGTGATACCGATACACTCCTTTGTCCCCGGGACGTTGCCGTCGGGATGAATCCCCAAATGGGTTCGTTTCGTCAAAAAAAGAGGCTCTAAAGGGCACCACCAGGCCAGCCCCGAAGAATCCTTATATGGCAGACTTGCCAAAACCGTAGAATCCAATATAACGGCTTTTCCGATGCGATATTTCCCTTCCGGCAGGAGCCCCTTCCCGTGCGGGCCGCTGACCGCCGGCCAGCGGGAATTATCCGGGGCAATAAGAAAATTTCCTTCAAACCGCCAAACGTCTTCTGAAATACTCGAGGCAATCAAAAGAAACTCCCCTTTATATATAGCCACCCTGTCAAATCACCATCGAAATACTACTTTTTTTATCAATCCCAAGTTGCGTCAGGTCCTGTTTCGCTGCAGGCGGAATGTGACCTGACGCCCAATCAGACGATCCCTCCATCTCTCCCCTGTCAGGCAACGTTGAAAAAGTAAATTTGACTTAAAAAGGGAATTATATCGGAAATGTTTGCAGTTGGTGTTCAATCGCTTATAACCCACCCGCCTTGCCCGCTTCGCGGCCTACGCCGGATGGGGCACCTGGCCTTTTTGCTGACCGCAATGTTGCGTCAGGTCTTGTTTCGCCACAGGCGGAATGTGACCTGACGCCGGAAGCGCCGGCCAGGGCGATAAAATCCAGGGCTTGACTTGCTCCCTTCGAGGTATAATATTCCATAAGCCTTTGGCGATATTAAACCTAACGACCAACGGAAAGAAAAACCTATGCCCTATAATTTCGCCCTGACCGGAGCCGCCGGATATGTCGCGCCGCGGCATCTCAAAGCCATCAAGGAAACCGGAAACAATCTCGTCTGCGCTGTCGATCCCAACGATTCGGTGGGGATTCTCGACAGTTTCTTCCGCGAGGCCCGCTTTTTTACCGAATTCGAGCGGTTCGACCGCCATATCGAAAAACTCCGCCGGCAGGGTGAAGGCAAACAGGTGCATTACATCAGTATCTGTTCGCCCAATTATCTTCACGACGCCCACGCCCGCTTCGCGCTTCGGGTCGGCGCCGATGTTATCTGCGAAAAGCCGGTGGTGCTTAACCCGTGGAATATCGATGCTCTCCAGGAACTGGAAAAGGAATTCGGCCGCCGGGTTTTCACTATCCTGCAATTAAGGGTGCATCCTACTTTAATCGAATTAAAACAGAAACTGGCCCAAAACCCAACGCGTGAAAAGAAAGACATCGTCCTGACCTATGTCACTTCGCGCGGGCCATGGTATCTGGTGTCCTGGAAAGGGCAGGCCGAGCGTTCCGGGGGACTGACCACCAATATTGGGATACACTTTTTTGATCTGTTAATCTGGCTTTTCGGCGATGTCGAGAAGAACGAAGTGCACCATGCTTCGGCTACAAAAAGCGCCGGATATGTTGAACTTAAAAACGCTCGCGTGCAGTGGTATCTTTCGATTGATATTAACGATTTACCCGCCTCGGCGCGCGATAAAGGCAAGAGTACTTTCCGCTCTATAACGGTCAACGGTCAGGAGTTGGAATTTTCCGAGGGTTTCACCGATTTGCACACTGTGGTTTACCGTGAGACTTTGGCGGGGCGGGGGTTCGGCCTGGAGGAAGCGCGTCCCTCGGTGGTGTTGGCGCACGATATCCGCAACGCGACTCCGGCCGGTCGCAAATCCCACTCCCACCCGTTTCTGGGGAAGATGGGGTAGGTTATAGTCTAACGTTTTGATAATTAAAATAGTAAAACCCACCCTGAAGGGTGGGCCACCCGGCTGTCTTCTTTGGTTTTTTATGAATTATGTAAAATATATTGAGGGGAAATTCCTGATATCCAGGAGCCGCTTATTGATAATATTGGCCCTATGTATCGCTGGTTGTACGAAATACTATACTGACGTATTTGTGACAGAAGAGTATTATAACCGATATCAAAAGGGAGGCAATCAGTGTGAGGAACAAAATATAAGTCAATTCTTGGACGATTGGCAAATATGGGTAAGCGCGGTAAATTGGTGTAATTCATTCGGGGTACAAAACACGGATAGTCCATCATTCATATTGGGAATTAGATTCAAGTATATTGGCGAAAATACAAGTGAAATGTTGGCTGATTCCATAATAATTGATTCCATGCGGATTACCTTTGTTTCGGCGAACGAGTCATATAATTTGGATGTGATGTTTAATGAGTATCTTTCCTCCGATAGTAGTTGGTATTATAATACTGGCTCATTGGTAATACCATTTCAAACGAAGATTATTCGCCTCAATTTCATGGCAAGTAATTACGACAGAATAGACAAGTCTACCAAAGCCGAGCAAGAATATTCTGTCCATCTAATACGGTTAACAGATATCTGGAAGGGGACTCCACCGGGACTTAACCCTTAGTTATAGGATGATAGAAGGAATATTGAATTAAAGCAATTTGTCATACCGGCGAACGCTGAAATCCAGTATTAATTGAATGAACTATTAATACCCACTCTGTCAATAATTCCCTCACGCTACCCGTTTCGACAGCCGTATCCAGGAAAAGGTGAATATCACCGTCCCGAATGCCACCATCGCCGCGATCTCCGGAATCAGATCCCCCGCCCCGGCTCCTTTCATCATAATCCCCCGGACAATGACCATGAAATAACGCAAGGGATTCAGATATGTCAAATATTGCACGGACTGCGGCATATTCGATATCGGTGCGAAAAAGCCCGAGGTCAACAGCGCAAAAATCGAGAAAAACCAGGTCAGGAACATCGCCTGCTGCTGGGTCGATGAAATGGTCGAGATGAACATCCCCATCCCCAGAGTGGTAAAGAGGAATATCAGGGCCAGGGCATACAGCAACCACCACGACCCGACGAAGGGAATCCCGAACCAGAGCACCCCGAATGCCAGGGCAATCGACATTTCCAGAAAGCCCAGTATGGCGAAGGGGATGGTTTTCCCCAGAATCAGGGCCGGGACCGTGATGGGGGTCACCATCAATTGCTCCAATGTGCCGATCTCCCTCTCCCGCACGATGGCCATAGCCGTCAGCATCATGGTAATCATCGTCAACAAAACCGAAACGATTCCCGGCACCATGTAGTACACCGATTCGGCTTCGGGATTGTAAAGCAGTTTCTGCCGAAGTTCAATCGGCTCGGGGATATTCATCTTCTGGCGGTTGTACTGCATGGCGATTAAGTTGGCGTAACCCAGGGCAATCGTGGCCGAATTGGCGTTGGCGCCGTCGACGATAAATCCCACCGGGGCCTTTTTCAGGGCTTTAAGATTGTCGCCAAAATTTTCAGGGATAACCAGAATGGCGTTGAACCGCCGCTCCAGAAAACCGTCTTCGGCGTCCATCAGGTCGAGCCCGTAATCGCCGGGAATGAAATACTCCCCGGCCGCAAAGGATTCGGTCAGTTCCCGCGACTCCCGGCTTTTGTCGAAATCATACACGGCGGTATAAATATATTTTACGTCGGTGTTGATAGCGTAGCCCAGGACCAGCATTTGAATTATAGGCATGACGACAATCATCCGCATCATGGTGAAATCGCGCAGGACCTGGAGAAATTCCTTCTTAATCAAGGCCAGAATGGTTTGTCTCATATCCCTACCCGATTTTCATCCGGAATCGTTTAGCCGCCACGGTCAAAAGGAATGCCGCCAGCCCCAACAGAAACAGGCTTTCGGTCCAGAGGACAGTCAGGTCGGCCCCTTTCAGCATGATACCCCGGATAATGGCAATAAAATACCGGGCGGGAACGATATGGGTAACCCATTGGAGGACGGTCGGCATATTTTTTATCTCGAAAATGAATCCCGAAAGCATCACCGATGGCAACACCGTGATAAGTTGCGCCGCCATCAGGGCCAGTTGCTGGGTTTTGACCAGGGTCGATATCAAAATACCGATTGACAATGCCGCCGTGACGTAAATAACCCCGAACAATAAGAGAAGCCAGGTCGAGCCGACAAAGGGGACGCCGAAATGGAAGACGCCGAAAGCCAGGATGAGAAATCCGTCGAGAAGCGCCAGCCCGATATAAGGTATCGTTTTCCCGGCGATAATCTGGCGCGGGGTGATCGGAGTAGTAAGAAGTTGCTCCATGGTGCCGGTTTCTTTTTCGCGGGCAATGGTAACCGAGGTCAGCATGGCGGAAATCATCATGAGTATGATGGCGATCAATCCCGGCACGAAAAAGTGCGAGGACTTAAGGTCGGGGTTGTACCGCACCTGCTGGGCGATGGTTACCCCGGGCATGGTGAAATTCGGCGGCAGGAATTCCTGCATATATTGAAAAATAATCAGGCTGGTGTAACTTCCCGCGGCGGCGGCGGTGTTGGCGTCGGCGCCGTCCAGAAATACCCCCACCTGATATTTTCCTTTCGACAGGCCGGAATAGAGGCCGCTTTGAAGCGACCCCAGGGCCTCGCCGAATCCCGGTTTGAGCACTACCACGGCGGCGGCCTGTCCTTTTCTCAAAACCGCCTCGGGATCGCTGATGTCCGGTTCGCCCTTAGGCGGGATAAAATACCCGGAACTGTAAAACCGAGAACTTAACTGGCGGGAAATCTGGGACTGGTCGAAATCCAAAACCGCCAGGCGAATATTCTTGACATCGAGATTGATGGCGTACCCGTACAAAAAGGTCATCAAAATCGGCATGGCGATGGCAATGATAAGCGAGCGGGAATCGCGCAGGATATGGCGGACTTCCTTGAGGGCGATCTGTCTAATCTTGCGCATTTTTGTCTTTCTCCCGAATCAGGTCGATGAACAACTCCTGCAGGTCGGGCTTGCCGTGCCGGGCGATCAATTCGTGGGGCGGCCCCATCTCGATTATTTTCCCGCGGTGCATGATCGAAATCCGTCGGCAATACTCCGCTTCATCCATATAATGGGTGGTGACGAACAGCGTGGTTCCGCTGTCAGCCAAACCGTACAGGACTTCCCAGAATTTGCGCCGAAAGACCGGGTCGACGCCGCCGGTCGGTTCATCCAGAAAGAGAATTTGCGGGCGATGCAGAAGCGAGGCCGCCAGGGCCAGGCGCTGTCGCCAGCCCAGGGGCAGCGGCCCGGATTTCTGTTTCAAAAATTCGGTTAATCCCAGACTTTCCGATAATTCATTTATCCTGTCTTTTAGAACGGAATTTTTCAACTGATAGATGGAACCGTAAAACCAGAGATTCTCGTAGGCCGTCAGGTCGCCGTACAAGGAAAATTTCTGCGACATATACCCGATGGTCTTCTTTATCTTGTCGCTCTCCTTGAAAATATCGAACCCGCCCACCCGGCCGTGGCCGGAGGTCGGCAGAAGCAATCCGCACAGCATCCGGATGGCCGTGGTTTTGCCGGCGCCGTTGGCCCCCAGGAAGCCGAAAATCTCGCCCGTCTCGACGGTCAGGCTGATTTTGTCCACCGCCGTGAAGGGGCCGAAGCGCTTGGTGAGATTATCTATAATTACCGCCGCCGGCATGGTCACTGCTCCATAAATTGGATGAAGGTGTCTTCCAGATCGGGTGGCACAGGCGATATTTTATCGATATCAATCCCCACCCCGGAAAGAGGTTGGCGAAGGTTTTCGATATTTTCGGCGGTTCCGATATAAACATGTACCGTGGAGCCGAATCGCCGCGAACTGATTCCCTTTATATCGTTAAGCCGCCTCATGTCCTCCGGCGAGGGCAATATGTCGGCGCGGAAAACTTTTCCCCGGAACTGGGCGGCCAACTGGGCGGGAGTGCCTTCGGTCATGGCCTTGCCCCGGTACATGAATATGGCCCGGTCGGCCAGGGCGACTTCATCCATGTATGGTGTCGAGACTATTATGGTTGAGCCGGAGGTTTTGAGGTTTTTTAATATCTCCCAGAATTGACGCCGCGAAACCGGGTCGACCCCGGTGGTCGGTTCATCGAGTATCAATATTTCCGGGTCATGAATCAGGTTGCAACTTAGAGCCAGTTTCTGTTTCATGCCGCCGGAGAGTCTTCCCGCCCGCCGTTTCGCAAACGGACCCAGGCCGGAAAATTCATATAGCCGAGCCTTTTTGGTCTTTAGATTATCACCCCGGATATCGAATAAGCCGGCATAAAAATCGAGATTTTCTTCGACCGACAAATCGGGATAAAGCGAAAAATTCTGCGGCATGTAGCCCATTAACGGCTTGATATGGTCGAATTCCTTTTTGATATCAAAACCGGCCAGCATAATTTCTCCCCGGTCGATTTCCAGAAGGCCGCACAGGCAACGGAAAAGAGTTGTCTTGCCGGCGCCGTCGGGACCAACCAGCGCCACCAGTTCACCCTTGTCCGCTTTCAGTGAAAATGACTCCACGGCCGGTTTACCGCCGTACGTCTTGGTGATATTATAGGCCTGGACAACGGTCATAAGACTTAAGGTATTCTCACCGCCACCGGCATGCCTATTTTCAGGGTTTGCTCCGGATTGGGGATGATGATTTTCACGGCATAAACCATATTGGCGCGGGCCTCCCTGGTCTGGACATTTTTGGGGGTAAACTCGGCGGCATCCGATATCCAGGTCACCTCCCCGGCCAGGGGCGTCTCGCGGCCGTCTTCGGGGTCGATCTCGGCCGGCGACCCCAATTTGATCTTTGTCAGGTCTTCAGGATTGAGATAGATTTTTACCCAGACCGTGTCCAGGCGCGCGATTTTTACCAACGCCTTCCCCAGCGTGGCCAGTTCCCCGGCTTCGATGAACTTTTCCGTCACAATTCCCCCCACCGGAGTGATGGGGAAGCAATCGCTGAATTGTTTCTCCAATAGTTCCAGGTCCGCCTCGAGACGATTGAGATCCGCCGCGGCCGCCTCGCGCGAGGCTTTCGCCTGCCGCCGCGCCAGGGCCGCCTGGCTGTGAGCGTTTTCCATCTGATCGTATTGCTGTTGGTTCATCGAGCCGGTCTTTATGAGCGCTTTGGCCCGGTCGTACTCTTTTTCCGCCAGAGATAAATTCAATTCAGCCTGTTCGACAGCGATATCGGCGTGGCGCAGTCTCGTTTCGGCGGCCGTATGCGCGGCTTCGGCCTGTCGTAATCTCAAAGAGGCCGTGACCGTGTCGATGAGGACGATGGTATCACCGGGGGCAACCTTATCACCTTCCTCGTAAAGGAGCCTGGTTATTTGTCCGGCCGTTTCGGAAGAGATGGTTACTTCGGTCGCCTCAATTAAACCCGACCCGCCGGGAACATTGTTATTACCGTTGCAGGACAACAATAGTACCAGAGCAATAATAAAAAACATTGAATTACGCGATTTAATTGCGGCGCTCATTGCGGCATTTTTCATATTCAGTAGCCTCCATATATTTTCGGGGAACCGAGAGCGTAGAGGTACTCCGTCTCCGCCAGATAGAAATTCACCAGGCCGGCATTGTACATCGCCTCCGCGGCATGCAATTCATTTACCATTTCCAGAAGACGATTGACCGATAATTGCCCCGCATTCTGTTTTTCCCGGGCCAGACGGTACTTATTCCCGGCCAGGGTTACCTCCTCGCGGGCGATTTTGTAAGTATCATACGCCTGGAAAAGATTCCGAAAGGCGACATAAACCCCGAGGGTCAGGGATTCTTTCAAATTATTTTCGAGTTCCGCGGCGGCTCGGGCGCGGGATCGAGCGGCCGCGATTTCCCGGCCGGTGCCGTTACCCAGGTTGAAGGTCCAGTTAAGATTCAAGCCCACGGAAAAGTAGTCATCTTCTTCGGCGGCAAAAAAATCGCGGTTGGGTTTACCAATCGAATAACCGCCAAAGGCGCTTATTTCCGGAAAATAGGAGCCTTTCGCGGCACTGACGCCCCGCTCGGCGGCATCGCGACGAGCCGCCAGGGCCGCCAATTCGGCCCGGTCAAGACTATCCCAGGGCGATTCCTCTGCTCGGTAGAGATTGTACTTATCGTCGGGTTCGGGTATTTGGCGGGAGATATTCGGGGAGTCGTGAAAATCTCCGAGTATCGTGGCCAGGGCCCGGACGGCGTTATCCCGGGCCGCCGTAAGACGGGAAATATCTTCCGCCACCTTTTGGTACGCCAGTTCCGCTTCCAGGATATCCAGCGAGTCGGCTAACCCGGATTGATACAGATTTTGAACATCTTTGCGGATGGTCATAAGGCGACCCTGCGAGGCCTCGGCGGCATTAAGGATAAAATTCGACTGAAGCGCGCCCAGGAAGGCTATTCGGGTGCGGTAGGCCAGACTCAACTTTTCGGTTTCCAGGTCAAAGGCCCGGGCGCGGGCCAGAGCTCTTTTAATATTAATGCCGGAAGAAAGTCTTCCGCCGGTATAAAGCGGCCAGGTCAGGCGAGCGTCGGCCTGCCAGGTTTCCTTGACACCGCTTTCGCGAGTCATTCCCGGGATCAGCCTTATTTCGACCAGATCGCTAAGGTAAACCGTTCGGGCGGCAATCGACAGGGTCGGATATTTCGCGGCACGGGCGGCTTGCCAATCCTGATAGGCCGCCGCCGAATCGTAACGGGCGCCGGCGACCCCATAGGAATGCTCCATCGCCCGGGAAATGGCCTTTTCAAGCGACATGTACTCCTCGCCGCTGCCGATAATCCCGGCCAAGGGATCCTGACCGGTAAAAAGGAGGTTGGATAAGATTAATGTAACCAGGAATATCAATATACGTTTCATCGGCTTATTTCCTCCGCAGGCCATTGAGGAACAGGTCCGCCACGGCCTCGGCGCGCTGTTCCACAAAGGCCAGTTCATCTTCATCTTTGATATCCAGCAGAACCTTGGCCACGGGTGACATCAGAATAAAAAACATGTTCATCCCCACGAACGACAGAATCGTATGACGGAAATCGCTGTCTCGAAACTGTCCCTTCCGCACCCCTTCATCGAGAACTTCCTTGATCCGCGCCGCCGGCCCGTGCTTACCGAACGACAGGAAGGCTTTCCGTTCAATACTCCCGCCTTCGGCCAGTTCCCGCAGCAGCATCGGCATAATCTCTTTTATACGCGGATACATGGAGGCGTAAAATCTGGCCAGGTGACGGAAAATTTCTTCGGGATCCCCGGTTGGAGTGACATATTCTTCATAGAATCGTTTCAGAAATGACAGATGATGTTCCAGGATTTGCTGGTACAGGTTTTCCTTAGATTTGAAATGGTAGTAAATCATGGCCTTGTTGACTTTGGCACGCCGGGCGATCCGTTCGACGCGGGCCCCGGCCAGGCCGAAGCGGACAAATTCTTCGCGGGCGGCCTCCAGGATTTTCCGGGCGCTTTCGGAATCGGGGATTTTATCATTTTTCATAAATCAACCAACCATTTAGTTAAACTAAACGGTTAGATAATGAAAAAGTTGCGTCTGTCAAGCCCTTTTTGACGATATTTCTGTTTTCCTTAACCTCATTTTGTCCCCTTACTGAACATATTGCTTTCTTTCGGGGACCCAACGATGCCGTTAATCGGTTGTGACACAATACCATGCACCCCCATAACAACCCCCGGCGATTCAAGGCCTCGAAAGGGTATCCGATACTTATTAGCACGCCCCGTGAAGTTCGGCGGCGAGTATATATTACGGCCCGGCATAATAAAGGGGATAACGAAGTTTGCTTCCCGAAATATTCATGAGAATTCCTGGTGATTAGTCCGGAATTTTCCGGATTGTCAAAATAACAAGAGGCTTATGCGGTTTTCGGGGATGTGCGGTGATTCAAACGGGATACTGGAGTTGAATTCAACGCGATGAGAGCGGAAAAGACGACAGCTAATATGAAGGCGCTTTTAATAATCCCGGAACCGGCCACGCAGGAAAAGGTTCAAGTCTTTCTGGCGGGCGAAGGTTTCGATTGTTGCCTGGCGGAATCATTTGCACGGGCACGGGACTTATTGGAGATAAGCCGGCCATTGGACCTGGTGATTGTCAGCATTGACAGCCCGGAAGATGTCGGCCACGATATTTTGATTTATCTCCGTAACAACGAGCGTCTGGCTCATATACCGGTAATTATCTGCGGCGCGTCAACTCCGGAGGCGCCGGTCGAAGCGTCTGGCCCGGTCGGCGGGGTGCATCTCCTGAAAAAGCCGATCGATGACCGGGAATTGGCCGACCTGACGGGAAAAATCGTCGGCTCTAAAAACGGCCGCATACTTCTGGTTGACGATGAAGTCATGGTGCGGGATGTTATTCGCGCCACCCTGGAACATGACGGCAATTGCGTTTTCGAGGCTGAAAATGGGATTGTCGCGCTCGGTGTCCTCGCCAGCGAAAATATCGATATGGTCATTTCCGATATGCGGATGCCGGAGATGTCGGGCCGGGAACTTCTGGCTAAAGTGCGGATGCAATATCCGGATATGCCGTTTTATCTAATCAGCGGCTGTTCTTTGGGCAGTATCGATCAGGAGTTAGTTCGGGCCGGGGCCAGTGGCTTATTGGCCAAGCCGTTCCGGTATGCCGATATCATAGAATTAGTCCGCCGCGGTTTGTCTATGCGGCGTACCATCGTATCGAAGGGGGCCAAATGAAGGTACTAATCGCGGATGATGACCATGTTTCGCGGCGGCTGTTGCAGACCATGCTGGAAAAATGGGGATATGAAGTCGTGGCTGTCGCCGACGGACTTCAGGCCATGGAAATCCTTATCCGGGACCAGTCGGTTTTCTGCGCCATTCTCGACTGGATGATGCCGGGGATGGAAGGGATCGATATTTGTTTGCGGATCCGCCATTCCCAGGAAGAGCGGATTCTCTATATTATCCTCCTGACGGCCAAGGGGGAGGGCGCCGATATTGTCGCCGGGCTGGCGGCCGGGGCCGATGATTATATCGCCAAGCCTTTTGAGGCGCCCGAACTGCGGCATCGGGTTCTGGCCGGGGAAAGGATTATCCATCTCGAACAGGCCGTAAGAGAGAAAAACCACGAACTGGAAAATCAAATTCGGGATGTCTGGCGGCTTCAAAATTTACTTCCGATTTGCAGCCGGTGCGGCAAACCCCGCCACGATGCCACCTATTTGGCCGAGGTTGCCCACTATCTGGAGAGCCATCGCGACGAACTTGCCGCCGGAGGTTTATGCGAGGAATGCCGCTTGAAATTCGATAATGACACCCCAGTAGAAAAAGATATAGTCCTAAAAGACAATATCTAGGTGCAAAATACTTCGTAGGGCAGGATCCCTGCGATCCTGCCTCTTCAATCTATGTAAGGGTCATATTCCCGATTAAAGGCCTGTTAAAAAAAACCTCGAGACGTCATTGCGGGGAGTACCGACCGAAAGGTCGGCCGACGAAGCAATCTCAATGACAATGGCTTGCGCAAAGTAGGGATTGCTTCGCCCCGCTCGCAATGACAGAATTGGTATTTTTTCAACACTCCCTTAATCCGGGAACAGGTCCTGACTGAACAGAAAAGGGCGGCCGACAGGATTGTCAGCCCCACCGGGATTTATTTTTGGGCGGCCTTATAATTTCAGGCCCGATTTAATTAACTCCATCCTGCTTGCTCCCATATATTTAATCACTATATTTTCTCCATGAAATCAAAACACATTACCGCCATTATCGGCTACGGCCCACAGGGGCGGGCCTGGGCCATGAATCTAAGAGACTCGGGTCGCGAAATTATTATCGCCTTACCGCCGCGCGCCAAAGAACGAAGAATTGCCCGCAAAGACGGCTTTGCCAAAATCATCACCGTCGCCGCCGCCGCCAGGATTGCCAATAGGATTATTTTTGCTTTCCCCGACCACCTGCACCACAAGGTTTATGAGAATGAAATTCTTCCCTATATGATGCCCCGGGCGGCCCTTATATTTTTGCATGGTCTTTCCATTCATTTCGGTCAGGTTCAGCCGCCGAAAAATTCCGACATAATTCTCCTGGCGCCGCTTGGTCCGGGAAACGCTGTCCGGGAGTTGTACCGGTCCGGCGAATCTATCGGGTATTTTTATGCTCTTCATCAAAACGGTTCCGGACAGGCTGGTCGGGTTTTGAACGATTTGATCCGCGATCTGAAAATTCCCCGGCGCGCCCTGATTAAAACCACTTTTGCCGAAGAGGCGGTGGGCGACCTGTTCGGCGAGCAGGCGGTCCTGTGCGGCGGATTATCGCAGTTGATCAAGGCCGGATTCGAAACCCTGACGGAATCGGGTCTGGCGCCGGAAAAAGCCTACCTGGAAGTGGCCTATCAACTTGATTTGATTATTGACCTGGTAAAAAATCATGGCCTGGCCGGGATGCTGGAGCGGATATCGGTGGCGGCTCGGTACGGCACCCTGATATCGGGGCCGGAAATTATCGATATCCGCGTGAAAAAGAAAATGCAGCAGGTATTGAAAAGAATTAAATCGGGAAAATTCGCGCGGGATTTATCGCAACTTGACGAAAAACGGCTGACCACCGTGAATAAGTGTCTCCCGGCCCTGTCGCATCCCCTTTTCGAGAAAGCGGCCAAAAAATTCGCCCCGAAAAAATAACAAGGGCCGGTAGTTTTGCTCATGCTCGAAGCGACGAGTGATTAATTCAAATGATTTCCTTTTCGTGGACAGAATTGACGAAAAGGATATTCCCCAGGGTTTGATAATTCAGGAAAAGGGAGTTTCCCCGGGCCTTTACGGCTTCAGCTCTGAAGCCAATGATGGTCAGGTCGGCCTCCGCGGAATTTTCCATAATGATATCGGAGGTATTCATCTCGGGAGTTTGAGCGATGACTCTGACATTATTGGCCGCAATCGGCAAGCGCCCTGATTTGATTAGTTCCAGAAGCGAGGCCCGCTGATCGTCCATGTTTTTTTCAGGGATAACGGCGAACAACTTGATTATCCCGCGCCGCCAGTCTTTATGTCCCAGAATGATAAAAGCCAGGAGAATCATCAAATTGGCATTTTCAAAATCGCGCGAGGTCAGCCATATATGAATCTGGTTTCGATACCCGAATCCTTTCTCCGAGGTACTCAAAATACAGACGTCAAAATCAGCGGCATGCACGAGGGGGAAATTGTCGACTATCTTTGCCGCCGCGGCCTCGTCATTCCGGGCGAATTCGAAGAGTATCATATTATTTTCTTTACCGGATATACCCGGCAATTGAATAGCCTGGGCAATGGCCGAGGTGGTCGAGGGACTGACCATGGTATCGATATAAAATCCAGCGTCGCTCAAGTGCGCCATCTGGACCAGGCGCTCGAGGTCTTTACAGGCCCGGTCGTGAGATTCCCGCGACAGGTAGTCTTCGATAAGATGAATGTACGTCCCGAAGCCGTAGCGATCGCTTATCCAGCGCAGCAACTCAAAGGCCCCGGTACGCTTGAAAGAATCGCCGCTGATGCAGACCACCGATGGCCGCCAGCCGACCTTGTCGTCGTTTTTGGACTTTTGCAGGAAAATGTGAAGTCTTCGGCTTAGTTGAAAAACCGCGCCCTGTAAAAGTTGCGCCAATCCCCGCCGCTCATGCATCTGGGTGCTGATTCCCAGGTAAGTCAGAGCCATCAAGATCATGGCCAGGACGGCATATCCGGTGTGCATTTTCAACATCAGGAAGGCGCACAAAAGCGCCCCGAAAAGAGATATATACCAGCGCGATTTGAAAGTCGGCCGATAGGAAGGGTCGGCCGCGAAATGCTGAAGAAATGAGATAAGACAAATGGAGCCATAAGTGACCATGAAAAACATGGAAATAATTTGGGCCACGAAATCGACATCACCTATCAATAAAAATATGCCCGCAATAACGACGACTACGATTGAGGCATTGGCCGGCTCCCGGTTGACCCCGCGGCCGCGCGCCAGCCAGTGGTTAACTTTGGAATGGGGCAGAATGCCGTCACCGGCTATGGCCTGAAGCGTCCGGGGGGCGACCATTATGGAGCCCAGGGCCGAGGATATAGTCGCCGCCGCCAGGCCAATCAGAATTATCGGCCCCCACAGGGCGATTTTGGCCATGAATAACTGATCGGCGGCCAAATCCTCCGGCGAGGCCGAAAGAGCAAGTTTGTAAGCAATAAAGACATATACGACCATACCCAGGATCGTGGCTGATAATGTCCCCATAGGAATTGATTTCTTGGGGTCGCGTAAGTCGCCCGAAAGACCAACCCCGGCCGTCATGCCGGTAAAGGCCGGAAAGCATATGGCAAAAACCAGAAAGAAGTCGTCCGGGTCGACCACGGTATCGGTATATTTCGCAAGTCCCTCAACCGGGACATACTCCGTGGAACCGAGAAAAAACATAATGAGAGAAAGACCGAGCAGGGAAACAACTATATAAAGGGTTTTCATCCCTAAATCAGCCCCTTTGGTCAGCATGATTAAGGCCAGGAAACCCAGGGCCGGAAGACTTATAAAGCGTTTATCAACCAATTCCCAGCCATAATGATCTCGGATAAATCCAATGGCGGGATCAAAGGCCTGGACAAGAGCGACAATGTAAAACGCCACGCTTATGGCTTGAGATAAAAACAAGGCCAGACCCACCGCCCCCCCGATAGTAAGTCCAAAAGAACGGGAGATAATAAAATACTCGCCACCGCCTTCCACTTTTTGATTGGTGGCAACTTCGGCCAGCGCCATGGCCGTAGGTATCGTGACCATATGGCCGACCATGATAACTACCAGGGTACCCAGGAATCCGAGATGAGCCACCGAATAGCCGAAGCGCAAAAACATGATGGCGCCGAAAATGGTGGCTACCGCCGTCAGAAAAACCGGCGCCGTGCCCCAATTCGCTTTTTTACCCAGTAGTTCTTTCATATTTCGCGCCGCATTAAGAGATTATTCCGGTCAGGGGACCGCTTTTTCATATAGCCGACAGTGAAACCGCCTTCAGGAGTATTCCCCCGGCCGACTTCGTGACTGTCCCCGGACAAAATACCGATTCTCTTCTTAAATATCAAAGAAAATATCGCCGCATCGGCTTACGAATTGAAATGGCGTTAATTCCGGCCGACAAATCCGGTTCCTCCTTTTTCCCTTTTTTTATTGACCCGAGGCGTTATCGACGCCAAATTATCTTCTAATTGAACCCTTAAAGCGATACTTAACCATGGCTCTCAATAAAAATGGATTTTATATCCTGCTCGTCCTGGTCGCGGCGGCAGTGATTTTTGCGGTCTTTTATTTCGATCTTTTCGACCTAACCTACAGCAAAGAACGCGCCCTGGCCACCATCATCAATTATGAAGATACCCGCCGTGCTTCCGATCAACTCCTGAAATATCTCGAAGACCCCGATGCGGAGATCCGCGCCCGGGCGGCCCTGGCATTGGGGCGAATCTCCGACCCGAACACCACCCCCAATATTTTGCGGCTTCTGGAAGACAGCGTCGACGATGTCCGGGCGGCGGCGGCCTTCGCGGTCGGTCTGACCGGCGACAGTCGCTTCGCCGCCGAACTTATGGATATCGGTGAAACCCAGCCGGCCCCGGTTCTGGCGCTGGTCATCCAGTCGGCCGGCAGACTGGCCGATACCACGGTCCCGATTGTGGCCGATCAGATTGCCACCATGCTGAATCATCTCGATCATCGCGTCCGCGAACAGGCCGCCATGGCCATGTGGCGATGCCGGGGTACGGCCTATACCGAAAATTTGAAGCAGATGGCCATGTTCGACCCCGTTCGCGCTGTGCAAATCGCGGCTCTCTATTCCCTGGTCGGGCTTCGGGTATCTGATGCGGTCGATACTTATGCCGAGTGGCTTCCCGACAGCGATCCTTTCGCCCGGGCCCAGGCTATCCGCGGCCTGGGTTTGACTCCCGATGACTCCCGCACCAGCCTGGTGGCCGCGGGACTTAACGACCGGAATAATCATGTCGTCATTGAGGCCATTAATGCCCTGGCCAAGATCAACACCGCCAAAGCGGTACGGTATCTTCTGGCCCGGCTGGCCGAGGAAACCGATGAAAAGGTCCGGGGGCTTTTGATAGAAACGCTGGGCCAAATGGGCGCGGTCGAGGCCGAAGAAATAATACTCAAAGGACTGAACGACAGCACTTCCGTCAATATCCTGGGCGTTTCGGTCGTAGCCCTGGCCAAACTGGAGTACGATTATATCGAAGCCCTGGTCGATAGTCTTCTGGATAAGAATAACCCCTGGCTGGAGACAAAAATCATCGAAGCTTTGGGCGAAATCGGCGGCGAGAGTATCAAGCCGCGTCTGTCCGACCTGTTCAATGACAGTTCCGCCATGGTGCGCGGCGCGGCTTTCGAGGCCCTGGTCAAGTATGATCCCCTCAACGCCAAATATTATATCAAGACCGCGCTCAAAGACAGCGATGATGTCATGAATGTCCGGGCCATAGAATATATCGGTCAGCAGAAAATGACCGACATGATCCGCGAAATGTCACAGCTGATGAACTTCCGGGAGACCATCCATCCCGATGTCAAAAGAAGCATCGCCGAAGCCGCTGGAGAGTTTTTGGGGACATCCGAGGATTCCCTGGCGGAAAGTCTTCTCAATGAATGCCTGCTCGATGCGGACTATATCGTCAGCAAAACCGCGGCCGGGATATATAAAGATAAGTTGGAGCAGGATAAAACGGCCTATATCAGCAAACCGGCCGAATCCGCTTCGATCGGTCAGATAAAAGATTTCCTCAATAAGTACAACGACGACCCCTTCGCGATTATTAAAACCAATCGCGGCGAGATAAAAATCGAATTGTTCAAGGATATCGCGCCCCTGACGGTGAAGAGTTTTATCAATCTGGCGCAAAGCGGTTTCTACGACGGCCTGATATTTCACCGGGTGGTTCCCGGTTTTGTCGCGCAGGGCGGCGATCCTCGCGGCGACGGCTACGGCGGACCTGATTTTACCCTTCGCACCGAAGCCAGCAATATCACGTTCGCTCGCGGCGCGGTGGGGATGGCCTCGTCGGGCAAAGATACCGAAGGCTCCCAGTTTTTCATCACGGTCATGCCGGTCCCGCATCTGGACGGGAAGTATACGCTGTTCGGAACGGTGGTGTCGGGGATGGAGATCGCTGACGCCCTGGTCCGGGGGGACAGGATAGAGAATATCAGGATTATGACAGGGAAAGAGAAGTAGGTTGGGTTTGAGGTTCCCCCGAAAGAGTGGACACTAAACTAAGCATGGATTATACTGGAATAATTCAAGGAGGTGTCCAAATGGGGGAGAAACGACGGCAATATGACCGGGATTTTAAGCTTTCAGCGGTACGATTGCTGGAGA
>JBGSHP010000012.1:0-164914 GCA_041752195.1 Candidatus Zixiibacteriota bacterium | reverse complement strand
TCTCCAGCAATCGTACCGCTGAAAGCTTAAAATCCCGGTCATATTGCCGTCGTTTCTCCCCCATTTGGACACCTCCTTGAATTATTCCAGTATAATCCATGCTTAGTTTAGTGTCCACTCTTTCGGGGGAACCTCAAACCCCTGTCGCAGACCCTGAGCTTCGAAGGGCGGTCCTGCCTTTTTAAACTAATTGCCTCCAACTTATCAATCATTGTCATCCCAACGAAAGTTGGGATCCAGTCTTAAAAAATTGCCCATGAAGCAGTTCGTAGGGCAGGATCCTTGTCGCAGACCCTGAACATCGAATGGCGATCCTGACATCTTACCTATTCATCCTTAACGCACCGCACTGAACACCCATATTGTTTATACATACTGCCATGACCTACTGACAGCAAATTGTAATACAGGGATAGGTACCAAGCACCATCGCTTTGCACCGTGGCAGACCAAAAATAGGCGTAGAGACCTATACCAAAAAAACTCCCAACGCCATAGTGACGGGACCCACCGGGCAAAGCGGTGAAACCGCTTTCATTGGTGGCGCCGCTATTGGGTGAAGACCAATGAACCGTTCCGATTTCCTTCAATTTCCCTCCGGCGTCGGCGTCGCCGCCAAGATAATCCACCAAGGTCTGCCATTCCGCATCACTCGCCACATGCCAGCCGGTAGGCGCTATGTTTCGGCTGTCTCCTACGGCAAACCAGTTATACAGCCTGCCGTAAATAGCACCAGTATTTATGTCATTTAAATAATTACTGTATGCTCCGGTATTTATACTCGCCCATGTGCCGCCGTCGGTTATATTGGGGATCGCCTCGCCATTACGATAATGGGTTACTTTCAGGTTTTCCGCCATCCACCATTGATTGCCGATTTTGATCGTCTGATAGATATTACCATCGATATCGGTTACTGTTCCCGTTACCGGCCCGCAATCCGGTTCTGGGCCTCCCTTAAATTTGAAATCAATCAGATATATGATATCCAGAATGTTGATTAATCCGTCATAATTGACATCGGCCAGGCCCGGATAAGCGGGTGCCGGCCCTTCTTTAAACTTGTAGTCGATAAGAAAGATGATATCAAGAATATTAACCGCGTTGTCGTCATTGACATCACCGCATACCGCGGCTAATAATGGTGATGCCGATAGAAAGATTACGAAAATTAATACCACCGATAGGCTTCGTCTCATATAGTCACCTCCGTCTTGAGGAAATAATCGGCTTTTTACCGGCTTAATTTATTTTGTTTTCGGTCGGTTACACGTCTTGCTCGTTCCTCGGAAGTTTATATTAAGTCTCTCCTTTTAACGGAATCCAAGATAGTATTCTATTACCTGGAATAAATTCAGCCGCGCTTGTAATCGTTGAGAGTTTCCTCCTCTGGCCAAAACCGGGTGTGTGCCGGAGAATAAGATAATATAATAAATTGGTCGGAATTGTCCAGTTTATAGTTATTAAATATCAACATATCTTATCACCGTCAGTTCACATCCCCGATCGAGTCGGGGACAGGAACTGACGGAACATTGGCACTTTTGGGACAGCCTCAGGAGAGGCTGCCCCATTCCTCAAAAATCCCCCGCTACAAATTCGCCATCATATCGATGGTGATTTAACGAAACCCCCATATTATAGAAGGAGTATCTATAATTGAATGGCGCAAAACAAATGGCTTTGATTCTGGCTTTTGTGAAAGAATACATCTCCCTTTAACAATTTGAGATTATTATACTTATGCGAAAAAACCCGAAAAACCAACCCCAAAAAAGGTGGAAAACAAACCCATTTTCTTTCTGGCCCGCCAGAGAATAAAGGCGGCCCACCCCTGCGTTTCGCGATCCGGGTGGCCGATCCCCTTCAGGGGTCGGGACTCTATCTATTCTTGTCCCCTTCGATATGAGAGGAAGTTGAGTGACACAAAAATTTGCCAAAACGAACCCAACTCACGGCACTAACATACACGACAATCAATTAGAGCAAATTTATGAGGGATTATCATGGATAACTTAAAAACCAACCGCCTCTATAAAGACCTCGCCTGGACATTCCCCATCATCTCGGCCCCGGAAGAATATATCCCCGAAGCGAAAATCATCGGCGACCTGATAAAAAAGCACTTTCCCGGCTCGCACCCCCCGCACACTCTTCTAAATCTCGGCTGTGGCGGCGGCCACATGGACTGGGCCCTGAAAAAAGAATTTAAAATCACGGGGGCCGATATCAGCGAGACCATGCTGGGCATGGCCCGAAAACTCAATCCCGAGTGCGACTATGTCACCGGCGATATGCGCACCGTACGCCTGGGACGCACTTTCGATATCGTCCTCATTCACGATGCCATCAATTATATGACCACTCCCGAAAATTTCCTGGCGGCTTTTCAAACCGCCGCGGCGCACCTCAATAAAGACGGTCTCCTGTTTACCTTCACCGAAGAATGGCCCGAAAAAATCACGCCCAATCGCACCCGCCATTTCACCCGCACCAAAGGCGATATCACCATCACCCTGGTCGAAAATGTCTTCGACCCGGATCCGTCGGATCATGCCTACGAATACACCGTGATTTATATTATCCGTCGCGGCAAGGAACTCCAGGTCGAGTACGACCTTCACCATTGCGGCGTTTTCCCCGTCGAACATTGGAGCAAGGCCATTGAAACGGCCGGGTTTAAGGTAATTAAAGAAGAGATGAAACTGGGCCAGCACGAATTGGAGTATGCCACCTATCCGGCTTTCGTCGGTCTCAAGAAGTAGCCTTTGGTCTTTAAAAATGGCTCGCTGCCGAAAAGATAGCCGCCCACAAGCCTGGGGCTTGTTGAAAAATCCTCCACACGTCATTGCGAGGAAGGCAGACCGCAAGGTCGGCCGACGAAGCAATCTCAATGATAATAACTTGAAAAATGATGAGATTGCTTCGCTTCGCTCGCAATGACAGAATTGGCACTTTTTCAACACTCCCCTTGCCGTGGGTTGTGGAGAATATCGGCCTCAATTATCGGCTTGTTTACCGGTCTCTTTCGATTATATTTAAACCAAGAGGTATTTATCAGGTATTACCGCTCGAAAGAATAATTCTGAAATAATATCACAGGAGGGAATCCTATGCAGTGGCGCGGGCAGGCTTTGTTCAACAGGGGCGTGTTGGTTGTCTTTATTGCGTTATTTTTACTATTGCCGCTTTCAATCCTGGCGGCGGTGCCACAACTCATCAATTATCAGGGATATTTAACCGATGCCTCCGGCCAGCCGGTCCCCAACGGCAGTTACCAGATCACCTTCAAAATCTACGGCAGCCCCGCCGGTACCGATATCTACTGGGATAACGGTCACCGAAGTATTACCGTCACCAATGGCAACTTTGGCTATCTTCTCGGTTCGCATGTCCCGCTTCCGGAGGGTCTATTCAATCCGACATTAATCCCCGGGTCGGATACCATCCGGTACCTGGGAATTACGGTGGGAACCGATCCCGAAATTACTCCCCGAACCCGCCTGGTTACCACGCCCTATGCCTTCCGCGCCCTGAACGCCGATACCGCCTACTATGCCTCGCTTGTTGCCGATAACTCCATCACCAGCGCTAAAGTAACCGACGGTTCCCTTAGCGATATTGATCTCCATCCTGCGGCCGCCATTGATCCGTCCAAAATCGACGGCACCGCCATGATCCTGAATTCCGCGTCCTTGCAGACCGTCTCCGGTTTCGTCCATTTTAGCGGGCCGGTCATAATGTACGACAGCGTCCTGAAATCCAGCATTTACGGAATTAAAATAGGCAGCGCCGTGGCGCACGCCTCCGACGGGGCTTTGCTGGAAGTAACCCGGGATTATAATACTACGGGTTCCAGATACGGCCAAAAGGTCGCGATGGAGAACTCCTCAACCGGAAGCCTGAACGGTTTCCGCTGCGAGGTAGAACATACTACGGCCGGGAGCGGCGGATCGGCATACGGTATCTACGGCCACGCTACCAGTGACGGATCAATTAGAAGCGGCATAAATGCATTAGCCGAATGCCAAAATGCCGCCCTCACAACAGGAAGCAGTTACGGTGTCAGCGCCTCGGCCTTTGATGGGGCCACGGCGTATGGTATCTATGGTCACGCTTCCTCGGCGACCACCAATTATGCCGGGTATTTTAGCGGCAACGCCCACGTGACCGGAACCTTATCCAAGGGCGGCGGCTCTTTTAAAATCGACCATCCCCTCGACCCGGAAAATAAATATCTTCAACATTCCTTCGTCGAATCCCCCGATATGATGAACATTTATAATGGGAATGTCGTTCTCGGTTCGCGCGGCGAAGCACTCGTCGAGTTGCCGGAATGGTTTGATGCTCTCAACCGGGATTTCCGGTACCAATTGACCGCCATCGGTGCGCCCGGCCCGAATCTATATATCGCCGAGGAAATCCGGGGTAATCGTTTCCGGATCGCCGGCGGGACACCGGGGATGAAAGTCTCCTGGCAGGTGACCGGCGTGCGCCAGGATCGCTGGGCCGAGGCCAACCGGATTCAGGTTGAACTGGATAAGAAACCGGACGAGCAAGGCAAGTACATGCATCCGGAGGTCTATAATCAGCCGCTGGAACGAAGTGTCGATTATGAGGCTTTGCGTCCAATGCTGGAAGAACGCGCCCGCAGCCTGGATAAGCGCGGCGCCGGGGATGAATAGCGACAAAATGGATTGTGTGGCAGGACCCCTGTCGCAGACCCTGAGCTTCGAAGGGCGGTCCTGCCTCTTAATAATTCTCTATCTTATATCCAAAACCGCCAGCCGCAGTAATAATCTCTCGCCAAATCATCCGGGGGGCAGGCCAGGCATTCGGTTTTAATACGCGGGTCGATTGTCCGGGCGAATTCGGTATACTCCACCAACCCCACCGATTTACAGGGAAAGGGCGGCAGGTTTTTGCGCTTCCGCGCCGATTGCACCCGGCAATCAACCATCTTGAAAACAAACGAGTTCGGGGTTTCTTCGGTGACGGTTTGCTCGTTCAAGACGGCATAAAGGCGGTATTTCAGGGCTTTTTTGAGCGCTTCCAGTCCGCCGTTGGGGCTTATTTGATGCCGCTCCATGATTCTTCGGGCTTCAATACGGGTAAAATCGGCCCAGGCCTCGGTATCGAGTTTTATCGCCGCGGCCATCCCGAAATGCCTCTCCACGGCCTGGAACCAGAGGCCGTCGTGGGCCAGCCAATTCTTGGCGAAATCCTCAAGCATCCCTTCCAATGTCTCGCGAGGGAGATTTTTTACATCGTCCAGACCCATATTTCATCCTTTCCCGAACGGTATTCCCGACTTATTCTGCTTGTTTCCAATAAATTTATCTTGCCAAACTCACGCAATTATTATTTAATCCTTTTTTACCTTGAGGAAAGATTAACAGGCCAGGGATGGCGATTCGAAACAAAAAAACCATTATCGGCCGCATCCGTCAGGCGCTTCCGAAAAATACCGGCGAGACGGCCTCGAAAGCCCGGCGAAGGATAATCCGTATTGCGGGGCTGATTTTCGGCCTGTCTTTGCTGTATTCAATGATCGCCGGCGAAACCGGGTTTATCCGTATCGCCAAAATGCACCTGGCCAAAGAGAGAATCCAGAAGCAAAATCATGAACTTCTGGTCAAGTTGGTCGACTCCGAAATGACCCTGAAGCGTCTTCAACAGGACCCTCAATATATCGAGTATATTGCCCGCACGCGTCACTTCATGTCCCGCCCCGGGGAAATCATCTACCGGTTTAAGTAGAATCGCTTCGCGCGCCAAGCATCCTAAAACTGAATCTCTGGGACCGTCAGGCTGGAATCCTGTTTTTTGGCCGTTTCATATTCAGCAGCGGCCAAGCGATATTTTCCGTCGGCTAAATACAAATGTCCCAGATAGAGATGATACCTGGCTTCGTTGGCGGAGTCGAGTTTAAGAGCCGACAAGAGAGGATCACGAAGTTCCTTTATCTTATCCTTATAGGTAAAGGGGCGGGGTTTGGAATCCTTCAATATATAAACAGCTTCCGCCCAAGCGCCGTAGGCCGACACATTTAGACTATCGAGCGCGATGGCCCTTTTAAATTGCTCAATTCCCACGTCAATTTGTGATAAAGTTGCCAGGGCGCGGCCATAATAAACAAAGGTTTCCGAAGAGGTGGAATCATAGCTTAAAGACCGCTGAAAGGCCGTCAGGGCACTGTCCACCTGGCCCATTTTATAGAGTGCTATCCCGATGTTTTTCCAAATTACGGCAATCCTCGAATAATCTGTTCCGCCAGCCTTCAAAGATCTTTGCCAATATTCGATTGCCGACGAATAATCCGAATCCCGGTTCGACCAGAAAATGGTATTCCCCATATTTTGAAGCAATATGGCATTTAGTGAATCAAAACCAAGCGCCCTTTCGAAATAGATTTTCGCCTGCTCGAATCGATTTAATTCATAATAGGCTGTTCCGATATTGGTCATGGCGATTGCATTGGATGTATCGAGATTCAAAGCATGGTTGAAATACTTTATTGCGGAGGCAAATAAGGCTCCAACTTCGCCAAACTTCTTCTCTTTTTTACAGATTTGCCCGCGCAAAAAATAGACGTTGCCCAGGCAGATATACGCCTTTGGACAGGAACGATCCAGATCAATGGCCATTTTAAAATGATTTTCGGCGCTATCGAGGAGACCGCCGGAATAAAGACCCAATCCCAATTCCAATTGGGTCTCGGCCAAATTCAAACATGCCTGAACCTTTATAGTACATAATAATATGCCCAGTAGAAATATAAATGCTTTGCCCATAGGATTCCCATATTAATACCGGAGAGGCGCTATATGCGCCCCTCCAGTAAATATTACCTTCTAATCAAATGTCAACCAATGCGTGATGTAATATTTTAAGCATCCCCATGCTTCCCCGATATCATTTCCGAAGCAACTGTACCACCCAATTTGAATTAAAGTACCTTCCTGCGGCGGTTCAGCCATGAGCGACGGCTGTAGGATAGAGAAACAGATGAGGGTTAACAAAATAATGACCGTCAGTTTCCTTTTTTGGGACAATTTCCATCACCTCCCCCTGAGTTTGTTAAGGATTAATTACGTTTTCATTCCGGCCGGCAAAAACTAAACTCAGTCTATATTCCCCCAATTTTTTCCTTTTGATACTAAATTGCCGTTATTGGGCATCACCATCTTCTAGGTCAAATAATAAATATTCACTGTAATTAATATTTCGCATTATTGACATACGCCTGGCCATTATACCCGAATCAGTCACAATTGCATTTACTCGGAATAGATGGTATTTTGTGTTTTCAGGATAAATACTGCATGGAAACAGGTAATCAAGAAAAAGGGCGGCCTTCCTGTCATCCAGGTCAATATAAAGCCAACAACTCACCGGTGGATTATCAATATATCCCGGTGTTAATGAGTCGGCCAAGATATTGCGCCAATATAAATTATGGGCGGATCTTAATGAATCAATGAATGCCGGATAAATTTGGCTGACAGTCAAATCAAAAAATCCAATCGCGTTCGTGCTATTGCTAATTCGTATTTCACTCTTCGCAATTTGTCCGCTTGCTAAAATAAATTGTAATATTATTGCAATGAAAACCAACCCCAATAGCGCCAAAACGTGAACAATCCATTGCCAGGGGCGACATTTTATTAAATTGTAAAAAGGAGTAAGCATCTAAGTTGTCATTTATCCGTGACCAAAACGGCCTTGCCTTTACCTAATTGATTTATAACTGAGTATAATTCCAAGGGATCGACATCATCCGATTTCCGAAAAAACATGATGATTTCATTTGAGACATAATTCCTATTCTTTTTAATACCGACATACCCCCCCGCCAAACAACGATAGTAGCCTTCCGGCAGAACAATATATTCCGCTAGTTTATCGCTCATTATGCGGTGTTTTAATATTTTTGCCGTCTTCAGGTTCGAGGTTCTAATCCAAAATATGTTTTCCGGTATCTCCATTACGGGTACGAGTTCAATAAACCAGGACTCCTTTACGGTAACGACCGGTAATTGCCCATTATCTCTATTATAAGCGACATGGTACAGCGCCGTATCGTTTCCCATGATTAAAAACAGGTTGAATGTATCGGGAATAACGGCCTCGGTATGTAGATATTTACGGGGAGAAAAGGTGGTTGCTAAAAGGGTGATAGTTATTGTATCATGCTTAATCTCAATATTGAAAGGCTGCGAGCCGCTCTTGATTTTGGCATCTATATTAATATCGTTTCCATGACAAGTCGGATAAACCAGAAGTTTATATTTCTCATCGAACAGCGGGCTGTCCATATATAGGCCGGTATGCTCGGTATGATGCCAGGGAGGGATGGTATCCTCAACATCGTAGGTTTGCGCCAATAAAATATTGGTCTCCGCCAAAAGAACAACCGCCACCAATGCCGCATTATTAAGGAAACCTAATAGGCCGCTATTATTAAATCCGCCCCTTTGACTCATTAGATTATCTATTTCCCCTGAAATTGCCGTCTATCTTCATTCTGATCAATGCCGACAAATCAGAACGATGATAGATATTTCCGACCAGCCTTAATCATCGCGTTCGATACACATCCAAACTGGCGGTCAGTTCTTTATATTGAATGTCAGGAAAAACCCCAGATGCCAAACTTATTGGTAATTAGCCATCCCTGTTTGTTCTTGTCAAGAAAAAAATCGGACATTTTATGACTATTGATTTTTAGTCATTAATTCAGTATTGTTTTATCAATATCATTCTATAGGCCTTATATTATCCCCATGCCTCAACTCAAATCCGAAGGGTTCGTCCTCAAGTCCGTCAACTGGAAAGAAAACTCCCGCGTTCTGACTTTCTTTACCGACAACGCCGGACGCCAGACCGTCATCGACCGGGGCGGCCGCTCGCTGAAATCGCACCGGGGAAGACTTCTCAATTTCGCCCGTCTCGATATTACCTATTTCAAATCCGAAAAAACGGGCACCGCCTATGTCTCGGAAGCCGAAGCGCTGGAGATTTTCGGATTCGAAAAGGAGGGCACCCTGGGACGACTGACTTTTGCCTCGGCGGCCGTGGAACTGCTCTACGATCTTTTACCCGAGGACGAACCGATGTCCGATTTATACTATCTGACCATCGGTTTTTTCCGCCTGACAGATAATATCCCCAAAGGGGGGTTATATCCCCTGTTTATCGCCTATTTCATGAGGCTTTTATCCCAACTGGGGTATCGCCCCAATTTCGCCGGGTGTGTTTCCTGCGGACAGGCACCCAGGCCCGAAAGCGGCTACTATTTTTTTATCCCGGAGAAGGGGGGGCTGGTTTGTTCATCTTGCCAAACCATGGGGGAATATTATATTAGGCTTCAATCGGACCGGCTGGAACAGATTTGCCGGCTGCAGACTTCGTCATTGACGGAGGCCTCTTCGGCCCGCTTGAAACTGAAAGAAGCCGAGGAGGTATTGGAACTGCTGGTAAATTTCCTGCGTTTTCAGACCGATAAAGGCGAATTGAAATCGCTGAAATTTTTGGAGAAACTGAAAAAGACGAATTATTAGTAAACGGACGAAGCAAACTCAATTATGGCGGGTAGCGGCAAGTGAGATTGCTTCGCTTCGCTCGCAATGACACGCTACGGGCTTTTTCAATGTTTGCTTTTTAAAGTAATCGACCCCAATTCTTAAGAGAGACAATATGGCCAAACAGATGGACGACAAGATGGAACGGCTGGTGTCGCTGTGCAAGCGGCGCGGCTTTGTGTACCCCTCGAGCGAAATCTACGGCGGGCTCAATTCCTGCTGGGACTACGGCCCCCTGGGCGCGGAATTGAAGCGGAACATCAAGAGCTTTTGGTGGGATTCCATGACCAACCGCCGCGACGATGTCGAGGGTCTCGATGCCGCCATTCTGATGCATCCCAAAGTCTGGGAGACCTCCGGGCACGTGGCCGGGTTTGTCGATCCCATGGTCGACTGCAAAGTCTGCAAGGCCAGATTCCGGGCCGATGAAATCGGCGAGAAAACACAGTGTCCCCGGTGCGGCAGCAAAGATTCCCTGACCGAACCGCGGCAGTTTAACCTGATGTTCAAGACTTTCATGGGACCGGTCGAGGATGACTCCGCCGTTGTCTATCTTCGACCCGAAACGGCCCAGGGGATTTATGTCAATTTTCTGAACGTCAAGAATTCTTCACGCCAGAAGGTTCCCTTCGGAATCGCCCAGATCGGGAAAGCCTTCCGCAACGAAATCACCCCCGGCAATTTCATTTTCCGCACCCGGGAATTCGAGCAGATGGAAATGCAGTTTTTTATCAATCCCAAAGAAGACGATAAATGGTTCGAATACTGGCGGGAAGAGCGCTGGAAATGGTACATGGAATTGGGGATAAATCCCGCCAAAATACGCTGGCACGAGCACGGTCCCAATGACCTGGCCCACTATGCCAAGAAAGCCTATGATATAGAATACGAGTATCCTTTTGGCTGGAAGGAACTGGAGGGGATTCACAACCGGACGGATTTCGATCTTTCCCGCCACCAGGCGGCTACGAACAAAAAACTTATTTATCTCGATGATGCCACCAAGGAGCAGTTTATCCCCTTTATTATCGAGACCTCGGCCGGTTGCGATCGGACGCTTTTGACGGTCTTGGTCGATGCCTACGATGAGGACCCCTCGCGCGGCGAAAAATCGGCGGTTATGAAATTCTCCCCCAAGATCGCGCCCATCAAAGCGGCGGTGTTACCGCTGGTCAATAAGGATGGTATGCCCGAACGGGCCGAAAAGATATATCATGACCTGAAGAAAAAGTTCAAGGTCTTTTTCGATGACGGCGGCTCGATCGGAAGGCGTTACGCTCGAATGGACGAGGCGGGGTGCCCTTATTGCCTCACCATCGACGGCCAGACGGCCGAGGACGATACCGTCACTATCCGCGACCGGGACAGCATGCAACAGACACGTCAAAAGACGGCCGGCCTGGCGGACTTTTTGGCTGAGAAAACAGGAATTTAACTTATTCCCGAAATTTTCTCGCCCGATTATATAAGATAAGTATTACTGACGGGAGATTCAGTCTGATATTCCCGCTCAATTATTAATCGAATGGACAGCCGGGCGGCTATTTTTTAATTACTATGTTTATTGGGGAGGCTTTAAATTTTCAATAACCGCGGCTGAAATCCAGTAAACTTCGTTACGCTCGCTACTGACACTTCCATAAATCAGGTATTTGTCGTCCGGAGTTACGACCGGGCAGACTTCATTATGTCCGGTGTTGATAGTATCCCCCATATTGACGGCCGAAGTCCACTTGCCCTGGGCATCTTTGAAACTGATAAAT
Organism: Candidatus Zixiibacteriota bacterium; assembly: GCA_041752195.1. Lineage (GTDB taxonomy): Bacteria > Zixibacteria > MSB-5A5 > GN15 > PGXB01 > JBGSHP01. The sequence goes on along the minus strand of JBGSHP010000012.1, from coordinate 153,567 downwards.
AAGTCCGAGCGGTTATTCTCTTGGGGGACACCGCGAGCAAAAATCAAATAACTCTCATCGTGGGCTATGAACGGCGTAAAATCGCGGTGGTCGCTGTTGATTGCGGGACCCAGCGCAATCGGTGGCCGGAATCCGAAACTGTCCCGGACGGCGACATAAATATCCCCCTGGCCCCTGACCCCATCGATTTCGGAGGTAAAATACAGGTTGCCGTTATCGGCCAAAGAAAATTGCCAGTGAGTCGGGTGGGCCGTGATAGCACTATCGAGCAGCCGGGGAGCCGACCAGGCGTCGTTAACTCTTTGCGAATACCATATTCGCTCGCGCCCTGCCGCTTTGCGCGAGAGGAAATATAACCCGTTGCCATCGGACGAGAGGGCAACTTCGCCGATTCCACCGGCCGAGTCAAATCTGATTTCTGCGGGAGTGGTCCAGATTCCGTTCTGTAGTTTCGAGCAGAACGTATGCTCCCCCATCGAAGTCCAATAAGCCTCTTTCATATCGGGAGAGAAGGTTATGGAACTATGATATCCCGCCGGGGGTTTTAAATAACCCTCCCCAAAAATCTGCGGCGAATTTTCCGGCAGAGTCTGTCCCAGATACGGGCCGCGGAGTTCAGGAAATTTCTGATACGGGCCTGAATCATCCGCAATACCATTCGAAATCAACCCCAGCAGGATTGTCATAAGAATTCCCGGTATGAATGAACTCATAATAACTTCTCCCCAATTAAGGATGCAGATTCGGGATAGCGCTTGAATATTTACGGGATTGAAATGAGAAATGTTTCTTTTGAAAGGCAGACGCATAATTTCAATTTTACTGACGGAGCGAACGGAGTCTGTATGCCTTCAGGCTGGATACGGAAAGCGGAAGGAATCCCCTTTTTACCAGGTCACGGTCACGCCGCGGGCCTGAAGCGCGGGTATATGCTCCGAGATAGATACCGAAGACAGCGGATTAGCCGTCAGAATAACGGTATCGCCTTCGCCCAAGCCGGGATTATTCACGAGGGGCACAATGTCGATGATGCTGTTGCCGGAAAGGTCGACCCCGATAAGATTGGGCAGGGTGGACAAGGGTGTAATATCGATAATTTGATTTGAAGAGAGAGTCAAATCTTCGAGGGCCGTAAGATTTTCAAGAGCGCCGATATCGGTCAGATGGCAGGCATAAAGCATTAACACCCGCACATTCACCAGGGATGACAGGACATCGAGATTCTCGATCGTATTCGCCCCCAGATCGACCACCTCCAGCGTCGTTAACTCGGACACGGCCGAAAAATCGGTTACGTCGATATTTACCAAACTTAAGTTCACCATATTGGTCAAATCGGCCAAAGGTGCAATATCGGTTATCGGATTATTGGTGGCATATAATTCCTCGAGATTTTCAAGAGAGGCCAGGGCCGATATATCCGAGATTTGATTGCCGACCAGGTCCAGTTTCTTAAGCGAAACCAGATTGCCGAGCCTGCTTATATCGACAAGGCTGTTTCGCGGAAGTCTTAGCCATTCCAGGGCAGGACAATATTCTAGGCCGGTCAGATCGACTATCCCCTTATTGTCGGCGAAGAGGTTTTTCAGCGAAAGCAGGTGAGATTTTCGTATCGGTTCCGTCGGCCGCGATATCGCCAGACGGATCGCCCTGTCCAATCCCGTATCGGGGAAAATCACAATCGAATCCACCAGGCACGCAAAGCGAAGGCAATTCGAGATTCCGCTCCAGTTGTTGGCCTCATCGCGGGTTTTCAAGGCCGCCCAATAGGTTTGTTCCCCTTCGAGCCCGGCAATAAACAGGCACTGCTCTGTCCCCGCTGTATCCGGAAATGCGAAATTATCGACTATGGCGGCCAGATCAAAATTGGCCGGAGTGATGCTATCCGGGGAGATTCTTACGTCGTACACTTTTGCCAAACCGGAGTCGTTGTCGTCGCCGGGTGCCGTCCAGCAGATTTCGGCATCGTTGGAGCTAATGGCAAACAGGCGCAGGTCGGCAATCGCCGACGGCGGGATGGTGTCCAGGGTGTCGTCATCTTCTATATTACCGGCAATGTCATCATCGTAACTGGGACAGCCGTGCAGAATAAATGTGGTAAGAAGCATTATTGCAGAAAACCAGAAGAACCTGAGAAAGCCGCGCATGGTGTATTTCCCAATAAGCTAACCAGGCGGTCCGGGGACCGCTTGAGGTATGTTGTTGCCGTTATTATAGCATCAATAGACGAGAATGTCAATGATATGCCCGCCAAGAAGGATGGTTTTTAACCCAAAAACTAACATTGGTGGTTATTTAAAATGGCCACATATCGGGAAAAAAGTTCACGATGAGCGACCCCCAACAGCACATTCGTAGAACTCAAGGGGATTCCTAAAAGCCAGGTTAAAGGAAGTTTCTGAATTCTTGGGTGGAAATCGCCCGAGACGTGTCCGCTTTGCGCCACGTTCCAGGCCCCGGAACATGGGACAAATTCAAATTTGGCCTGATAAGGCTTTAACCGTCTTCCAATTCCGGGAAGTGGCCAGGACTTTCAATTTTCGCTCAAAATAATTATTCGATAATTTGGTGCGGCCGTAACCGTCGGGGCAATAAAGATAAATTTCCCGGCCGGAAATTAAAAACTCTTCGGATTTTCCCTTTACCTTGTCTAATTCTTCGACGGGGATATTTCCGGGGCGGTCGGATAGGAAAGTAAGGTAAAGTCTACTCTCCTCCCTTTCGGCAAAGGGGTTTTTTTCGATCAGTTTTTTCCATTCCTGTTCGGTGCGGATAAACACGACAACATCGAAATTAAAAGTCCTTTTAATTTTTTTCTCAATTTCGGCGGACAATTTCAGAGTGTTGGATTCGGACGAAGCGAATATTACGTTTCCGCTCTGAATATAAGTATGGACATCTTTAAATCCGAGTGACTCATACAACCCTTTGAGGTCGTCCATCTTAATTTGCCTATGCCCGCCGACGTTTATGCCGCGGAGCAACGAGATGTACCTGGTCATGATATTTAATCGGACGTTTCGAAATTCCCGTCTTGGGGTTTAGTCCCATTCAATTAAAATTGAGCGGGAGGATTACGTGCCGGGGAAAAACCCCGCCGCAATTGTATGCATCTTAGCGATTTGTCACTATAAGTCTATAACCCACTCCCGGTTCGGTCAGAATTAACTCGGGGCGAGAAGGGTCTTTTTCGAGTTTTTTTCGGAGCTGTCCGATATAGACTCTTAAGTATTGAGTTTGCTCCGCGGCATGGGGCCCCCAGATTTCCTTTAATAAGTGATTCTGGGTAACGACCTTTCCGGCATAACGAACCAGGAGCCGCAGGATATTATATTCGGTAGCCGTCAACTTGACCGGCTGACCGTTGACCGTGACCGTCCGGGCGGAAAGATCCATCTCCAATTGACCGCTTTGAAAAACCGCCGTCATCTCAGCGGGTTGTGTATGACGCAGCGCGGCCCGGATACGCGCCAGTAATTCCGGGACACTGAACGGCTTGGTCAAATAATCGTCGGCGCCGGCATCCAGCAAAGCCACTTTATCCTTGTCGGAATCTTTGACCGTCAGTACAATCGTCGGAATTGTCGACCATTCGCGCAATCTCTTCAGAACCGCCAACCCGTCAAGGTCGGGCAAACTTAAATCCAATATTATCAGATCCGGCCGCTGGGTGGACGCTGTCACCAGACCTTCCTGCCCCCCGGAGGCTTCCAGCAGCGTGTACCCTTCGGCTTCAAGACTAAGTTTCAAAAGCCGTCTGATGGGAATTTCGTCATCGATGACAAGAATCCTGGCGCCGCTCATTCACTCTCCTTTTCGTGGGGCAAATCGGGCTGTTTTTCCAGGGGGAGGATGAGGGAAAAACAGGCGCCGCCATCGGGATTGTTGGCCGCCCCGACCGACCCGCCGTGCAATTCTATAATCGCTTTGACGATGGCCAGACCGATGCCGGTTCCACCCGAAGGGGTACTGGGAACACGATAAAATTTATCGAACAGGTGCGGCAACGATTCCACCGGAATGCCCGGGCCTTTATCGGAAATTCTTACAACCATTTCATTCCCGACCGCTTTAATCTCCAGTTCCAGGGCGGTACCGGGCGGAGTATAGGCCGCCGTATTCGACAGGATATTGATAATCGCCTGTTTAAACAGGCCAAACTCGACACGTACCAACGGCAGATTTTCTGCGCTCCGGATCGCCACGGGGTGGTTATACAACAGTTTCTGCATTTCGCCCAGGGCAACGGCAATCAGGTCATTAATATCATGCCAGTCCTTTTTCAGTCCCGGCAGGCCTGAATTAAGACGCGATAAATCAAGCAGATTGGTGACGACATTATTCAAACGTTCGGCATTACCGTTTAATTCGTTCAGGATTTGAAGGCGCTGTTCCGGGTCGGTATTCAACCGGTCACTTCGAAGAGCCGAGGTAAATCCGATTATGGCCGTCAAGGGGGTACGTATTTCATGAGAGACGGAATTTAATATGGTCTGATAGAGTTTTTCCGACTCCGCCAGCCGTTCGGCCTGCCGGGATCTCTCCTTAAGTAACTCCCTTTCCAGGGAAATAGCCAACTGGCGCGCCACCGTAAACAACAGGCCCTCTTCCTCCTGAAGCAAACGGACTTTTCCCCGGGGATGGTAAGCCAGAATGCCGACCGTCTCGGAAGTTCCTTTCAGGGGGATATATACGCCGGCGGCGGACGGCAGAGTGTCGGTGGCCCATCCGGCCACCTTGCCGTGCTCAAAAGCCCATTGGGCCACGGCCCATTCCTTATCATCCCGGCACCATTCATGAGAGGGGTAGGTCTGCCGTTCCAGTCTTTGTTCCTGATTTGACGGTGCAATGGTACATTCCCCGTCAAGGACCGCGCCCAGTTTTTCAGCCGTCCGGGACATGAGTTCCTGCCGATCGTGACCGGCGGCCATGGTCTGAACGATATCATAAAGCACCCGGGTCCGCTCTTCGCGAAGCCGCAACATCCGTTCCCTTCTGCGAATTCGATTGGTAAGCGTACCGGTAATCACCGCCACCAATAGATAGGCACCGCACATGGCCAGATCCTCGGGGGCGGATATCCAGAACGTCCCGTGCGGCGGAATAAAAAAGAAATCCCAGATAAGTGCGCTCATGACGGCTGCGGCCAGAATCGGGCCGATGGAAACGAACATCCCCATTATAAGCGTCGTCAGCAGGAAGATAAATCCCACCGCCCGATATCCGATGAAGGGAAGCAACAGGCCGCTCATCAGGGCAATCGTAACCACGGCGCCGAATATCACGCCGTAAACCTGAATCCCCGATTTATATTCCAATTTCGGAAGTCCTTTGGAAGCGATGCCAGGCCTGGATTCCTGCCGCAGAATGTGGACGTCAAAACTCCCGCTCTCCCGAACCAGTCTATCCAGAATAGTCCCGCCCTGAAACATATCCCGAATCCACCGGCGTGTCGGCCGTCCGACGATCAATTGCGTGATTTGGCGCTGCAAGGCAATCCTTTTCAGGGCCTGGGCGATGTCCACATCGGCCGTGGAAATTAGTTCTCCGCCCAGTTCCCTGACCAGAGAAAGATTTTTGGCCAGCGTTGCTTTATCCTGATCCGATAAAACGATTCCGGTATCGACATGGACGGCGACCCATGGGGCTTCCATACTGAAAGCCAATCGGCGAGCGGCGCGAATCAATCCCTCGGAATACGGGCTGTGGCTGACCGCCACCATCAAGCGTTCGGTCGTTTTCCACGCCGTATCGGTCTCTTTGACGGCCATCATATCCTGTAATTCATTATCCACCTTTTCAGCCGTCAGTCTCAGGGAGATCTCGCGCAGGGCCGTGAGTCGATCTTCCTTAAAGAAACTCCGCGCCGCGGCTTCGGCCATATCGCCCAGATAAACCTTGCCTTCGCGCAGTCGTTTCAGAAGTTCGGCCGGGGCAATATCAATAAGAATTATCTGGCAGGCCCGCTCCAGAAGGGAGTCGGGTACGGTCTCCCGAATTTTAATTTCGGTGATACTTTCCACGGACTCTTTGCGGCTTTCGATATGCTGGACATTGACCGTGGAATAGACATCGATTCCGGCGTCGAGCAATTCCACGACGTCGTGCCACCTCTTGGGATGGCGGGAACCGGGGACATTGGTATGCGCCAGTTCGTCGACCAGGACCAATTGCGGACGGCGCGCGAGGATGGCATCGATATCCATTTCTTCGAGAACAGTGTTTTTATAGGTAGTCTTTTTTCGGGGAATCAGGGGAAGTCCGGCCAGAAGCATTTCGGTTTCAGTGCGATGATGCGTATCGACGGTACCTATGATCACATCCACACCCTCTTTAAGCCGCTCCTGGGCCGCTTTTAACATGGCATACGTTTTCCCGACACCGGCCGCCATGCCGAAAAATATCCTCAGACGGCCGGATTTCGATTTGTCCTCGTCCTTCTTGATAGCGGCCAGCAGTTCATCCGGATCCGGGCGGATCGGTTCGGACATTATTCCGTTTCTCCTGACAGAGTGTCCAAAGCCATATTTAATTTGAGCACATTAACCCTGGCCTTTCCGAAAAGACCCATGGTCGGGTTTTCGATATTATTGCCAATAAGATCAAATAAGGAAGTTTTAGTCAATTGGTCAAGATTCCGCGCTCGGATTATCCGGTCGACCTGAAAGCAGGCCGCCTCCGGGCTTATATGCGGGTCAAGACCGCTACCGGAGGCTTCCAGCAGATCCGGCGGAACTTCAGCGATCGGCGCCCCGAATCTGGCGGCGCGGGCCGTCACGGAATCGCGTAAAGCGTTACTGGTGGGGCCCAGGTTGGTACCCCCGGAGGGTACCGGGTTGTAACCCACAGCCGAAGGGCGCGGCCAGAAGTACCGGTCGCTGAAAAAATTCTGTCCGACCAGCTCCGACCCGATTACCCGGCCATGAAGGCGGATAAGACTGCCATTGGCTTTATCAGGAAACATCAATTGGGCCACGCCGGTCATAACCAGGGGATAAACCAGCCCGGTAAGAATACTCAAGACGGCCAGCATGCGAATGGATTGCCAGATTATTTTCATATTTGCCTTCCTAACCCGCCAAACCCATGGCGGTCAACAATAAATCAATAACTTTAATACCTATGAATGGGGCGATAAACCCGCCGAGGCCATAAATAAAAAGATTTCGCCGCAGGACAACTGAAGCGCCTTCGGCTCGATACTTGACCCCACGCAGCGCCAGGGGTACCAGCGCCATGATTATTAGGGCGTTAAAAATTACCGCGCTTAAAATGGCGCTCTGGGGCGAATGCAGGTCCATGATGTTCAATGTGGCCAGAGGGCCAATGCCGGTTCCGGAAAGGGCATAAAGCGTTCCGAACATGGCGGGAATAATAGCGAAATATTTGGCGACGTCATTGGCGATACTGAAAGTGGTCAGGGCGCCACGAGTCATCAGCATCTGCTTGCCGGTCTCGACAACATCAATCAATTTGGTCGGATTGCTGTCCAGGTCGACCATATTACCGGCCTCGCGGGCGGCCTGCGTACCGGTATTCATGGCCACCCCGACATCGGCCTGCGCCAGGGCCGGGGCATCGTTGGTGCCGTCGCCGGTCATGGCCACCAAATGCCCGCTTTGCTGTTCTTGACGGATTCTTTCCAGTTTCGTTTCCGGGGTGGCCTGGGCAATAAAATCATCCACACCCGCTTCGGCCGCGATGGCGGCCGCCGTAAGCGGATTATCCCCCGTGATCATCACCGTCTTAATACCCATCCGGCGCAATTCGGAAAATCTTTCCCGAATCCCCCCCTTGACGATATCCTTCAAATGGATAACCCCCAGGACCTGCTTATCATCAGCCACAGCCAGGGGCGTCCCGCCGGACCTGGAGATTTTATCGATATCACGCTGCAATTCGTCGGGGAATTTTCCCTGGCGGGTCTCTGCCAATTTACTAACGACATCAACAGCCCCTTTGCGAATCGAAAGCGTAACGGCGCCGTCGGCATCGAGAATATCAACGCCGCTCATACGGGTTTGGGCGGAAAAAGGAATGAAGCGGGCTTCCCGGGGTGTCAGACTTTGCGCCCGGAGTCCATATTTTTCTTTGGCCAGAACAACAATCGATCGCCCTTCGGGTGTTTCATCCGCCAGCGAAGCCAGTTGGGCGGCTTCGGCGAGATGTTGGGCGGTGAACATCGGGGCCGGAAGAAATTCCGTGGCCATGCGATTGCCGAGGGTGATTGTCCCGGTCTTGTCAAGCAGAAGGACGTCAATATCGCCGGCGGCCTCGACCGAACGTCCGCTTTTGGCGATAACATTGCGGCGCACCAGGCGATCGATTCCGGCAATTCCAACCGCGCTCAACAGCCCCCCAATGGTCGTGGGAATCAAACAAACGAGAAGGGCCACTAAAGCGGTCACGGTAACAATACCCGACAAATCCTGATCGGCGGCCGCACCACTGTAATCGGCGAAAAATTTAAGGCTGGCGACCGCCAGAAGAAAGATAATGGTCAGACCCGCCAGAACGATGCCGAGAGCAATTTCGTTGGGAGTTTTCTGCCGCTTGGCGCCTTCAATCAGGGCGATCATGCGGTCGATAAACGAATTCCCCGGTTGCGAGGTTACCTGGATGACAATCCGGTCGCTTATCACTCTGGTTCCGCCAGTGACGGCACTGCGATCGCCGCCGCTTTCGCGAATGACGGGCGCCGATTCGCCGGTAATGGCCGATTCGTCGACCGTAGCGATACCTTCTATTACTTCGCCGTCGGCCGGAATAATATCCTGGGCTTCACAGACAACTTTATCGTCCTGTTTTAGGGTTTCGGCCGGAACGCTTTCCAGGGCTCCATTTACGAACAGTTTGGCCATAACCTGGGAGCGGCCCTTTCTAAGACTTTCAGCCTGGGCCTTGCCGCGGCCTTCGGCAATAGATTCGGCAAAATTGGCGAACAGGACGGTAAACCAGAGCCAGAGTGTGATCTGCAATTCAAAACCGGAAAAACGCCCCTGGACCAGCCCCATTATAAAGGCGAGCGTGGTCGCAGCCGCGCCGACCTCGGTCACGAACATGACCGGGTTCCGCCATTGGACGCGGGGATGGAGTTTCCGGAAAGCGTCACCAATGGCCGGTCTAATCAGCGCTTTGGTAGTGATAGTTATATTTTTCTTTTCCATATTCAATGCCTTAAAAGGTTTGTCCCGCGTTCATTAAAAAGTGCTCGATAATCGGTCCCAGGGATAGCGCCGGGAAAAAGGTCAACGCCCCGACAATCAGGATTACGCCGACCAGCAGGATTGCGAAGATACCGCCGGTAGTAGAAAACGACCCGGCCGAAGGAGGCGAGATTTTTTTCAGGCCCAGATTACCCGCGATGGCAAGAACCGGCAGAAGAACGGCGAAACGCCCGATCAGCATAGCCAGGCCGATTAAAAGATTATAATAAACCGTATTCGCGTTAAGTCCCGCGAAAGCACTGCCGTTATTCCCGGCGCCGCTGGCGAAAGCGTAGAGGATTTCGCTTAAACCGTGCGGCCCGGCATGGGCAAGACTGGCCAGACCCGGTTTAAGGACTGCCGAAATTCCGGCAAAAACGAGGATGGCGGCGCTGGGTGCGATGATGGCGACAATGACCATCTGGATATCCCGCGCCTCGATTTTTTTGCCGAGATATTCCGGCGTTCGTCCCACCATCAAACCGGCCAGGAAAACCGTCATCATTATAAACAGAATCATGCCATAAAGCCCGCAGCCGACGCCACCGAAAATGATTTCGCCCAGCATCATATTGAACATGGCCACACCGCCGGCGATCGGAGTCAGGCTGGAATGCATGGCGTTAACGGACCCATTCGAAGCCGCCGTCGTGGCGGTCGACCAGATGACGCTGTTGACGGCGCCGAATCGAACCTCTTTCCCTTCCATATTCGCGGTCGTGCCGGTGGTATTGTTGGGCGAATACTCGCTGTAAAGAGAGCCGGCCAGACCGCCCAGGAAAAGAAACATCATAACCCCAAAAATCAGCCAGCCGTGTTTTCGATTGCCGATTAGTTTGCCGTAGGTGTAAGTCAAAGCCGCCGGAATCAATAATATTGCCAGCATCTCCAGAAAATTGGAGAACGGGGTGGGATTCTCAAAAGGCACGGCGCTGTTGGCGTTGAAAAAACCGCCGCCATTGGTACCGAGTTGCTTGATGGCAATCTGCGAGGCCGCCGGGCCGAGAGCCAGAGTCTGCTCCGTACCTTCCAGAGTCGTGACCGTTTCATATGAAGCATTGGTCTGGACTACCGCCTGGCCGACCAGCGCTACTGACAGGACTATACTTAAGGGCAACAATATATAGACGGTGGTTCGCACCAGATCGGTCCAGAAATTCCCGATCGTTTTGGTCGTTTTCCGCGTGAGACCCCGGATCAATGCCAGCAGAACGCAAACGGCCGTGGCCGCCGACACGAAATTCTGCACTGTCAAACCCAGCATCTGGGTCAGGTAACTCATGGTCACTTCGCCGGCATACCCCTGCCAATTGGTGTTGGTCATGAAACTGACCGCCGTATTAAATGCCGAATGCCACGAAACCGCCGGCAGATTCTGGGGATTCAGAGGCAACCATGGCTGCAGTATCTGCAATAGAAAGACGGCCAGAAACCCGAAGAAATTGAAGGCCAGCAGCGCCCCGGCATAGGATTTCCAATCGGTTTCCCTGGATTGGAATACCCCGCCGAGTCTGTAAATGAGCCGCTCCAGCCAGCCCAGGGGCAATGAGAGGATATGCCTCTCCCCTTTAAAAACCCGCGCCATGTAGCCGCCCAACAATGGAGTCAATAGAATAAGGGCGACGACGTACAGGGCAATTTCCACAAAATCGCTTGTACTCATAATATCCCTCTACGAAAGTTTTTCGGGATGAAACAAAGCATAAATAAGGTAACCCAGAAGAGCCAGGGCCACGATGCCTGCAATAATGTATGCCATAGAAAAATCTCCTTTTATAATCGCCAAATCCGAATTATTTCTGCGACCGGGCGGCCGCAGATAATTACCTGCCACCAAATCTTTTCCAACGGCGTCCGAGAAAGACCGGTTGAAATGATCCGACTTTTGCTGATAATTCTGAAGCCATAACAATTTCACCCAGGTATCGCGAGGACAATTCGGTCCATGCCGGTCATTTCCGAGAAAATATCGGCGGTCTTTTATTCGGCTAAATAAACGCCGAGAACGAAGCGGTCGTGAATAAAGATAGGAGGTGAAATCGTAAAGATTTTATAAAGACGAATTAATCGAGGATATGCCGTCGGGCATACCTCGTGAAATATCACCGTCCGAAAGGAATTCCATTAAGCCGCCTGATTGAAATATAATCAGTTGATGAACAACGGCTTAAACAAATTGGCGGTCATGTTACTACTTGCCCCGGACCGGCGATGTCCATGCGCGTTCAAAAATCCCTTCGGCAGGCACTCCTATTGAGGCAACGTAAAAGCCGTGCCAAACGGATTGATCGTAATCGGCGGTTCCAAGTCCATATTCTCACTTTCGAAAATATCGATCAAGGCATCGACTCGTCCCACCGACGCCGCCCATTCTTCGGCCGTCTCCGGATTGGCCGGATCCAGAAGCACCGAGCGACGGATGTCCATGAATGCCTCAAGCCATTCGCTTTCATCAATACCTTCGGCCGGTGTTCCGCCGACTTCTGCCGTGGTCAGGGCGATCATGGCAGGAAGACCGTCCGGGTCCTCGCCGTCACCGTGTTGAATACAGGCATCATAGAGATTCAGCAAACTCAAGGGATAGTATAATTCTAATTCTTCTGCATGAATCACCGCCGGCCAATAATATTCATCGTCCACGACTTCATCCTGGACTTCTCGAAAAATCTCATCTTCCGCTGCCTCTGCCCATGCCTCTTCCAGATTTTCCAGCCCCTCTACGGAGCCGCTTTCCTCGGCGGCGAGTTCCTCGAGACGCGGCAGATACTCGGCCAGGGGATTTTCGGGAACCAGTTCGGTATAGCGCTCTACGACCAGCAGCATATCGCCCGTCGCCGAGGTAAACCCGGCCCGACCGGCCGTAAAGCCGCGACCGTCGTCAAGGTTCTCGATATAGGCATAGTCAATTACAGGCGTATCATTTTCAAACACGCTGATGATTTGATCGGCCAGGATGCGCTGTTCCTCGGTAAATTCCACGGTCGATGACCCGTCGTCACTCACCTTTTTATCACATGCCAGCAGCCCCATCAACAGACATGCATAGATAATAAATCGTTTCATAATGCCTCTTTCTGACGGTTTCAGAGTCAACCTGGCAACCCTGACCCGCGTCTCCCTCTCCACTGGTTATTACTTATAAGAAAATAATAACATTCCAAGCACAAAACGCAAGACCCATTCCGGTCGGTAGGTATTAATCAGGGCAGATATGGGTGAAAGCCAAACCGGTGGTATCCCAGGTAATTAACATCAATGGCGGGCTCTTAGAGATGTATCCCGGCTCCGGGTCGCTGAAAATGCGGCGTGAATTAACCACTAATTAAATAATCGGCACATCGGAGGGAAATAAAGGTCTTTCTAAGAGGCGACATAGCCGCCCGGTGCCCAGTCCACCATGGCGGCACGGGCTTGATCGACACCCTTTTTGGTCAGTTTAAGGTGCTGGTCGTCTCTGACGACCAGCTGGCGGTCGACGGCTTCTTCGACGGCCTTCTCCGCCATATTCGGACTCCAGGCCAGATGATCGGTCAAATGGTCCATCCGGCACTCCAACTCGGCTTCAGGGAGACCCTCGTGACTGAAGAGGTGAATCAATAACATGTAAACCGAAAATTCTTTTTTCTGATTTCTTCGCCTTATGGCCGCCGCCAGAAGTCCGCGCCGGGGAGCCAGGGTGAAAGCAACGGCAAACCAGAAACCTGACATACTGGCGATACAGCCCGCGATCGATACGTCCATCCAGTGCGCGATCCAATAGCCGGACAGTGCGCTCATAACCCCGAACAGCCCGCTCAAGACTATCATCCGGCGCAGGTCATCCGTCAGGAGGTAAGCCGTCGCCGGAGGCGCAATCATTAGCGCCACCACCAGAATAGACCCGACGGCATCGAACGCTCCCACGGCCGTAATCGAAACCTGGGTCATCAGCAGATAATGAACCACCACCGGTGAAATGCCCAGCGCCGAGGCCAGCGCGGGATCAAATGACACCAGTTTCAATTCCTTGAAGAATAAAACAATCACCGTGATATTGAGTATCAGGATACCGCCTATAAGCCAGAGGGCCCTGGGGCCGACATCCGCGCCGGCGATTTCGAAACGGTCAAAGGGTGCGAAGGCCAGTTCCCCGAGTAAGACCGAGTCGGTGTCAAGGTGAATGTTTCCGGCATATCGCGATACGAGAATGACCGCAATGGAAAACAGCACCGGAAAGACCAATCCGATAGCCGAATCTTCTTTAACCAGTTTGGTACGGTCCAGTATTTCAACCAGGGCGACGGTGAGAAGCCCGGTGGCTGTCGCGGCTATGATTAAAAACGGCGACGCCAGGTCTTCGACCACAAAAAAGGCGATGACGATACCGAAAAGGACGGCATGGCTTATGGCGTCGCTCAACATCGCAATCCGTCTTAGAATAAGGAAGACGCCGGGCAACGCGCAGGCGACCGCAACCGCCACCGCAATGAGTTGAATTTCTATTTGCGCCCCGGTCATGCCTTATTCCCCAAATTCTGCAACAACTCCGTTGCCCTGGTTTGCCCCTTACCTGTCAGGAACCACAGACCATCGACGGTCAAATCCGCCCAACCATGATACCGTAGTTCCTGCAGCGAGTGGTCGATTCCCTCCGGACGATAGCTCATGGTGCGTAAAGTATCGGCTGAATGCGGGTGGCCGGTATCGTTATGCTGTCTGGCCAACTCCAGCATGTCGATCAGCAAGGCCTCCACCGAAAGATCCCGCCGACGACGAGCCGCCCGCAACCGGTTATACAAAAGACCCCGATTAGGGGCAAAAAGCATCGAAAGCAATACGACGGCACTGATGCACAGAACAATGGCCGGGCCCGTGGGGATGCGGTCGGACAGGCTCGAAAGTACGGCCCCGCATACTCCGGAAAAGGCCCCGAAGATTGCGGCCAGCACGACCATAACACCCAGGCGATCTGTCCATTGTCGGGCCGCGGCGGCCGGAGCCACCACCATGGCGCTCATCAACACCACCCCGACGGACTGAAGGCCGATCACTATGGCCACGACCAGAAGCGTGATGAGCAGAATATCAATGACCCGCATCGGAAAACCCATGCTGGCGCCGAAATCCTGATCGAAGGACAGGAGTTTGAACTCTTTCCAGAAAAGTGCCATGACAATAAGCGCCAATGCACCGGCCACAGCCATGGTCACGACATCCTCCGTCATCATAGTGGACGCCTGGCCAAAGAGGAATTTATCCAACCCGGCTTTGCCGGCCTCCGGCAATCGCTGGATAAACGACATCAGAACGAGTCCGAAACCGAATAATACGGCCAGGACCATTCCCAGGGCGCTGTCCTGTTTGATTCTGCTTTTGCTGATTATTGCCATTACGGCCAATGTTCCCAGCCACCCGGCTATCGCCGCCCCTATCATGAGTCCGAACGCGGCCCGGGAACCGGTGATAAGGAATGCCAGTGCAATTCCGGGGAGCGCCGTGTGGGAGATGGCATCCCCCAAAAGCGCCTGTCGTCGCAGGACGGCAAACGCCCCCAGCGCGCCGCTGACAATTCCCAGAATCCCCGCTCCGAGGGCGACGGTTCGAAGGGTGTAGTCCGTGAACAGGCTGGTGACAATTTGCATTACAGACACGCTCATACCTCACAGACGCGTCGCTAACCCGTTCAGCACGGCTTCGCTCCTGAAAGCCACCCGACCGCCGTACGCCAGGCGAAGATTCTGCTCCGTGAACACACTGTTTACTTCGCCGGATGCAATACAGCGGACATTCAGCAAAGTCACCCAGTCGAAATATTCCGGAACAGTCTGCAGGTCGTGGTGGACAACAACGACGGTTTTCCCATTAGACCGCAACTCTTTTAACAGTTCGACTATCGTGCGCTCGGTCTTGGCGTCCACACCCTGGAAAGGCTCATCCATAAAGTACAGGTCTGCCTGCTGGGCCAGGGCACGGGCCAAAAATACCCGTTGCTGCTGACCGCCGGATAACTGACTTATCTGTCTCCCCGAGAAATCCTGCATTCCGACTTTCCCCAGGGCCTCCATGGCCAACTCCCGATCGGTACGGCCCGGCCGCCTGATCCACCCGATCGCCCCGTATCGGCCCATCGTGACGACATCCAGCACACTCGTCGGGAAATCCCAGTCGACACTGCCTCGCTGCGGCACATATCCGACCCGGTAACGTTGTTCTTTGTACGGACGGCCGAAAATCGTGACCTGCCCGGCAGCCGGCTTAAGCAGGGAGAGCACGGCCTTGATTAGCGTGGTCTTACCCGCACCATTGGGGCCGACTATGGCCATCAGCACGCCGACAGGCACGGAAAGATCGATATCCCAGAGCACCGGTTTATCGCGATACGCGACCGTCAGGTCCCGGACATCAAGGGCATGACCGCTCGTGTTTTCCATCAATTCTCCCCTTTGGCTGCGGATTCGCCGAGCAGCGCTCTTACGATAGTGTCGATATTGTGCTTTACCATACCTGTATATGTTCCCTCGGGCGTCCCTTTCGTTCCCATGGCGTCGGAGAATAGTTCGCCGCCGATCTTCACTTCAAATCCCCGGGACCGAACGGCGGCCTGTACCGCTTCAATGGTGCGCGGCGGAACGGAGGATTCCACGAATATCGCTCGAATCTTTCGCTCCACGATAAAATCCGCCAACGACTGAACGTCTCCCGTTCCGGCTTCCGAGACAGTGCTGATCCCCTGCAGCCCGCGAACCTCAAAGCCGTACGCGCGGCCGAAATAATTGAAGGCATCGTGCGCGGTTATCAGAACCCGTTGATCGCTGGGAACCCGATCTGCCTGTTCCTTGACATACTCGTGCAAGTCTTCCAGGTCTTTTAAGAGCGCGGCTAAATTCGTCTCGAACAATTGCCGGCTGCCCGGTTCCGCCTGCGTCAATGTCGCGGCAATTGTCCTGGCCGCCTCCATCCAGAGCGTCACATCGAACCAGACATGCGGATCGTGAGCGCCCTTAAATTCTTTCGGTGTCAGCAATCGCGATTCTTCAATATCGGCGGTGACGGCCTTTGTCAATTTGCCGCGATTCATCTGCTCCAACACCTCCGTCATCGCTCCCTCCAGATGCAGTCCACCGTAGAAAATGACATCGGCATCGGTCATGCGCGCCACGTCGCCCTCGCTCGCCCGGTAGAGATGCGGATCCACGCCGGGGCCCATCAGGCCGATAACCGCGACTTGGTCGCCTCCGATACGTTCCGCGAGATCTGTGATCATGCCGACCGTTGCGACTACCTGTAGTTTTCCATCAGAATTCTTTTCGGTCTTTTTCCCGCATCCGGTCAATAATAGAATCGGGATGAGAATCGAGTATATTAATAATCGCTGCATGCTTTGTCCTTTCTTAATATTCAATTTTATCGTCAAAATTCACCTTTTCTTCCAGAGCGAGTTCAGAATCTGATGGAGAGTCCGGCAACAGGCATCGGCCTGCCCGGCCAATCGGCATCGACGACGATTCCGACAATAGCGATTTTATACATCACGTTCCATCTTTCAATTGCCGGGAAGTGCGATCATCTTCTTCTCACGACTTGTTGTTTCGCTTATGTATAGACACCCGGACGGCCGAGGCCACCTTCGGGCTGACGTTAATTTCGACTTTGCCGCATTTGATAGTTAACGTGCCGTCAACAGGCGAGATTCGACACACGCGTATTCGAGTTCCCGGCACCATTCGAAGCCCGGCCAGGTGTTGCAGAAGATCAGCGTTATCATCGGTTATTTCAGCAATAACGCCCGAACTCCCTGCTTTTATTTCGTCCAGACGAACCGTTGCCTGTGGCGCCAGATATAGGTCAGAGGATGGAATCGGCGATCCATGCGGATCGCGTTTCGGAAACCCCAGCATCCGATCCATCCTAGTCAGGACATCCTCCGACACCGCATGTTCGAGTATCTCTGCTTCCTTGTGAACGACATCCCATCCCATACCCAGTATCTCAACGAGAAACAGTTCGATAATACGATGGCGCCGGAGAACGGCGAGAGCGAAGTCCTTCCCCTTTTCGGTCAGATTTACTCCCCGGTAATGGCGATGAGATATAAGCCTGGCCCGGCTTAACTTCTTAAGCATGCCGCTTACCGACGCGGCCGTGACGTTGAGCTCTCCGGCCAGGGCCGACGTGTTCGCATGGCCGGACAACTGCTCGAGCCTGTAAATCGCCTTTATATAATCCTGCTCACTGACCGAAATCATATGGTATGCCTAAAATAATATTTAGCCGTTCCTAAAAATGAACACGGATGACCCTTGATTTGTTCCCCATCCGAATCTTGATCGTGCCTTAATCTTAAAATACCGCAAGGCCTAAAATCCGGCCTCAAAGATCACTTAGGCAGGGAAGTTAATGAGAGGACCGTATAAGTTAGCGGAAATACAGCGCAACGCCGTGTGAGATAAATAGATAACGAGGCGGGCACCGCGCAGCGATTTCCGCAGCCGGCTATTGAAAACGCGGCCGACATTCACCCAAAACGGCCAATCGGCGGCTCCAATATCACTCTCCCCGAACGATCGGGGATTTCAACTGCCAATCTCAATCCGGTAACACAATATCTGATGGATACTCGCCGGAGGGTAATCGCATTGGCTGATTCAAAAAGAAAGCAGGAAAAGCGAGACCTCACAAACTTTTCTAATGAAAGTAATCGCACCTGAATCTGCGGTAATTTCTTCTTTCTTCAGGTGCTCCGCTCTCCAATTCGGATTTCGCTTTCTGTGCAGAATTCATACCCTTAGCGAGCCGCGGAAGCCTCTGGCGGCATAGTAAGATTCTGCACCGTTGTGATACACGAAAACTTGGCCGTAGCGGCGATCACAAAAAAGAGCGCCGCCAAGTTTTCTGATAATAGAAGGCGTCTGCACCCAACTCGACGTCTTCGTATCAAAACTCCCGAGCTTCTGCAATTCGCGATATTGATCCTCGGTCAAAAGCTCAATTTCCATTGCGGCTGCCATATCCATGGCGCTATCTTTAGGTTTATGTTCTTTCCTTGACGTCAGCGCTTCACGGTCGTAACAGACACTTCGACGGCCCGTGGGGCTTTCCGCCGCACAATCATAAAAGATATATTCGCCGGTCTTTTTAACATAACCGACAACATCCGGTTCCCCACCCGTTCTTTCCATCTCATGGAGTGACCACAGTTTATTGGCCTTGGCCTCCAGTCTTGCCTGTACTTCAGCCCATTTAAGGTTTTTATGGCGATTCATATTATTCTCAAAACGGGCTTTCAAAGTCATTAGTAAATCTTCGCGTTGTTTCGGTGACAACTCTTTTTTTGACACGGTCTTTTTGGACATGATTAATTACTCTTTAGCTTTATCTGAATACGGAATATTCCCGGGGTTCATTTTACTCTTTGTCAGAGACGACTCACTTTGCCCTTCGGGTAAATACATGCTGTAATTGCCTAAAAGCAAATATGGGCGGGCTTAATCCCCAATTTGTTGCAATCCGTTAGAAGATAAACAGTTCCACATGCGGCAAGGTGGATATGAAACCTTGGTAAGGCTCTCATTCACCTATTGATCCAATCAAATTCCAAGCCTTTAAGGTACCGTTTTCAGCAATAATCTTTGCAACTTTTGTCTTGACATTGTCTAATACAATACTTATTCTAACTCGATGAAGGATGCCATCTCGATCTTGCGACAGTGTAAAATTCAACCGACACCACAAAGGATTGCCGTTGTTGAATGCGTTTTGAAAAGCAAAACACACCCATCTGCGGATGATGTCTTAAACTATGCGCGGAAGAAGTGCCCTACTGTCTCACGAGCCACGGTATACAACACGTTGAATCTGCTCGTCGAAAAAGGGCTTCTTGCGATGCAAACGCTTAAGGAAGGCGCGGTTATTTTTGATCCCAACATCGAGAAACATCATCATTTTATTGATAGTGACACCGGCGATATATATGATATTCCCTGGGATCAGTTGGAGGTCAAAGGAAAGGAAAAGCTCAAAGATTTCGAGATTTTGGAGTTTCAGGTGATAATGCGCGGCAGGCGGAAAAAGAAATAACCCTTTTTTTCAGAGTGAACAATACAATGTCTAATATTAGACTATTTCTGTTTAGCATATTGTTCGGATCGAATGGAAATCATACGGATTATACAAAAGCGCAAATAACCGGATGTATATAAGAACGAACTTGTGATCAATAATCGTGATTAAGGAGATGTTATGACCGACCAAAACATGGATGGCGCAAGCAAGTGCCCGGTAACGGGTGCTACAAGCAGACCGATGAGAGGCACCTCCAACCGGGACTGGTGGCCGAATCAGTTGAACCTGCGGATTCTTCACCAACATTCTGACAAATCTAATCCCATGGATAAGGATTTCAACTACGCCGAGGAATTCAAGAAACTTGACCTTAAGGCCTTGAAGAAAGACCTCTATGCACTGATGACCACATCACAGGACTGGTGGCCGGCCGATTACGGTCATTACGGGCCGCTTTTCATCCGGATGGCCTGGCACAGCGCCGGCACCTATCGAATCAACGACGGGCGCGGGGGTGCAGGAACCGGAAACCAGCGTTTTGCGCCCCTCAACAGCTGGCCGGACAACGTGAACCTGGACAAAGCACGACGGCTGCTCTGGCCTATCAAACAGAAATACGGTAGGAAGATCTCCTGGGCCGACCTCATGATTCTCGCCGGTAACTGCGCTCTGGAGTCGATGGGGTTCAAAACCTTCGGTTTTGCCGGCGGGCGCGTGGACATCTGGGAGCCGGAAGAGGATATTTATTGGGGTGCCGAATCCGAATGGCTGGGTGATAAGCGTTATTCCGGCGAACGAGATCTGGAAAATCCGCTTGCCGCCGTGCAGATGGGCCTGATTTATGTGAACCCTGAAGGTCCAAACGGCGTCCCCGATGCGGTCGCATCCGGCCGTGATGTCCGCGAGACCTTCGCGCGCATGGCCATGAACGACGAGGAAACCGTGGCGCTCGTTGCCGGCGGACATACCTTCGGTAAGTGTCATGGCGCGGCTCCTGCGTCCCATGTTGGGCCGGAACCCGAGGCCGCCGGATTAGAAGAACAGGGCCTCGGCTGGAAGAGCCGTTTCAAAAGCGGCAAAGGCGACGATACGATCAGTAGCGGTATTGAAGGCGCCTGGACGCCGAACCCTATCAAATGGGATAATACCTATTTCGATTTGCTGTTCGGTTATGATTGGAATGTGGTAAAAAGCCCCGCCGGAGCCTGGCAGTGGGTCCCGGTTAATCCGGATGAAAAGCATCTCGCGCCGGCCGCTCATAACCCATCGAAGCGGGTTACGACCATCATGACTACGGCAGACCTTTCTCTTCGCTATGACCCGATCTACAAACCGATTGCACAGCACTTCCAAAAGAATCCCGAGGCATTCGCGGACGCCTTCGCTCGGGCCTGGTTCAAACTGACCCATCGCGATGTGGGTCCCCGCTCACGCTATCTCGGTCCGGAAGTGCCGACAGAAGAGCTCATCTGGCAAGATCCCATTCCCGCCGTCGATCATAAATTGATCGAGGCGCAGGATATCGTCTCCCTCAAAGACAAGATCCTGGCTTCCGGTCTGTCTGTCTCTCAACTGGTTTCGACCGCCTGGGCGTCGGCCTCGACATTCCGTGGCTCGGACAAGCGCGGCGGCGCCAACGGCTCGCGCCTTCGCCTGGCGCCCCAGAAAAACTGGGAGGTAAACCAGCCGGATCAATTGGCGAAAGTGCTTAACGTCCTGGAAAATATTCAAAAAGAGTTCAATGGCAGGCAGTCCGGCGGCAAGAAGATCTCACTCGCCGACCTGATTGTCCTGGCCGGATGTGCCGGCGTCGAGAAGGCGGCCAAGGAGGCCGGTTACGATGTGAAAGTTCCCTTCACGCCCGGGCGCATGGACGCGTCCCAGGAGCAGACCGATGTGGTATCGTTCGCCGTCCTCGAACCGAAAGCCGATGGTTTCCGCAACTTCCGGAGCGGTGAAAGCAGCTTGCCGGCGGAAGAATTCCTTCTGGATCGGGCCAATCTACTGACACTCACCGCTCCCGAGATGACGGTTCTCGTCGGCGGCCTGCGCGTACTGGGCGCGAATTTCGGGGGATCCAAACACGGCGTTTTCACCAAGCGGCCGGAGACTCTCACCAATGACTTCTTCGTGAATCTGCTCGACATGAATACCACGTGGAAGGCAACCTCGAAAGACGAAAACGTGTTCGAGGGATATGATCGGGCGACAGGCAAACTCAAGTGGACCGGCACCCGTGTTGACTTGGTCCTCGGTTCGAACTCCCAACTCCGGGCTCTGGTGGAAGTCTACGGATGTGCGGACTCCCCGGAGAAGTTCGTGCACGACTTCGTGGCGGCGTGGGATAAAGTCATGAATCTGGATCGCTTCGACCTGAAATAGATTCAACTTAAAAATCTAATTTCCGGGAGGTTTATCATATTGACCTCCCGGATTTAGGTCAAGAGAGTCTGGCAATCGTTGCAGAGATTCCGATCCCCGCAAGCCGCACTACAAGCAATTAAACCTCGTGACTACTAATGCCGGGGCGCTGTATGCGTTGTTGTATGATAATATTTTAATGGGTGGCCCCGACCTCACTCTCAGCGAACTATGGTGACTTTTGAATTTGAAATCTCTTTCCTTTATAAATACATAAATGGAAATCGCTGGAAAAAATAAATTATAAGGCGACATGAGCTCCGGGCGAAATGAGTTTATCCCCAAAATATGAAGATAAGGACTACATCATCTAATTGATATCACAACAGCTATACACTTAAACATAAATTAATAAGAATGCTAAACCTATAAATATAAACCCTAGCTTTTTATTCAGTGTTGCGAGTTTCAATTCGTCCAGATTTCTTCGTTTATTGATGTAATTTGTAACCCATGCGGCGATCAGTATAAAAAACAAGGCAACAGAAATACCGGCTAAAACATCGCTTAAGTAGTGCTTCTGGAGCGCAATCCTCGAACAACAAACCAGAGCGGCAAGTAGAAGTATGATAACCTTGAATATTTTGGTGATAACATCATTATTTAAAGCCATTATTACGAATGGCAATGCCAAGCCCATACTTTTCGTTGCGTGACCTGATGGAAAAGAATATGATCCCGAAGGATCAGTCTGCGCAATTACTCCTGCTAATTCTGATACAGGCCTTGCTCTTCCTATTATTTCCTTCATTAAATCGCCGGCTATACTGCCAAGTGCAAAAGAAAGTAAAATAAACATAAATAAAATTGAGTTGTGTTCTAATTGCTTTTTTTGAAATGATAAGAATATTAATACACTAAACAAGATGGAAATTATGCCCATTCCATAGCGGGAAATGAATTGGAAAAAATGAAGATATATTTCGTTTTTAAAAAAATAATTGCATTGAGTTAGGATATTATTTTCAAGTTGCTGATGTTTCCATAGAATCAAGGCAACAATAAAAAGAATTATAGATGATATGAATATCATTGTCGCTTTTGCTTTAGGGATTACAATCAAGATTTCTTTTTCTCTACTATTCACAATAATTCTGATCTACTTTCAAGGTGTAAGCCTTTTATTGTCAGTTCATTATTTCAAGATAGCGGATGTTGACAATTTGAGCAACAAAATTCCTGGACAGGCTTTGCTAAGGAACACCTGGGGTGAGGAACAGAAGTCCTTTGCGAGTGTGCAACAGTTTTCAAGAAGAATGGAAGAATGATAATGACACGATTTGGTCTATGGCGGGCCTCACGAGACTAGTTCCACAATTGGGTAATCGAAAAAGCGGCGGCCTGAAATTCCCAACCGGCTTCCTCGCGTTCATGGTTCCCCCAAAAACCGTGGTCCGGAGGCGTTCTGCGATAATGTAAGAGGTGGGAAAATTCGTTAAGGAGGCCGACCGCAGATTGGCAGGGGGGCAATTTGATGAACAGGATTTCATCCAGCGGCATCAGATCACGCCGGAGAAGCCGGGACAGCACCAAGCCCGGGCGTGATGTTCTCCTGGATTTTCTGTGTCCGTTTCCGTTTCCCGGAATCCAAAATGGCCTTTCGCATCCGAATCGCCCTCGGGGTCACTTCAACCAGTTCGTCCTTTCCGATCCATTCCATTGCCTGCTCCAATGACATTCTGCGGGGAACATAGAGAGTCACCGCAATATCTTTGGTGGAAGATCGATGGTTGGTTAGATTTTTCCGTTTGGTCGGATTGCACGGCAGATCATCCGGGCGAGAATTTTCTCCCACAATCTGGCCGATATAGACCCGCTCCGTCGGCTCCACGAAGATAACGGCGCGTTCCTGAAGTCCTTCGATGGCGTAAGCCGTCGCCGGGCCGGTACCGATACTGACCACCGAACCCCGGTTGCGAGCCAAAATCTCACCGCGCCACGGGCCGTAACCGACAACGCGTGACGCCATAATCCCGAGTCCGCGAGTGTCGGTCAGGAATTCCGACCGGTAACCTATCAAACCCCGCGTAGGTATTTCAAATTCAATTCTGATAACATTGGTGCCGGCATTCTCCACCGTCCGGAGTTCCCCTTTGCGGCGCGCCAGCTTTTCGATAACGATCCCCTGATACTCTTTGGAAACATCGATGATCAAATGCTCGATCGGCTCAAGAGTGTTTCCGTCGGCATCCTGACGCGTGATAACTTCAGGTCGTGAAATACAGAACTCGAGCCCTTCACGTCGCATTTCTTCGATCAGAATCGCGAGGTGCAGCTCCCCCCGTCCGGAAACCTTGACTCCGTCGGATCGTCCCAAATCCTCCGTCCGGAGCGCGACATTGGTTGCCATTTCTCGCACCAGCCGCTCTTTCAATTGCCGGAGCATAATGGCAGTGCCTTCTTCACCGGAAAATGGCCCGGTGTTAACCAGAAAGAACATCGATACGGTCGGCTCTTCGATCTCAAGCGGCGGGAGGGCGGAGGAAGGATCATCGAGAACCGAGAATGTATCCCCAATTCCAATTTTTTCCGGTCCGGCGAGCCAGACGATGTCGCCGGCGGTAATTTTGTCAGCTTCCACGCGCTGAAGCCCGCGCGTTACCCACAGATGGACTCCTTTTGCCTTGGAAGACCCGACAAACTCCCAGCCCTCTTCTTGTCGAGATGAGTCTTTCCACCGCATGACGAAGCGGGTGAACTCATCCCCCTTGTTAAGCGTCCCGCGAAGTACCCGGCCGCATCCGATCTGGCCGATATAATCGCTCCACGCCAGTGTGCTGACCTGCATCAGGAATGGACCGTCCTCGTCTACGTTGGGCGGCGGCACATTCTCGATCACGGTTTCAAAGAGCGCTTCCATCCCTTCGTGCGGCTCTTTTTCCAGATCTTTGACAAACCAGCCGTCGAGTCCGGAACCATATAGGACGGGAAAATGCGCCTGCTCATCGCTCGCTCCCAGCTCGATAAATAGATCAAAGGTTTTGTTCAGTGCGTAGTCGGGACGGGCGTTCGGGCGGTCGACTTTATTGATGATAACAATCGGTCGAAGTCCCAGCCGGAGCGCACGCATGAGTACGTAACGTGTCTGCGGCATAGGCCCTTCGCTGGCATCCACCAACAGCAACACCGAATCAACCATCGAGAGAACTCGTTCCACTTCGCCGGAGAAATCGGCATGCCCGGGGGTATCTATAATATTGATGAGATAGTCTCTCCAGGTAACCGTGCAATGCTTGGCCCGGATGGTGATACCGCGTTCCCGCTCCAGGGCGTTGTTGTCCATCAGACGTTCCGCCACTTGTTGGTTGTCCCGGAAAGTCCGGGTAGCACGAAAAACGGAGTCTATCAACGTCGTTTTCCCGTGGTCGATGTGGGCAACGATGGCCAGATTGCGAATGCGGTCGACTGGTATCATACGGCTGATAAACCTCTCCTTATGCGGGAATGTTCCCGTCTCATTGTACAATTACAAATTTTGCCAAAACGTCCTCTGACCAAACCGTTTAAGGGAAGATCATTCAAGAAAAATCCCGGCTCGGCATTTTGCCGCCCGGGTCGTTTCAGACTTGGTCGAATATAGGCTCTAAATCGGAATTTTCCAAGGTATATCTTGACCGCTGCCGATTTCGGGCGTAAACTCACGTAACCGCCTGCTGCAGTTGAAATGGAGTAGCCATTTTGGCTCTTAATGGACGATATGTGGCGAAATTAGACGCGGTAGGCAACTTATCCCCTCCAATTATACTCTTGCGAAGATTCTTATCATCGTGGGCGCGACAAGGCCGATAACTTATTATTGGACAATAAGATGTGGAAATAGCGACCCCGATCTCACTCTCCCCAAACTTTTGTCGAGTTCATATTCCGAGTGCATTTCAGCTACTCCAGCGTGAATGGAACTCGTTGGAAGACAATAAACTACTATCAGAATAATTGAGCGATATACCGCGCCGCCTTTTGGGCTCCGTCGGTGGGAATTGAAACGTAGTCTACCTCTTTGCCAATGTTGTAAACCACCTTCTCTGAGAGTATTTGAGGGTTGGTTTCCGACAGTTTCATCCCTACACCGGCCCGATGCCGAGCGAGCCGCCCGGCGACATACTCCTCCTGCTCGCAATGTCCTTCGATCGGAAAATACAGGAACGGCTTTCTAAGCGCCGTTAATTCCAGGGTAGTTGTTCCTCCTGCTTGCACGATCGCCAGATCGCAGGCAGCTAAATGCTGATAAAGCGATGGCACATACTCCCTTACTTCAACACCCTCCGGAGCATGGATTGAATTGCCGGACAAGCGCGGGCCAGTTATGAGTATCATCCGAACATCAGGAATCTTTTCCCTGATAAATGGATAGGATCTCCCGCATAGATCCAGAAGCTCCCTTCCGATTGATGTCCCACCGATGGCACAGATGATCAGTTTCTCATTACCATATCCTAATCGAGGACGTATCTCTCCTCTATCGAGGTAATCCTTCGGCTGAAATGGCAGGATTTACCCGACAAACTTATATCGCGCCTCCGCAAATTTGCGCCGATTGGGCAACATAAAGCCGAAACGCCGATCCGGTACATCATCTACTTCCCCTACAAAAAGCCCCAAATCATAAACAGGAGATTTGTCCGGAAAACCCGATGCCCACATTCGGTTCATCATGTAAATCCCAAGTCGCTCCAGAGAATTGCGCGTCATGGCATCAAATCCGACGAAATCATAAATCATCACAAAGGGCGATCTTTTTAGGTTTGGTCGTTTTTTGAAAGCAGTCACCAGGTCATACGTTTCATCGCCGATTATAAGATCATAATTGTCCCTGGCCGTCACCCGGTCAATCAGGTTGATATTGTGTTGCCATTGACGGCGGAAGGCTATGCTATATCGAAATAGGTTCAGCTTTGATCCCTGAGAGGTCGATTCGGCAATTAGATTCTCATCAAGATAGTCCGACGCTTCTGAAAGCAGCGTTTCCCCATTTTCCTTGAGAAAAAGACTGGCGGGATGCGCGGCCAACCAGCCAATATCTAAATCGCGGCGAAGCGATCGAATCTCTCTGGCGATTGCTATATCTCTAGTGACATGCCCGAGGCCAAGAGAACCGCTGACAAAAAGAATTCTCTTCTTCATCTGTTTGCTTTCCAGAAAATGCAAAGATTCACATACCTGCCGATTCACTTCGGTATAAACATCGGAAAGCCTATTTGTCCTGAGGCGGTTGCGGTGGAACCATACACTGAGCAGCCGCAATATACCATTGATCGCCTTCCTTTTGATAGACAACTAAACAGAAGCCATTCACAGGCGGCAGGTCAACGCCGCCTGCACCTTTAAGGCCAGATAGAACAAACGAAGCCTCTTCGACGGCTATCTCAGTCGAAAGAGAACGGATATGAAGAGGTGTGATTTCCATCCGCGTGCCCTTGAGCATCCCAGCATACTGCTCTTTGAGACCATTCGCAATCTCAACACGCCCGTGAAGGGTTATGCCGTTTGCAAATGTGTGCGTACCATTGATTGCATAGATAGCTGCCATGCTATCTGTAATGCCTGCGTTGCTGGCCGCTTCATACTGCTTAACACGGTTTCGGATTGCTTCTTCAGTGGATTCCTGACCGAAGGCCAAGCTTGAGGCAACAAGTAGTAGCCCGATAAGAAATGTGGCGGTGATGAATTTGCGCATCGTGAATTCCTTTCTGCCGTGGATTATTTCACTATTTGTCAAATGATAGCTTTACGCCCGAAATTTCTCAATAAGAATATGGAGAAAAAGGGACTGTGGCATCGTTGTTCCGTGAGAGAGAGGAAACCCGGAACAGGAAGGGATGGGTTAATTGATTATATATCAATGTATTAGATAATGGCGGCCCCAACCTCACTCTCCCCAAACTTTTGTGAGCTTTCAGTTCCTGGCGCGATCAAACTACAAACGGATTGCTGGCAGTCGACGGAAAACGATTGAGATGGGGTAGAAGTCAATATCGATTGACATGTCCAATCAGAATATTGTAGAATCGTCTTAGGAGCCAGATTCCGTATTTTCAACCGCGCGGCGATATTTGACTGAGTGGAACAGATGTACTATTGCCTAAGCTTCTATCCGCAATTGAGTGCGATGCTGGCGGATGGGATCAACGCGATTAGGAGCAGGTATGATCCCACGGCGCCTTTCTACAATCCGCATATTACCGTGGTTTTTCCAACTCATGAACGTGTTGGTATACAGCCCCTGACCAGCCATATTCAGGACGTACTCAGTAATTGGAGGCCTTTCCAAATTCAATTAGGTGGCCTCGAAAAGAAACCCAACCATTGGTTGTTGCTCGGATTGAGGGATGGTGAAGCGGAGTTCAAGAGGCTCTACAGAGAGCTTCATACAGCGGTTTTGGCTGACGATAGAGACCTCAACAAGTATACCCCGCACATCGGTCTTGGCCTATTCGTTAAAGAGGGTGCGGCTCATGACTGGTTAAATCCCCGGGAATCTGATTTTGCTCAAGAGCAGTATCAAGAGGCTTTGCCGCTGGCGCATTCCTTGCCCCTCTCAGAGAGAATTTTGGTAGACAAGTTCCTGTTAGGTGCTCTCAAAGATACGGTAATTGAATGGACAAGGGGGAAGCGAATTCACATTCCCGAAGAGGCACAGGAGACTACTGTGGGCGAGTTCTCCCTATGAAAACCTCTGCGCCGTTATACCGATGAAAAGATGGATATGACCTTAGGCATAGCATTTGGCAAATCATGGGCAGGGTTAGCTTGGCCACAGAAACACGACGACGCAACTCATTAGATTATAACAACTTAAAAGCGGGGTTGACGAGACTCGAACTCGCGACCTCCTGCGTGACAGGCAGGCGTTCTAACCAAACTGAACTACAACCCCGACTTCAACGAAATATTTTATTTTTATTACTGTCTTTACTTCTCTGGCTTGCTCTTCTGTCCCGGTCCTATTTACGCCTTATAATTCCAATTTATATGGGCAGTACTGGATTTGAACCAGTGACCCCCTGCGTGTAAGGCAGGTGCTCTAACCAGCTGAGCTAACTGCCCGAATCTCTTCGAGCCTTTAACCCTCGGCGGCAGGAGCCTCTTCGGTCGGAGTCATCTCCGCTTTACCCCTTATAATAATGGAAAGCGGAATCAAAACACAGTAACCCAAAACCAACAACACCGGCGCCAGCGTAATCGACCCGGCCGAAAGCGAAATATATCCTATGACTATCACCAATACGGCGATCCCGAATAGAATATAATTCTTCGGTCCGAACGGCCAGCTCGACCGCTCCTCACCCGGAATTTTTTCCTTTTTTGCCATATTTTCCTAAGGCCTGTTATTATAATTAATTTGTGCTTATTGTCAAGCCATTATTGATATTTCGGCCAAATCCGCGCCATACTTGAAGATAATCCATTTTTTATACATCCGGTGCCCGGCAATAGCGATAAATATTGAAGGACGGAAAAGACAATCCGCTGTCCCATCCATAATCGAACCCGGCCCGGAGAGGTAAAATACCCTTTTGTGACTGCCAAATTGAAATTAGCCCCACTGTAGCCGTGAATAACCGCGGCCGGCTCAAAAATCTGGTGGGGTATCTCGATTTTATTTTATATCGCGCTGCCAGAGTATTAAGGGGGACTTTCCCCGGACGCCGGCCGGGAAATGGCCGGCAATCGAAACCGGCGGAACCCAATAAAAAAGAGACCGTGACTACGGTCTCTTTTAATTTTGATATCAACACGGGTTAACCGTGGGAAACCAAAAGCGCTTACGACTAGTAGCGCCGACGATCCCCACCGCCGCCGTAACCGCCGCGACCACCGCGATTATCGCGTTCTTCGCGCGGACGAGCTTCGTTAACCTTAAGAGTCCTTCCGTTCATGTCTTTGCCGTTCATGCCGCTAATCGCCGCCATGGCCTCGTCTTTGTTGGACATTTCAATAAACCCGAAACCTCTCGATTCCCCGGTAAATTTGTCCGTGACGATGTTAACGGTCGTTACTTCGCCAAAGCCCTCAAAGGCCTTGCGCAGATTCTCTTCGTTCGTTTCGAACGACAGATTGCCTACGTAGATCTTCATTCTACACTCCACTTTTGTTTATCTCGAAGGAAGGCATTGTTTGCATTGATATGCCTATCAAGATAAACAGATTCACGCGCACTATTGCGCCAGGTCCCGGGATTTAGCTTTTCGGAGATTTGACGAATACAGACAAAGCCTCGACAAAGCAAAACGGTAACCAATTGTTGATACGTAATATATCGGTTATTTGGAGAATGTCCACAACAAAATTTACATATTTTTAAAATACGACTTCTTTCCGGTCGCGCAAGACGCAATCCCCCAAATGTCTCTAACCTGTTGATATTCCAGCTATTAGATAATATATGTTACGCCAAAAGGGTGTGTCGCCTCTGGGAATTTTGACCTATCGCCAGGCGCCCAATATCAAACCCATCACCACAAACCCGGCCAAATGGTAAATTACATTGATGGCCGTCAGCATCTTGGGACGCGATTCCATGACATCATTGATAGTCAAAACCGCAAAAGCAAAACAGATCCCCGCCAATAGTCCGACCACTATCCCCGCGGCAACAGACACGGATGACATCCAACTTAGAATCCGCGCGATTCCGTAAGCCGCCAAGAGCGAACCGAACAGAGCCCAAACCAATTTCAAGGGCGAAAACGCCGCTTTGACTTGTTCTTCGGTTTTGCCTATTCCCTGCATCCAGGCTTTTCCAAAAAGCGGCTTGGCATACCAAATCGCTCCCAAAAAGAAATAGGCCAGCCCGGCCACCAAAATAGCCACAAAATTAACGCCGGCAGTTTCCATGATAATTCTCTCCTTGAATAGGAAGTTTAAGGACAATTCAAATATAGATCGCGTTATTTAAAATTGTCAATCTAAAGTTGTGGCAGAATATACGAACTCTTCCTGATATACCGATAAAGGTTCTTCCAGTCTTTTTTCGCCTTTTTCGGGATGGATATCTTGACTGGATAATCCGACTCTATTTATTAATAGTAAAACGGAATGACTAATATTAAAAATTTAACCAACAAAATCTGCTCTGGGGAGGAGCTATGATTTTCAAAAACAAACTCATCTATCTGACGGTTCTTTGCCTGGTGCTTATGCTTGGCGCCTGCAGCGACGACAAAGGCACGACTCCGGCCGATGAAAATTCTTTGCCGGCGCCGGTGGATTTGGAAGCCCCGTATCAAGCCCTGGGGGCGTCGGGAAATGAATACGGTTCCATGGCCTCCGGATATATCGCCATGGCGGTCGTCATGTCCGGATTCTTTACACCCCTGGCCGGAGCCGATTCCACAACTCTCAACGATACGCTCATTATCTCCTGGACCGAAGGCGACCTGACCGTAACCTTTAAAATTTTAGACATTTTCGAAGGCGACACCTGGACCTGGTGGGTTATCGTGCTTGACGGCGATGACGGTGGCACCATTTACAATGATTGGATCTGTCTGGAAGGCGAAATGGCCAAGGACGGCAGCGAAGGCTGGATGACCCTTTACGACGAAAATACAACCGACGATCTTTATAACTGGGAATGGGAAGTGGTCGACGACGATTTGACGGTTACCATGACCTGGAGCGATGGCGACGATGATTATATGGTAATCATCCAATGCGATGACGACGGTTCCGGCTATTGCGAATACTATGAAGAAGGTATTATCGAGTGGAAAATAGACTGGATAAGTTCCGGCGTATCGTCATCGGGTATGTGGTATCGCTACGAGGGTGGGGTTCAGGCAGAATCCGGGACCTGGTTTTATTCTACCGGTGATTGATAGAAAGTCGAAATTCCCGAATTATTTACGGGCCGATAAAATATCGGCCCGTTTTATTTGGTCCGCACATACAAAACCGAATATTGATTCTTTCCGTCCTAAAACTTTATCCCCGCCGAAAGTGTAAAAGCCTTGTTTTTCACCGATTCCAGAGCGCCGTCTTCGGATGCTGTCCCGGTCCGTTCATACAATTTGGCCAGATCCAAATGGTACATCCCTTCAATAAACAGGCCGAATTGAGGAATAAAGGTTAACTCCTGGCCGACTCCCAGGCTCAAGCCGAACACCGTGGACTCGAATTTATCCTCCAATTCATCCGGGATTAAATCGTCGTCGGCCGTTCCCAGTTTAAGGTCCAGGCGCGGCCCCCCGATAAGATAAGTTCCGCTGGGCAAAGTGGCCTTGGCCATCACGCTGAATGAAAGATAGTCCATCCGATATTTATAATCCCTGGTCTGCGGCAGGGGATTGCCTTCGGGGTCCGTGGCCAGGGCGCTGATTTTGAACCCCTTCTGGATATAAAGGGCTTCGCCGCGAAGGGCTAATGACGGGGCCAGGGCTAAATCTTTAAAAAGTCCGATTGCCAGGCCGGTCCGGTAATCGCTGTCGAATTTGATATCCCCTTCGCTGTAATTATAAGCCTGATTCGCGAAGGCGAATCCCACTTTGGCCCCAAGACCACGGGCCTGGGCCGGATTCAACGGCAGGAAAAACAAAATGAAGGGAATGAGCAGAACGGTTAATGAAAATAAATTGCGACGCATTTTTTTTACTCCCGCTGGATGTGATATTATTACCTATCATTATACTATTATCAAAAATCCAAGTCTATATTTAATGAATAATTGTCGGCTATTCAATCAGGGGACAGACTTCAACAAATATGCTCTTTAAATTTTCAAGGGAATGCTAACGCGAAGAACAACTTGGAATTAACAAATGTGAGATAAAATCCGAATTCCCTGCCTCAAAAGCGAATGCGCATTATTAAACTCCCCTTAAATTATGACTGAAAACAATCACCCGGCGGCGTATATTCGCCATACGGCCTGCCGCGATGAATGACGGAATATTTGGAGGAGAATTGTGACATGTCAACTTTGCCGCCTGCAGAAGTGATGTATAAGGCCCTTCTGGAACGGGATAGCTCATTCGAAGGGATATTCTGGGTCGGCGTGAAAACCACCGGGATATTTTGCCGTCCCACCTGCGCCGCCCGGAAACCCCGTGAAGAAAATGTCGAGTTTTTCGCCGCGCCGCAGGAAGCGCTTTATGCCGGATATCGGCCCTGTACGAGATGCCGCCCGCTGGATATGATCAAAACGACCCCGGAATCGGTTCAAAGACTCTGTGAGATAGTGGAAAAGAGTCCGTCGGGAAAAATTACCTCCCGAGAACTTCGCGAAATCGGGATCGACCCCTCCACGGCGCGACGGCAATTCCAGAAATATTTCGGGATGACATTCCAGGCCTATCATCGGGCGCGGAGAATGGGTTCAGCTCTGAAAGAGATTCGCAATGGAGAGACTGTAATCGGCGCCCAGATTGACCACGGATTCGATTCGGCCAGCGGCTTTTTCGAGGCTTTCAGGCAGGTTTTCGGTAACGCTCCCAGCCGGGCCGAGGCGGTGCGATGTTTGTACGCCCGATGGCTGGAGACCCCTCTGGGCGCGATGCTGGCTGTCGCCGGCGATGACGGCCTGT
This sequence comes from Candidatus Zixiibacteriota bacterium, assembly GCA_041752195.1. GTDB lineage: Bacteria > Zixibacteria > MSB-5A5 > GN15 > PGXB01 > JBGSHP01. The sequence goes on along the minus strand of JBGSHP010000012.1, from coordinate 120,377 downwards.
ATCTTCTGGAATTCGTCGACCGGCGCGCCCTCGAAAAAGAAATTGCCGATTTGCGACATCGAACCGGGATGGCGATCGTTCCGGGGAATAATCCGTATCTGGAGCAAATTTCGCGGGAGTTGAAAGACTATTTCGACAGCAAGGCGTCATTGACACTTGCTGTACCTCTGGTGATAACTGGCTCGCCATTCGAAAAGGAAGTCTGGGCGGCCTTGCAAACAATCCCCCCCGGTGAAACCCGGTCATATACCGAGTTGGCGCAACAAGTCGGCAAACCCAAAGGAATGCGGGCGATCGGTCAGGCCAATGGAAGAAACCGTCTGGCCCTGGTGATACCGTGTCATCGGGTGATCCGCGCCGATGGCAACCTGTGCGGCTATGGCGGACAGGTCTGGCGTAAACGTTGGCTCCTGGAGCATGAACGCGAGATGATGACAAAAAATCCGGCGACATCGGCCGTCAAGGCCGATATCCGTCAAATCAACGGGACCATCAATGCGGCCCGGTGATATCTTCCGACTTTTGATTCTGGCCGCTATCTGGGGCGGGTCGTATATTTTCATGCGTGTCCTGGCGCCGGTGCTGGGACCGATTATTACGGCCGACCTGCGGGTGCTGATCGCCGGGTTCGCGCTTCTGTTATACTTCCGCACCATTAAATTCGATATCGAGTGGCGGCGTCACTGGAAACAGTATTTCTTAATCGGCGGCATCAATTCGGCTATCCCCTTTTCCCTTTTGTCTTTCGCGGCCCTGCATATACCGGCCTCGCTGTCGGTTATTCTTAACACTACCGCGCCCATGTTCGGGGCGGTGATTGCGGCATTCTGGCTGGGGGAAAGATTAACCCTCACCAAACTTATGGGGCTCTTTACCGGGGCGGTTGGCGTGGTGCTGGTCACCAATATCGGGGTAGTCAATACTGGCGCGATGTTCGCCTGGGCGGTCAGCGCCTGTATTGTCGCGGCGCTTTGCTACGGCTTGTCGGCCTGTTATATCAAGAAGCATGGCCGGGATTTAAAACCGAATGGAATTGCCACCGGAAGCCAGCTTATGGCGGGATTTCTTTTGATACCGATTGTGCCGTTATCGCCTTTGCGCGGGGAAATAACACCGGAAGTGATTATCGGCATGATCGTGTTTGCCTTATTATGCAGTGCCGTGGCCTATTTGTTGTACTTCAAGTTGATTACCGATACCGGTCCGACCAAGGCCCTGACGGTCACTTTCCTGATGCCGATGTTCGGCATGCTCTGGGGGAAAACGCTGTTGAACGAGAGTATCACGGCCGGGATGATCGCCGGAGCGGCCTTAATTATCCTGGGAACGGGCCTGGTGGTGCTGGTCAAACCGAAGAAGCCTGCAATGGTAGTGGCGGGGATAAAATAGTACCGCCAAGAAATAATATCTTATGCATTATCACTTAATAACACAATACTGTCATCCCCGTGAAGCCTGTCCCCGACCCCGATCGGGGCCTGCCCCCAACTTGATTGGGGGAGCGGGGAACCAGTATTGATTGATATTGCATCATGCAATCCCCACCCTGAAGGGTGGACCACCTATATTTCATTTAAAACTTCACGCCCATCACAACCGAGAAGGCTTTGTTTTTAACGGATTCGAGTGTGCTTACATCAGTCGTAATGCCCTGGCGTTTGTATAGATCCCCAATATCGTGGTAGTACATCCCCTCTATAAATAGCCCCGGCCAGGGCATAAATGTCAATTCCTGTCCGATGCCCAGACTCAAACCGAAAATCGGGCTGGCAAATACATTTTTAAGGGCATTCATCGATTGATGTTCATAATCGGAACCGACTTCGACATCAAGGCGAGGTCCACCGATAATGTAGGTTCCGCTCGGTAAGGCGGCTTTCGCCAATATGCTTAATGACAATATATCTATTCGATTTTGTTGCTCCACGGTTTGAAGAGTATGATTCTCGTCGTCCAGCAGTATTAAGCCGTCAATTTCGAAACCTTTCTGGACATAAAGCGCTTCCCCGTGAATGGAAATGGCGGGGCTTAAGATAAACTCGCGGAATAGGCCGATGGCTAGCCCGGTGCGGTATTTTGTGTCGGCCCAGGAATCACCATTGTCGGATTTATAGATCTGGTCGGCAAAGGCGATACCCGCCTTAACGCCTAATCCTTTGGCATAAACTGGGGATATCGCCAAAAGGATGATTGCGAAAAGGATTATTAATATTCTGGAGTGAAATACTTTTTGAAACATGCCTTGCCCTCCGGACTATGTATTACTGTCTTAGATAATAATCGCATCATACAAGAACCAGTGGCTTTAAACTATAACCATCGATTAGCAACGCGACACTGTCATCCCCGCGCAGGCGGGGATCCAGTATTGATATTTATTGCACCATGCAACCCCACCCTGAAGGGTGGGCCACCCATATTTTATTTAGAACTTCACGCCGATAACAACCGAAAAGGCTTTGTTTTTAATAGTTACCAGGGTGCTGTTATATGTCACGGGGCTGGTTCTCTTATAAAGGCTTCCAATATCATAATAGTACATCCCTTCTACGAATAATCGTTGCCGAGTAACAAAGTATAAATCCTGACCGATCCCCACACTCAATCCTAATACTATAGTTTTGAATTTATCATCCAGCACGTCGCCGACCGCACCGTCGTCAACCGAGTACAATTTAGCATCGACTCGTGGACCGCCCATAAAGTATGTCTTACTGGGGAAAATTACCTTGGCCAGGAAACTAAAAGAAAGCATGTGCATTCGATATTGACCTATCAATGTATCCTGCGAACCGCTTTCAGAAAATCCTTTCGGGGGTTTAAGATTAGTGCCCTTTTGAATATATAGCAATTCTGCCTGAATAGTATTCGAGGGTGATACCTGATATTCACGGAATAATCCAATAACAAATCCGGATCTATATTCGGTATTGAGACCGGCGGTGGATATGCCGAAATCATATTCTAATTTGCCGAATGATAAACCGGCCTTAACGCCTAATCCTTTGGCATAAACTGGGGATATCGCCAAAAGGATGATAGCGAAAAGGATTATTAAAATTCTGAAGTGAAATACTTTTTGAAACATGCCTTGCCCTCCTGATTTAGCAAATACTAATGGCGAATTTCTCGACATGCTCTGGGCGTTTCTCTGAACGCCGACATCAACTCATCTCCCCCCTACTCCCCCACCAAGTCACTCTCCACTAATTCCACCAGTAAATGTATCAAGAATATCTGCTCTTCCTGGATGCGTTGCACGGAATGGTGCGGGATGATAAGTTTGAAATCGACCATGCGCCCCAGACGGCCGCCGTCGCCGCCCAGCATGGCCATGGTGATGAGATTTTTCTCGCGGGCGGATTCGACCGCTTTGATGAGATTGGGCGAGTTGCCCGATGTGGACAGGCAAAATAAAATATCGCCGATCTGCCCCAGCCCCTGCACCTGACGGGCGAAAATCTGCTCGAAACCGTAATCATTGCCGGCCGCGGTAAGAACGGCCGTATCGGCCGACAGGGCTATCGCCGGAAGCGCCTGGCGGTTGCGAAGCGCGGTCAGGCGGACAATCATCTCGGCCGCAAAGTGGGAACTGTCGGCGGCGGACCCGCCGTTGCCGCAGATAAGTAATTTCCCCCCGGCCCCGATTACCCCCGATATTTTTTCGGCAAAGACCAGCACCTGGTCGCAAAGAGTTTCGGTCGCCAGTTTTCGAAGCAGGGCCGATTCCTGCGCGGCATTTAAAATCAACTGGCGGCGATTATTGTTGTGCATGGGGATTCTCAATCCCTTTCACTATCAATGGAGATCGTAGCGCCGCTCTTAAGGGGATGCGCAGCCTCGGTGAATGTCTGCAATAATTCCAAGGACCCATCCTTTTCGAAATGGTCACCCACCACCACGAACGAGGCTCCGGACGCGATACGACTGGCGACATCTTCGGGATGCCGCAGGCCGCCGCCGACAATGATGGGGATTTCGATATACTCCGAGACGACCTTGATCATCTCTTCGGGGACCGGCCGCTCGGCCCCGGACCCGGCCTCCATGAAAATCATCCTCATCCCGAAATATTGCGCGGCCAGGGCGTGCGCCGCCGCGATATCGGGCTTGTTGGCCGGGATGGGGCGGGTGTCGGAAATATATTGCACCGAGGTGGTCCGCCCGGATTCTATCAGCATGTATCCCGTCGAAATCGGCTCCAGGCCGAAACGCTTTATTATCGGCGCCCCCTTGACCTGTTCTTCGATTAAGTAATTCGGGTTGCGCCCGGAAATAAGCGAGGTGAACAGGATAGCATCGGCATGGGGCGAAATCTGCCCGTGCCCGCCGGGAAAGATGATGACCGGAAGTTTGGTGCGGGCTTTGACTTCCTTGACGACGGAGTGAAAATTGGTATTGAGCATGAAACTGGTCCCTATGAGGAGAGCGTCGACCCCGCAATCGAGAGCCGACTCGGCCAGATGATACATATCGCTTTCGCGGCCGCGGTCGGGGTCGAGAAGAAGCAGGAATCCGCCGCCTTTATTTATTTTGGCTTCCAGAAGCCGGGCCAGGACTTTCATGCGTTCCCCCTCTTATTTTCGAGGTACTTCTTCAGTACATCCCTAAATACATCGATAATTTTATCTATACTTGTTTCCACGGGTATTGAACCCTGCGCGAAATTTTCCTTTCCACCACCACGCCCACCGAGCTTTGCCAAAACTTCGCGAGAAATGTTTCCGCTATGCAATGAAAACGTCAACGCTGCAGGCGCACTCGTGGATACGAACATATTTTGCTTATTATCAATCGTACCTGTGGCGACATACATGCTGGGGCGATTTAGTGATTTCGCCAGGTCAACCCATCCTGTAATTTCTTCTCTATCGGAATTTTGAAAATCATTAAATCTGATTTCAAGGCCATCTATTTCTATTTTATTACCAATTTCCTTGTCTCCCGTAGAAAACTTCTCGGCCTTGAGGCGTTTGATTTCTTTCTGGAGTTCACGATTCTGCTCGGCGATTTCTTTGAGAGCGCTGACCGTTTCTTCGACCGGACGGTTAACCGCCGCGGCCAGTTCGATGAAATCGTTGCGCTGGGCCAGCATCTTTTCGACGGCCTTGCTCCCCGTGATAGCCTCGATGCGCCGGACCCCCGAAGCAATCCCGGTTTCGAGCGTTATCATGAACGGTCCGATATCGGCGACATTATCGACATGGGTGCCGCCGCAGAGTTCTTTGGAGAAATTATCGATAGAGACCACGCGGACGCGGCTGTCGTACTTCTCGCCGAAAATCGCCATGGCGCCGGACTTCTTGGCGTTTTCCAGATCATCTTCGACCGTGGCGACTTGCGAGCCGATTAAAACCCGCTCGTTGACCAGTCGTTCCACTTCGGTTTTTTCTTCGGGCGAAAGCGGCTTGAAGTGCGAAAAATCAAAGCGGAGTTTATCCGGGCCGACATAGGAGCCGGACTGCTTGACATGCTCGCCGAGCACTTTGCGCAATGCGGCGTGGAGGAGATGGGTGGCAGTATGATTGCGCATGATATCCCGCCGGCGGGGGAGGTCGACTTCGGCAGTGACCATCATCCCGTCGCCAATATTTTCCATAGTCCCCGAAACCACTTCACCGATATGGACAAGATGGCCTCGATGTAACTGCACGGTGTCAATTCTGATTCGGAATTTATCATTATAAATAAATCCAATGTCCGTCACCTGCCCACCGGATTCCGCATAAAATGGAGTTTTTTCCAAAATAGTAAAGGCCCTCGGGAATGAATCAAAGGTGCAAACCTTAATCGCCACATTATCTATTTTAGTATGATTTCTATCAAACTCTTTAACTGATTTGTTCTTATCTTTGGATTCGGCCTTCGCCGCGGTATCTTCAATAGCACCTATCATATCTTCCAGCGCTTTGAATCCACCCCCCTCGCGGGATTTTTCCTGCTGGGCCGACATCAACCGCTCGAAACCGGGCATATCAAGATTGAGGCCGGATTCTTCGGCCATAAGTTGCGTCATATCCACGGGAAAGCCATAGGTATCATAAAGGCGGAAAACTTCCTCGCCGGGGATAACCTTGTCTTTTGATTTTTGAGCCCTATCCGCCACCTGCGAGAATAGTTCCAGCCCGGTATCGAGGGTACGGCCGAAAGACTCTTCCTCGGTTTTTATAACCCGGGAAATATGATTCATACGTTCATTGATTTCCGGGTAAGTATCCCCCATTAATCGTACCAATTCCGGAACCAATCGCCATAGGAATGATTCTTTCATTTCCAGAAGTCTTCCATGCCGGGCGGCGCGGCGAAGTATCCGGCGAAGAACATACCCCTGCTTTTCATTGGAGATGCCGGCGCCGTCAGCAATGCAGAAAGTCAACGCCCGGATATGATCGGCAATAACCCGATGCGAAACGCCCCGCGAATCGGAGTGATATTTCTTGCCGGTTATCTCTTCGATATGGGATATCAGGTCGCGGAAAATATCAATCTCGTAATTGCTTTCGCCGTTCTGAAGAATACAGGCGATTCGTTCCAGACCGGCCCCGGTATCGACCGAGGGTTTCGGCAATGGCGTTAAAATACCGCCCGGCTTTTGCTCGAACTGCATGAAGACCAGGTTCCAGATTTCGACAAAGCGGTCGGTCTCGCCGTTGACCGTATCGTTTGGCCCGTCGCCGAATTTCTTACCCCGGTCGTAGTGAATTTCACTGCAGGGGCCGCAGGGGCCAATTTCGCCCATCGTCCAGTAATTATCTTTCTTGCCGAAACGCAAAATGCGCCCGTTTTTAAGTTCCGGGGCGATTTTGGCCCAGAGATTGAAGGCTTCGTCGTCGTCTTTGTAAACCGTGGCATAGAGACGATCTTTGGGCAGGGATAGGGTTTGCGTTACCCACTCCCAGGCCATCGTAATGGCCTTCTCCTTAAAATAGTCGCCGAAAGAAAAATTCCCCAGCATCTCAAAAAAAGTGTGATGCCGGGCGGTTTTGCCGACATTTTCCAGATCGTTATGCTTGCCGCCGGCCCGCATACATTTCTGGACCGTCACGGCTCGGGGGTATTCCGACTTTTTCTTGCCGGTGAAAATATCCTTGAACTGGTTCATCCCGGCGTTGATGAAAAGCAGGGTGGGGTCGTCGAAAGGGATGACCGGCGACGAGACTATTTCTTTGTGCTCTTTGCTTTTGAAATAATCGACAAAAGAGCGTCTTATATCCGCGGTTTTGATGGCGTTACTCCTTATCCCAGAGCTTATCAAAGACTGTTTTGGCCGCACCGTAGCCAATACTGCGGCGGGACAGGTAATTATACGCTTTCCGGCGGGCTATATCAATACCGAATTTGCGCCACCCCTTGAGTTTGGGAGCCAGAAGGCGCTCGGCGATGGCGGACTCGTCGATATTTTCAAGGGCCTCGGCCACCACCTGTTCGGCGAGATTCTGGGATATATGCCGCTGTCTTAAATAGGCAATCAGAAAAGCCTTGCCGGCCGGCTTGCGGTTAAGAAGCGAGGTTATGATATTTCGGGCAAAGCGGGAATCGTCGAGAAGCCCGCCTTTTTTTAATTTCGTAATAAGTTCGCGGATCAGGCCGGAATCGTATTCTTTCAAAGCCAGTTTTTCCCGGAGTTGCCCCGAGGAATATTCCCGCCTCGACAAAAGATAGGTGACATAATTTTCGGCCTCGAACCGGCGCGACTGGCCTGCCAGTTTATCGATATCAACCGAGGTGATATTATCGCCTTTTTTAAGACCGTTTTGAAAGGCTATCTCTTTGCACAGAAATATTTCCTGCCCATCATCCAGTTTCAATAACAGGCGGCGGCCTCTTGCGGTAATTTCAACGATGGTCAATTTTTCCGGCATGGCTTAAAATGGCGAGTAAACGCCCGGTTTTCAATAACAATCGTATTCCTTGCGTATAGGGGGCAGGTGAGATATAATTAGAGAATTAATACGGAGGCCGATATGCCGGTAATAAAACATGGCGATGTCAAAGAGGTTAAAATCGAGGCCGAGGGACTTAAAGGGGTGACCAAGAAAGTCCCGGTAGGCAAAGAAGCGGGGTGGAAAGACTATACGATGCGGGTCTTCACCATCGCCCCGGGCGGATACACCTTCAAGCACAAACATGATTGGGAGCATATCAATCATGTCGTTTCCGGGCGCGGAAAATTGATGTTGGAAGGGGTCGAGCATGAAGTGGGCGAAAAAGATTTCGCCTTCGTGCCGCCCAATACCCTGCACCAGTTCAGCAATCCCTACGACAAACCGTTTGAGTTTATCTGTATTGTCCCCAACAAGGGCGAGTATTAGGGAAAAAGAACCGACACTTATACCAGACCCAATTCCCCCTTATTGATAAAAGGCCGGGGCTCTAAAGAGCATTTTGCCCCGGTCTTTCTTATTTCTATTAAGATTGATTTGCGGGGGAATAAAAAGCCCGGTCAGGCGAGCACTTACCTGCCCGGGCTATCATCAATCGGGCAATCGCCGGATTGAACCCATTCCCCCTCGCATTTACTGGAGATGTAATTCTGTTGTACGGTCTCTTTCTACCCTGCAATTTCCCAACCCGCTCGGAAGCGGGCCAATTTCACTTTCGTATCAGAGAAGGAGCATTCTCTTCACACACCCCGTGCAAATGTTATACCACAACCGGGCTGATTTGAAAATAACTACAAATGATTTATATACAATGACTTGTAAGCACTAAAGATAGGCCGAAAATATAAAATTGTGTTATTTTACTACATATAGGCTGTGTTGTATGTGTTATAATACCACATCAGGGCAGGCTTTAACCTAATTAAGATTTACGCCGGAAAGATCAATTTTGTATTTTTTTATCTTCTTGCTCAAATTAGCCCGATCCGTTTTCAGATATCTGGCGGTGGCGCTGATATTGCCGTCACATCGTTCCAGGGTGTCAATTATGGCGGCAATTTCGAATTGACGAATCCTCTCGGCCAGACTTAGATGAGTGGCCGCCGTCTTTTTGTCCGCCCTGTTCAGATAGGCATTAACTTCCGTTTCTCCTATAATTCCATCATCGGTCATGGCAATCAGGTCTTCCACGGCCTTCTTCAGTTGACGGACATTACCGGGCCAATGATGGCCGATAAAGATTTCCATGGCCCGGCTGTCAAATTCCTTAAAACGCGTCTTCCGACAATATCTATCCCTGAATTTGGACACCAGCAACGGGATATCATCGCGACGATCCCGGAGTGGGGGAAGGCAGATTCGGGCCCCGTCAATACGATAAAAGAAATCCTCGCGGATTTTTCCCCGGCCAACCAGCCCCTGAAGGTCTTTATTGGTGGCGCTGATTAGCCGGATATCGGTATGTTGAACCACATCGGAACCCAATTTGGTGTACTCCCCGTCTTCCAGCACCCTTAGGATACTTCCCTGGGTATGGTGCGGTAGATCGCCGATTTCGTCCAGGAAAACCGTGCCGCCGTCGGCGCACTCAAAATGGCCCCGGCGCTCTTCTTTGGCGTCGGTATAAGCCCCCCGGGCGTGGCCGAATAATTCGGAATCAATCAATTCTTTATTGCGGTGATTGCAATTAAAGGCTCGGAATTCCCGGTCATGGCGTCGTGATATTTTATGAATACCCCTGGCGACTAATTCCTTGCCGGTGCCGGATTCTCCCAGAACAACGACCACGTTGTCGGAGTCCGCAATTTTCCGCATCCGTTTATAGATCTCCAGCATCTCTGGGGAACGCCCCACCATGCCGAAAGTAGTCTCGGCATACAAAATTGGATCGATGATGTTTTCACTCAAAAGGCTTTGTTTGACGGCATTGCGCAGGGCCCTTTCCAATACCACCAGGGGATTTTCAGACTTGACGATATACTCGAACGGCTGCAAAAGCCGGTCGATTTCTTCCTGCTGATAATCGCCGGGATAGCCGGTCAGAATGATTACCGGCAACTCCGGCCTGACTTTGTGGCATTCTTTGGTGGCCGTCAAACCGTCCATGTCGGGCATCTTTATATCCATGACTACGGCGGCGATACGAGCGTCGTGCTGCACGATCTCCAGGGCTTTCTGACCCGAGTTGGCGGTCAGGATTTCATATTTGTCCTTTAACAGGTCTGCCAATGAATTCAGAATATCCGGCTCGTCATCGACAATCAAAACAATGGGTCTGTCCTGGTCGCTCATTCTCTGATTTCTCCTTCATGCCGCAGTTTCATTCGGCTCGCTTCCGCCGGAATCATCCGGATTTCAAAGGTCGTTCCCTGACCGGGGCGGCTGTTCAGGCGGATATCGCCCCCGTACATTTCAATAATTCTCTTGGCCATGGGCAGGCCGATCCCCGTTCCTCCGCGTTCGATCCTGGTAGTAAAAAACGGCTCGAAAATTTTCCCGCGGATTTCCTCGGGGACTCCCGAGCCGTTATCCTGGAATTTCACCAGCAGGTTTCCATTTTGCGTTTGCCACTGGATATTGAGGGTGGGGTTTTCCCGCTCCCGCAGGGCATCCAGGGCGTTAATCAGGAGATTATTCAGGGCCAGAATGAGTTGTCGCCTATTTGATACCACCCAGGTCCCGGTTTTTCCGCCGATTTTCACAATCACTTTTTGTTCGGTTATCTGCCATTCGTTTTGCCCGACCACTTCCCCGATAATTTCGGAGAGATTGACTTTTTCCGGCATAACTTCCGAATCCAGCCGGGTGTAACTGGTTATCAGGCGGGTTATCTCCGCGGCCCGGCCAATTGCCTTTTCGGCCATGGCGTTATATCGTCCAAAGTGCGAATTATCGGCCTCGTTTCCATTAACCATTTTTTTCACCTGCTCCAGGGCAACGGCGGCCGGGAAAAGGGCATTGCGAATTTCATGGGCAAACACCCCGGCCGTCCGCTTGGCCTGCTCAAACCGTTCCTGATCGGCCGCGCGGACCCGGGCCTCGGCTTCCTTTACGGAAGTTATATCGAGGATAATGCCGCGAAATCCATAGGGCTTGTTGTCTTTCATTATCAGGGAAGTATAAATCATGAGGGGAAAGGTGCTGCCGTCGCGACGCAGGCCGGTGTATTCGTTTCCCGTGGAGACTTTCCCCTCCTGAATTTCCCGAGCGCTTTTCAAGGCGCGTGAAACATCATCCGGCACGAAAAACATCCGGACATTCATTTTTCGGAAATCCTCATGGTGAGGATAACCGAAAGTATCATAAGCCTGCTGGTTGACGAACAGCAGGTTTCCGTCCAGGTCTATCTCGAAGACCACCTGGGGCAGGAGATCGGCCATATTGCGGAAGCGTTCCTCACTCTCGACCAGGGCCAGTTCGGCGATTTTGCGGTCGTTGATATCCGAGGCGGTTCCCAGCATGCGAGTCGCCTTGCCTTCGGTGTCGCGTATAATCCGGCCCCGCAAAGCCACCCACCGGGATTCATGGTGCGGGGCGCGCATGATGCGAAATTCCATAAGGAATTCGGAAACAGAGCCATCGATATACTCACGGACCGACGATATGACTTTTTCCTTATCTTCATCATTGACCCAGGTCATACACCGGTCGAAATCCGGCTTCTTATGGGTAAAATCCGCCCCGAGAATCAAACCAATACCGGCATCCAGATAAAAAATATTACGTATAAGATCCCAATCCCAGATGCCGACTCGCGCGGCGGCGGTCGCCAGAGCATAACGATTCTCGCTTTCCCGCAGGGCATCCTCCATCTTCTTGCGTTCGGTGATATCGACAAAACCGCCGAAAATGGCGTCCTCGCCTTTGTAAACGATACGGGTCAGGGTCACAAGCGCCCAGTAGAAAGAGCCGTCTTTCTTGCGTCCCATCGATTCAAAATTATGGATTGAATCCTGTTCTTTTATCGTATCCGTCAGACGTTGACGCTCCTCCGGATTATAATAATATTGTTGAAATGGTACTTGCATAATTTCCTCGGCGTCGTAACCAACTGCCGGTGCAAATAATTTGTTGGCATATAGCAGACGTCCGTCCTTTATACTCGTGATGGCAATCGGAATAGGGGTGGCCTCGGCAATGGCCCGGAAACGGCTTTCGCTGTCAGTGAGGGCCAGTTCGAATTCCTTGCGCCCGGTGATGTCTTCGGTCAGGATGACGACTCTATCCACATTTCCGGATGCGTCCCGGATTGCATAAAAATGTTGCGAGAGCCAGCGCGGACGGCCGGAGCGATGAAGCTCGGATCTGATTTCGGGGATATGTAGATATCCCCCTTCGCGGTATATGCGGGCGACTTCGTCTTTCCAGGCGCCCAGATAAGTATCGCGTTTATCAAAACAGAGTTGGGGCCGTTCCCGGCGCATATCTTCGTCCACCGCTTCGGGCGACATACCCCAGATTCTTGTCCAGGCTTCATTGACGGACAAAAGTCTCCCGGTCTTGTCTCGCACGGACACGCCCAGTGGCGAATTTTCGATCACGGCCTTGTTAAACTGCTCGCTTTCCCGGAGAGCCATTTCGGCGATTTTATTTTCCGTGATATCCCGCGTCGTTCCCATTATGAATTTGGGCACGCCGTTGCTGTCGCGCACCAGAGTATGGCTGTCGCTCAACCAGCGGTACTGCCCGTCGCGGCAGAGAAGGCGGTATTCCACGGTGCAGGAGTTGTCCTCACCGGGCGAAGTATTTATCAGGTTCTGGCGATGCCCGCCCATGACCTTGAGGTCGTCCGGGTGGGCCAGGCGGCGCATGCCTTCCACCCCCATCTTGATTATTTCCGCCGGGGTAAAGCCCAGAATTCTTTCCGCCGATTGGCTGATATAATCATAGGTGCCGGTTTTTATGTTAAACCGGTACAGGATATCGAGAGAATTCTCCAGGGCCTCCTGAAAACGGGTTCGGGTTTCCCGCAGAGCATTTTCTATCCGGAGTTTTTCCGTGATATCGCGAAGAATTCCCTGGCTGGCAATCTGCCCTCCGTAGACAATGCAGCCGACCGAGATATCGACATCGAATACGCTCCCGTCACGGCGCAGCCCCTTGTAGATATATCGCTCCGCTACGTTTTGGCCGCTTTGACGGGCCTTTCCCCGGGCTTTCATCAGTTCGCGAAATTCCGGCGCCACAAAATCGGTAAAGGCCCGCCCTTCCATCTCCTTCTTATGCGTGCAGCCGTGCAGTTCCAGCATTTTCTGGTTGACAAAAACGATCGTTTCGTCCCTGACAATGGCGGTACCGTCGACCGAACTTTCCACCAGACGGCGGTACTTTTCCTCACTTTCCCAAAGAGCGGTTTCCCCGATTTTGCGCTCCGTGATGTCATGCCCGATGGCAATGGCGGTCAACTCGCCCGTGATCGGGTCATGCATGGCCGAATTCGACCATAAGATCGTGCGCCTCTCGCCCGACTTGGTGAGTATGTCCTTTTCATAACGGTCGGACGGATATTTCTTTACCCAGGCCTCGAAATCATCCAGTCCTTCGTGCAAATATTCCCGGGGAAGAAATATATCCGACCATTTTTTGCCCAAAACCTCATCGCGCCGGTATCCGGTAACACGCTCGCATTCGCTGTTAAATACCGTCAGACGGACTTCCTTATCCAGGCAGATAATCAGACTGTTGGCGGTATCGAGAAGGAGACGAATAAAATTCCTTTCGCCTTCCAGGGCCTGGCTGGTCTGAATTGAACTGGTGACATCGCGGGCGATGCCCAGGACGGAGTGAATGCGACCGTCGGGTTCCCGGATAGGACTTAAACTGGTTTTATATAGATATTTTATGCCCTGCAGTTCAGAAACACTGTCGATAGTTACACTAACGCCGCTGTTGATGACGCCTCTTATGCTTTTCAGGTACTTTTCGGCGAGATATTGAGGAAAAACGTCTGCCAGGTATTTTCCGACAATTTCCTGGCTCTGCCTGCCCAGCCTGCGGGCGGCTACGGAATTTATAAATAATAATTGTCCCTCGCCATCGACGGAAAATATCGCCTCGCCGGCGCTTTCCACCAACGTCCGGTATCGCTCTTCGCTTCGCCGAACAGCCTGCTCGGCCTCTTTGCGGGAAGTTATATCGCGGGCGACTCCCTCCACTCCGACTGGCTGGCCGTTTTCATAGACCAGGTTGGCGCTGGCCGCCATTATGATGACTTTGCCGTCCTTCCGGTGCAATTTCACTTCATAATCGACAAGGGTTTCCTTTTCCAGAATAGTCCGCATAGTCAGGTGGAAATCCTCCGGATTCATGAAATATCCCAGCACGCTTTTCCCCAATAAATCTTCGGGTTGGTCAACCCCCAGGATTCCGGCCGCCGACCGTGAACACCAGGTAAAATTGCCTTCCATATTAAAACGGAAAAAAGCGTCGCTGGAGTGTTCCATGACCGAGGCCAGTTGTCGATAACTATCAAGAAGTTGTCTGACAATGCGACGACGGTACAGATTCATGACAAAAAGCGATATGATAAATAGGGATAAAACTATAATCAGCCAGGTCTGGCAGGTAAAAATAAATGACAGGCACACGAAACCGTCCGAAATCATGAACAAACCCGCTCTTTCGGAATCATCATTAAATCAACCCCGGCAGATTTGGTCCCGAATATTCCTCGAACGGGAAAACCGGGCAGGTATTACCGCTATCCGCGGAATCAGCAAAACCCCCGCCGGTTGACTTTTCGAATTGACGCCTCTCTTTCGGGGTCTTTTTAATATAATAAATTTGGGCATTTCTGTCCAGTATCTAACTTCACACCCCCCTCTGAAGGGCGCGGGGAATTCATGTCGATCGTGGTTTATGTTACAATCTAAAAAATAGAAGAGTGATTTTGTCCTGATAAATATTGTACTGCAAGAAGGTGCCAAATAGCGCAATGAATTGCGCAAAAACCGAGCAAAAATGGTTATAGAGGTGACTATCACAATTTTAACCTCATGAATAACAAGGAATTAAGAATGTGGAAGAGTTAATCTGGAATGGCATTATAATTGCTTTATTGTTTCTCAAAATACCTTATACCATTGCACAGAGAAAGGGAGGCAGATGAAAAAGGTATTAACGCTAATGGCAGTTATAAGCCTGATGACTGTCGGTACGGCTTCGGCCCAGTTTAACTGGCAACTTAACGACTTCGGTTCTTCGGTTTTCGACCACAATAACAACTGGAGCCCGGTCGATTACAGCCAGCTTTATCCCAACATGCTCCCCAATGTACCTTCCCCCGGCAATCTGGGTGAAGGCGGAGAGAAATTCGATCTGGAAGGCTTTTTCTATGCCAAGAAGGGCAACACCATCAATATCGCCCTGACCAATTCTTTCGGCATGGGAGCCTATTCGACCAGTTGGCGTAATACCTACCCTCTGGGCGACATTTTCTTCGGTTTCAACGGTAATTCTTACCAGTATGCTATCGATGTCAGCGCCGGAACAATCGTGGAAGTCCAGTCGTACTACACGGTCAATGACAATCCCTACAATTTAAGAGGCACCTATGCCGGGACCTCTCTGGCCGACGACATCGGCGGGACGTTCATCCGTCGCGGAACGGTCTTGGGCAATCTTTCCGATTTCGCCCATTCCACCTATAATTTCGGCGGCATCGAGAATGGCACCCATATTATGGAATTCGCCTTTGATGCTTCCCTTATCGCCGGTTTTGCCGGACGCAATAGCGTTTCCTTCCATAATACTCTCGGCTGCGGCAACGATGTCATCAACGAAAACTATCCGGCCATTCCGGAACCCTCGACCCTGTTCCTTCTGGGCACGGGAATTCTGGGACTCGGCTGGTATCGCCGTCGCGCCCATTGATTGAATCTTGCAGAGAATTTCCAGGGCCGGGTAACCCCCGGCCTTTTTTATTGCGACCGGGATGTCCGGCACTCGGAAAAACTATCATAATCCGACAAATATAGGGTCGGAGGAATACGTTATTAAATTGCCTTATTGTCCCGGCGGTTGCGTTTGACTTGGGAGGGTTTTTTCATTAGTTTCCAGAGTTGAAGATAAAATCTACGGGTTGATATCCCGGATGGCCCGTGACTGGCGGAATCTGAAGAAAGGTTTATTGCTCTATGGAATCATCGCTGCGTTTCAATATTGCCGATCGGCGCCTGGCTTTTACCGGTGACGAAGTAATCCACGAATACAACAAAGATCGCATTATCGAATTCAACCATCGTCATCGTTCCGCGTTGAATAATTACGACCTTTCTCTGGAAAAAGCCTCCGTCCGGGTCTTAAGCGAAAGTATCAATGTCGTCTCCAACCTGGGGGCCTTCCGGAATCGCCAATTGCGGGAATCGGTGGCGCTTTCGGCGGCCATGTCCGCGGCCGGGGTCAGCCTTTGGGGTCGAGGAAGTTTCGCGCAATTACCCCCGGAAAAGGCCACCAAGGAAGCCAAAGAAGACCTGAAACGGGCCAATGACCGAACCGCCGCCCAAATCATGGCCGAGGTCCTGCATACCACGGCCAACAAATTATCCCTGGGTGAGGAAGTCCTGATTGCGTCCACCATCACCGAGGGTGTCCGGGTCAAGCCGGGCAAGGAAGCGGGCGGCAATCCCACGATCGCAGTCGGCGCTTTGTTCGGCAAAAAACACCACCGCGCCCAGTACGGACTTCCCATGCCCAGCAATGTCACCCTGTTGTCGATGGGCAACGACGTTATCGACGGCACGACTAAATCGGTCATGGGGCTTCACTCCAGTTTCACGGCCCTGTTTCTGACCGAGTCGGGAGTCAAGCGTCATTTGCCCGACATTTACGTCCAGCGGTGGATGGCCGGGGCCTATTTCCCGGAATTTAATCCCCGCGAAGTGGATTTAATGGGCGCCGCGGAGATAATTGCCCAGGCTTACGGACGGAATTCCCTGAAGGGGATGAGTTCTTTCTTTCTGGAGCGAAGCCGCCATCATCTGGCTATGGATACTCTGAACAAGGCCGGCGTGGCCACGCCTTTTGACAGCGATGGCGACCTGTTTCCGGCCCTGATAATGGGCCTGAAAGAAGTCTCCTTCCCGGAGGGGGGGCATCTCGATTCTATGATAGGTGAAATCGGCGGCTCGGCCGAATGGGCGGTCGGGGCTTTACCCCTGGTCTGGCGCGGCGGACAATGCCTGGGGATGCTCACGTCGCAGTACTCCCTGACCCGAACCGATTTGTCCTTCGAGGAAAAATGGAAGTCCCGGTTCCATTTCACGGAAGAAGAATTCATGCTGATGCAGGATGCCCGTTTCGAGCAAAAACCGTTTTTCTCCATCAGGGATATCCTGGAGGAACCTTTTGCCGGCGGCGTGGCGGCCTTCGGCGCCATCACCGATAATTATTACCTGCCGGCGCTAAAAGGAGTCACCTGGGATGAGGCCGACAATACCATTCATGTCGATACCCTGGTGGTAAACTCGCTGGGCATAATGGAAATCTGGCATATGACTTTCAAGTGCCATAATTCCCTCAAGAAAACCAAATCGCTGATGGCTTCGCCCAAAATGTTCCTCTCCGGCCAAACCGGAAAGGATCTGGAAAATGCCATAAAGCATTTTATCGACAATAGCGAAATCCGCTGGAAGTTCCGTCTTTTCTTCAATAACGAATATTATCCGGCCCTGATTCCGGTCCGGGATAAAATCGTTCTTCTGCATAACGCCCTGGACACTCTGGTCGGCCGCGGCGCCCTGAATGAAAAAGATTTGGAGATTATCCGCATCACGCAGTCCATGGCCCCACACTGGTTTTACAATACGGATTGAAGATTTGGAACCCTAGTGTTTAGAAGGTCGGGTTACCAATCCGGCCTTTTTTTATGGACACACCCACTCATAAAATAATAGCCCTGTCTTCCCAGTTGTGATATATTCACCCCGGATGAGAATCCTATGTGACTAAAGGCATTATTTCAGGAGTATTTCATATGAAGAAACCTTTGGCTACCGTGGCGATTTTACTGCTGACAACCGCCCCATCATTTGGCCTGGATATCAGCGATAGACTCAAAATCGGCGGCGAATTCCGTTATCGCCATGAAATAATCGACCGTGACGACGCCGTCACCCAGCACCGGCATCGCATTCGGGGGAAACTATTCTTCGAGGCCGTGGTTAATAATCAAACCAATCTTGTCATCCATTTTACCACCGGCCCGGGCGGGATTCAGGAAACCAATCAAACTCTCGACGAAGGATTTTCCACCAAGAACTTTGATCTCGATGCCGCCTTTGTCCGGCTAACGCCGGCCGATGTACCGGGAATGATAATTCAGGGCGGTAAGATGTTGAGCAACCTGGTGCGGCCGGGAAATTCGGAACTTATCTGGGATACCAAAATTCGTCCCGAAGGCCTGGCCCTCAATTACAAAGCGAAGATAAGCGATAAATCCAACCTGCTCTGGGCCGGGAATTTTTACTGGATAGAAGAGCGTTCCGACGGTGAAGATTCCTACGTCTTCACCCCCCAACTGGTATGGGAATTGAATCCCGGAATGGCGGTAAGCCGCTTTATACTGGGTGGGTCATATTTCTTCTATGATAATATCAAGGGTCGCTCACCTTTTTGGGATGCGGAGTTATCATACGGCAATACGCTCGATGGCAATGATAATTACGCGGCCGATTTTGAACTGGTGGAAATCCTGGCCGCTCTTGATATTAACTCGGGCAAAATCCCCCTGAATTTCTTTTTCGACTACGTCAACAATACCGCCGCCGATAGTCTCAATACCGGCTGGTCGGGAGGCGTTCAGGTCAATAAGCTGGACAAAAAAGGCTCCTGGCAGATAATCTATAAATACCGCACCGCCGAAGCCGATGCCGTAATCGGGCTTTTTACCGATTCGCAGTTTCGGGATGCTCTTCCGAATACCGACGGCCATGAATTTTCTCTGTGGTGGACCGCCATGGACAATGTCGTTCTGGCCGCCACCACCCAGGCCGGTGAATATGCCGGGCACGAGGATTTCTGGAAACTTAAACTGGATTTTATCGCCAAATTTTAGAATTTCCTTAAATCATGCGGAATCATTTGGATTGATTTTGAATCTAATGGATGAAAAGACACTGGTAGCCCGGGCCAAGACGGGCGATTATGAGGCGTTTACGGCATTGATAAACGCCCATAAAGATAAAATCTATGCCCTGGCCCGGAAACTGACCGGCAACAAACAGGATGCCGAGGATATCGTGCAGGAAACGCTATTAAAAGCCGTCGATAATATCGACCAGTTCCGCGAGGAAGCGGCCTTCGGCACCTGGCTTTATACCATCGCTCTTAATCAATCCCGCGCCCATTATTCCCGGGGTAAACAGGCCGACCTGCAACCGCTTGAAGACTACCTGCCCGCCCACGAACACGGCCAAACCCATTCCCGCCTGTTCGACTGGGCCGACCCGCACCGCATCATGGAGCAGGACGAATTGAACCGCCTGATTGACGACGCCATCGCTGGCTTGCCGCAGATCTATCGTGAAGCCTTTGTCCTGCGATATATCGATGACCTCCCGGTCAAGGAAGTGGCCGCCCTTTTAAATGAAAGCGAAGCCGCCGCCAAGTCCCGCATCCTTCGGGCGCGGCTGGCTCTTCGCGATACCCTTTCCAGTAAATTCCAGGAGCGGCTTCATGGGTAAATCGTGTCGCGATTATATCGGCGGCCTGAATGATTATCTTGACGGCCACCTTGAACCGGAACTCTGCGCCGAAATTGAAAAACATATCGGCGAATGCGAGAACTGCCGCCTCATGGTGGACACTCTCCGCCAGACCGTGACGCTCTGCCGCGAGGGCAAACCGGAGAAACTACCGGAAGCATTGGAAACGAAATTGAGCGATTTACTGAAAGCCCGCTGGGACAAAAAATTCGGGAAGAAGTGAAGGTCGGATTAAAAACCGGCCCGACGCCGGTGGGCCGGGATTTTAATATTAAGTCCGATAAATTCAGTAGCATCGGCTGTCAATCAGCGCGGAGAAATTACTGGTCACCTTTTTTTTTACGAATTTCTGCAAAATATCTTTGTGCACCATGATGGTGAGCATTTTCAATCGGACATAATCGTCGCGGAAAAAGAAGTATCCCTTTAATTCTCCGGTCCGGCTGGCGCCTCCGGAATCCTTAATCAAGAACCAATCATGGTCCCCGTGGCGAAGATATCCGACCAGATGCAGGCAATGATCGTCGCCTGTGGTTCCTCGATAGAAGCGATATTCTCGAGAATCCTGGTTTATGTAGTCCTGGGGAATATCGAAATCAGGAATAACGGCAATGTTTTCAATACCGTAATACCCGGGTTCGCTGGTTGCGCCGCCGATATTTAATGAATACCCCTGTTGAATCGCCTCTTTGATGACCGCATACCAATCATCGAGGGGAAGATTATAATAGGCGCTGTCCCGCCACCAGTTATCCGGGACATCATACAGACCCCGAGTGTAGAAAGGCACTTTCAGGGTCGACATGGCATACATATAATCATCGAGATTCAATTTCAAGACATCGGTCAGGAATTGTCCGGGCGTATAAGGCCGGTTCTCAAAAGTAAATGTCTCGGGGGGACGACCAATATATTTATCGAGAATAACGCGAATTGACGCGATAACCGCATCTTCATCCCATAAGTTTTCGCTTTTCACGAATTCCAGGTATTTATTAATCTCTTCGTCCAGTTCATCATGATTATAGTGCGGGAATACAGGATTGAGGCCGTCGAAAACCTCGCGAGGGACGGCACCGTAGGTTTTCATCACGCGAAGCAGGGCGTTTTCTTCACTCCCGGAGCCCACGGCTGATTCTCCTCGTTCCCGGACATAGCGGCAGACTTTCTCTATATATTCGAAATAAACCGTGTACATTTCGGAGAGTCTGATTTTTCGCCCTGACAGGCGGAATATTTCGGATTCAAAAAACGAGGTGCCGGCGAAAGCCCAGCAGGTTCCCGTCCAATCCTGCGGAGTCGGTGGGAAATGAAAGACGGAATTAAATTCATCCGGTGAGTTGGGCCTGACGATACGGGAGATATCAAAACGAAGTTCCGTGGCGGTACTGTCTTTTAAATCTTTTTCTGTTTTTTGCCTTTTCTGAATGGCGGCAGTTACACTGTCACTGGCGGCCTTAAGGGAATCGGCGTGCTTTTCGATTATCTTAATTATGGGATTTTTGATTCGGGGAACAAATTTCGCACTATCCTGTTTAGCCTTGACGCCGTGACTCAATACCAGGGATAAGGCAAACATCCCTAAGAGCCTAAGAAAATAGTCCATCCATGACTCCTTCAAAAATATGGTAATGATCAATAGTCCCGATAATACCCATTTCCTCACCAATGCTCCCGGCACGCCGACCGGGGCGACCGATTCAGCCGGCTTTCGCCAATTCTCAAATAATCTACACGGCCACGGAGGATTTCTATTGACGGTCAACCGTGCACGGCTCCGGCCCGTTTTTGAATTTATAGTCTATCAAATAAATAATATCAATAATATTAACGACCAGATTGCAGTCGGCATCGCCGGCTCCGAGGGGGTCGGGTACCTCGCCGCCCTTGAACTTGTAATCGATTAGGTAAATAATATCAAGTATATTTACGGTTCCGTTGCGGTCGGCATCGCCGTTGATATAATGCCAGCCTTCTTCAACGACATATGTATATGATGTCACCATGCCGGAAGCAGGCACTTGGGCTTCTTCGACCAAAATACACTGGTCGGTGCCATCAATGCGGACTCCAACCGAATAGATGGCGTCCGGCGGCGCCCCTTCTTCTGTAATGATTTCAATTATGTAATCCCCGCTGATCGGGAAAGGAATATGGATAGAGTCATTGACTATTTCGGTATAAGTAGCGTTGAAAATGGTTTGATTCAGATTGCCTTGAGCATCTTTGCCGATATAGTTCCCCAGCGGATCGGTGACTTTAAGATTAATGGGGGAATAGCCGACGACGATCAGCGGCCCGGTCCTGGGATTGGCCGTGTTGAACCAAAGTGAGACATTATCGCCAATGTCATTGGCCACGGCCAGATCCGCATCTCCATCGCCGTCGAAATCTCCGGTGCAGACCGAGGCCGGGCCATCACCGGCGCCGAAGTTTACAGCCCCGGAAAAATATCCGGCGCCGTTGTTTCTCAAAAAAGATACATTGTCGGACGCATGATTGGCCGAAACCAAATCCATATCGCCGTCAAGATCGAAATCATCGCCTGCCAGGGAATAGGGTTCACCGCCCACGATAAAATCCCTTGGTGGGTCAAAAGTCGCATCACCGTTATTAATTATGACGGAGATGCTGTCGGCGTCGTAACTGGCGGTAGCCAGATCGTTTATCCCGTCGTTGTCGAAATCGCCCGCCATAATATGAAATGGTGATGAACCCACGGTGTATCTATCCGGGGCCCCAAAGGTGGCGTCCCCGTCATTTTCAAGTATGGCGATCTGATTCGAATTGAAATCAGCCACAGCCAGATCGATGGGTTCGTCGCCCAGATGGGCGGCCACCACCGACCAGGACCGGCCGGATCCGCCGCCAATACTATAGAATACTCGCGTCGCGAATGAGCCGTCGCCGTTATTTTTCAGGACCGATATATTATTGCTTTCCAGGCAAATGGCCAAATCGATATCTTCATCGCCATCGAGATCGGCAGCATCGGCTTTTTTGGGATATGAGGTTCCGTGGCTGTAGGAACCGGAAATAAAAAATGTGCCGTCGCCATAGTTCTTGGCTATAAAAAACACGACGTCTTCTTCGCAGATTACCGCCACATCGAGATCGTCGTCGGAATCAAAATCGGCAAGAGTAACCGAAAACGGTGCATTGCTGACGGTATAATTTACGGGAGCGGCAAAGGAGCCATTGCCATTGTTCTTGAGGACGGAAAAATTATTTGAGCTATAATTCCCGGTTACCAGATCTATATCCCCGTCCCCATCCAGGTCGCCGGCCGCAATCGAAAAGGGGCCATTTCCTGAAGGATATTCAAGGTGAGCATCAAATTGGTCCCTGGCTTCGGATAACGGTAAAAAAACGAATAATATCAGCAAAACCAAATAGACGGTGGGTTGTTTCAAAGCCTCACTCAGTAGTGGAGAAATTTCAGCATTCCTGGAGTAGTGCCCTTGACACACGGTGATCACCTCCCGCAATCATATTAATAAACGGATTTCAGACGAATTTGGATGTGAAATAATCCCCACCGCAGGGGCCGGGGGTGCTCTCCGGATACAATAATATAGATAAAAACACAAAAAAAGCAATCGAATTCCCGGTCAGGAGGCGATCGGGGAAAAACTACTCGGATGGCGTTATGCGCCTGTTCACAACCCCACTTTCATAATCACCACCTCCGAGAGGCTGTCGGGCGGGAGAAGTTGATGCTCCGGCGTGAAATTGCCCAGGCCGCTGTTGGCGATATAATAGAACAGATCACCCACGATAACACCCGTGGTCGGTTCGTTAAACCGCGGGTTATTCATTTCCAGTATCTCCGACTTCACCGCCGTCCGGCGGGAGTCATCGAGCGCGAATTTAATCACCCGGTGCGGAAGTAGTCCGTTCTGCACCGCCAGAAGATTTCCCTTGTTATAGTACAAGCCGTCGATACCGTACAGGCTGGCCCCCGCCGGAGACTGGATAAAATTGGTCTCGCCGGATGTGAGGTCGATACCGTACACCCCTTCGGAATAAGCCGCCACGAACAGATAACGGCCGTCCTCGGATATATCGATACCGTTGGCCCCCCAGAAAGTCCCGGCCGGGTAAACCATCTCGAACTTATTGGACTCATAGTCGATGCGGTAAATCTCGCCGGTTTCGGTGTCGGTGATATAGCAGTCGCCGTCGGGTCCGACTGTTAAGTCATTGAATTGATGGGGGAAATTATCGCCCAGAGAGGGATAAACCCCCAGAAGTTTCCCCTTTTCGAGATCATACTTATATACGGCCGTGACGGGTCTCATCTCACTATTGTACCCTTCCATTTCCGGAAGAACCGCCGTCACCACCCAGAGAATTCTCCTCAGTGGATCGATTTTCATCCCCAGAACCGCCGTCAGGCTGTCCTCGCCGGGCCCCTTGAATTGTCCCACCTGGCCGGCCATATCGATGGTAATAATTTTCCGTTTGCGAATACTCCCCAGGTAAAAGATTTTCTTCACCGGGTCATAGGCGATACCTTCGGGTATTAAATCCTTTTCCGGAACGGTGAACGCCACCGTGCTTTTATTCACGGAATTTTTCAAGACCGCGAACCGGCCCATGATTTCCTGGTACCGGGGGGAATTTTTCAGGGAATCAAAATCGGGGTCGCGATCGGCGCCCATATCCATGCCCAGATCGGCCAGATGGCCCAGGTATTTCAGGGCGCTGTCGGCCTGCCCCGTCAGGGAATAACCGCAGGCCAGATTATAGATGACCGTGGGCGTGTGGGGGCGAAGTCCGTACGCCTCCCGGAAATGACTCAAGAACCCCGCATAATCTTTGGCCTGATAGGCGGTCATGCCTTCCTGAAAGTGCCAGGCGGCATCATGGGGCGGCTCGGTTTGAGCCGGGACCGAAAGCGAAAACAAGAAAATCAGGACTATGGTTAAAAAAGTGCGGTTCATAGAAACCTCCACGGAAAAAATATCGGAATTTAATATGCCGTTTCCGGCAGTATGGTCTTCGGGCGGAACGGTGGCAAGATAAAATTTACATTCGGCCTGAGTATGAAACCAGGCCAAGGAAAAGGCGCTCCCGCGAATGGCAGCGCCTTTTTAAAACAATATTCGATTTCGAACGGATTAAATATTCCCGGCCGTGGCCAGGACATAATTTCGGGTGTCGAAATATTTCTGCGCCGCGGCCTGAACCTGTTCCGGGGTGACCTTCCTGATTTCACCGATATACTTATCGCCGTAATTGTAACCCAGGCCCATGAATTCATAGACCGCCATGTAATACGCCTGGTTTATCCGCGAAAGGTTGGCGGTCAGGTACGAGCCCCACAGGGAATTGACGGCCGTTTCCAATTCTTCCGCGCTCGGGGCCTGCTTCTTCAAGCCCTCTATCTGGTTCAGAATCCCGGCCAGGGCCTTATCATAATTGGCCAGGCCGGTACCCATACTGCACACCAGCCAGCCCAGTTTCTGGTCGAGATTGACCGAAGCGCCCACCGAGTACGCCAGCCCCTGCTTTTCGCGCAGAGTGTCGGCCAGGCGACGGGACAGTATCTCCCCGGCCACGTCCAGCGCGGCGGCTTCGGGCGAGAAAGCATCAGGCAGGAGATGCCCCAGGTAAATATAAACCTGCTCCTTTTCCATTTTTTCGTGAGCCCGGGCCACGCCCGCGGAAGTATCGGGACGGGTCATCTCCGGCGGTTTATAACCGGTGGCCGGTATTGCGCCGAATTCTTCTTTAAGCATCGCCAGAATCTGCGCCGGATCTGCATTGGTTCCGACCGTGATTATCATATTTTCCGGGGAGTACATCCGGGCATGATGGGCTTGCAGGTCCACCGCCTGGATGGTCCCGATGGAGCGAAAGGTGCCTTCGATGGTTTTGGCGTACGGGGTGCCTTTGAACAGGGTGGCATAGAATTTATCGCGCCCGACTTTGTAAGGGGAGCCGCTGTTCCGCCCCAGAAGCCCCATCATCTCCTGGCGGACCTTTTCCACTTCGACAGAATCGAAACGGGGTTGCCGGACCATCTCGGCGAATATTTTGAGCCCTTCGGCCGCAAACTGGTCGATGGTTTCGAATTTCATGAATGAAAACCGCCGGCTGGTGTAGCGGTCGTCATACGGTATCCAGGGGTTGTCATACAGGGTAACCTGGGCGCCGATAGCCGCCAGGTCGCGGGATAATTGCTCGGCGGTACGATTGACCGTGCCGCGCTCAATAAGGCGATTGACAAAATCGGTGATGCCGTCCTGGCCGTCAGGTTCGGTGGCCGACCGGCTCTTCCCCAGTACATTAAGGGCAAAAACCCGGCTGTCGGGATTGGATTTGATAATAACCGTCAGGCCGTTGGGAAGGATTTCTCGAAGGTAACTGGCGTGTCGGGTTTCGGCCTCGGCCACCTGACCCGTTTCAGGCATACGAAAATCCTTGCCCGCTTCGAGATTATGGACGGGAAGCGACAATTGGGTATAATAATCCTTGACCTCCTTCTCGGAAGGTCCGACCGAAACGAAGGGCCTATCCTTTTCCCCGGAGGCCGGATAAACGACGGTGGCGACAAACCGTGGCGGATTCATATAGCGGTCGGCGGCGGCCACAAAATCGGCGGCGGTGACCGAATCGATATTATCCTGAAGGGTACTGAAAAAGTCCCAGCCGGTCACGGCCAGAAGCGGGGCTTTCATGAACCCGTAATAATGCAATTTTTCGGATAAATAAATTTCCTGGCAACGGCGCGATACCTTGTATCCCTCAAGTATCTCCGGCAACGGTACCAGGAGATTTTTATCGGAGAGAATTTTTTCCGTCAGGGCCATTATGGAATCGGCCAGGTCGGTGCTTTCGGTAATGATCTGGATATTGAATCGGCTGAACTCTTCCTTGGTCTCAAGATAGGCCGAAACCTCGCCGGCCAGGGGGTTGGGGCCGGCCATCAAAACCTGGGCCAGAGGAGAGGCATCCCGGTCGCCCAGATAATCAGCCAGAAGCGTAAAGGCGTAATATTCCTTTTGAAGATAATGAGGGGCTTCCAGAGACAGGTTGATATAAGTTGATTTGGTGGCGGCGGCGGTACGGTAAACATTATTGTCCGACAGGGGCTGATAACTGAATTGGGGCGGTGGCGGCAATTCCACTCGGGGGAATTTCCCGAACGTATTTTCCAGTAACTGCCTCATTTTCGATGGTTCAAAATCGCCGATAATTAGCGCCATCATATTATTGGGAGCATAGAAACTCTTATAATAATCTATGATGGCTTCCCGAGGGATATTGGCAATTATCGATTCATAGCCAATTATGGGGCGCTCGTAAGGCGTTCCGGCCATCGCCTTTTCTTCAAAGAAACTCTCCGCCGGGGCCGTCTCGGCATCGTTGCCCATTCTTATTTCTTCAATGACGATGCCTCGCTCTTTGGGGATTTTATCTTCAGGTATGACGGAATTAAAAAGCATATCGGCCTGATTGGCGAGGCCGTAATCGATAAATTCCTTGGGCATCAAAACCAGGTAAGCCGTGAAATCCTTATTGGTGAAAGCGTTGATATAACCACCCAACCGTTCGATACCGTTGGCGATTTCCTCCTGTGTCCGTGTGGCCGTGCCGTTAAACAGAAGATGCTCCAAAAAGTGCGTCACCCCGTTATTCAGACGGGATTCATACTTGCTTCCGGCTTTGACAAAAACCAGGGAGGTAACCATCGAGGACGCGTGATTCTCTTTAAGAACAATTTGCATCCCGTTGGGCAGAGTAAACTGCTCCACGGGCCGGGAGACCGCGACAGGTGCGGAATCCGGTCCGCAGGTCAGGAAAAATCCCGCCAAAGTTATAAAGAAAAACGGCCGGAATCCGCGATAAACCCGCCTGATAGCATCGATTTTCATTTTACCACCACTTTCACTGTTTATTTTTTGAACATCAATATTTACCGAAAAACTCTACGGCAATTTCTTCGTTAGACGTAACCTTTTCACAATTAAAGCCTTATACTATTAAAACCGATATAGACTGTCAAGGCCTTTACTCTTAAAGGGATTGACAAAAGAGGCCCATAGCCTATATTAGCGATAACTTATGAAGCTGAAATCAAATAACTTTTACAGCCTTCCCCTGCGAAGTCTGATATCGGTCCTGGCCGCCATAGGTTTGATTTTCTTATCCGGGGCATATATTGTGGTTTCGCTGCCCCAGACTTCGGCACCAGCCAACCCTGATAAAAGCGACCAGCCGCTGGAATGTTGCCTCTATGCCGGGGTCACCTGGCCCTCCGAGGGTGGCGGCTCCATGACTAAGAGCGATTTGCCCCATTCCTCCCGGACATTTATTCTGACCGTCCCGGCGGTGGCGCCGCCGACCAACAATTTCGACTATTTTCGTCCGATCACGAATGTGATAGAGTTGAAAACGGCTTTGATTTCGGACCGGCATGATGCCGATATTATTTCGGCGGCCGGCTCTTTCTCGCCCTGGAAAACCCGCGAATTTACTCTCGTCGCCGCCCGCCCCATGGGCACCAGCTAAAGAGGACGGGGACATGGTCCCTTTCCTTTTCTAAAGTTTAATCAGCCATATATTTCGAATTGCCGCTTTTTTTAACAATAGAGGAGTTATTCTATGAAAGGACAAACCTGGCGCTTTGTCATCACCGGTCTGCTGGTCGTTCTGGCCGTGATCGGCTTCTGGAACACTTTCAAACTCTGGACCATGTCGAGTAACGAAAAAACTCGCATGGATGAAATCAAACCCGGTTCCGTATCCGAGTTGGAACGTAAGGCGATACGATTGGGTTTGGATCTCCAGGGGGGCATCCATGTCGTTCTCCGTGTTAAAATGGAAGAAATCGAACCGTCGGCACGGGCCGATGCCGTGGAGCGGGCCATTCAGGTTATTCGCAACCGCGTCGATTTCACCGGCGTTACGGAGCCGATCATACAGAAACAGGGCGACGACCGCATTATTGTCGATTTGCCCGGTTATACCGATGCCGAGCGGGCCGAGGAATTAATCGGCCAGACGGCGCAATTGCAGTTTAAACTGATGGAAACACAGGATAATGCCAACCTGCTTCTGGCCAAGATCGACTCCATCATGGTCGAATCGAGCCGGGCGGAGAAAGCCGCCGCTGAATCCGGTGAGGCGGTTTCCCCAAAAACGGGTGAAACGCCGGCCGATACTTCCCAGAAGGATGACATTCTGGCCGAACTTTTGGGAAGCGACAGCCTGGGTGCGGAAGGATTAGATGATGTCGAAAGTAATCCATTTTCGCAATATCTGGAGCAATTCCTGCGCAGTTCCAAAAGCGGTTCGCCCTGGCCGGGGTACATGGTGGCCGCCAAGGATAAAAAAATGCTGGAAAAAATACTGGCGATGCCGGAAATTCAGCGGATAATTCCCTCCGATGTTCAACTGGCCTGGTCCACCCGCTCGGAAATCGCCAACGCCCAGCAGGTTTACCGTCTTTATATAATGAAAAATAAAGTGCAATTTCTTGGGAAATATCTGGAAAACATTCGTATGAGCCGCGGCCAATTTCAAGAACCGACGGTTGATTTTCGGCTTACGGGACAGGCCGCTGCCGCTTTTGCCCGATTAACCGGCTCCAATATCGATAAACCGCTGGCGATTGTTATCGACGAAAAAGTCGAATCGGCGCCGATCATCAACAGCAAGATCCGCAACGACGGTCAGATTACCATGGGCCAGGGGGCAACTCTGGATGATGCCAAAAATCTGGAAATCGTCCTCAAATCAGGAGCCCTGCCGGCACCGGTGGAAATTATCGAGAAAAACGTGGTCGGCCCGACCATGGGTTCCGATTCCATTCGCAAGGGCTTGGTGGCATCTCTGGTTGGTTTAGTCCTGGTGATTATTCTCATGGGGTTCTATTATCGTTTGTCGGGATTAATCGCCGATATTGGCCTTTTTTTCAACGTCTTTTTCCTCCTGGCCATAATGGCCGGCTTGGGAGCCACTCTTACCATGCCCGGCATTGCAGGGATAATCCTTACGGTTGGTATTTCGGTGGATTCGAATGTCCTTATTTTTGAGCGTATTCGCGAGGAAATGCGGACTGGCAAAACTGTACGGGCTTCAATTGATGCTGGGTATGACCGTGCATTAATCACCGTTATTGATAGTCACGTTACGACTCTGATCACGGCCGGGGCGCTGTTCTTATTCGGATCGGGGCCTATCAAAGGGTTTGCCGTATCCCTCTTTTGGGGCGTTACCATTTCCCTGTACACGGCAGTGGTTATTACCAAGGCCATTTTTGACCTGCGCAAAGGTTATCAGAATCTGAGTATCTGAAGGAGTCGGACATTATGTTGAGAATAATAGGTGAAACTAATATAGATTTCATAGGATTGCGCAAGAAAGCATTCCTTTTTTCGTTATTACTGGTTACGATCGGCATTATCGCCTTTGTCATGATTCTTATGGGGAAGGCCAATATGGGCCTGGATTTTTCCGGAGGGGCCATGATCCAGGGAAATTTTGAACATCCCATAAATCTTGCCAATCTCCGCGCCGCAATTACCGGAGGCGGCTTTCCCGAAGCTTCCATTCAGGAACTGGAACAACACAGCGTCTTAAACTCGTACATCATTCGGGTTAAGGCGTTTTCCGCCAACGATATGAACGCCGCCGATCGTATCCTGGAAGTAATCAATGAGAATTTCCCCGATAATACTTTTCATAAAGATTCAGAACACTCCATCGGTCCGGCGGTGGGAGAATCCTTACGCCAGAGCGCACGCTGGGCCATACTTATTTCTGTTTTGGGGATGTTGCTTTATATCGGTCTTCGATTTGATTTTCGATCCGGTGTGGCTGCCACGGTGGCCACATTTCATGATGTCCTGGCAGTTCTGGGAATCTTCTGGATCCTGGATAAAGAAATCACGCTCCTGGTGGTAACGGCTCTTTTAACTTTAGCAGGGTATTCACTCACGGATACGGTTGTCGTATTCGATCGCATTCGTGAAAACTTAAGGAAATTCAAGCAAAAAGGCGAATTTGTCGGAACCGTAAATCGATCCATAAACGAAGTCCTTTCGCGGACCATTATGACATCCGCGACAGTTCTTATGGTCGTGGCGTCTATCCTATTTTTCGGAGGCGAAGTCCTTCATGATTTCGCCCTGGCATTATTCATCGGCGTGATTGTGGGAACATATTCTTCGGTTTTCGTTGCCAGCCCCATTGTCGTGGAGTGGGAAGCCCGGGCACCGAGGCGTTTTAAATAGTATATATCCAACCGGGGTATGCCAAAACCGTGCCCCGGTTTTATTTCCGATATGGTCGAAACTCCGCGCGAAATCGAAATTAAAATCGATTTGCAAAACGAAGCGAATTATCGGACCTTGATCGCTTTCCTGAAACCGGTCCGGACTCCCGTTATGCAGGAAAACCACTTTTTTGACACGACCGATTGGAGTCTGTTCCGGGCCGGCTGGGTGATTCGCTTGCGCCTGGAGGACGCTCGAGCCTTGTTGACGGCCAAAGGTCGAAGCCAGGCGGCCCCCGAGGGCCTGGCGGTTCGAACCGATATCGAAATCCCGGTTTCTAACGAATCGGCGCAAATTTACCTTAAAAACGGGTTGGCCATAGGAGATCTTCCCCCGGCCATCAAGAATTTAGTCCTGTTTTCGGACCCGGAAATGAGACTGGAGCGCCGTTTCTTTTTCCGTAATTATCGGCTAAGACTGGAACCGCGGGAATCGTTCCCCGGCATGAGCCTCGAAATCGACCGGACGGAATTTTTCGACAATACCAAAGATTGGGAACTGGAAGTGGAATTGGCCTCGACCGGGGATTTCCCGCATGCCCTTGAGATACTCAAAGGGCTTTTCGGAGAAATCGGCGTTCCACTTACCTTCCAAAAGAAGAGCAAATTTATCCGAGCCCTGGCACGATTAAAAAATGGGCCGGAAGGAAACATTTAAAGGATAATTTTCGACCGGTTCGTGTATAATCCGGCAGGAGGTAAGGCATGAAAAAAACCGCTTTTTTGACTTTGATGATGCTGACCATGGCGGCGGCGGCCTTTTGCCAAAGCCAGGGCACCCCGAAGGAACTTTTTCCCTTTGCCACGGAATTCGACAGCAAACGATCCCTGGTAGTTCTTTGTCCCACGCCGCAGGGCTTTGATCGCTTTCCGACATCTTCGATGACTCCTTTTCAGGCCTGGTTAACCAATCTACCCTTACTTCCGCAGGGACGATCCGCCGTGGGTTGGAAGGGAAATAAATTGACCGGAAATGACTGGTCCAAAGACGGCGTCATTGACATTCCTGTCACTTCACCGGATATCACCGATGCCGATATCCTGCCGCTTCTGGCCCTGAATTTCTTTGTCCTGGACAGCACCATTTATACTTTTCGAATTATGTTAACCGAAAAGGACACTCTTTCCTATGGCCGCTGGCTGGAAGGAGAATACTCGGGCGATATAAAGTCCGGTTTTAAATATATTCGGGGCGAAAGGAAAACGGATACGGGCGAGGAATTTCGTCGTTACCTGGCCTTTGTGACCCGACATTTTGACAATAAGATGCTGATGAAAAATGCCGAACCGATTACGCACATCCGAATCCGGCCGGGAAATATGTATATCCAGTTTAAACCCGATGATCCCGATTCGGTGGGGCATACCACGCTTATTCTCGATGTCTGCCGCAATGTCGGGTCGGAAATAAAAGTCCTGGCGGCCATGGGAGGTAATCCCGCTCAATCTCTGATAGTCCCCAGGGTCTGGGAAGCCCCCGAAAAGAAATGGTTCACTATCGATGAACTGGTGGCTTTCCTGCGCCCTCACGGAACCGGCTTTTTCTATCGCTACACCAATTGAGTTTTATCTTGAAGGGGCCGCCCGGCCCCTTTTATAATACCGGCGATGCCCGGATCATTAATCAAAGCCCTGTTTGCCGCTATTCTTGCGTCCGCGATTATAACTTCCGGTCCCCGTGCTGAAGCAATAATCGTCAATGCCGGCGATAATCTCCAAGACGCGATTGACCGCGCCGAAGACGGCGACACTCTGTTAATCGCCGAGGGGCGATTTTCGGCGGAAAGACATTATTTTGTCGATTCCCTCTGCGGCAATTGCCAGGAGCAAAGAACCGATGTTTCGGCCAGTTTTGGGTTTATCATCAAAAATAAATCACTGCACCTTATCGGGCAAAACCGCCTTAATACGGTTTTATGCACCAATGCCGGATATGGACTTTTTATTGATAATTCACCCCGGACTTCGGTTCAGGACCTGACCATTACCGAGGGCCGCCGCGATCCGGACGGCAACGCCACCGACGCTGCGGTGGTAGTGCGAAGGACACGGATATATCTGCACCGCTTGAACATCATCGATAATATCCACCGCCTTGACAGCCTGGTGGTCGGTATCGGGGGAGTCTTCGGCCGGGAGGGAGCGGAATTGACGATAACCGAGTGCGATATCATCAACAACGGCTGGGATGGCATCGCTCTGTACCGCGGAGCTTCGGCCTTTGTCAGCGACTGCCTGATAAAAGACGGCCGTGGGGCCGGGATCGGCGTCACCTGGGATGCCTCCTGCACCGCCTATCGGAATATTATCACCGGCTACTGGAAAGGAATCGGAGCCTTCGGCACGTCCTGGGTCATCGCGCGCAATAATGCCGTCTGCGACAATCTGGGCTGGGGGATGATTGCCACCGGGCGGTCCTTCATGGACATGGCCAATAATGTCGTTTATCACAACGGCAATTGCGGTGTGGCCATCTGGTCCGCGGAGTGCCGCGGTCGTATCGTCAATAATATTATCACGGCCAACGGCTGGCGCAAAGAATGGGTCTGTCCCTGTGTCGGAGTCTGGAACTACGGCGATTGGTCGGGGTGGGAATTTTCCCACAATATCGTGTGGGATAACAAAGAGGGAAATTACCGCGATATCTGGGATCAAACGGAAATTAACGGGAATCTGGCGGTCGATCCCCAATTTCGGGGCCTGTCGATTTTTCTGTTATCATCGGAATCCCCGGCCCATAATACCGGACATCCGGAAATCAGCAATCCCGACGGAACCCGTTCCGACATAGGTCTTTCCGGCGGTCCCCAGGCCCGGAATTTTTAATCCGGATATTTTTCGGTGAGATTAGATCAATTTTGAAGATTGGAGATTCCAATTTTTACGATTGCGTTTTACATATTTTTATAGGATCTTTTGGGGTCACTCGATAGAAAGACCAAATAATTAAAAACTCGTAGTAGCCATTTAACCTCATTTACAGGAGTTTATATGAAAAAGATCTTTGGCGTTACCATCCTGGCAATTCTGAGTCTGGCCGCGGTCTTCATGTTCAGTTGCAGCGATGATTCCCCCACCAAGGCGGAAGGGGATCTCGACGACCCGGAATTCGAATTCATGGATGACATTTTTAATGCCGCGCTGACAGGGGCGGCCGAATTTTCGCTGGAATTGTCAATGGAGCTGTCCGACAGCGCCGCCAGTATTGGCGAAATCCGCAAGCCGCGATTCAATACCTTCAAAGCCGGAAAAAGTGAGATTGAAATTGTCGAATTGGAATATACATATAACAACTTCTGGCATATTTATGAAGTAGACGTCAGATATTATGATGATGACATGGCCGACAGTATAGTTTTCTCCGGCATTGACTCGCTGCGGTTCATGTCCGAGGGTGATCCCGTGCAGTATCCCGATGAACTCACGGATGAACTGCAATCCCGTCTGCATTTGAATTTCGGGGCCTACAGCGATGACGAATCCTACCTGGAATTGGCCCACCACACGCATTTCGATGTCTTCGTCGCGGTTTCGGAAAGCGTTTTCCTTCAGGTCGACGGCGAAGCCGCTGACAGCCTTGAGGTATATTATAACGATGGTGACAGCATCGTTTGCGACGTTGCAGTAAACGGCAGCATGGATTATAACAATATCGGTTACGGCCTCGGTATGGAATGTCCCATCGCCGGATCCGCGGCGGCCTCGGTTTCGGTCGACATGGAATGTGAAAGCGAAAGCGAGAATTTCAACGTGAACGGCACCTGGACAGCCAACTGGGGTTTCGATGACGGAGATATTTCGGTCCGAGTGGAATCCGGCGACACCCGCTGGGAATACACCGATGAATGCGACATGTAAATAGTCGGCTCTGTAATTTAGACAGGTTCAAATCGCCCGCTCCGATCAACCGGGGCGGGTTTTTTTGTCAGTTAATTTTCAGGGTGAGAATGGTGATATCGTCCGAGGGCTCCGCGGTACAGCGAAAGGTACTCAATTCTTCGATCATTTTGTTCATCAATAATTCGGGGGAGTCGGTTCCGGCCTTTTTTAAAAAATCCCCCAGCCGATTCTCGCCGTACTGCTCACCGGCTTGGTTGAAGCATTCGGGAACCCCATCAGAGTACAGGCAGAGTATCTCCCCCGGGCAAAGTTCGATTCGGCGCAGTTGATACCTATAACCGGGGATTATGCCGATAACGACGTCGCTCTCCGGAAGATAGCGCAGGGCACCGCCGCCGCCGACTACGATCGGGGCGGGGTGGCCGGCGTTGATATATTCCAGGATACCGGTATCGGGCATATAGCGCCCGAAAACCGCCGTCAAAAACTGCCCCGCGCTGCAGAAATGACTCATGAGCTGGTTGAGACGGTCGGCCATGTCGGCCAGATCGATCCGATCGGCCCGAAACAAACCCGAGCGAAGAATCGCCTGGGCATTGGCCATCAACAGCGCCGCCGGCATTCCCTTACCGGAGACATCGCCCAGCGAAATAAATATCCCCTTTTCCTGTAAATCCACGATATCGAAAAAATCTCCTCCCATTTCTTTGGCGGGGACATTTAAGCCATAGACCTGGAATCTTTCCCGATTCAATCCCATTTGGGGCAAAAAGCCTTTTTGAATGGACTGTGCCGTTTTTAATTCTTCTTCGATAGCCGCCAGTTTTTTCTCTCTTTCGAAAAGCCGGGCGTTCTCAATGACGGTGGCGGTCTGGGTTCCCACGATCTCTATGAAGCGGGCATCCTCATGGGTAAAGCCGCCGGGATCGGTTTTATCGAAAAGAACCAAAGTCCCAATCATTTTTCCCCGGGTAATGAGTGGGGCGGCCAAAATGGATTTGATTCCGGCCTTATCAAGACCGAGCCAGGCCAGGGCCTTGTCCTGCTGGGGATTGTTGCCCATCAGAACCCTCTGAAACTTAAGCATCCATCCTGTCAAACCCTGATTGAGATGAAAGGGGACCTGCTTATCGCCCGAAGAAAACTGGCGCACGAAAGTTTTCATCCGCTCCTGCGGGGCGGCAATTTCATCCAGGAGAAAAACCGAACCCTGTGAGGCCCCCACCTTTTTCAGACAATGGTCGATTATCCGGCGGGTGATTTCATCGACCGCCATAAGGGCGTTTATGGCCGTGGCAATGGCGTTAAGAGCTTTCAGCTCTTCCAGGGCACGGTTTATGTCCGAGGGCGGTTCGGCAAAATAATCTGTCATAGGCACAATATTAAAAAAATTGATATATCCGTGAAGCCTTATCCGATATTATAATGGATAATCAATTCGACGGTTTAAAGCAACCGGTATCTCATAAGACGGAGTCAGGTAATAAAGGAACGACCGGAGATGTATTCCAGCGGTTCCAAATTCGGCCCTTATCAGATCGAAGCCCATGTCGGGACGGGCGGTTCCGGTGTGGTTTATCGAGCATTCGATACCCGCCTGGAGCGAATCGTAGCCCTCAAATTCATAAATGATACTCGAGCCGGGTCCCAGGAATATCTGGCCCGATTGGCTTCGGAGGCCAAAGCGGCCGCCCGAATCGACTCGCCTTATGTCGTCAAAATCTGGGAATACGCGGAATACGAGGGACATCCCTGTATCGCCATGGAGTATATCCCCGGCCCCGATTTGCGGACCTGCCTGCCCCGACTCAAGGAAGACGAAAAAATTGACCTGGCTATTCAAATCGCCGAAGGCATGGCCGCCGGGCATGCCCAGGGAGTCATTCATCGCGATCTTAAGCCGGAGAATATTAAAATAACCGATACCGGGCAGGCCAAAATCCTCGATTTTGGATTGGCCCGTTCCCTTGCGACCGATAGCGTGGACCGCTTCGGCAATATCGAGGGAACCCTTTATTATCTTTCTCCGGAACAGATTTCATCCGAACCGATCACCTTTTCCAGCGATATTTTCAGTCTGGGAATCATTTTGTACGAACTTCTCACCGGTCGGCGTCCCTTTGAGGGGGAATATTCGGCCGGCATTATTTATGCCATTATGCATGAAGACCCGATCGCACCTTCGGAATTATCCGCCGATATCGGCGAACCTTTAAACCGGATAATACTCAAAGCCCTGGCCAAAACGCCGTCCGACAGATTTAGCGACATGACCGAATTAGCCGCAGCCCTGAAACAGGTGGCCGCCGGGAACGTTTTTCCCGTTATCTCCCCCCCCAGCCGGATCGGCCGCAAGGTCACCATTGTCGATTTGAAAAACCTCTCCGGAGATGATACCTGGGAGTATTTCTGCCAGGGCTTCACGGGCGATCTGATTAGCGAGTTGTCCCGCCATACCGATCTGGTGATATCTTCGGAATCAGCGGCGGCTTATTCCCGCGAGGTCTCCGATATTTTCCAGCGAAGCCGTTCCGATTTCGTGATTCTGGGGACGCTGGTGAAATGGCAGAATGACATTCGCCTGCAATTGCGCATATATGGGGATCGCGGCGAGCGCGTCTACGCCTTGCGGAAATACGAAAGTCCCGCC
The DNA here is from genome assembly GCA_041752195.1 of Candidatus Zixiibacteriota bacterium. Lineage (GTDB taxonomy): Bacteria > Zixibacteria > MSB-5A5 > GN15 > PGXB01 > JBGSHP01. The sequence continues at coordinate 83,015 of JBGSHP010000012.1, read as the reverse complement.
GCTGATATCTTCAAAATCCTCGAGCAATCGGTACGAGATATCGCCGCCAGTTTTGCCGAATTCGCGGGTATTGCGGCGCCGGCCGCAGGCGATTATTTTAAGGCCGACGCCACCGCCTATGATTTCTATCTTAAGGGCAAAGGCTATTATCACACTAATCGCCCCGAAGAACTCGGCTTTGCGGAAAAAATGTTCCGCAAGGCCTTGGAGATAGACTCCCGCCTGGCCCACGCTCACAGCGGCCTGGCGGATTTATATGCCACCCAGTATATGTCGTACTATGACAGGACCAGGGAAAAACTGGAGGCCGCCGCCCGCGAAGCACGGATGGCCCTGGCTATTGCCCCGGCTCTGCCCGAAGCGCATCGCGCTTTGGGACGGTATCATATGTTCGCGAATGAATATGATAAAGCCGAGAAATGCTTCCTTAAGGCGATTGAAATCAATCCCAAATATGCCCTGGGGTATCGCACCCTGGCCTGGTTAAAGGTCACGACCGCCGCCTACGACCAGGCCGTGGAATGGGCCCGCCGGGCGCTTCAGCATTCCCCGAACGATATCGAAACCCTGCTTCTTCTAAGCCTGGTCAATATCGATCAGAAAAAATTTACCCCGGCTTTGGCCACGCTTCAAAGAGCCGTCGAATTGGCGCCCGATAACGGCCGTGCCTATTATTACCTGGGCTTGGTTTACCTGAAATTAGGCGTAACCGAACTGGCTTTGGAGAATTTCATCCTGGCGGGGAAGTACAAGGGGGACCCCAGCGCCGAGGTCGACGCCGGTTATATTCTCCTGGCCAGCGGCTGGTATGATAAAGCCAAAACCTGCCTCGAAAAATCCGTTCAGAGCGGAAATCTTCCCTTTATCGCCTGCTATCTGATAGGTCTGTCAGAAAAATTGGCCGGCCATGAAGAGAAAGCGATGACCTGTTTTCAGGAGGCCGCGGAAGTGGCCGAAAAGTGTGCCATAAGCGACCCGGAAAACATGACCATCCAGGCCTTTTGGGCCCTTGCACTGGCGGCCGTGGGAGAGAAAGATAAGGCCCGCGATATGCTCCTGAAAACGGAACAGAAATCCCCTGACGAAGGTGAACTTCTCTACAACCTGGCCCGGGGATATGCTCATTTGAATGATCTTGATAACGTCCGGCGCCTTCTTAAAAAATCGATAAATACCTATACCGGTCCGACTCTGAAAGAAATTTCAATTGATCCGCATTTCCGCAATATGGACCTCGGGCTCGAACCGGATAGCCCGTCCTGACCGGAATGGCCACTAAAATCGATTTTCAACCGGGCGTTTCCGAAAATTCCGGCACCCGGTCTAAGAGCCTTTGCCTCCAAAAATTATCTTGCCTGTAACCCCCAAAGTTGTATAATCTTAAAGAAGACAGAGTCACGGCTTCGAGCAAGGAGAGGTATCAAATTATGAAAAAAACGCTCATTGTCATTTTGGCCCTCTTGGTATGCATCCCCAATGTCATGGCCCGTAAAAAGAGCCCCAAGGCCGGAACCATCGATAATGGGGTTTATATCGACAGCGAATACGATTTCCAGTTTAAGGTCCCTGAAAATTGGAAACCGGAATATCAAAAGCCGGGGAAAAATATGCGCCTGGTCCTGAACCAGAAAAACCATGAAATCCCGCCGGAATTAATGCCCTTCCCGACCATGGCACAGGTGCCGGAACTGGAGATATATCACGCCAAAACTCCCTTAAGTCCGGCCGTGTATGTCGATTCCCTGGTCAGCGAATCCTATTCTTCGGACGAAAAAAAGGAAATCCTCAAGCATCGCTATGCCCTGGAACAGGGAGTCGATTATACCGGCATAAAACCCAGCGGCCGGGAAAAATTCAAGGTCGGCGAATTGGAAGCCTACCGCTGGCACGGGACCATGGAATTCAGCAAAAAACTGGGCATGGGCGAGACAATCCCGCGCAGTTACGGCCTGGTCCTGTGGACCGTCAAGAAGGGCGATGAAATAGTCGTCTTCTCTCTGTATTGCGAAGTGACCTTTCAGGCCAAACTTATCAAGGAAGTTACGACCATGGTGGAATCCTTGCAGTGGATTGAACCGAGTGAGGGCTAACCGATGGAAAAACCTCAAAGAACGGTGGCTTTGATATACGGGTACGCGGTTTGTCTGGTGGCCATTATCACCCTTTTGATTTCCGTGCCCAACGTGGTTAATTCTCTCATGGACCTGTCCGACCCGATTCATGCGGGGAATTATTATTCGCCGGGCAAACAATCCAGTCTGGCCTCGTACGAAATTTATAAAATGGATATATTAAGCCAGCCCCAGGAAAGCGGCGCCGCCGGCCAGACGACATACGTGCCCGATGAGGCGACCCTTAAAGCCATGTACGAAGCCGCGCGGGTCGACAAAATAGCCTCGGCCGTACATATCGCCCGCCGCAGTATCATCGTTTTCGGACTTCTGACGCTGATATCGATTCTGATATTCTGGTTTCATTTTCGTTGGGTGCGGGCCGTTTCCAGAAACGTCCCGGAACCGTCCCCCGGAACGGCTTGAAACAGACTTCAGGTCCGGGTCGGTATCGGCTGACTTGACGACCGCGACAATTCTTCGCGTATGGCGCGGCCGATAATTTCGAGATTGTAGGGCTTGCGAATATACTTTCCGGCTCCCAGCCTCTGCATTTCGGCGACTCTCTCGGTGGCGGAAAAGCCGCTGACAATCAAAACCTTTTGCCCTGGGTTTACGGCGCGAATGCGGCGGAAAGTCTCCAGACCATCGATGCCGTTTCCCATTATCATATCCAGAAGAACCAGATCGACCGGCTTCTGATTGATATAATAGACAGCTTCTTCACCGCTGGCGACGACATCGACCTCGTATCCCAGGCTGGAAATTAATTCCTGGGCGATTTCGCGTTGCTCCGGCATATCATCGACGGCCAGAATCTTCTCGCTGCCGCGGCTGACTCCGGTCCGGGAGATTTCGGTTTTTGCCGTATCATTGGTAAGCGGGAAGTACAATGTAAATACGGTTCCCCGGCCTAACGCGGAATCGATATCATAAAACCCGCCGTGGTCTTTGACAATTCCGTAAACCACGGGCAGGCCCAGGCCGCTGCCGGAGGAGGCCATTTTCTTCTTGGAATAGTACGGCTCAAAAATGCGATTGATATCTTCCGGAGCGATACCTACGCCGTTATCGCACACTTTGAGAAAAGCATAATCGCCTTCGGGGACAGCCGTATGGCTATCATCCAGTATTTTCATGTGTTTTCGACCCGTGGAAACTTGCAGTTTGCCGCCGGAAGGCATCGCCTCATAAGCATTGACAATCAGATTCATGATGACCTTGCCCAGATGCGGCGCGGAACCCGGAATATTAACCGGCGACAAATCCAGGCTGCAGGACAATTCCACCTGCGGGTGTTTTTGCGCCAGATTTTCGTAAGCCGGAGAGGCCAGGTAATCCTGAACCACGTCGTTCAGATTCAGGGGCGTTATGTTATAGCGTCCTCTCCGGGCCAGGGTCAACAGGTCCTGGATGACATCGGCGGCATCGCTGGCCGCCTTGCCGATTTTTTCCACCTGTTTTCGAATCGGACTGTCTGCGGGAAGTTTCATAAGTATCAATTCGGGATAACCGACCAGCGGCCCCAGCATATTGTTCAGATCATGAGCCACCCCTCCGGCCAATATCCCCAGAGATTCCATCCGTTCGGCCCGGGTAAGTTTTTCACGAAGCGATTTTTCCTGTGCCTGGGCTTTCAATCGTTCCGAAAAGTCCTTCATGGTACCGAGCATGCGAACCGCCGCACCGGCCCTGTTCGCCAAAAAGATACCGTGGTCTTCGACATAAATATAGGAACCGTCCCGGAGCCGGAAACGATATTCCACGTCATAAGGTCCGACCTCGCGGCAGGCTCGTTCCAGTTCCCGGAGAGCCCCGGCGCGGTCGTCGGGGTGAATCATTTCTTCCCACGTCTCGATGTCGATCTTCTGGAAAGCCTCTTCGCTGAAACCGGTCAATTCGGTGATGGCACCGGCCCACTTGATCTGACCATTGACAACATTGTAATCATAGACCAACGTTCCCGTTTTTTGGGAGACGATTCGATAACGCTCCTCGCTTTCCCGCAATTCCGCCTCGACCCGTTTACGCGTGGTAATATCGCGCACGATGGCCTGGATATAAATTTCCCCGCCCAATTCTATCCGGTTTAGACTGACTTCGGCATGAAACGGCGTTTTATCATAGTGGCAATGCAACCACTCGAAAAATTGAGGTTTGTCATAAAGAGCGGCCTTTATTTTTTCCAGGGCTTTCGATTTCGAGTCGCGGCCATCGGGTTGAAATTCCGGTGAAAAAAGATACGGCGGTTGACCGATAATCAGTTCCCGGGGACACTGGAACATCTCCAGAGTCCGGGAATTACAGTCAATGAATTTGTCGTCTTTCATGATAAAGATGGCATCGTTGGCGCTGTCAAAGAGAGTCCGGTAAAGAGTTTCGCTGTCGCGAAGAGCCGCCTCGGCCCGCAGTCGATCCGCCAATTCATTTTCCAATTCCCGGGTCCGAAGAGATACTTTTTTCTCCAGATCCATCCGGGAGTTTCTTAATTCATCGAAAGCCGCCCTAAGAGTATCCTGCATCTTATTGAAGGCATGCCCCAGAGGGATAAAGTCGCTTCGAAGATCGGCGAGATCCAGCGGCGAGTCCATTTCCCCGGCCGTAAGACGTTCCGCGGCGGATACAAAAGACTCGATCGGCCGGGCGATACGGTCGGCGATGAGTAAACCGCAGATCATAAAAAGAATAAAGATCGCCGCGGCTCCGGTCAAAGTTTTTTTCTTAATACTGCTCAACTGCTCATGGAGGCTGTCATAGGACACGGCCACGAGCAACATGCCCCGGGGTGAACCCCGGAATTGAATTATACTCCTTACGACCAGATATTCATCCTGACTTCTGTCAATACCGCCTTCCGGAGTGGAGAGCGTATCGGCAAAAATGTCATCTATCCCGGGTTTCTTGAACTCATATAATTTGATCCCCGCATTATCATACATGCCGGCCGCGATAATATCTTTATCGATAAAGACATCCTGCAGGGTTTCGTGCGCAAAATCGGAATCGTGAAATTGCAGGCCATGTCCCAGGCGGTCGGAAAAAACCCGGCCGATGGCCGTGGATTTGTCTTCGAGATGACTTTGAAGTCGATGCCTTGCCTGGCTCAAAGAAAAAATGGCCGAACTGCCCACTGTTATTAATACGAGAGCCAAAAACAATAGTAGAATTTGAGTGCGTGTGGACAGTTTCTTCACCAAATCAACTCCGGTTTTAATTGAAATATCTTAGGCCAGCGGCCATTATTCAAATATCGGCAAATCGGAGTTTTTTTGGATTCATTCCGAACTGGAAAGATTAAAAATTAAAATTTTCCGCATCATTATATAAAAAACGGCGGCCGACAATCGCGGCCGCCGTGTAAGTTACTGATATACCGTATCTTACAAATATTAGAGGAGTTTTTCCAAACCCACTCTGACATCCCGGGTGGCTTGCCCTTGAACCAATTGCAAAACCACGGTCGTCCCTGGTTTTTCTTTCAGACGCTCACGGACCGCCAATATCCCCCCCATTTTCTCGATAGATACGCCGTCAATAGCCGAAATTATGTCCCCCTTCTTTAGACCGGCTTTGTCGGCCGGAGTGCCCGGCGCCACGAAGTCAATTTCAACCCGGTTTTCTTTGTTATAAATCAATTGAAGACCGGAATTATCGATCGGGAAAATTTTGTCATAGAAGCCGCCTTTTTCCACGATCAATCTCTGGTGCTTATAATCCAGGTAAATAGTAAAATGTCGGAATAATGTATTCCCCAGGTTGCCGATCAATTCCGCCTGCGAAAATGCCCCCGGAGTATCGTCGATAGTCACATCGATAATCGGATCGGCCAGGGTAAACCCGGCGAATTCTATGGATTTAAAACGCACTTGTCTTTCCCGGAAAGACCCGCCCGCCCCGGTTCCGATACGATCGACACCCGACAATTCCGTCAGTTTGTTCTGGCTGGCATAAGGATAATGGAAATTGATACTCCCGGCTCCTAAGTCGAAACTCCATTGGCCCGAATGTTTGCCGTCCACCGTCACCGGAAGAGAAAATGTCTGGTCTTTTATCGGCGCTTCAATGACCACCCCCGGCCCGGCATATTCAAATTGATCCGGATCATAAAAAGTCAGAATCCCGGCGGCATAATCGATTTTCGTCGTCAGCCGCGACAGAAAATCATACCCCAGTATGCCGTCGAAATCGATCCCGAATTTATGGATAATATCACTCATTTCAATGACGGCGGCCTTTTGCGATTGAAAACTGATATCGCCCACTGAAAATGGCGGCAGGGTTGTGAAATAAACCTTGACCGTGCTTCCCGCCCCGGAACCCATGATATTGGCTTCCAATGGAAGCCCCAGTTCGGCCGCAACCACCGAATCCAGAACCGTCACTCCGGCACCGGTATCCAGAATCCAGCGCGATTCTCGGCCGGCGATTTTCGCCGTCAGGAAGACATGATTTTCCAGAAATTCGAACGGCACCTCGGTGACACTCTGGCCGCCGGCAAACTCAAAGTCCCGAACGTCCCCCTGGGGCGGCTCGAAAAGGGCGGTATCCACGGCCGGGTTGATATCATACCGGCTAATAGTCACCTGTTGCGTCATGCCATTTTGGGGAAAGAATGATTTTTGTTTAAAAGGATGAACCAGGCCGTCGTGAGTGCGGAAATCGCTGAACCAGTTGATGACCGATTCATCGGGGGTGATACTGATGGCCTTGGGGTTATAAAAGGTCGCCGTATCGATAAAATAGATCGTGGTATCGTCATTGATATCGTTGGCCAGGCATATTTTATAGCAGGTCGCCCCGGAAGCCGTATCCAGACCGTCAAATATTAACTTAAAATGAGCGGAAGCCGCATCCATGAAATCGTATTGTTCCATCAGGAGTGCCACCTGTTTTCTTTTTAAGGAAGCCTCATCCTTGTCGAATTTGAGTTTCCCATTCATGTCGACCGACCAGGCGGTCTGGCCGTTATCGCCCGACTGGACCTTAAAGACCTTTAAATCCGTTTCCTGGCGAGATCGTCCGGGCAACAGGCTCCATTGTTTGAAGGTTCCCTCCAACCCGGTTCCTTCCAGAATTATTTCCCCTTCGAGATAAAAACTCTTAACAGCCCGGAAATTTTCCAATCCGCCGGTGGCCTGAAAATGGCGGCTCATGATCTCGCGGGGATTCGTCAGTGTCGCTCCCCAAACGGAAACAGCTGTCAAAACAATTAACAAAACTCCTATTTGAAACCGAATTTTCATCCCGGCAACTCCTTTAAATTGGTGAGGTTTTAATCTTTAGACGCCGGCGAAGGCGCCTGGGTTTCCTCTTTTAAATTCGCCTTTTCATCAACTATTTTCCATATCCTAATCCAGTCTTCACGGAAATGGCATAAAATTTTCACGCCCCGGCCGTATTTATCTAATAGAGGAAAGTAATCTTCTACTTGAAATTAATCTTAAATGGGGACGCGGAAATGAAAAAGTCACCCCTCCCGGTTTCTCCGGAAACTCCGGGTCCGCTGTTCGGCGACAACCGTTACTGGCATTCCTACGGCCTGCAACGGCTAAACCCGGAGCGCTTTCGCAACGCCGTGAACGATATCCTGGGACGGCGTTCCGTTCTTATTACGCCCATGCGTCAGGAAATAATATCCGAGAATATTTCGGAAAGTCGACTTCTGGAAAATTTCTGACCCCGGGACCTTATCTTTATCGAGTATCGACACCGGGTGTATTTTGTCCGGTCAGCGTTTCCATCTCATGCCGCTGTTCGCCATAGGCGGTGTCATGGGACGTCAATTTAAGAAATTGTCGGGCATGAAAAGCCGCTTTATCCGCCCGGCTTAACCTGTCATAGGCTTTGGCCAAAAGATAATATCCCCCCATAGCGGTCGAATCCAGACCCACCAGTTTTTCGCCGTAATAGACCGTTGAGTCGGGCTGCCCCGCCTGGGAAAACATATAGGCCAGGGCATCGAGGATACGAAGATTCTTCGGGTCGCGACCATAGGCTCGGCCCATGTCAGTCAGCGATAATTCAAATTTACCCATGGAAAAATAAATCATGCCGCGTTGCCAGTAATACTCCGCTTCCTGCGGGCGCAGGCGAATGGCATAATCGATATGCTCCATCGCCTTGGCAAATTCCCCGCGAAGATAATAGTACCGACTCCGGATTCGCTGCCAATCACCGTCAAAACGATTGGCCGGAAGAGACGCAAACAGGCGCATGGCTTCCTCAAAATCGTTCGCATCAAGTTTTTCCATGACCTGATTATACCGTGACACCGGATAATTCCTTTCATAAATCGCCTTCAAGGAATCAAACCTATTAACATCTCGTTCCTTTTCGGCCATTTCCTTCAAGACCGAAAAAGCCCCGAAAGTCTTGGCCGGGTCCAGGCGTACGGCCGATTCGGCATATTGAAGAGAGGCCCTTTGGCTCATGTTGGTAATCAGGTAGGGCATCGTGAACATGGCCGGGAATATAATCAGCACCGGAAGGAATCGCTTCAGGGTCGGGGCGGCTTCATCCGTGATATACAAGATGGCCATCATAATGAATACCCAAACCGGCAGGGAAAAGAGATCCCAATCCCGGGCCATACCCAATTGAGGGTCGATGAAAAACACAAAAGCCAGCCCGGCCAGCCCGGTCAGGAGCAGAAAAACTCTCGAACGCGAAAGAGAATCTTGCTTTTTCCCCCGGCCCGTCAGCGGCAAGAGGAGAAAGATCGAAGGAACCACCAGCATCAGAAGATTGAAAATATCAAGCAGGTGTTTAAGACTGACGACGGCGTAGTCCGGATCGATCGGCTTGCCCTTAAATAACGGCAGGAACAGGTTTTCGAAGGCAATATCATCGCGGATCCGGTTAAATATTAAAATTGCCAAAACGACGCCTGCCGCTGCGGCCAGAAGCCAGATATAAATCCGGAAACGACGGAACAGGCGCGCCCCGATGCCGTCGGAGAAGGTCAGATAAACGACTGCCGGTACCAGGATAAGCATCTGTAAATGATAAAAAATGCCGAGTGCCGTTAGTCCCCAGGCCCAGGCGATATTTTTCCCTTCATAGGGCGATTTCAGGCCAAAATACAAAACCGCAAAAAATATCGGCCAGATTCCGGGATAAAATTCGACATACCCGAAAAACAGAAGTATCACCCCCGAACACAAGCCGCCGGCGACGATAAGGAGTCTTTTCACCGGTGAAGAAACGGCGTTTCCGGCCATGGCAAATAACAGCCAGATATAAAGCGCCCCCGATATAATGGAAAGGGCCCGGAAGGCTCCCAGGGCGGAATTTTCACCGCCGATTACTTTTTGCAATCCCGAGATAAGCAGGGCGGCGCCCATCCCGCCGCTTTCAAAATCGGCCAGGCCCCGATTGAAAATTTCCAGATACCCGTAGCCATCGCCCAGAAAATGAGTGGGACAGCTGAAAATAAGAAAGAAAAAGACCGCCACGGCGGTCACGGCCGCCCGGTTCAACAACCTGAAACTGGAGGCGAAAAAAAGGTCATCGAATATTGCCGCCCAACGTTCCCCGAGCTCGGCGGCCCCGGGCATAAAGGCGGCGGCCAGGGCCAGGCCCGCCGTCAGCAAAAAGGCCGCGGTCAGGCCGCCGGGAATATACTGAAAATGATTAAACCCCCAAAAACGCCCGCCGGGGAAAATAAGGGGCAAAATATGAAGGACCAATAAGCCGACCGATACCCCGGCCAGGACGGCGCTTGGCTTGGCCACCCACGAACCGGATCTTGCGGTTGCCTTATCCATTCAGATTTCCTGCCCGAGTCGATCCATGGCAGCCAATGTAAACAATAATCCCGACTGCCGCAAGAGATTGAACCGGATTAAGTTCCGACCGCCAAAAAAGGATTAGCCGTCTCTTCTCCTCAACCGTATTGTCTAAGATTATATTTGGACTAATTTTATCCAGGTTAGGGCATCTGCGTGCAGGAGTTTGCGGATCATATCGAAGCCACCGCTCGGCGTAAAACCGAGCAGTTGGATATTGTGGCGCAAAAAGATGTCGCTTTCGCGCGTACCACGCTTTTGGAAGAAGTCCAACTCATTCACCAGGCCTTGCCCGAACTCGATTTCGAGGAAATAGAAATCGGAGCCGAATTTTTCGGCAAAACCCTGGCGTCCCCCCTCTTGATAAACAGCATGACCGGCGGGGCCACCTGGTCGGCCACCCTCAACCGCGATCTGGCCGCCGTGGCCCAGAATTGCGGTATCGCCTTTGCCGTGGGAAGCCAGCGCATCATGCTCCGGCACCCCGAAAGTGTCGCCGATTTCGCGGTCAGGAAATTTATTCCCGACGGCATCCTTCTGGGAAATATCGGGGCCGTACAACTCCTGGAATACCCTCCGGAAAGGATTGTCGGATTGGTCCGCCGCATCGAAGCCGACGGTCTCTGTATTCACCTGAATCCGGCGCAGGAAATGATCCAGCACGACGGCCACAGGCACTTCCGCGGCTTGACGGATAAATTGAAAGAGATGGTGGAAATACTCGATGGCCGGGTGCTTATCAAAGAATCGGGCGCCGGACTCTCCCTCGAAGCCTTGCGGCTTTTAAAACAAACCGGTGCGCGGTATATCGATATTTCCGGAGCCGGCGGGACTTCCTGGACTAAAGTAGAATCTTATCGCGCCCCGAACAACATTCTTAAAAGCGCCGGCGAGATATTTTCCGAATGGGGCATCCCCACCGCAGCCGGTATTATCCTGGGACGGAATATCCTGACCAGCGATACCTGCCTCGTCGCCTCGGGCGGCATTCGGAACGGCCTGGATGTGGCCCGGGCCATTGCCCTCGGGGCCGATATGGCCGGGATCGCCCGCATGGTCCTTATGGCCTTTCTGGAATCGGGACCCGAAGGCGCTCGCGGATTTATCGAGGCCGTCACTTACCAGTTAAAAACGGCCATGCTCCTGACCGGCGCCCGCAATCTCAAGGAAATGAGAAATACGCCCCGGATGTACACCGGGTTGCTTCTTCAATGGATGAACATGCCCGGATTAAACGAAAAAGGACTGCCTTCCCATGAAGACCGATAAAAATAAAGTTGCCCGTGCAAAACCATTATCCGACAGTCTCGCTAAATCCTCCCGAATTCCCCGCTTTTACCGTCTTTCGGTAGAACAGAGACTGGCCCATTTGACACGCACTTTCGGATTATCCGACAACGAGATTGCCTCCTTGCGGCAGGGGAATGCCCTGCGTATCGACCATGCCGTCAATATGGTCGAAAACGCCGTCGGTATTATGGGTCTGCCGCTGGGTTTGGCTGTCAATTTCCTGGTCGACGGTAAAGAATATCTGGTTCCCATGGCCACGGAAGAGGCCTCGGTCATTGCCGGGGCCTCCAAGGCCGCCCTGATGATACGGCGGGGCGGCGGTTTCAGCACCGAGACGACCGAACCGGTCATGATCGGCCAGATTCAGATAATTGATTTGCCGGCCTCATTCACGACCGTCGACATTATCACGGCGCATAAAGCGGAGATAATCGAAGCCGCCAATTTCGCTTCGCCCCGCATGGTTCGGCGCGGCGGCGGCGTTTACGATATCGAGGCCCGCCTGCTGAACGATGCCATCGACTCTCCACCCATGCTGATAGTGCATCTATTCTTCAAAGTCTGCGAGGCCATGGGCGCCAATGCGGTCAATACCGCCTGCGAGGCGGCCGCCCCGAAAGTGGTTTCCATTACCGGCGGTGAGGCGAATCTCAAGGTAGTCTCCAACCTGGCCGACCAGCGCATAACCCGGGCCGGTTTTCGAATTCCGATTCTATCTCTCGCCGACACCGAGGATCAGGCCCGGCGGATTGCCCATCGCCTGGTCGAGGCCGGGAGAATGGCGGAACTGGATCCGTATCGGGCCGCGACACATAATAAAGGAATTTTCAACGGCATCGACGCCATGGCCATTGCCCTGGGACAGGATTGGCGGGCCATTGAGGCCGGCGGCCATGCCTACGCCGCCCGGTCCGGCTCTTACCGAAGTCTGACCAAATATCGAATGGATGGTGAAATTCTGGCCGGGGAAATTGAACTGCCTCTCCAGGTGGGTTTGATAGGCGGCGCCGTCGCCGTCAATCCCGCCGTGAAAATTTTACGACGCGTCACGGGTGTCGAAAATTCCCGCGAAATGGCCCGCCTCATGGCGGCCGTCGGGCTGGGGCAAAATTTCGCCGCCTGCCTGGCCCTTTGCACCGAAGGTATCCAGAAGGGACACATGGCGCTTCATGCCCGAAGCCTGGCTGTCAGCGCCGGCGTGGCCACCGAGGACGTTACTCATGTGGCCGAGGAAATGGTGCAGCACGGACGAATCAATATCGCCGCCGCCGAAGATATCTACCGCCATCTTCGCCTTAAAAGAGCGGCCGTAAGGCCTTCGCCCTTGCCGGTGGAATCTTTCGTTCCCGGCAAAGTTGTCTTATTCGGCGAACATGCCACGGTCTATGGCCATCCCGGAATTGTCGCCGCTGTCAATGTCGGCCTGACCGTTAAAATCGCCCCCGACCCCGATGGACCCCGGTTCATTCAGCCTGATTTTCGCAAAAGATTCCCCATCCCGGATTCCGACGGCGATTTCCGCCTCTTCTCCCGGGCCGCCGATATTGCTCTCGAGCGCCATGACATGACTCTGGAACCGATCGCCATCAATATCGAATCGGACCTTATTCCCGGAGTCGGCATGGGGTCCTCAGCGGCCTTTGCCGCCGCCATATGCCGGGCCTTCCGGACGTACAAAAGATTGCCCGAAGCCACCCTGTGGAATCATGACATTTTCGAACAGGTCCAGGAATTGGAAAGAGTCTTTCACGGCAATCCCAGTGGCATGGATGCCGCCGCGGTCCTATCCGGCGGAGTCATATGGTTCCGTCGCGGCAATCCCCGCGAGATATTGCCTTTGCGCTTGCCGAAACCGTTGTCGCTTCTGATCGCCGTGGTCGAACCGGGGGCGCGGACGGTCGATATGGTGCGCCGGGTCAAACAGGCTTATGAAAAAGATCCCCGGGTAGTTCAAGCCATTCTCGATGACATCGGCAACCTGACCGTCGATGCCGGTATTTCTTTGGGAACCGGCAGCCTGGAAGAAACCGGACGGCTGATGTTCCGCAACCACGAATCGCTGGCCCGGCTCGGAGTCTCCACCAAAGCGCTGGATTCGGCCGTGGAATTGGCTCTGGATAACGGCGCCCTGGGCGCCAAATTGACCGGTTCCGGCGGCGGTGGCGCGGTTATCGCCCTGGTGGCGCCCGAAAACCTGTACCAATGCCGCGAGATCTTCCAGAATAAATACCCCGTCGTATATACCAGTTTGATAGGAACCGGCCAATGACGACCATGGTTCATACCCGCGCCTTCGGAAATATAGCCCTGATAAAATACTGGGGAAAAACCGACGGCAACGCGAATCTCCCGGCGACCTCATCGATTTCTTTGGCGCTCGACAGCCTTAAGACAGAAACCACCATTCGGCAACTTTCCCACGGCCCCGATGAAGTTGTCATCAACGGCCAAAACGGCTCCAATCAGAGAGTCATCAGTATCCTGGATAATTGGCGATCGGAAGGATTACTTGCGGGGCACTGGACCGTATTCAGTCAAAATTTTTTCCCCACCGGGGCGGGATTGGCTTCGAGCGCCTCGGGGTTTGCCGCTCTTATAAAAGCCTTGAGCACCGTGGCTGAAAGGAAACTGGATGAAACCGAAATCTCCCGCCTGGCCCGCCGGGCCAGCGGCTCGGCGGCCCGCTCCATCACCGGCGGCTTAAGCGCCGTCGAAATCGGCGATAACCCCTCCGCCCGGGAAATCCTTCCCCCCGGGGAAATCCCCTGGGGCATGGTGGCGGTTATTGTCGATGACAACCACAAGAAGATCGGTTCCCGGGAAGGGATGGAACACTGCCGCTTGAATTCGCCGTACTATCCGGCCTGGGTGGAACAATCCCGAAAAGATTATAAAGCGATGCTGACGGCCGTCGAAAAACGCGATTTCACGAGCATGGGGCGTATCACGGAAAGCAACTGCCTGGCCATGCACGCCTGCATGATGGCGGCCCGGCCGCCGCTGAACTACTGGAATCCGGCCACCCTGGCGGTCATACACCATAGCGCCCAATGGAGAGAAGAAGGCTTGGAAAATTATTTCACGATCGATGCCGGCCCGCAGGTTTTTCTTTTGGCGAAAAAAGAGAACCTGGAGGACCTGGCCCGCCGGGCAAGAAATATTATTGGGGTCCGGCAGGCGCTGACAGCCCTCCCGGCCGGCGGAGCGGAGATAATCGCATGTGGTTGAGAAAATTATCCGTTCCCGGCAAAGTGATGTTGTCGGGCGAGTACGCGGTCCTGTACGGCGGCACCGCCCTGGTGGTCCCGGTACCTCGTTTTCTGCATGTCATGGAAACCGACCCCGACCCCCGGACTCGCATATCTCCCGTCCTGGCCGCGGCGGCACGGTACAAGATTCCCGAAATCGCCAATTTCGAAAATAATCGCGGTTTTGCTTCCGTAGCCGTCGATAATTCCAATTTCTTCGACATCGGGCGCGACCGACGCCGGTGTAAGATCGGCCTGGGGTGTTCCGCCGCCGAAACCGCCGGCATTGTCGCCCTTCGTTTTGAAAGGGCCGGATGGCCCTGGTCCGAAAACGCCGAGACTGTCGCCCGCTATGCCGAAAAAATCCATTTCGAAATTCAGGGCGGCCTGGGAAGCGGTGCCGATGTCGTCTGCTGTGCCCTGCGGCATCCCATCAAATACCGCCGTGAAGGAATCGGCTATCGGGTGGAAAAAATAAACTTCGATGACAATAATGACGCGTCGGGTAGAAATTCACACAGGAAAACAGAACGGGACAACGTCCCCTCTGCCATGACCCTGGTCTGGAGCGGGGTCCGTGCCGATACCCGCGAGATTGTCGCCCGGTTTAATAATCTCCTGCACCAGGAGTCCACCCAGATTCAATCAAAATTGAGCTGCTTAAAAGAATTAAGTCATATCCTGGCGGGCAAGTGGTTTTCCTCGCCGCTGGGGGATATTATCCCTATTTTAAAGGAATACGACACGGTCATGTCCGATTGCGCCCGAACCGCCGGTTTGAGTTATCGTCTACCCATCCATGATGAAATGACTTCCTGGGCGGAAAGACATGGAGGCTGGGCCAAGCCGACCGGCGCCGGCGGCGGCGATATGGTCCTGTTATTGGGCGACCTGCCTTTTGAAGAACTATCTCTGCCGACAATAAGCATCAACCCGGTCGATTGGCTGAACCTGGAACAACGCCAAAACCGTCCAGCCGTATCCTTTTCTCCATTGAAACCGGTTTGAGAGAATCGAATTTCCGCCTTCCCGGTCCCAAAATCGCCCCCCAACTATCGCGTTGACTTTTCCGCCCTTTTTTGTATCTTGTGGCTTGTGAAATTAATAACAAACCCCGGAGTTCGCCGTGGATGATTTAATCTATCTGGATAACGCCGCCACTTCCTGGCCCAAGCCCGACAATGTCTATCCTTTCATGGTCGACTTCTACCGCAAGACCGGGGTCAATCCCGGCCGCAGCGGATTCGACCGGGCCATCGAAGCCGGGCAACTTCTGGAGGACCTCCGCGGCCGCCTGACCCGCTTTTTCGGCGGCGACCTGATTCATCCCGAGCGCCTTTGTTTCGGCTATAACGCCACCGATGCTCTCAATCTTATTATCTCCGGCGCCCTCAATCCCGGCGACCATGTCATTACCACCCATGTCGAGCATAACTCCGTCATTCGTCCCATAAATCATCTTGTCCGCGACCATCAGGTCGAGGCCACCTATATCCCGTTCGATAAAGATGGTTTCGTCGACCCCGATGACATCGTCGCCGCTATCCGGCCCAACACCCGATTGGTCGTGGTCAATCATGGCTCCAATGTGCTGGGGACAGTGCAACCGGTTTCCCGAATCGGCCAAATTTGCCATGAACGGGGGATTTTATTCGCTATCGATGCCTCCCAGACGGCCGGGATGGTGCCGATCAACATGAAAGTCATGAATATCGATATGCTGGCCTTTACGGGTCATAAATCGCTCATGGGTTGTACCGGTATCGGCGGCCTGTATGTCATGCCGCACGTGGAACTCAAACATACCCGCTCCGGCGGAACCGGGGTGAAATCGGCCTATCCCTATCATCTCGAAGAATACCCCTTCCGGATGGAGTACGGCACCCCCAACATGGTCGGGGTGGCGGCGCTGTGGGCCGGGCAGGATTGGATCCGCGACCAGGGCGGGGTGGAAGAAATCCATGAACGCGAGATGAAACTGGCCCGGAAGCTGGTGGCCGGATTCAGGGAAATCGAGGGCGTCACCGTGTACTGCTGCGATACCCTGGAAAACCATCTGGCGACACTAACGATGAATATCGAAGGCATGGACCCCGGCGATGTCGGGATCATGCTGGACGCCGATTTCAATATCGCGGTGCGGACGGGGCTTCACTGCGCCCCCCTGGTGCACACGCAGTTGGGACTTTTGGAAAGGCACGGCGGGGTGCGGTTCTCGATCGGGCCGTTCAACACCGAGGCGCATATCGACGCCGCCATAGCGGGTGTTTCCGAGATTGCCAAGACCGCCCGTGTCAGCCCGACGTTACGGGGGAAGTGAATTTTTCCTGATTCTCCAGATTTGTCGGCGGCTATCGCATTCGTCTGAACCACAGAATCCCCATGGTTGTCATCCCCGCACAGGGGCCTGTTGAAAAACCCTCGAATCTGGTGCCCCATCCGGCGATGGCCGCGAAGCGGCCGAGGCGGGTGGGTTATAATCGATTGAGCACCAACTGCAAACATTTCCAACAAAATTCTCTTCTTATGTCTATCATACTTTTTCAACGCTCCCGCAGGCGGGGAACTCTCTTATATGTATGATGATATGCCCTGGTGCCCCACCGCTTGCGGTGGGTTATTGACATACAATGCACGTATTAGCATAAGATGTCGGGTTTCTCAGCCGCTTCGCACCCTCGGAACACCGACCTACATTGAATCCGCTCATTAATAGTTTAGTTACCAGGTACCCAAAAATTGTCATCCCCGCGCTGGCGGGGATCCGGTCGTAGGTCAGATGCTCCTGGAAATATTTTCTTCTTAAAAAGATGCCCGGTGGCCGACCCCTTCAGGGGTCGGGACTTTAATATCCAGAGTATTATAAGGGCATTAACGCACTCTTTGTCACCAAATCCCCTCACATTGTCATCCCCGCGCAGGCGGGGATCCAGTATTAAATATTTATGATGCAAGGACATTAAATAAGGCAGGATCGCCGGTATCTCAATCTACAAATCATTTATCTCCCACTGCCGTGCACGGCAAACCGCCCCGGTCTGCCGTTTTACCTTCTATTTCTTTTGATCGGCCGCTTTGCCACCTTCAGGGACCCGGAACGCCCATTGAAAATCTCTGATAAGAGAATTTTGAAGCAATAGCTGTATATCTTCAAGACCAATTTCCGTAATTCTTGCCGTTAACAATTTATCACCAATACTATAATAAACGGTAGAACCCTCGATTAACAAGACTTGCGCCCAATTCCCCAAATTACTATAGAATATATTATCTCCGACCGGATCAATAAACGCCACTTCTTCCGTTACTATTGCGCCTTCTCCTTTGTGTTTAACATAGTCATTTTTAGGATTGGGGTTTAAAACCTGCCCAACCAGGTAATTATTTACCAGCCTAAGGTTAGTATCGCCACCCTTTACCAATACTGATTTCCAATTAGATTTGATTTTATCCAAAACTAGTATTTCCTGATGAGTTAGATCGATAAGATTTGGACACATCTGAATGGCGGCAAATTCCGGTTCATTCGCTATTAGCACCCCGCCGCGCACTGGATCTGCTTTTATTAACTGCCTCAATATCGGCGGGAATTGCAGACCAAGCGCCTCATTCTTAACTGAAATAACACTATCGCCATTAAATGGTAAAGAAATTATATCGCTTTCATTTACTCCATAGGCCCTTATTCCGGAAACCCGATAATCACCTTTTATTGATTTATAGTCATTCTTGAATAATTGACCATCCAGTTGATAAAACTCACTAACTGTGCGGTGATCGCCTATTGATTTATACTGTTCAACAGGAGTCCAATTTACCAGAACATAATCAGTGCCACTCCTTGCCTTAAAATAGAAACATCCATTAACTCGTTCCTGGGCCTGAATCTTATAAATTCCGTCCGATAATAGATTCTCATATTTTATCAGATAAATTTCTGGGGATTCGTAAACTTGGAAAAGGAGTACTTTATCCGAAGGATATAGGCCTATTTTTTCAGATTCTTTATTCTTTCCCATGCTCCAGATTAGTTTAAATTCTTTGTTATTCTCGTCGAGAGAATATATTCTTGTTTCATATGGTACTTGTGGGGTATTTGTAACTTCGCTGGGACCATTGAAAACAAAAAATAAATCGCCGGAATCGGTATCGACACAATTAAGCCCCCCTATCAATAAGAGGGCTAAAGATAGCCAACTAAATATTCTCATAGCATAAATCGTAGGGTCTCGGAACACTGACCCGCAAAACCGGCGGACGGTGTATCTACCGGGTACGGGTTGATTACCCCACAATGGGAGGTCGTACCCTCCTACTCCTTCACCTTCACCACCACGATCGTGCACTTGGTGACCAGCGCCGCGATCGCCCCCAGCGCCGCCAGAATCGGCAACAACACCGCCCCCACGGTGGCCACCGTCACGGGGATTTCCATGAGCGTATCCCCCTTCTCGTTCTTGATAAAAATATGCCGGATGTTGCCCTCGTGAATCAGTTTCTTGACCGTCTCCACCAACTGCTGGCCGGTGACTTTGATCTCTTCCTGAAAGGTTTTCTTCTCGTCCATGACGACTCCTTTTATTTGCATATACTTATTGACCTGGCGATAAATTCAATGATGCCGGTATTAATATAATCGCAACGGAGGAATTGTCAAAGTCTTCCCCATTAAAAAGGGCCGCCTCTCTTTTAAAGAAGCGACCCGTATCGAAGCGGCGGCGAATGTCACCTCGCCCCCATGTCGGAAAAATCTATTTAATCAACAGCATCTTTTGGGTAGCCTCAAAATCATCGGCCTTCAGGCGGTAGAAATATACCCCCGAAGCCACCTCGCGTCCGGCATTATCACGGCCATCCCAGACAACCGCATAATTTCCGGCCGCCTGCTCTTTTTGTTCCAGGGTTCTGATTTTGCGACCCAGAATATTGAAAATTTCCAGGGTCACGTCACCCCGCGAAGGCAGGGCATAGCGGATGGTCGTGGATGGATTGAAAGGATTGGGATAGTTTTGCTCCAGGCGGTAATCCCGGGGAAGCCCGGAGGCGTGTTCGTCAGGTGTCGCCGTCGGCATGTTGAACGGTTCGTTCAGAATCTTTTTAACTTCCGTTATGGAGCGATAATAATAGTCGGCCTGGCTGACCGCCATTTTCACCAGCACGAACTGGCTGTCGCCGGGATTGAACGTGAACGGCCCCATACTGCCCATCATGCGTCTGTCTGCCACGAAAGCGTCGCAATCATCAGGGGGATTAAAAGGATCTCCGGGAACCATGAATTTTGTGCCGTTGGGATAGGGATTTCCCTCGGCATCCAGCCCCCGCATATAGTTATAAGATTCAATGGCGCTGTTGGGATCAGTGCCGCCTATGTACTTGGCGAAGGCCGTCATATCGAGATTCTTATGATCGGCGATTTCTGCTCCATCGAAATACCCGGTTTCGCCCTCGGCCGGCACCAGCGGGCCGTACAGAATTTTAAACCCCACGGCCGGAAGAATATTACCATACTGATTATCGAAATTGGTGCCGTTATAACAGAAAAGCATATCACCCAGCGTGTCACACCCGACCAGATCGTCGCCGGCCCAGCCCAGATCGGGGTCGCTCCAGAGCGCCAGATAACAATCCTCGATCGTATTCTGCCCCTTATTGAAGAGTTTATACATGATATAAATCGAGAACGCCTCCGGCCCGCCCGTGTTTAATTCCGGCGGCGTGGCCGTGAATGAAAAAGTATCCCGCGGCGCCGTCAGGGGAACTTCATTATGCGGATCAATGGTCAGAACGCATTCCTCGGCCAGCATGCCGCTGTAAATTCTTTCGCTTAGCCAGAGCATGTACATGGCGTCGGTACAATAAACGCCGTCGTTGAAGAAATCGAGCGTTCCCGAAGTCCCGTCGCCGAATAGCGTCCCGGAATGATCATGTTCCGAATTCAAAATGTATATGCGATTATACCGCGTATCCCCATTATTTGGCAGAAGAGGATTTGGGAAATAGTCATCATCGTGAAGATCCCACTGGTGGTTGCCGTCCCAATCATATACGACCACGTTCAACTGCCGATATAGCGGCTCGGTTACATCATAGACCGTGAAGGGAACATCGTAGAACCCTTCGTATCCCGAGGCCCAGGGGGCATTATACATAAAGGCCTTTTGGGTCCAGTCGGGATTATCCACCGTATACGGTTCCGATTTTGTATATAATCCATTGCCGTCCAGATCGGTATAACCGGTCATGGGGCGGAAGCGTATTTCTATTTTCCTCAAGTCTTCATAGCCGAGATTGGAGCCGTGCCATAAATCGGGTGCCAGCGAAATTCCTCCTAATAGAAGATCCCCCGTGCTATTCGGTGCGGCCGTAAACCAGCGTTGATTACCGGTATAATAGGGATCGGCAAAAGGACTTATATTGGGGGGATTAGGTGACCAGTAATTAATTTCGGGAGGAGTGACTATATCGCTGACGGTTATTTGTACACCGATCCACCAGTCCGTAGTATTCATCGGTCGGTTGGATAATTTCATTTCGTTTTCGGTAACATCGAATAAATGCCAAACACGCCCATAATCTGCGACGGAATCGACAATGATCAAATAGTCATGGCCGGTTACACCATAGGGAGTCGTGATGGTAACCAAAGCCTGGGTTTCAGTCGTTCCATACTGCTGAACCGGATAGACCGGGTCATAATAGACCGGATATGCCCCCGCCTGGTCGGCGGCCCAAACCGTCTGTTGAATTTCGATACCCAGAGGGTCAGTTTCTCCGGAATTGACCACATGCTGCGCCGGGTCGTTGTCATTATAAACCGCCCACAGCGTCTGATCGCCGTAGAGTCGCGGTTTACCCTCGGAATTTAAGGGCGCTCCCTGGTCGACCGGCCATTCCAGATAGTCGGCATTGGGATTACCTGCCAGGCTGTCTTTATGTAACCGGTAAACCCGATAAATGGGGTCGTTGGAATTGCCACCCCCGATCGTCCCGGGGACATATTCGGAAGCATACTCTGAAACCGTTACCCTGATTTCATCATTTACCTTGCCCCCAATCCACAATCCGCCGGCATATAAAACGCTTTTATCCCAGATTCCCTGGGTGATAAATTCGGTCCCATAATAGGGATAAAATGTCCCGAAATCGCAGCCGAAATATCCGGACAAATCCCGCCCGAAATTCCCGTGATTGGTGACGAACATCAGAATTTTGTTGGCATCGATATATTTATAATTATCGACTTCCAGCGGCTTTTTGGCTTGAAACGGGGCAACCCCGTCCGACGGAGGAAGAGCCATCGCCGCAACCCCTGCCAGAAACAAAAAGATGATAAGGATTACTTTGGCCGGAAACATAGACACCTCGCCCAAATATAGGTAGATTTTCACAAATTCAGGATTGCGAAATCAAAGAGGAGGTGCTCTCTCCTTGTTTAAGGATACCCAATATCCCCAAAAAGTCAAGACTCTAAATTTTACGCTTCAACCCCTTCTACCTCTTTAATGAACTCTAATCCCTCTATTATTGTTATAACCTGCAACGTAACACCTGATAAAAGGAATAAGAATAACGATATGAAAAAACTCCCCGGAACCATGGGCGCCCTGAAAGCCGGCGGCTATCAGCCCCGTTCCACTAAAGATGAACTGCGCCATAATCTTCTGGAAGCGATTAAATCCGGACGGAAACGCTTTCCCGGCATTATCGGCTACGACCGCTCGGTTTTACCCCAAATGGAAAACGCCATTCTCTCCCGTCACGATTTTATCCTTCTGGGCCTTCGCGGACAGGCCAAAACCCGCCTCTTGCGAAAGATGGTCGACCTTCTGGACGAATTCATCCCGGTCATCAAAGGCTCGGTTCTCAACGAAGACCCCTTTAATCCCATTTCGGCCAAATACAAACGGCTGGTCGCGGAAGCCGGTGATGAACTGGAAATCGACTGGAAACACCGCGAAGAACGCTACCAGGAAAAACTGGCCACCCCCGATGTCTCCGTGGCCGACCTTATCGGCGATATCGACCCCATCAAGGCTGTCCGCGAAAAACTGGACTTATCCGACGAGGAAGTTATCCACTGGGGGATAATCCCTCGCACCAATCGCGGCATTTTCGCCATCAACGAACTTCCCGACCTGCAACCCCGTATCCAGGTCTCGCTTCTGAATATCCTCGAAGAAAACGACCTGCAGATACGCGGCTTCCCGCTTCGCATCCCCCTGGACATGATGCTCTGCTTCACGGCCAATCCCGAGGACTACACCAACCGCGGGAATATTATCACCCCCCTCAAGGACCGCATCGCGTCGCAGATTAACACCCATTATCCCGGTCAACTCCGCGATGCCCTGGCCATCACGGCCCAGGAATCCTGGTCTGACCGCGGCGTCGCGATGGAAATTCCCGGCCTGATTAAAGAACTGGTGGAACGGATCGCCTTCGAGGCCCGCCAGAGCGAGTACGTGGACCAGTCTTCGGGGGTTTCGGCCCGATTGTCAATCTCGGCTTATGAGAATCTCATTTCCAATGTCGAACGCCGTGCGGCCCTGAACGGCGATAACGATTATTTCCCCCGTATCTGCGACCTGTACGCCGTCATTTCCTCGGTGGTCGGCAAGGTTGAACCGGCGTACGAAGGCGAATTGGAGGGCCCGACCATCCTGGCGGTCAATCTCATCGGCGATGCCGTCGGTAAAAGTTTCGCCGAGCGGTTTCCCTCGCCCAAGCAACCCCGCCGGGCCAGTCCCGAAAGCCGCCCCCTGGAAAACATATATGAACCGGTTATCGACTTCTTCTCCACCGGCCGTAAGCTGGAATTGTCCGATGAGATGTCTTATGAACAGTACAAATCGACCCTGGACCAGATCGTCGGCCTCAAGGCCATCGCCCAGAAGTACTTTGATCCCCAAAATGAACGGGAAACATATCTGGCCATGGAGTTTATTCTCGACGGTCTCCATCGCTCCAACGTTATCGCCAAGGAATCGCCCGATAATCGTTTCGTTTACACTGATATGCTCCAGAACATCATGAAAGACTGATATCATGCGTTTTATTTATTCACGATGGAATGACGAATTATTTCTGCAATTGCGCCAGATGCGCGACCTCATGTCGATTTTCAACCAGTTGTTGTTGCGCCTCAACGGCGATGTCAAACAGGCTCTGAAAGTCCTGCGCCAGTTGCAGAAAATGGGATACATCCCGGCCGAGTTCGATATCAAACAATTCGAAAAGGATCTCCTGGACAAAAACATCATCGCCATGGAGAACAATAAGCCGGTGCTGACCCGCAAAGGGGAACGGGGGATCCGCAAGGATTCTTTTGACTACATTTTCCAGCGCCTGAAATCCTCCGGGGCCGGCTCGCACGCCACCAACCGTGGCGGCGGCGATTCCGAGGAGATACTCCCCGAAAGACGGGCTTTCAATTACGGCGACAATCTCAACAATCTGGATTTAAGAGGCTCTCTCCTGAACGCCATTAACCGTACCGGCTCCCTGGGGATGGACCTTCACGAAAACGACCTGGAAGTTTACGACACCTCGCGTAACACCAGTTGCGCCACCGTGATACTGATAGATATTTCCCATTCCATGATATTATACGGCGAGGACCGCATCACGCCCGCCAAACAGGTGGCCCTGGCCTTCACCGAACTTATCACGACCCAGTATCCTAAAGACAGCCTTAATATCGTCCTCTTCGGCAATGACGCCCGCGAGATAAAAATCAAGGATTTGCCTTATATCGGAGTCGGGCCGTTTCTGACCAATACCAAGGCCGGACTGCAAATGGCCCGCCAGATTCTCCTGCGCAAGAAAAATCCCAACAAGCAGATATTCATGATCACCGATGGCAAACCCTCGCTGATTCGCAAAAACGACGGCCGCGAATACCGCAATCCGGTGGGGTTAGACCCCATTATTGTCAACCGCACCCTCGATGAGGCAGTCGTCTGCCGTAAGAAAAGCATCACCATCACCACCTTCATGATCACGGATGACCCTTATCTGCAGGAATTCGTCAAAAAGTTGACGGAACTCAACCGGGGGCGGGCCTATTTTTCCAAGGCGGATAATCTGGGCGATTTCGTTTTCTACGACTTTTTCAAAAACCGCAAACGCAGTACGTGAAAAATCCGGAGCTTATTATATTCCACGCGTCACGCGTGGAAATGTGACCTGACCGTAAATACTTCTTCATATTATTCTTTACAAAAATCCCCTGAATGTATTTATTCCCCCCAAAATAATAACTCACGGAGCCAATCATGCCTATCGATAAAGACTTTCTTTTGGTTCTCAAATCCAACTGCCTCGGCGAGGGCGAACCCGACCTGGGCGAAAAATTGATGAAATCGTTTTTGGAGGTCATCTCCAATTCCCCCCGCCTGCCCGCCAAAATCATCTGCCTCAATAGCGGTATATTTCTGACCACCGAAGGCTCCCCGGTGCGGGAGGTCCTGGAAAAACTGGCCGCCGCCGGCGTGGAGATAAATTCCTGCACCACCTGTCTTAATTATCACAAGCGGATGGATAAAATGTTCGTGGGGAAATCCTCGAACATGCAGGAAACGGTCATGGCGATGCAGGGGTATTCGAGGGTACTAATTCCTTAATTAGAATCCTTTGCCTAATTTCTGGCAGACATGATCTGCCTGGACTACATATAAAAATAATTTATCGTCTCGATCATATCCTTTGTCATTCCCGCGAAGGCGGGAATCTCTCCTGTTTTTCCCATAGTTCTTGTAGGTCAAAACCGCCTCGGTTTTGACATTACTTTCATGCCTGCACCCCTTCGCTTCCTGCCTATTCACCTCCCCTTGGTGGGGCCGCCATTCCTGTCGGCCGTCCCAAAACCGAAAGAGCCCGACAATAATGTCGGGCCTACCGGGTCTTTAATTCTGCCTTTTCAATTGTGATATTTCCCCTCCCTTACAATATCACTACTAAATCGATGGTGATTTTACACCGCCTCCCTATATAGGAGACATATTATGATTTTTAATGATTTCAAGGATCAAAAAGAAATAGAAGGCGGTTATCCGATATCAACATCAAAATCCGTGCAACCGCCTGCTATCTTTGTCGTT
Organism: Candidatus Zixiibacteriota bacterium; assembly: GCA_041752195.1. Taxonomy (GTDB): domain Bacteria; phylum Zixibacteria; class MSB-5A5; order GN15; family PGXB01; genus JBGSHP01. The sequence continues at coordinate 57,480 of JBGSHP010000012.1, read as the reverse complement.
ATCCCCAAAATTGCAAAAACTTGTCCCCAACTTGATTGGGGAAGGGGGAAAAAATGTCGTGAAACGAACCCATTTTGATGCTGGTTTGAAATCTTTCGTAGGGCAGCATCCCTGCGATGCTGCCTCTTTTGCTACCCCCCTCATGGAGGGGGGACCAAGGGGGGAGTGTAACGATGTCCATAGTTTTTTCGGAACGAACCCAACTCATGGCACTATACTATCCCCCAATCAAGTACAATGAATCCATATTTTGCAATTCGACAAGAGTGACCCACTCCGAGTCCCACATCCGGTGGCCGATCCCCTTTAGGGGTCGGGACTTTCGTTCTTATTTTTATATTTTGCCAACCACCAAACAAAGGTGGCCAACTCCCGCGCTTCGCGGGGTGGGGCTGGAAAAAATGTCGCAATAAAAAAGGAACGCCCCGTGACACTTTAAAAATAACGAAACGAACCCATTTTCTTTTCCCGCTAACCACCGAGGGAAGGTGGCCCACTCCCGCGCTTCGCGGGGTGGGGCTGGAAAAAATGTCGCATTAAAAAAAGGAACGCCCCGTGACACCTTAAAAATAGCAAAACGAACCCATTTTATTTTCCTGCCAACCACCGAGGGAAGGTGGCCCACTCCCGCGCTTCGCGGGGTGGGGCTGGAAAAAATGTCGCATTAAATGAAGGAACGATTCATAATTCCGGGGGCTATTCTTTTCTTACCCCCCTCATGGAGGGGGGATTAAGGGGGGAGTGTAACGATGTCCAAAATAATTTCGGAACGAACCCAACTCATGGCACTAAATAGCGCGACAATGACTTACGGTGAATTTTTTGGCCGGGTGACGCACCCTTCAGGAATCGGGACTATATCGTGCGGGACCGATGTCCACATCGGTCCCGAAATAATTCTTATGATAACCCTATTTCCCCGTCCCCATCAGCAACGGGCGGGCGGCATCGGTGACAGCGTTAATCTTGGTGGCGTAACTGTCTTTGTTGATGATATCTTCGTCGGTGATAAGATGCACATCCAGAAGGCCGTCGGAGCGGTACCCGGTTCGCATGAAATTCAACTCGGCCAAACTCTTCGACCAGCCGTCGAGCCAGATTAATAACCTTTCTCTCTGTTCATCATTGCCCCGGAAATGAATCAGAATGTCAATATCGCTGGCCGGTCCGGCCGTGGCATTCTTGGTACTGCCGAAAACATAAAATCCGGCGACCCCGAACTTCTTGGGATTGAGATTGGCGGCGATCCGCTCCACCATCTTGAAACGCCAGCGCCAGAAAGCATCCTTGGGCTGGACCGTCTCCTGGGGCGCCGTAATGACTTCTTCGATCGATTGCGAAGGCGGCGCCAGGATCGCCAGGGCCTCTTCGAGTTCGGCGTTCAGGAGTATTTTCAAAACCTGTCCGTTGGTCGTCCGGGGAACATCGATCAACCTGATAGTCTCCGACAGGTGCGCGAAATCAGGCAGAAAATCAGGCAAAATATTGGGCGATTTCTGAAGAAATATCTCATTGAAATGAATGCCGGCGTCATCGGGATAAAGGGGCAAATAACGGATATCAGCCTCGACCAGATCCTGGAAGAAATGAGTGCCGAACGACAGATCGGGAGTATAATTTCCTTTGGTGCGGGCGATTTCGATAAGCATGGCGGTGTTATTGATATCCGAATAACTGACACTGACACCCAGTTTAATATCGCCGCGACTGCCCCACCGGCCCGGCCCCATGAGAATAAATTGTCTCTTGGGCAAACTGACGTTGAGTTTACTGACCGCCCGGCCTACCGCCAGCATGTCCGCCCGTTCCTCCAGGTTGCCGTAGGCCTCAGTATTGATATAAACGATATGGGTGATATCCGGGACCCGTCCGTTGGAAATATATTTCCTGGCGGAAAAAACAATCTGTTTTTCGGGAATATCCTTGGGGATCGGCGTCGGACGCGATTCGCGGGCGTAACTTTGAGAACGGCACTGGAGAATATAAAAGAACCGCCCATCCGAGGCGAATTCAATATCTATGGGGTACCCCAGGACATCCTGAAGAGTCTTGAGAATGACATACACCTGTTTGATAAAGGGCGTCCGGTTAACCAGGCCGTCGAAAGTTACGATCAGGTCGTCCTTTTCCGGGTCCAGGCTCATGGCCAGAGGACGGCTGATATGGCTGTCCTTATAGACCGAAACCAGTTGCGCGATGGCGGGGAAATCCTTTCCGGCGATTTTCATGAAATCGCGGACATCGATAGTCTCGAAACAGTTGGTTTCCAGATTGATAACGTCGATTTTCTTGGGCGAATATTTTACGATTTCCTCGGGATCGACATTGACCCGCAGGTTCGGCTGCCCCGGCGCCAGAAGAACCGGATAGTCGTCGCCCAGCCTGTCGACGGCCCGTGTGCCGAGACCCGGCACCAGGCGGATCAGGCCGTCTTCACGCTTGATTCGCGGCGACCAGCGGAATTCGTTGTTGCTGAAAGCGACCCCGGCGAAGGCCGGCAAATAGTATTTGCCCACCCGGGTGCCGACCACCTCCTGAATCATGATGCCCATCTCTTCGCCGAAATCCAGAAGCCCTCGCTCGGCGCGATATTCGATCGGGTCGGGACTGAAAGTCGAAGCGTACACCTCGGCGATAGCATCGGTGAGCGCCGCCAGTTTTTCTTTCTTGCTGCCCTGGTTGGCCAGGAACAGGCTTTTATATTTGCCCGAGAAGGCCGCTCCGACACGGTCCTCCAGAAGCGAGGAACTGCGCACGATCAAAGGCACATCGCCGAAATCATCCAGCGCCACCGACAATCCGCGAGTGATATCGGCCGGGAACCGGGCCCGCTTGAAAGTCTCGACGATGTGGGGGTACTCCAGACGGACCTGGTTGATTTCCTTGTACTTCTGCTCCACGACTTCTTCGAAATTGTTGTGGTGCATGAAATGCAGAAGGCAATCGGTGGTAATATGCCAGGTCTTGGGGACTTTGACATTGTCCAGAAGATCGTTGTCATGGGCGTTTTTCCTCAAAACCTGGGCCGCCATATAAAGTCCGGCGCTCTTGCCGCCCAGTCGGCCGTGGCTTTCGGAGGTGAAAATGACATTCTGCAGAAGATGATAAAAATCTTTAATCTCGATATAATGTTTGATGACATTGATGTACTGCAATTGATCCGAAAGAAAACGTCGGATAAGAGAAACCTGGATGCCGCGCTCGTTGGGCGAGGAGGCATCGGGATCTCCGGCCGCCAGGTGATAGTATCGCCGGATAGCATCGGCGACATCGGCCAGAGAAAGATTGCGATTGACGACCTGGACCAGGAAAGACAATTTATCCTCCTGAATCCATCGTTGTATCAATTTGAAAATTTCCTTGTCGGTCAGGTTTTCCGCGGCGATGCGAAACGTCTCGACACTGATGTCGGCCATCAGGTTTATTTGCGACCATTGCAGGGGCTGATTCAATTCGCTGATAAATTCGGATTCGATATTTTTCTCCGGCGAATTGAGCGATTGCAGAAGTTGTTCTGCTTCATGGACACCGCTCCAGCAGAGATGATTGAGCATCTTGCGCGATATTTTCTGGTAGAGATTGTTGTCGGTCTGAATCAGCATTTTCAGGGCTACCTGCCATTCGCTCTGTCTTTTGCCGGAGACATCGGCCTTGGCGGTGGCAAAAGAACCGACTATCTCTTTCAGCCGCAAATGGGTGACGCGGTGGCTCAATCTTTCGGCGATGGTGCGGATTAATTTGCCTTCCTCCTTAAGGAAGGGGCCTTCGTCGGCTTGAGGCATTTCCCGGGTGTAATAGACCTCGACCCGGCCGATAATACTGTCCTGGAATTTAATGTCCGTTTTCAACGCCCAGGGCGTTTCCATGAATTCGGCCGGCGCATAAACTTTATCTTCCAGAAAAATCCGGGCCTGGCAAAATTCCGGGTATTGCCATCCGGGAGGAATAACATGTATCAGTTTGCCGCAAATTTCATCCAGGGGCGTATCCTGACTGGAAAGTATCTCTTCCACCTGGTACAGACAGCCGAGTTCCTTGGCCCGTTCCTGAAGAGCCGTCAGAAGTTTATCCAGAGAACTCTTAGAGTTCATCATCATAAAGAATTACTCCCTTGCCGGCGCGACCGTCGACTTTGGCCGTCAGCGGTTTATCGAATCGGACATGGCGTACCAGAGGCGTCCGTCCGATTTCCTTTTGGGCGGCCAGGCGTTCCCAGGCGATATGGTACGGCCCCGCATGATGCACCGAGAAATAGAACACCCGAAAACTGGTGATATTATGGAAAAAATGCGAACCCTGCGACAATTCTACATCCATTCCGGGCAAGGTCGCCTCGACCATTACCCGCGACCCGGAAATCTGGCCCCACTCCACGGGGATCCCCAGCCAGGGATCGGAACTTCCCCAACGGCCGAATCCGATCAGCATATAACGGCGCCCTTCCTGTAATAATCTATGATTGATTTCGGCCAGTTCCCGGGCGATTTGAGGTGTATCTTTGGCATTAAATGTTTCCGGAATAACATAAACCACATCGTTCAAAGTGTCAATAGTGCCGTTTCCCAAAACCCGGTTCGAAGCGGCTATGGCATGAGGATTTGATAATTCCTTGTCATCGATTTCAATTTTATCATGAGAGACCACCATGGGCCGGATTTGAAGAAATCCGAAATTAGCCGGTGCCTCATGTCCTTTCTCGATCGACATTGCGAATTCGATTTCTATTTCGCTTCCCAAAGCCGTCTCGCCCAGTTTCAGCAGTTTTTTCAGAAGCTCATTAAGCCCATATAGTTCCAGCGATAGAAGAGGTGCGAAGGTGAGTGCCCGGGGTCCGGGGGAACCGGTGCCGATTACGATTTTGTCGTCCTGGGGACGATAGGTCGACGCCAGGTGAGGCAGGACACCGTCATATTCGGCTTCGGATAACCCGACCTTGATTAGATATTCCGTTTCGTGTAAAGGATTATATTCCGGGGGTTTGCCCATATTGACCGCCCAGAATTCGGTCTGGGTAAGTTTTAGAAGATCTCGCGGCGATCCGGTCGGCGGCGCCACCCGGGGATGAGCCGGGGAATAAGTCCAGGCCAGGCCGCCGTCGACAATGGTTTTTCCCAATCCCAGGGCCAAATCCACCACCCCTTCTTCCGGACGGGCCCGGCCCATAGGATAGAAATTATACGACCGGGCCACACCTGCCAGATCGGGGTAGAACCGATCATAGTGCTTTCGGCCGACTACCTCCTGAATAATTACGGCCATTTTTTCGTCTTCTGTCCTTTTTCCCGCTGCCTTATGATAATCCCGCGCCGCCTTAAAAAACACCGAGGCCCAGACAAATTTGATGGCTTCGACCAACCGCTGGAAACGGATGTCGTTCTCCGGCTGGTTATTGGGAATCATCTTGGTGGCATAGACTCCGGCAAACGGTTCATACATGGCGTCTTCCATGAGGCTCGAAGAGCGCACGGCCAGCGGCTGGCGGACAGCGATTATTAGACCGCGCAAATCTCCGACCATTTCCGGCGGCATATCCGCCTTCTGGAAGGCATGGGCGATATATTGGTCGGGCTGATCGGATAAGGCTATATCATAAAGGCGATTCCTGGCCATGAAGCGATCGAAAAAATCGGTGGTAATAACGGCAAAACGGGGAATTCCGATTTTTATATTGCCGAATGGTCCGCCTTCGAATTCGGAAACGAGAGAATCCTTGATAAAAACCAACCCCGAGGCCTTACCGCCTATGGCCCCGGCACCGATACGGGAGACTATTTCTCTGGAGCCGAAAAAGTCGCGATTGAAAAGTGGCAGTCGGGCCGGATCGATAACTGGTTTTTTTTCGGACATGGCCTTTTATCATGAGGGCGGTGTATTTATAATTGCGCCCTGCATTATTAAAATAACCAAATCGCCCGGCAGAAGCAAGATAACAAAACCGCCGCGATCAGGTTATCCCGACCGCGGCGGTGCCTATGAGAAAAGAATCCGGATCTAAATTAAATTATACCCAGCCCCTGTCTTTGCAGCCCTGGGCTACCCGGCCGATGGCGATAACATAGGCCGCATCGCGCATATACAAATTGCGCTTGCGGGCCAATTCAGAAACCGCCAGGAAAGCCGAAGTCATCTTGACATCCAGCTTGCCGAGAACTTCGTCTCTTTCCCAGAAGTAATTCATGTTGCATTGAACCTGCTCAAAGTAACTGCAGGTCACGCCGCCGGCGTTGGCCAGAAAATCGGGAATCAGGAAGATGTTCTTCTTCTTGATTATTTCGTCGGCTTCAGGAGTGGTCGGACCATTGGCGCCCTCGCCGATAATCTTCACGCGCGAGGATATTTTGCCGGCATTTTCGCCGGTAATCTGATGCTCTATGGCTGCCGGTAAAAGGATATCGACATCCTGCTCCAGCCAGGCGTCGCCATCGAGAATTTCATATCCCATGGCCCGGGCTTTGAGTTTGTCGATACCGCCGAAACGGTCAGTGATGGAAAGGAGAGCATCCATGTCGATGCCGTCCTTTTTGCGGAAAGTGTACGAAGTTTGGTCGGTTTGATCCCAGCAGGAAACGCATATGACCTTCCCGCCCATCTCGGTATAGAGACGGATAGCATACTGGGCAACATTACCGAAACCCTGAACCGAAGCAATCGTATCTTCGGGGCGAATATTCAACTGCTTCAGGGCTTCCCGAACCGTATATATCAGGCCGAAACCGGTGGCTTCGGTACGACCCAGGGAACCGCCCAATCCGACCGGCTTGCCGGTGATAAAACCGGGATATTTCTTGCGATGAATGGTTTCATATTCGTCCAGCATCCAGAGCATATGCTGACCACTGGTCATGACATCGGGCGCCGGAACATCGGACAGCGGTCCGACATTCTGGGCTAACTGACGCACCCAGCCGCGACAGATCAGTTCCTGTTCGCGGGCGCTTAAGTTATGCGGGTCGCAGATGACGCCGCCCTTGCCGCCGCCCAGGGGAATATCAACCACGGCACATTTCCAGGTCATCCACATGGCCAGGGCGCGAACGGTATCGACCGTCTCCTGGGGATGGAATCTGATACCACCCTTGCACGGGCCGCGGGCATCATTATGTTGAACTCTAAATCCCCGGAAAATTTTCTTGGTGCCGTCATCCATATGCACGGGGATATTGAAACTGTACTCTCTCATCGGATTGCGCAGCAGGTCGCGTGTGGCCGTATCGAGTTCCAGTAAGTCAGCGACATGGTCAAACTGGGCCTGGGCCATCCGGAATGGATTGAATGACTCTTTTGCCATAATCAAATCCTTCTTTTTTCTGACCCTTTCTAAAATAACCTCACCGGTTCAGGCGGTAGGCTGTCCTGTCGGCGTTCCTTGTTCTTCAGGCTTTTGGGTAGGGGAGCGCCGAAAGCCACCGTCATCCGACTTAGTTATTTTTTTCACAAGCAAGAATACGATAGATTCCCGGCTTTGTCAAGGAAAACCGGACAAATACCCCTTATTCTTTGCCGATTGTCCAAATGTCGATCTCTTGATTTTCTCGACAAGCCGATGGTGAAATGCCAAAATTCCCTGTATCTCATTTTAGAATAATATCTTAAGAAAACATTGTTTTTGCCATTACAGGTTCTTTCCGCGCCCCCCTAATTCACCCTTAGTCCATTTTTAATCTAACATTGCCGTAGGTCGAGGAAATTCACAGCCAAGTGACCAATTCTCTGATATGCAAGATATATCACAAATGCCGAACGGCCTTGCATTTAAAAAAATGTCAGAATTTTATCTTCGATAATTGTTTGTCAAAGAATTTGAAAATTCGATATAACCGATCGTCTATCTTTAACCTAATTTCCAGGACAATTATCCCATTGCTATCGTTAGAGATACCGTAATTGGTCGCACCCCCTGCAAATCTTTGAGTGGCCCTCTTTACAATACCCAGGAAATTTGGCCTTGCCCTCTTGACGTCAACCCCGGTGGCGGCATACATTTTGCCCCGAAGGGAGTTGGTATACTATATTTTATAAGGACGGGCAGGATTACATGAAAGCATATCGCCTCGCCATTATTTTCACCTTCTTAGCAGCCCTTTCGGGGGCCGAACTTTTCGCCGCGGTCGTTAAACACTATGACCCCAATCTGAATCGAGAAGATCTTTTCCTCGTTGGATTTGGGGAGATTTCATTACACGCCTTGAACGTCCACGGAAACAAATCGGCCTTTGAAACGGAGAATCCCTGGCTTAACGAAGATTTCACCGCCAATTATCGAACTTCACTACTGGCCAACGGCCATTTAACGCCCAAACTCTTTGTCAATGGCGCGGTAGTGGTTGATTCCCGAATTGATGACGAATACCGCACCACGGATCCATCGATTTTCAGCCTGAAAATGTCTCTGAAAACGACGGAGCCGATTTGGGATGGCTGGCGATTCACCGGCGAGGGACGGTATGATCCGCAACGACGCTGGGATTATCAGAATCTTGATATTCGCCTTTTGACCCAGCCCCAGGAGCCTTCAACCCTGGAGTTGCTGGCCCGCCTGGAATCGGACAAATACGGCTTTGTCGAAGGCGGTTCGCTTCGGTCGTCCTTTAAGAACAGCCAATTCACGTTGAATAAACGCTCCTTATTCGGGGTTTATGCGGATTTATATTCAGGCCCGGTCGGACTGGAAGCGGTGGGCGGCAAGATGGAAGGGAAAGCCTTCCGCGAGGGAACCGTCGTCGGCATCCGCGCCAATGGGACCTCCGGACCATATGATTTAACTCATGCCCCGGTCACTCGCAACAGTGAAACGGTTAAAATCGAAACTCGCGACCGTTTCAACGAAACCACCGTCCTGGAAACCAGAACTCTGATCCGCGAAATCGATTATACCGTCGACTACGACCGTGGACGAATCATTCTTAACCTCCCGGTGGCCAGCGAAACCATCGAATCGAATCCTAATTATGTCGTTATCACCTATGATTATCAGCGAAATGATGATGACGAATTAGCCGGCTCGCGGGTGCATCTGACGCCGGTTGAGGGAGTAAAGATATCGGGGTCGTACCTGCACCGCTTTGAGGATATCCGCGCGGTCGGGGCCGGCGAAGATGAACCGGAAAATCTGGTCGCCGCGGACGCGTCATTCGCTGTGAAGAACCTGGGTACGGCTTATCTGGAATTGGCCGGTTCCGAAGACCTTAATTCCGACCAAAATAACACGGCCTTTCGCGGCGGATTTGATATTAAGCCGATGAAAAAATTATCCCTGGCGGGTGATTTCCAGGAAATCGACGACCAGTTCAAGTCTTTCACCAATTCCGATTTAAATGCCGTCAAGAACCAGCGCCGCTGGGGCGTGAAAGGCGGCTATGATTTGACAGAAAAGCAAAAAGTGACCGCCGCGTTCCAGAACATACGCGGACTGGAACCGAACGGAGAATTCAATAATTATCCCGGTGAGCGGGATGAAAAGATATATACGGCCGGCTATCGCAACAATTTCCGCCGTACCTTGGGCTTCGGTATCGCACTGGAACGTCGCGACGTCGAGGACCTGGCGACACCTTCCACCGAAAAAACCCAGCAGCAACGGGCCGCCTTCGATATTGGCGGTGAAGCCGAACGGATGGGCCTGTTGGGATTGTTCGGTTACGGCCTTCATTACGAATATATCGATTTTGAGAATAAAAGAGTTGTCGATAACGACCGCCTCACGCATCAGGCGGCCATGACGATGTCATCGACGCCATCCGAAGGCAATAAAATAACTTTGACACAAAAGACACGACTGCGCAAGGATACCTATCTTGACTTATATGAAGAACGAGAGGACGGCTCATTCCTTGATATCCGGATTCAGCCGCATCGCAATTTGAGTTCTCTGACGACGGCCGAATACAAGCGGTTCACCGTTCCCGGCAATAATCTCGACTTATGGCAAGACGACCCGTTTAGAATCGACCGGGCCGGGACTTTCGCCCTGGAATATATTCCAATGGATATGATAAGGGCCACCGGCAAGATTGGACGATACGAAATCGAGCGGGCTTATGCCGATTCCACGACCAAAAATACCGATGACTTTCTGATGGGCCAGATTAACTGGTTTCCTAAACACCATTTGTCATTCGGCCTGGAGAGTGAATTCCGCTATGTCCGGCACAGCGCCTCGGTAATATCCCGCGATAAATTATGGGATCTGGGGGTCAAACTGAACTGGAACCGCGACCGCTTTCATGAGTTGACGATCGGCATGATCCGGCGCTGGCAGTTGCAGGATCACCCGCCTTCGGATGAAATCACGGCGGTATCGTACATATTGCTGACGAGCGGGTCGATGTCGCTGGGCAAGGGCTTTTTCGCCCGGGGAGCGGTTAAGGCCATCCTGTTGCGCGAATCGCTGGACGACGAAAAGACTTTCACGGAAGTGGAACTGGGGTACGAGCATCGAAAAGGTTTTAGGGTCTCGGCAGGATATGAACGGATTGAATCTGACAACGACCAGTATTCCGACCGCGATTATCGCGGCCACGGGATATTCGTGCGGTTGGTCGGGAAGATATAGGAGCGGACAATATGAAACCGGTAAGGTTATTTAATATAACGACGGCGGCTTTCATGGCCGCGATACTCTTCCTGGCCGGAACCGTTTCGGCGCAGATCGACGAACTCTATTGCCCACCCGGGGGATTGAGTCTCACCAAAGAAGTCAGCACCCGCCTGGGGCATTACGGCGATAATATTAATTATACCCTGCGGGTGACGAATAGTGACTATGGGACTTTCGAAGCGATTGAAATCGCGGATACCCTGGCCATGGGCGCGGAATATCTCGATGGTTCCGCTTCCGACGGCGGTATCTATGACCCGGCCGCGCGGGTATTGACCTGGAGTATCCCTTCGCTGGCCCCGACCGAGACGGTCGTTTTGACATTTACCATGAATACCGCACCGAACGGTACGGATACGCTGGTAATTCTCAATCGGGCTTATATCATTTCCCCGATTTCACAGAAAAGCAACTGGGTCATTACCTGGATAAAGCCCAACATCCCGCCGCAGGCGATTCTTGCCATAGAAAAAATCGCCGACAAAGCCCAGGCTTATCCCGGCGATACCGTCACTTATACTCTAACGGCGGGTAATAGCGGCGAGGTTTCGGCCTATAATATTCTCGTAACGGATAATATTCCCGAACACTCCCAGATTATTCCTGCCACGGTTACTTCCGGCGGGATTTATGATGCCGGCAATAATCAGGTTAGATGGGTGATAGCGGAATTGGCACCGGAGGCTAGTGTTTCCCTGAATTTTCAGGTGGCTGTTGACCTCGACGCCCCGGTAAACGTCAACATGGCAAATATTGGGGTTATCAATCTCCCCGACAGCACTATCGCCGACACCGCCATCACATATATAACTACTCCACCGGGACCGGCTTTGTCTCTGGATAAGTCGGTTAGTATGGTGCAGGCCTATGCCGGTGATACGCTGACGTACTTCCTTACGGCGCATAACCAGGGCGACGCTCCGGCGTTTGAAATTACCATAATCGACCCGCTTCCGGCCGAGGTTGACTATCTTCCCGCCACGGCCACCAACGGCGTGGTGTACGATGAGAATAACCGGCAGTTGATCTGGACCATCCCGGCTATGGAACCGGGGCAGATGATTGATTTGTCATTTCAGGCGGCGATTAGTCCGGATATTATGGCCGGTACGAATATCGCTAATTTTGCACTTATACCCGGCCCGGATACGACTTTCAGTGATACGGTTACGACGGAGGTTTTGTTCAAGCCGATTACTCGTTTGACGATTAATAAAAGCGTCGATAAGCGGAACGCATATCAATACGATACATTGACTTATACTCTAAAAATAGCGAATGCCGGAAATATTGATTTTTCGGCAGTTGATATTCGCGATTCTTTACCCCCATTTACCGAATTTGTGCCTGGCTCGATAACCGGCGGCGGAGTATTCGACTCCGAAACTTCGCGCTTTATTTGGCTTCTTGAGGAAATTGCCCCGGATGAATCAGTCGAGGTGTCATTTAAGGCCATGGTACTCATTAATCCAACATTGCCCATGCCAATTAACAACTTCGCCTTTTCAATTAACCCAGATGGTATTTATAGTGATACGGTTACGACCGTTATAATGCCGATAATTCCTCCGCCAAATTTTTATATAGATAAATCTGTTGATAAAAGTGAGGCTTACTCAGGCGACACTTTAGGTTTTAATTTAACCGCATGGCATGACGGCCAGGGTATTGATTTTAATATATGGATTGTTGATTCATTGCCAAATAATATACAACTAATTCCAGGCACTTTGGTGGGAGATGGATGGATTGACTTCAATTCCAAGCCGGGGCTTATCTACTGGGATAACTATAATATCTATTCTGACGATACAGTTAGATTAAACTTTAAGGCAATAGTCGAACCCATGGCAGCGCCCGGACAAGTTGTAACGAATTATGCTTTTTATTATCCCGAATCAAATATTACAGATTCAACCGTAACTACTATCATCCCCCGCCCCGCCCCGCATCTGGTTATCGATAAGATTGTCGATAAGCCGCAGGCCTACGCCGGGGATACGCTGACATATTTTATAACCATAGGCAACGACGGCGACTCCGCGGCCTATGATATAAATGTCAGCGACGCCCTGCCTGATAATACCGACCTGATTGAAGGCTCCATCGATAACGGCGGAGTTTTCAATCCGGCCTCCGGTAATATTACCTGGCATTTGGTTGAATTGGGTGTCGAAGAGCAGGTTACGGTGTCATTTAAGGCGGTATTGAGTGATTTTCTGCCTTTTGACACCAAAATTACTAATATCGCGCTGGCTTCGATTCCCGAAAATACTGCCGCCGATACGGTGACAACGACCATCATTCTGTTTGAAGGTATTCGCCTGCATTTTGAAAAATCCGTCTCTCCGACGCGAGCCTATCCCGGCGACGAAGTAAACTACGGTCTGACAGTCCGCAACAGCGGAAGCGAAGCGGCAACGGACGTAACGATTGTCGATACTCTGTCTTCGATGACGACTCATATTCCAGGAACGATCTCTCATGGCGGCCAGTATAATCCTGATTTTAACGGGATTGTCTGGACCCTGGCGACAGTTAATCCCGGCGAAATAATAACGCTTGGTTTCTCCGCGACCATCAATTTGGCTGCACCGGCTAATAGCGACGCTATGAATATTGCCGCTTTGACTTATGATGAAACGAGGCTGGTCGACAGTGCATCGGTTTATATACTGGAGAAGCCGATTTCGGACCTGACTCTGGACAAGATGGTGGATAAAGCCGAAGCGTACGCCGGCGATACCCTGACCTATTCTCTCCATCTGCAGAACACCGGTGAAACGGCAATTTCATCGGTCAGAATACAGGACCATCTGCCGCAATATACTTTGCCTGTTCTCGGTTCGGTCACGGGTGGTGGGAGTTATGATTTCGAAACAGATGGTGTCTATTGGAACATTGAGTCCCTTCCGGCGGGCGCTGATTTGGAGTTAACTTTCAAGGTGAGTATTGTCACGTATGCTCCTCTGGAACATATCATCGATAATTATGCCATGATTTACAGCCCCGATGAAATATTCAGCGATACGGTCCACACATCCATAGTCGAAAAACCGTTCCCCGGTTCCTTGCGTCTCGATAAGGCGGTCGACAAAGCGACCGCGGAGCGCGGCGATACACTGACCTATTCGCTCCGCCTGGAAAATAACGGGGAGATTCCGGTTTCGCATGTTTTTATCCAGGATCAACTACCGCCATACACGCAGTTCGTACCCGGTTCGATAATCGGCGGCGGCAGTTATGATTTCGAAACGGAAAGTATCTATTGGTCGCTGGAATCGATTCCATCCGAAGTCATTCTGGATTTATCATTCAAGGTCAGAATTGATGACGAGGCCCCGCTTGACTTCGTGATAAATAACTACGCCATGATCTATAGCCCCGATGATATTTACAGCGATACCGTGCGGACGACCATCACCGAACAACAGGGCGAACCGAATCTGGTCGTTGACAAAATCGTCGACCTGACGGAGGCCTTCGCCGGCGATACCCTCACCTATACCATTCTGGTTAAAAACGAAGGCGATGGCGTGGCCGATGAAGTCACCGTTCTGGATAAAATCCCGGATTTTGCCTTTCTTCTGGAAAATAGTATTTCGGAAGGCGGCTATTATGATGAAGAATTTAATCTGGTGTTCTGGGATCTGGAAACAGTCACGCCGGAAGATGAATATACTTTATCTTTCCGAGTGGTAATTGAGCCTGAAGCGTCGGATGAATTGGTGATAATGAATATTGCTCAAGCTTATCTTGGCGAAGCCATTATCGCTGATACGGTTTATACCGATATCCTGCCTCCGGAACAACCCGATATCCTGAAAATCGTCAAGCAGGTCGATTCCCTGGTGGCGGCCCGGGGTTCGGTCATAACCTATGATATCCGTGTAACTAATACTTCCGACGGCTACTTGCGCGGTATCATGGTCTGGGATACGCTTCCGACCTACACTTCCTACGTGGCCGGTTCGGCCACGGCCGGCGGCGATTATGATCCCCAACTGAATCGTGTGGTCTGGGATTGGCAGAATATCAATATCGCCCCCGGACATACTATAGAGTTATCGTTCAAGGCCCTGATTAACGACAATGCCCCGGGGAGTCATCGCCTCAATAATACTGCCTATGCCTCCCTTGATGTACCCGACGATGTCCCCGTTAAGGCCGCGGCGCTGGCGATTTTCCCCAGCAATGTCGTCACCACCATTGTCAATATTCCCACCGGGCCGCAGGACGATCCGGTCGTGACCAAAGAAGTGGATTTACCGGTGGCGGCTCCGGGGAATACCCTGACATATACAATAGCCGTCACCAACCCCGGTCCTGACCCCATCAACCCCGTTATGATGGTCGATACCATTCCTGAAAATACCACCTATGTGCCGGGGTCAATCTCGGGCGGCGGAACATATAGCGGAATCGATAACCGTATCTCCTGGACTTTCGGGCCATTGGCCGTCGAGGAAACTGCAATCTTCACATTCCAGGTGACTATCGATAGCGAGGCCGCCGATGGCAGTCAGATTTCCAACCGGGCCAGTTTGACGGCGCCGGCGCCGGTGCAAAGCGATCCGGCAATGACATTGGTTCGCCGCGATCTATTCCTGATAAGCAAAGCGGTGGATAAAGACATAGTCTTCCCGGGCGATACGGTTACTTACACTATAACTTACAACAACGCCACTGGCTCGAATCAGAATGATGTGACCATTACTGATCCGCTTCCTGTAGAATTAAGCTACCTGGCCGGTTCAGCGTCCGGCGGAGGAACATATTCGACCTTGGGCCGTGCCGTTATTTGGTCACTGGGGACTGTCGCCGCAGGTGAGATCGGGACCAGGCAATTTCAAGCAGCGGTTTCGACCGACGCCCCGAACAACCAGCAAATCTATAATATCGCGGCTGCGACCGGGCAGTCTTTCAGCCCCGTTCAATCGTTGCCGGTGTTAATTACCGTTCGGATACCAGCCCTCGGAATTATTAAAGAAGCCACACCTTCGGTAGTCGCGCCCGGTGATACCGTGTTGTATCATGTCGTGGTTGCCAATAACGAAAGCAGTCCTATTGCCAATGCGATCGTGGTCGATAATCTGCCCAATGGTTTCACCTATGTGGCCAATTCGATTCTTATTAACGGCGAGCCGGGTGTTGCCACGGGTGAAAATCCTCTATCGATACCATTGGGGACCCTGGCCGGTTTAGGTACGGTAGTAATTGAATACAGTCTGGCAGTACCGCTGACGGCCAATGCAAATGAAATTTACGCCAACTCCGCCGTGCTTCATGGGCGCGACCAGTTCGGGCGGGATATCGAAATCGGCCCCGCCGTGGCGGAGGTTTCTCTCCTGATGCCGCGCCTGCGCCTGACCAAAACTTCGGGCGTCGCCAGCGGTATTGTCGGCTCCTTGATTCCGTTCACGATTATGGTGGAAAATATTTCCGATGTCACCTTCACCGGTGTCATCGTAACTGATTCCATGTCCGACGGGATGTTTTATGTCCCGGGAACCAGTCTGATTAACGGTGTCTCAATAGCCGATCCCACGGGAAGCAACCCTTATTACTGGAATCTCGGCAATATGGTTTCGGGACAATCGGTCACCTTGCAGTACACCGCCCAGCTGGGTGCTTCGGCCCGGCCCGGCGTCCATGAAAACGTGGCCTGGGCGGAAGGCAATTTCGGTTCCACGCCGGTGCGGACCGCCGACGCATTCGCCCGCGTTAATATACTGCCGACCACCATTCCCGGCGCTATCCGGGGACGGGTTGTGGTCGATTGTGACGGCGACGGAATTCCTGAAAGCGAAGATGTTCCTGTCGGCGCCGATATCTATCTCGATGACGGCTCCCAGTCCAAAGTAAATGAAAAAGGGATATTCTATTTCGGGACAGTCCGCCCCGGAGTTCGGGTGGTGGCGCTTGATATCCGCGATCTTGACGGTTTCTATGTTCCTGAAGGCGCCGAGGCCTCGGTGTTTGTCCATGTCAACGAGAGCGGCGAGTCATATGTTACCCTGCGCGTCTGTCCCATGCTGAAAATAGATAAGAAAGCCGCCATACTTCCCAAGGTAAAAGTCACCAAAGCGGCCAAACTGAAATCAACCGATATTACCGATACTTCCGGCGTGACCATCGACTATGAAATCATAATTCAAACCAACGGCGGCGCCCTGCCGACCCTGGTTAAAGTAGTCGACTCGTTCCCCAGCGAAACCCGCCTGATAATCCATCAGGATCAGCCCCTGGTGCCACGGCAGACCCATAATGTCCTGACTTATGAGGTAACCGTTCAGGAACAGAAGATGCAACAATCGGTTTACTATTCGCTGGAAGATCTATCCCCCGGTATCCGCCGTTTCCTGACCAATAAGATATATCTCGAAGGCAATGTATCTGTCGCGACGGAAAAAACCGAACCGGTCTTTTCACCGCCGACCGAGGTATCGGTCGGGCCGTTCAAACGGATTCCCTCACGGGATATTCAACTGAATGTCGTCGGCGCGTTGTTCGAGACTTCCAAGGCCAAACTTCAGCCGGAGGCATTCCCCGTTCTCCGGACCGTGGCCGATACGGCTCTGCAATATCTCGACGCCGCCTTGCGGGTTGAGGGCCATGCTGACTATCGTCCCATCCATACCCGCGAATTTCCCTCGAATTGGGAATTGTCCTCGGCCCGGGCCAAGGCCGTGGTCGATTGGCTGGTGACCGAAGCCGGTGTTGACAGTACGCGTATATCATACGAGGGATTCGCGGCTACCCGTCCGGTTGATAGCGGACGTACCGCCGAGGCACTTCAGAAAAACCGCCGAGTGGAGGTACTCATCAAAGCCCGTCAGGAAGGCGGTATTGATATGAGCCAAATCACCACCGACCGCTGGGCCAGTACCACTTCGCTGGAACTCAACCCGGTGCGGTACGACTCCGTTTTCGTTATGCCGCCGATCCCGATCGAAACCGGGCTCGACGATACCTGGGAAGTGCTGATAGTTGTCGAGAATGCCTCGAACCGGGCTACCGCGAAGGCAATTGTCAGAGACAGCCTGCCGTCAGGCGTGGTTCTGAATGACGATAAAATCCGGATTAATGGACGGGAAATCCCCGCCATAAATAATGTAAACGGCATTGTTGAAATTCCCCTGGGCTCGATCCCCGCCCAAACCAAAGTGGAAATCCGTTACCGGGTGAAAGCCATTGAGGGAACCACTCCGGCCGGCGGCGGCAAGGCGATTTTGAGTATATCCGGAAAAGAACAGACCCTGACAAGGGAATCTAATTCCGTTACATTCTAATCAACAATTCCATTGACTTCAAGGGCACGCGACCGCGTGCCCTTTTTTTTATCGACCGCAAATATTTATTTGGCGAAGCTCATCTTTATTTTTCATATTTACCCGGTTATCCGCCCCTTGAGGGAGAAAATATGACTACGAAAATTAAAATCGACGATTACATCACACCTATCAAGACCATTTTATACAGCGAAAATCCGGATAAGAAAACGGAATTATTCCACTTCATTTACGCTTCCCGAAAAATCAATGACAGGCATCTGTATAAGCATAACGTAGAAAGCACTGCGAAAAAACTGCTGGCGCCGGAGTGGATAAAAAGTGTCCGGCGGTTTTCGCTCGAAGAATGGCAGGAGGCCGCGGAAACGGTCTGGAGGAGAACCAGGAAAATTATCAGGTTTGCGCCGCCGCCGGAAATTGTTCTTTATCCCGGTTTCGGGCGATTCAACGGCCGGGTATATAAGATTGGGAAGAGAATCGTAATCGGCTGCTCCCCGGATTTTCCCCATTGCACCGGCAGAGATTTGAAAATACTTCTGGCGCACGAGTACGGCCATTTTATCCGCTGGCGCAAAACGGGTGTGGCCTCGGATATCGCCCCGATACATACGATGCTTTTTGAGGAGGGCTGGGCGGTTTGGTTGAGCCGGGAGATTCTCCCCGAATATGAAATAAAACGGCTCTTTATGGCTAATCTGCATGAAGAAATATTCATGCCGGATCCGCCGGGCGGCTATCTTAAATGGTGTCGAACCAATTTAAATTTAGTTGCCGAAGAGGCTCTTGATGTCCTGAATTCGAAAAAAGAGAAAGACCTGGGCCGGTTTTTCCAGTGCCGCCGCTTCGCGGGCGGATCCACGCCGATTCGCACCGGGTATTACCTGGGATATGAATTGGTCAGAATGCTGGCAGATAGAATGCCCCTGCCACGCCTGTATGGCTTGAAGCCGACCGGAACGGATATTGAGAATTGGTTGCGGGAAATAGTCGAACAAAAGGGTAATTGAAAGTGGCAATTTCGGTTGGGTCACACGCCCCGATAGTATCGGGTCGCAAGACCCAACCGAACCATGAAAAAGCAGGAAAACGGAGGGAAAAGTAATGAAAGCCCATTGGGCCGCCATGGTGTTTTTTATCGGCCTAATCTGTATCTCGGGGGTTAATTGTGGAACCCCGGAAGAAAAATCTGATGTTCTGTCCCGCCTGAAGCAATGGCGACAGGGAGTATGGATAAGCGGCGAAGGAACCTACACGGTTTACACCGACACTCACTATTTTGTGGTCTCGTACGAAGGCGACTCCACCAGTCCCAATATCTACGTGGGGGCTTCGCAGGTTTTATTTCATGCCAAAGGTACAGCCCGCAGTCAAACTATTCGTATCAGGCAGACTCCCGGAAGTACCGCCAACCCGGGCCGCTGGACCCAATTCGTCGATTCGCACCAGGAGATACTTCCTGCCTTCGACACGACGCAATTTAATTCGGGAACCTGCAATATTGTGGAAGGGATTATTTACGATGCCGTAGCCGAAGTCACCGATACTTCTATCATACTGGCGACCTGCAACGGTGACACGGAAATAATATATTATAACGGTGTCTCGGCGTATCGTCCTGCCGGCGGCGGGGAATATCTTTCGTATCGCGTGGAAGAATTCAGCGCGAAATAATAGCGGATTTAATTGCCATACGTTGTGTCTGTTCTTGCGGCGGTTCTTTGGCAGGCATGTGACCCGGTACGAATCTACTCTATCATCTCCCATCCAACCGGAGTGCCTCTTTTGATATCGCGGATAATTTTCTTGCCGAGAAGAATTTCGTAATATTTGGGTGGCAAACCCAATCCGGGGCGAATAGAGCGCATATTTTGATCCGTGATAATGTCGCCGGCTTTCATGTCCTGCACGAAGTAAAGCGAACGGCGGTGCTTAAGAGACGCCGTCTCTTTCTCGGTTGGACCGTAAGTAATACGGCCCAAAGATTGCCAGGCGCGGCGAGTTTCCTCAACCAGCGCTTTCATTTCCGAGGGCTCCAGTGAAAAGGCGGAATCGACTCCACCTTCGGCACGGTTGAGCGTGAAGTGTTTTTCGACAAATATGGCCCCCAGGGCCACGGCCGCCACGGAAGTCCCCGTTCCCAGGGTATGATCGGACAGTCCCACCTGAACACCGAAAAGATCGCGCATATGGGGAATGGTAAGGATGTGGCTGTTCTCCGGCGTGGCGGGATAACTGCTGGTGCACTTGAGAAGCACTATCCGCTCGTTGCCTTCGCTGCGAATAGCCTTCACCGCGTCGTCCAGTTCGGCAATCAAGGCCATCCCCGTAGATATTATCACCGGCTTGCCGGTCGCGGCGACTTTTTTAATAAGAGGGATATCGATGTTCTCAAAAGAGGCAATCTTATAACAGGGAGAATCCAGATTCTCCAGGAAATCGACCGCCGAAAAATCAAAAGGGGTGCTGAATCCGACCAGGCCATGTTCACGGCACCGCTTGAATATCGCCTCGTGCCATTCCCAGGGGGTATAGGCTTCCTGATAAAGTTGATAAAGAGATTTCCCTTTCCAGAGGCTTTTGGGGTCGTCGATACGGAATTCATCGCGATTGATATCCAGGGTCATAGTGTCTGCGGTATAGGTTTGTATTTTCAGGCCCTGTACACCGGCTTTGGCGGCGGCATCGACAATGGCCAGCGCCCGGTCGAGAGATTGATTATGATTGCCCGACATCTCGGCCACGATAAAGGGGGGATGCTCGGGGCCGATTTCAAAATGGCCGATTTTAAACGATGGTACCGTCATATTTGTTATCCCCGTATAGACTACTCAAAGACACCGCGAATATAATCGAGTTTATTCTTAATCTTATTTTCCCAATCATATTTTAATAAGCCTGAAACGACAACATCGTGGAAATGGCCGTTCTTGAAAATATGCTGTTTCCGTTTCCCTTCCAGAGTCGCGCCCAGTAGTTGATGCCACTTGACTACCAGGACGTTTTCGGCCATAATTTCGCCGCAGAGTTTATTCATCCCCAACTTATCAAAGACATACTCCTGAATATTCAGAGCGA
This sequence comes from Candidatus Zixiibacteriota bacterium, assembly GCA_041752195.1. Lineage (GTDB taxonomy): Bacteria > Zixibacteria > MSB-5A5 > GN15 > PGXB01 > JBGSHP01. The sequence goes on along the minus strand of JBGSHP010000012.1, from coordinate 36,516 downwards.
CATGATTGCCGACACCCTTGCCGTGGGCGGCCGCCGGGTTCATATAGAATCCCCATTCGCATTTATAATTCGTATAATCGATTTTATAAAGAGATACCACGCCGACATCGACTCCGTCCGCCTGCACGATCCAATCGCGACGGGAAACATCGTTACTGATTCGCCCGAACCAATTGCGCTGGTTTTGCATATCATAAGGGATATCGGTGTACATATACCGGGTGATTTCAGGATTAGTCCGCCATTTGAGAATCATCTCAAGATCCTCTTTGAATATTTTGCGAAATTGAAGTCTCATAAGCGATTGAATGGCACTTGACTTATTCGAATTCCCCGCGAATATATTCGATTTTATCCTTCCAGTTTTTCTCCCAGTCATCCTTGAATATGGCCATTTCGACAATGTCGTGATATTTCCCGCCCTTGAAAATATGCTCGCGGCGGGTGCCTTCGACTACCGAGCCGTACTTCTCATGTATCTGGATGACTTTCTGATTGGAGACGAAAACTTCGCAGCAAAATTTATGAATGTTAAGATTTTCAAAGGCATACCTCTGAAGATTGAGTTCCACGCTTTTGCCTATTCCTTTACCGCGGACGCTCGGGGAAGCCAGATAGTAGGCCCATTCACAACGGCGGTTGTGATTATCGATATTGATGATATCGGCCACGCCGACGCTTTCTCCGTCGACCGTGATTATCCAATATCTTTTTGTGGGATCGGCGTTAACGCGATGGCACCAGGCAATCTGTCTTTCAAGACTGGGCACAAAATCCGTGTACATATATTGTGAGACTTCGGGATCGGTCCGCCAGCGCATGACCATCTCCATATCCGATTCCTTCATCTTGCGAAAATGCAATTCCATATTATTGATTTCCCGCTTCCTGTTAATTTATTGTTCCCATGAAGAGATATCCAATGAATCAAGATATATCAAGCAGAAATTATCGCAAGAGCCCGGCCATAACCCTTTCGGTTCCCCGGCCGTCGACAATTTCCGCGGCCTTCTGCGCCATCGCCGACACTTTTTCGGGTTGCGAAAATAAAGTCCTCAAGGCCGCGGCCAGTTTGGCAAAATCGACCCCGGAAGCCTCCCCCAGATAGAGCAAAAAACCGGTCCTGTCGGCCTTCCGGGCGGCCTCAACCTGATTATCGGCCACGGTCATAACCAGCGAAGGCAAACCCAGGCAACATCTTTCCCAGGTGGTGGTACCCACGGCGCCTATCGCCAGATCGGCTCTGGCCATCAACTCGGCCATATTGCCGACACTTTCATAATAATTCACGCCTTCGATTTGTCCGTATTTCTCTTTTAATATATCCTTATTCGGATTCGAGGGCCCCGCCACCAGGTCAACAACCAGGTCTTTAATTTTCAGGGACAAAATCCCTTCCATCGCCATGCCGGTATAATTACCGGAATCACTGCCACCGAAGAAAAGAAAGATGCGCCGGATGGTGCCGTCTCTTTTCTTCATATTTTGCCGTTCTTTCAAAAACTCCGGCCGCAATAGCACATATTCGGGTCCCAGAAGCGCAACGGCCTTTTCGGGGATAAATCCCTTGTACCGTTTTTCCAGGTTCTCATAGAGATTCTGGTCCAATAGCAAATCGCAATCGTGATGACGATTGGCCAGATCGTCAATGACCATGATTTTGTTTACGCAGGGGCGCAGGGTTGCCTGCCAGGCGATATCCAGGCCGTAATGATCCATGATAAGCCAGTCCGGCCTTTTTTCCATTTCCTCCAGAAAAATACGAGTCTGGGCGGAATCGGTTTCTTTGGTGACGGCCAGCCATCGGGCGTACTGGTCGCGGGATTTCATCTCCTGTGCCGATTCCGGATTATATGGTAATCGCAAAATCTGAAATCCCTGATTTTTTATATAGTCCGCAAGATTTCCCGGTAGTTCACGACAGATGAATAAAATTTCGGTCCCGGAATTCTTGAGAGCCTGGGCCAGAGTCAGGCATCTCATGACATGCCCGGTCCCGATTTCATAGGAGGCATCGACGCGGAAGACAATATTCATAATGGTCATGAACACCCATTAAGACGACAGGGGCACGGCGCACCGTCCCCTTACGAAAATTAAATATTCGGCTTTATGTCAGCCGCTTAAATCCCGCCGTGGCCGGTTTGCCCTCAAGGGCGGCTTCGATTTGACCCGATTTATTCAGGCGGGCAATCTCGGCGAAAACCTCGTCCGTGGCCGCCAGGTACGACCCGCAGTGTTCTTCGGTGTGCGGGTACATGGCATAGAACAAGTTCGACGCCAAAAAGCCGCGTTCCAGCATCATTTGCACATAGAGCGCTTTCATGGCCAGGGCGTTTTCATACTCGAAACCGAAATGCCCCATCGGGTAGATTCCGCCGATATGAAGTTTCAAGCCGTGCCGCCCGGCAATTTCCCGCCAGCCGTCCTGAACTATTTTGCCCATGGCCGTCAGGTGCTTGCCCGCATCCAGGCAACGGTGCTTCCTAATCGTGGCTATGGCTGCGACCGGTCCCACCCGCTCGGTCCAGTTGGTCGAAGAAATAAATGTACTCTGGGCGGCTTCCATTATTTCCCCTGTACCGATTATGGCCGCGGCCGGATAGCCGTTGCCGATCGCCTTGGAAAATACGGCCATGTCAGGTTCTATGCCCAGAACCAGGTGGGCGCCGCCGGAATTGAACCGGAACCCCGCCGAGATTTCATCGACGACAAATACGGCTTTGCATTCCCGGGCCAGATCTTTCACTCTGTCGAAAAATCCTTCCTGTGGGGGATCGCTTCGAATCGGCTCCATGACTATGGCGGCCAGTTCCCGGCCATGTTCTTTGACGATGGTCTGAAGTTCTTCTATGTGATTGTACCGAAAGGGAAAGGCGGTACCTTTAAGGGCCTTGGGAACACCACGGGGATCCAGGCCGGAAATCAAATGTTCCCCCAAAGCGTTTTCGGTGCCGAGATTTGCCGCCAGATACCAGTCATGCCAGCCGTGATAACCACAGAAGGCGATTTTATCGCGCCCCGTAAATGCCCGGGCAATGCGGATGGCTACGGTCATAGCTTCACCGCCGGTGCGGGCATATCGAACTTTCTCCGCCCAGGGGTGGATCTCGCACAGAAGTTCGGCCAGTTCCACATCTTCGGGGCAATTAAGCGACGAAGAAACTCCTTTTTCAATGGCCGCTTTGACAGCGCCGTCGACATCGGGATCGGCATAGCCCAGAACATTGGCTCCGATGCCTCCGATACTCATATCGATATATTTGTTGCCGTCGAGATCCCAGACCTCAACCCCCCTTGCTTTTTCATAATACCCCGGCCAAACCCCCGGGGCGAACATGTCGGGGCGCTTGGATAATAATTGGCTTAAACCGGGGATTCGTTTCTTGGCCCGCTCCTGAAGGGCCAATGATTTCCTTTTGTCGATCCTGGTAAGAATACGGGCCTCCGCTACTTTATTTGCTTTTTATCCTCGGCCAGAGATTTTTTATAGCCGAGATTGCGTTCAATGTCGGTGTTTATGGCTTCCAGTTCCGGGCACTGCTCCAAAAGTTTTAAGATATCGTGCATATCGAAATTCGGATTTTTGGGATACAAGGTCTCATATATTTTTTCCACAAATTGAAAATCCCGAGGCTCATCCACCGTCCAGCGCTTGCCGGACAAATCCCTGTCCTCCTTATACGAGCCCAGTCTAAATCTTTCCGGCTGATTGTATATAAAGGGCGTCACATGTTCTTTCTGGGAAGGGAGGCTCGCCTCTTTCCAGGCGGTTTCCAATACCGAAAATCGAAAAACCTCGATATCGAGTCCGTCGGGAAAGGACGGCTCAAGGGCATTGGAAGCGTAATCAAAACCGCCGTCGAGAAAATGCCGGATAGTACTATCAATGACCTTTGAATCCGCCAGGGGACAATCTCCGGTCAGACGGACCACATGTTCGGGACGGATGGTCACGGCCGCCTGGTAAAAACGGTCAAGAACATTATTCAGGCTGCCGCGGAAGCAGGCAATATTCAAGCGCGAGCAAAGCAGCTCCAGAGGCCTATCTGAAGGGTCGTCGCTGGTGGCCAGCATGAGGCGATCGATTAGTCGGCTGCGACGGATTCTTTCAATTTGATGCTCAAGCATCGGGCGTCCCAAAATCGGTTTGAGGACTTTGCCCGGAAGACGAGATGACGATAACCGCGCCTGGAGTATGGCCAATATCATTTTCTTATCCCCCTCTTATAATCGGCGGCGGTAATTCCCATGAAAATGACGTCCATGGGATGGTTCTCGAAAATGACTTCGTCACGCAGGAGACCTTCCCTTTGCCAGCCGCATTTTTCAAAAGCCCGGGCGGAGCCTTCATTTACGACATAACAGCCGGCCTTGAGTTTATTGAGACCGAGGCTTTCAAAGGCGAAGCGGGTTATCAGTTCAATCGCCTCGGTGGCATAACCTTTACCCCAGAATTCTTTCTCCCCGATAATCAGACCGACGTCGCCCCTTTTATGAATTCGATTAATCGGGCCGAGTTTGATATTTCCGATATGACGGCTTCCCTCCAGGGTGCAGACGGCAAAAAAATGGTTGTCGGGATTGGCGTTTATCTGACGGATATACGCCGCCGTACTTTCCGGCGTATGTTGGATATGGCGCGATTCGATATAGCGCATCACTTCGGGGTCATTCAGCCAGCCGCAATAGGCCGGGCCGGCATCGCTTTCCGTCATCCGCCGCAGATATAACCTCGGGCCCTTAACCAAAAGTGACTCCGCGGTCGACGAAGGGCCGGACTCCGAGCCTCTTTTCAATGTTTTTTTAGCGTTATTCTTATCTTCAATCTCGACTTTGCGGCTCATGCGCGGCGATCCTCCATTGAGCAGGATTCAATATTTTTTCTTCGGTCCAGGCCCAGCGGCCGTAATCCTGGCCGGGGACAATTGATTTCAGGGATGCGAGAATTTCTTCCAGATGTTCCCGGCGGCAGATGCCCAAAATTACATGGTCAATCTCCCTTTGGGCCAGGACAAAATTCAGGCATACCGCCAGGGGTTTTTTCTCTATCTGACGGCAGTACACCTGGAATTGCCGGAGGTGTTCCCGGACGGAATCGAAATGAGAGGGAAGTTCTTCGGGATTCATCAGAAGCGCTCCTTGCAGGAATGTCGACCGGGCATGAATTTCCACGCCCTTTTCCTTTAATTTCCGCAGATGTCCCCTTTTAATCAGTCTTTGATCCAGAATATTCAGGGGCAATTGCACCAGATCGATTTCGAATTTCTCCAGGATCCTGTCAATCTGCTCCCCGGAGTAAACCGAGACTCCGATTTTTCGGACCAGTCCTTTTTCCTTTAATTCCTGCAATGCCTGATGAAGAAATTCACTCCCTGGTGTTAATAAATCATCGGCATGATGCAAAAGTAATCCGTAAAGATTATCCCGTCTCAATTTTCCCAACGAAGTATAGAATAATTCTTTCAGGCGATTGCCGTCGGCAGAGGTCAGGGCTGTTTTTTTGAAAGATTCGGTTTTGGTTACAATTCGAAAATCACACTCGTTGCGAATAATAGTCCCCAGGGCTTTTTCGCTTTCGCCGTAGAGAGCGGCAGTATCGAGCACCCTGATTCCCTCGCGCCAGGCCAGTTCCAGGATTTTTGCCGCTTCTTCGGGTGGTGTCTTTCCCTGGGGATTGGATATCCCGTAATCCAGCCCGAATTGGACTGTCCCCAGTCCCAGCCGGTTTATACTGTCAGCCTTTGGTTCCATGGCTATTTTTTCAAGAATTCCGCCAGAGACTCCACGACGCGATTGATATCATCATCGCTTAAATCCGGGAACATCGGCAACGACAAAGCCCGTTCGTAGTAATGTTCGGAGTTGGGGAAATCCCCCGGCTTGGTGCCGCAGTGTCGGCGATAGTACGGTTGCAGATGAATGGGTATATAATGTACCTGGGTGCCAATCCCTTTTTCCCGCAGATGATTCATGACCTGGGCGCGGGTGACGTTGAATTTTTCGAATTCAATCAAGACCACAAAGAGATGCCAGGCGTGATTTGAGTTCGCCTTGAGGACCAGGGGACGGATATCGTCAGGATCAAATCTTTCGGCAAGCAGGCGATTATAAAGGGCGGCGATTTCTTTTCGCCGCTTCAGCGACCAATCCAGCCGTTCCATCTGGCTTAATCCCAAGGCGGCCTGGAAATCAGTCAGACGGTAATTATAGCCCAATTCGTGCATTTCATAATACCAGGGATTAATCCGTCCGTCGCGGTCATGGGCCATGTCGTCGTTGAGGAAGCCGTCTTTATGGATATCATGGGTGCGGTGAAGCCGCATCCGGTCGGCCCAGGTTTTATCCGAAGAAGCCACGGCGCCGCCCTCGCCCATGGCAATATGCTTGACGGGGTGAAAAGAGTAAACGGTCAGATCCGAATGGCTCCCGCTGCCGATATGATACGGGCGGTTTTCGTGCATATATGTCGCCCCCAGGGCATGGCAGGCATCGTCAACCAAATAAGTTTCATGTTCCCGGGTAATCCTGAAAATGTCCGGCAAGGCCGCCGGCTGGCCGGCGAAATGAACCGGCACCACGGCCCGTATTTTATGCTCGGTATCGCGGCCGAGAACTTCTGCCAGCGCGGCAACATCCATCAGGGCCGTGTCAGGCTCGATATCGACAAAGCGAACCCGCGCCCCCACGAAACGAGCGCAGTTGGCGCTGGAAAGAAATGTAATGGGAGTGGTAACCACAACATCGCCCGGACCGACATTCAAGGCCAGCATGGCCAGATGCAGGGCGGCCGTGCCGTTGGCGCAGGCAACTACGTGGCGCGCTCGAAGAACTTCGGCCAGGGCTTCCTCGAAAGCCGGGACTCGCGGTCCCTGCGTCAGCCAATCAGAAGACAGCACCTTCAGGACCGCCTCGGTATCCGACGGCCAGATATGCTGGCGGCCGTAAGGCAGGAATTTATCTTCGCGATCGCTCTGTTTACTCATGGGTTTAACATTTCAGATTCACAAATTGGTGCCACACCCTTTAGGGTGGGTATTAATCATAAAAGGCGCAAATTACCTGAATTCATGAACGACATGGAACTATTTCCCTTTTTCGATATTTTCTTGCGCCGTAGGAATATTCTCCCGGCGAAAGGCCGCGGTCTCTTCGCCTTTTGCTGTCAGGGTCAGCCGGCCCTTAGGCGCCTTGCCGTCTTCCACTTCAAAAGTCGGCTCGACATGTTCTTTGATAAGTCGGCGGATATCGGCTATCGTCAGCCACTCGGTATTTTCACCGCTGTTGTAGGAAAATCCCGGGGCGCAGGTATCCCCCTCGAATACTTCCTTGTACTGCTCGACATCCCAAATATGAACCGAGGGAAGTATGACATAGTGCGTCTTAAATTCCAGCGTATTGAGAGCGTCGGTTTTGGTAATCATCTCTTCGTGTAATTTTTCGCCGGGGCGGATGCCGATTTGCCGATGTTCGCAGCCGGGGGCGATCGCTTCGACCACGTCCATGATTTTAAAACTGGGTATCTTGGGGACAAAAATCTCACCGCCCCACATATGGGCCAGGGCGTACATGACGGTATTAACCCCTTCCTCGAGTGTGATATTGAACCGCGTCATCCGCGCATCGGTGATGGGGATAACGCCTTCATGCCGTTTTTTCAGGAAAAAGGGTATAACCGACCCGCGGCTCCCCATGACATTGCCGTATCGCACCACGGACAGTTTGAGATCGCGGTTGCCTTTGTAGTAATTGCCGGCGATGAAAAGTTTGTCCGAACAGAGTTTGGTGGCGCCGTAAAGATTAATCGGGGCGCAGGCCTTGTCGGTGGAGAGAGCCACCACTTTTTTTATCCCCATATCCATGGCGGTTTCGATGATGTTCTGGGCGCCCATGACATTGGTCTTAACCGCCTCGAAAGGATTATATTCGCAGGCCGGAACCTGCTTTAGGGCGGCGGCATGGACGACAATGTCAACCCCCTCGAAAGCCCGGCGAAGTCTTTCCCGGTCGCGGACGTCGCCTATAAAAAAGCGCATCTGGGGATACTGGGAATCGGGATATTTCTGGCTCATTTCGAACTGCTTGAGTTCGTCACGGGAGAAAACCACCACCCGTCGGACGGTCGGATATTTGGTCAGGACGGTCTGGATAAATTTCTTGCCGAACGAGCCGGTCCCCCCGGTAACCAGAATTGATTTTCCCGAAAGCATATTATCTCCGCTCCCCTCGTATGTCGTTGACTTAAAAAGAATTATGTGAGAATATTAGCGCCTGTCGTTTTCCCTGGGGCCGACCAAATTTCCTCGACCCTGCTACTAATGCCCAATAATGATAATACATTTATACCAAATAAGTTACAAAAAAATCCAGAGCGGGGCAATGGTATTTTGAGGCGCGAGAAACGTAAATCAATTCGTAGCTGGAAGCGGAAATCCTAAAAGAAGATTTTTTTGCCTCAAATAAAATGGCGAATTTTTCTCAAAAACGCTTATCGTAAATCTCAAGCAGGTGCCGATTGTATTGAAAAATTGTATAATGAATATTAACCAAGGGGAAAAATGTCGATTTCAGGACAGTGGGAATCACATGATTCTGAAAAGACAGTCAATTTTCATAAATTTCCTAAACCCTTCACAATGGGGTGTGTATGACAAGAATTGATTTTAAACATTCAATAGGGATAAGGTTGTTTGTCATAGTCGTCCTGTCCCTGATTCTGCAGATTCCCGCCCTTATGATACAATCCCTGATCACCGAAAGACAGGAAAGAAGAGACAATGCCGCCAATGAAATTCGTGACAGTTGGGGTGGCCGGCAGGTTATTTCCGGCCCGATCCTGGCCATTCCTTTCAAGGCCAATGTCAGAGGCGATAATGATTATATAACGCAGGTCACCAGGCATCTTTATTTCTTGCCTGATAAATTGCTTATTAACGGAGTCCTTGACCCTGAAATCAGGAACCGCGGAATTTATGATGCGATAATCTATGACAGCAAATTGGATATTTCGGGCCAGTTCAATTATCCTGATTTGGGAGAATTGAATATTCCTCCGGAAGATGTCCTATGGAAAGACGCTTTCCTGCTTCTGGGTATATCCGATATGAAAGGTATCAGCAATTTTGTCAGTATTCAATGGAACAATGACAGCCTGACGGCTAACCCGGGTATCCCCACTTACGATATCACGATGTCCGGAATCAGCGTCAAACCGCCGGTTTCCGGTCTGATTACCAATTATAACTTCAAAATCGACCTCGATCTGAACGGAAGTGCCGGTATATTTTTTACCCCGGTGGGCAAAGAAACCTCGGTCCAAATCGCCTCCTCCTGGACAAATCCCGGCTTTTCCGGAAGTTTCCTGCCGGTGACCAGAAAACTGGACGCCGCCGGGTTTCAATCCGAATGGAAAGTATTTCACCTGAACCGGAATTTCCCCCAGGCCTGGATCGGCTCCCAATACAGTATCGCAGAATCGGAATTCGGGGTCAATCTCCTCCTGAAAGTGGATGAATACCAGAAAACGATGCGAACGGTCAAGTACTCCATCATGTTTATTTCCCTTACTTTCCTGACTTTTTTCATGATTGAACTGCTGAACCGAAAGAAAATCCATCCCATTCAATATATCTTAATCGGCCTGGCGCTCCTGATCTTTTATACCATCCTCTTATCGCTGGCCGAACATATGGTTTTCAAGTATGCCTACCTGCTGGCGGCCGCCGGTATTATTACTTTAATAATGCTCTATACCAAAAGCGTCCTGGCTGATATCCGTCAAACCGCCATCATTACCGGAGTTATGGTTATCCTTTATGGATATCTTTATATAATTCTGCAACTGCAGGATTACGCATTACTTATGGGAAGTCTGGGCCTGTTTGTGATTCTGGCCCTGGTGATGTATTTAACCCGCAAGATCGACTGGTTTTCGGTCATGACCGGGAACGAGACAGGGAATAAGCCTTAGTTCCTTGTAGTAAAGATCGATATAGAGGGCCGGAATTCGGGTCATTTGTCACCTGATTCGGCCCTTTTATATTGACCGGTTGCGTCTCGTCGGATATATTTACATCAACGATGTAATCTTCAAAGCATAAGCAAACCCTATGTCCGATATTGAGATATACAAACACCCCGACCCCGCCGGCGAATCCATGTTCGCCCTTATGCGGAGACTTTTCCCTATTTGCCGAAGTCTCACCGGCAACGGCGTCCGGGAGACTCTTCGAATTATCCGGGAATTGATCCCCCTCGAAATCCACGAAATTCCCAGTGGAACGCAGGTTTTCGATTGGACCATTCCGGAGGAATGGAATATCCGCGATGCCTGGGTGAAAAACGAGCGGGGCGAAAAAGTTATCGATTTTCAAAAATGTAACCTGCACCTTTTAAATTATAGCGAGCCGTTTAAGGGCAAAATGCCTTTATCGGAATTACAGGAACACCTTTATTCCCTGCCCGACCAGCCCGACCTGATTCCCTATATCACCAGTTATTACAAACGGCGCTGGGGATTTTGCCTGACTCATAAAGAGCGCCAAAAACTGGCCGAAGGCCAATACGAAGTTTTCATTGACAGTACTTTCGAAAATGGCCATTTAACTTACGCCGATTTAATTATCCCCGGTCAAAGCGAAAAGGAGATACTCCTTTCCACCTATGTTTGTCATCCTTCGATGGCCAACAATGAGTTATCCGGCCCGGTCGTGGCCGCCTATCTGGCGAAAACGATTCTGGAATCAGCGCCGCCGCATTTGACTTGCCGTTTCGTCTTTATCCCGGAAACTATCGGCTCCATCGCCTATCTATCAAGACATTTAAAACACCTCCGGGAAAAAGTAATTGCCGGTTATGTGTTAACCTGTGTCGGCGATCCGGGGAATTTTTCGTATTTATTGAGTCGGGAGGAAAACAGCCTGGCCGACCGGGCGGCCCTGCATGTTTTGCGTCAAACCGAGAAGGAGTTTAGTTTATATGATTTTCTGGACAGGGGGAGCGATGAGCGCCAGTATTGCGCCCCGGGAGTCGATTTACCCGTAGGTTCGCTGATGCGCACCAAGTACGGTCAGTATCCCGAATACCATACCTCGGGAGATAATCTGGATTTTGTTAAAGCGGAGGCGCTGGCGGGAACTCTGGATAAATATCTCCTCTGCCTGGCGACCCTGGAACAAAATCGAACCTGGTGCCATACTGTCTTATGCGAGCCGCAATTGGGGAAACGGGGTTTATACCCGACTTTAAGCACCAAAAAATCCGGCGAGGAAGTCAAAAACATGATGAATCTTCTGGCTTATTGCGACGGCCGCCATGACCTTATCGCCATCGGCGACAAAATCAATGCCCCGGTCTGGGAATTGGCCCCCATTGCCAGGCGTCTGGCCGAGCACGGTCTGTTGATTTAGGCCGGCATAAAAGCCGCGTTATTTATCAATTGCGTTCGGAAAGGAATTCTTGAATATGAACGATCCCACAACCAGTCTTGTGATCGATATCATCCGCGATGTCATCAAACAAAATAATCTCCCCGAGCCGGAACTCAAGCCGGAAACAGTCATCCTGACCGAAACCCCGCTCGATTCCCTGGCCCTGGCCGAAGTTGTCGTTCGTCTGGAAACCAAAACCGGAAAAGATCCCTTCGCCCAGGGATTCATCAATTTCCGAACGATAGGTGAACTTGCCAAACTCTACTGCCAATAGCGTGCCGTCGTTCATTATTAACGATCGGCTGATTACGCGCGAGAAATTCGCCGCTTTTATGGAGGTATATCGTCCCCTGGTGGTCGAACATAGCCGAATTGTAGTACATACCGACGACCCCATTTTTCTCAATGTCCTTTTGATTCTCTGCCGTACCTTAAAGAAAGAATTATTTGCCTGCCACGCCTATTTCAAGGAAGACGATGTTGAAAGCCTGGTGAGTAAATATTCCGCGGACCTGCTTCTGACGCGCCTTATGTCGACAGGCATGGAAAGGGCGTTGAAGTTAAAGAAAGAGCCGATACCTGATGGCGAGGGCTGTCTCTATGTCTTCACTTCCGGGACAACCGGGGAAGCCAAGATCGCGCGGCATTGCTGGCACAAAATCGCCCTTTCGGCCGATTTTGTGGGTGAGCGTCTTAAGGGCAAGCGATGGCTTCTCTGCTATTCTCCAACCAGTTACGCCGGGTTACAGGTCTTTTTCTCGGCTTATCAAAACGCCGGGACAATCTATTATCCCCTGGGCGGTTATGAACAAACCGCCTATGATTTATCGAAATACGAAATTCAAATTATCTCCGCCACGCCGACTTATTGGCGATTATTAATGGCCTCATGGCCATCCGACCTCCCGCGCCCGCGACTGGTTCAGGCCACGCTTGGAGGGGAGATTGTCACCCAGGATATTCTTGACGCTATCCGGGGATTTTTCAAACCGGAAAAACTGACACAAATCTATGCCTCGACCGAGGCCGGGACAGCCATAGTCGTTTCCGATGACCGGGCCGGATTTCCCCTCGATTATCTTGAAGACCAAAGTCGGGTTCCGCTTCGAATTGTGGATAACGTGCTGGAAATCAAAGCCCACGCCGGTATGGAAGGCTATCTCAACCGCGAATCCAGTGTCACTTCCGACGGCTGGGTGCGTACGGGAGATGCCGTCGAAATTCGAGGCGACCGGGTTTATTTTCTGGGTCGCCAGGACGGGATGATAAATGTCGGCGGCTTGAAGGTGCTTCCCGAGGAAGTCGAGGCGGCGCTGACAGCCCTGGAAGAAATCCGCGATGCCCGTGTCTTCGCCAAGAAAAGTCCTCTGGTGGGTGCCGTAGTCGTTGCCGAAGTGGTCATGGATCCGCAAATTCCCTTTGACGAGCCCGGTTTAAAAGCGAAATTGAAAAAAAGACTTCCCGAATATAAAATTCCCCGGATGATAATGCCCGTGGAAAAAATCGAGATATCCGAACATGGCAAAAAACGTCGCTTCTGAAAAAAAACATGTCATAATCTCCGGTGTTTCCCGAGGATTGGGCCTGGAGACTGCACGGGAATTAATGGTGCAAGGGTACAATGTTTCCGGATTCAGTCGCAAGACAAGCGCCGACGTCTCGCAATTGCAGGCAAATTCAGGTGGGAATAAATTCCATTTTGCCGAAGTCGATATTACTTCCTCCGATGACCTGGCTGCCTTTATGGCCGGGGCGGTCGAAAGCAACGGCATTCCCCATGCTCTCATTAACAATGCCGCCGTAGCCCAGGAGGGAATCCTGGCGACTCTTCCTGAAATCGAAATCTCCCGCATGCTGCAGATAAACCTCGAAGGCGCTATGCGTCTGACCCGCCTGTGTCTTCGCCACATGTTGACTTCGAGCCGGGGCGGGAGAATTATTAATATTTCATCTGTCGTAGGCAGCCGCGGCTATAACGGCCTGGCGATTTATTCGGCCACCAAGGCGGCGTTGGATGGCCTTACCCGCTCCCTGGCCCGGGAACTGGGAAAGCGGAAGATAACGGTCAACTCGGTCGCTCCGGGATATATGAAAACCGCCATGTCAGCCGGTCTAAGCGAGGAAAATTTAAGCCAGATCGTACGGCGGACACCGCTGGGCCGACTGGCCGAAATTGGGGATATTATCCCCGTCATAATTTTCCTGTTGTCGGAACAGGCTTCATTTATTACCGGGCAAACCCTAATTGTCGACGGCGGGATTTCTTCCTGACCGACACTTTTGAGGCAGTAATATGTCGATTTTTATTTCCCGTGACCGGCTGGCCGGTTCTCTTAAAAATATTTTCGACCAATTTCCCGGCAAACCGGTTTTGATACATTCCGACATTCTCAAAATCGGCCTTATCGAGAAAATGAAATCCCGGGATGAAATCTGCGCCGATTATGAGCAGGTCCTTGTGGAAACAACCGGAGGCCGCACCCTTCTTTTTCCCACATTTAACTATGATTATTGCGGCAATGGTTTATATGACCGGCAGAAATCCCCCGGTCAGGTGGGGGCGCTTAGCGATTATCTGCGTAAAACCCATTCCGATAAAAGAACCAGGACGCCCATTTTTAATTTCTGTATCTTAAACAATGACGATTTCCGATTGGAGGAATGCAAAAATCCGTTCGGCGCTGATTCGACTTTTGCCGAGATATATCGCAAGGACGGATTGATTATTTTTCTGGGCGCCGGATTCGAAACCAATACCTTTTTGCACTATATCGAGGAATCCGCCGGGATCGAATACCGTTATATCAAGAAATTCGGGGGGAAGATTGTCGATTCCGGGGAAGCCTTACCATTTGTGCTGGATTACCGGGTGCGTCCTTTGATTGCCGGGGCCGCCGAATACGACTGGCCCCGCCTGATTCAGGAGGCGTCCGAGGCCGGGATTATTCACAATCAACCGGCCGGACATGGAACAGTTACATATTATCGAGCCGCGGCCCTGTTCGATTTCTGGAGCGAAAAAATAAAGCAGGATGAATTATATTTACTGACCGGCAAATCGCGCCGTTTGACTGAGGATTTGTACCAAATCCACGGCCGTCCTTTGACATTCGAAGCCATGGAAACTCCGGTCAGGGATGATTGAGAAATTGGGTGGCCCACCCTTCAGGGTGGGTGAAAAGTGTCAAGAATGCTGCGAGTATAATTTTTGGAATCTTAAGCAAATGGAATCAGGAGAAAATCTCCAGTCAGGTATTTTGATGCGGAAATGGATGAATATTCATTCGCGGTAAAAATCATTGAATGTTGCAGGTCTGATAATTGAAGAATAATACTGGATCCCCATTCCCCGATCGGTGTCGGGGACAAGCTTCATGGGGATGACAATTATGAATATTATTAGGCAATGAGATAAGACGGTATATTATAGAGTGCTTTAATCAGGAGGAATTAATCCTATGTCCGATATAAAACCCTATGTCACCGCCGCCACTCTGGCGGAGAAGACCAAGACCTGGCTGAAAAAAGTGCAGCCTTTCGACCGGCCCGACATGAAACTCAACAGCGCCAAGGCGGCTCTACTGGTGGTCGATATGCAGAAATTTTTCCTGACCCCGGGGGTCGATGCCTACACCGAAGGGGGACCGGCTATTATTCCCAATCTAAGAAAACTAATCACGACTTTTCGTACCGCCGGGCGGCCGGTTATTTATACGCGGCATGTCCACAAGGCCGATAAAAGCGATGCCGGCATCATGGGATGGTGGTGGCAGGGGATGTGTCTCGAAGGCTCGCCCGAAAGCGAAGTCTACCCCGAAATCACCCCACTTCCCGGCGAAAAAGTGATTTTCAAACACCGCTATTCCTCTTTTTATAACACCGACCTGGAAATCGTGTTGAGATGCCTGGGCATAGAGGACGTTGTCGTCACCGGCATCATGACCAATCTTTGCTGTGAGACCACGGCCCGCGAGGCTTACATGCGTGATTTCCGGGTCTTTTTCCCCGCCGACGGAACCGGCGCTTCCAATGAAGACATGCACCAGGCGACGCTTCTGAATCTGTCGTTCGGTTTCGCCGCGATAACGACCGTGGACGACTTGATTTTGCAGATAAAGTAGGTCAGACCCTCGCGGTCCTGACCCTTTGGGATCCTGACAAGGAGGTCCGAAATGAAATTTTCACTTTTAACTCTCATCGCCATGCTTTCCCTGATTACGGCGGCTTTCGCCGATAATGGCCCCGACCGTCCCTTCATGCCGGTCAGTACTTATTCCATCATTGCCTACGACAGCGCCACGGGTCAATTCGGGGCGGCCGTGCAGTCGCACTGGTTTAAAGTGGCCGATGTTATCTGGCTGGAGCCGGGAGTCGGGGCGGTGGCGACACAATCTCTGGCCGATTTTGCCTATGGACCGATCGGACTGGAAATGATGCGGCAGGGGCGTTCCGCCAAAGATGCCCTGTCCGGAAGTCTGGCAAGCGACCCCGACCGCGAGGTCCGACAGGTGGCTATGATAGACAAAAACGGCGTCGTGGCGGCCCATACCGGTACCCGTTGCATTGCCGAAGCGGGACATTTGGTAGGTAAAAATTATTCAGTACAGGCCAATCTCATGCGCAACGCCACCGTCTGGGGAGCCATGGCCCAGGCTTTCGAGAGTACTCCGGGCGACCTGGCCGACAAGATGATGGCTGCCCTCGAAGCCGCCGAAGCCGAAGGCGGGGATATTCGCGGAAAACAATCAGCCTCAATGGTGGTGGTCACGGGCAAGCCGACCGGGCGCTCCTGGGCGGATAAAATTATCGATATCCGGGTGGATGACGCCTCCGAACCATTGAAAGAACTCCGGCGACTATTGGATATTTCCCGGGCCTATCAATTGATGGACGAGGGGGATCGTCAAATCACAGCGGGAGATTTTAAGGCCGCCAATGAAGCCTACGGCCGGGCCGCCATCATGGCCCCCGGCAATCCCGAAATATTATTCTGGCAGGCGGCGACATTTGTATCGGCAGGACAAACGGAGACCGCGTTGCCGATATTTAAGCAGGTCTTCGCGGCGGATTCTTCTTGGCGCATGTTGGTACCCCGACTGGTAAAATCCGACCTGCTCCCCGACGATGAAAAGGTAATTAATAAAATAATGGAGCAGTAATTATAGGTCGGTGTTCCGAAATCCCGCTTTCAGCGGAATTGAGAAATCCGACGACTTCTTATGTTAAACCATCCCAAAATCCGACTCGGCCTGGAGGCCACCTCGGCTGTCGGGGAGCATCATACCGGGATTGCTCATTACACGGTCAATCTGGTTAAGGCTCTGCTGATAAACCCTGAATTTGAGGAGACTTTCGGCTTATGTCTCTTGTATCGCTTGTCACGGTACAAAATCCGGCACTTGCGGTTTTTGCCGAAACCGGGAATAGCGCGATGGTATCAGAAGGGTCTTTGGCCTATTATAAAAAACTATGATCTCATACACTGCGCCGATACTCGCCTTACCGGGTGGAATAACATCCCTCATGTCGTAACCGTGCATGATCTGGCCATATTCAAGAGTCAATTCCAGTACGAGGAATTTTCGCCGGCCTCTTTTCGCGAAAAAAGATTCCATGAATATCGCGAAGCGGCCGAAAAGGCGCGCGCCGTAATTGTCGATAGTATCAGCACCAAAAATGATTTTATGGAGATTATGGGATGCTCTCCTGACAAAATCAGCATTATCCCCCTGGGTATGGATGGCGAATTATTCCGCCCATGCCGTAATCCTGAAGATAGCAAAGCCATTCGAGAGCGTTATGGCATTAGATTCCCTTATTTATTGTTCGCCGGGGCTATCACGGTCAGAAAAAATATGGTCAATCTGATAAAAGCGTATTCGTTGTCGAAAGCCTCCAGTGAGTTTCACCTGGTTCTGGCCGGGAATTTAAGTCATGGCAATGAAAGGGTCAAAGAAGCCTTACAGGGCTCTTCCCGAAAAGAAAATATTCATCTGATCGGCTACACACCGGCGGTCGACCTGCCATATCTTTATTCCGGGGCGGCCGCCTTTTTATTCCCGACATACTACGAAGGCTTTGGCCTGCCTATTCTCGAGGCCATGGCCTGTGGCACCCCGGTTTTAACCGGCAATATCGGGGCCGCACCCGAAACTGCCGGTGGGCACGGGCTTTTGGTCGATCCCTTCGATATCGATTCTATAGCCTTTGGAATTGACAAAGTCCTCACTATACCGCCGACCGCCCGGGATAAAGCCCGGGAGTATGCTTTATCCTTTACCTGGGCTCGGTGTGCTGAAAAGACGATTGAAGTCTATCGGCGCGTTTTGGGATCTTGAAGCAGGGAAAAAGAATTTACCCCTCCCCACCAAAGATGGAGAGGGGTGGAGTAAGGACGATTATTCAGCAATCAGGGCCTTGCGGCAACGCACCAGAGCCTCGTTAAGTTTCGAAGTCCCAGGCGCGGACTTGTCTATCAGTATCTCTATCAGGTCGAGTAAGGCCGGAAGATTGTCCTTCACCAGACCGGCATCAACAGCAACTCCGGCGGGGAGCCTTATCAGGCGATGATAAACCGCCAGAAGCGCCAGTAATCGCTCGCGGTGTTTTTCATCCAGCGCCTTGCCCAGAATTTGTTGTACCTGGGCGCGCAGCCATCGACATCGCGACATCCGGTCCTGCCATCCCTGATAGAATTCCGGTTTGAGGCTGGGGAGGGATTCCTCGCTCATGATATCGAGCAGTTCCAGAAAACTCAAGCGCTGGCGTTCCTCCCAGCGGGCGTCGCGGTCGATATCCAGATGCGGGCTGCCCTCGGCCAGGTAATCCTGCACCCAGGCATCGAATTTTTCCCGCGCCGGGCGCAGTCTTAAATAAGCCAGAAGCCCCACCGTGTGCCATCCCCACGACATCGCCCCTTTGAACCGGAAAGGATTATCCGGTTCGTTCCGCCGATGTTCCAGTTCGTGCGCCATACGGTTGAGACTGTCGGCGGCGTTTTCTTCCGGTGTGATTTTAAATTCCAAAGCCATAAATCATCCCGGTTATTGGTTATACCGCGATTTGTACTCTCTGCGCAAAGCCTCGGCCTCCTCGGGCTTGAGGCCTTTGAGCCAGATATGCTCGTCCTGGGTCAGAATCCGGGCCACCATCTGGCCATATTTGCGTCCCAGGGCGGCCGACTTGACCTCCGCCGTTTCCACCACGGACGGCAGAAATTCCGTGTAGAAATGCTTAGAGACCTCATACATGCCGTGCCAGTGGGTAAAATCGGGCCCCATCATACTGGCGCCATGGCGCGCCCGACGGCCTTCGTGATGCCATAACTCATAATATATCCATTGCAGTTCGTGTTCGAAAGGAGCATTGGGATTTAAAACCCCGTCGGCAGTCAACTCGTCCATGATCTGTTTTGACGGCAAGGCGAACTTCTCATTATAAAGCCCGACCAGGTCGTCGTACTGCTCATAGAAATTATCGACATAGGTGTCGTTGTGGCAGTTGAGACAGGCCCCTTTCATTTTCTCGCGCCGGTCTTCCCACATGAGAATTTCGGACACGGTCCGCTCCACCTGGCGCGAGACCAGTTTCTCATTTTCCACGAATTTTTCGGCAGTCATAATTTTGTCGCCGATATTGGGCAAGGGCCGCGTATCGGGATAATCTTCTTTAAAGCCATCGCTGTATATGACTTTATTTAGCTTGTTGCTGATAGCCGGGCGAAGCGTCCAGCTTATCCGTTCGCCGACATCGTGAGAGTTACCCACCAATACTCCCTGTGGCGTCATGTAACTGGAAATATGGCAGGTGGCGCAGGTCGGGGCGGCGGAGTAATCGCGTCCCAGAACCCAATCGCCCTCTTTGTCAAGCGCCATCCGGTCGCGGCTGGAATAAAAGGCGATCCCGTGTTTGGATTCGTTGTAGATTTCTATCTGGGGATGGTCCGGGCCCATGTGGCACTTGCCGCAGTTTTCGGGCGAACGCGATAATTTCGCCTCAAAAGCATGACGCGAGTGACAGGCATGGCACGACCCGGCGGAACCATCGGGATTGAGCCTTCCCATGCCGCTGTTGGGCCAGGTATCGGGATGAATGACCGGCTTATTTTCCTTACCTATCCGTTGTATTTCGCCGTTGTCGTCACGGGCGAATTTGACAATGGTCCCGTGACATTGCCAGCAACCGTTAACCGCGTCGGCGATATTTCCGGGCATCCCGGCGGCTTTCTCGGCCAGGACATTATCGAGACTGGCCAGAATCTCCCCGGCCTTGGCGTGATGACTGCGCGAGAACTCTTCATACTCGCGGATATGGCACCGGGCACAGTCCTTGGGCGTCACCAGAGCGGAAACGAGTGTCCCCTCATGCTTCCAGCCGTCGATTTCCCCTTCCTCGGCGCGATGGCAGTCATAACAGCCGACTCCGTAATGCGCATGACGGGAATGTTCCCATTCCATCACCAGGGCGGGGGAATCTTTGCGATGGCAATCGACACATCCGGCATTGGCCGCAGTAATCACCGGCTCCAGGCCTATTTCGATCCGATGCCGCTTGGATTCATGCCAGGCGACCAGGAGCAGCGCCGCCAGAAAAAGAAGCGCCATCGCCCCCACCACATATCTTTTCATTACCAGTGTCATTTTTTATATCCTCTCCTCGAATTTATGCCGCGAAACCTTCCCAGACGGTGAGTATTAAAAATCCCAGAAAGGCCAGGACTCCGGCAATCACGACCACACCGTCCCTGATATTGAACTTCTTGACTATTTTTTCTTCGATAAAGGGCCAGAAGAAAAATATGGCCCCGCCGACCATGGTCATTATCACGCTCAATTTAAGCGAGGTCAATTTCAACAGGCGGAAATTGAAAAAGAAAAACCATTCGGGCTTGATATGAGCGGGGGTTTTGGTCGGGTCGGCCGGTTCACCCAGTCCGGCCGGAAAAACCAGCGCCACCAGGGTCAGGAGATACATCAACAAGACGCCAATCAATAATTCCGTGGTGACATGGTCGGGCCAGAAACGGAAATGACGTTTGCCCTCCTCGACCTTTTCACTCTCGAAAGTCAACTCTGTGACACCCTGCAGTCTGATAAGCAGGATATGCAGGCCGATCAGAACAAGTATCGCCGTCGGAAGCACCCCCACGTGTAAAACATAAAAGCGGGTCAACGTGGCCGGGCCGACTTCCGGCCCGCCGCGCATCATATGGCCCAGCATGGGGCCGATAAACGGCACTGCCTCGGCCAGGTTACAGGCCACCGTCGCGCCCCAGAAACTCATCTGCTCGAAAACCAGAGAATAACCGGTGAAACCGAAAGTCAGTGTGGTTGCGAACAGAAGCACGCCCACCATCCAGTTCAATTGCCGGGGATGGCGATAGGAGCGCGTGAAAAAAACCCTAAGCATATGTAAAAAGAGGGCGATAATCATGAAATTGGCCGACCACTTGTGAAGCGAACGGATAAACCACCCGAAGCGAATTTCATTGGTGATAGCCGCCACGCTCTGGTAGGCCTCGTGGACCGAAGGGACATAATAAAAGGTCAGGGCGATACCGGTGACAACCTGGACAATGAATAAGTACATCACCGTTCCGCCCAGGCAGAACCACCATTTCTTGAGATGATACGGCACCGGCTCGGCGCCGGCGTGACGCGCCAGTTCCCAATCGAACGGGAACATCTCGCGCAGGCGGGCTTTCCAGCGGGCGGCGATGGCGGTCATGCTTTCCTCCCCGGGCCTTTGTCTTCGACCTCGATATAGACCACCCCGCCGGCTTCATCGACCTTGATGGTCACCGGGGCCAGGCTCTGGCCGGCATCGGCCGGCGGTCCGGCATAGGCCTTGCCCTCGGGGTCAAATAACCCCATATGACAGGGGCAGAGGAAACGATTCTGGTCGGCCTCCCATTTTACCTTGCATCCCAAGTGGGGACAAGTGGAACTGAAGGCTTTGAAACCCTCTGCGGAGCGTTTGACCAAAATTTCCCCTCCCTGAAGGTCGAAAAACTTTTGCACCTGGCCGATTTTGTATTGCTCGATCTGCCCGGCAAAAAGAAGCCGCGTCCTGGGTTTGGTCTTTTGGGGAACGAGAAAGAGAAATCCCTCGGCGGCTAAAACGCCATAGGCAGCCAGAACCGAGAGACCGGAGAAAGTAGCCGCCAGCCATTCGCGGCGGCTCATTTTGGTGTCTTCATCCATATAGGATCCTCACCGGATATATGAAATCGATAATCGTCTATAATTGACGCGAAAACTTAAACCAATTATCGCCTGTTTATGCAATTTGGCCTTTGACTTAAGTCAAAAGGGTCTTTCAAAAAAATATCAATTGTCGGGTTTCTCGATATGCTTCCGGCATATCTCGGAACCCGACCTACACCTGATCTAAAAATCCGCCGTCAGCATGGTGTAACCCCACAGACCGGGTCGGGGGTGAACCCGCGCCGCGTAAGATTCGGTGGGGAAAAATATCGAGGCCCCCGCCTGAAGGCCCACCCCGGAAATGCGGCTGGTGTTGACCGTGAAATCGATTTCGGCCCCGATATCCTTGGTGCGTCCGCCCCGGAAATCGGTGTAGTCGGCGGCGGCGGTGAAATAGTGAATATCGCAGGCGGTGGTCCATCCGCGAATAGGATCGATTTTGCCCTTGAGATACAGGTCAACCAGGCCATAGTACGACGACGAGACAAAATAATCCATGTAACCGCGAAACTTATGCTCGGAATAGTAGGGGGTAATAAAATGCCTATCCATGTCAAATGATTCTGTGTCGCCAGAGGCAAAATCAATGCCGCCTGCAATTAAGGCGTTATAAAGGGAGACGGAAGCCATTCCAGTTTCTATTGTAAACATATATGCGGAGATGTCTTTTTTGTGCAGGATTGACTCCTGTAAAAAGCCAAAGGTAATATCTCCAAATTGGTAAGCCGCATTAAATTTAAAATAAAATCTTGAGAAACAATGATTACTATATGTACATAAATTATATCGATTGAGCCTCACCCAAGTTGTTGCTTGAACATAATAATTTGTATCACGCTCGTAAAAGATTAGAAATTGTGAGTTTATGCGAGAAATGTCCATCTGCAATCCATTAATGAAATGCTTTCTATATTGGTGGTTTTCATTTTGGGCGACCCGGTCAAATAAGAAAGCTGTGAAATCAATGTCGAAATATCCATTTTCTATCACCACCCCTTCCCAACTGCGCCCGATACTGTCCCAATCAGCGGCACCGAATATTCTTTCATTGCCGAGATTAAACCCAAATCTTCCGGCCTTGATACCTATTCCATTTTTCCAAAGGCGATCTATTTGTATATATGCCTGATGCAAATCGACATTATCGGATCCGGTCGTGATTCCCGAAGTACCATCAGCACCAAATACTTTGCTGTCCTGAATCTGTATAAACGCCGTCAAATTACTGTCTACCGTGGCCGTTACACCTAACCTCGCTCGCATTTCAGTCCAGTCGTTAATCAACGTATCCAGCCCAACGAACGTCTTCTTCTCCACCTCACTTCGCACCCGCACCTGCCCGGAGACCTTTATCTCCGTTTCGCTAAACGATATAGGAATCAGAATAAACAATGCCCCCAGGATGATAGACACAACCCATAAGGCTCGATTGAAATTTCGTCGCATAATGTCCCTCTCCTGCCGCCCGGAATGAACCGAGGGTGTCGATAAAGATTATTTCCTGGCAGGCATCCCGATATAGACTGATTAATATATATAATTCGGGCGCTGAAAAATCAATAGGCAACAGACGTCAGTATATCTTTGCCGGGCTTGTCTATCCCCCCGTCCTTCGGACACCCCCCTTGTCAAGAGGGGAAGGGGGGATTCGCCGTCGCCCCAAAAATCGCTCCAAATTCTGTTGCCTCGTATATTGTTAGCCCTTATATTGGCGCTCGTGGAAGAGCAATTCATCGGCGAATATAAGGTTCTTGGCAAAGTCGGCGCCGGAGGGATGGCCAAGGTCTACCTGGGCGTCCATAAAGATATACCCAACCTTAAAGTGGTTTTAAAAATCCTGGGCGATGTCCGCCTCGTCGACCGCTTCAAACAGGAAGCCGACAAACTGGCGCTTCTCGACGGCAACCCCAATATATGCCAGATAAAAACTTTCTTCACTCACGGCGAGGAATTTGTCATCGCCATGGAGTATATCGACGGCAAAACGGTCGAGGACCTGATCAAAGAAAAGGGGAAACTGGGGCTGGAGGAATCGGTCAATATCATCGCCAAAGTCCTGGAGACCCTGTCCGTCGCGCACGAAAAGAAAATCTGCCACCGCGATATCAAGCCCAGCAATATCATGATCGACAACCGCGGCCAGATAAAAATCATCGATTTCGGCATTGCCAAGGCTGACGATGACCCCGATTTGACCACCGCCGGAGCGGCCTGCGGAACTCCGGCCTATATGGCTCCGGAGCAATTCACTCCCTCTATCCGCACCAATTACGCCCTGGTCGATATCTACGCCGTCGGCACCACCCTCTTTTATATGCTGACGGGGGAATTACCCTTCAAAGGCGATAACCAGTTTGTCCTTCGCGACGCCAAATTATTCAACGAACCGGCCCGCCCGCGGCAATTCAATCCGGATATCCCGAAAAAGATAGAGAATATAATTCTCCGGGCTCTGGATAAAAATTACGACGAACGCTACCAAACCGCGAATGATATGCGCCGGGAACTTCTGGAATCGGCCGGAATTGAAAGCCGCCCCGCCGAAACGATGGTGGTCGCCCCCAAGGATGAAAGCGGCAAATCGCCTAAAAAATCTTTCCCGGTCCTCCCCGTCGGCATTGTCGGCGTTCTGGCCGTCCTTGTGGCCGCCTATTTTTTATTTTTCAAGGGAGGCGAAGCGCCACTTCCGATAGCCCCGGGTTTAATTTCTCCGCAGGATGGGATTTCTCTAACCGAAAAGCGCCCCGTCTTATCCTGGAAAAAAATATCCGGTGATAATATTTCATATAGACTGGAATGGGGAGCCGATTCGACTTTTGTTTCGGCAGAAAAAATCACCGACCTGGCCGCGGTTCAATTTGTGCCGGATAGCGACCTGTCGCCGGGAAAATATTTCTGGCGGGTACAGGGAGCCAATTCCGAAGGAAAATCCGGGCCATATTCAACTACACGCCGTTTTGTGATTTCAGCGCCGTCAACGGATACCGCCGCCGGAATTTCTTCGGGAGATTTGGCGATAGTGGTGCGGCCGTCCGGGGATATCTATATCGATGATATCCTTCAGGGCAAAAATCGGTCCAGCCTGGCCGCGGCACTCCCGCCGGGCGAACATACTGTTCGGGTCGATAATCCACGAAGTGTCCAGAAGACCATCACCGAGAAAGTCGTGGTCGAAACCGGCCTGAAACGCGACCTGACCTTCCGTTTTGAAATGCCCGTGGAAAAGCCGGAACTGATTGAATTGGTGGAACTTAGGGTTGGCTCCCGGCCGCTGCACGGGGCCGAGGTCTATATCGATGGGGAACGGCAGTCTTTGCCCACCCCTAATACGTATAAGGTTAAGCCGGGGCGGCATATAGTCCGGGCCGTTTTATTAATGGATGGGCGAACCCTGGCCAAAATTGACACCATCGAAGTCGCCCCCGGTGAGCCGCATAAATTAATGTTTGAATTTACTCAATAGGCTATATCTTAAATAGTATCAGAGTTGAAAATCAGTCAATTTAAATAAGGAGGGTTATATGACCCGGCACAAAACCATTTTTTGTTTCGCTTTGATGTTTTTTGTTCTTTCCCTGGTCGTGGGCACGGCCAATCAGCCGTTATTTGCCCAGGATAAGGGACAGGTCTCGGAAAAGTTGACCGAGGCTATCAAGTTTTACAGCGAGTTGGAATTCGATAAAGGTATCACCCTGGTCGATTCCCTGCTCAAAAGCCCCGGCTTGAATTCCAAGGACAGTATTGCCGGCCTGGCCACTTTGAGCCTTCTGACGTACGGCAAAGGCGAGGAATACCTGCGCAGATCATTTGATTACCTGGGTCAAATCGCGGCTATCGGGCCCTGCCTGATGCACCTGCCGCAGGATATCTGGCCCCGGCAATTACGCGATCAGTGGTATCGCCTGATGAAAGACAAGAATGCCCTGGTTTGCGACACCGATACCAAACTTCGCACCATCGCCATCATGGAATTCGATAATTTTTCATCCGAGAAATTCCGCGCCGAACTGGGTTATGTTACCAAGGGTCTGGCTGAATTCTTTGAATCCGATTTCTCCCGGATATCCGACCTCAAAGTGGTCGAACGGGATAAACTCGATTTTATTCTGAAAGAGCTGGAGTTGGCCAAAGCCGGAATGCAATCGGCCGATGCCGCCGTCCAGGTGGGCAAAATGCTGGGAGCGCAAATCATGGTGTTCGGTTCGGTAACGCAACTGGACGATAAATCGGCCAAGATGATTGTTAAGGCGGTCAATGTTGAAACCTCGGAAATCATGGCTTTCGTGGAAAAGGAAGGCAAGCCCGACTTTTTCAAAATGCAGAAGGAAATGGTTCCGGAACTGGCCCAGAAACTTGACCTGATCGTCAACGACGAAGCCAAGAGCCTGATAGAGGAAAGCGGAACCGAAATGTACGATGCCGCTTCGCTTTATTCCCAGGGCTTGTACTATATGGATCAGTATGACTACGGCAAAGCCTATGAACTTTTCAAGAAAGCCTACGAGAAGGATAACACTTTCGAAGAAGCCAGGCAGAAGATGGAAATTTACCGCCCCCTGGTGGCATCATGACCAGGGGATAATTCCACCGACAAGGACATTATGAAATTAATAAGAATTATACTCGCCGCCGGATTCCTGCTGACCCTCTGGGGGTGCGCCTCATCACCTCTCAAGCAGGGTCGGAAACTGGCCGAGGAGGGACGACACGACGAAGCGATCGCCGCGCTCGAGGCGGCGACGAACCGGAATCCCGATGATTTTCGGCTCTGGCAGGAATTGGGGATAGCCTGGTACAAAAAAGGCGATTTGACCAAAGCCGAAGACATTCTCAAGCAATCCGAGAATATTAAAGCGGATGCCCGCACCTCGCTTTATCTGGGACTCATTTATGAACAGCAGGAGTTTTTCGGGCGGGCCATCGATTCCTATCGGCAGTGCCTGGCGCAAAAGCCAAAAGGAGAATCGGCACGATTGGTCCGGGAACATCTCGACCAATTGATAAACAGACGACTCGGATTCGAGGTGAAAACCGCCTTGACCAATGAGGAATCCCTGAAAACCGATTCCATTCCGGAAAATACGATCGGGGTGGTGGATTTCGATGCCGCCCATCTGCCGACCGACCTGGCCCCGCTGGGTAAAGGTCTGGCGGAATTCACGGCCATCGATCTGGCCAAGGTCCAGTCGTTACGGGTCGTGGATCGTCTTAAAATTGATATGATTCTTAAGGAATTGACCCTGGGTTCCTCGGAATATACCGACCCGCAAAACTCGCCCCGTCTGGGGCGGCTTCTGGGAAGCAACCGCCTGGTTACAGGAGCGGTAACCGGCCTGGGTGCCGAGGAAATCCGCCTTGACGGCGCCGTCGTGCAAACCCGTGATTCCAGCATGACTCCGACCGGCCCCAGTGAAGGAAAACTGGAGGGGCTTTTTAAAATCCAGAAGGAATTCGTAAACCGGATTCTGGATAATATGGGTATAACACTGACCGAGGCCGAAAAAGATTCCCTGGGACAATTCCCGACCGAATCATATCTGGCGTTCTTGTCGTACTGCCGGGGTCTGGATTATCGCGGCCAGGGAATGTACAGGGAAGCCCAGCAGGAATTCCGCTCCGCTTATAACACCGACGGCCGTTTCACGGAAGCGGCCAAACAAGCCGAAATGATGGCAAGTCTGGCCCAGGCGCCGACACCCCCGGATCGTCTGGAGTCGATATTGACCGAATCCGGCGACGGTGACGGCTCCGGCGAAGAAATCGACGACTTCCAATCCTCAATCCTCGATAATACCGGCTTTATCGATGATATAAACAATCTGGATCGGCACCAGCGCGGCCCGATTATCCCGCCGCGGCCTTCGCCGACCGATAACGACGCCACCATTTTGATAAGGGGGAATCTCGATGTTCGCCCGTAAATTAGGTATCATTCTGGGGGCGATTCTATTTCTGGCGGCGGCGGTTTCCGGCCAGGTAGTACAAAATCAAGCCTCCGCCGGCGGAGCACGGCTGATTTATTCGCATTGGAGTATCGAGGAGGGGTCCGATAAAACCACCCTCGACCAGTTTGCCGTACCGCTGACCGGTTTCGTACCCCTGGCGGATAATCTGGAGGCCCGTGTCTATATGGCTACAGCCAGTAGTAATTTAAATCAATCTAATAAGGAACTTTCTCTTTCCGGTTTATGCGACGCTCGTGTCCAGGTCAATAAATCATTTGCTGATGACCGCCTAATCTTAAGCCTGGGCAGCAATCTTCCGACCGGGAAAACCGAATTGAGCCTGGCCGAAGAATGGCCGATCATGGATTTCTGGTCTCGTAATTATCTGGTTTTGCCGGTGCGCCGTCTGGGCGAGGGTTTCGGTCTTAACGCCCTCCTGGGGGGCGCCACGGTTTATAACGACTATCGCCTGGGCGCCACGGTCATGTACCATATGTACGGTACTTACGAGGCTTACGAAAACAGCGGCGATTACAATCCCGGCGATATGTTCAGCGCCAGTTTCAACCTGCAGAGAAAGTTGAATAATACGGCTCTTTCGCTGGCGGCCATATTTTCGACTTACGGCACAGATGAACTGGACAACGAGAAAATATTCAAGCAGAGCAATCAACTCGATTTGCGTCTGGGCATGGCGTACAATGCCGAACGATTCGGCCTTGAAGTAGGATTGCAGTACTTAATTCGGGGCCGTAACACCCGGTATGATTCTACCGAGGCCGTTGTCGACCAGTTGAAAATATTCGGCAACGAGTTCGGCCTGTACGGGGCCTTCTCCATTATGCCGGGAACCGACTTGACCCTGACACCCTCGGCGGAACTGAAACTGATGGCCGGCAACGAATATGACTTCGACAGCTCCCGCCTTCTAGGTTTGGGCCTGGCGGCCGGATACAGGCTGTCCGCGGATCTGGCCGCTGACGCCGGATTTAAATATTACACCGGGCAGGCCGATGACGATGCTTTTGACCTGACCGGCTATCAACTGTCAATCGGGCTTTCGGCGGCCTTTTAAGCGAGGTGGATATGAAAAGATATGTCGTCTTAGTCTTAATGGTACTGGCCGCCACGCTGATCTTTAACGGTTGCGCCGAGAAAATAACCGGTGAGGGGCATCTGGTAAAGATTCAGGCCATGACCGAATTCAGCGCCCCGGGAAAAATATCCGAAATCAGTGAATTTCGGGTGCGAATTTATCTTCCCGGTGAAGAAGAACCGCTGGAATTCCCTCTGGAGTTGGTCGGGTCTTACCTCATGGGCGAAATCACCGTCCCGGCCGGCCCCGAGCGGACGTTCGTGGTCGAAGCCATGGACAATGATTTCATTGTGATGTACAGCGGTGTAGTTACCGTCGATGTAATCGCCGGCGAAGATGTCATCCTCGATATCGATCTGCTTCCCGTGGTACCGATGCTTAAATTTACGCCGCGGTACTTCGATATCCTTATGGGCGAAGAGATATCCGTCGATGTCAGTATCTTCAATTCCCCCGATTTGAGCCTGCTGGAATTCAACATTTATTACGGTAGCCAATCCGGAACCATTTATCTGGATAGTATCATGCGCGGCCTGGATCTGAATCCCCTGGCTGAAGTTTCCTGGGCTGATAGCGGTACATATGCCACCGTCTGGGTTTCGGAAATAGGCGATGTCCCGGGATTGATAGTCGATGACGAGGGTTATGCCCATCTGGCCACCGTCTATTTCAATTCCCACTGGGATACCAGTTTTGAACTGGATACGGCCTACCTTGTTTTATCGCCGACGCGTCTGGTCGACACCAGTCAAGCCATGACGGTCGAAGATTTATATACCGATCAGGCCATGGTCATCCTGACCCATCCGCCGGAGCCTATCGAGTAAAAGCGAATCATTCCATTGATAGAGCCGCCGGGTCGAAAACCGGCGGTTTTTTTATGTTTATCCCTGTCCCGGGCTAAGGGAAAACGAAGTTGCGGCTTCGAAATACCTTACTTTGACCCTTTGCCGTTGACACTTCAATCACTCTCTCTATATTCGAATCAGACGAAGTAAAATGTGAAATTTCATCATAACCTTTAATGGCTTTTGGGAGTTTATTATGAACGCTTATCTCTCATCGGTACTATCGATGGTCAAGGCCAAGAATCCGGCCGAACCGGAATTCATTCAAGCCGTGACCGAAGTTCTGGAATCGCTGGAACCGGTTCTGGAAAAACATCCGGAATATGTAGAAGCCCGGATCGTGGAAAGAGTCGTGGAACCGGAACGGGTCATCATGTTCCGCGTGCCGTGGCTGGATGACTCCGGCCGGGTGCAGGTCAACCGCGGTTTCCGTGTCGAGTTCAACAGCGCCATCGGCCCGTACAAGGGCGGTCTTCGTTTCCACCCCAGTGTCAATCTGGGTATTCTGAAGTTTTTGGGTTTCGAGCAGGTTTTCAAAAACAGCCTGACGACTCTGCCCATGGGCGGCGGCAAGGGCGGTTCCGATTTCGACCCCAAAGGGAAATCGGACAACGAGGTCATGCGTTTCTGCCAGAGTTTCATGACCGAACTGAACCGTCACATCGGCGCCGACACCGATGTTCCGGCCGGTGATATCGGCGTGGGCGGTCGTGAAATCGGTTTCATGTTCGGGCAGTACAAACGTATCAAAAACGTTTTCGAAGGTGTCCTGACCGGTAAAGGTCTCAACTGGGGCGGCAGTTTGATACGTCCCGAGGCCACCGGCTACGGCACGGTCTATTTTGCCGAAGAAATGCTCAAGACCCGCGGTCAGAATTTTGCGGGCAAGAAGGTGGCCGTATCCGGTTCGGGCAACGTGGCCCAGTATGCGGTCGAGAAAGTCAATGAACTGGGCGGTAAGGCCGTGACTTTGTCCGATTCCAACGGCTACATTGTCGACATGGATGGCATCACTCCGGAAAAACTTAACTTCGTCATGGAACTGAAAAACATCAAACGCGGCCGGATTAAAGAGTATGCCGAGAAATTCAGATCGGCCAAGTATGTCGAGGGCACCGGGATCTGGAACGTGCCGGTCGAAGTGGCCCTGCCCTGCGCCACCCAGAACGAACTGAACGGCAAAGACTCTGAAGTCCTTCTGAAAAACGGCTGTTTCTGCGTCGCCGAGGGCGCCAATATG
This sequence comes from Candidatus Zixiibacteriota bacterium, assembly GCA_041752195.1. Classification (GTDB taxonomy): domain Bacteria; phylum Zixibacteria; class MSB-5A5; order GN15; family PGXB01; genus JBGSHP01. Next base: position 5,753 of record JBGSHP010000012.1, on the reverse strand, counting down.
CCGTCGACCCCCGAAGCGGTCAACGCTTTCGTCCGGGCGGGAATTCTCTACGGTCCCGGCAAGGCAGCCAACGCCGGCGGCGTGGCCACTTCCGGCCTGGAGATGTCCCAGAACAGCATGCGCCTCTCCTGGAGCCGCAAGGAAGTCGATGATCGCCTGCACCGGATCATGATTTCCATCCACGAGGCCTGCAAGACGACTTCGGACAAGTATGGTCACCCCGGCAACTACGTGGTCGGCGCCAATATCGCCGGTTTCGTGAAAGTCGCCGATTCCATGCTCGACCAGGGCGTCGTCTGATTTAAGAGATTGAACCCCGTTTTTTGGCAAAAGCGGCGTCGGGTGTTTTATCACCCGGCGCCGATTGTTTTGTTCGAGAAGTTGTGGCGGGTCCCGTCCTTGACTTGATCGGGGATGTGACTTCCGCGCTTCAATTGGCATAATAATACTATTGAATCGTCGCTTCTCATTTGATATCTTTATCCTAATATATGAAACCTGACTTTGACCTCAAAGATTACGAGACCGGGCTGGCCCGCTTCGACAGCCTCATGCCCTTCAAGGTGAAAGACATCCTGCTGGTCTCCTCCCTGTACGACTCGTACATACTTCGCGAAGACGGCCACCTGGCGCAACTGGTCATGAGCGAGTACGCCGAGTTCAACCTCTCCAACGCTCCGGCCCTAAAACGAGTTTCCACCGGCGAGGAAGCCCTGGAATTGCTTCGGACTTTCAACTACGACCTGGTGATAATTTTCCGCCGGCTGGAAGATATCGAACTGGCGGCCTTTGCCGCCCAGGCCAAGAAAATCCGCCCCAATATCCCGGTTGTTCTTCTGGCTTTTCACGCCCGGGAACTGGAAATGCTGGAAGAAAAAGGGCATCACCGGGTTATCGACAAGGCCTTTATCTGGACCGGTCAGGTGAATATTTTCCTGGCCATCATTAAATATATCGAAGACAAAATCAATGTCGGCTTCGATACTTCGCTGGTGGGGGTGCGGGTAATTATCGTCATCGAAGACTCCGTCCGTTTTTATTCGGCCTACCTGCCCCTGATTTATTCGGAAATAATGACACAGACCCAGGATCTCATGGCCGAAGGATTGAACCTGGCCAATAAAATGTTGCGCATGCGGGCCCGTCCCAAGATTCTTTTGGCCGACAACTACGAAGACGGTTGGCGGTTGTTTAAAAAGTACAAGAAGTATCTTCTGGGCATTATCTCCGATATCAGTTTCCTGCACGAGGGGGTTCGCGATAACCAGGCCGGGATAAAATTCGCGCGCGAGGCCAAGAAAGAGGTCGAGGACCTGCCGGTGCTCCTGCAATCGGCGGAGGAAGCCAATGCGGAACTGGCGCGGCGCAACAGCACCGCCTTCCTGAATAAAAACTCGCCCACGCTTCTGACCGACCTTAGCCTGTTTATTCAAAACAATTTTGGTTTCGGCGAGTTTGTCTTTCGCCGTCCCGACGGGGCCGAGTTGTGCCGGGCCAACGATTTCCGCTCCATGGAAAGGTGCCTGGCCCAGGTGGAGGAGGACTCCATCGAATATCATGCCGGGCGGAATCATTTTTCCAACTGGCTCATGGCCCGCACCGAATTCGACCTGGCCAACCGCCTGCGGCCGGTGAAGGTGAGCGAGTTTAAGAGTATCGACGCTCTCCGCAAGTACCTTATCAGTACTTTCAAGGATTTTCGGCGGGAAAAGCAACTGGGGATGGTGACCGATTTCGATCGTCGCCATTTCGACAGTCTCACCGAGTTTGTCCGCCTGGGGAGCGGTTCCCTGGGAGGCAAAGGGCGCGGTCTGGCCTTTGTCAATACTCTGTTGAAACGGTACGATGTCTATCATGCCTTCGAGGGGGTCAATATAGCCGTACCGCCCTCGGCCATTCTGGGGACGGATATCTATGACGAATTTGTCGAGCGGAATAATCTTTTGGAAATGGGGCTGGCCGAACGCACGGATGAAGAAATCGTCTTGGCTTTCAAGAAAGCCGAACTCCCCCGGGGCATCCTTCGTGATCTGCGCGCTTATCTGAATTATGTCGATTATCCCGTGGCGGTGCGGTCGTCGTCGCTTCTGGAAGATTCCCACTACCAGCCGTTCGCGGGCATATTCGAAACGCACATGCTCCCCAACCGGTTCGGTTCTCTCCAGGGACGTCTGGTGCGATTGGCCACAGCCATCAAGTTGATTTATGCCTCCATCTTTTACCGTAATTCCAAGAATTATATAGAGGCAACCGGCAACCGCGTAGAGGAAGAAAAAATGGCGGTGGTCATCCAGAAGGCGGTCGGCCGGGAACGGAACGGATATTTTTACCCCGTCCTGTCGGGTATCGCGCGGTCGTACAATTTTTATTCCATCGGCAATATCAAACCCGAAGAAGGTATCGCGTACGTCGCCCTGGGGCTGGGGAAGACGGTCGTGGAAGGCGAGAACTGTCTCTATTTTTCGCCCAGCAACTCCCAGGTTACGCCGCAGTTTTCCAGCGCCCGGGATTATCTTAAGAATTCGCAAAAGGACTTTTTCGCCATCGATATGACCAACCCGGCCGTCTTTCCCATGCCGGGGGGAGAATCGGGGATGGCCCGGATATCCATCCAGGTAGCCGAAGAAGACGGCAGCCTGGCCTTTGTCGGCTCGACCTATTCTCCCGAAAACGACCGCATCTATTCCGGAGTGGGGCGGAAAGGGGTGAAGATCGTCACCTTCGACCCCATCTTGAAATCGCGCCTGTTTCCGCTGGATGATATCATCCGTTTTCTGTTGAACATGGCCTCGCGGGCCATGAATTGCCCTATCGAGATCGAATTCGCCGGCGAGTTGTATCCCTCCTCGGAGAAGAAGCGGAACGAGTTTTATTTTCTTCAGGTTCGCCCCATGGCGGTGGATATCGGCCCGGCCGAATTGTCCATGAAGAATATCGAAAGGGACCGTCTTTTCTGCAAATCGGGGCAATCCCTGTCGCACGGCCGTATCGACAATGTCCAAGATATCATATATATCCGCCCCGATAATTTCAACCGCGCTAATATGCCCGAGATGGCCGAACAGGTCGGGCAGTACAATGAATTTTTCAAGGAAAACGGGCGGCAATACCTGCTGCTCGGTCCCGGGCGCTGGGGGACCGCTGACCGGTGGCTGGGGGTGCCAGTCAAATGGCGGCAGATTTCGGCGGCCCGCGTGATAGTCGAAGCCGTCTACGGCGACTTTGTCGTCACGCCTTCTTTCGGGACACATTTCTTCCAGAATATCATTTCTTTCAATATCGGGTATCTCACGGTCGATGACAACCAGCGGAGCAGTTACCTTGATTGGGATTGGCTGGAAACACTTCCGGTGGTGGCCGAGACGGATTATATCCGCCATGTGCGCCTGAAAAAGCCACTGGAGATACTCATCGACGGCCGCAAGGGCCGGGCGGTGGTTCTGAAGCCGGCGTGATGGATGCTGGTAAATTCATTGTACTTGCATGCGGGATAATCTAGTGCCATGAGTTGGGTTCGTTCCGAAAATTTTTAGGTGCCATGAAACTCCCCGCTTGATCCCCCCTCCATGAGAGGGGTAAGAAAAGAATAGCCACGGAATAATATGTCGGGTTTCTCGAAATTCGCGGAAGCGAATTTCTCGGATCCACGACCTACATGGCTCGACAAATGGGTTCGTTTTGTTATTTTTAAGGAGTCACGGGGTGTTCCTTTTTTAAATGCGATATTTATTTCCAGCCCTACCCCGCGAGGCGCGGGGTAGCAAAAGAGGCAGCATCGCAGGGATGCTGCCCTACGAAAGATTTTAAACCAGCATCAAAATGGGTTCGTTTCGCCACATTTTTCCCCCGTTCCCCAATCAAGTTGGGGACAAGTTTTTGCAATTTTGGGGATAATGACAATGGTAGCAGGCGGTTGCACGGATTTTGATATTGATATCGAACAACCGCTTTTTATGGCTATTTGATCCCTGAAATCATTAAAAATCATAATATGTCTCCTATATGGGGAGGCATTGTCAAATCACCATCGATTTAGTAGTGAAATAATGGGGGGATTGAATCCTTGCTTTCCAATGAATTCGGGACCGATGTGGACATCGGTCCCGCACGATATAGTCCCGACACTTGAAGGGCGGGCCACCCGGCAACAAACTCCAAAGACTGGATCCCAGCTTCCGCTGGGATGACAACGATAGAAAATCCGGCGGTAAAGAGCAGGTTCGATGCCCGAAAGTAAATCACAATTGAGAACTTAGTGCTTGCGGGCGGGGTAGCCTTTGTATTCCAGGTGGGGTTTTTGTGTCATCCGCGCGAAATCCCCGGGACTAGAAGTAGTACGTGGCAAAGACTGCGGTGGCCGTGTTGATAGTCGTCCCATCGGGATGGCCGAACCGTAGCGATGTCTTGTCGGATTTGGCTATATTTACCTGGGCTTCGACGCCAATACTGAAATGATCATGGAAAAAGTATTCACCGCCGGCGAAGGGTCCGAAAACGAAGTCAGTCGTACCACTTGAATTTCCTTCGGGATTAAGTATGAATAACATAAAGCGCGCACCCACAAAGGGGACGGCATCTCCCTGCCCGACGTTGCGTCGCAGGGCGAAACCAACGGCCATATCGGTGGCGGCATCACTTAAGTAGGCAAAACTCACGGCGGGTATTATCACGAGTTTGTCACTCATCCAAATCGGCAATAAGATATCTACATTTTCTCCTTGAAGCGAAGCCGAAAGACCTACTTTAAAGTGTTCGGAATCGCCATCCCCGAAAGCCGGGGCGGCCAGGCATGCCAGAAGCAAAAAAACTAACCAGATTTTCTTCATTGCACTTTCCTTATTAAATCACATCTTGAGGCGAATCTTTTGCCAACAAAAATTATCTATTCACACCCTATGATATCCACGCCGGGAAGCGAGTAAGAACAATCCTGAGCCAGGAATATAATATTGTCAGCTCTATAATCGTCTATAATAATGTGAGCATAATAAAAACCGCTCGGCTGGGGGTTGCCAAATTGGTCGTTGCCGTCCCATTTAACTCTAAACACACCGGCCTCTTGATATCTATTCATGATAACGATCGGGGCGGTTGCCGGCAAAACTATATTAGCGCCGCCAGAATTAATGAAATCCCTCTCGCTTTCAAAAGGACCCAAGGCTCTTTCTATCCATATGTATACTATTGCACCTACAGGGATAGCAAACTCAAAATCGATCGATGACTTAACGACAGGATTCCATATATGACCGGCGCCTTCGCCGTTTTCATAGCCGTACAACTTCCCCTGATATTCATCATAGTAGTGAACATAATATCCGGTTACACGGGGAATACCACGGTATGAAGCATATGCCACCGGGTAGTCATTATCACCACCGCAACCGGTCAGGACAAACAATACACAGATCGGCAGAATGATAATTTTCAATTTTTTTAGAAGACACATATTCCCACCCTCCCCGATTGAGGAAGTAATATTACTATGGTGATAATATAACGATCAATTTTGTTATATCAAGAATTAATCGATAAAGTGAGGGCATTAATCATACAAGACTGAAGATATTGTATGGGTAATATTTCATTTTCTTGGGCCATAATATATTATCTGTAAAAGTCAAGGACTTCCCGTACAGTTTGGGCCTCTTCGGTTAGTTGGTTAAGCGGCTTTTTTACCTTTCAGTTTCTTGCCTTCTTCAATCGTTTCAATCGGTCGTTTACCCATGTTACGATAACCCCGATGCGGTCGC
>JBGSHP010000011.1:0-235235 GCA_041752195.1 Candidatus Zixiibacteriota bacterium | reverse complement strand
TCCGATCTGACCGCCCCCGTTTGGAACTGGAATTTCGACGACGGCGGCGTTTCCAGCCTCGAAGACCCCCTGCATACCTTTGAAATCCCGGGCATTTATGATATCTCCCTGGCCGTTTCCGGCGGCGCGGAGAATCATTCCCAGACCCGCGAACACCTGGTCGTGGCCGTGGCGGATACGATTGACGCCCCCGATATGATCGCACCGAGAGGCAGTATCATTTCGGTCCCGATTCGCATCAGAAACACCATTCCCTTGGAATATATCAAAATCCCCATCGAGTATTCCGGCGACCTGGACTTGACCTACCACTCCTTAACTACCGTCGGATGCCGTACTGAAAATTTTGAAATCGCTCAACTGGTCGCCGAAGACCCGCCGACCAAGCGCCTTGCCATTCAACTTCAGGCCTCCGCCGCCCAAAGCAATCCCCCTCTGCCCCCCGGCGAAGGCGTCGTCGTTATCGTCAAATTCGTCGTCGGCAGCCCGGCCCAGATGGACTATACCACCACCATGCTCTTTGACGGCTACTGGATTCACAAGCCTTATTTTTCCGGCGAATTGGCCGGCTATGAAACCGTCGGGCTTTCGGCCACCATCGGGGCGACTTACGTCTGCGCCGACGTCGAGGTCGACGGCCTGGTCAATGTTCTGGATATTATCTATTTGATAGAATATAAATTCAAGGGCGGCCCCGCCCCGGCGCCGATGGAAACCGCCGATGTCAACAGCGATACCCAGGTGGATATCCTCGATATCATTTATTTGGTAGATTTCAAATTCAAGGGCGGTGAACCCCCGGTCTGCCCCGGCATGTAATTAACTTGTTTCCCCAGGAAAATAAACGGCGCTCGGGAAAACCCCTGGCGCCGTTTCCTATTCTGCGCGATTTGTTTTAAGCACAAGAAATAAGTAACCCATCCCCGCGCTTTTCAGAGTGCCCGGTGGCCGCCCCCTTTAGGGGTCGGTTTTTTCGATGGCACGTATCGGCTCGATTTCCTCCGTCCGCCCTGGTGCCCTACGGCTTGCCGTGGGTTCTAAAAAAAATGTAGTTGAAAACTTCGAGTTCTATTACGCTGGAAAGAACAACAAACAGAAATTTCTCTTGCCGCCCCACGTAATACCGTCGACTCAACTACTCCGTTTGTCTTCAACTCGATACAAAAGTGACCCATCCCCGCGTTTTGCCGCATGGAGTTTTAATAAAATAACATTAAGTGAAATATTCTTGCGAAGATTGTCCAATTATAGCCCCTTGCGATTTTTTGAATTGAATTACACCCAGCCCCTCTTCAAGGTCTCATACTCGTAAATCATCTCCAGAAGTCTTCCCGCTCCGACCTTCCGTGGAATTTTCCCCGAGCGCTCCCCCTCGGGTAATATATAATAGGGATTGCGGCATAAAAGCCCCCGATAAACTATCCGGGGATGAACCCGGATTATTTCTTCAATGACTTCGGCCGGAAACCGCCATAAATTGTACTGGCAGAAACCCATCGCCTTTATCCCCGGATACAGCGCATTTAACTGCGCTTCATAGTGCAGCAGTTTACGTGAACCGGGAAACTCCTCCAGCGCCCAGGTCATCTCGCCCGCCCCGCGAAGCGTTTCCCCGTTATAACCCCATCCCCGGCACGACGGAACATCTATCAGAATAAACTCCGCGCCGGTATCGGTTTTTAATTCCAGCCTTATTTCCAGGTCTATCCGGGCCTGACCCGACTTCTCCAGGGTCCGCCCGTTAATATGCAGGCGCCCTTCGGTAACATAGACAAAAAGGCGACGGTCTTCCCCGGCCCTGAATTCCAGATTTCCGCCCCGCTCCATCTTACCCCGATATATGGTGGCATCCGTGTGAAAAACCACCGCCCCCGGTTTCTCCTGACCCGAGGCCAGTGGCATAAGAAAATTGGCCCCCTCGTCTCCGACAATCCTCTTTTGCTCGTACGAGGGTTTCAGCCCGGCCCGGTCCGGATATAACCATATTTGATAAAGGTGGACCGGTTTATCCGATAAATTGAATTCCGAATGCGTCAGCCCGGTGCCGGCCGACATCCTCTGGACATCCCCGGCCCGGATAATCGAAGTATTCCCCATGCTGTCTTTATGCGTTATTTCGCCCTCCAGAACCACCGTAATTATTTCCATCTCCTGATGCGGGTGCGTGGGAAAACCACTGCCCGGTTCCACAATATCATCATTGAATACCCTCAATGCCCCCAACTGGATATTCTCCGGATCGAAATAATTGGCAAAGGAAAACAGCCAATATGTCTTAAGCCACCCGAAATCATTGAAATGACGAGCCTCGGCCGGAATCATCTTTATCAAAAAAACTCCTTTTTTTTATTTGATACGCATCCCCCTTTTCTTTTCGGAAATTAAAAATCCCGCTTTCAAAATTGAAATTCTAATCGTTTTCGCTGAAATATTCGAAACGTAATATGGAGTACAAAGCCGTATCCTCGAAACGACCCCATTTCTTGAAAAACTGGCGCAGGATGCCTTCTTTTTTCATCCCCAATTTTTCCATTACCCTCCCCGACGAGGGGTTCCTTACGAAATGACGGGCCTGAATACGATTCAGATTCAATTCTTCGAATCCCCAGCGAAGCAGCGCCCGGGATGCCTCCGTGCAGTAACCCTGGTTCCAGAACGGCTTGCCCACCCAATACCCCAATTCCGCAGAATCGTGACCCCGGTTAATCATTAAACCGACCGCCCCGATAAGTTCCTCGCTCTCGACCTTGGTTATGGCAAATACCCCCAGGCGCTCGGATTCGTAACTCTCCCGGTGCGTCTTTATCCAATCCCGGGCATGATCGATATAATAGGGATGCGGGATATTGGCCGTCGTGTCGGCTATTTCAAACTCACCGGCCAATTTCTGCACCGCCACCGCATCGGTTATTCTGAATGGGCGTAGTATCAGACGTGCCGTCTTGATTACCGGCTGTTCTTTTTGAGTCGCTTTCATCTCCTCCTCTCCCTCCTTTCCGGCCCGCTTTCTATCCCCCTAAGCCTGAAGCCGTCCCTCTTTCCACTCCCGATACAACTGCCCGATTTCCGCCCCGAGAATAAAAGTCAATGACGTATAATAAATCCAGAATATCAGGACTATGGCCGCCGTATACGCCCCGTAAATGCGGCTGAAAACCGCCACATGAACAATATAAAAACCAAATAGCCGCTTGGCCGTCTCCCATAATAACGCCGCCCATATGGCGCTGATAAACACCACCCGGATAGGTTGTCTTTGATGCGGTACCGCCAGGTAAATAATTACAAAAGACCCGAATATTATGATAAACGACGCCGCCTCAATCAGAATGGCCGGTATGAAACCCAGCCGATACTGCGACAAAAAGGCCAGTTTCCCCGCCATCTCTTTGAATATCTCCACCCCCGGCAGGATCATCGTGGATAATAAAAAGTAAATTATGACCAGAAGAACCAGACCCAGATCGCGAAGTTTTCCCAGAAGTACCGGCTCACCCCCGGCTATACCGTAAGCCCGGGAAAGAATCGTCCTCATGGACGAAAACAACCCGCTGGCGGCAAAAAGAAGACCCAGAATCCCCACCACGCCCGCCACATTTTTGTAAGCCCGGAAGTCCTCTATCCTGTCAAAAATCAGCCGTTTCAACTCCGCGGCATAAAGCGTATACGGTACCGCGCGGTCGATGGCAATCCCGATCTCCCCGGCCAGCGACGGTTCCTCGAGTATCCGCCCCAACCCGGAAAATATTATCAGCGTCAGCGGTATGGTACATACCACCAGCGAAAAGGCCAGGCCGCCCCCCAAGAGAAAAATATGATGCTCGTCAAATCGACGGTAAATCCCCAGAAAATAATGCCTGATAAAGGCCCCTATACGACTTAGTCTGCCACTCAACATAATTTCTTACCAATACCCGGATTCACCTTCATTCCGGGAAACATATCCGAAAAAAAGCCGCCTGGCAAGAACTACCCGGAACCGGCCTTTCACAGACATAGTACATTATTCAAATGTAAATATTCGATTAATAACGGCAAAATATTTTATTAATCACGATAAAAATACTTGCCTTTTTATTGAGAAGTCGATATATATGTCGGCACGAAAGGACAGCTGTCTGTACCCGCCGCCTGTCCCGAAGTATTGATGTCCGCTTTCGGGAAACCCCCGATTTACCTCACCGGACATTGAGATGTTTTATCGCGTTGAGCGATTACTTGCCTATGAGTTGATTGATACCGGATTTACATACGAACTCGGGTAAGAACGACAACAGATACTTACACCGGGATTAATTCGTCACGCCTAAACAGGAGGCAAGGATGGCTTTTACGCGTGTTCAATCCGGTACGTTTATTAGAACCGCCTGCACTTTTTTTATTATCCTTTCATTCCTTTCCCCGACCAGTTCCAGGGCTATCGACGACCTCGGTTTCGATTTCCAGGCCGGCACCATGTATTTATGCTGGACCGCTCCTGGTGATGATGGCCGAATCGGGCGAGCCACTCTCTATGACCTGCGCTATTCGGCCACTACCCCCGGAACCGATACCCTTGCCTGGTGGAATAACGCCATTGCCGTTTCTGGTGAACCCGTCCCGGCCTGGGCCGGAACCCGTCAGTGCCAGACACTTACCGAGCTCGATCTCGATCGCGATTATTATTTTGTCATCCGGGCCCGCGATGATGCCGGAAATTGGTCCCCGTATTCCAACGTTGCCAGCACCATTTTTGAGTATTATGCCTGCGCCGATGTCGATTCCGACGGTCGCTTTTCTGTCCTCGACATTATTTATTTATCCAACAACATCTTCCATAACGGACCCGAACCGGCCCCGGAAACCGGCGATGTCAACGATAACGGCATAATTAATATTCTCGACCTGATCTATATGGTTAATTATCGTTTCAAGGGGGGGCCGGTGCCAATATGCCCCTGAAAATTACGAGAAACCCCCAATTATATACTAATTTAGTCCAATATTGGACCCTTTTTTAGGAATATCGTGGTTTTTATATTGCCTTATCTGGGGTCGGTGGTTATAAAGAATTCCGTCGGGCGAGACAGAGCTTCTGACTGATTTGATCCCCGGCCATTAAACAAACGGCAATGGGCCGCATAAAATAGAAGACTGATGAGACTTCCTGTAAAAATATTCCTGATTCTGCTCTTTGTCCTTTCACCCGCGGCCTGCCTCCGGGCCGCCGGCCTCGTCTGGCAAAACGATTCCACCGCCATATTATATTGGACTGCTCCCGGCGACGACCACCGCCAGGGCCGCGCCTCCTACTACGATATTCGCTTCACCCCCGAAGCAATCGGAACCGATACGGCCGGCTGGTGGCTGCGTGCCGATATAATCACCCCGACACCCCGACCATCTCTGGCCGGAGCCGCCGACAGCCTTGTTATTTCCGGCCTTTCCCCGAATATAACTTATTACTTCGCCCTGAAAACGGCCGATGAAGTCTGGAACTGGTCGCCGATATCCAATATCGCCGTCGTTTATGGCCTTTCCTGCGCCGATGTCAACGGCGACGGACGCCTGGATCTGCTCGATGCCGTTTATATGACAGATTACTTTTTCAACGGCGGTTCCGCCCCCGTGGAAAACACGGGTGATTTCGATGCCTCCGGGTCTGTCGATTTTATCGATATGGTTATCCTCTCCCGGTACTTCCATGACGGCGGTCCGCAACCCTCCTGTATCCACTGAAATTTAAAATTACCCCCGCTTATTATGCATTAATAATAAACGGGCGGCTCCGCAGCCACCCGCATCATAATATCCATTTTAAACCGGTCGATATGGCCTCACCCCGGTGTCAGCGACATTTATTACCCGGCCTGCTCTATCAAAATTCCCCGATCCTTACTGATAATCGCAATCAGGTTTATGACCGGCTGGATAAAGAAAAAGAAGAAATATAGCATGACAAAAACCCACTCCATGCCGGTTCGGGCAATAAAATCATACATCAGGTCTTCACGCAGACGCGTGATCAGGCCGACGCCGGTTAGTTCCAGCGTCAGGCCGGTCAAAAACAGAAGACTGTTCAGCCAGATCGCCAACCGTCTCATACCCGAAACCTCCTTTCTCTCTTAGCCGGTTAAATAGTTGCGGTCAATCGGCTTTTCGACCAGATAAAGCCCGAAAGACCCGTTAAGACATTCCACCACAGGCACTTTAAACATCCCGACACTCTCCCCTCTTCACCCTCATTGGCAAATAGATATAGCTCGCCTCCACGTCATCAGGCCATTCCGAAGCTGTTTACCAAAGGGTGAGACGATTCCTCCACCCCCTTATAAAGCAAATCTCATACCCGTCTTAAATTCAGAAATTCGGTTGATAAACCCCAATAACGGAGCCTAAATACTATGATAAATCCCAAATGGTTAGGTTCATGCCCAAAAAAAGGCTGAATATTGATTGGGCGCCAAGGTTGAAATAAAAAGGCAATATTGTACGCAAATCTTTTCACATTCACTGATTTCTTTGCAATATTTCAATAATGTCAATTTGATTTCCCCCGTGGACCCGGTGAAACAGGCGATTTTGTAACGCCCCGCCGAGCCAGATTGGCCATAATTTATTATGCACCAATAATATTTATCGCCTATTAAATAATCCCGCGCGAACGAATACGCTCCTGTACACTCCTGCGGGTCTGTTGAAAAACTACTTGATATTGTGCCCCATCCGGCGAAAGCGGCAAAGACGCCGAGGCGGGTGGGTTATAAACGCTTGAACCCCGACTAAAAACCTTGCTATTGTATTTATCTTATTGGGGTTGCGGCAGGTCCTGATTCGGCGAAGGCGGATTATGACCTGCCGCTTTTCAAATACTTATAATTGGACATTTTAATAGATGTAGCACAATAAATTCATATTTGACTTTTTCAACATACCCCTTTGCACCAGAATTACCGCTACTTATGAAAATCCAACCCGATCCTCATAATGGGATAATATTGGGACCTTATATAAGGTCGACTGCTACTATCCCTTTCGGCCGGACTTCGACCCCCGCTTGTCGTAGTCGATTTCCTTAATACCTTTCTTGGAGGGCTGCCCAAGCCCTCTTTTTTTTGCAAAAAAAAGCGGCTCGAAAGCCGCTTCCATCTTTATCCGGAGTAATGAGACTAATTTATTATCTTGGCTACTTCTTTCTTAAAAAACTCGTAATCGCGGGCGCCGATTACACGCGATACCTCGCGACCCTGGCGGTCGATAAAGACGGTCGTCGGTACCCCCGAACTCACCTCGAAACTCTGCAGCGCCTCCCGGTTGGCCATAAGCATCACCCAGGCTAACCCGTTTCGTTGGGCGAATTCGCGAACCTTCTCCGGCGTATCGTTGACGGCCAATCCGATAATCTGCAAACCCTTTGGCTTATATTCGGTGTAGATTCGCTGGAGATCGGGAAGTTCCCGCCGGCAGGGCGGACACCACGTCCCCCAGAAATTTAAAATCAACGGCGACCCGACAAATTCCTCCATGCGGTGCATATTTCCCTCGGTATCATTGACCGCAAAGGTCGCTCCGGAATGAGTCCCCGAAACATTCGATGCGGTTTTATTCGGGGTTTGCGAGGTTCCCCCGCTGTCTGAAGAACTGCATGAGAGGAATACTATCAGCAATAAAGGTATCCCGAACATTATCGGCACATTCAGTCTCATAGAAATCACTCCGGCTATTTCTGGGGCCCTTTGCGCCCACCGTTATTCATATATTCTTCGAATGTTATCGTCTCGTAAGCCCCATCTTTAATATAAGACAACATATCCAGGAATTGCTCTTTGGGTTTGTACCCCCGGATATCCCCTATGCGGTCGGCATTGGATTTAAGCAACCAAAAAGTGGGATACCCGCTTACATGATATTCCAGGCGAGTCAGATCCTTTTCCGTGATTATGCGGCCGTTTATGTCCAATTCCATTTGAGAATCACCATTGACTTTGACAGCCACGAAACCCTCATTGATAAGGCTGATCGCATCCGGCGATTGAAAAGTCTCCCTTTCCATCACCTTGCAGTACCCGCACCAGTCAACCGTAAAATACACCAGTAAATATTTATCCGTGCTTTTCGCTAATTCCAGTCCTTCGTCGTAGCGAAGCCAGGCAACGGCGGTTGAATCGTCTGCCGCCAGGTTATTTGGAGCCTGAAGCGGTCCCGAATCACCGCCATCAGAACAACTACACATTAAAATTAAACACGAAAGAAAAAATGAGCCGAATAAACCGGAAAATAGCCACCCCATAATTATATCTCCGGCTATTTCTGGGGCCCTTTGCGCCCGCCGTTTTTCATGTATTCGTCGAATTTCATTTTCTCATAGACGCCGTCCTTTATATAGGCCAGCATGTCCATAAACTGCTCTTTCGGCTTATAACCCCGAATGTCCCCCACGCGATCGGCATTGGCCTTCAAAATCCAGAATGTGGGATAACCGCTCACTCGGTACTCCGAACGAGCCAGGTTCTTTTCCGTAATCTTGTACCCGTCGATATTGAGTTCATTCTGCGAGTCCCCGTCCACCTTGACGGCCACAAAACCCTCGTTGATTAACCTGACGGCATCCGAGGCATGAAAAGTCTCCTTGTCCATCTTCTTGCAATAGCCGCACCAGGTTGTCGTAAAATTGACCAGTATATGCTTGCCCGTCGCTTTGGCCAGTTTCAACCCCTCGTCGTACCGATGCCAGGTGACCTGGGTCGTGTCAATCGACGGCGTCTTGGGGATTGTATCCTGGCTCGGCTTATTCTGGGCCTGGGCCAAACATGCGATAAAAAAAACTGCTGACAGAATACCTATGATAGTTTTCATACTCTCACCATGGTTGTATATAATTCCAGGCAATTTATTTCAATTTACTATATCTGCCGCCGTTTGTCAAAGCGCCCTTTTCTTTAACCCTGACGCTGCCGTGGCTCCAGATATACCGCCGAATTCCCCAAAAGTTCTTTGAGTTTATTCATCAACTTGAGTTCCGGGTTTACCGCGAAACGGTTCGATTTTATCATATATTCATGGCCGTTGCGGCCCGCCGCAATCATCACCGGAGTCTTTCCCGTATTTTTCTCCAGGGCCGTCATAACCGCATTTATCTTTTTGTCGGTCGTCTCGTTATCAACCTTTAAAACCAGTTGGCAGTCAAATCGTTCCGAGATTTTATCCAGGGCAAACAGGTCGCTTAAAATCACTTTCGAGGCCTCCCCCTCCCGGGTCGAAACCCGCCCCGTCGCCATGATAATATTATCCACGACCACCGCTTCCCGGGCCTTTTCATAAACGCTGGAAAAAATAATCACCTCGCAGGAACCCTTGAAATCCTCAACCGTCGCGAATGCCATCCGATTGCCCTTCTTGTCGTTCATCAACTTGAGATGCGAAATAATTCCCCCGAAACGAACCTCCCGGCCGTCCTTAATGGAGGCAATTTTCTCCGTATCGGCCGTCCCGAAAGATGCCAGTTCTTCGCGAAATCTGTCGAGCGGATGACCCGACACGTAAACCCCCAAAACCTCCTTTTCATCGGATAACTTCTTCGATAAGGGCGATTCCGGAATATCCGGCAGGGCCGGAGCCTTTCTTTCCACATTGGCCCCTCCCGCCGAAAAAAGATCCGCCGTCCGGCTCGAATTAAAAACCTTCTCTCCGAAAGCAACCATCTCCTCCACCACCGCGATCTTCTGCGCCCGGTTGCCCGGAAGCGAATCCAGCGCCCCGGCATATATCAAAGACTCTATCGCCCGCTTGTTAAGACTCCGGGGGTTAACCCGGCTTAAAAAGTCGGAAAATTCGGTAAATTTCTCACCCTTCCCACGAGCTTCCACGATAGCATCGACCGCCGCTTCCCCGACATTTTTTACCGCCTGTAAGCCGAACCGGATCTTCCCCTTCTCGGCCGTGAAATACTTTTCCGATTCATTGATATCGGGCGGCAAAACCGGAATATTCATCCGCCGACACTCTTCCATAAGAGTGTAAATCCGGTCCGAAGAATTTATTTCCGAGGACAGGTTGGCGGCCATGAATTCTTCAGGATAATAAACCTTAAGATACCCGCATTGATAGGCTATAAAAGCATACCCCGTGGAATGGGCCTTGTTAAACCCGTACCGCGCGAAAGTCTCTATCTGATCGAAAACGTCATGGGCGATTTTATCGTCAATGCCTTGCTTCTGACTCCCCGATAAAAATTCCTTCTTCTGCTCGGCCATGAGTTCCGCCTGCTTTTTCCCCATCGCCTTGCGCAGAATATCGGCCTTCCCCATGCTGTAGCCGGCTAGGGAATTGGCGATCTGAAGTACCTGTTCCTGAAAGACAATTACCCCGTACGTATCTTTCAGAATCTTCTCCAACTTGGGGTGGGCAAAACTGATCTTATCCTCGCCCCTCTTGCGTTTGATATAGATATCGATCATCCCCGAGTCCAGCGGCCCCGGACGATACAGGGCGTTCATCGAGGTCAAATCCGTCAGATTCTCCGGCTTGAGACGCCTCAAATAATCGCGCATGCCTCCCGATTCAAACTGGAATATGGCGACCGTGTCGCCCCGCGCGAAAGTCCGATACACTTTCTTATCGTTCAGATCGATTTCATCGATATCGATTTTCCGACCGTGGTTTTTCTCGATCATCTTGAGCGAATCGTCGATTACCGTCAAAGTCCGTAAGCCCAGAAAATCCATCTTCAAAAGTCCAATCTGCTCGACTATCTTCATGTCGTACTGGGTCGTGATTTCATCCCCCGTCCCCTTGAATAGCGGCACGAAATTGGTCAGGGCCGACGGCGCTATCACCACCCCGGCGGCATGAGTCGAGGCATGCCGCGTCAGCCCCTCCAGAATCTGCGAGAGGTCAATCAGCTTCTTTATGCGGACATCTTTATCATACAATTCCTTTAATTCCGGGGTCGTGTCGAGCGCCTTTTCGATGGTCATCTTGACTTCGAAAGGAATCATCTTGGCGATTTTATCGACATCGGCATAGGGCATCCCCAGAACCCGCCCCACGTCGCGGACCACGGCCCGCGCCGCCATCGTCCCGAACGTGATTATCTGGCAGACGTTATCCTTGCCGTACTTTTTTATCACGTAATCGATAATCTCGTCCCGCCCCCGGTCGGCGAAATCGATATCGATATCCGGCATGGAAATCCGCTCCGGATTCAAAAACCGCTCGAACAACAGCGAATATTTGATAGGGTCGATATTGGTGATTTTCAAACAATACGAAACCAAAGACCCCGCCGCCGAACCCCGTCCCGGCCCCACCGGAATATTTTGCGAACGGGCGTAATCTATGAAATCCTTGACAATCAAAAAATACCCGGCGTAACGCATCTGCTTGATAACGCCCAGTTCATAAGCCATCCGCTCCCGGATTTCATCGGTTATCTCGGCATACCGTTCCTTAAGTCCGCGCTCGCATAAGTCGTGCAAATATTCATCCGGATCCACGAACGGCGATGGCAAAACGAATTGGGGTAAATGAAGTTTCCCCGTCTCCAGTTGCAGGGCGCATTCCTCGGCTATCCGGATCGTGTTCTCTATCGCCTCCGGGAAATCTCCGAACAGGCGGGTCATCTCGTCGGGCGACTTGAAATAGATCTGGTCGGTGTTATACCGCATCCGGTCTTCGTCCGAAACCAATTTGCCGGTTTGAATACAAAGCAGGGCATCGTGCGCTTCGGCATGTTCCTGCTTCAGATAGTGGCAATCGTTTGTCGCCACCAGGGGAATTCCCGTCTGCTTGCTTAAAGTATGTATCATGGGAACCAGGAGTTTTTCCTTTTCCAGACCATGATCCTGGATCTCCAGGAAAAAATTCCCCGGCCCGAAAATCTCGTTCAATTCCCTGGCCGCCGCCGCCGCCTCCTCGATCTCACCCCGCAGTAGATTCCAGTTGACCTCCCCCTTCATACAGGCGCTGGTGGCGATCAATCCCTCCGCGTGCCGGCGAAGAATCTCCTTGTCTATCCGCGGGCGATGATAAAACCCTTCCAGAAACCCGGCCGTGGTCAATTTCATAAGGTTGCGGTACCCCGTCTGGTTCTTGACCAGGATGACCATGTGGAAACCGCTCGACGGATACTTATCGATCGGCTTTTTGTCATGCCGCGAACCGGCCGTGACATAAGCCTCCACCCCGATTATGGGTTTGATCCCCGCCTTGGTGGCCTTGGTGTAAAATTCCACCGCCCCGAACATATTGCCGTGATCGGTTATCGCCAGGGCCGGCATCTTATATTCCTTGGCCAGTTCGATCACCCGGTCCAGACGACAGGCCCCGTCCAGAAGGGAATACTGGCTGTGAGTATGCAAATGAACGAAATTAGCGAATCTCATCTTCTCTAAATTGCCTTTTTACATTTTACGCTACGGATGTCAATTTACGGATTTTCCGGCCCGGTTAAAAAACAAAATTTGGAAAAAGAAAAAGATTAAATTCCACCGGCGAGACCATCACGGATAAAAACCCCGCCCAGATAAAGCAAAAATAAGGCGCAGGTTCCCAAAAGAATCTTATATCCATACCCCACAATGAGTTTCCGCCCCTTCCAGACCAAATACGTCACCAGGCTGTACCACACCAGATCCGACATGATATGCCCCACATAAAATATCGCCGGGCCAACCGCCCCGAATTTAAGCGATTTTACCAGAAACGCCGACCCCGTCGTCGCCCACCAGACAAACCAATAGGGGTTCGAAAGCGAGGTCAATATGCCGTCCAGAACCAGTCTCCCCGATTTCTTGGCCTTGGCCGGGTCCTGACTCATTTCGATTTTCTTTTTGATAATATCATAGAGCATTCCCAGCCCCATAAAAATAAGCATTGCCCCACCGATAATCCCGATTCCCGACGCCACCGCCTTATTCTCGGCCAGCGCCGCCAGCCCCAGCGATAACAATACCACCACCACTATCTCGGCGATAGCATGCCCCCCGGTTATTATCGGTCCCGTGATCGCTCCCTTGCGGGGCGCTTCGGCGACGCCGACCGCCAACAGCGGCCCCGGCATCATCGCTCCCGAAAACCCCACCACGAACGAGGTCACGAACAACGCCAACAGTTCCATGATCATATTATAAAGCAATATTTATAAAATAATACGCATTCTTTCGCGCTTATTTTTATATTCCGCCAACCACCCAGGAAAGGTGGCCCACTCCCGCGCCTCGCGGGGTGGGGTCGGCACAAAATTCCGCATTGGGAAAAGATTATGAATTCTGACACCTTAAAAATAACAATTCAAACCCGATTGTGGTCGGCGTCTGTGTAGGTCTGAGTTCCGAGAGTCTCGCGCGAGCGGGACTCGAGAAACCCGACATCAATCCTTTTATCCTATTCTTTGCCCCGGTGCCCCATGGCTTGCTTGAATCTAGCCAGCTGCATTGGCTCCCACATTCGGTACTGCAATTGGACTCTAATCCGATAACCACGCTTCCGAAAACCCTTTTCCGTTCCAGTAATATCCATACGATGGGCCCTCCGGGTAATAAAGTTTCAGATATGCACCGGGTGTATTTATAATCTCTTCTTTAGGATCCCCGGATCCTGCGGTGGTTGTTTTAATTGTATGCCCAAAATGACATGATAAATACATTTTTTCGGAAACACTATCATCTATCAAGAAAGCATCATATCCGCCACTGTCTTTAATTAGGACTATTAATTCCCTTCCCCTAATCGTTTCAATTAATTGGGCAATATCAAGGATGTCATCTCCATCTAGATCAATTTCACAACTTGAAATGTACTTGAAAGGTGTACCGGCGACATCATTATCTGAATATACCGTGGAACATCCGATAATCACGACAAGTGATGCCCAGACATACAAATTCCTTCTCATAATTCCTCCTGATATTTCGAAAATGCCTTTTTATCGCTTGAAATCATCGCCCTGTCTTCACCTGCGCAGGAACAACTATTCCTAAAAATTACTCACTATACATGAACAAATGCAACGATTTTCGATATTATACAAACCTATTCAGAATATCCCCCTCCAAACAAATTCACTATCAAATCGATGGTGATTTGACACCCCGCCCCCTTATGGGAGACATATTATGAATTTTGATAGTTTCAAGAGTCAACAATCCATAAAAAGCGGTTGTTCGATATCAATATCAAGAACCCACGCAACCGCCTGCTACCATTGTCGTTATCCCCAAAATTGCAAAAACTTGTCCCCAACTAGATTGGGGGAAGGGGGAAAAAATGTGTTGAAACAAACCCATTTTTCGAGATTGGTAGGTCGGGTTCCGATTCCCCGCTTTTGGCGGAGAAGAGAAACCCGACATCCTGCTCCTTCGAAATTTTGCCAAAACGAACCCAACTCATGGCACTATATTAACCCGCATTCAAGTACAATGAATCTATATTATGATTTTAATCAAAGGTTGCCCACTCCCGCGCCTCACGGGGTGGGATCAACACAAAACTCCGCATTTCGAAAAGATTATGAATTTTGACACCCTAAAAATAACAAAAAGAACCCAATTAGGCGGAACCCCCTCACTGCTCCAATATCACCTTCTCCGGGTTAAATTTTATTTCCTCAATCCGGCGACCGGTGGAAGACTTCAATTCAAAATTATTCCGCCCAGCCTTAATATGAAAAATAACCACCTCCGCAATGCCATCCCCATACATCACCGTCACCGGATACGGCGTCACGAAATCCTCCCCGACCTCTTTCACCTCGATCTCCACCTCCGCCGTGCCGTCCGCATTGATATCATAATCCTTTTTGATTTTCGGCACCCGCCAGTCATACAGCCATTGCCCGAAAAAGGAATCGGTGCGCGCCCCCAAATACGGCCGGACCATCTCGATAAAATCCCCGCTCCGCGCCAGTTTTCCCTCATACTTTCGGGCAAACTCCCCCAGCAAGACCATGAAATCCCCCTCATTGCCCCGGACTTCGTCCATCTCAAAGCGAAGCATATGCAACATATAGGCCGCCTTGGAATAAACCAGCGCCATATAATCCCCCGGCGACAACTCCCCCTTAAGTCTTGTCCCCAGAATTATCGCCCCCGCTCTGAACCCCACCGATTTCTGTCCCCAGGCTTTCCCCTTCTGGATTATCTCTTTATGCCACTCCTCGATAATGGTCCGGAAAGCAACTTGGTCTTTCTTGACCGTCTCGATGTACATCGTTGCCGAATACTCCGCCAGTCCTTCCGACAGCCAGACATCGCGATAACCGGCCGGATTGACCGCGTGTCCCCACCATTGATGCGCCACCTCGTGGGCACGAAGCCGGTCGTCGTAACCCGGCCGCGATTGCAGGAAAGTCTGGCTGGGAAGATGCACCATGCCGGGCGATCCTTGTCCCTGCATAATCGAGATGGCCGCCACCTTGAGATGCCCGAATCGGAACGGCATAAAAGTCTCCGAATAAAAGCGGAAAGCGCCCGTTATATCTTCCTGCACCTTCCTAAGATTGGGATTGCCGAAAAGCGACGACTGATGCAGACGCGACAAAGTATAGATGGTGACCGGAACATCCTCCGCCGACGACGAATCGAACAGGCCGTAATTGAAACTGACATAGGCCACCGGCGAGGATGTGCGGTATTCGTATATATTCTTATCGCCCGCCACGCTGTCCCCGGTTCTCTCCCCCACCGCCAGAAAATCGTATCCTTTGTCTATCGTATACTGCACGTCATAATCGGCCAGACTGCGGAACCCGGCATAGGGATACCAGTGCGTCAGGTGCTTCTGTATCACGCCGTAAATTTCATAATGATAAAAGAGATTGGTTCGATAATGAAGACCGACCCGAACGGTGTCTCCCGCCTTATAGGCGCGATCGAGCATCACCACCGCCCCCGGCTGATCCTTCCGCTTGAAAAAGGCCGTGGAATCCGGCACCGCCCCGGAAATATACGCAATATTGTAATCCCTGGGAAAACTGAACGGCAACACCCGAATACTGTCCCCGGATATTTTTATGGTCATGTCGCAATTGATATTCGATTTGCCGTAGGTGGAAATATCGACATCGATATCATACCGGGTTACCTCAAAACCCGGTCTCCCTTTCGTCCCATTGTCAAACGACGACACCCATTGCGGGGTCCGGAAATCCGGGGCCAGGCGGAACAGCGAAATCGGCTCTTCATGGTAGGGATCATACATATAGACGGCGTGTTCATAATCGCGGCGTACAAAATCGGCCCAGATATAAGCGCCTCGACCTTCGCTTATCGCCTTGGCCAGGTACAGGGGCAAATCATAGTCGAATTCAGCCGACGGGATCTGGCGAAGTCTTCGGATCCCCTGCCGGACACGATACGGCGTCTTGACTGTTTCCATGGTCCCCGAAGCCAGACCCATAATCGACTTGGCGCTACCAAATACAAAATAGGCCTCTTCGAACCTGAACGCGAGCGTATCGCTCCCGAAATGCCGGCGGATCTGCTGGGCTTCAACTTTTTCGGGGGGAAAGAGACGATACCTTCCCTTTCCCTCAAAATAGGCCGCCGTCGCCGCCGAATCATGAAAAGCCAGCAAATACAGGCGGCCGGATTGAAATTCCACCGTACCCGAAGGCAGTTCGAGAGTCATGTTCTCCAGATTGATCTTCTGCGCCGATTCGACCGGGTAATTTTCGAAATAGGCCACCATATCCCGGAAGTCGTCACCCCGGAGTGAAGGAGAAATCACAAGCAGGGCCGATATTATCAGGGATAATTGCATATGTTGTCTAAGATACGTCACTTATTAAATATAACGAATGTTTGTCCTTTTGGTTCGGATAGTAGAGCAGATTATCGAGGATATTGCCAAATTAAAAGGCGGGGCCGAAATTCCGCCCCGCCGTACCTTAAATACTTCTTAACAGAAACAGGCCGGGCCTGTCATTCACCTTTGAAAACGGCTTTGCGTTTTTCGACAAAGGCCGCCAACCCTTCCCTGGCGTCTTGTGTCGAAAAAACCGTCCCGAAATGCACCTTTTCCATTTCGCATCCGGCCGACAGGTTGACATCCAGCCCGCGGTTGATAAGTTCCTTGGCCGAACCCATCGCTAGAGGCGCCTTGGCGGCTATCTTTTTGGCTAACTCCATAGCCTTTTCCATCAACTGCTCCGGCGCGAATACTTCATCGACCAGGCCGATGCGATACGCTTCACGGGCGTCGATTATATCCCCGGTGAAAATAAGTTCCTTGGCCTTGCCGCGACCCACCAGACGGGCCAGGCGCTGGGTACCGCCGTATCCGGGGATAATCCCCAGGTTGATTTCCGGCTGCCCCATTTTGGCCTTTTCCGAAGCCAGGCGGATATCGCACGCCATGGCCAGTTCACATCCGCCCCCGAGCGCAAACCCGTTTACGGCCGCGATTACCGGGCAGGGGAAATTCTCAATCGATTTCATCAGATACTGGCCGTGCATGGCGGTTTCCACCGCGCCCATGACATTCAATTTCGCCAGTTCCGTTATATCCGCCCCGGCCACAAAGGCCTTTTCGCCGGCACCGGTAATTATTACGCACTTGAGGTCCTTGTCCTCCCAATGGCTCCTGAAAAATACCTGCAGTTCCATGATGGTTTCGGCATTGAGAGCATTGAGCGCCTTCTCGCGGTTGACGGTAACGACCGCAACCCCTTCTTCTTTTTTAACCAACAGATTTTTGAATTCCATATTCGCAACTCCTCTTTATTTCTTGCTGTAATCGAAAAAGCCCCGGCCGCTTTTCATTCCCATATAACCGGCAGCAACCATCCGGCGCAACAAAGGCGGTGCGGCATAATGGTCGTCCTTGAATTCGTTGAAAAAGATGTCCGCGATAAACAGGGTCGTATCCAGACCGATAAAATCCGTCAACGTTAGAGGCCCCATGGGGTGCCCGCACCCCAGTTTCATGGCGTTGTCGATATCCATGGCCGAGGCCAGCCCCCGTTCATATTGGCGGATGGCATCCAGGAGATACGGTATCAGAAGGACATTGACAATAAACCCCGGCGTATCTTTGGCCGCCACGGTCGTCTTGCCCAGCGATTCGGCAAACTGCTTGACGCTTTGGATAGTATTCTCTGATGTATCCAGCGCCCGCACCACTTCCACCAGTTTCATGACCGGCACGGGATTGAAAAAGTGAAGACCCACAAAACGGTCGCGGCGCTTGGTAACCGAGCCCAGATCGCCGATCGGTATCGACGAGGTATTCGAGGCCAAAATCGTCTCGGCCTTACAGACTTTGTCCAGCGCCTGGAAAATCTCCTTCTTGGCGTTGATATCCTCGACAATGGCTTCGATTACCAGGTCGCAGTCGGCCAGTTCTTCAAGTTCGTTGGTGCGGACGATATTCCCCATAATTTTGGCCTTTTCCTCCGCGGTCGCTTTCCCCTTTTCTATGGCCTTATCCAGCCGTTTGGCAATCCCGGCCAGTCCTTTATCGAGAAACACTTCGGAGGCCTCATTGGCCAGAACCTGGTATCCTGCCCCGGCCGCCACCTGAACAATTCCCGAACCCATCTGGCCGCAGCCCACCACGCCGATTTTTTTAATCATGACCCACTCCGTCACATGTTTATGATATTTGGTTTAACAATCCATAATCAGACAGGCGCTTAATATATGAAAAAGCCCGCGAAAGGCAACAGCGTGCTGAAAAATATCGAGGTGATTTAAAAAAAGCGGCATCAGATCTGCCCGATGCCGCCGGATTGAGGGAAATTCGCTAATCCTATGGTTCCACGAAATAGTCAGTCGTCAAAACTCCGACCGGTTCGCAGATAATGAATTCGTGCAGGTTAAGGCGAATTTGGCCACCTCCGTGATAGGCTTGAAGATAATACTCGCCGATAGGAGACAGATCGAATTTCAGGGTTCTCGTTATTAAAGCATCGCAAGCATCACCGTTGGCCTCGTGTCTAAGATAAAGTCCGGCCTGAACCGGCTCCGACTCCATAAATGCCGCCGGACTCATGAATAATTCGAAGGTATGATCACGACAGCCGCCGCCAAAACTGGCGATAATAATGGCAGTATCGCCGATAACCGAAAAGCCTTCCAAATTAAACGGGTCTTTCTGGATTTGTGCCGGATGGAGATCGGTAATAGTAACCGGCGTTAAGGAATCCGCCTGTATTTTGTCGATTTTTATTTCTGCCGTGTAGTCCGCCGGCAAAGTCAATGAGTCAGGCATGGGTGATTGAGGGTGCGGAGTCAGTCTCTCCAGGGTAAGCTGGTAATCGTAAATTTTTACCGGGGGAAATATTCCTGCCGGGGATGCAGTCAGCAGCCCCTCTATCGACGGCGTGACGAAGAGCGTGTCGTGGTTCCCTTTCAAGACCCATAGCCGTACTTGCGCAAATCCTTGCCACAGACAATATATGTCATCGCCAAAAGGACACCGTGACTCAATCAGGACGGAGTCAAAACCGATCTTGAACCCAAGATCTTTTAATTCCATGGATTGACCATAATTCAGGGTAATATTCTCGGGCAAATCCCCGGTCTTATTGGTACTCTTATCGCCGCAATTGACGCCCAAATGCACAATTAGAACCAGGCTTAGTATACTAATTCGTCGACCCATACATTCCTCCCTTTCCCATAGAACTGCTTTGCTTATCCGTTGGGATTGCCAATCTTGCCGATGAAAATTACAGCGCCCGATTTATTTTCCCGGATGGCAAAGACGAAAGGTCGGTCAAGACAAAAGACAGGGATTTCGGGACCTATCGAAGTCGTACCCAGACCGATCGAGGTCACCGCCGCGGCCGTTGTGCCTTCTTCGTCGACTTTTATATATGTCTTATGCTTGACTTCGGAAATAAATAAAGGCTTCATATCATTAATATTTGTGAAATCCGCATTATCGGCATCGAACGCGACTCCCATACCCATTGCGTTAAGAACCGCGTTAAGATTTGATTCATATTTTAACTCGAAACGCGGCACCAAGAGACTGATTTTTGTCTTTTCCAGAGTGCCAATCCATCCAGAGAATTTTTCAGAAGAGATCGAGGCGATAAAATCGGGGACATCATGGGTAATGTCATTCAAGGTCGGAAGGAAAATCGTCATGCTGAAAGCGCCGTCGCCATACGGCAGATCAACTGCCTTAAATGATTCCGTCTCCAAATAGGGCACGGTGATATCCTGCGACATCATTTTGACTGTCACCGTATTTCCGTCATCCAGCATAAATGGAAAATCGACGGTATTCTGGGAGTTAAATTGATAGGTCCAATCACCCTTGAAATAGATGGCGTTAATTAAATACATCATCATCAGGGGATTGATCGGAGGCGTGACAATTGCGTCGATTTTGCCGTAGGTCTTTTCCTTGACCCAGGCATTTATCCTCTCGGCGGCCGAGGGCGAATTGAAATCGAGAGACGCCGCCGTGGCGTCGAAATACCTGGTTAACATTCCGCCGAACTCCGGCTTTATTTCGAATCCCTGGCGGTTCCATAGGGAATTGGCGATTTCGAACTTTACTTTGGGATCGAGATCAGTCAGAAGATCGATTAAATAGCGATAAGATTGATTAACTTCATCCGGCGATAAATCCCCCAAGACGAGGCAATCCTGGATAGCCTGGCGGGTTTCGCCGGCGGCGCCGTTATAAGCCATCCCCAGCGCCATGGCAATGGACAAGGGAGAAATGATGATATTGGGTTTTTCTTCGGCGACGACCATTTTTTGAAAGATACTGATCCCGAAGGCATTGTCGGATGCGATTAAATGCTTTTCGGCGGCGGTCAATTCCCGGCCGATATCTTTATGTTCCGTAGCCGAATCCGAACACGACCAGTTCGAGAATATTATCACTGCCCCAATAAGATAAAATAATATTTGTTTCATGACCTTCCCTCCGAAATAAACTCCCTTTGTATAAATATAATAACGCGCCAAGTAATTGATTTGTCAAATTAATTTGACTGTATATTAAGGCGTGCGGAAACGGCAATAGACGAAACCCTGATATTATTCCAGAGCAAAGGCTTCGATAAGATTAAGGCCCTTTTCCAGAACCTTATACTGCGGAAAAGTCTGCGTACGTATAACCCGCCCGGATCCGTCCAAAAATTGTACCGCCAGATCGTAAGTTCCCGGGGCGAGTTCGAAATCGCCGACATATACTTCACCCGGTAACAGCCGGGAACAGCGCAGGTCGGCGTTTTCGGAAATATCATAGACGGCATCGATGGCCGCCTTTTTAAGCCACCCCCCCAGACCGTCTTCCTTGACTTCTTCTTTTTTCTTATAAGCCGCCAGCCCTTTGGTCAGGGTTCGTACGGCCGTCCGAAGATATATCAGGGATTTTTTGGCGTTGAAAGTCTCCCGGGCCACCATCCCCACTTTTTCGATTAGATGAAGGCTCCCCACGGGGATACCATCAACCAAGACTCTTATTTCCGCGACTTGATGCGGGCGATCGACGAATTGCGGCACTGCCAGGTCGAGATAGATATCGTCATCGACCGGCATGGGAAAATGGAAATATTCGGTACTTTGCCCGTCCGGCCCGATATAAAGGACCTGCACCAAATCCAATTCGCTGTCGGTGCGGATACGGAGTTCGAGCGCTTCTTTGACAGGGGCCAACCCGGCCAATCCCACGACACTAAGGATGACTTTACTTCGGTCGCTCGGCAAGTAAGTGACGGGTGGCATTTCAAAATCATAAATATGGGGTTGCTCCGCAAACGCCCGTTCCAGCCATTCGCGGTCGATCCGGGCGTCATCCCACCGTCCGTCGGCGGCATACATATGCATGCTCAAATAGCGGGCGAAAGCATCATTATTGAAACGCACTTTTTCCGCCTTATAATCGACCCGGGGGTGCTCTTTGTCTTCTCTGGCTTTGGAGTTGAATTCGTCGGCTGCCTTGCGATATTTATCTTCCAGCAGATTCAACTTCTCATTGGCGCGGCGGATTTCGACAAAGGCCGCTTCATGGTTATTCTGGTTTACGAAGTTCAGGGATTTAAAAAGATTGGCGTAAAGGATTTCGTAATCTTCCCCGGCGTATTCCAGAACATTGTCATTAAGGACCAGTGACAGGGCCGCCCGCGAGATACTTTTGGTGAAAAGTTCATCGGCGGCTTCTTCGGCGTCATGCAACCGCGCCGTACTGGTATCTAACTGCCCGGCATAATGCCAGGCCAGGCCGGCATCGAGATAATAGACAAAGCGGTCCTTGCCGCCGAATTTTTTCTTCGCCTTTTCCAGGGCCTGGGCGGCATTTTGATAATTGCCCTGCTGCAATTCGGCCGTAATAGGCGTATAGAAGCCCTTTTGCGTCGCCACCATGCCGCATCCGGTCATAACCCAAAGGCATAAAAGCGGCATCCCCAAGGCCGCCTTTATGCCGAATTTCTTATCGGAGCGAAAATCTACCACTTGGTTTTGCTCTTGGAGATTTCCTTCTTGATTTTCTTCGTGCCGATCCAGACCTTTTCCGTCGTTTCGATATCGATCATCTCCAGGTCGGTCTGGTAGTACATCACCTTGACTCCTTCGGCTTCATCGGCAATGGTCTTGATGGACCCCAGGAGAATGAAATCGGCGCCGGTTTCGTTGCGGATTTGCTTCATGGTTTCTTTGGAAGCGAAATCCTGCTGCTCGAACCGCTCGTCCCTGATTTCCTGGCGCTGATCCCGGCTGGCCACGAAACGCACCTTCCCGGCATTGATCAACTCCCGCTCAAAGTCAGTGGTAAATGTTTCAGTATCGATATGCTCCGAACTCATATTGCGGATAGTTCCGACCGTGACGACCGGCACTTTTCCGGCCCTGGCGGCAAAATCGGTTATCCAGGCGCGGGCGACACAGTCAGTAATCATTTCCTGGGCTACCAGGCGGGCATCGGTGTCATTCCAGCGGCCGCTTAAATCGGTCTGGGTTTCGGGATCGAGACGGTACACTTTCTTGCCGCCGCCGCATCCGGTCAGAAGAAGCACTCCCAAGAGAAGGATAAGTCCCTTTTTCACAAAAACTCCTTTCCAAATATTATAGTAACGGTCATTTTCGACAGATTTGTCGTTTAACTAAGTCTTTTAAATTCTAATCGCAAGCAAGAAATAATGCGATATTAATTCTGTTATACGCAAAATTCCTCAAGGCGATTATTTAATCATTGGGAATGTAGGCGGCCCAAATCCGGGCGAAAGTAATCCATCTCAATTGCCCCAAAAAGGAACGGCGAGCTTTTTGACTCGCCGTTTCCGCTTGGTCAAAGAAATTCCTACAGGCAGGCCGGGGCCGGACCGCCCTGATATTTGAAGGCAATCATGTAAAGAATATCGAGAATATTTACCTCGATATCGCCATTGACATCAGCCGCCCACAGGGAAACCGGCGGGGGACCGGTTTTGAATTTAAAATCTATCAAATAGACAATATCGAGGACATTTACCAACCCATCATTATCGGCATCGCCGCAGATATAGGGGTTGATATCCGTTACGGTCATATCGACATTCAGAGTGGTGGGATTTTTCAGGGGATCCGGGTCATTACTGGTAACCACGATATTTGCCGGGTACTGGCCGGCGCTCAAGCCGCTCGAATTGAAAGCCACTTCCAGCGTGTCGGCCTGACCGGGTAAGATAGTTCCTCCCTTATTATTGAGAGAAAGCCATGCCAGGGGCTGGTAAAATACGATAGCCAGGTTATCGTGCAAATACGGGGTAACATAGGCCACCTGTAGGCCGTCCAGACCATCCGGGCTCTCTATTCCGACCGTACAGGAATTGACATCAAATCCCGGGGCGATGGCAAGATATTGAAATTTAATCGTCCCATCAGGATAAAGTATCACCTCGGCGGTAATAACATCGCCGGCGTCGCCCTGATATTCCGAGTAATCCACAAATTGTATGACTACCCGGCCGCCGGTGGTATCGAAGTAAACATGACCATTCAGGTTATCGCTGTCGGTGGGATCCAGGTCGTCCCAGAGCCAGGCCAGAATACCATTGGGGTAATTGGTGTTGGGTAATACTGTCTTCTGGCGGCGATGCATGGCCGTGGTGTCGAAGCCGATTATCCCGTTGGACCCGATGCAAATCCGATTATATGTATTTCCATAATAAGGGAAATCAAATCCCATTTCCAGAAATCCGCTGTGATTGTCGTCATCGAAAAGCGAAATCAAATCGGTTCCGGTGCCGGAAACATCGATCCAGGAAAATGACGGCCCGCCCGGCTGATCGGAATCAATCCAGAAATTGCCGGCCAAATCCGGCCCGCCGGCGTCCTTATCGACCACATATCCTGTCCGGGTATCTTCGGCTCCCTTGGGTTCGTCATATTCGAGGAAGGTCTCGTCATAGGTTATTCGGGCCGGCTGAATTTTATCGGCCTGCATTAATTCCGTAAAGAGATTGCTTTTTTCAAAAGCAGGGAATAAATCCGCCGCATAAACCAGAGACCCCGGACCATTATTGGCGATAACCAGTTGGCCGGTTTGATTATCCTCCGGCCCCAGGATAGGGTTGAACCCTCCGGGATTAACCGAAATCGATGGCGCCACATCCAGGCGAATATCATCGACATACCAATCGTCGGTTCCGGGGGCATCACCCAGGCTGCGCAAACGAATCTGGAAACTCTCGTGGAGCCCCTCGGCGGGAAGTATAAATGAACCGAAAGTAAATTCGGTCATTAAGGGACCGTCCCCCGGGAACACCAAGGCGTTCACCCATTGCCCCTGATTATCTTTATAATCGACCCAGAGATTCTCATTCACTTCCGGTTTATCCCCGGCCCCTCCGCGCTGATAGAAAAAGGATAAAATCGCCTCTGAACTCTGGGATAAATCTATCGCCTGCGAAACCAGGGTATCATCGCCGCCATCAAGATGCAAAGCATAAGGCGGAGAGGGCGGATTCAACAAACCGGTCGAGGCAATATCGGCGCCGTCATTTAAGACCCAGCGAACTCCGGATAGACTCTCTTCGGGGAACGCCTCCTGCCAGGGGAAAACACCTATTTGCCCCAAAGAAATTGCCGTCATATTTGACATCCGACTTAGTGTTCCCTGATTTATCGACATGGCCTCAAGGGTGAAATCTTCCACCTGATTATAAAGGCTGGCCGGAACCTCAACCGCCACCTGGAAGTTGAAATTCTGCCCGGCGGATAAATTTCCGCTGGAGGAAATGGCGTAGGTTCCTGACTCATCCAGAATTTCGGTCGGCCAATCATTGCCGCCAAGGGTGAAATTATATTCATCATCGTAGACGCCGCCGTTGGAAACGGTCAGGGGGAAATAGACTGTATCCCCGACCACGGCCGATCCCTGGGCCGATTCCGGAGTGAGGGCCATTTCGTAATCGATGACCTTGAACGAATAGGTGTCGGTTATCGTGGTGCGGCCTTCGATATCTTTGGCAAAAATATAATAGTCAATTATTGTTCCCGGGGCTTGGGCCGGAATGAAACCATGGTATTCGTCGGGATTGGCGGTGGCTTCAAGCAAGTCGCTATACCAGATCGAGGAAACCTGGTAGAAAAGCAGTAAAGAGTCGGCCTCGAGTACCGCCGGCGCCGTTATGTTGGCAATTACTTCGTAATCGTTAGTGTAATCCAGCGTATTTTCGAGTGGAGTGTGGGCTATGGCCACCGTGGCATTGGGATCGAATCCATCGAGAGTGGTCGTTCCGGTGTTATCGGGATCGAGCCAGTCGCGAAGCCGATTCGATGCCGAACCTCCACCCGTCCAGGACAGCGATAATTTGCCGTACCAATCGGCGGTAATGCTGGTACAAGAAGCATACCCGCCGTGAAGTTGTCCCACCACCCGGTGATTCTGGTCGAAAAGTGGCGAGCCCGAAGACCCTCCCTCGGTGGTGCCGTCCTCCCAATTGCCGATCCGCCAGTGGGTGGTACCGGAGGTTTGAAGATAATCGGCGGAAGTAACCGCCTGATAATCGAATGAAATCTTTTTTATGTCCCCGGCCGGGTGGTGAATGGTCGTGGATGTAGTCGAAGCCACATTGATATTGGACCACCCGATATAGTAAACGGCGTAGTTTTCCGGAGGAGCCTCGGCCAATTGCAATAGTGCGAAATCCGACGTGGCATAATTGGCTCTTTTTATCGACCCGGAAACAGTCATATTGGTCGGCCCGTTGATATTGGAACAGGTCGGGCTTTCGTAATTGAACATGAATATCCAAGTGGTTTCCCCTCCGAGACAATGATTGGCGGTTAGAAAATAAGGGGTGCCGTCCTGACGGACATTATTGATCAATGAACCGGAACAGATGCGCGAGCCGCCGCTGGTCAGAATCATGGCCACGGCTCTCTTTTCATCCTGCCAGGGAGTGCCTTCGGGACAATTGACATTATTATTACAGGAGCCGGAATTCCCAAAATCGGTTACCTCCTTGGCCACGTCGAAACTGAAAATATTCTTATAGCCATGAACCACCCGTGAGATATTAATAATCCCCTGCCCGATTACTTCCTTCGGTTCATAATATTCGAGAATACAAATATCGCCCTTGACCGGTGCCGTGGCGAATTCCGGCCAGGGTTTGTTATTGGCCGAAGTAAAAGCGCCGAGGACATGCTTCAAATCCGAACTATAGAGAAAGAATTTCGCCCCTTCGGGAAGGTCATAATGGCTGTATAGAAGATTAATCGAATAGGCGTCCGGAGCCTCAATTTTAAGCCGCCAGAGGCGGCCGCCATCGGGGAGATCCTCCCAGGTGCCGGAATTTTCGAGAGTGTAATTGACGTCAAAAGGGAATCCGAACCGGAACGGCATCCCTTCGGTTTTTTCGATTTCATCCTGGGCCAAAAGGGCGGCGACATCGACCGAAGGCATGGCCACGGCCGCGACATCGGCTTTCAGGGAAAGCGACTGGGTGAAACTAGGTGGAAGTCCGCCTTCGCTGACCTGGGCGAAGGCCGTTCCGGTGAAAAGGGCCGCAAGAATCAGCAGTAATCCGATTACATGACAGGGTTTCATTACCTCTCTCCTGGCGATATTATTATGAAGACAATACTTTCCCATCCAATATAGAATCGGCATTTGGGGCCGGTTCTTTTCCGAGATTTTAACTTTCAGAGACCAAACAATTTATATACGCGGTCAAGGGCGGGTATGGTGGTTAAGTTACATATATAGAATAAGCCGAAAAGGGGAAATCGTCAACAGGATTTATCGGGGCCGGGTGAATTGAAATTTCAAATATGGTATATAAGACCATATTAATGAATTTGTCTCATGACAATACCGCCTTGTGGCATAAATTCTGGCCGCACCCGTCGGAATACTATTATAAAGGCGCTTTCGGAAAATTATTAGCCTGGAACCTCAAACCTATTGCCCTCCCATATCACCCACCCTACGGGTGGGCTACCGGACTATATTGTTTGATTTCATTTATTTTACCCCCTGAACAAAATAAACAATTTATCATTGAACCAAAAAGCGATTCTCTTGCCATCCGGGCTATAGGCAGGAGTGCAGCATCCCAATTTATTAATCAGGTCGTCGATGATTACATATTCAAATGTTTCATAATTAAAAATCCCTACACGGTATATTTCATTATCGGGATTTACAGAATATAATGCTTCAAACAGAATCTCCGGACGAGTCGGGCAAAATGAATAATATACTATGCTACCGAAACGCGATCCTTCAGGAAAGTCGGTTATAATAGTATCCAAAGAAATACATTTCTCGCTTTTGACATCGCATATTTTATGGGTGCATATGTACCAGGAAAGGTCAGAATTAACTTCCGGCCATAGTGCAATTGGGAATTCAGCCTTAAGCCCGACTCTGATTGAATCGCCGCCAATAATATCGACAATATAAATGCCATCTAATCCCCACTTAATAATATGGCGATTGTCAAATTTCGGCGAATTATCTGGATCAGTATACCTGGATTGGGGGAAGATGATTGGTTCAACCGAATCCCCTTTACTTTGATTAATTGTGGTTGCCCTTACGACATTTTTCCGATAATAAACCTGACCTTCAGCTGTTTTAAATGGACCGTCAAAAGAGTCTTGCATAATCGTGGGCCTGCCCCCAGGCTGTCGACTGAAACTTTCAACCATATCAGTAGATAGTGTCCCCAAGTCTAGTCTAATTAGAGAGTTAGAATCAATTGGTCCCGGGCCATATTTCCTTAAGGCAATCAGTATCTCTTTCTCCGATAGCCATTCAAATCGATTCGGCGTGAAATCGAAGGCCATAATTTCCTGCGAATTCCCCAGAGTATCCGTAATAAATAATTTGTTTCTGTCAAAGTATGCAAGTTGACTACCGCTGGGGGACCAATTAAATGGCCCCAGGAGCGGATTTATCGAAGCCGGCCCGACTTCGATCACTTTTTCAACCACGAATTCCGCCGCCCCGGTCGTACCGGACGCGAATAAAGCCAGCGCCAACCACAATAGTACCCTCTTTGCCATCTTAGACCTCTCTTTATTACTTATATGCCTATTTACCTATTTATAGCCCATGATAAATATTACCAATAGATACCTTATCAGATTTAAGAGATCTTTCAGCACCCCGCTTACTATATATTTATTATAGACCCGCCACTTCCTGTATGTCAATTGATAATTTGGGCGACCCGGATTTCCCCCTATTCCGTCAAATTTTATCTGAAACTCGGACTTGATTCAAAGCCTTTTGACGGTTATTTTATGGTCGAGGATATCTATGCCGGCCAATTTACCGCCCCAATATTACGAACTCGAGCGGGAGTTCAAAAACGAACAGGATCCCGCCGAGAAACTCCGCCTGGCCCAGGAACTCCTGGCTATGATGCCCAAGCATAAGGGGACAGATAAACTCCAGGCCGAAATGAAGGCCAAGATCGCCAAACTCAAGGAACAGGTCGAAGGAGGTGGACAAAAAAAACACGGCGCCCGGCAGGCGGTCGCCCCGGACAGTATCGAACGCGAAGGCGCCGGGCTGGTTATTTTAATCGGGCCGCCCAACTCCGGGAAATCCAGCCTGTTGGATTATCTCACCAATTCCAAACCGCTTATCGCCGATTACCCCTACACCACCCGCGAACCGATGACCGGTATGATGCCTTTTGAAACCATACAACTGCAACTGGTGGACACTCCAGCCATCTCCGACGAGCAGATGGAAAATTACATGCCCAATCTGATCCGCCAAGGGGATTTGATTGTCCTGGTGGCCGATACCTCCCTCGATAATCCCCTGGCCGATTTGAAATCACTAATAACTCGCCTGGAAGAAAAAAGAATTATTCTGGCGCCCCAAATTCCCGAGAAAAATGACGATCCCCGCAATACGTACAAAAAAACGGTTATCGCCGCCCATAAATGCCATGAGGACAATGGCCCGGCCGGGCTGGAGATAATGCAAAAGGAATTCCCGAACTTCAAAATAATCCCCACTTCCATTCTCGACGACGAAGCCATGAATAACTTTAAAAGAGAATTGTTCGCGGCGCTCGAAGTTATCCGCGTTTACACCAAACCGGTGGGCAAAGAGGCCGATTTCAAAGACCCGGTTATTCTTCCCCGGGGCGGCACGGTAGCCGATGCCGCAATGCATCTGCATAAAGATTTCGCCCATAAACTTCAATTCGCCAAGGTCTGGGGACACGGCAAATTCGAAGGCCAAAGGGTCAAGGCGACTTATATCCTTTCCGACGGGGACGTAGTTGAATTTCATATTTAAAGCCAAAGCCCCTGTTCCCTGACTTAATTTTCGCCACAAAATGGACTATTCCAGGTTATATTAATATATGATAGCTGAATTTCTTATAAATTTCGCGCGCGAATTTTTATCCCTGACCCTGATAGTCCTGCCTTACTTCGCACTGGGTGTAATTATCGGAGCGGTCCTGGATCGTTTTTTGAATCCCGAACTCACCAACAAGTACCTGGGCAAAGGACTGCGTTCGGTGGTCAGCGCTTCTGTCCTGGGCGCGATTCTTCCCGGTTGCTCCTGCGCTACGGTTCCCATGGCCGAAGGCCTCAAACGAAGCGGGGCCTCATTGGCCACGGTGGCGGCGTTTATTCTGGTCTCGCCGCTTCTAAGCCCGCATACCCTGATTTTAAATTACGGATTATTGGGTTGGGAATTCACTTTGGCTCGGGTTATTTTTTCACTGGGGGCGGCCATTCTCTTCGGGATTATCGTCATGGGTTTGGAGTCGCGCGGGATAGATGGCTTTACCGTTCCCCGGAATTCCGAACTTGGTCGGGCGGCCTGCGTCTGTGAATACAAATGCGGCTGTGATTCGAATCCGAAATCTTTCTGGAGAAGCCTTTGGAAAATATTTAGGAACCTCGGCAAATATTTTTTGCTGGGAATGTTTCTGGCCGCCCTCTTGACAACCCTGGTGCCCGAAGATGCTATTTCCCGATTCATCGGTTCCTCCGGTCCCTTTGCCTATCTGGCCGCGGCGGTCGTGGGTATCCCCCTTTATGTCTGCGAGGGGGAAGAAATCCCAATTACCTTGTCGCTTTTGAGACTCGGTCTGGGAACCGGGCCAGCCATGGCCTTTTTACTGGGTTCTGTCGGAACCTGTATCCCCACCCTGGCCATGGCCCCCAAAATCCTGGGTCGTCGCCTGACCATTTTATACCTATTATTTTGGTTTGTCTTTGCCATTACTTCAGGCATAATATTCCAGGCGATTTTCCCCCGCTTTATCAAATAGAATAGGCGGCTTCAGGACAAGCCGCCTATTGTAGAAAATCACTATCAGATTAGGGACAGGACGGTTCCGGCCCGCTCTTGAATTTAAAGTCAATCATGAAGACAATGTCGAGAATATTGACCGCCAGGTCGCTGTTGACATCGGCCGCAGTCATAAATTCCGGCGCCGCTCCTCCTTTGAATTTATATTCGATCAGGTAGATAATATCGAGGATATTAATTATGCGATTATTATCTATATCCCCACAAATATAATCGCAAACATCACCGATATCGTTGCCATCGCTGTCGGCCTGATCGGGATTAGCCACCTCGGGACAATTATCGCAAATGTCGCCTACTCCGTCTTCATCCGCGTCAAGTTGCTCGGTATTGGCGTAATCGGGGCAATTGTCACAGATATCGCCCAGACCATCGGCGTCGCTGTCAGCCTGGTCGGGATTGGCCGTAATCGGGCAGTTATCGCACCCGGAGGTGTAACCATCGCTGTCAGTATCAACGAGATCTATAATCATGATAACCGGGAACGTCAATGTATCCTTAATTGAGGGATCGTCCGCGGTATTACAGATCAATTTGATATTGGACCAGTAGAAACCGTCGCCCGGAACCGGAAATCCATTGGCCGGTGATGCCGAGACCGCTTTTGCAATGGATTCACCCGGCGCCAGAGTTAATGATGACCCGGCCATGGCCGCCCAGCCGGACGGTCCCAGGGAATCGGCCAGAAAAATCTCCACCTGTAAGGATTTGCTCTCATGGTTATTGCGGAAGTGGTAGGTGAAGATAGAGTCGCCCGAGCAGGTATCAGCAACATAAAGGAAATACGCCTCCGAGGCACTCACCCAGCGGGTCGGCCTTTGCCATAAGAGCAGGCCCTGTCTTATAACCTCCAGGGAGCTGTTGAGATTTTGCATCAAGAGACCGGGTATCTGCTCGGTGGGGGGCCAGAACTCGGCGCCGACTTCCACCAGCGTGGTAAAGTTTTTCCTCTTGCTGGTCTGTTCCCCGTATTGCCAATCGCAGGCGCCGCCGTTAAGGTCCCCCGGCCATTGAACAGAAAAATAGCCGTTATGGGCGGCCACGGCGTTTTGCATGGCTAATATTTTGGGGCGATCGGCCGGGGGCAATCCCTCCAGAAAACCGAAGGCCGAAATATAATAATTCCCATAAGCATGGCAATTGATAATGTTGGCGAAATCATGGGAATTAATGAAGTCCCGCATCACCTGTGTCTCCGGCTCGGAAAAGGGACCGGCCCCACGGTATACTTCCTCGGCCCCGCGAGGAGATGACCCGGTATTATTATATCCCCATTCATAGCCCCAATTGCGGTTCAGATCCACGCCCCGGCTGCCGTCGCCGTTCTCCCGACGGTTTTTTCGCCACATGCCGCCGCCGCCGGGATTTGTGCTCTCATTATAGACGTAGCCGTCGGGGTTTATTATGGGCACAAACCAGGTTTCGGTGTTGTCAACCAGATTCGTGATATCGGGGATGAGGCCGTATCGCCCCAGGAGATAATTTATTATATAAAAGCATATCTCCATGGTAATGGGCTCGCGGGCATGGATCATCCCGTTAATCATCACTTCCGCTTCGTCTTCATCGATATGAGGATTATCGGAGAGTTTAATGGCGAAAATGGGGCGACCTTCCAGAGTATATCCAATCGTATCCAGATGAGTCAGATTAGGATAATTCTGGGCAATCGCCTGCAGGGCGGCATCGATTTCAGCGTATGTCTTGTAACCGCCCATTAATTTCGTGGGATCCAATCCCTGACGGTAGTACTCCTCCATATTTTCGATTAATACCGAGGCATCCCAGTCGGCCAGAAGGCGGTCCCTGTCGCGAGGTACAGCCACCACCTCCATATCCCCTTCCTGCAAAATACGGGCAATATCAAATCCCTGGGACAGAAATTGTTGAAGCCGGTCCGGAGGAAGGTTTTTAACCAGCATCAAGGAGTGGTTTTCATAGGCGGGCATTGCCGTTGAGCCTGTTTGAGGGTAGCCCAACAATTCTGCCGGAGCCACGAGGAGGGCCAGGAGCGTGACCAGCATTAGCGCGGTGGGAAGACGGTAGTATCTTCCGATGATCATCTGTCACCTCCCGAAATAAGGTTTTGGATGGTTGAGAAAAAAACGAAATGACAAAAAGTATTGCCAATTCTTCTTTCTCTATGACGAGCCCCGGGCGTATTCTGTTTCATTACTTATCGGGATTTTGAAGAATTCAACACTTACTTTGCAGGGGGTTTTGGCAATTGATTGGAATTCAGCGGCTGGACTGCAAAAAACTT
Source organism: Candidatus Zixiibacteriota bacterium (assembly GCA_041752195.1). Taxonomy (GTDB): domain Bacteria; phylum Zixibacteria; class MSB-5A5; order GN15; family PGXB01; genus JBGSHP01. Next base: position 202,249 of record JBGSHP010000011.1, on the reverse strand, counting down.
ATCCGAAATTGCTGTGGTTCACTAACCTCGCGGATGCGGATAAATATAATAATGGGCTTGACGGCCGGGACATGTTTTATTAATATAATAGATTACCTATTGGGCCCATAGCTCAGTTGGTTAGAGCAGCTGACTCATAATCAGCGGGTCCCAGGTTCAAGTCCTGGTGGGCCCAAAATGATATTTGAAAACTATTGGGCAATTAGCTCAGTTGGTTTAGAGCGTTCGGTTCACATCCGAAAGGTCACTGGTTCAAATCCAGTATTGCCCAGTTAAAAGGAAACGTAAGTTGTCCGATATAAATGTTATGAGTGCGGGAAGCCGTCACACAAGGGCAATTAAAAAAACTAAATCCTGTCACAGGGTAAAATATGGCGCAGTCCTGGATTTAAAAAGGGACTGCGCCTTTCGTTTTATGGGTGATTTTTCGCGGGGTGAGCAGTGACCATTAAAGAAGATCTGGAACTTTTGATGCAAATGCAGGGAATCGATTACGATTTGGGCGAACTGGAACGTTCCAAGGAGTACATTCCCGATATGATGGAAAATTTAAGGAAGGAACTGGAAGAATCCGAGCGGCTTTACAGCAATACTTCCGGCGAGTTATCCGAGGCCAAGGTCAGCCAGAGCAGCCTGGAACTGGAAGTCTCTTCGCTTCAGGAAAATTTGAAAAAACTCCAGGGTCAAATGATGGCTATTAAGACCAATCGCGAATATGATGCGCTCGTGGCTCAAATGGACACCGTCAAGGAAGCCATTAATACAAAGGAGTCGCTCTTACTGGATACTATAGAAAAAATCGAAGCTCTATCCACCAACATAGAAGAATATAAAAAACGGGCGGAAGAAGCCAAGAGCTTAAATTCCCAGCAACTGGATATTCTTCAGGAAAAAATGGATTCGGTCGGCACTAAAATCAAGATTAAGCAGGACGAACGCCATAATATCGAGGTTCGCATCCCCAAGCGAACCATGTCGATATACGAACGGGTTCGAAAAAGCCGGGGCGGTTCGGTGGTGGTACCGGTTAGAAAAAGAGCCTGTGGCGCCTGTTTCAAAGGCCTGCCGCCGCATCGCGTCCAGGAACTTAAACGTGGTGATCAAATTATAATTTGCGATAATTGCGGCCGGCTCCTGGTCTGGCAGGACGGCTTAAGCGAGTAATATGAGCAGTTTTTTTCACAAAGAAGGCGTCACTTTCGATGATGTTCTCCTGATGCCGCAATATTCCGAGGTCCTACCCCGCGAGGTGGATATTTCCACCCGGTTGACATCGGATATCAATCTGAATATCCCCATCCTTTCGGCCGCCATGGATACCGTCACGGAATACCGCATGGGTATAGCCATAGCCCGCCAGGGTGGAATCGGAATTATTCACAAAAATCTCACGCCGGAGGATCAGGCCGCGGAAGTCGATAAAGTCAAACGCTCGGAATCAGGCATGATTGTCGACCCCATCACCCTTCCCCCGGACAGGCCCCTGGGCGAAGCCCTGGCAGTAATGAAGAAATTCCATATTTCCGGGATTCCCATCACCCAGGAGGGTAAATTGGTTGGAATTCTCACCAACCGCGATTTGCGTTTCCAGAAACGGGTTAATTTGCCCATATCAGAGGTTATGACCAAGAATAACCTGGTTACTGCTCCGGAAGGGATTGACCTGGATACGGCCCAGGAATTACTCCATAAAAACCGAATCGAAAAACTCCTCATTGTCGATGGTCAGAATAATCTCAAGGGGATGATTACCGTCAAGGATATCATGAAAAAGATCCAGTATCCCCTGGCCTGCACAGATAAACTGGGTCGCCTTCGGATCGGGGCCGCGATCGGGGTCGCCAAGGACCTGGAAAAACGGGCCGATCTTCTCGTCCGGGCGGGAGTGGATATCCTGGTAATAGATTCTTCCCATGGCCATTCCCGGGGGGTCTTAAAGGCCATTGAATTTATAAAGAAAAAATATCCGGATAAATCCCTCATGGGAGGAAATGTCGCCAGCCGTGACGGGGCCCAGGCGCTGGTGGATCATGGCGCCGATTGCGTCAAAGTAGGGATAGGTCCCGGCTCCATATGCACGACCCGGGTCGTAACGGGGGCGGGCGTGCCACAAATTACAGCCATTTTGGAGGCGGTGGAGGCGACCGCCGCCCGTAATATTTCCATTGTTGCCGATGGCGGTCTTCGCTATTCGGGAGATATTGTCAAAGCCCTGGCGGCCGGGGCGATGGCCGTTATGGCCGGATCACTCCTGGCCGGGACGGAAGAATCCCCGGGAGAAACGGTCCTTTATGAAGGGCGGACATTTAAGGTCTATCGGGGGATGGGTTCGGTAGAGGCTATGAAAGCCGGCAGCCGTGACCGCTATTTCCAGGAGCACGAAGAGGATATATCCAAATTCGTCCCGGAAGGAATTGAAGGTCGGGTTCCCTACAAGGGTGAATTGGCCGACACCGTCTATCAACTGGTGGGGGGCCTTCGAGCCGGGATGGGAATTGTCGGGGCCGCCAATATTTATGAATTGCACCAGAAGGCCGTTTTTATTAAGATTAGTCAGGCGGGAGTGCGGGAGTCTCATCCCCATTCAGTTTCCATCTCCAAGGAAGCTCCCAACTACCGCCGTATGATATAATTTCGGAACGAGCCATATAATCGGTCACCGGGGAATATTTCCGAAGCGGCAATTGTTCGGCCGGGGGATGTCACGGTTTAAGGAATCCGTCGGGATCGTCGACATCATCAGTAGGATACGGGAAGAAGCCGCAGGGAAACGAAAAAACATGGACAAGGAACATATCCGCCCTGAAATTGATTAATATGATTATTCAAGAAGGATATGTCCGACCGGATAAAATTAGATTATTATTGTTAACGATAGAGTATAAACTAAAGTACGGAAAGAGAGAGCACGGTCGCGCTTTATATGACTTAGTATAAGGTGAGGAAAGTCCGAGCTCCACAGAGCCGGGGCGCCCCGTAACACGGGGGAGGTCTATCCCAGGATAGACCGACGGAAAGTGCCACAGAAAACAAACCGCCGATTTCCGGCATTCTAAAGGATACCGGAAAGGTAAGGGTTAAAACGAGGTGTAAGAGACCCCGCCTGGCGGCGGCGACGACGCCAGGGGTAAACCCCGCCCGGAGAAAGGCCAAGCAGAAGATGGGTCGGCTCGCCCCATATCTTCGGGTAGGCCGCTGGAGCCGGCAGGCAACTGCCCGGCCCAGATAAATGACCGTGGCTTCGCCCAAAAGGCGGAGAACAGAACTCGGCTTATTTCTCTCTTTCTCTACTTCCCAATTAAGGGAACACATTATGAATTGGGCCACGCGATCCGTGCCGCTCAAGTGGATTGTGGCTCCTGAACCCGATTCCGATTTGGTCCAGGAAATCGGCGCCAAGATTCATCTCGACAAGACCATTATCAAAATTCTTTTCAACCGTCAGATAGACACCCCGGAAACGATTGAGCAATTCCTCAATCCCCGTCTATCCGATCTGGAGAATCCTTTTTCCATGCTGGGCATGGAAAAGGCCGTAGAACGAATTCTCTCGGCTCTGCGCGAAAACGAGAAGATAATGGTTTATGGCGATTACGATGTGGACGGTATCACCGCCACGGCGCTTTTATACCTGGTCCTCAACAAATTGGGGGCGCAGGTTGCCTATTATCTGCCTAACCGGCTGGTTGAAGGGTACGGTCTGTCAATCGAGGGTATCGATTATGCCGCCGCCGAAGGAGCCACGCTCATCGTCTCGGTGGATACCGGTGTCACGGCCGTTGATGAGGTCAAATATGCCCGCTCCAAGGGGATCGATTGCATTCTAACCGACCACCATGAACCCGGCGAAATACTCCCCGATCCGGTGGCCCTGGTTAACCCCAAGCAGAAGGAATGCACCTATGCCTGCGAAGAATTGTCGGGAGTAGGTGTGGCCTACAAACTAGCCCAGGCGTTATACGAACGCCTGCAACAGGACGAACGGGAACTTCAGGAGCATCTGGATTTGGTCGCCCTGGGAACATCGGCCGATATTGTCCCCCTGATCGGTGAAAACCGGATTCTGACCAAGCACGGCATCAAGCAGATTGCCCGGACGACCAAACCGGGCCTGAAATCGCTCACCTTTGTTTCGGGTCTGATGGGCAAGGAAATCGGCACCGGGCAGGTGGTTTTTATCCTGGCGCCGCGCATTAACGCCATCGGCCGCCTGGGCGATGCCGCCATGGCCATAAAGTTGTTGACCACCAGAGATGAACGCCTGGCCGCCGAAATCGCCCGCACCCTGGACAAAGAAAATCAGCGCCGAAAAAACATCGACGAAAAAACCCTTAATGAGGCCCTGGAGCAAATCCGCCAGACCGTGGATCTGGAAAATGACAAGGCCCTGATTCTGTCTTCGGAAGGCTGGCACCAGGGCGTGATTGGCATCGTGGCCAGCCGGCTGGTGGAAAAATACCATCTCCCGACCATCATGATCGCCGTCGACGGCACCGAGGCCAAAGGTTCGGCCCGGTCTATCCCCGGTTTCCATCTCTACAATGCCCTCAAGGCTTGCGAAGACCTGCTCCTGCGTTTCGGAGGGCATAAATACGCAGCCGGCCTGACGATTTCACCGGATAATATACCGACCTTTCGCGAACGCATGAAAGCCGTGGCCAAGAATCTTCTGACCGAGGATGACCTCATTGCCAAGCTCTATATCGATTCCGAAATCGAACTCACGGAGATAAATGAGAAGCTCCTGGATACCATCGAGACTTTTGCCCCCTTCGGGCCGCAAAACATGAGACCGGTTTTCCTGACCCGCAACTGCGAGATCCTGGGGCAGCCGTATTGTGTCGGCCGAAATCATCTCAAGATGAAGGTCCGCAAGGGTGAGTCGGTTTTCGATGTTATCGGTTTCGGTTTCGGCGACTGGGTCAATCATCTTTCCGGACGCGGCAACCTGGTGGACCTGGTCTATGTTATCGAATATAATCACTGGGACGGCCATACCCGGATACAACTTCGCCTGAAAGATATCCGTCTCGCCGCCGGAGATCTGGCGTACTAGGCAAGGACGATAAGCGGTGACGGTTCTGGAAAGATTCCTGGAAGGCGACCAGGCGGCCCTGGCCCGGATAATATCTTATATCGAAGACGCCGACGAAGGCTGGCAGGAACTCCTGTCCCGTCTTTATACTCGGGCGGGCAGGGCGGTTAAGATCGGCTTCACCGGTCCCCCGGGAGCGGGGAAATCTTCGCTGGTCAATTGCACGGCCAAACTTCTGGCGGCCCAAAATAAAAAAATCGGCATAATTGCGGTCGACCCCACCTCCCCCTTTACCGGGGGAGCGCTTCTGGGGGACAGAATCCGCATGAAGGACCTGCCCTCGGACGGTTCGGTATTTATTCGCTCCATGGCGACGCGCGGTTCCACGGGCGGCCTGGCCGTGGCCACGGATAACGCCACTATCGCCCTCGATGCTTTCGGTTTCGATTATATCCTGATCGAGACGGTCGGGGTCGGGCAGGTGGAACTGGATATAATCAACACCTGTGATACGGTGGTGGTCATCCTGGTGCCGGAATCGGGTGACGCCATCCAGGCGCTCAAGGCCGGGCTGATGGAAATCGCCGATATTTTCGCCATCAACAAGGCCGATCGACCTCTGTCCGAAAGTATCGTCGCCGAATTGATATCGGTCCTGCACATGAAAGCGGAAAAGTCGATTTGGGAAATACCCGTTATTCCGACCGAGGCGATAAACAATAAAAACACCGATCTCCTTCTGGAAAAAATCCTGGCCCATCTGGATTTCTCGAAGCAAACGGGGCATTTTGAGAGACACCGCCGGGAGCAGATCCGGCGCAAGATTTTCGATATCCTGCACGACCGGGTCCACGAAGTAATCATCAAAAAACTGGATGCGGTGGCCGACCTGGATAGGCTGGTGGGTGAGATATTCGAGCACAGGACGGATCCCTTCCAGGCCGGTGAAAAACTTTTTCATCTTACTCAAATCGATTCCTGATAAATTTCCCTTGCATAATTTTATTCAACATATCACTTTGTCTGTAAGTGTGTGAACACCCCGAAAATTCAAGGAGCACATTTGGAGGATATCGGGGAGTACACGGCACGCGAATTAAAGGGCATTCCGAGGGCATGGTCATAGTGATCGTGCCGGGGAGATAGAACCGGGCAGAGATAAAACATCCGCCCACAAAACCATGGAGGTTTTCCATGCCGTGTAAGTCAAAGATGGCTACCAAGGCAAAAAAGTCGACGAAGAAAGCGCCCGCCAAGAAAACAAGCAAGACCGGCACCAAGAAGAAAAAATAGGGCGTTATAAACTGGGCAGGCAGCAATTGCCTGCCCATTAAATTCTGGAGGCCCCAATGGGCATACAATCTAATCGGAATGTTACCCAAAGACCGGGCAATACTCAAGGGTCAGACGGCAGAGCGAAACCAAGCAACACCCAAAGATCGGGTAATACTCCGCGGTCAAACAGAACCCAGAAGTCGGGCAATGCCCCAAGGTCAGGCGGTTCCCAAAGGTCAGGCAACGCCCAAAATTCGGGTAAAAGTAACAACCGGGGCAAGCAGTCGCCCAATAAAAATAATCCGAATAAGAAAAAGCCATAGAATAAAAAACCCTGATTTTAACAGTATTCACAAAAAGCTGAGTAAAAAAACCGGGTGGATAATAAATATCTGCCCAAAAGTTGACGGAGGGTGCTATGCTTTTCGACGACAAAAAAGACAAACAGGGTAAGGACGACAAATGGGGTAAGAAGCCGGGCAAGGACGACAAATGGGGAAAAAAGCAGCCGGATAAAAAGAATCCGGACAAGAAAAAGCCTTGGGACAAGAAGCCCTGATGTCCACGGTATCACGCCGGGCCAAAAGCCCGGCGTTTTTATTATAGGGGTTGAGTTCATTAAAAAATGGATTCGTTTTGTTATTCTTAAGGGGTCAAAACTCATGGTCTTTTCGAAACGCATAATTTCGTGCTAACCCCACCCTGCGAAGCGCGGGGATGGGCCAATAGGGACAGGGCCGATGTGGACATCGGCCCCGCACGAGGTTTGCATTCCCGACGCCCAAAAGGGGATCGGCCACCGGACAGGCATGGAGTGTTAGAGCGGAAGCTAGCGCTTCCGCACTCCAAAGTCGGCAATAACCCACCGCAGGCGGATGGGGCACCAGGGCAAAGAATAAGATTGAAGTCCCGACCCCTGAAGGGGTGGATTCCGGAACATTATTTTCAGGGTTTTAATATTGCCTTATAGCCTGATGGCGAACATCGGGTTTCAATATATCGGCTAAGGCATCGATTACTTTGCAGTCCAGCGCAATTACCCCAATACCCTTGCTTTTTGGCCGTAAATTGTTTAAAATAATTGATTAACCAATACCGGAGATAACCATGTTCGATAAGGATTTCCTGGCCCGGAATGCCAAAAACCGGTCAGAGTGGGATAAAAAGGCCGAAGAATTCAAATGCCGCAAGTCCAAGCCGCGCTTTATCACGGTTTCGGGCGACGAGGTCAAGGACCTCTACACTCCCGAAGATATAAAAAATATCGATTACGAACAGAAACTGGGCTGGCCCGGCGAATTTCCCTACACCCGTGGGGTCCACCCCACCATGTATCGCACCCGGTTGTGGACCATGCGCCAGTTTTCCGGCATGGGTAACGCCCGGCAAACCAATGAACGGTATCACTATCTTCTGAAAAACGGCCAGACCGGTCTGTCGGTGGCATTCGATCTGCCGACCCTGATGGGCTTTGACAGTGATCATCTCCGATCCTTGGGCGAGGTCGGCAAGTGCGGGGTGGCGGTCGATTCCCTGGCCGATATGGAAACCATCTTTAACGGCATTAATTTAGGCCAGGTCTCGACCTCGATGACGATCAATGCCCCGGCCTCGGTCATATTCGCCATGTATCTGGGGGTAGCCGAGAAACAGGGCGTGTCATTCGATAAATTGCGGGGGACACTTCAGAACGACATCCTCAAGGAATATATCGCCCAGAAGGAATGGATATATCCCCCGGCGCCGTCGGTTCGCCTTATCACGGACTTAATGCAATTTTGCGCCGACCATGTCCCGCAGTGGAATACTATCTCGATATCGGGGTATCATATTCGTGAGGCCGGCGCGACGGCGGCCCAGGAGTTGGCCTTCACCCTGGCCGACGGATTCACATATATCGAATCGGCTATCAAGGCGGGGCAGGATGTCGATGATTTCGCACCGAGATTATCGTTTTTCTTCAACGCCCACCAGGATTTCTTCGAGGAAATAGCCAAGTATCGGGCCGCCCGGCGGATTTTCGCGCGGAGAATGCGGGATAAATACAAAGCCAAAGAGGAGCGGAGTTGGCTTCTGCGATTCCACACCCAGACGGCGGGATGTTCGCTCACGGCGCAGCAGCCGGAAAATAATATAATCCGCACGGCTTACGAGGCGCTCTCGGCGGTTCTGGGCGGAACGCAATCGCTTCACACCAACTCCATGGATGAAACCATGGCGCTTCCTTCGGACAAGGCGGTCCTGATCGCGCTTCGCACGCAACAGGTCCTGGCCCACGAGACGGGTGTCATCAACACGATCGATCCTCTGGCCGGGTCGTATTTCGTGGAAGCGCTCACGGACAAGATGGAAAACGACGCCGAGGCATATCTGGATGAGATTGATAAGCGGGGCGGGGTGGTCAAGTGTATCGAGGAGGGTTTCCTGCAACGGGAAATCGCCAAGTCGGCCTATCGCTACCAGTTGGAAATCGAACGCAAGGAAAGAATTATCGTGGGGATAAACGATTATGTCATGAAAGATGAGAAAATCGATATCCCGCTTTTGAAAATAGACGAAAAAGTCGAACGCGAACAGGCGGCTTTCGTGAAAAAAGTCCGCGAACGTCGCGACAACGACAAGGCCAAACGGACGCTGGAAGATTTGGTGACGGCGGCCAAGGGGAACGGCAACACGCTCAAGGCGATGTTAGATTGTGTCCGAGTGATGGCGACCGAGGGTGAGATTTGCGCGGCGCTGATTCCGGTTTTCGGGGAGTATCACGAGCCGCCGATTATTTGAGGGAAGGGATGTCGGGAAATGATGGGTCGATATTAAAAAAATGAATGTTCTGGAGAAAAGTAAACCCACCCTGAAGGGTGGGCCACCCAGGAAAGCATCAGAAATAATATTTGATTTATCATAAAGTGAGCGAGATATGGCGGAAAAAATAAGAGTGCTTCTGGCCAAACCGGGTCTGGACGGCCACGACCGCGGGATCAAGGTTATCGCGGCGGCGTTCCGCGACGCCGGTTTCGAGGTAATCTACACCGGCTTGCGGCAAACCCCGGAGCAGATTGTCAATGCCGCGTTGCAGGAAGATGTCGATGCTATCGGAGTGTCGATTCTGTCCGGGGCGCACATGACGCTTTTCCCGGCTATCAGGAAATTGATGGACGAGAAGGGCATCAAGGATGTCATTCTCTTCGGCGGCGGGATAATTCCCGATGACGAAGTGAAAATATTGGAAAAGCAGGGAATCAACAGGCTTTTCACGCCGGGGGCGACGACGGAAGAAACCATTGCCTACGTTCGCGAGGCGGTCGGCAAGAAGAAAAAAGCAGATAAAATTATGTAACATACGGGTCGCCCTCATGGGAGTATGTGTGGGCGGCGGAAAATTGTCCAGGAGGAATAATGCCTTACAATGTTGACCCGAAACAGCAGCCCGTCCGCGAGTGGGTGAAATCATTCGCGGAAAAGGAAATCGTGCCGGTATTCCAGGAACTGGATCGTCGCCCGGAACAATTTCCGCGGGAGTACTACAAGAAACTGGCCGGGGCCGGATTTCTCGGCTACGCTCTTCCCAAGGAATACGGCGGCGGCGGGGCCAGTAATCTGGAGTATGTGACGATGATCGAGGAACTGGCGTACTGGGATCCGGCCAGTTCGCTTTTGACGGCGGTACCGCAATTGGCGGTCTGGCCCATCGTCCATTTTGCCAGCGAAGAGCAGAAGAAAAAGTATTTGCCGAAAAGCGCCAAAGGGGAACTTATTCCCGCCTTTGCCTTGACCGAGCGTGAAGCCGGTTCCGATGCCGCCAATCAAAAAACGGTGGCCATCATGCAGGGCGATCATTTTATCATCAACGGCGAGAAGATATACATCATGCACGGCGACGTCTGCGATTTCGCGGTACTGTTCTGCCGCATCGGCGAAGACGGGGATCGTCCCAAGGTTTCGACGATCCTGGTCGACGCCCACCGGCCGGGCTGGAAGGGTTTCACCCTGATGCACAAGATGGGGATGCGGGCCGCCACGACGGGGCGGATCGAGATTAAGGATTACAAGGTTCCGGTCGCGAATCAAATGGGTGAAGTCGGCAAGGGTTTCCGCTATGCCATGGCCACGCTGGACGGGGCCCGGATCGGGGTCGCCGCCCAGGGTGTCGGAATTGCGGCGCGGGCTTTGGACGAATCGGTCAAACATGCCAAGAGCCGGATCGCGTTCGGGGCGCCGATCGCCAAATTGCAGGCGATCCAGTGGATGATTGCCGACATGGCCACCAAACTGGAAGCCGCCCGCCTGATGACGTACAAAGCGGCGGTGTTGCAGGATAAAGGCGAGAAGTTTTCGCTGGAGGCCTCGCAGGCCAAGTTATTCAGCACCGAAGCGGCCAATTTCTGTGTCGACCGGGCCGTGCAGATTCATGGCGGGGCGGGTTATATCGGCGAGTTTTCCATCATCGAGAAATTGTACCGCGACCAGCGCGTCACGGAAATTTACGAAGGCACGTCCGAAGTGCAAAGACTGGTTATCGCCAACAACTATCTCCGTTAAAATGCGTTTCGGTTCCTTTGAAATCACACCCTTCGTCGAGCAGGCTTTCCGGCTCGACGGAGGGTCTATGTTTGGGGTTGTCCCCAAGAAGATCTGGGGACGCCTGGCGGAAGCCGATGAGAATAATCTCATCCGGATGGAAACGAACTTGTTCGTTTTGACCGCCTACCGCAAAAATATCCTGCTGGATACGGGTCTGGGCGATTGCCTGACCGAAAAGGAAAAGAGAATTTACGCGGCCTCGGGGGTGAGCGATATCGAGAACGGCCTGAAGCAAATCGGCCTCTCCCCTGACGATATCGATGTGGTCTTTCTGACGCATCTTCACACCGATCATGCCGGCGGCGCGGTGAAAATGGAAAACGGCCAACCCGTCCCCCGTTTCAAAAACGCCGTGTACATGGTGCAAAAGGACGAATGGGACGACGCCCTGACGCCCGATGAGAGAACTTCGGCGGTATATATCCCGGACCGGCTGGAAGTTCTGGAGCAATCCGGGAAATTGAAGTTGATCGACGGGCGGGCCGAATTTCTGCCGGGAATTTTTGCCGTCAAAACCGGGGGCCACACCCGCGGCCACCAGGCGATCGAGGCCGAATCGGAAGGGGCCCTGTTCGTGTACTATGCCGATATCGTGCCATCGTCGTGGCATCTGAGGATACCCTATGTGGCGGCCGTGGATTTATTTCCGCAGGAGACGATGGCGGTCAAGAAAAAACTATTGGAGCGCCTGGCGCGGCGCGATTCCCTGATTGGGTTCGATCACGATTTAAGGATAAAAATCGGAAGAGTCCGGAAAGAAAACGACCAGTATCTGGCAGTCCCGGCCTAAACAAAGAAGAAAAAGTATGTCTCTGGAAGAAAGATTAAAGCGATTGGAAGTGATGCGTCAGGAGGCCCGCCAGGGCGGTGGCCAGGATAAGATCGACGCCCAGCACGAAAAGGGAAAACTGACGGCCCGCGAGCGGCTGGAATTACTTTTGGACAAGAATTCTTTCGAGGAATTCGACATGTTCATGACGCATCGCTCGAGCGATTTCGGTTTGGAGAAGAAGAAAACCTTTGGCGACGGGGTGGTGACCGGGTGCGGGACAATCGACGGCCGCAAGGTGTTTGTATTTTCGCAGGATTTTACGGTTTTCGGGGGGTCGTTGTCCGAGGCGCACGCCGAGAAAATTTGCAAGATCATGGATATGGCCATGAAGGTCGGAGCCCCGGTGATTGGCCTGAACGATTCCGGCGGCGCCCGGATTCAGGAAGGGGTGGTCTCACTGGGCGGATACGCCGATATTTTTCTTCGCAATACGCTGGCGTCGGGCGTGGTGCCGCAAATATCGATAATTCTGGGGCCCTGCGCGGGGGGTGCGGTCTACAGCCCTGCCATCACGGATTTTACTTTCATGGTGAAGAATACGTCGTACATGTTCGTCACCGGACCGAACGTGGTCAAGACCGTGACGCACGAAGTGGTGACTTCCGAGGAACTGGGCGGGGCCATGACGCATGCCTCGAAATCCGGGGTGGCGCATTTCGCCTGCGAAAACGAGGCGGAAACGATCCACAGGGTTCGCGAGTTGTTGGGTTATATCCCCCAGAATAATCTGGAGGAAGCGCCGTTCGTGGAGGCGAGTGATGCCTGGGACAGGCAGGAAAACAAATTAAACGGCATCGTGCCCGAGAATCCCAATAAGTCATATGATATGAAGGACGTGATAGGTCTGATTGTCGACGACGGGATATTCCTGGAAGTGCACGCCGACTTTGCCATGAATATCATTGTCGGGTTCGCGCGGCTGGGGGGGCGGTCGATCGGGATAATCGCCAATCAGCCCTCGGTTCTGGCGGGCTGTCTGGATATAAATTCCTCCATTAAGGGGGCCCGTTTTATCAGATTCTGCGATTGCTTTAATATCCCACTGCTGACTTTCGAGGATGTCCCCGGCTTTTTGCCCGGCACCGACCAGGAACACGGGGGGATTATCAAGAACGGGGCGAAATTGCTTTACGCCTATTGCGAGGCGACGGTTCCGAAAATTACGGTGATCACGCGGAAGGCTTACGGGGGGGCGTACGATGTCATGAACTCCAAGCATGTCCGCGGGGACATGAACTATGCCTGGCCGACGGCGGAAATCGCGGTCATGGGTCCCAAGGGAGCGGTGGAAATTATTTTCAAAAAGGAAATCACGGAAGCGGCCGATCCGGAGAAGGCGACGGAGCATAAGACCGACGAGTACCGCGAAAAGTTCGCCAATCCTTTTATCGCGGCGGCGCGGGGGTATGTTGACGACGTGATCGAGCCGAAAACGACCCGGCCGAGATTGATCCGGGCCTTTCAGATGCTGGAGACAAAGAAGGATCAGAACCCGCCGAAAAAGCACGGGAATATACCGTTGTAAGGGGGGGAGTAACTATGTCAATACCGAAGTATAATGAATTGATGCGGCCTCTACTCGAAGCTGTGGCCGACGGACGAGTTTACGATATATCGGATTTAATCGAAGAATTGGGCCGAACCCATAAACTAACCGAGGAAGAACGGAAAGAACTTCTGCCATCGGGCCAGCAATATAAATTTGATAACCGTGTCGGTTGGGCCAGAACCTTTCTCAAAAAAGCCAACTTGCTTACCTCGCCCGAACGAGGCAAGATTCAAATAACAGACCGCGGAGTAGATGAAATTAGAATAGGGCCTTCGGAGTTTACTGATAACTACTTGAGGAAATTCCCGGAGTTCAGGGAATTTAGAGAATTTAAAACCAAAAGGAAAACAACTTCGCAAATTGAATTAACACAAGGCAATAGTGACAAAACGCCAGAAGAAATATTGGAAGAGAACTTTGCCGAAATTCAATCGAATTTAATAGGCGAATTATTAAACCGTGTAAAGAATGAATCCCCTAAATTTTTTGAGAAGTTGGTTATAGATCTTTTGCTAAAAATGGGATATGGGGGTTCCCGAAAGGACGCCGGGAGTGCAATTGGGCGTTCGCATGATGGCGGTATCGACGGGGTCATCAATGAAGATAAATTGGGATTAGATGTAATTTACGTGCAGGCCAAACGATGGGACAGTAATGTATCCCGCCCTATGGTGCAGTCTTTTGCAGGAGCACTCGATGGCGTTAGGGCAAATAGAGGGATATTAATTACAACGTCTGAATTTTCTAAGGATGCCCATGAATATGTGAAAAGTATTGGCAAGAAAATAGTCCTTATCGACGGCGAAACACTAGCAAACCTAATGATAGAGTACAATATTGGCGTTAATACAATTAGCGTATATCAAATTAAGAGAATTGACTCTGATTATTTTATCGATGATTAGACTTAGTGATATTATTGCGTAGTAATAAAATACTGGATCCCCGCCTTCGCGGGGATGACAATGGGTGGGATTGAGCGGTGAAATATTGTATGATGGTGAATAAATGGCAAGGGAGCCAAACAGCATAGATGTCAGGACCGCCCTTCGAAGCTCAGGGTCTACGACAAGGGGCCTGACCTGAAGGGTGAATTGGAAAAATAATGGCTAAACTGAATAAAATACTTATCGCCAATCGGGGGGAAATCGCCATCCGGGTCATAAGAGCCTGCCGTGACGCCGGGATTACGTCGGTGGGAATATTTTCCGACTGCGACCGCACCGCGCTTCATACCCGCATGGCCGACGAAGTCTATCATGTCGGGCCGTCGCCCTCGCGAGAGAGTTATCTTCGCGGTGACAAAATAATCGATATCGCCCGAAAATGCGGCGCGCAGGCGATTCATCCGGGGTACGGTTTCCTGGCGGAAAACGCCGAATTCGCTAAAGCCTGCGAGGCGGCGGGAATAATTTTCATCGGCCCCAAAGCGGAAACGATTTCACTATTGGGCGACAAACTGGAGGCCCGCAAATTGGCGGTCAAAGCCGGTTTGCCGGTGGTGCCGGGTGCGGAATTTGAAAAAATCGAACCCGCGGCGATAAAACTGACGGCAAAGAAGATCGGTTTTCCCGTTCTTATCAAGGCCGCGGCCGGGGGCGGCGGCAAAGGGATGCGAGTGGTCAACGACGAGGCGGCCCTGACGGAGGCGGTGGAATCGGCTTCGCGCGAGGCCAAAGCCGCGTTCGGCGACGGGCGTGTTTTTCTGGAGAAGTATCTTCAGGAACCGCGCCATATCGAGATTCAGATTTTTGCCGACCGTCACGGCCACGCTATCCATCTGGGCGAACGGGAATGCTCCATCCAGAGAAGACATCAGAAGGTTATCGAAGAGTCCCCCTCCCCGGTCATGACACCGGAATTAAGAGAAAAGATGGGGCGGGCGGCAGTGAGTATCGTCATGGCCTCAGGGTATATCGGGGCCGGGACGGTGGAATTTCTGGTCGATAAGGAATTGAATTTCTATTTCCTGGAGGTCAATACCCGGCTCCAGGTGGAACACCCGGTGACCGAGGCGGTGACCGGAGTGGATTTGGTGCGCGAACAATTTCGGGTCGCCGAAGGGGAAAATCTGTCTATAAAACAGGAAGATATCCGTCCGCGCGGCCATGCTATCGAGTGCCGCATCTATGCCGAGGATCCGCACGACAATTTTATGCCGTCGATCGGGCGGATAAACCAGTACCGGGTGCCGACCGGCCCGGGAGTGCGGGTCGATTCGGGCGTCGTGGCCGGGTCGGAGATACCGCTGTACTATGACCCCATCATCGCCAAGATGATAGTCTGGGGCGAAACCCGAGCCCAGGCGATCGAAAGAACCGTCCGGGCGCTCGAAGAATACCGCGTCGCGGGAGTGCATACGACGATCGGTTTCGCGGTTGCGGTTATGAGAAATGGGGCCTTTCAGGAAGGCCGTTACGCCACGGATTTTATCGACCGGGAGTTCCCTGACCGACAATTCGCCGGCGTCATGGGGAAAACGGAATTGAAGGCGGCCCTGGCCGCGGCCGTGTATGATTATACGAATCGCCAGAAAATAACGATTTCGATGAAAAATGACCGGAAAACCCCCGGCGGCTGGATTACATATCACCGCGCCCGAGGGGTGCGGCGCCTGAAGGATTGATAATTATGACCCGGATTTCGGAAAGATATATCGTTACCATCAATAACAAAGAGTATGATCTTAATCTGGTAAAGGAAGGCGACAGTTATTTAATTGAAGCCGGGGGACAACGATACAATGTGGCGACGGATAATATCGGCGCGGGGAAATATCTTTTCCGCATCGATAACGCCTCTTCGGAAATCGATTTCTCTTCCGACAACGGCAATCTTTCCGTATTTCTGGAAGGCCAGGAATTGACGGTGCGGGTGGAGCCGTATTCCCTGGCGGAGTTGCGCAAGCGGGCGGGGACGGCCCTGGAGGGGCCGGCGGAAAAAATAATCCGGGCGCCCATGCCGGGGTTGGTTATCCGAAGTGAAGTCGGGCCGGGCGATAAGGTAACGAAGGGGCAGTCGCTGGTAATTATCGAGGCCATGAAGATGGAAAATGTGATAAAATCGCCTTATGACGGCAAAGTCGGCAGGATTTTCATTTCGTCGGGACAGGCCGTGGATAAGAACGACAAACTGGTGGAATTGGAATGACCGAGCGGAAGAAATTCACGACCTCGGGCATAGAAATTCCCCCCGTCGCGTTCGAGGAAACGGCCGGTAAGACCGTAGCGGATCGACCGGGGCAGTATCCTTTCAAGCGCGGAATTTATCCCGATATGTACCGCGGGCGGCTCTGGACAATGCGGCAATATGCCGGATTCGGAACGGCCGAGGAAACCAATCGCCGCTATAAGTATCTCCTGGAACAGGGCCAGACCGGTTTATCGGTGGCCTTCGATCTGGCCACCCAGATAGGGTACGATTCGGATCATGCCCTGGCCAAAGGCGAGGTCGGCCGCACCGGGGTGGCGGTCGATTCCCTGGAAGATATGGAGACCATATTCGACGGAATCGATCTGGGCCTGGTTTCGACTTCTATGACGATCAATTCCACGGCCATGATTCTTTTAGCCATGTATATCACGGTGGCCAAAAAGCAGGGTGTCAATCCGGATAAGATATCGGGGACGATTCAGAATGATATTTTAAAGGAGTTCATCGCTCGCGGGACATATATCTATCCCCCGGAACCGTCGATGCGCCTGATTACGGACATATTCTCGTATGCCAAAGAGAATCTCCCCCGCTTTAATACCATCTCGATATCGGGATATCATATTCGCGAGGCCGGAGCCACGGCTGTCCAGGAAGTGGCTTTCACGCTGGCCAACGCGATCGAGTATGTCCGATCGGCGTTGAAGGCGGGGATGGATATCGATGATTTCGCGCCCCGGCTGTCATTCTTTTTTGCCGCTCACAGTAATCTTCTGGAGGAAGTGGCCAAATTCCGGGCGGCGCGGAAACTCTGGGCCGAGATTATCAGGGAGAAATTTAAGGCAAGGTCGGAGAAGTCGTGGCTTCTGCGGTTTCATACCCAAACGGGGGGATCGACCCTGACAGCGCAGCAGCCGGAGAACAATATTGTCCGGACGGCCATGCAGGCCCTGGCGGCGGTGCTGGGCGGGACGCAGTCGCTTCACACCAATTCGTACGACGAAGCCATGGCCTTGCCGACTGAAAAATCGGCCGAAATCGCTTTGCGCACCCAGCAGATAATTGGCTACGAATCCGGGGTGGTCGATGCGGCCGATCCTCTGGGCGGTTCTTACCTGGTGGAGTATTTGACAGACCAAATACAAGCGAAGGCTTCGGCCCTGATGGCCCTTGTCGAAGAAAAGGGCGGCTCGGTGGCCTGTGTCGAAAGCGGCTTTTTCCGAACCGAGATAGCCCGTTCGGCGTATGAATTCCAGAAAAAAGTGGAAGCTGGCGAAGCGGTAATTGTCGGGATGAACAGGTTCCGCGAAGAAAAAGATAAGGAGCATCATCAGGAAATCCTGAAAGTGGATCCGGACCTGGAGCAAAAACAGGTCTCGCGGCTGGAGGCTCTTCGAAATCGCCGCGACAACAAAAAAGTGCAAAAATGCCTGGAAGAGATATTGACAGCGGCGCGCGATGGCGATAATCTGATGCCGTATGTATTACGGGCGGTTGAGAATTACGCTACCGTGGGCGAAATCTCCGATTCGTTGAGAGGATTATGGGGTGAGTATCATGAGAGAATATAAACTGATTTTATTGGCCGTTATCATTCTGATTTTGCCGGGTTGCGGCGGATCGGAAAAGCCGGAAACTACGAATGCGGCTTCCACCCAAACCATGACGACGACAAGCGGCAGCGATGAAGAGCAAATTCGGGCGGTCATGAAAAACATGATGGATCGTCTCTGGGAAGGGGATAAAACGGCGCTCTATGAAAACGAATTCAGCTACTACCGGGACAAGACCCCTTTATCGGAGTACTATGAACTTCATAAGGTTTACAATTATATCTACGATACCATTCGCGGGATAAATATCGACAGTGTCAAGGTGACCGGGGATTCGGCCCGGGTGTTCGCCCAGGTCATATACGAGTCGCGTTCCGGCAAGGGCCAGACCTCCCAGGCCTATGCTTTTTCGATGTATAAGTTTACGGGGAAATGGATCAAGCCGTACATGTCCATGGCCGGTTCGAAGGAGGAACTCGAGTATCTGGAGAATCTTCGGCGTTATAAAGAAGAAACCGGAGATACGTTATGACGTCCATCGGGCATGTAGCCATCGCCGTGGCGGATTTGCAGAAGGCGATTGAAGTTTATAAAATCGTACTGGGCTGCGATCCCGAGACAGTCGAAGAGGTGGCGGACCAGAAGGTCCGGGTGGCGGTATTTCGCCCGTCGGGCAAGGAGGGCGGGGCGATTGAATTAATCTGCCCGACCGCGGACAACAAGTCCATAAAGGCCTTTCTGGAATCGCGCGGCGAAGGCTTGCACCACATATCATTGCATGTCGAGGATGTGGCCGGGCGCCTGGCGGAATTGAAAAAACGGGGTTATCGTTTAATCGACGAATCTCCACGGACCGGCGCCGAAGGCAAAAAAATAGCCTTTGTGCACCCCAAATCGACCTGCGGGGTTTTGATGGAACTGGAGCAGGGGTAGGGTTTCAAGGGGTATATTGGACGACATTCTCGGCGCCGCACCGGGTGCAGGTGTGGTGCTCGATATGATTGACCAGATGGCAATTGGGACAACGCCAGAAATTTCGGGATTCCCGGCTCAAAGGATTGGCTGATTTCTGAATGCGGCGGTTACGGGCATAAAAGAAGAGCATCAGGGACATAACTATAAATAGCATGAAAAGACCCCAGTTGCTTTCGCGGGGAAAGAGATAATCTTCGATTTCCGCGGTTACCACCCAGGAATCGGCCAGAGTTTCCCAGGCGGCGTAATCGCTTTCGTAATCTTCCAGGGGCATTTCGATATTCAAAAGATAAAGAGTCTGTCCATCGCCTTTTTCCCGGACCACCATCCCCTTGATATATTTTCGAATCAGGATGGCCGTATCCGGGTCTTCCTCGACAAATTCCAGGTCGAACCAGGCCCGGTGGTTTTCAAGAACATACTGGATGTCGGCCGAGTCGGAAGCGAGCGCGCCCAATTCTTTATAAAGCCCGGCAATAGCCTGGCGCAGGGCTTCTTCGGAATTTATCTGGCGCCCTTTTTCGAGCGAATATCTTTGCAGGAGAATCACGGCCCGGGGAAATTTCTCGTTATACAGAGCGATCTCCTCGCCCAGCGAGGTATCCGCCGTCCAGTCTTCGGAAATGTCCAGGCGACAGCCGAAGGAATCGATGGTATGAGTTCCGGCCAGCATGGAAACCGCGGCCAGGACCAAAACGGCCGAAACGGCCAAAATCCATTTCATATGGGTACTATCGGGAAAAAAGAGCGGAATCTGAAGGCGGAATTTATCGTCCCTTGCGGCGGGAATCGGGGGTTTTACGGGCCTTCTGAAGGGTGAATGGCGAAATTTCGGGGAAATCCTCCCGGAGACCGTCCAATATTTTCTCGACGGTTCCCCGGATAAATTCCTCCCGGCTCTGAAGAGGTGAATAAATAAAGGCCTGGCCTTTTTTGCTTCGCATCAATAAGCCTTTATTCGCCAGGCGGTTCATCACGGTCATGATAGTCGTGTAGGCATAGGGGCGTTTTTTTTGAATAAAATACAGGACGCGTTTGACTGTCAGAGGAGAATTGGTCCAGATAATCTCCATGATTTCGCTTTCCAGTTCCCCCAGGAATTTGGCCGAGCCGGCCAATCGGGGACGGATGACAATGGCGGCTTTGTCGTCGCTCATGACGATTTGCGGGAACGCTTGACGATCATGCCACCGCCAATGGCAATCAGAATAATCGGCAGAATATAATCCCAAACCCCGCCGGGTATAATGTCGGCTCGTGACAAAATTATCACAACCCCGAGTATAAGAAGAAAAAAGCCCAAGAACATATAAGCCTTCCTTGATAATATTTAGCCGTAATATGGTTCCGGCCGGCTTTCGGTGTCAACAAAATTGCCAAAATAATCCCGGTGAAAAACGGTATCGGGGCGATTCCAAAAAGAATGGCGGGGAATGAAAACTCCCCGCCGCGTCAGGTCTTAAGCCGTGAAATTCGGGTTACTTTTTAATAGTCAGGCAAAAAGGCCCGTCGAAAGAGGCCTTGATGCCGTCGCTGAAGAGCCAATCCAAATCGGTATTGGGACCCTGGCCGACCGAATCGACACAAAGTTTGCCGGCCTGGCCGTCAATTTGAAGATTAAGTCGAATCAGGGCCAGGTCCCCTTTATTGGGGGCAATGCCCTTAATGCCGGCAAAAATGACATAGAGGGAATCGGGAAGTTTGCCGTCAAGAATATATTCTTTTTTATCTAGATTGATGATGTTCAGGGCGGAGAAGGATTCATTCCATTCGCCAAGAAATTGAACGCTGGGGAACAGGCCCGCGGTATCGACCGGGCGATGAGTTACCGAAGTAATACTTTTGTCCGGACTGAAAAGCTGGACACCGAAAGTGCCTCCGGTCAGGTCCCGGCCGCCTTTATAATTGAAAATCAAATCCAGGGTGAAAGGGGTCCCGGCGGTGATGACTTTATCCTTGGCTTCGGCCGAACCGGCTTTTATGATCAGGGTATGAGCCACGGCGGACGTGGATTGCGGGACGGGGATGGCTTCCTGGCCCAGAGCCGAGGCCATAAATACGGCCATAACGGCTAAAGTGAAACTGACGAAAAAGACCTTGCGCATGGTTTTCTCTCTCCTGGTTAAGCAGGGGCTGTGCTCTGCGTTTTTTTCTTTATCGGCTTAGTCGGCTTGCGGTTAAGCGTCCAAAAAACCGGCTGCAATATGGGCCTGCCGGAGTTGTCTGTCAATAGAAATCAACCCCTTTTCCACATTTGCGGCCGGGCTGACCCGGATTTGATACCCAAATCGCGGAGGGAAGTTCCCCGGTTCCGGTCGATTTAAATGCCGCCGGGAAGAGTATTCTCGGCCCATCGAATGGCGGTCAATAAATTAAAGAAGACTATCCCGAACGGCGTGAAGGTTGGCGTCGGGGATTTCCGGGTCAAGGGTGCAACCGGGGCCGAAGATGAATTTTCGGCCGGACATTTTTTCTCTGATTTTCGCCATTTCGTGCCCGATTTCCGAAGGGGTGGCGAATTTCAGCCAGCCGGTATGGTCGAGGCCGCCTATGATGACTTTATCGGGAATGATATCGGCGGCCCGGTCCAGAGGCAGGTTGGTGGGATCGCAGGCATCCCAGTTTATCATCGACGCCGGATAATCGGCCAACTGGGCCAGGAAATTATGCGAGCCGCAGACATGCAGGATATTAAGGGAGTCGTCACCGGCGGCTTTGATGACCCGCAAATCGAAGGGACGTCCGAAAATCCGGTATTGCTCAAAAGTCAGCAAATCTTCCGAGGCCCAATGGGTGGTGGCAAAAAAGAGCCCATCGGCGCCGGCATCGCGAATTCTATCGGCGTAGATAGCGAAGGTGGCGGTGATTTTCTCCAAACCAAGAAGGAGTTTGTCGGGGGATTCGAGAAGGTGATGTATCAACGTCTGATTATCTCCGACCAGATAACGGGCCACCGAAAGCGGCGTAAAGACGGTCATGAACAGGGGCAGGTCCGCTCCGACCTGGCGGCGAATAAGGCTGATGGCCTTCAGGTGTTCCTCCAGGACTTTCGCGCCCGGGTGAAGAATTTCCAGTTTCTCCCAGTCGGCGGCGGATTTCACGGCCGGTTCCAGCAGGCGGTGTTTTTTAAATTCGTCGCCTGACCATTCGTACCGGTTGCCCCAGTCCTCGGCGTGATAACCGGCCCGAGGATTGATTTTCATGAAATCCCAGGAAAATTTTTTCTGGAATTCCACCATGGCCGCGACGAAATTTTCGAGGCTGGTTTCGCGATGATAGAAATGCCGCCAGACGGAGGCGGCCGGGCGGTCGGGCATTATCCCCAGGAGAATCTGCCGCAGTCGCTGGCGGGGGGTTAAATCACTTTTCATGTTTGGTCTTTTCTTCTTTCTCCCAGGCCTCAAAGAGACGGTAATAATGTTTGGGATACTCCGGCGCGTAGCGCAGGAACGAAGGGACCGGATAGCGGATGCCGCCGCGGTGGGTTCCCTCCAGACCGGCAATTATCTCCTCTTCCATTCCGGCCGGGATAGTCATGGCCATTTCATCATCCTGGGTCTGGCCGAAAACCCGGTCGCCGTAACAGGGCAGGACAATTTGAGGCAGGCCGGTTTTCATGGTTTCGATACATATATCGGCGCAGTCCAGTCGTCCGGAGAACCGGCTGGTCAGGTATCCTCCCCGGCGATATAAGGCGGCGGCCAGAAGGCGCATGACTTGGGCCGAGTTGCCGTAGATCAAATAAACCTGGGGCTGGAAATCGGCCCGGGAGATGGGGGCGGCCAGGATGAATTGATATTCCCGGAAAGAAAACTTGGGGACCTCCGCCTCGGTTCTGGCGCCGGCGGTGAGAGTTTCGGTGAACATATTGGCGCACATTTCCCCGCAGGAGAAGGTTTCCGTTTCCTCCCGAAAGCCGAAGGCGGTCAGGGCCAGGGGGCAATTGATGTCGTCGGCGCCGACGGCAATCTGCCAGCCGTATTTGCGCGCCATGGAAAAGGTCTGGCAGACGGCCACTTTGGTTTTCAGGTCCCGGGAGGGTCGTTTGGTCCTCTCGGAAAGAATCTCCCCTTCCCGGACCAGGCGCACGGCCAGAGGGAAGGACCCGGGGCGGACAAATTGGGCCAGGGCTTCATCGAGTTTTTTCAACATTTTCGTTTCCCGTTTAAATTCTTGTTTAATAATATATTATACCATGCGGGGAACAAGGATATTTGAGTGCTTAATCTCTGAACATTGATGCGTCCGTCCATTCAGTCCGGGTCTCAATTGCCGAATAAGAAAACAGATACGAAGGGCTCATAAATTGGTCTTTAGCGGAGGCATCGTGCCGGGTAAAATCCTTATTGTCGATGATGAAAAGTCGATGTGCGATTTCATGGAAATCATGTTATCCAAGGAAGGATACGATGTCGCCACGGTCAACTCGGGCAACGAGGCGGCGGACATCAGCCAGAATGAGAATTTCGACTTGATTATCGCCGACCTGATGATGCCGGGGATGTCCGGGCTGGACCTTCTAAAAGAAATCAAGAATCATCGTCCCCAGCAGGATTTCATAGTCATGACGGCCTTCGCTTCCGTGGATACGGCCATAGAGGCGATGAAACTGGGCGCCGCGGATTATATCACCAAACCGTTCAAAGTCGATGAGATAAAACTGGTCATAAATAAATCGCTGGGACGTCGAAAATTAACCCAGGAAAATGATGATCTGCGACGCCAATTGAGCCGCAATTTCTCATTCGACAATTTTATAGGCCAATCCGAGGGGATTGTCACCTTGAAGAAACTGGCCACGCGGGTGGCCGAAACCGATTCCACGGTTATGATACGGGGCGAATCCGGCACCGGCAAAGACCTGATCGCGCGGGCCATACATACCTCGTCCAACCGAGCCAAAGGGCCATTCGTGACTATCAACTGCGCCGCCCTTCCGGAGACCCTTTTGGAATCGGAGTTATTCGGCTATAAAAAAGGGGCCTTTACGGGAGCCATAAAGGACAAAGAGGGGTTATTCAAAGTCGCCGACGGGGGGACCTTTTTCCTCGATGAGGTCGGTAACACGTCTATGTCCATCCAGGTAAAACTTCTGCGGGTCCTGGAGGATAAGCAAATTACGCCGGTAGGCGACACCAAACCGATTCAGGTCGATGTCCGCCTGATAGCCGCAACCAATGCCGATCTGGAGGAAATGGCCAAGGCGGAGAAATTTCGCGCCGACCTGTTTTACCGCCTGAATGTCCTGCCCATATTCATCCCGCCCTTAAGGGAAAGACGCGAGGATATCCCCATATTGACCAATTTCTTCGTCCGCAAGTTCTGTGAACGCAACAATACGGGCACGAAGAGCATCGATAAGGCGGTAATGGAGGCGCTGGTGAAATATGACTGGCCGGGGAATGTCCGGGAACTGGAAAACAGCATCGAGCGGGCGGTGCTTCTGACGCGAGGCGAAAATATCGAATTAAGCGATCTGCCTTCGCGCATCCTGGACAGTCACAGCAAGCCGTTGGTCACGGAGGATGTCCCCAAGACGCCGACTTTGGAGTCGATCGAGAAAGCCTATATTTACTATGTTATGGACCAGACTCAAGGCAAAAAGGCCCAGGCGGCCAAAATTCTGGGGATTGACAACTCCACCCTTTATCGAAAACTGGAAAAATACAAATTGTCGGACAAGGGAAATCAGCCTTGATAAAAGGACTGTTCTTTTTTTCCGGTGAAAACCGGTTCAATTTTTGCGCAGATATCGTCGAATTGGTAATTTAAACAATCTCTATAAAGAAAATGGGTTGCCGGAATACCGTTTGCATTCAGTTACCGCCAAAGGCATGCGAATTTTCTTATTTTTAGAAAAGCGAGGTGACGTGTGATACGAAAACCCCACCAGCGCGGCTTTACCATGATAGAGTTGATGATAGTCGTGGTTATTATAGGGATATTGGCGGCATTAGCGATTCCGGCCTTCGTGCCGATGGCCACGCGAAGCAAGCAATCCGAGGCGAAACTGATACTCAAGCAGATATTCACTATGCAACAGAGCCATCGCCAGATCAACAATACTTATTGGGGACAGGGAGTGACAGCCGACTCGCTCCCGGCCAACCAGACCAATTTCATGAACATAGGTGTCGACATACCGAGCGGTTCGAGATACAGTTACAGCATTGTCACGGCCACGGCCGCCAACCTCCTGATCCGGGGCACGGCCACCGGCCTGGATGATGATCCCACGACCGATGTCTGGGAGATAAACGAAGGTGGTATAATAGTTTGTATCACGGATGATTCTGCTTTATAAAGCCCCTTTCAGAGACGCTTTCTTTCGCCGGCCGCCAGTAAATGGCGGCCTTTTTATTTCCATGACTGATAGCCAAAGTGGTCTTTCCAAAATCCTTGAAAAGATCGAAAGGGCCTTGCATTTTGCCAAAAGAATCGCAAAATACGGCGGCGAGGAGTATGGGGAATCTCCCAAACCTATTGGGTACAAACCACATAGAAATATTTCGAAACGGGATTAGCCATTACCATTCAAATACTTAAAAATCCCATACTCTGATAAAATGCCCAAAAACAGGGCTGGGCAAAGCATTTGCATTAAGTATCTGCGAAATTGAGCACGAACCAACAAACCTTATGCAGGAGGTTTTATGTTCTCTAAGTTCCACAATCGTCAGAAGGGTTTCACCCTCATCGAATTAATGATCGTGGTTGTGATCATTGGTATCTTGGCGGCTTTGGCCATTCCTCGTTTCATGGCGGCCACCACCAAGTCCAAGCAGTCGGAAGTCAAGCAGATTCTGAAACAGATTTACACCATGGAACGCACCTATCGCCAGGCCAATGACGTGTACTGGGGCCAGGGCACCACGGCTGACTCTCTGGCGGCCAACCAAAATAACTTCGCGACTATCGGCGTGGAAATACCCGCCGGCGCCCGTTACGCCTACAATATCGTGACGGCTACCGCCACCAACCTGACCGTCACCGGCACGGCGACCGGTCTGGATGACGATGCTTCCAACGACGTTTGGCAGATTAACGAGCAGGGCATACTTACCTGCACGACCGACGACGCCATACTCTAAGCCTGTCTGCTTAGGGAAATTCGTAAACGGCCCCCGAACGGGGCCGTTTTTTATTTTTCCTCTTGGGGCTGAAGGTCTTAGCCGTTCGATTATGCTTCAGTTTTGGGCCCTTCCGGCCGAAAATATAAAAGACATAGTGGCAGAGCACATTCCCCGGGCCGCTTATCCCGGCGGGGATTATGATAAGGCAGGAACAAAAAATATGGTCAAGCACGATATTGATTATACCTACATTAGACCCAGCAAATTGAAACTGCTTTCCGATTGGGCGGTCCCCCTCATGGTATTATGCGGCACGTTTGCGCTTTATATAAAAACCATGGCGCCGGGAATATTTTGGGGTACGGCCGCGGAATTCCGGGCGGCCGGGTATATCTTTCAGCCGGATCAGGGCCTGACCTACCCGCTTTTCACCGTTTTCAATCATTTGATTACCATTATACCGGGCTGGGCCCCGGCCTTCTCCGCCAATGTCGTCTCGGCCTTTCTGGTGGCGCTCTCGGCCACGCTGTTTTACCTGGCCATCAGAAGGTTGTTCCAGGTCCCGGTGATGCATCGCCAGTACAAAAGTCTGCCCAGTTATCGCAATCTCATAGAAAGCAACCCCGACCTGGGCGGGATCGACATGGACATCGATATCGAGCGTATCGCGCGCCCGGCGCTCACGGAATTACCGGCCCTGGCGGCGGCAATATTATATGCCCTGACGCTGCCGATCTGGATGGCCGCCAGCCATACCGATGTCTACGCCCTGCATATGGCTCTGACCATGGGGGCCATCTATTTTTCGATCGAAGGTGTCCAGGGGCAAAATGCGAAAGCCTTTATCCTGGGGATATGGCTGTACGGGTTAAGCCTGATTAATCATCCCCTGCTGGCTTTGATTTTCGCGCCGGCCTTCGTGCTTTTGATTTTGACCTATCTGCCTTCCCTGGACTATAAACTGAAATTTACGGGAACACTCGCGGCCGTCCTGGCGGTATGCCTGATAGGGCTGTTATTTGTGCCGGGGGACTCGATCCTGGCGCCGGCCGTGCATCTGAATCAGGCCGCGGCCGAGCCTTCCACTACCGCTTCGCTTTTCGATTTGCCGGCCGGAACCTGGCAGGAATCCTGGCCGATATTTCTGGAAAGATTGAAAAAATTGGGATTTTACCTGGGCGAAGAAATCGAATGGCCGATGCTGGGACTTTTGGTTTTCGGTCTGGCCGGATTGGTTTTTCTCTCCAAGAGAATATTCTTTTTCATTTTACTGGGCATCTTATGCTACCTGGGGTTCTTGCTTCAACTGGGCGAACTGGATCTCGAGAATTATGACATGATCAGTTTCATGGCGCCGCTTCTGGCCCTGGTCATCATTGCCACATTCTCGGGGCTGTTATTCATCTTGCGAACCCAATTACTGGCGGGACATTCCTCGGTTTACATGGCCCTGGGAATATGCGTCTTCATTTATATCGCCTACAATGATAATTTTTCGAAGGCGGATTTATCCCGGGTAGAGGGGCCCGAAATAATCAGCAAGGCCGTTTTGCAATCGATGCCGGAAAATTCGCTTTTGGTCGTGGCCGATGACGGTCTCTTGCAGCCGTTATATTATTATGTCAATGTGGAATCATACAACCCGGGAATATGTATCTTTTCGGTCGAACAATTTCGTGACCCGGAGAGTCGCCAGGCCCTGAAAGTTGCCCATCCGGAACTGAAATGGCCCGATACGATCACCAGGGATCAAAGCCAGGCCCGTTATATTTTTGATCTCTGCCGGGCCAATATGACGGAGAGGACAATATTCGTTCAGCCGGGGGTTCCCGGAGCCAGCCCGAAACTGCTGATGCCTTCGGGGATTCTTTTCCGCTGGGGTCAGGGGCCGGACTCGGCAACGGTTCTGCCTCCCGTTTACGATGACCACCTGGCGCTGATAGAAAAGGCGATTGCCGGAAATCCCGACGAGCAGAAGACCGCCGATATTACCGGAAGGTGGCTTTTCGACGTCGGAACTTATTACGATCGACTGGAAAAGGACGAAACGGCCCACCGCCTGTATGACCGGGCTATGGTCATCGACCAGAATAGTATCGATTTAAAATTGCGGCTGGCCCGCATTCTGGTTTCCGATGGAAAATTCACCGAGGCGCTTAAACAGGTATCCGACGCCCTGGCGATGGAACCGCAGAATCAAAAGATTCTCGATCTGGGGCGGCGCATCGTCGAAGTGATGGACAGAAAAAAGGTCGCTATCGTCGAGGAGTAGACCGGCCGTCCGGGGAGGAAGATTGCCCACCTCAATCACAGAAAAGCCGCTCGGAATCCGGGCCCAGGGGCCGGCCCGCATTCCCGTATTACCGGAAATACTGGAGGGTGAAGGGGAGGCACGACGGATAATAGCTGTCTGTCGCCATTTTTCGGCCCTGCCACTGGAAGGATTGAAGGCGCTGCAATTGGGGTCATCCCGGGGCATCATGACGGAGGCTCTCGCCCCCCATTTCCAGCGGGTCATCGCCCTGGATATAGATTCCTCGCGGTTGCAACTGGCCCGCCGGATAAGCCGCCGCGACAATATACACTATCTCTGCACCGACGGCTCCCTGCTTCCTTTACAGGACAATTCCGTCGATGTCGTAATTTGCGATCGTTTCCTGGAAAATACCATGCACCAGAAAAGAATGATGGCTGAAATATACCGGGTTCTGAAATACGAAGGATTCTGTTATTTCGGGGCCACCAGCAAGTACACGGTCATGGAAAGAGAGCATCTTTTGCCCTTCCTGTCCTGGCTGCCGCATCCCCTGGCGGAGTTATATTTTAAATTGGCGGGGCGCAAGGGTCGCTACGATTCCCAGATTCCCTCTCTCAAGGCCCTGAACAAAATGACCGAAGCCTTCTGGCGCCACGATTACACCCGTATTATCCGCCGCAATCCCGAGGCCTTTTACAGCGAAGACATGACCGGCCCCAATCGCCTGGGGAGTAAAATCACCTTGGCTTTTTTCAAGCATTTTTATCCCTTTTTGCCCACCTGGATATGGGTTCTGACGAAAAGAAGATAACCCCGGCCTAGTTTATCTTTTGCGGTCAATATTAAATTCCGCACATTCACCATCAATACACATTGTCTCTTTTTTAACTCGACATTATCGAATATTTTGTATTCTATTCGGTATATTAAATGACACCAAAAATAGACCTTTGAGGATTCTATGATTATTTTTGCCTCGATTTTCGGCGTAGGATTTATCATCCTGGCCATAAGTATGTTTTTCGGCGAGCATGACATCGATGCCAATGCCGACATCGATACCGATTCCGGGGGACCGAATATTTTCAGCATCAAGATGGTGGCCCTGTTAATGGTGGGATTCGGCGCGGTCGGTTTCGGATTTCGTTCGACCACGGAAGCGTCGATGTTTCAATCCTCCCTGGGGGGGGTGGCGGGGGCGGCCGCCCTGGGTTTGATCGGGTGGTTAATCATGAAGGGCTTTTATGCCTCTCAAGCCAGTTCCACCATCCAGGATGAAGAGGTGGTCGGCAAACCGGCCAATTTGATCGATGCCATCGCTCAAAACCGCAACGGCCAGGTGGCCTGCATCATCAAGGGTCGCGAAATCACCTTTTTGGCCCGTTCGCATGACGGGCGGCCGATCGCCCGCGGAATTCCGATCAAAATAGTCGGCAAGACCGGCAATATTGTCACTGTTCAACCGATCGATAATTCGCAGATCTAAAATCCAAATATAAGTCCCCAGGAGGGTAATTAATGGAATTAACCAATGTCACGGGATATCTAATCTGGCCGGCCATAGGCTTTGCGGCTATTCTGGCCTTAATTGTCCTGGTTAAGACCCTGTCGGCTTTTTATGTGCGGGTTCCACCCAACAAAGCGGCATTCTTCTATGGCGCCCGCAGCGGCAAGAAGGGGGCCATCAAGCTGACTTCCACGGCCACGCCCCAGTCCACCGAAGCCACGGTTACGGTTCTGCCGCCCGGCACGGTGGTGGTAACCGGCGGCGGCCGGATTCGCAAGCCGATTATCGAGGAAGTGCAATTTCTGGATCTGACGGAAATATCCCTGCCGCAGATTATTGTCAAAAATATGCCCAATATCGACGGTGTTTTGGTGACGGTGGAAGCCGTGGCCAATATCCGTTTCAAGGATGACGCCCAGTCGCTCCTGGCGGCGGGCGCCCGGTTTCTGGGGATGCACCCGGAAATGATTTCTTCTATGGCCCGGGAAACTCTGGAAGCCAATCTTCGCGGCGTGGTCGGCACCCTGACGGTGGACCAATTGATAAAGGACCGCGAGGCGTTCCGGCAGCAGGTTCTCGGGGAGGCCGGCGAGGACCTGGCCCGGCTGGGGATGCAGATAGACGTTTTCAATCCGCAATCGATTACCGATGAACAGGGATTTATCGAGGCACTCGGTAAAAAGCGAACCGCCGAGGTCAAACGCGACGCCGCTATCGGAGAAGCGCAGGCGCAGTCCGAGGCCAAGAAAAAAGCCACCGATGCCGAACGCGAGGCGGAGGTGGTCGCCCAGGAAAATTTGAGGTTGATGTCGCAGGCCCAGAAAAACACCGAAGTAGCCCGGCAGAAATATCAGGCGGAAATTTCCACGGAAAAGGCGGTCACCGAACAGGCCGGCCCGCTGTCTTCGGCAGGTGAACGCCAGAAGGTAGTCGTGGCCGAGGTTAAGATAGAAGAGGAACGCTCCCGGGCGCAGATCCATGTGGAAGAGCAGAATATTCTCCGCGAGCAGAAATCGCAGGAGGCCGAGGTCGTGGTCCCGGCCAAAGCCCAGGCCGACGCCAGTATCAGATCGGCCGAGGGATATAAGCAGTCCGAGGTGGCTCGGGCCGACGGTGATAAGTACGCCGTAATCGCCCGGGCCGACGCCGAGCAGCATAAGCGGGCGGCCGAGGGTGTGGGTTTGGCTTCGGCGACCAAGGCCACCGGTTTTGCCGAGGCGGAGGTGGCCCAGAGCAAAGGATTGGCAGAAGCCATGGTGATTGAGAAACAGGGATTGGCCCGGGCCGTCACGGTTTCGGAACTGGCCAAAGCCTATCAGCAATTCAACCAGGCGGCGCTGACCCTGGAAGTCCTCAAGGTGTTGCCGCAGACCGTCCAGGCGCTCGGTTCCGTTTTCGGCTCTATCGCGGCGCCGATGGGTAATATCGATAAACTGGTCGTGGTCGACAGCGGCGGCGGCAGCGATAATCAGGGGGCTCTGAATCGTTTCGCCAAGACGGGCCCGACCATGATATTCCAGTTCCTGGAACAGGCCAAGGCGGCCGGCATCGATTTATCCGAATTGATGAAAAAAATCGGCGTCAGAACCGAAGATCTCCTGGGTGGCGCGGAAACCGGGATAACGCCCAAGGGATCCCGCAAAGGAGATTAATTCATAATGAAAGTCAAACGGGAGAGGATTTCCTCGCCGGAAATACATCATGCCCCTCCGGCGATGGCCGTGCATGAAATAGAGCCGGATGTGATGGTCGACGGCCGGGTTCGATATAAACTGGACCAAACCGAGTCCCAGGCTCTGGTCATACATTGCGGCGATCCCCGGTTCCAGAAAGCATTCCGGAGATTTATCGTGGAAGAACTGGGCCTGGCCAATTACACGCCCCTTATAATCGGGGGCGGGGTGCATGCTTTCGGCATGCAGGCTTTCCTGCCCAAGAATTTCAAGGTGCTCTGGGAACAGGTGAAATACCATTTGAAGGCGGGCGATCTCAAACAGATAATAATCATCAATCACGAGGACTGCCACTGGTACGAAAAGATGAAAGATTATCGCTTTGATATCCAGTTGCCATTGCAGGGGAAAATGGACCTGAAAAAGGCGGCCATGACGATTTGGCAGGATTTTTCAGGTGTCTCGGTGCGCTCCTTCTGGGCCGGGATCGAAGGCGATCATATTACTTTTACGGAGATAAAATAAGCTGATTCAGAGAGACAATCGAAATAATACGCAAAATTAAAGGGCCGAGGACCAAATCGGCCCTTTAGTTTTATCCGGGCGGAAAGGCCGGTTGTTTGATATTTCAGGATTTAAGCCCTTTAAAAAGTAATTGACCTCGCCTGAACTTAGACGTTACTTCTATTCTATGAAAACCTGCCTTTATTTTTTACTCCTAATCGGACTGGGATTTTCGGCCGTGGCGCAAACCCCGCCGGATTCTTCGAAAATCGCAATTCCGGAGCCACTCCCCCCTGATTCGACCGCGGTCGATTCCGCAATTCAAATTCCCCCGGATACGATGGGCACTGTTCCCCGCATCATTAAATTGCCTGAAGATGTGGAGACAAGGGCGGTGGCCTTTCTTATGAGCCTTCTGAACCTGGTGCCTTCGGATATTCACTTTCGGCCCGACTATACCGAAGAGGATTATCACCGCCTGGCGACAATATCAGAATTGATGGCTTCCCCTTATGATATGACTCTTTTCGCGGATGAATTGCTCGAGGTCGGAAAAAAGGACGACTCGCAGGCTCTGCTTAAGTTTGCCTTCGATAATCTGGCAGTGGCAGATTCTTCCCGCGAGCGCTACGGCCATATCGAGGAAAAACGCGACGCCGGAGTCATGAACACTTTCTATACTTCCGACCCGCTTAACCGTTTTCTGGGGATGATGCATGATATCCTGGGCCGTCATTTCCCGGCCGGTCGAAAAACCTTATTCGATAAATTATCCGACGGTGAAAGGATATTTCTGCGGCAGGAATTCCGGCAGATCGTCATGGAAGATACCGCCGATGAAATGAAAACGGTGGAAGCAATCGATTCCATCGAAAAGGCCGAAGAAAAATATGTCGACCAGTTTGTCGGGTTCGGGAAGAAAATTAACAAGGATCCACTTTTGTATTTGGGGTATATCAAGGCCGGGGTGATAGCGGAAATGATTGCCACCCTGCAGAAGGCGATTGCCGAAAAAGAAATTGACCCCAACCGGGTTCTCAAAGATACGGTCTATATGCCCCGGGTGACCGGCGCCGAATTTTACCTGGGGAAGCAGAAAGGCTGGAAGATATCCGGGCCGGGCGATGATTTCCACAGCGGGGATTTCACTTTTATTCTGGATTTGGGCGGCAATGATAAATACGACCTGGCCTATGATCCGGCCAACCCGCACGATGTCGTTATCATCGATCTGGGCGGGAATGATATCTATAACGCAATCACCGATTTTGCCCTGGGGTCGGGTTGTTTCGGGGTGGGACTTCTGTATGACATGGACGGCCACGATATTTATAACGGGAAAAATTTTTCATGTGGTTCGGGATATTTCGGACTGGGGATGATTTACGACGCCGCCGGGCACGACTGTTATTATGGAGATACTCACTGCCAGGGAGCCGGGACGTTCGGTATCGGGGCGATAATCGACCGGGGCGGTTCGGATGTTTATTCGGCGGCCATTTATTCCCAGGGTTTTGGATTTGTCGAGGGATTCGGAATTATCTGCGATATCCTGGGCAACGATAATTATATGGCCGGTAATAAGTACAAGGATATACTCCGCTATGACGATCACTACCTGTCGCTGTCGCAAGGATTCGGGTACGGCATCAGGCCGGGATTATCGGGAGGTATCGGGACAATCCTGGATTTCGCCGGCAACGATAATTATATCTCGGATATTTTCGGCCAGGGAGCCAGTTACTGGTGGTCGCTGGGAGTGATTTATGATAAATCCGGCAACGACCAGTATATTTCATATCAATATGCCCAGGGATCGGCGGCGCATATGTCGCTGGGGTTTTTACGCGATGACGGCGGCGATGATTTTTATCGGGGTAAAGGGCTGATGCAGGGCGTGGGGCATGACTATTCCTGCGGTTTTATACAGGATCGCGAAGGCAACGACATTTATCAGGCTGACGACCTCTCGCAGGGGGCCGGTTCGGCCAACGGGATCGGGATCCTCATGGATGACAAGGGCGACGACGCCTACTATGTTCTCAAAAAGCATAATACGCAGGGGTACGGCAATCCCCGCCGGGATTTCGGCTCGATCGGGCTGTTCCTGGATTTAGGCGGCCGCGACCGCTATGACGGCAACGGGGCCGACAGCAGTCTCTGGAAAACCGATTCCAAGTGGGGAGGCGGTGTCGACGGCGACTTTTTCGACGTATCAGATAAAGACACGGCGCAAGGTGAATGAAGGATATGGCCCGTAAATCATATAAAATTCCGTTTCTTGTTTTTGCGGCGGTTATTTTTATAGCCGCGTCCGTTTCGGCCGTGGAACCCCCGCCGCGCAACGAACTCGAGAAAAGAATCGATTCACTCTTTGTGATCGCTTCATCGGGTGAATTGAAATATATCGACCTGGTGCAACCGGCGGTGGATTCGATCGCCGCCATCGGCGCCCCGGCTGTCCCCCGCCTGGTTGAAAAATACACCACCAAATCGGCCCGGGAGAGGCTGGCGATTAACCAGATTCTGGTTAAGATCGGATCCGACGGTGTCCCCTATTTGACTCGCTCCCTGCATCTGGACAACCCGGAGCAGGTCAGTCGAATCAGCGGCACGCTGGGAGAAATAAAGGATAAAATGGCCGTCCCGGAATTGATCAAAACCGCCTTTCACGAAAACTGGTGGGTGCGTTCGGCCTGCGCCGGGGCATTCGGCCAGATTGGGGACAGCGCGGCCAATGGCGCGGTCCTGGCTCTTCTGGTCGATACGGTCGAGACGGTGCGTAAGTCGGCGGCAGTGTCGGCCGGGCAACTCCTGATAGAAGCGTCTATACCCCTGTTAATCCATATGCTGGGCGACCAATTTTATGGGGCCAGACTTAGCGCCGCCGAGGCTTTGACGAAGTTCGGCGATCGGGCCGTAAAACCGCTCGTGGATTCATTAAATTCTGCCAATGAATTGGTGGGGAATCTGGGCTGTTCCATTTTGGGACAGATTGGCGGCGATATGGTAGCCGTGGCGGTGGCCGGGCAGCTGGAGCATTCTTCGCCGATTCGCCGGGCTTTGGCCGTGGAGGCCATATATAACAGCAATTCCAGCCTGGCCTGCGGGCTGGTGGAACTCATGAGCGAAATCGAAACCGATCCCACCGTCAAATTTTACATCGCCCGAACCCTCAATAAATATGCTCCGTGATAAATTATCCCGTTTTGCCGACCAGTTGGCGAAAACCGAAAAGGACAAGCGGGAAATACCTCTGGAAAGAAGATACCGCACGGCGGCGGATAGCCTTAAGGGGGAAATCCTTGTCACCGGCCAGGGAAATTTTATTCTCAAGACGACGGATTTCGGACCGACTTATGCGCACGGCGAGGCGGCTATTTTCGAGACCGACCGGGCCGCCGATTTCCACCTGATCAATGACTACTTTCACGGATGCGATGGGGTCATAGACTCCTCCCGACTGCTTTTTTTGGATACGGAAACGACCGGGCTGGGGGGAACCGGGACCGTGGCTTTTCTGGTGGGATGCGGGTCGATTACTCCCGACGGTTTCCAGGTGCGCCAGTATTTTCTCCCGGATTACCCGGATGAGGCGGCGCTATTGGAGGCGGTCCGCGAAGAAATAAAGCCGGAGACGATCCTGGTGACTTATAACGGCAAATCCTTCGATATGCCTATCTTAAAAGACCGCCTGGTCCTTAATCGCGTGGTTCGCGAACTGGAAATCGGCGGGCATATCGATTTGCTTCATCTTACACGGCGATTATACCGGAAACGCCTGGGAAGTTGCACCCTGGGCAATATCGAGCGGGAAATTCTGGATTTTCATCGCCAGGGAGATATTCCCGGCGAACTGGTGCCCTCGATATATTTCAACTGGCTGAACACGGAAAGCACGGAGTATCTGGCCGAGGTGTTGGAGCATAATCTCAACGACATAGTTTCGCTGTATTTTCTTTTACACCGGATAAACAAGACCATGGAAAACCCGTCGGTTCATCTGACCGACCCGGATGATTTATACAGTCTGGCCCGGATTTTTGAAATTCGCCGCGAGCATGAAAAAGTCTACGGCGTAATTGAATCCTGCCGCCCGGTAATAGCCGAGGGCGATCGCCGGGATATCCTGTTTATGCAGGCTCTGGCCTATAAGCGGGCCGGCCGCTATGCCGAGGCCCTGCCTATCTGGGAATCCCTCGCCGTTCAGGAAACCGGGGAAGCCCTGGCGGCGGTTCTGGAAATGGCCAAATATTATGAGCACAAGGCCAGAGATTATGCCCAGGCACTGAATCTGGCTCAAAAGGCCGGGGAGTTGGCCGCCTGTCGCCCGGCTGCCAATGGGGAAGTTCAAAAAAGAATCAACCGCCTGCGAAAACGCCTGGCCCTTTAGCCTCACCCCTTAAAATCTGTCCGGCTTCTTCCGATAACTTAGACATGGCGGAAAAACCACTAAAAGGGCAGGAAGTATTTGATAAAATCCTCTCGGATCACCGGGAGTTGACCAGCCTTCCCCAAGTATTAAACGAGGTCTTAAAAGTATCGGGGGATCCGCGCTCATCGGCTTCGGACCTGGCCCGGGTTATAGTCAAGGACCCTCCCCTGACGGCGCGCCTTTTAAGAGTGGTCAACTCGCCATTTTTCGCTCCCGCCCGGGAGATAACCACGGTTCAGGATGCAGTCGTAACTTTGGGGACGCGAAGCGTCACCGCCCTGGCGCTTTCGGCCTCAATTTATGACACCCTGAATAAGGTCAATTCCCCCATAAATCGCAAAAGATTCTGGCGGCACTCACTGGAAGTGGCTATCGCGTCCCGCATGATCGCTCAAAAGATCGGGTATAAGCCGACCGAGGAGGCTTTCGTGACGGGGCTCTTGCATGATATCGGGACGCTGGTGTTGGAGGCTTCGTTCCCTGACGAATTCCGGCGTATCTGGAAACTGGTAGAGGCCGGTGAAAATCAGATTGCCGCCGAGCAACGGACCTGGTCGACGGATCATGCCCGCACCGGCCAGTTTCTTCTGGACCAATGGGGACTTCCGCGGCGAGTCGGCGAAGCGGTCAAGCGTCATCATGAAACTTTCCAGCCGGCCGGCGAGGAACCCGGCGCTCCGGGACCTTCGCCGGAAGCGCAATTGGGCCTGATAGTCAATCTGGCCAATCAGATTTCCCGGTTTCGGACGTACAACACCCCGCCCCCGGAGGCGAAATCACTGGAAAACCGCGACATGGTGGCTTCCGCGCTCGGTTTATCCCAGGCTGATATCAACCACCTGGCCGAATCCCTGGTCAGCGAAGTGGTGCAGGAGTCGGGCTACCTGGAGATTGACATCGGCAACATGGAAGAAATATTGCATGAGGCCAACCGCATCTTGGTTCGGCAATATCTGGCGTCGGAGGATCTTCTGCGGGAAAACCGCACCATAAAACAGCAGTTAGGCCGGGACCAGGTCAAAAAAGCGGCCCTGGAATCGCTTAAGACTCTGGCGGCTACTTTTGGGTACTATCTGGGTTCGGTGGCGGATACGATTCGGGAAAAGGCCGTAGCCATCGAGGCTTCCACTGCGCGCGGCGATGTTGTCGATCGTTCCGGAGCCGCCGCCCTGGCGGTCCACCGGATACTCAACGCCGTGGAAGCCATGGAATCGATTCTGGCGGAACTCAAGAATCTTACGACCTTTGAAAGCACGGTTTTTCAGGATAGTGATCGCCTGGCCGAAATAGAGCAGACTCTGAAATCCCGCCTGGAAAATATCGAAAAAATCGACGTCCCGGCTTAGCACCGTGGACCATTCAACAAAAATCCCCCAATTTATCGTGAACACCCCTGAAAATAAAACAGGCGGAACCAGATTGTCCCGCCTGTCAGAGAAACCTGACCTTGCCGCAGTCAGGTAATAATATCCGGCGTTAAATATTCCACCAGTAACTCACCTTGGCCAGAAAGGTGTTGGTCAAAGGCAAATTAAACATTTTGTCGAAATCGCGGGAAAAGTCGAACGTGTAGTCATTTTCGGGAACACCGGTATCATAGCGGTCACGAGCCTGTGTCCAAACCACGTAGAAAGTGGAACCGGGGCGAAATTCCCAGCGCATGATTAAATTAATGTTCAGGGATTTGTAATTAAAATCGCCGCGCCTCTGATTTATTTCATAGAGATCGGGATCGACTTCTTCCATATTTTCCGGGGCGACCAGGCGATAATATTTTTCGTCATAGGCGCCGGCGGAAAAATAAAGTTGGGAATACCACTGCAGGCTCAAGTTGCGGGTAAAGGTATAAATGCCGCGCATACTGATATCGAATTCGTTCATATCGAGGGGTCGAAATACCGGCAAGCCGTCGACGCCGGTGCCGACCCAGAATCTGGCATCTTTATTGCCCCCCCAATCCGTGCCGAATGATAATTCCAGGTTGGACTTGGGGCGGGTAACGACCCAGAGCGAATATTCATCATATTTGCCGCCACGATTCCGGCCGTGATCATAGCCAAATTCAAGATAAATGGATTTGGCGACGTCGGTTTGTCCCCCTGTCCAGAAACTGCTCCCCGATTCCTTTTTCCAGGGCATACCGCCCCGGGTTTCGCGAAGGTCGTAGCGGCTTCCATTCCAGCCCTGGCCGGCGTAAAACCACCAGTTATTGGAGAATTTGATATTGGTATTGAAATTCCCGCCGTTATCATGACGCCAGCCGTCGAGGTACTCATTGTACCAGCCGTTGAAATTAATGTTCATGAAATGAAAGACGGAAAATTTCTTGTTACTCCGCGCTTGCAGCCAGCCGGAAAACCCGAAGGTTCCGTTTTCATTCAAAAAACCGAGGCGGTTGAAGTCTACCTTGCGGTCGAGATAGTCGAACATGACATTCCCGCGGATATTTTTCCCGCCGTCTTTATTTATGCCACTCATCACGG
This sequence comes from Candidatus Zixiibacteriota bacterium, assembly GCA_041752195.1. Classification (GTDB taxonomy): domain Bacteria; phylum Zixibacteria; class MSB-5A5; order GN15; family PGXB01; genus JBGSHP01. The sequence goes on along the minus strand of JBGSHP010000011.1, from coordinate 163,364 downwards.
CCGCCCCTTTGGTCCCGGGACCATTGTAGGTCGTAACCGCCTGTCCCTGCCAATAGTAATTTTTGTTCGGCAGGTAAATTATCCAGTCGGCGGAACCGCTGTAGGCATCGGTTAAATCTTTCTGATTGGCCGCCGTAATCATGGTGCCAATATAGGATTGGCCGAAGACATCCTGTTTCAGGCGCAAGACCGAATAATTGGCCAAAGGCTCCACCGTGGACTCATATATATTCCCGCTGCCGACGGCGGCATATTCGGCTTTCTCGTCCGCGGTGACGGCATTCAGAAAGCCGATAGAGGTTCCGCCGGCTGTCTTACCGGTTAACTTGGAGGCGCCCAAAATGCTGACGTTGCGGGGAGAATCGATAAAGTAGTCGGCGCTGTCGATACTTCCCCGGGGGGCGCCACCGATTCTCCGGGAATAAAACTGGTCGAAATAAAGAGGTCGGAATAATTCAAACCCCTCCAGGAAAAAGGGTCGTTTCTCTTCATAAAAGGTTTCGAAGGTGGAAAGATTCAAAACGGACTCGTCCGATTCCACCTGGCCGAAATCGGGATTAATGGTGGCATCGACGGTAAAGGCCGACGACAACCCGTATTTAAAATCGACGCCCAGATCGGAGAGCGATTTGAGCCCGTCGGGATTGCCCTGTGACTTGGGCTCTTTAATCCCGGTGGCGGCCAGATAGGGCAAAGTTTCCAGGCGGCCGGGCGGTTCGATGCCTTTAATCCCGGTCAAATGCCCGTAATTGGATATCCCTTGTATTTGCGTTTGCGGTACAAATTGCCAGCGTTGTTGTTCCTGGTTTCGCGGCAAAAATCGACCCAGTTGAAATCCCCAGGTATATTCCTCGGCCGGCGAGAAGCGCAAGGCCGAATAAGGAATTTTAAATTCAGCCGTCCATCCCCAATCATGAATTTTGGCATCGGCTTCCCAAACCGCGTCCCAGGATTCATCGTCATAGACATTATTAAAAAGGTACAGATCGCGCAAGACTCCGGCGGCGTTAACGCTGAAATAATAGGCATTCTGGTGGTCATGGTGGGAGTCAATCCGCACCGAAACCTGGTCCGATTCAGCCCAGCGGTCACGCCGCGTCAATATCGCCGATATCTTTTCCGGTTCGGTGTCATGGCACCAGAAACCGAAATAGACGGCTTCATCGTCGTACAAGGTTTTTACCACGGTTCGTTGTGATTCCGGTTCGCCTTCGAACGGCTCCACCTGCCGAAAACCGGTGATTTCAGGGGCCTTTTCCCAATCCGGTTCATTGAGGTAACCGTCGAGATTAATCCCGCCGGAAGTTCGGATCGCGATGGCCGATTTAAGAGTATCACCGACAATTTCGGCCTGCACAGACAAAACCAGGGTCAACATAATCAAAGACATCCAGGTCATGATTCGGATAAGGGTTTGGCGGTCAATCCGATAACCGCGGATTTTTATTCGGTTCACTTATTCCTCGCTAATGGCGGTGAGTGGCTCTTGTCTCGAATTACGGGATTATTTCGGGCCAGGTTTCAATTTTCTCTTAAAGAATTAAGATTATCGTAAATTTAGTAAGGGTTGACTTTTTGGTCTCTGATCATTATCTTGATGATGGCTATGGGGGCGCCCATCGCCGATCACCCTTACCGCCGGGGATCGATTTCAAGAAATGTGAAATTGATTTCCATATACGCGTTCGTTTTAAAATATCATTCACCCGGAGAGAGCGCGGACTTCCTCACGATTTGTCTGTGCAAATTGCAACTGCTTGTGCGATAGTCAGTTGAATACACGGAGAGGGGTCGTCCTTGATAATTCGGGGGAACTGATTGATTTTAACGATGGGCATAGTCTTTGCGGTCAAGGGTTGCGGTAAAGTGTGTCATAAGGGGATATATATGAAGGTTGCCATTAATAAGATACTGGGAATAACAATTACGGCCTGGCTGGTTTTTCTTGCAACAGGAATGGCGGGCTCTTTCGAAACGGCCGAGCGCCGGGAATCCCGGCACCGGCAATTGGTGCCGGTCCCCTTTGATTTGACGAATGCCCCGTTTCAGACTTTTTCTGTTCCCCTGAAAATGGCGACGGCGGAAGATTTAAAAATTTCGGAAGCGGTCTCCCCGGCGACATTTTATCAGCGGGACTTATCCCTGGCTATCTTAAGCACCGGCCAGACGATAGCGGTCTGGAGCGATGACCGGATGGGCCGGGGGATGATTTTCCGGCAACGGTTTGACGCCTCCGGGAATCCTGTCGGGAATAACGTAATGGCCATGGGGCGCGAGGATGGGTTCGATATTTCGGACCCGAGGATTATTTCCGATGGTTCCGGCGGATATTTTCTGGCCTGGCGGGATGTGGCTACGGGAACGCTATATGGGGCCAGATTCGACAGCCAGGACAATCAGGCGATCGCCCCGTTTGCCATAAATGATATCGCGGGCGGCGCCTATGCCGGCCCTTATGATATCGCGGCTATCCCCGGGGGCGGTTTGGCCGCGACCTGGGAAAATTATGAATCCGGAAATTCGATCAGTTTGCGCCTGTTCTCATATTTCGGCATGGCGATAAGCCCCGAGATAACGGTTAACGATGATGGCCAGGAAGTCTCCCACTGGGAACCGGCCATAGCGGTTGATCCCGGCCTGGGAAGCATGGCCGTGGTGTGGGAAGACTATCGTAACGGAAACGCCGATATTTATCTTCAGTTCGTTAATGCCGAAGGAACCCTGTTTGGCAATAATCTTGCCCTGGTGGAAGCGGCTTCCGATGAATTCGCCCAGTATCTGCCCGATATCGCTTTTGCTTCCGGAGAAAACTACCTGGTGACCTGGCTGGATAACCGGGGCGCCAATCAGAAAACTTTCATGCAACGGGTGGGCCGCAGTTCGGGTCTTATGGGGGCCAACTTAAGCATTTCCGATGATGCCGCCGCCGATGACTGGGATAATGCCCTGACGGTCACTTCTACGGGACGATTCGTGGCTGCCTGGGTTTCGGACGGGGTTTCGGATCGGGTGCTATTGAGGCGTTTTGGAACCGGGGCATTGAGCCTGGACCCTTTAATCATTGTTAATACTGAAACCGAAGAATTACGCCAGGAAACAGCCCTATGCGGCGATAATGCCGGGAAAATATATTGCGGCTGGAGCGATTATCGCGTCGGGAATGCCGATGTGTACGTGCGCCGTTTCAATTCCGACGGAACCGCGGTGGATGCTGCGGAATTTATGATCAATGACGATGCCGCCGGGGCACATTCTTTCGAGCCCGTGGTAGCCGTAATCAATGATAATCTGACAGGAATTGTCTTTACAGATACGCGTTTTGATGCCGGTGATATATTTTTGCAGATGGTCAATTCCGACGCCGTCCCGGCGGGGGTCAATATTAAGGTAAACGATGACATCCTGGCGGCGGTCCAGAAGGAGCCATCGCTCGCCCATGCGGGGATGGGCGGCATTCTTGAAATAGTCTGGACCGACAGTCGTGCCCTGGAAGGCGTAATCGCTTCCCGTATTTTTTACAGGGCGTACGACACGGAAAGCGGGACTTTTACATCGACAAGTTACGCGGTATCGGATATTGACGAATTTACGCCAAAAGGGAAACCGGCTCTGGCCGTGGCGGCGGATCGGAAGATGGCGACCTGGATTAACAATCCCGGCGGCAGTTCTGAAATTCAGGCGAGATATTTCGACGGCTCAACCTGGGCGGCTATTTTCACGGCGTCGCTGGCCGGAAGTGAAATTCAGAATGACAACCCGCAAGTGCATGTTGACAACAGCGGCAACTATACTTTAACCTATCTTTCGCGCGGTTTTTCCGGAGGACCCAGCGCCCGACTGGTGCGATATAATGCGGACGGAGAATTTATCAGCCGTTTCGGGTTTGACGGGGGAATCGCCGGAGTTGATATTGCCGAATTATGTACCGCGGTGGGAAGTTCGGGATTGATTTACCTGTTATGGACCGGAAGCGATGGGCAACTTTATTTGGCCGTTCTGAATGCCAACGGCACAATAAATCATGACAATATCGAGATTACCGACAATATCCTGGCCGATCCCGGGGAGCCTTCTATTTCCCTCTCCCCTTCCGGCCTGGCGATGACCTCCTGGATTGATCATCGCAACGGCAAGGCCCAGGCTTTTTATTGTGTCTTTGACCAGAATTTGAATCCCTTAAGTGCCAATTGGCTGGTTTCGGGGTACGACGCCTCCTTCATGAAATCGCCCGTCTCGGGCGGCGATAATGCCCGAGCCTGGATGGCCTGGGTAGACCCCAGGGCCGAAGGACTCGATATTTTTGCCCGGAGAGTCGATTATTCGCCGACCGATGTCGGTGACGATGACGATAACAATTTGCCGGGGGGATTTGCCCTGGGACAAAATTATCCCAACCCTTTTAACCCTTCGACTATTATCGAATTTACACTGCCCCAGAGACAAAGGGTCAACCTGACGGTTTATGATCTTCTGGGAAGAAAAACGGCGGTTTTGTCTGACGGCGTTTTCGAGGCCGGGACACATGCCGTCACCTGGGATGGGCGCGATTTTACTGGCGCCAGGGTGGCTTCGGGATTATATTTATACAGGCTTAAAGCCGGCGAAGGACAATCGACCCGAAAAATGATTTTGGTGAAATAAAAAAGCCCTTGATCGTCTCCTGGTTATGGAGACAAGATAATGACTCATAAACTCGCGCGTCACTTACTTCTCGTTCTTATAATCACCCCGGCGGCGATATTTGCCCAGGTTCCTTTGGGCCTTAATCCAATCTGGCAATCGACTCCCGAGGATGTATATTCCACCGGACTTATCTGGGAAGATATCAACCGGGACGGTTATATCGACCTGGTTATATCCAACGGCAATGATATCGTCATTGCCCCCAACCATATTTATCTGTCACAATACGGCGTTCTTCCGGTTACACCGACCTGGAGTTCACAAAACAGCGCCTATTCCGGCCACTGTGCCGTGGGTGATATCGATGACAACGGTTTCCCCGATCTGGTGGTTGCCAATTATATAAGCAACGAGGGGTTTTCCAAGCCGGCGCTTTCGGACATGTATATGAATTTGACCGGCACACCCAATCGGGTTCCGGATTGGCACCCCAAGGACAGCTTCTATTCGTTCTCATGCGCCCTGGGAGATATCGATAATGACGGCGACCTGGATCTGGCATTCGCCACCGGGGAAGGGTATAACGGCCATGCCGAGACAGACAAGATTTATCTTAATGAAAACGGCTTTTATGCGGATGAGCCGTCGTGGGAATCCGCAGATGTCAATTTCAGCATGGATGTGACGTTTGGGGATGTCGATAACGACGGCGATTTGGACATGGCCGTCTGCGATCATGAAAGCGGCGCCTCGATTTATTATAATACCGGCGGCCTGATGGGAACCGCTCCTTCGTGGCATTCTTTCGACTGGGAATCGGCCAACACGGTCGTTTTCGGGGATGTCAACGGCGACGGCTGGCTGGATCTGGTCGTAGCCTTCAATAATCAGATAGGCCCGGGCGGCTATTACCGGGTTTATTTCAACAACGGTCTGGGAACGCCGTACCAGACCGCCGGATGGGTTTCCTCCGATGGCGGTTATGGGTCGGCCCTGGCGTTGTACGATTATGATACCGACGGCGATTTGGACCTGGCCGCCGGGCGGTGGTTCGATAAACCCCGGGTTTATGAAAACCTGGGGACGGCCTTCACGACCGCCCCGGTCTGGCGGGCCGATATTGCACAGGTGGTGGAAGAACTGGCCTGGGCGGATATGGACGGCGACGGCGTGGAACAACTGGCGGATACTATTTTATCTTTAGCCGGGAAAAAACTGTTTTACCTGAAATACGGATATTTGAATTCAGTCGACTCGGTCCTGGCCGACGGTGTGATACTGGAGGACAATGCCTGGTGTTACGATCTGGTCTCGGGCTGGGTATCTCTGGCGGAAGCCCCGGTCACCAGTCTGATTATTTATTACCAGTATTCATACAAATGTGACCTGACTATATCTAACTGGGATACGTTCAACAAAGTTTATGGGAATACCCGGTCACCCTATATTGAGTTTGCCGCCGATGTCAGTCAGGGCTGGAAACCTTTGACGGTGCAATTTACCGATAATTCGGCCGGGGGCTCGAATCAATTTTGGCAATTCGGCGACGGCGAGGTCTCGAGCGAGGCCGATCCTCTCCATACTTTCGATATTTCGGGGGCTTTCGATGTCCGCCTGGACGCTACCGTGGCCGGCGGGCCGCATAATCATACCGAAAAAAAGATGGTGGTGGTGCTGGATGATACTCTTTATTTCCCCGACATCCAGTTCCGGGCCGGGGATACCATCAAAGTCCCCGTCTATTTGAAAAACAGCCAGCCCCTGGAGTATTTTGTTCTGCCCCTTTATCATGGCGGCGATATGGAATTGGAGTTTTACGATTATGATACCGATTCCTGCCGCACCGACTATTTCGATGATGTTCGACCGGCGAGCGTCAGCGCCTTATACAGTAAACTGACCATTACCTTCGATCCGGCCGTAACCAATGTCAAGCCGCCTCTGCCCCCCGGTTTCGGGCGTCTGATTAATTTATATTTTATACACCGGGGAGGGAGCGGCGCCAACGTGCTTGACACGACGACTTTGAACCAGAAAGTCGTTCGCCATTATGCCGGCTATATCGATTATGCCCCACGGGTTCGCGCCGGCCTGATAGAAATATTGCCTTTCGCCAAAGGGGACTGCAATAATGACGGCGCTATCGACATTCTCGATATACTTATGCTGATAAATTATAAATTCAAGGGCGGCCCGGCCCCCGACCTGTATCAGGGCGATATCAACTGCGACGACTATATCGATATCCTCGATATTATCTATTTGATCAATTACAAATTCAAGGGTGGCCCGGCCCCCGATTGCGGTTAGGGCTCAAAGGGGAAAAAGAGGGCTGAAAAGTCCTGGAAAAAGTGGGCTATGATACAGGGCCAGATAGTCTTGGTGTGCAGGAAAAGCACGGCGAACATGGCCCCATAGGCCGATATCAGTATAAATCCCCCCAGACCCTGGTAGGCATGCCCGCTTCCGAACGAGAGCGAGGCCAAGATCACGGGGACAATCCAATTTCCGATTTTTCCGAACATGCGGATGCGTGTAATCAGATAGCCTCTGAAGGCGGTTTCTTCGCAAATCCCCGCGGTCAGGGATAAAAAGGTCCAGACGATTCTTTCCAGGTTATTTTTGGGTAAAATCAGGGCCAGTTCGCCGGGGATTTCGAGATTGACTTCTTTTAATAATAAGGCCAGAAAGGTCAAAATCAAATTGGAGGCCAGGAGGAAAGCCACGGCCCAGCCGATATCGATAAACCTAATTCTCCTGAAACCCAGTCCGGCCAGGCCGGTTTGTTCGCGCCAGGCGGTCAACACCACCAGCCCGAATACCATCCACTCCAGCATCATGGTGGGGATATAAACGAACCACAAAGGCGCCACCGCCAACTGCCGCAGCATCTGGGCCGGATCACCGACAAATATTATCGATGAAATCGGCCAGAACAGGAGCAGAAAGAACAGGGTAAAGAAAGTCAGACGACTCCGCCGGAATTTCGGGGGAATTAATGCCGAGCGAAGATACCGGGGTGGCTCGACGGGAGGGATCGACGGAGTTAATTCCGGCTGACTCGATTCAGGAATCAAGGCGTCCCCGTTTTATCTTCACTGCGCCGCCGCTTCAGGCTCCCGAAAATAAGGGCCAGTCCCACCACAATCAAGATCGCCGGCCAGAGTTTCCTCATGGGCGGCAATATCTGAAGATTGATCAGCAGGAATATAAGGCCGATTCCCAGAACGATAACGCCGCCGATGACCATATAATTCCCATCGGCAACGTCTTTTTTGGAACCATCATTCATAATCACTTCCCCGGATAAATGGTAAATTCACGCCGGCCGGTTATATAATCACTGAATCTACGAAAATTTCCGCAGGAATAAAGCAAAATCATCGTCTTCCCAAAGTGATTCATGTGATAATCGTCCCCGCATGATCACTTCAAAGAGTGTGATTCGCCGGTGGTTGTTCCCGCCCTGAATTTCGGTTTTCATTGGAGCCAAAAACAGGAAAGGCAAGCCAATGGATAAGCCGAAACTTCTCTTCCGGGATTGGATAGTCGAGATCAGCGGCGATCCGAAATCGCGGCTGCCGGGTGAACCGGCGGATCAGGAGGCGCCCATCAAGGGACAGGTTATCAGGGCCGTGAATCGCGCCCTGAAAAAACTAACGCCCCGCGAGCGGGATTTTGCGGTCAGGTACTATTTCCAGGGCCAATCCCTGAAGACTATCGCGGCGGAATGGGGGTGTCGCCGCACCACGGTGGCCGGGGTCTACAAACGTACCGTCTTAAGACTCAAATATCTCCTGGCGGATTTTGTCAGAAAAGAATTCGGCCTGGCCGTAAGGGTCGAAAGAGACTGCCCTCTCTGTCGTTCCCCGTTTCGCCGTCAAATTAATAATCTAATAAAATCCAAGAAAAAGGAAGAAACATGGAAACGAATCATGGGGATTCTGAAAAAAGAGTACGGCCTGAAAATCACCACGCCGCAAACCCTGATGGGGCATCGACGATATCACCTGCTTCAGTAAATCGAAAAGGCTCGCTTCGCGGGGAACATTGTATTAACATATTTATATCCAGCGAGTTTAAGGACAGACTAAAAACCCTGGCGGGCAGATATGATCGAACCATGGCCGATATGATTCGGGCCATCCTGAAAATCGGGATTCCGGTCATGGAAGGGATCTCGGAGTCCGAGGAAAGGATGCTCAAAGAATATGTTCGGCTCTTCCGTAAGTTCAGGGATGTGAAAAACTTAAGAGAATTATAGAAGAATGCGGGAATAAATTCTTTTTTCTCTTGAAATAGATCATAAGGGATTGTATAATCGAAACTTAACCGAAAGACAAAGGTGGATAAACAAAAGACCATAAAAGAGGCGGTTACTCTCGAAGGCATCGGTCTTCACACGGGCAATATGTCGCGGTTGACATTTCGCCCGGCTCCAATCGATCATGGTGTCAAATTCGTACGGACGGATCTTCCCGGTAAGCCATCGGTTTCGGCCGATATTGAACATGTGGTCGATATTGCCCGAGGAACCACCCTGGGTAACGGCGAGGCCCGGGTTTATACGGTCGAGCATGTTCTGGCGGCGCTGGCCGGACTGCAAATCGATAATATTATCGTGGAATTAGATTCCAATGAGCCTCCGGTGGGCGATGGCTCCGCGATGCCGTTCGTAAAACGAATCATGGAAGCCGGGATCGAGGAACAGGATGCGGAACGCCAGTACCTGGAATTGGATACCCCGCTGGTTTATTCCGAACCGGAACGAGCGGTCGATATCGTGGTGACTCCTTCGGAGACGCTTCGCATCACCTTTATGATAGATTACAAGAATCCCGCCCTGGGAACGCAATATACCACTCTTATGGACCTGGATAAAGAATTCGTCAGCGAATTCGCTCCCTCGCGGACGTTCTGCTTCTTGAGCGAAGTGGAAATGCTGAAAAGCCAGGGATTGATCAAGGGGGGCGGACTTCAAAATGCCGTCGTTATTTATGATTCCGACCGGGGCCAGGTGGAGGTGGATCGGATACGCACGGCGCTTAACCTGAAAGAAGAAGCCTTCGTGGGCAAGACCGGCATCATCAATGATATTCCCCTGCGATTCTACAACGAACCGGTTCGTCATAAGGCTCTGGATCTTCTCGGCGACATGTATTTAATCGGTGTTCCCGTCAAGGCGCATTTTCTGGCCGCCCGCTCGGGGCACAAGGCGAATGTGGCGGTGGCCAAAGAATTGCGCGCCCTGCATAAGAAAAAGGCCCTGATGGGAAAATACCAGAAGGGGAAAGTCCAGCCGTTTCTGGATGTCAACGCTATCATGAAAATCATGCCGCACCGCTATCCTTTCCTTCTGATAGACAAGGTCCTGGAACTGGAGCCGGAAAAAAGGGTCGTGGCGCTCAAAAACGTGACCATCAACGAGCCGTTTTTCCAGGGTCATTTTCCGGGACATCCCATCATGCCGGGGGTGCTTATAATCGAAGCCATGGCGCAGGCCGGCGGGATTTTGTTATTGGAAGCAGTGGGCCAACCGCAGAAGAAACTGGTTTACTTTCTGGGCATGGACAAAGTGAAATTTCGTCGTCCCGTCATGCCGGGCGACACCATTCGCTTTGAACTTAACATGGAATTTTACCGCCGGGGAATTTGCCGCATGGCCGGGCAGGCGCATGTCGGCGAGACTCTCGTGGCGGAAGCGGAATTGACGGCAAAGGTATTGGACAGAGATGAATGAAATCCATCCCACGGCAGTAGTGGATCGCCGCGCCGAACTGGGCGACGATATCAGTATCGGCCCGTACTCCATAGTGGAGGCCGAAACCAAAATCGGCAACAATGTCGTTATCGGCTCGCACTGCCTGGTGGCGCGTTTCACGGAATTGCATGACAAAGTGCAATTGTCTCACGGCGTGGTTCTGGGAACGCCGCCCCAGGATTTGAAATTCGCCGGAGAAAAGACCAGCCTTATTATCGGCCAGGGGACGGTCATCCGCGAATATGCCATGCTCAACCGGGGCACCGCCGAAAGCGGGCGGACCTCGATCGGCAAAAACTGCTTTCTCATGGCCTACACCCATGTGGCCCACGATTGCCATCTGGGGGACAATATCATCATGGCCAACGCCGTCAATCTGGCCGGCCATGTGGAAATCCACGACTATGCCATCCTGGGCGGCCTGGTGCCGGTTCACCAGTTCGTGAAAATCGGCGCCCACTGCATGATCGGCGGAGGGTTCCGCGTGCAACAGGATGTTTGCCCTTATTCCCTGGTCGGGGGGTATCCTTTGCGGGTGGTGGGTCTGAATAAAATCGGACTGAAACGGCGGGGATTCAATCCCCAGACTCTGGAAACCTTGGAGAAAGCCTTTAAAATTTTATTTTTCTCGAAAATGAACCGTTCACAGGCGGTGGAAAAAATCCGGGCGGAACTCCCCGTTTCGCCGGAAATAAACGTTATTCTTGATTTCATAAATGACTCCAAACGGGGACTGGTCGTTTAAGCCGCTTCCGGAATTAAAGGGGTTGACTGAAGTCTATGGCAAAACTACGTACCGCCGTGGTGGGCGTGGGACACCTGGGAAGGCATCACGCCCGCTGGTTTAAAAATATCTCCCACTCCGAATTGGTCGGGGTTTATGATACCGACCGGGAAAAATGCGAACGGGTCGCCGCCGAATACGGCGTCGCGGCTTTCGGCGATATCGAGACGCTTTTTGGAAAAGTCGATGCCGTTTCGGTAGTTGTCCCCACCACCGAGCATTACCGGGTCGCCCGGATTCTTTTGGAAAACAAAATCAACTGCCTCGTGGAAAAGCCGCTGGCGGTGACGAACGACCAGGCCCGGGAGTTGATCGATATTGCCCGCCGCCAGGGGGCGATCATGACGGTGGGTCACATCGAGAGGTTCAACCCAGCCGTTCTGGCGTTAAAGAAGTACGATATCAAGCCCAGGTTTATCGAGGCTCACCGGCTGGCTGCGTTTGACCCCCGGGGCACCGATGTCGCCGTGATTCTCGACTTGATGATTCATGATATTGAGCTGGCCCTGCATTTCATCGGGTCGGAGGTGACCCATATCGAGGCGTCGGCGGTGGCGGTGATTTCCGATACGGCCGATATCGCCAATGCACGGTTGATTTTCAAAAACGGGGCGGTGGCCAATCTTACGGCCAGCCGCATATCCTTGCGCGCCATGCGCAAACTTCGTCTATTCCAAAAATCCGGCTATTTCTCGCTGGACCTGGCCGAGCGCCGGGCCGATATCTATCGTCTGGCCGAGGGCGACATTCCTCCCGAAGAAGGCACCAGAATCCCGCTGGGCAAATCAGGGCGCGACATAGTTTACAGCAAGGCCGCCGGGCGCGACGAAGATATGCTCTGCGCCGAATTGACCTCCTTTTTGAAGGCGGTCCAGTCCCAATCCGAACCGGAGGTCTCGCCCCTGGCCGCCGCTCAAGCTCTTAATATCGCTCTGGAGATCGAAGAAATCGGCCGTCGCGGGACGGCAATCATATGATGCTAAACACATCTCCTTCTATTTTTATCTCGGCCGGCGACCCTTCGGGAGATATCGCCGGTTCGCATTTAATCACGGAACTGAAAAATAAAATGCCGGATTTGCGTTTCAACGGCCTGGGCGGACGGAGGATGTCCCGGGCCGGTCAGAAGCAACTGATCGACGGCGACCGCCTGGCGGTTCTGGGCTTTTGGGAAGTCGCCCGCAAATTTCTTTTTTTTGGAAGACTCCTGAATGACGCGGCCGAGGAGATTCGTCGAAATAAACCGGCAGCCGTGGTCCTGATCGATTACCCGGGATTCAATCTTCGTCTGGCCGAGAAAATTAAACCTCTGGGTATTCCCATTATTTACTATGTCTCGCCGCAAATCTGGGCCTGGGGCGGAAAGCGGATCGAGGCCATTCGACGCCTGATCGACATGATGCTGGTGATTCTTCCCTTCGAAAAAGAATTGTATGAACGAGCCGGGGTTCCCTGCCGTTTTGTGGGGCATTATCTTCTGGATGATTTCGAAAGTTCTTTTATCCGGGCGCCGTACAATTCTGATTCCAAAAACCTGGTGTTATTGCCCGGTTCTCGCCCCCAGGAAGTACAACGGATGCTTCCGACGCTGCTGAAGACCGCCGCCATTCTTGCCCGGAATAATGAGATGAAGGTCGCGGTGGCCGCCGTGGAGGGTCATATTCCCTATCAGGAGTTCGTGGCCGCGAGCGGATTCGAGGCTGAAATCGTGTATGGGCAAACGCGGCGCCTGATTCATGACAGCCGGCTGGTGCTGGTATCATCGGGGACGGCGACCCTTGAGGTGGGAATAATCGGGCGACCCATGATCGTCCTGTACAAGACCGGCTATTTGACGTACCGAATCGCGCGTCATCTGGTAAAAGTGGACAAAATCGCCCTAATAAATCTGGTGGGCGGGGAAAAAATTGTCCCGGAATTGATACAGGAAGAAGCCAACCCCGCGGAAATCGCGGCTCAAGCCAAAAGGTTCTGGGATAATCCGGCGTTAAGCCTTGAAATAGTTGACAAGCTCCATAAAACAGCCTCTCTTTTAGGAGAACCGGGCGCGGCAAAAAAAGCGGCGGCGGCGATTTTGGAGACGGCAAAGTGCTGATTTTTTACAGGATTTTCACCTTTCTGGCCTATCATCTGGCTCTCCCCGTTATTTATCCGGCCGCCCTGCGCGGCTCCCGCAAGTGGAAAAACAGGCAGGGATATTACCGGTCTTCGGAAAATAATTCCGCCCCCCTGATATGGCTGCATGCTTCGTCCGTGGGCGAGGCCAAGGTCGCCGGAATATTAAAAAAGGCTCTGAACGACGCCGCCCCGGAAGCGAAAATATTTCTGACGGTCATGACGGATGCCGGGTTCCGGACGGCCTGCGATATTGTCGGCAATGAGACCGATTGCGGCTATATGCCGCTGGATTATCCGGCCGCGATACGGCGCTTTCTGCGGCATATTCGTCCCGACGCCGCCGTATTCATCGAAACCGAGATCTGGCCCAATCTAATTCGGGAATTGGCCCGCAAAGGAATACCAATTTTTCTGGCCAATGGCAGACTTTCGGAAAAATCGGGGCGTTTTTATCGAATGGTCCGCGGGCCATTCGGCAGAATTCTCCGGCAATACCATTGTCTGATGGTGCAAAGCCGGACCGACCGGGAAAGGTTTATCAATGTCGGTGCACCTGCCGAGACTATCCGGATAACGGGGAGTTTAAAGTTCGATGCCCCGGCCAATACCATTTCAGCGGAAGAAAGAACGGCCTTGAAAAGGGGCCTGTCTTTTACCGATTCGGATGTGATCTGGGTCGCCGGGTCCACCCGCCCCGGTGAAGAAGAAATAATTCTGGAGATTTTCCTTCGCTTAAGGAAAGAGCAACCCTCTCTGAAGATTATTCTGGCCCCCCGCCATATGGAGCGGCTGGCCGAAGTCAAAAATATCCTGCAGGGACACGGAATTTCATACATACAATATACCGAGAGCCTCGGCAATCCCGACCGACCCCTGGCCATCCTGGTCGACACCATGGGCCAACTGGACAAATTATACGCGGTGGGCGATATCGCCTTTGTCGGGGGGACATTGGTTAATGTCGGCGGACATAATATCCTGGAACCGATCTGGGCCGGGAGCCCTGTTTTATATGGTCCCTCGATCGATAATGTCAGGGACAGTTCGGAATTTATTCTCGAAAATAATCTGGGTGAAATGGCGGCCGACAGGGAGGCGTTATACGACCTGATGAGCCGATTTTTATCCGGAAAAAGTCACTATAAAGTCAGCGAATTCGAGCCGGGGAAACGGCCGCATTCGCGTCGCACCGCAGCCATCATAATTGATGCCTTGAAAAAATGTGGGAAAAAGTCTGGCGTCGAATAATCTCCCGCAAGGGAAATCCGCTTTTCTGGCTGCCTCTGGGGATGCTGGCGGTCGCGGCCTTAATGTACCGCCTGGGGATGGCGCTGTATATCTTTTCGGTCCGGCCCTCCGTTAAGTTAAAGAGCAAAGTCGTTTCGGTTGGCGGTATAACCGTCGGTGGGGCCGGCAAAACCCCCATGGTACATTTTATGGCCGAGTGGTTTTTAAAGCAGGGCTCAAAAGCCGGCCTGGTCGGCGGCGGATATGGACGCCGGGAAATGATAAATATCGACGGGACCGGTGTCGAGGTCGCCGGACTGGCCTGGGAAAAAGGCGGCGACGAAACCGTGGTGCTGGCCAAAAGCCTGCCCGGCGTATTTTTTGCCGTGGGCCCATCCAAAAGCGAGGCCGCCCGGCGTCTGGATAAAACTTACCGGCCGGAAGTCATCCTGATTGACGATGCCTTCCAGCATCGGAAGTTACACCGGGATTTAGACATTGTTCTGATCGATTCCGGCGTTGACCTGGCCGGTGAATATGTATTCCCCCTGGGCAGACTTCGCGAGACCAATAAGGCCCTGGCTCGCGCCGACCTGGTCATATTGACCAAGAGCAATTACGCCGGACATACGGGCGCCAATCGTGCCTGGCTGACCGAAAACCTGCCCGCATTGCCCATTATACAGGCTGAATATCACAATGATATAGTTGTTTCCGCCGAGCGGACTCTGACGATACACGAAATTTCAAATGAGGCCGTTTACTTTTTTGCGGGCCTGGCCGACGGTATGCCGTTGAAAATATCATTAGAAAAATCAATAACTCATTTGGCTGGGTTTCGTCTCTTCCCGGACCATTGCCGTTATGAAAATTCGGATATCAGGTCGATAAGAGAAGATATTCAACGCCTTCGGCCGCGGATAATCCTGACGACGAAAAAAGACTATGTGAAAATCAGACACTTTGATTTTGGCCTGCCGATTTATTATCTTGGGCTTAAAATCAGGCTGAATGAGGCCGATAGCGCGAAACTGGCTCTGGCCCTGGGCCGGGTTATAGGGAACGGGTAGTGGAAAAACATTACGACATAGTCGTGGTCGGCTCCGGAATCGCCGGGTTGTTCTTTGCCCGGAAGGCGGCCGGCCTTTTGCCCGGGGGACGAGTGGCGGTCATCACCAAAAAAGACGAAACGGAATCCAACACCAACTACGCCCAGGGCGGTATCGCCACGGTAATGTCGGGGGTGGATAGTTTCGATCTTCACGTCTCCGATACGCTAAAGGCCGGGGCCGGGTTATGTCATCGCAAGGTCGTCGAAGATATAATTCTTCATGGCCCGAAGGTAATCGAAAAACTGGTGGAAATCGGCGTCAAGTTCACGCGTTCCAAAGGAGGTACTTACGACCTGGGCCGGGAAGGCGGGCATTCCATCAATCGCGTCATCCATGCTTCGGATTTAACCGGGCGGGAAATCGAGCGGGCCCTTTTGGAATCGTGCCGGCAACGATCCAATATAGATTTTTACCGGGAGACAATCGCGCTCGATTTAATCACCTATCAGCACAATAAAATGAATTGCTGCGGCGGTGTTTACACTTTCACTCCCCGGGGCCGGGTATTCCGCAGTTTTTATGCGCCGGTTATAATGCTGGCCACGGGAGGCATCGGGCAGGTTTATTTTCATACGACCAATCCCGATATCGCGACCGGCGACGGTATCGCCATGGCTTTCCGGGCCGGGGCCCGGGTGGCCAACATGGAATTTATCCAGTTTCATCCGACCACGCTGTATGATCCCGGCCGCCGCCCGTTCCTTATTTCCGAAGCGGTCCGCGGCGAGGGTGGTATCCTGATTGATTCGGCGGGACGACCCTTCATGAAAGAATACCATGCGCAAAAGGATCTGGCCCCGCGCGATATCGTGGCCCGCGCCATCGACAGCGAATTAAAGCAAAGCGGGGCGCCCAGTGTCTTTCTGGACGTCAGCCATCTGGATAAAACTTTTATCAAGAAGCGTTTTCCCAATATTTTCAAGGAATGCAAGAAGCGGGGAATCGACATCACGCGGCAACCGATCCCGGTAGTGCCTTCGGCGCACTACAATTGCGGCGGGGTGGTGGCCGATCTACAGGGCCGGACGGATATTTCCGGGCTTTATGTCTGCGGCGAGGCCGCCTGTACCGGTATGCACGGAGCCAACCGCCTGGCCTCCAATTCGTTGCTGGAAGCGGTGGTCATGGCCGATTTCGCTTCCGATGACTCCCTGGCTTTCCGGCAGACCAACAATTTTCCTGACACTCCCCCGGCCGGGGAATGGCTGCATTCGTCGCTGGGCGGCAATCGCGAAAAAATCGTCGTGACCCACGACATTGAGGTTCTCAAGAAAACCATGTCCGATTTCGTGGGTATCGTAAGATCCCTGGACCGCCTGCAAATGGCCGGAGAACGCCTGCGCATTATCCAAAAGGCCGCCGAGCATTATTACCTGACACAACCGGTATCCTATCCTATTATCGAACTGCGCAATATGTCCCTGGTGGCGGGCCTGATAGTGCGGGCAGCCACGCGGCGCAAGGAATCGCGGGGATTGCACTACCTTCTCGACCATCCCGAAACCGACGACCGCTGGCTTCACAATACGGTTATTCGCCCCCATAATTACCTGCCCCGAAAAAACAATTTGCTCCGGAGAAAAGATGGCCATAGCCTCTGAAATGATTTTGATACTCGATTTCGGGTCGCAGTACACGCAACTCATTGCCCGGCGGGTCCGGGAAGCCAATGTTTATTGCGAGATACTGCCCTTCAACGCCGACCTCAAGCCGTTTGCCGAACGCAATATCAAGGGGATTATATTATCCGGCGGACCGGCCTCCGTCAAAGAACCCGGCTCGCCGCGATTGGATAGTTCTTTTTTCGAGACCAGAATCCCCGTTCTGGGTGTCTGCTACGGCATGCAACTAATCGCCGATATTTTCGGTGGCGAGCTGGTTCGGTCCGAACACCGCGAGTACGGCCATTCCCAGTTGACCCTGAAACGGACCAGCCGGCTTTTCCAGGGTGTTTCCCCGACCGGGACGGTCTGGATGAGCCACGGCGATACCATCAGAAATCTTCCGCCCGGATATCAGGCAACCGCCTCCACGGAAAGCGTGGCGCTGGCGGCGATGGAGGACGCCGAAGGGATGATTTTCGGGGTTCAGTTTCACCCCGAAGTACATCATACTATCGAGGGCAACAAGATTCTCGATAATTTTCTTTATGATATATGCGGATGCCGGGGCGACTGGACCACGGAATCATTCATCGATAGCACTGTTCGCGATTTGAAGCAGAGATTGCATAATCAAAAAGTGGTTCTGGCAATTTCGGGCGGGGTCGATTCCACGGTATGCGCCCTTCTCTTGAAACAGGCGATCGGCGGCAATTTATATGCCATATTTGTCGACAACGGCGTTTTACGCAAAGATGAATTTCGCGATGTTCGGGAGATGCTGTCGACTTTGGGACTTAATTTAATCGCGGTGGATGCCGCGGAAAAGTTTTTGAATCGCCTGGAGGGTATCACCGATCCGGAACAGAAGCGGAAAATTATCGGTAATACTTTTATCGATGTTTTCGAGGAACAGGCGCGAAAGGTCGGCGGGGCGGAATATCTGGCCCAGGGGACGCTGTATCCCGACGTGATCGAGTCGGTATCCTTCAAGGGGCCGTCGGCGACCATAAAATCCCACCATAACGTGGGCGGGTTGAAAGACCGGATGCACCTGAAACTGGTGGAGCCGTTAAGAGAACTTTTTAAAGACGAGGTGCGGCGCCTGGGACGGCAACTGGGCCTTGATGAGAGTTTTATCGGACGCCACCCCTTCCCCGGTCCGGGACTGGCGGTTCGTATCGTCGGGGAAATCACCCGGGACCGGCTTGAGGTTTTGCGCGAGGCCGACGCCATTTATATCGAAGAACTCCGCCGCTCGGGGCAGTACGATAAAATCTGGCAGGCTTTTGCGGTTCTTTTGCCGGTTAAGTCGGTGGGGGTCATGGGCGATGAGCGTACTTATGAGAATGTCATTGCCTTGAGGGCGGTAACTTCGGTGGACGGCATGACGGCCAACTGGGCGGAAATTCCGTATGAAATATTGGCGCGCATATCCAATCGCATCATAAATTCGGTCAGGGGGGTCAACCGGGTTACTTACGATATCTCTTCAAAACCCCCGGCCACAATCGAATGGGAGTAATCGGATTTTAATACAAAATTAATTTGTCCGGATATCTTACCTTTTCCTTGACTAAACCTACCTGCAGGCTTATAATATAACAGACGGGAATTCTATGCCATAGCAACACAATCGCTGGGCATTATTATTAAAGTTTAAACAATCTCGCCCTTAAGAGGCGTGTTATGTTTTTTGACACGGGCCCTCGGCCTCCTCCATAGCGAGACGGTTGTCTGTTTTTTTCCTTTCATCTGCAATTTCACAAAAATGTCAGAAGGAGGATATAATGCTGACAAGGAAGAGTTTGTTGCACCTTTTATGTATTCCCTGCCTTTTTTGGTTGATGGTGGCGACGGGATTATCTGCCGGGACAAAGGGAGTATTCGACAAAGGTGTTACATTCCAAATGGGGACCCAAACAATATATGTCATGGAAACTGTCCCCGAATTGAATAAACAGGTAGCAATAATTCCTTTTGAACTTTTCTTTGACCCATCGGATGGCCCCCCTCCGGCAGGAACAATTGCCAGTATAGAAGCGAAGATTGAATATGATACGGACGCATTGGAGTTTATTTGGGCGTATAAGAATGATATCAAATGGACTGGCGACTTTTCATATCAGGATATTAATGGAATTATTACTTTGACCTTTACGGCCGGAGCGGCGCCGCCATTACCGGACCCATATACGTACGCTTTTCTGGAATTTAAAGCCAAGTGTCAACCTGAGTTAACTCAGAACGAATTGGAATTTCATGATGTTGCGAATGATAGTTATCTTTATGTATTAAGGCCGGATATGCTTCTGGATAAGTACATACCCGATGAAGCCTATTCCGGTTACGTAAATATCGATAATTACATAGTTAAGCACTCAATTGAGAATACAACTCTGACGGGTATACTGGGAAAGCGGGATACCATACCGGTCTTTATTGAAAATAATGCGCTTTTGTGGGGGAGCCGGACATTTATCACCTTTGATCCCACAAGATTGGCGTTCGTGGGAGGTTACGTCGCGGATGGCGACTATTGGTTGTATATGCAGGATTTCGTTCTTGGTGAAGGAACGACTCGGGATACCGTAAAGGTCGATTTAAGAAACTGGATAAATCAATATTACCCCCAGCAGGGCAATAAAGTGGAACTCTATTATCTGGTTTTCGACTTTTTAACTCCTCCAGCCTGGGATGGGGGCAATGTATCGCTTAATTTCATCCAGGATTCATGTTATGCCTATATCTACAACGGCTCTATTTTCTGTCCCGCTTTAATGGATCATTATGAAAATATCGGTGGGACAATTTCAATCAGTAATTATACGGCTCAATTTAAGACGACAATTACCGATATGATATTTCCCGCGGATATTACGAACGGCTATAAACTCTTCTGGGCTGATGTTTCTATGAAGGAGAATTTCACCGCCGGCGGCGCGGATAATCGTATAATCGTCAACTTCGATCTGGGAGAAAATTTCAGATTCCAGGATATCTCCGAACCAGTGGCCGGGGTCGACAGCTTTAAATTCCAGGGGTTTACGTCGACAGGAAAGTCGACGGTACAGGAACTGGCGGTTCGGCAGAGGGTTCAGGCGGGTTTGGGCAATATACGTGGTCCGATCAATGATTTCGCCAAAATATTCTCCAAGCGGTTGATGCTTAATAACATCGTAGCCCCGTCGGCATTCGAGAACAGGTTCGTTGGTTACAATTATAAAACGACTTATAGCGCAGAACCCGGCTTCCCGGCTTATGTAAAGGATTTCACCGGAACGGCCATTGCCTACCCGGGCGATAATAGCATGACCTGGGATAATCCGAAAATCGAATACGCCGTGGGGCAGTTTTATGCGCCGGCTGCTCAAAGTAACGGAATGTATACTGCCGTTTATCAGAACTACTATGTCAGGCATAATCAGGACACTGCCGGATTTCGAGTCAAGATTCGCGAAGCCGGACCTCACGGCATGAATCAAATAACGCTTTATCCGGGAGTTGAAATAGTGGAGCAGGGCAGTGATTATGTCATCCTCCAATCCAACGCCGCATGGTCTAAAAACCCCGTTTTAACTTTGACTCAAATAGCCCGTATTAAGTATGTCTTTGGCTATACACCGGCTTTCAAGGGCGACAACAATGGCGGAGACAGCGGGGAGAAAGACAGTCAACCACCGGTTCAGTATTGTTATAAGACCACATATATCTATTTCGAGGATTACGAGATCACCGATAATAATATGATGGAGCCGACTTACTTTGTAAGCGCCGGAACCGTCAGGAATAGATATGACTGCAGTGTAATTGTAAATCCGGAACCCGGGGAAATCGAGCCGTGGAAGGGTGACAACACCCCGACCGAGTTCGCACTCTTTGCCAACCGGCCCAATCCGTTCAATCCCACCACCAGCATTGCCTTCGATATGCCGGTTTCCGGCCACGTGAATATCGAAGTCTTCAATATCCTGGGTCAGAAGGTGGCGACCCTGGTGGATGAAGTCCGCGAGGCGGGTCATCATGAAGTGATCTGGAATGCCAACGGTTTCGGCTCCGGCGTATTCCTGTATCGCATGACCACCGATGGTTACCAGAAAACTCAAAAAATGCTGCTCATGAAATAATTCAGGAGGGGGAATATTTTTATTCTCACAGCCGCCTTCGGCCCCGGGCCGGGGGCGGTTTTTTAATGTCTAATCAGGCAAATCACAAGGGGCAATGAAACAGCTTAGCGGGAAAACGTGCGGGCGAGTTTTTCCAGAGTCGAACCGATATAATCGACCTGGTCTGTTTTCAGGCCGGGATAGAAGGGAAGGCTTATTACCCGATGAAAAGCCTCTTCGCAATGAGGATAATTCCGCGGATTGAATCCTGGCATTTTTCGGTAATAGGAGAAGCGATAAACCGGGATGTAATGCACGCCGCAGCCGATACCGGCTTTCTCCAATTCGAAAATAAGACGGTCCCGGCTGATTCGCCAGCGATCCGTATTCAGCCGGATGATAAACAGGTGGCGCGAGGACTCCCGGTCGGGAGTTGAATTGGGGAGCCGCAAATATTCGTCGAGAGACGCCAGTCTTTTACGATAGACTCTCTCCAGTTGCCGCCGTCTTTTTTCCAAGGATGACAGCCGGGTCAATTGGGCCAGGCCGACCGCGGCCGATAATTCCGGCATGTTGTACTTAAAACCCAAATCGGTAATATCATAGCGCCAGTTACCCCCTTGGTGCCTCTTCCAACCCGAAGATGACATGCCGTGCAGGGAAAGCAATCGGACTTTATCGGCAATCTTCCGGGAATCGCTGACCACCATCCCCCCTTCGCCGGTAGTGATGGTCTTGGTGGGATAGAAAGAAAATACGGTGGCATCGGCCCAGGCGCCGATCGGTTTGCCGCGATAGGTGGCGCCAAAGGAATGAGCGGCGTCGTCGATTAAACAAAGGCGGTATTCTCGGGCAATCCGGCGCAGTTCCTGCCAATCGCAAGGATGTCCGGCAATATCCACACCCACGACACCCCTGGTCTTGCGGGTGACTTTGGATTCCACTTGAGCCGGATCGATATTCAGAGTATCGGGATCAATATCGGCCAGAACCGGTATTGCGCCGCAATAAAGGATAGCTTCGATAGTGGCGGCCATGGTATAGGGGGTCGTAATTACCTCATTGCCGGGAGCAATGTCCAGGGCCTTAAGGGCCAGATGCAGACCGGCGGTTCCGGAAGAAGTCGCGACGGCATATTTGGCATGGACGAGGCGGGCGACTTTTTCTTCGAACTGACTGACGTTTGGGCCACTCGTCAGCCAATGGGAGCGGATGACTTTCCGGACGGCGGCCTCTTCGACCGAGGTCAACTCCAGACTGAAAAATGGAATTTTCATAGGTCCTTGTCAAATCGCTATCACCCACAGCAAGCTGTGGGCTACCACCACGCCATAGCCTCCCGGACTTCGCAGTATTTTACGCAGAGACCGATTTGACCACGGCGATGACTTCGTCCTGCTCGGCCTCGGTCATTTCAGGATAAACCGGGATAGAAACCACACTCTCGGCGGCCTTTTCGCTGACCGGGAAATCGCCCTTCTTGTAGGCCAGATCTTTGTAACATTCCAGGAGATGGAACGGCACCGGATAATAAATATCGTGCCCTATCTGTTTTTCCTGAAGGACGCGCATCAGGTCGTCGCGATTGGCCACGTCGATGGTGTACTGATTGTAAATATGAAAGGCATGATCTTTGGCGGTCGGGGTTTTGATTCGCGTTCCGGTAAAAGCCTTATCATATTTTTGGGCATGTTTTCGCCGCATTTCGGTCTGCTGGTCGAGGTATTTGAATTTTACCAGAAGAACCGCGGCCTGCAGCGTATCCAGGCGGGAATTGTAGCCGACCACTTCGGGGCGGTATTTTTTACGCCAGCCATGAAGCCGCAATATCTGGACTTTTTCGCAATAATCCTTATCGCTGGTCACAATCATGCCGCCGTCACCGGCTCCGCCCAGATTCTTCGAGGGATAGAATGAAAAACAGCCGAAATGGCCGATTCCGCCGGCCTTCTTTCCTTTGTATCCGGCGCCGATGGCCTGGGCGGCATCTTCTATGACAATCAGATTGTGCTTCTTTGCGATTTGCAGAAGCGGATCCATATCGGCCACCTGTCCGAAAAGATGGACCGGCATGATGGCTTTGGTCTTTTTGTTAATGGCTTTTTCGATTTTAAGCGGGTCGATATTATAGGTATCCGCCTCGATATCGACAAAAACCGGCCGTGCGCCCAGGCGGGAAATCACCCCGGCCGAGGCGAAAAAGGAATAATCGGAAGTGATAACTTCATCGCCGGGGCCGACCCCGACGGCCCGCAGGGCAATCAGGAGCGCATCGGTGCCCGAGGCCACCCCGATTCCGTGGGACGAACCGCACAGGCGGGCGATTTTTTCTTCGAGTTCCTTTACTTCCGGTCCCAGAATAAACAAGCCATGTTCAAAAACCGCCAGGACCGCTTTATCCATCTCGGCCTTTATGGCCTTATATTGGCGACGCATATCCAGAAGAGGGACTGCCATAGTTTCCTGCTCCTTTATTCTTTCCAACCCTGATTTTTTAGAAGTTGCTCCTCGGGGACATCGCGGAAAACTTTCGCGGGCACCCCGGCCATAATTTTGCCGTCGGGACAATCTCTGGTCACCAGCGCCCCGGCCGCGACGAGGGCGTCGGCGCCGATCGTCTTACCCGGCAGGACGGTGGCATTCACCCCGATTCTCCCCCCCTTTTTCACGGTGACACCCTTGAAGTGCTTGAATCTTTCTTCCGTTCGCCCGACGAAATTATCATTCGAGGTCGCGGCGCAAGGAGCGACAAAGACGCGGTCTTCAAGTTCCGAATAGGCCGTGATATAGACATTGGTCTCCAGTTTGCAGTAGCGACCGATTTTACAAAAATTTTCGATAGCCACTCCCCGCCCGACGATGGTAAAATCGCCGATCAGGACATTTTCCCGGACGGTGGAAAGGTCGGCGATTAGGACTTTATTACCCACCCCGGCTCCGCGGTACACGACCACGCCGGTGCCGATAATGCAATTGGCGCCGATCGTCGCCGGCGGTAATTCCTGGTCTTTGGTAACGGCCGAATTGGCCGCTTTCATGGGAAGTTTGCCGATGACGGCGTTGTCGTCGATGCGAACGTTGTCACCGATGCAGGAATCCTCATGGATAACGACATTATGGCCGATCTGGCAGTTTTGGCCGATCGTGACATTTTCGCCGAAAACACAAAAATGGCCGTGGCGTGTCCCCTGCCCTATTACTGTCGAACCGTTGATTATGGAATTGGACATAATTACCTCATTTTTTACCGGCACAGTTTACCCAAAAGGCGGCCAATTGTCAAGAAAGGCGCAAAAACCGCGGGGTTTTCCCGCTTTGGAAACAACCGGAAAATATATTATATTGCAACATGCTTCTGACGATTATTATGCCTTTATACAATGAAGAGGCGACGGCGGCGGCCATAATTGAAAAAGTCCTGGCTCTGCCTCTGGAAAAAGAACTCATCATTGTCAATAATGCTTCCACCGATCGAACCAGAGAAATTATTGGTTCCTATGGGGAGAATACGGCCGTGCGAATAATCGAAAGACCGAGCAATATCGGCAAAGGCGAGGCTGTCACGGCGGCCATCCCCCTGGCGCGCGGCGAATTTACCGTTATCCAGGACGGCGACCTGGAATATGACCCGGTCGACCTCATCAAGATGGTGGAATTGGCCGAGACCAGAAAAGCCCGAGCGGTTTTTGGCTCCCGGATATTAAACCGCCAAAGCGGTATTTCGTACTATCGCTATCTCTGGGGCGGAAAACTCCTGACTTTCATTGCCAATTTTCTTTTCCGGGCCGGCATCACCGACGAATCGACCTGCTATAAAATGGTACGGACGGATATTTTGAAGCAGTTGAATATCCGATCGCAGAGATTCGAATTTTGTCCCGAACTGGTGGCCAAACTGGCCCGTAATGGGATAAAAATAGAAGAAATTCCCATCAGTTATTATCCCCGCAAATTCGAGGACGGGAAAAAAATCCGATGGCACGACGGGGCCGAGGCGATCTGGACTTTACTTAAATATCGTTTCCAACCGCTGGCCGGTTTTGCGGTGAAAGACAATCAAAAGACAGAGAAGTAACGCGGCTGTCGAAATTATCAGGCCGGTATAAAAATAGGGGGCGCGATAGATTAAAGTTATACTCTGCTCGCCGGGGGCGAAATCGGCGGCGATAACACCGCTTTCTTCGTATAGTCTCCGCCCATCTGCGGCTTTCCATCCTCTGTCATGGCCGATGCTGAATATAATGGTCCCGGGGGCTATCCCATTCAGGCGATATTCCACGCGGTTCGGAGTGTAGTGGCGTGAGATAATGTCAGCCTGACCGCGAGAAATATATTCCATATAAACGACATTTCCCGGCGCCACAATCCCCCGGCTTTCGCGGTATGCCGACAGCCAGGGAGCGATTAAGGAACCTCTGTTTTTCCGGAATTGACCGTAGATTTTATCAATGCCCCCGATATCCTGGCGAAATTCTTCATCGAAAGAAACCTTTTCCGGCAATCTGTAATCAATGGTCTGCAGAGTGGGTAAGGCGATCAGAAAATTGCCGGCGATAATGAGCGCCACCAGGCCAATGGAGAGATTCCGGGCCAATTTTCCCTGGCTTTTGTATTTATCCAGAAGATAATCCAGACCCAGTCCGGCCATGACGGCCGCGGCCAGAACGACAAATTGAAAGGCCCGGGCCGGGACACGAATGGAGGAGAACCCCGGTAATTGCAGAAATAAATTCCAGGGCGAAAAAGAGCCGAAATTCCCCAAACCAAAAACGAGAAAGAACAGGGCGATGATTATCCAGGGACGACTTCGACGAAAACGATACACCGCCGCCGCCAGGGCCAGGATGGCCACCAGAGGCGGGATGAAAGCGCCGTATTCGTGCCAGGGCCAATTGTGGTCGGGGGCCATCGCTTTGAAGATGTACTGATCAAAGGAGAAAAATATCGAGGGAAGAAGTCCGGCCGGAGTGAAATCATCGGGCCGTCCCGCCCAGGGGGAACCGGCCAGGGTGATTATCATGGGAAGGAACTTGACGGCTGAAATCATTATGGCCGTTACCAGGGCAAAGATGAAATATTTCACGGGGCGGAATTCCCTGTTTTCCATGGCGCGCAATATCACCCATAACCCGATAAAAAAACAGGTGTAGAGAAAAGGAATGGCCGCGCCATTTCCCAGAATTATCAGGGCCAGAGTCAGGCCGGAGGCAAATATCCAGCGGTAATCGGTCTCCGCTTTCAGAAGAAAATAGGCCGCCCAGGGAAGAAAACAGAAATGAGTAAAGGGTATATGCCCCGCCGCAAAATGAAGGATAAAGTAGGAAGAGCCAAAATAAACAAACGAAGCCAGGTAAGAAGACACCTCGGATAATCCCAGTTGGCGCACCCACAGGAAAGTCCCGTAAAAGCCGAGAAAAAACGCCAGAAAAATCTGAAGTTTCAATCCGAGGAGTTCTCCGCATAAGAGCATAAGGGGAAAGAAAGGAGAAATGACCGCGGCTTCGGGATGGGCGAAGAGGATATTCCCGCCGCCGAGGTAGGGATTCCAGAAAGGAAACTGGCCGTAATGGAGCAGGGAGCGTACCGGGACGCCGGCCATGGTCGTGAATAATTCCCAGTCCCTGGGGCCGATATAGTCCCATTTCAACAAAAGGGGCAGTGAAAAAACAAGCGATACGACAAAGAAAATTGCCGGCGGAATAAAACGCCGATGCCATTCGGGTGTTTTTTCTCTCATGGGTGAAATATACTGAAAGTCATGCCGCTGGCAATAATATTGATTCTAAAAGTCGTGAACGAGGCAGGTTTGAGGGTGCCTTGCTCCAATAAAAAAAGCCGGGTCGACAGGACCCGGCCTTATCAGTCAAGCCTTAAGCCTTAGAGTTCAGCCGACATGCTTGAAGACCAGTTTGTTCATTTCAAACATGGTCACTTTGGCTTTGCCGCCGAAGAGAGGTCTCAGGTTGTCGTCGGCCAGAATCTCGCGCCGGTTTTCCGGGTTCTGGAGATTATGCTTCTTGATGTAATCCCATAATCTCTTGATAATCTCCGTCCGGGGAATGGCCTTATCGCCGACAATCACGCCCAGGGTGGCGTCCGGCTGAACCGGCTTCATGAAAGCCGGATTCGGCTTGCGCGCCGTTTTCTTCTTAGCTGGCTTCACCGCTTTCTTCTTAGCCGCTTTCTTGGGAGCGCTCTTCTTGGCGACTTTTTTCTTGGCCGCTTTTTTCTTGGGAGCGGCTTTTTTCTTGGCCGTCTTTTTGGCGGCGGGTTTCTTCTTGGCCGTTTTCTTGGCTGGCATTAGTGCCTCCTTGCTAAACCGTGGGTTGGTTTATTTTAGATTAGTTGATTTTTTATTCTGTTTCGATTTGCACCTATCATGCAAATATTATCGGGATTTCCTCTCGTTTCCTCTCTGAAAATGCCGCTTTATCCGTTTAAGCCCGTTGTCAAAGGTTCGATTCGGTTGCGTCCGGTCCCTTCTTTGCCGTCGCTTCCGGCCGTCCGATATCTTCGGCACAGTCAAATAAATATTTTTTTTGGACACGTTTGCAATAAAAAATTTCGCCGAAAACGATTTTTTTCCTCTGAAAATCGTCTTAGGCGTCAATCGTACACGTCCGGAAAAGTCATCTCAACCGGGATTCTTCGAGCGATTCCGCTCCAATTTCACGTCTTATTCCACCGCGGTCCGGGTTAAATCAAGCCCGGCGGCCTTGGCTTTGTATCCGGTTTCGATGATTGCCAGGGCGGTTTCGATTTCCAGATGAGTGGTATTTACGACCAGATCATAGGCCTGGGGATCATTGATATCCCTCTTGAAATGGCTGCGAATGAATTCCGACCGTATGCGATCGCTGTCGCGAACCTCTTTTTCAGCTTCGGCAGGAGTAAAACCCTGGTATTTGACCAGATTGGCCGCCCTAATTTCGGGCCCGGCGATCACCCGGACATGGTACCCCTGGGAGGGAGATATGATAAAATTGGCCCCGCGTCCGACCACCACCACGCCACCCTGGACGGCCAGAGTGCGTATGACATTCAGGAGATACCGGAAATAATCCGAAGAATCGACATACTGCCCTTTCAGGAGACCGTCGACCCATAATTCAATTCGCGAGCGCATTTTATTATCCAGGGATTCGATAACCTGGCGGCGATATCCCGAGGTGCGGCAGATCTCATCGACCAGTTCCCGATGCAACAGGGGCCGGTCCAACTTTTGAGCCAATTGCTCCGCCAGAAACGAGCCCCGGCTTCCCCGCTGGCGGCTGACGGTGATGATCAGCTGGGTCGGAAGACTCTGGCCGGACTTCCCGGCCTCCTGCTTTTTACGCCGTTCCATCTCCCACAGACGGCACTGGCGTTCGATAATAGCGCCTATGGAACTCATAAAACCCTCCTTTAAGACTCCACTATTAATATCATATTTTTTCGCGATTGGTCAATATCCAAAAGGGGTTCACCGGGACAAAAAATCGCTTTGATTTTCCGAAGCCGCCCCTATATTTGTCTCCGTTATGAATTACCGCGATGTCGATATAGACAATAAGACCTACTTTGAGGCTCTCGGTTTCAAGTGCGGCCTGGAAATCCACCAGCAGGTGGCCACCGAAAAGAAACTTTTTTGCCATTGCCCGGTGGGATTGACGAACCGCCCCCATGATGCCGAAATTCTGCGGCACATGCGTCCGACTTTATCCGAATTGGGCGAATATGACGGCACCGCTTTAATGGAATTCAAGACCAAAAAAGAGGTTATTTATCGCCTCTATCGCGACCGCACCTGCACTTACGAAATGGACGATACTCCGCCCTTCCTGGTTAACCAGCAGGCCCTCGATTATGCCATGCGGCTGGCCCTTTTATTTAATTGCCGGATTGTCGACGAGGTCCATGTAATTCGCAAACAATATCTCGACGGTTCCATTCCTACCGGATTCCAGCGCACCATGATTATCGGCGTCGACGGCTGGGTGCCGTTCCGGGGGCGGAAAATAAATATTACCCAGGTTAACCTGGAAGAGGAAGCCTGCCGTGAAGTCTCCGATATCGGGCACACTATCACTTTCGCGGCCGACCGGCTTTCGACACCGCTGGTGGAAATAATCACCGATTGCCAGATGAAAAACCCGACCGAGGCCACCGAAGTCTGCCGATTGCTGGGAAACGCCATGAAAATCACAGGTCTGGTGCGGCGCGGTATCGGAACCGTGCGGCAGGATGTCAATGTTTCCATTACCGGAAGCACCCGCTGCGAGATTAAGGGTGTTCACAAGGTTGACAATATTAAGGCCCTGACGGCCTATGAAGCGGGTCGGCACAAAGGACTTCTGGAATTGAAGGATTTGATTAAGGGGCGTTTCACTTCCCCCGAACAAATCCCCTATCGGCAACATGATCTTTCATCGTTTTTTCAGGGCTCATTGACGGCCATCGGCCGCCGCCTGGAGAAAACGCCGGCATACAAGACCATGGCCCTGCTCCTGCCGGGCATGGCCGACATTGTCCTTCACCCCCTGCAACCGGGGCGCGATTTCGGGTCGGAATTGTCCGGGCGGGTGCGCGTGATTGCCTGTATCGATGATCTCCCCAATCTTTTCTTCCTGTCCCAAAAGGCAAATTACAACATCCCCGATACCGATTGGGAGATAATCGGCAAAGCTCTGGGTCATAAAGCGGGCGACGATATCGTTTTAATATGCGGTCCGGAGGACGATATTCCCACGGCCATCAATGAAATCAAGATCCGCGTCGCCGAATTATTCAGCGGGATCCCCAATGAAACCCGGCAGGATATGAAAGACGGCACCACCGATTTTGAGCGGGTCTTGCCCGGTCCGGACCGAATGTACCCCGACACCGACCATCCCCCGGTTAAAATCACCAACGAACGGGTGGAGAAAAACCGCCAGTTTATCCGCGAAAGACTCTGGGATAAACAGGAAAGATGGCGGAAACTGGGCCTTCACGAGGAGCAGGTTAAGGCCCTATCCCTCTCTCCCCTGGCCGATCTCTTTGACCGTCTGACCAGAGAAAAAGGGGCCAGTCTCGGCAAGACCGCCCATATTTGCACGGCCCTGGCGGTGGGTTTGAGACGCGAGGGATTCGATCTGGCCGCCTGTGATAAAAACCTTCTTTTTGATACCATTCGTCAGGCCATGACGGACGACTGGCCCTTTGGACGGTTGAAAGAGATGCTGATTACGTTGCAGAGTAATCCCGTCCCCAATGCCGAAAAGGAATTGAGCGAGGAGGAGTTTAATACGCTGTGGTCAAAAAACGCCCCTCAATTTTGCGGGAAAAGTAACGGGGACGACACTTATAAATTCCGCCGTTTCATGGCCGGAAAACTGATTGCCCATCAAACCTGTCGGGCGCATGATTTAATAGCCAAAATCGATCGCCGCCTGGCCGCCGGGAAATAATCCAAAAACATTGTAGTAGAATTGTAGGTCGGCGTTCCGAGAGACGCCGTCAGGCGTATCGAGAAACCCGACATCTTCAGGTTTCGCCTATTTATAGATCTTTCAATAACGCCGCGTATCGGGCCGTGATGGCTTTGGTAGAAAATTGCGCCAGGGCCTTTTGATACCCGGCCTCGGACAACCGGGTGCGTAAGGACGAGTCTTTCAGTAACTGTTTCAGGCTCTCCGCCAAAGCCTCGACATTATCTGGGTCAACCAGCAATCCGGTTTTATTAATATCGATAATATCGACGATCCCCCCCGATTCGGTGCCGATCACGGCCCGGCGACAGAGCATCGCCTCGACCAGAGAGAGGCCGAACCCTTCATCGACAGAATTTAAAACCACCACTGCCGCGCGATTATAGACTTTACGGAGTTCGGGATGCGTTACCGGCGGGAGGACCTTGGTCCTTTCCATAATTGATAGCGAATCAGCCAGAGCCAAAAGGCTCTCCCTTTCGGGCCCTTCGCCGTAGATTTCCAGTTTGGCGTTGGGGATTTCCTTTAGAATTAAAGGCATGGCCCGGAATAGGTAATCCAGCCTTTTCTGTTTGGTAAGGCGCGAGGCGGCCACAATGAGATTCGGGTCTTCCAGAATATTGCCGTCGGGGTAGAAGATCGTCTCATCGCTGGGCATGGGGATAATCTCAATCTTGTCCGATAAATTTATATCGCGTTCCAGAATCAGCCGTTTGGTGAACTGCGATACAACCGACCATTTTTCGGCCGTTTTTATGGCTCTTTTCAGGAAAAGATACAGAAAATAAAAACGATTGATAAGGCGGACATCGGTGCCGTGGGAACTTAAGATCAGCCGGATTTTGCCTTTAAAACGCCTGAGCAGTTTTTTGGCGATAAGACCGCCGGGAACCACCCAGTGGACAGAAACGGTATTTATATTTTCCTTTTCGATTATTTCCGAGGCCTTTTTCGCGCCGGAATTGATGAATTTCAGAAGGTCGAATATTTTAAACGGATTGGAGAGCACCTGCCGGTGCATGTTGCCGCGATAGGCCAGGGTTTCCTGCTCATCTTTGGCGTACCGGAAGCGATGGATTTTGATGCCGTCGAGTATCTCATATTCGGCGGCGTTTTTGTCGTGGGGGGCGACTACGATAATTTCGATGTCATGTTCGCGGAGTTTGCGGGCCAGAAGGTGCAGGAACACGCCGGCAAAATCCCCCTTATAGCGGGGGTAATTGTGGGTGAGAAAGAGGACTTTGTGGGGGGTGGGGGTAGTCATACTATTTATTGGCTATTTTTCCGGGATATTTCACTATTTCTATGACGTAGTCCAGGACGCTTTCCGCCCTGCAATCCCTTATTCCGGCAGACGAGGACGTCTGCCGTGCACGGGTTTTACACCTCCACCCCACCCCGCGAAGCGCGTCAGCGGGGCTCCTAATTATTACGGCGGCAACGCCGCTGTCATCCCAGCGAAAGCTGGGATCCAGTCCGATTATTTGCATCAAAGAAAATCCTCGGATAAATCCCGCCATTCGGGATTGGCGCTCTCAATTAACTCTAATTTCCACGCCCGCTTCCAGGTTTTAAGGCGTTTCTCACGGGTAATTGCATAACTGACATCATCGGTCATTTCATAATAAACCAGTTTACTGACATTATACTTCTTTGTAAATCCCTCCACAAGACCGTGCTTATGCTCATAGGCTCTTCTGACAATATTATTAGTTATACCGATGTAAAGGGTCCCATACCGTTTGCTTGCCATTATATAGACATAGTACAGTTTCATCGCGGGTTAGTGAAGAATGGATCTCAGCTTTCGCTGGGATGACACCTAAGCGTACGGCCTTCCCAAAATGACGGAAAATCTTTGGCAAATCGGTAACTCTTTATCTTCCGGCAGACGGGGACGTCTGCCGTGCACGAATTATAAATGGTAACATCTATCATATCAAGGGCCTTGTAGGGCGGGATCCCTGTCGCAGACCCTGAGCTTCGAAGGGCGATCCCGCCTTATTCGCTATTACGGCGGAAGCTGGCGCTTCCGCACTCCATACCCCACCCCTCGCGGACTCGGGGTGGGCCACCTTTGCTGGTTTTCACTTCGATAATCAAAATTGTCGGGTTTCTCTTCCGCCGTCGGCGAAATCGGAACACCGACCTACATTTGCCACTCTCCCCCCTCAATCCTCCTTCGAGGTGCGCTTGGAACCGTAGAATAAATCATCCCTTAATTCATACCCGGCTTTCTTGAAAGCCGAAAGCGAAGGGGTGTTCCAGTCTTCGATAAGGCAGGCGATCACTTTCAGGCTCAGGCCTTTTAAAAATATCTCGCAGTCGGTAATCAGTATTTGCGCCAGGCCTTTGCCGCGGTAATCGGGATGCACCGCCAGGCGGTTGATCCACCCTTTGCGTCCGTCGGAAGTCCCCACCACCGAGCCTATCAGCCGGTCGCCGTCGTACATCCCCAGGATGCAGGTTTCCATCCGCTCGAATTCTTTTATCATATTGGCGAAAGAATCGCGCCCCTGGGGATGATGCGGCAAGCCGCAGGTTGACCAGAGATGGATCAGACTATCGTACTCATCCGAGGTTATCGGTCTTATCGGGTAATCCATATTTTTCTTCCAGAATCGCCTTTACACGACTGACGACCGTTTCGGTCGGGAAAGGATCGTCGCACCAGTGTTCGCACCCGGTCAGATTCAGAAGGACTCCCCGCGCGGGGACCTCGGCCTCACGGGCGGAACGCATTCCCGACGCCAGGGTCAGAATACAGGAAATGCCGATAACGGACAATGATTTTTTCCGCTTTTTTATGCCCTGGAGTTGTTTGACCAGGCTCCGTTTCGAAAAGTAACCTTCGACCCCGTATTTCTCGGCCGTTTTCATTATTTCATGAATCTGGCAGTCTTTGGCGCAATGGGTGCAGACCGAGCCATGTTTCCCCTTCTTGCGCTTGCACTTGTCGCCCCGGATAGCCAGGCACTGGGGCAGGATTATGACGGTATGTTCGGCGCGATTGAATTCTTCGCGGAAAGCCTCGTCAAAAACCCGGTAGTAGACCGCCTCCAGAAGATAAAATTCTTTGGGAGTGCGCCGGAATTGGTGGTCGTCGCGGGGACGGCAATCGCAGCGGGCCTGGGCCAGAAACGGCTCGATATTGGCGAACTCCGGGGCAAACAGGTCAAAGCCTTCGGCCAGGAATTTCCGAGTGAATTCTTCGAGTTTTTTATAAAATGACTCGTCGAGGTGGTAGGTGTTAATCGGTTTGTCGGTCATGGGTCTTAATATACGTTTTGGCTGTTGTTAATTATATCTTATATGTCGGCGTTGGGTAATTTTCCTGCAATTCACGAGGGCCGACAGGAAAGGGGCTCCGCCCCAACTTGACAGACCACCTCCCCCGCCGTATATTCTCCTCGCCATGCTGTTAGCGATAGATATAGGTAATACCGACACGGTGGTCGGGGTTTTCGACGACAAACATCTCCTGGGGCATTTCCGGGTGGCCTCGCGGGATAACCTTACCCTTGATGAGTGCGGCCTGTTTATCACGGGATTACTGGAAAGAATGAAAATCCCGCCGGAAAGAATCAGCCGGGTCATTATTGCCTCGGTGGTTCCCCGCCTGACACCCACCTATCAAGGCATGGCCAAAAAATATTTCGGCGCCGAGGCCCTGATCGTTTCTCATAAGTTAAAACTCCCCATCACCATTGCCTATGATGATCCGTCCGAGGTCGGCGCCGACCGCATCGCCAACACCGCGGCCGGATTCACCAAATTCGGCGGACCTCTGATTGTGGTCGATTTCGGGACCGCCACGACATTCGATGTTATCGATAAAAACGGCCGCTATCTGGGCGGAGTTATCACCCCCGGGCCGGTGACTTCCGGCGCCGAACTGGCTCGCAAGGCGGCCCGTCTTTTTGAGGTCGATTTTACCCGGCCGGATAAAGTGATCGGTACCAATACCGTCAATTCCATACGAGCGGGGCTATTTTTCGGGACTATCGGGCAGGTTGAATTTCTAATCCGTAAAATAGCAGAGGAATTGGGAGAAAAGCCCCAGGTGATTGCCACCGGCGGATTGGCGGGCGAATTTGAAAGAAATTCAGCGCCATTTAGCGGCAATTACCCCACTCTGACCCTGGAAGGACTTCAGATAATCGCCTCCCTGAATAAGTAGCGCGGCGCCGTAAGTCACTGTCTTGCAACGACCAATACATAATCGCTCACTTTTTTCAAAAAATATCGGGAACTTCTTGACAAATTATCGTTAAAGGATATATTAAACGCCTGTTAGCACTCAATATTGGCGAGTGCTAACGGAAACAAGAGATTAATAAACTACCAATAATAATGCAAGTCTCCATTAAAAATGGGGACGGAATTTTAAGGAGGAGTGAGAGATGACGGTAAAACCTCTGGCAGACCGTGTTCTCATTAAGCCCAATGAGCAGACTGAAATGAAAAAGGGCGGCATCATTATTCCCGATACCGCCAAGGAAAAACCCCAGGAGGGGGAAGTGATTGAAGTCGGCCCGGGCCGGGTTGAAGACGGCAAATTAGTCCCGATGGAAGTCAAAAAGGGCGACCGGATCCTGTACGGCAAATATTCCGGTACCGAAGTCACGGTCGATAACAACGACTATCTCATCATGCGTGAATCCGACATCCTGGCGATTATTCGCTAATTGAAAAGGAGCAAAATAAAATGGCAAAGATGATAGAATATGATGCTTCCGCGCGGGAAAAACTAAAAAGAGGCGTGGATAAACTGGCTGATGCCGTTAAGGTGACTCTCGGTCCCAAAGGCCGCAATGTCATTCTCGACAAGAAATTCGGCTCCCCCACCGTCACCAAGGACGGGGTAACCGTAGCCAAGGAAATCGAACTGGAAGACCATTTCGAAAATATGGGCGCCCAGATGGTAAAAGAAGTGGCGTCGAAGACTTCGGATACCGCCGGCGACGGCACCACCACGGCGACGGTTCTGGCCCAGGCGATTTATCGCGAGGGTGTCAAGGCGGTCACGGCCGGGATGAACCCCATGGGTGTCAAGCGCGGAATCGATGCCGCGGTCAAATTAATTATCGAAGAACTCAAGAAACTTTCCCAGCCGGTGGCCGGCGATCTGG
The DNA here is from genome assembly GCA_041752195.1 of Candidatus Zixiibacteriota bacterium. Classification (GTDB taxonomy): domain Bacteria; phylum Zixibacteria; class MSB-5A5; order GN15; family PGXB01; genus JBGSHP01. Next base: position 127,451 of record JBGSHP010000011.1, on the reverse strand, counting down.
GCCGGATTCGCCAGGTGGGGACCATTTCCGCCAATAATGACAAGGAAATCGGCTCCAAAATCGCCGAGGCGATGGAAAAAGTCGGCAAAGACGGCGTTATCACGGTCGAGGAATCCAAGACGATCGAAACCACCCTGGAGATTGTCGAAGGGATGCAGTTTGACCGCGGATATGTTTCCCCGTACTTCGTGACCGATCCCGATAACATGGAATCGGTTCTGGAAGATGCTTTGATTCTGATCCACGATAAGAAAGTTTCGACCATGAAGGATCTTCTGCCCGTTCTGGAAAAGATTGCCCAGATGGGTCGTCCGCTTCTCATCATCGCCGAAGATATCGAGGGCGAAGCCCTGGCCACGCTGGTGGTCAATAAACTGCGCGGCACGCTCAAAGTGGCCGCCGTCAAGGCTCCTGGTTTTGGGGATCGCCGCAAGGCCATGCTGGAAGATATCGCCATCCTGACCGGCGGGCGGGTAATTTCCGAGGAACTCGGCTTCAAGTTGGAAAACACCGATCTTAAAGACCTTGGCCGCGCCAAAAAGGTGACGGTCGACAAAGACAACACGACTATCGTCGAAGGTGTCGGCAAGACCGAGGATATCAAGGCTCGCATCGGGCAGATCCGCAAGCAGATTGAAGATACCACTTCCGATTACGACCGCGAGAAACTTCAGGAACGTCTGGCCAAGTTGGCCGGCGGCGTGGCCGTTATCAATGTCGGGGCCGCGACCGAGACCGAAATGAAAGAGAAGAAGGCTCGTGTCGAGGATGCTCTCAACGCCACCCGGGCGGCGGTTGAAGAAGGTATCGTCCCCGGCGGCGGTGTCGCCTACCTGCGGACGCTGCATGTTCTGGAAAATCTCAACCTGCCGGAAGACGAGAAAGTCGGCGTCAATATCGTGCGCCGCGCTCTGGAAGAGCCGATTCGCATGATTGCCGGCAACGCCGGTGTCGAGGGTTCCATCGTGGTGGATAAGGTCCGCAACGAAAAAGGCGCCTTCGGTTACAATGCCGATTCCGGCGTATACGAAGATATGCTCAAGGCGGGCGTCATCGACCCCACCAAGGTGACTCGTAATGCTCTGGAAAACGCCTCGTCGATCGCCTCGATGCTTCTGACAACCCAGGCGGTGATCACCGATAAGCCCGAGGACAAGAAGGCGGCTCCGCCGATGCCCGGCGGTCCCGGCGGCATGGGAGACATGTACTAATCGAATTGACTTGATTTTTGGGGACCATAAAAAACCCCCGTCCCATTCGGACGGGGGTTTAATATTATTATTTCTAATCAGGCTTTATTGGGATAGATTGTATTTCCATGAAAGGACGCTAATACCGCAGCAGCCGGAACCAAAGGAAACCTTCGGCGGTTTAGCCAGAGTATGATATTCTTTGTAGTTGTCATAGTCGTTTTCGCCCTGATGTACGGATATATCGGGTGGCGGTTAATTATCCCGGCCGCGTTCGGTCTTCCGGTTAATATTCTGTTATGGAGTTTGTTGGCGGTCTTGCTGATCCTCCCCTTCCTGCCGGTGTTTGCCCGGAATCAGGGTGAACCGAACCTGCTCATGGATGTCATCGCCTGGATAGCCTATATTTCATTTGGTTTCATGACGCTTCTATTTGCAGTATTGGTGGCCAAAGATTTAATACTCCTGACCGGACTCGGCGTCCAAAAGATAGTCCTCCTTTTCAGTAAAACCGCCCAGGCGGGAGTGGATATTCCCGACGCGGCGGATCCCCGCCGTCGTCAGTTGTTAATCAATTCCATAAATCTCGGCCTTCTCGGTCTAACCACCGCCGTCACCGGCTACGGAATATTCCAGGCCCTACGGAAGCCTCAAATTGTCGAAATCGATTTGCCGGTGCCGAATTTGCCTCCTGATTTGGAGGGATTCAGAATTGTTCAGATAACCGATATCCATGTCAGTCATACCATTAAGAGGGATTTTGTCCAAATGGTGGTGGATACGGTGAACGGGCTTAAGCCGGATATTATCGCTTTGACAGGCGACCTGGTCGATGGCTCCGTGCCGCAATTGCGCCATGATGTCGCTCCCCTGGCGGATTTAAAGGCCCCGTACGGCTTTTTTTTCATAACCGGTAATCATGAGTATTATTCCGGGGCGATTCCCTGGGTAAAAGAAACCGCCCGGCTGGGATTCGATGTCCTGATGAATGAACATCGGGTTATTCAGCACGGTAAGGGGAAAATACTCCTGGCCGGAGTTACCGATTACACCGGCGGGGATTTTTATCCCGACCATGTTTCCGATCCGCATAAGGCGATAGCAGGGGCGGTTTCGGATTGTCATGTGAAAATTTTATTGGCGCATCAACCCAGGAGTATTTTCGAGGCCTCCAAAGCGGGTTTTGACTATGTCATATCCGGGCATACCCACGGCGGGCAATATATCCCGTACCATTTCCTGGCGGCGCTGGCCCAGCCCTATATTTCCGGCTTCCATAAGCACGACAATACATATATTTATGTCAGCAACGGCACCGGCTACTGGGGACCGCCCTTGAGAATCGGCACCGGGCCGGAAATAACCCTGCATCGTCTTGCCAGAGCATAGACCGGACGGAAAGGGACCATGTCCCTCTCCTCTCCCCTCTTGACAACGAGAATCTTTTCCCCTAACATGGCCCCATGTCGAGCCTTGAAAAATTCGTCGAAATAATCAAAGGGGAATTCCCCGAAGAGCGGGTCACCTATCAGAAAGGGATTCCGACTTTTCATCCCGAGACGGCTCCCGAAGCCGGCGCTTTTTTCCAATTGGCCAACAGAAACAGGCAACGCCTGTTTATCGCGGGATTCGGCAATAATATCAATCCGTCCGGGCCGACCTTCGGCGACATCATGGCCATCAAATCCGACCGGCTCAATACCCTGCTTCACGTGGCCGAGGGGGATTATTATATCACGGTCGGGGCCGGGTATCCCTTAAGGGAAATCAATAAGGCGCTCTTAGCCTACAATCTATTTTTGCCCCATGCCGATCTGCCGTATGTGGGCTCGGTCGGCGGCGCCCTGGCGGTCGGTCTAACCTGTAATTATAAAGAGCACCGACTCTCCTTCGGGCGATATTTCATCAAGGGGGAAATTGTCGACCCGACCGGGAAAATTCTCACGCCCGGCTCGGTTTGTTTCAAATCGGTATCCGGATTCGATATAATCAAGATATTCTCGCCGTCGTGGGGGATGCTGGGAATGATAATCACGGCGACCCTGCGGGTACTTCCGGTCAGCGAGCGGTATAATTACGAGAGTCTGACCATGTACCCCGTGGCCTGGGAGCAATTTGCGAATTTATATCAGTATCCGGGCGACAATGTCTCGGCGCAGTACTCTTTAAAAATCAAAGATAAATTCGACCCCAACGGCGTTCTGCCGCTGATTATTCCGGCCTGAAGTGATTATCTAATTTCAGGCAAGAGGCCGACAGGAATGTCGGCCCTGCCTGGTCTTGACTCTAATGATTCCCGCCTTTCGGGCTGGATGTCCACATCCGGCCCGAAAGGCAAAAAAATCAGGGCCGATGAAGACATCGGCCCTGCACAGCATTATTATCAGGGTTTGTCAATTACATCGCCTTGCGGAAAATACGGACGATATCGTCTTTGTAAAGCGGCTTGGGATTATCGATATATCCTTTCTTGGCGGAATATATTCTGATGGTATCCTCGGCCATCGTTTCGAAACGGGCGTCATCGCTTATGCCGACATCGCTCATTTTGAGGTGTCTTCCCACCGACTCCAGAAATTTTATCATGCCGTCGATGGCCTTGCGGCCCAGTTCGATTTCATCTTCCTGACTGCCGTGAATATCGAACAATTCCCGGGCCATCATGGCGAATTTATCCGGACGAGATTGATAGGTATATTCCATCAGGCGCGGCAACAATAGGGCCAGGCCGCGGCCGTGGGAAATATCATAATGCCCGGACAGGGCATGCTCCATGGCGTGGAGAGGAAAAGCCCCACCCCGGCCGACATTTACCATCCCCGACAGGGCCACGGTCGAGCACCAGGATAACTGGCTGCGGGCGTTGATATCTTTGGGGTCAGTTACGACCCGGGGAAGATTTTCCATGACGGTGCGGATCAGGGCCAGAGAAAACCTGTCCTGTAAGGGTGTATTTTCGGCGCCGGTAAAAAATCCCTCAATGACATGGCTGATAATATCGATGCCGCCGTCGATGGTATAATCCGGGGAAACGGTGACGGTCAATTCGGGGTCGACAATGGAAACCCTGGGAAACAAAAGGGGGTGAAACAGGGTAGCTTTTTCATGGGTTTCCCAGTTGGTTATGACCGCTCCGGAATTTGCTTCGGAGCCTGTCGCCGCCAGAGTGGGAATTTCTATGATAGGTAAGGCGTCCTTAACGGGGCGGACAAACGGCTGGCCGTGGCTGACATGATCCCAGACGGGGCGGCCGCTCAAGGCCGCGGTGGCCACCCCTTTGGCGGCATCCATGGGCGAGCCGCCTCCCAGTCCGATAACCAGGTCGCAACCGTTTTCGCGGGCCAACTGGGCGGCTTCGTCGATAGTTGCGGCGCGCGGATTGGGTTCGATTTTATCGAAAACCACGGCGCCGACACCCTCTTTTTCCAGTAAATCGGTGACACGGTGAATGATGCCGTGTGCGGAGGAAGACCGCTTCCCGGTGATGATTATGGCGCGCTGGCCCAAATGCCTGGCCTCTTCGCCAATTACTTCAAGTTTACCGGGCCCGAAAATTATTCGTGTCGGAAGATAAAAAGTGAAATTTTGCATAAAGGCTCTCTTTCTATGGTCTTATTTTTATTTATAAATATATCAATCCAATTAAGCAATAAACAGCGGATAACGCAAAATGTTCGCAGTCGAGAGGAATTCAAGGGAGTCCCTTACCCAAATGATGTTTACGAAGGAAATCTAACTTGAACATCACGGCAACATATTCTTCTAAATGGCGTAGAATCCAGCGAAGCCCTCAAGACCACAATTTAAGGCCGACTATGGTAAGGAGGAAATCTTTATGGGGAAAATCCTGAACAGTATTTTAATGGTTTTTGCCCTCAATGCCGGTATTTTTGCTTCGGAAATCCATGACGCGGCGCAGTCAGGCGATTTGGTACGACTGCAATCTCTTCTTGAAGGTAATCCGGAATTATTGGAGTTTAAAGATAGTCTGGGCACTACTCCACTATTGTCGGCAGTATCCGCCGGACAAGCGGAAATTGTCGAATTCCTGATTAAATCCGGCGCCGATATAAAGGTCTCCAATAACCGTGGAAGCACCGCCCTTCATTTGGCGGCTTTCGGTGGTTTTGCCCCTTTGGTGGAGTTTTTTCTGGACCAGGGATTGGGAATCGACCTGGCCAATACTGCCGGCAATACTCCCCTGTTATTGGCCTGCATGCGGGGTCAGGTCGAGGCGGCAAAAATACTTATCGAAAAGGGTGCGGATCTGACTATTCAGGATGGACGCTGGGGCGGAGCCGCGATACATTGGGCCTGTCGTCTGGACAGTAACGGCATTCGCGATTTACTGGCGAAAGGAGGGGCGGATTTAAACACCCGGAGTCGGGTAGACAATTCCACCCCCATGGCCTGGGCCATTTTTAACGAAAAGCGGACAGCCGTTGAATTCCTGATCGCTCGGGGCGTCGACGTAAATGAGTCTTTTGGCGGATTTTTACCCCTTAATATGGCTATCGGCGGTGGTCACCAGGAAATAGCCCGCTTTCTTCTGGAAAACGGGGCACGAGGCGATGCCACCGATAGTTCCGGCCAAACGCCTTTACAGGTCGCCGTGGGGGGCGGGGATACGACCCTGGCCGAATTACTGCTGCAGGAAGGCATCAATGTCAATCAGCCTGATTCTTCGGGAATGACTCCTCTGCATTGGGCGGCGTTGAGAGACCACCAGCGGCTCGTCGAATTATTGCTGGCCCACGGCGCCAATATCGAAGCAAAGGACAACACCGGGAAAACCCCCCTCATATGGGCCGGTCGGAACACGGCCGACTCGGCGGCCTTGGCTCTTCTAAATGCCGGGGCAGACATAAACGGCGCCGATATTGACGGGACAACGCCGCTTCTGGCCGCCCTGACCGAGGGGAACGGCAATCTGGCGAGATTATATCTAAAGCGCGGGGCCGATATTCATGTCCGCGACAAAACATTTGGAAGAAATGCCCTGCACTGGTCGGCCTTGTATGGTTTTGGCGAAGTCACCACCCACCTGATTAATAAAGGGATTGATATTAATGCCCTTGATACGGCCGGGCAAACCCCGCTGTACTATGCCGAGAAATATGGTCATTCGGATTTATCCGATATAATAAGAAAACACGGAGGAACAACCAATTCCAGAATTGTCCGCCCGGAAAAGGCCCAGGAAAATTCTATCAGGCAGGGTGAGGCGATCATTTGGTACACGGGCCACTGCGGCTTTGCTATAAAGACGGCCAATCATTTGCTTATCCTGGATTATTTTAACCCCGGAACCCCGCCCGATCAGCCATCTTTGGCGAACGGCCATATAAACCTGTCGGAGTTGGCCGGTGAAAATGTCACCGTATTCGTTACTCACGAACATCAGGATCATTTTGATCCCCGGATTTTCCAATGGATAGATTCAATACCCGGTCTTACTTACATACTGGGATTCCGCCCCGAGAATTTACCTCAATACCGCGATTCAGGATTTACCGGTCCGGCATACGAATATCTGGCCCCTCACGATTCCCGGAAAATAGGCGACATGAAAGTCACGACCATTGCCGCCAATGACGCCGGGGTAGGATTTTTGGTAGAAGTCGACGGATTGACGATATACCATGCCGGCGATCATGCCGGGTGGCGACCCGGCCAGCGCGATGGTTTCATTGCGGAAATTGAATTTATTGCCGAGAATATTCCGGCCATCGACGTGGCCTTCTTGAATGCCACGGGTTGCCATGTCCAGGATACTATCGCCCTGCAGGAGTCAATTCAATATACGCTTAATAAACTTAATCCCGGATGCTGGTTTCCCACCCATGCAACGTCCCGGGAATCGGTCCTCAAGAATATGGCGGCCAGGGTTGCGGCGGCGGGTTGTATGTCTCCGGCCGTATGCGTCGAAAATCGCGGTGACAAATATATATTAAGAAACGGGAAAGTCCTGCCGCTATAGCGATTTCTAAATGATTTATTAATTAAGGGCCGGGAGGATATTAATCCCGGCCCCGCTATTTATGGTCCGAACCGAAAGTAGTTCGCCCTATTTCACTCGTATGGCCCGGTAGGGATTAACGCTGTTTATCAGGGTTAATCCGGCGATGGTACTGTCGGCGCCGAAGTCGAATTTCAACATGGCGTTCATACCGCGAATCCAGAAAAGATTATTATTCTGGGGCTCCGCGGGCAAGGAATCAGTGTTTCCGGATTGAGTTAAGATAAGCCCGGATTCGACGGGTTTGACAAACATGGTGTCGACCGGGCCGAACAGGTAGATCCCGGCATATTTATTCAAGGTTATCGAATCGACGGCCGCCGGCGTGGCAACCAAAAGCGGTTTGGGTTCCCGGCCCAGAGCGATATCCGAAAGCCCGCGGATAACGGCCCGGGCGAAAGTAGATTCAAAATTAAAAAGCGCGATTACCACCAGGGAGTCATCGACATACCGGTCGATACTCCCGATAAAGCCGCTGATTTCGCCGCGGTGACTTATAGCCTTATGACCGGCGCGGTCCTCAATAAACCAGCCGTAACCATAATTGCCCTGGCCGGCGGTGAACGTCTTTTGCCGCGAGGCGGCCGAAAGAATTTTATCGGAACAGAGAGCCTGATCCCAGAGGAACATATCGTGAGGAGTGGAAAACAGCGACCCCGCCCCCGACATGGTCAGCATATCGCGGTACCCCACGCGGGTGACTTCCGGACCAAAACAGATATATCCTTCGGCTCGATGCGGCACGATTTTTTCGTAAACATCCTGACCGGTATTACTCATGCCCAACGGTTTGAAAATATTATTCTCGAGAAAGACGGCGTACTTTTCGCCGGAGACCTTCTCAATAACGCCGGCAAGGATAATATACCCGGCATTGCTGTATGCAAATTTCTCTCCGGGAGCCGATTGCAGAGGGATATCCTTGAGGCTTTCAATGACCTGATCGACGGTATGCGGGAACATGAACATATTGGAATCGGCGCCCTGGCTGAAATTGGCAAGCCCCGAAGTATGATTCAATAATTGATGAAGCGTTATTTGGTCGGCTCCGGGAAAATCGGGGTAATATTTCGAAAGAGGGTCGTTAACCGACAATTCCCCTTTTTCCTCCAGAATGAGTATGGCCGCGGCGGTAAATTGCTTGGACATGGAACCGAGACGAAAGGCAGTTTCAGGGGAGTTGGGCACGGAATGCTCACGGTCGGCCGGACCGTAACCTTTGGAAAAGATGATTTCCCCCTTTTGTCCGATTAAGATCGTTCCGCTGATAAGGTCTTCCTTCAAAATTGGCTGCAGAAAAGAGTCGATTTTTTCTTCCAGCGTCTGGCCGCTCACGGAGAGAGCAATAATAAAAAACGCCGCAAGAAACAGCAGCGCACACCATTCGACACGATTAGATAACGCCATACACATTTGCCTCCGATACTTTTTGCCTTGTCCTGAAAAATCCAGGATTATCTTCTAATACGGCCGGAGACAGGCGCGGTTTCGGCAAATGACAATAAGGGGAGATATTTAAAGAGGTAATTGGGATTTACATCAGGAGCGGCCCGGGGACAGGATCCGGACGATTAGATTCAGTAAGGTTTTTATTACCCGGCAGGCCGGAGGGCAGTCTTTAATCAGTCGCGCCGCGAACGGTGAAGTGTGGTTATAGAAACCGATAAACAGCCGTCCCGGCCAGTGCCGCTCCAGGCGATTATCCCGGAAATTTCGAAGGATTCGGACCGGCACGGCCTCGCTGTCGCCGTAGACTGTAGTGGCAATCAGACAGGGTTTTTTTCGCTCGGAGCTGGCCTGAAGCGGTTTACTCGTCGTGCGGGATTCGTTCGCGTTTTGAAGATAATGCAGGGCCTGGCTTTTTTCATTGGCGGTCAATTTCTTGATGCCTACCATTTCGTATATTTCAGGCATGCGGGCACGGCCGTAAACGCTTAACCATCCGGCTTCGCTCCAAAACCATAACCCCTTCTGACGATCAATATATGCCCAGTCGGAATCATCTTTGGGATTTATCCGCTCGGGAAGCCTGTCGAAGAGCAAATCGATTTTGTCTTCCTTGAACAGGGGACAGCGCCGCAGGCGGTACTTTTCTTTTTCGACGGACTTGAAGATGCTCTCCCGGTCGAACGCCCAGTCACCGGTGGCCGGGTCGATAGCCCCGTGCTGGAGCCATTCGTCATTGTCCATTTCACGGAAATTGAAATTCCGGCACCCGAAGCGGTTGGGCTTGCGATTGAATTCATTGGTTCTGCAGTAATCGAGGGGCGCTTCCTGTTTGGCCTTATAGCGGAAACATTTCAGGGAATCGCGCAACTGGGCGGCGCTGATTTCTTCGTCGTCGTAGATAATCCGCTGCGATTCCCAACCGCCGGTCAAATCCAGCAGTTCGAATATGGCGCCTATTTTGTCTTCATTGATGACAAAGACCGCGCCGTGCCGCCGTTCGATACCGTCATCCTGCGTGAAATAACTGTCCTGGGCCCGGACTATATCCAGTTCGCGGGCGCTCAATTTTCCGGTGCCGTGAATGAAGGAGATAGTCACCTCGTGGAGGGTCGGTTCATGGGCCTTTTGAAACTTCTCGATATCTTCTTCGCTGCGGTTGACAAGGAGGCTTTCCACCCGGAGACCCAGCGATTTGGCCAGGTATTCGTGCCATTCTTTTTGTTCGGGAGTCAGACTTTCGCCGTCATCGACAACTTCGACAAAATAGAAATCTTTGGGGCTGAAGACCATCAGGTCGGGCAATCCGAACCGGTTGTCTTTGAAATTGCTGATCAGGCGTTCCAGAATGCCCAGGAGTTTTTCGTTGTCGAGTTTATTGACGGCTATCAAGAGCACCTGCGACGGATAACGTCCCCAATCTTCGATGGTCTTGCAGAGAGCCCCGTGGTAATCGCTGTAGGTCGAGATGATTTTCCGCTCCAGGTTGCGATTGCGGAGTTCCCGCAGGTGATCGTCGATAAGGTCCTTGCGCCGGTCGTAAAATTCGGGAGTCATGAAATCCGCGGGCGCCCCGTGGGATTTGATATATTTGAGAAAGATTTTCTCGAATCGGGGATCGCGCGGTTTCGGAATAACTTTGCGCCCTTCGACGACGTCGACCGCGGCGCCTTCGACGGCGGCAAAAATGATTTCCCAAAAAACCAGGGACATCAGTGTCCACCAATAACCGTTTTCGGTCCAGATTGCCTGGTATCCGCCCTGGCTGTAAATCCGGATGGCGGCCTCAACGGCGTTGTACTGTTGACCGTCGATTTGGTACAGGGATTTCCCCGTCGCCGGGCCGGGGAGTTTTTCCCAGGCAACGGTTTTATACGTAAACAGACCGTGCTCGGCCCCGAGGGATGGGCCGCCTGACCCGGTCATGGTGGAAACGGCCCCAGAGGCCGCTTTGAAACTATCGTTCATCGCCCCCGACTCCTTAATCCGGCGCGGGTTTTACACAAACCCGATTCCATGTGCTCGTTTGGCGCCAATATTTTTGCCTATCATTATTATATTCGGCTTGGAGATGAATCCCGCAATTGCAAAAGGGCATTTTTCCGAAGGGAATATCCCGCTGTTCGAAAATTGAACAGTAAGTAAGGCGGGGGCACCCGGCGGGGCGCCCCTGCTGGAGAGAATATCGCCTATTTCCCGGCGCGGAGTGATTCCCGGATTTGCCGCAGTAACAGCACCATGACGAATATCATGAGAATGCCGGAGAATTCCAGAAGTCGCCCCGGGTGATACGTCACCCAGGTAAAATGCCAGCCGAAAAGAGCCAGAAACCAATCGACAACGGCGACGACCAGAAGAATCACGGCCACCGTGAAAAAGACCCGGGCAAAGAAACTGGTTAATTTGTTTATCATGATTAATTACCTCCTGCCGCCGCGGCCGTTCGGGGGATGGTCATAATCTGCTCGGCCATCTTTTTGGATATCCAGTGCATCCGCACCATCCGGATGGTCCCGGCGCTGTCCTGGAACCAGAGTTGCGCCCAGCCGGGATATTCCGCGGCCATGGTTACCGAGACCAGGTTGCCGTATTCCAGAGGAACACCCTGCAGGGGCACCAGGCCGGTGGTATCCTGCTCGGGATTCAGCCTTTCGCAGGATGACAGGGCCAGGGCGGCCAGCACAACGAAGAGGACAAGGGCCCATCGAAATCTCATAAAAACCTCCGCAATTGAAATTAACGATAGCCGGGAAGAATTAAAAATCGGTGCTCGTTTTATCCCGGCAATTTTACCAAAAGACGAATTTTAAGAGCCGGAATGGTCATTGGCGTAAACGGCATAATAAAAATAACCCAGGCCCGCCGTTTATTCTGAATTAAATGAAAATCGCGCTGCGAACGGGTCTTTAAATATTGACCACCCCAGCGGATGTAAGAAAGGGGATGAGGAAAAAATAGTCAATATATATTTTGGGGGCTTTTATCTTGTGTTTGAAAGATGTTCCTGTCTGCCGGATATATGCCAATGTTCCGTCAGTTCCTGTTCCGCTGAAGGCGGGATGTGAACTGACGGTGATTGGGGATGTTGATATTTAATAGCTTACGGTCAGGTCACAATTCCGCCTGGGGCGAAATCAAGACCTGACCGAACACCATGATTCCTCCAAAGAGTACTTTTGGGACAGCCTCTCCCCGATCTGCCGGATATTTGTAGGTCGCGGTTCCGAGACCTGCAAAGCGGGTCGAGAAATCCGACATTATAATACTCTGTGCAAGAACCCACCGCAAGCGGTGGGGCACCAGGGCGAACAGCCAATGGCTGTCTTCCCCGCGAAACTTGTCCCCGACCCTGATCGGGGAACGGGGAACCAGTATTAAACTATTGCATCATACAGATCATCCCACTCGGGATTGGTTTTCTCAATAAATTCTAATTTCCAGCTTCGGTTCCATTTCTTTAATTGTTTTTCTCTCTGAATCGCGGCGTTAATATCTTCAAATGCCTCAAAGTAAACGAGACGGTGAACCGCATATTTTTTATTAAACCCCTAGATAATATCATTTTTATGCTCCCAAACCCGTCGCGTCAGATTATTCGTGACTCCGATATAAAGGGTGCCATTGGGTTTACTGGCCATTATGTATAATAAGTACTTTGCCGACTGCCCCCATTGTGCCGGTCATGCAATATTTTAGAATAATACTGGAGCCCCGCGTCCTCGGGGGTGACAGGCGCGGTGATATTCTGCAATTAGGGAATTATCTTGTCTTCCGTCAACTTTACAACTGCTTTTCCGCCGAGTGAGCGGACGACAGTCTTATTGTGCGGGGTGGATGTCCACATCCGCCCCGTAAAATATTATCATCTTGCCCCTTTTTGCCATCTCCTCTTCACCCTTTCGCTTCCTGCCACCAGGCTTCTAACTGCGTCATGTCGTACGCGCTGAAGGGTTTTCCCGATTGCCGGACTTTGTCTTCAATATAGTTGAACCGTTTAGCGAACTTGGCCAGGGTCTTATTCAAGGCCTGCTCCGGGTTGATGTCCAGTTTGCGGGCCAGCGACGCCACCACGAACAACAAATCGCCAATTTCGGTCTCCAGTTTTTCTTTGTCGCCTGATTTTATTTCGGCCTCGATTTCGCCGGTTTCTTCTTTGACCTTGTCCATAATTTCCGAAGCCTGCGCCCAATCGAATCCCACCCCGCCCGCTTTTTCACCGAAACGGAAAGCCTTGATGAGCGCCGGGGCCGATTTGGGGATGCCGTTTATGACCGACTCTTTTTCCCCCGACTCTATCTTAATCTTCTCCCACTGGTCGCGAACTTCCTGCGGGTTGAGATCTTTTTTGTCGCCGAAAACATGGGGATGACGGTTGATAAGTTTCTGGTTGATGTCGTTGATGCAGTCGTCGATGTCAAATTTCCCGGCTTCCTCGGCAATCCGGCTGTGGAAGACAATCTGAATCAGCAAATCCCCCAATTCTTCGCGGAGAAGGAGAGGGTCGTCCTTTTCGATGGCCTCGACTACCTCATAGGTTTCCTCGACCAGGTACGGCAGGAGTGATTTATGGGTTTGTTTGCGATCCCAGTTACAGCCGCCGGGACTTCGCAAAGTGGCCATAATCTGGCATAACCTGTTGAACGGGGTGATGTTGTCGGACATATATTTTTCCTTGTGCTTCCATAGGATTTGTCGATAATAAACCAAAATACCCAAATTACGCGGGAAAATAAACAGTTTTGATTTGATTGTTACGCAGGGTCTTGTTTCCCGAATTAATTCGGGATATGTGACCCTGCGGTTAAACATCGTTTTCCCGCCGGGTCACAATCCCCGCCTTTAGCCGGGATCAAGACCCGCCGGAACAGAAAATACCCGGTTACGCGGGAAAATAAACAGTTTTTAAAACCGGCTTTCCTTGACAAAGGATACGGCCGGGGATATTTTTCCATCTTTGGAAAAATACGGGCAACCGGAAAATGGCACGAAGGGGAATGACTTGGAAAACAGCGAAAAAAATATGGAAGAAAATAAAAAATCGAAAGCCTATGACCCCAAAGCGGTCGAGGACAGGCTTTATCAAACCTGGCTGGAAAAGAAATATTTCCATGGCGATGAAAACGGCACCCGGCCGACTTACGCCATCGTTATCCCGCCCCCCAACGTGACCGACATTCTCCACCTGGGCCACGGCCTGAATAACACCATCCAGGATATTCTCATGCGCTTCCACCGCATGCGCGGTTTCGACGCGGTTTGGATGCCCGGCGCCGACCATGCCGGGATCGCCACCCAGGTGGTGGTGGAAAAACAACTGGTCAAGGAAGGCACCACCCGCCGCGAACTGGGACGCGATAAGTTCGTGGAAAGAACCCGCGCCTGGGCATTCCGCAATAAAGAATATATCCTGGGCCAGTTGAAAAGGATCGGCTGTTCCTGCGACTGGGAACGAACGCGATTTACTATCGACGACGGACTCTCCAATGCCGTCAAGGAAGTTTTCATTGCGCTTTATAATAAAGACCTGATCTACCGCGGCAATCGTATCGTCAACTGGTGTCCCTCGTGTCAGACTTCATTGTCCGACGACGAGGTCGAGCATGTCGACCAGGACGGCAAACTGTGGTATATCAAGTACAAATTAAAAGGCGAAGACACCTACCTGATGGTGGCGACCACGCGCCCCGAAACGATGCTGGGCGACACGGGCCTGGCGGTCAATCCCAAGGATAAGCGGTATAAGAAATTTGTCGGCAAAACGGTGATTCTTCCCATTCTGGAACGCGAAATCCCGATCGTGGCTGACTCGTATGTCGACATGGAGTTCGGCACCGGCGTGGTCAAAGTCACTCCGGCTCATGACCCCAACGATTTTGAAATCGGCCAGCGGCACGAACTGGAACAGATAAATATTCTCAACAACGACGGCACCCTCAATGCCAACGCCGGCAAATTCAAGGGGCTGGATCGCTACGAAGCCCGCAAGAAACTGGTGGCGGAACTGGAAACCAAGGGGCAGTTGGAAAAGGTCGATAAGTACGATTTATCGGTGGGAACCTGTTATCGCTGCCATAACGCGGTCGAACCTTACTTGAGCGAGCAGTGGTTCGTGCGAATGCAGGCTCTGGCCAAACCGGCCGTGGAAGCGGTCAAAAAGGGAGACCTTCGCTTTCACCCCGACTACTGGTCGAAAACCTACCTGCACTGGATGGAAAATATCCGCGATTGGTGCATTTCGCGCCAGTTATGGTGGGGACATCGCATCCCGGTGTACTATTGCGAGGACTGCGGCGAAGTGATGGTGGCGGCCGACAAGCCGGCCAAGTGCGTCAAGTGCGAAAGTGAGAGTCTCCGCCAGGACGAAGATGTTCTGGACACCTGGTTTTCGTCGTGGCTCTGGCCCTTCTCGGTTTTCGGCTGGCCCGAAAAAACCAAAATGCTGGAGCGGTTTTATCCCACCAAAGTCCTGGCCACGGCTCCGGAAATTATTTTCCTCTGGGTGGCCCGGATGGTCATGGCAGGGTACGAATTCATGGGCGGGCTGCCTTTCAATGACGTTTATATCCACGGGATCGTCCGCGACGCCAGCGGGACCAAGATGTCCAAATCGCTGGGCAACGGTATCGATCCTATCGAGATTATCGATAAGCACGGGGCCGACGCCCTGCGGATTTCGCTGGTTCTGGCCACGCCCGACGGGCAGGACCCCTGGATAACAAGAAATACTTTCGAGGGCGGCCGCAATTTCGTCAATAAACTATACCAGGCCTCTCGTTTTGTCATGATGCGCCTGAAAGACGACCAGCGTTTCGATACCGGCCAAGCACCCGAGGATGATTTAATTCTGGTCGACCGCTGGATTCTCTCGCGTTTGGAACAAACCGTCAAAGAGGTCGATAAGTGCGTCGGAGAATTTCGCCTCAACGCCGCCGCCAAGGAATTGTACAGTTTCACCTGGAATGATTTCTGCTCCTGGTATATCGAACTGATCAAGCCGGATTCGCCGGAAGAGCCGATTCGCGAAGGCTCCATGAAGGTGGCCATTTATGTTTTGGATAATATCATAAGGCTGTTGCACCCCTTCATACCGTTCGTGACCGAGGAAATTAACGGCAACCTGGGGCAATATCTGACCAACCGCCGCGAGACGCTCACCTTCGGCCCCTGGCCGGAGGCCAGCGATAAATTCGCCGATGAAAAACTGGATGCCTCCTTTGCCTCCATTCAGGCCGTGGTCAATGCCGTCCGCTCCGTCCGGGCAGAGATGAATGTCCCTCCGGGGAAACGCTCGGACCTGCATATCCGCATCACCGATAAAAAATTGGGCAAACTTCTGGAGGAATATCAAATTTATTTCCGAAGCCTGGCCAAGATAAACGAACTGCATATCGGCGATAAGATTAAAAAACCGGGGCTATCGGCCTCGGCCGTGATCTCCGGGGCGGAGATATTCATTCCCCTGGAAGGTCTCATCGACGTGGAACAGGAGCGGGGAAGACTTCAGAAGGAACTGGGCGGCCTGAAAGAGCAACTGGAGCGCCTCTCCAAAAAACTGGCCAACGCCGACTTTCTGAAAAATGCTCCCAAGGACGTTATTGAGAAAGACCGCGCCCGCAAGGTGGATATCGAAGAACGGGTGGAGAAACTCAATAACAATCTGGAGCAGTTGATGGGGTGGTAGGCAGGGGGTGCCCGGTCGTTCATTGTCTAAAATTGTATACACTCTACAAAAATGTAAATCGGTAGGGCGGACATTCCTGTCCGCCATTTTATTCGTTTAACTTCCCACTATTTGGGGAGGCCAAACCTCCCGGTCTGCCCCAAAGTCACGGCTAAACCGGCAACCGTCACCCCCCCCAAAAAAAGTGATTGACAAACTTAATTATTTCTGTAATTTGACGAAACAAACAGGAAAATTACTCGTTAATTAGAAAATTTTAACCTCAAACGACACGGAGCAAATTTAATGCTAAGCGGCAAACAGCAGATTAATACTCTTACGGTGAATCCGATTGGAGTATTCCGTGGCGGGCGAGGTATTCCCATTTTGTGAATAAAATCACAAATTTTGGCAAAGACACCCGCCGCCCCGGTAACAGGAACGGCGGGTTTTTTGTTAAACCCCTGGGCTTTCCGGCGGCGGCATGACAGAATTTTAAAACGAGGGTAGCCGATATGACCGGCGAACTTTACGAAAACGAAGCCATCACGCAAACCGAAAAAAACATCGGCTGGCGCCAGGCTTTCGGGAAACTGATTCCCTACCTGAAGGCCCATCGGCCCGGTTTGATATATTGCTTTATTCTCCTGGTCGGTGGCACCGGGCTGTCCCTGGCCTGGCCGGTATTATTGAAGCAGGCCATGGATGAAGATATCAAGAACGGCGATTTCCGCGCCCTGCTTATGACCGTGGCCCTGATCGCTTTTATCCAGGCCACGACCATCACCCTGCAGTACCTGCAACGGGTGAAACTGGAAATAATCGGCCAGGATATCATGGTCGAGTTAAAGCGGAAGTTGTACTATCATATATTGTCGCTGGACCTGGCTTATTTCGACAAACACCCGGTGGGGCGGTTGATGGCCCGGGTGGAATCGGACACCGAGGCTTTGCGCCTGATGTTCACCAACACGGTGGTGCTGATTATCGGGGATGTTCTGCTTTTGGCCGGGGTCTACGGCCTGATGTTCTACCACAGCCCCCGCCTGACTCTGATATTATTGAGTATCGTCCCGGTCGTGGCCGCCATGGTGTATTTTTTCGAAAAACTGACCACGCCCCGGTTCTATGAGGTACGCCGCAAGATGGCCGAGGTGACCGCCTCGCTGGCCGAATTTCTGCACGGCATGTCGATCGTGCAGATATTTCACCGCGGTGACTATGCCCGCGAGCGTCTCAACCGCGCCAACCGGGCGAAATTTATCGACGACCGCTACGTGAATATCGCGGTGGTACTCTTTTTCAACACGGTGTTTTTCTTTCAATATGTCATGATCGCCGCGGTGTTGTTTTTCGGATTGAGTTGGGCGGGGCAGGGGAAAATAACGGTCGGAACCATCGGCCTGTTTATAATCCTGGTCTGGCGCTCGTTCGATCCCATCTGGCGGACTTCGGAACAACTGGCCAATATTCAGAAAGCCGTGGCGGGCGCCAAGCGGATTTTTTCGCTCTTGAGCGAGAAATCCGTCATCGCCGATGCGGTCCGTCCGGTCGCCTGGCCGAAACTGGAAAAAGGCATTAAATTCGAGAATATATGGTTTTCGTACAACAATGATGACAACTGGGTGCTTCGCGACGTCTCCTTTGAAATACCCCGCGGGAGCCGCACCGCTCTGGTGGGTGTCACCGGGGGCGGAAAGTCGACCGTAATTTCACTTTTATTGCGGATGTACGACCCGCAAAAAGGGAAAATCACCGTCGATGGAATTGATATCCGGGATCTGGACAAGGAAATCCTGCGCCGGCATTTCGCCCTGGTTTTGCAGGATATCCTCCTCTTCCCCGGCGATGTCGCTTCCAACATTTCGCTGGAGGCCGAAGCCATGACCCTGGAGAAAATCGCTTCGGCTGCCCGAACTGTCGAGGCCGAGCGCTTTATTCAGAAACTGCCCGAAGGATACAAGACGGTCGTTTCTGAAAAGGGCTCCAACTTCAGCCGCGGCGAACGCCAGTTGCTGTCGTTTGCCCGCGCCCTGGCCGTGGATCCCGAGGTCTTGCTTCTGGATGAGGCCACCAGTTCGGTCGACCCCGAAACGGAGCGCCTGATACAGACATCGCTGCAGAGGCTATTGCAGGGACGGACTTCAATAATCATCGCCCATCGCCTGGCCACGATTCTGGATTCCGACCAGATTCTGGTTCTGCGCCGCGGCGAGATTATCGAGCGCGGCAAACATGTGGACCTTATCCTGCAGGAAGGATACTATTCCAAGTTATTCCACCTGCAGTTCAAGAATCGAAACGGAGTGATCGCTCATGCTGGATAAAATGAAATGGATCTGGAAGTACTACCGGAACTACAAGTATGTCCTGGCGGTGCTGATAATATTGACGCCGGTGCAGACTTCGCTCCAGGTCATGATACCGCGGATGATAGAATTTACCATCGATTTCGTCAAGAACGGAACGATAACGGATAACGGCCTGGCCCGGGGTCTGGTCGCCCTGGGACAGGATTACGGCCTGTCGATCGTGGCCACTTTCAGCCTGGCCCTGATAATATTCGGCTTTGCCGGCAACCTGCTGTACGCTTTCGTACAATCGCATCGGGCCTGGATGAATCTTCGCCTGGAGTGGATGTTCCGTCAGAAAGCGTTCGAGGGTGCGACCCTGAAAGGCCCCGACTTTTTCAACAAGTTCCGCTCCGGCGACCTTATAACGCGAATGACCGATGATGTCGCCGAGAAATTATCGTGGTTTGCCTGCTCGGGGATATTCCGCTTCTACGAGGCGCTCATGATGGTGGTTTTCGCGCTGGCCATGATGATCAGTCTGGATCCTTTCCTGACACTCCTGGTGGCCGGGCCGATGCCTATTCTGATAATTATATTTTTTAAAAGTGCGACTATCCTGGATAAGCGGTACGACCACCTGCAGACCCGCATCTCGCGTTTTAACGACATCATGGAGGCCTGTTTCTCGGGTATCCGGGTGGTCCGGGCCTATGTCCGCGAAGGCGCCCAGAAGAAGAAGTTCGACGAAGCCGCGTCGGATCGCCGCCAGGCCGAAATCGGCGTCGTGCGGGTTCAGGCCGTGGTGGAATCGCTGTACATGTATATCTGGCAATTCAGCGTCATCATTGTCCTTCTGGCCGGCGGTTACATGATAATGCAGTCGAGCCTGTCTCTGGGAAAACTGGTGGCTTTCATTTATTATGTGGTTTACCTGGTTTTCCCCATGTTCGATATCGGGCAGTTTTTGGTCAAGTCGCGGCAATCGGCGGTGTCGATTGACAGACTTCGGGAATTGGAGAAGGTCCCGCCCATGGTGGCCGATGAAGGCACCCTGGCCGTTGACGGACACCTGGCGGGCGGAGTGCGTTTCGATGCGGTCGAATTCGCTTTCCCCGGTTCCGAAAGGAAGATAATCGATAATATCACGCTGAATATTCCCCGGGGAAGCACGATCGCCCTGGTGGGCAAAGTCGGCGCCGGCAAAACCTGGCTGGTCAACATGATTCCTCGATTGGTCAACCCCACGGGGGGTAAGATCTTTCTCGACGGCCGGGAACTGCACGAGTACCGGCTCGAGGATTTGCGCCGGGCGGTCGGTTATGTCCCGCAGGAACCGGTCCTGTTCAGCGATACCGTCCGCAATAATATCATATTCGGACGCGATAATATCGATGCCGCCACGGTGGATTGGGCGGTCGATGTCGCCCAGCTCAAACGGGAAATCGAGCGGTTTCCCAAAGGGATGGATACGGCGATCGGAACCCGCGGGGTGGCCATATCGGGCGGCCAGAAACAGCGGCTGGGACTGGCCCGGGCCCTGGTCGGCAAGCCGAGGATTTTGATTCTCGACGATTGCACATCGGCCCTGGATTCCCGCACGGAAACGGCTCTCTGGGATCGCCTGCATGAAGTTCTGCCGGAAATGACGGCGGTCCTGATTACGCATCGCCCGGACACTCTGGAAAAGGCCGATCGTATCGTGGTTATGGACGAAGGACGAATCGTCGAATCCGGCACCCATGCCGAATTGATCGCTCTGGAAGGTCATTATTATAGAATATACCGGCGTTACAAACTGGAAGAAGCAGTTAGTTAGGCGGCAGCGCTGCTTACTGATTTGGGCACCCTGCCGATGAATACATTTAGTGCCGGGTCGATGTCAACATTGGCCCGGTTTCTATATCTTCCGGGTGACTATTTCTCTCTATCGCCAGGCCGGCAAATATGGCCAGGACAGGGATAACCGGAAAATGAAAGCGGCCATCGCCGAAAAAGACAAATATTATCGCCGTAAAATATAATACGGTGGTCCATAAGAAAAATGCCCCGGGGGACCTTAGTCCCCTGTCTTTGAGATATAATACGACTCCGACGAAAAATCCCAGTAATAACAGCAGGTAATAGGTCTCCGCGATTAGAGCCACCAGAACATATCGGTCAAAGCGATCCTTTTCCGCCGCTTCGGTCAATTCATTCCAGACTCCTTCCATGTCAACCCCATAGGAGTACATCACTTTAAGAATGCCTCTCTTGACAAAACCCAAAGGATTTTGCCTGACATATTCCCACCCCAGGGACCAGGCCAAGCTGTCATTAGCGGCTTGAAGATGGGGATTGTCGATGTCAAACTTTTCGGTGATAGATTGGTTCCAGCCCATACCCGAACCGGGGGCGTTACCGATCAGGAAATTTATCCCGGAATTGAGCGAGACCGCGAATTTCCCTTTTTCCTCAAGATTGCGGTACATCCAGGGCACCACCACGACAGCCATGCCTATCACAGAAAATATGACTTTCAATATCCATCGGCGCCCCTGTTGTCGCGCCAGACCGAAGGCGAGTATCGGTATTATCAGGTACAATTGCGTCACGCCGCGAGTGAGAGTAGCCAATCCCAGGACAATCCCGGCCGCAAGCGACCAGATCACCTTTCGTTCCTGGGCCAGCATAAAAAGATAGACTGCCCCCAGGAGAAGGGCCGTGAACATGGTTTCCGAGGCCAGTTTATTCACAAAAAGTATCTGGCTGGGGAATAACGCCAATATAAAAGCGCTCCAGCGGGCCACCCGGTCACCGAACACGCGCCGAGCAATCAGATACGTTAATAAGACTATGGCGAGGCTGAAAATGATATTAGCCAGAGCACCCAGGCGGGCCTGTTCCCCAAACCATAGGTACAATCTGGACAGCAGGTAAGGATACCCCGGCGGCCGGTAGGCATAGGGGACACCGTCCCAGGAAAAGGAACCGGTCTCGGCCCAGGTGACAGCCAGATCATGATAGGTTTTCCAATCCCCCCAGAGGTGAAAAGGCATAAAAAGTGCCACCAGCCTCCAGAACGCCGCCAGGCATAAGACAATGATCAGAAATTTCCCGGCGCTGTACTTATTTATTGTCCCGTCAATTTGTGCCAGGAATATTTTGAGTCGACGGCGGAAGATTATTGCAATTCCCAATATCCCCAATGCAATTAAAACCAGGCGCAACTGGAGCAGCGTTTGAGGGACAATGAGACCGTCCTGGCTCAAGGATAAGAACGGCCGGGATAAAATTTCGAATTTCAAAACCGCCAACAGCCCCGCCAGCAGGAGCAAAATTCCGGCAACATTCAATAAAACTTCAAATTTTCTATCGGACATTTTCATGGGGAATTTCTTTTCTGACATTTCCACGGGCAATAATCGAGAGAGCCGCCGCCATGGCCACAAACGGCATGATCGGGTAATGGTATCTTCCTTCGGCATAGAATACGAAATGCACCATTGTCCAATAGATAATCAGAAGGACTGTCAATAGACCTGCCGGCGAAATTAATGCTTTCCCCGCCCCGCGAATGAAAACCGACCCCAAAGCGAGTATTATCAAGGCCAGATGCCAGAATTGGACTATTATACCGAATAAAAAGTACCTGTCAATTTTATCTTCTTCGGCCGCCCGGCGTAATTGATAATCGGCACCTTCGAGATCGACGGCATACAGATAGGCAATTTTCATCATTCCCCGTTTGACAAATCCGGCCGGATTATCCTTGATATAATTCCAGGCCCGGTCTTGCGCCAGGCTGTCGAGATAGACTTCCTGCCGGGGATCGCCAATAGGTAGCCCTTCGACTACCGACGGATTCCAGCCCATACCGGCTCCGGGAGAGTTGCCCGCCAATAAATTTATCCCCATACTGGTGGTGATAGTATAACTCCCTTTGGCTCCATGATTACGTATTATCCATGGCAAAACAGTACTTATGAATCCAAAGAAAAGAACGAGTGTCAATATCAAAACTGACCGAAATCGGTATTTTCGAAAGAGCCAAAAAGTGGGGACAATAAAAAGCACCGGGATAATTATCGGACGGGTCAGGGCCGCCAGCCCCAAAAAGATTCCTCCGACCAGGGCGGAAATCCATCCTTTTGTATCTTTCCCGAATTCCCGCACCAATACCCATATGGCAAGGAGAAAGAGAAAGGTGAAAATCACTTCCGAGGCCAGGAGATTGACATAAAGGATCCTCCCCGGATAAAAGGCGAGCAAAATAAGGGTCCAGCGGGCGGTTTTGACGCCAAAAAGTATTTCGGCAATCAGATAGGCCAGATATATCGCGAACAGACTGAATAAAATATTAAACCCCGATGCAATCCACGGAAAATGCCCGAAAATATTATAGATCAATGATAAGAAAAAAGGATAACCCGGCGGCCGATAGGCAGTGGGGATACCATCGATGCAGTAACAGCCGTTTTGCGCCAGGTTCCAGCCCAATTGGTCGTAGGCGGCATAATCTCCCCAGAGCTGAAAGGGATATATGAGCCAAACTACGACATGCAGAACTAAAGAAAACGAGAGAATTCCCAGAATAAATTGCGGCCCGGTTCTGTTTTCCAGATAAGCGTCGATTCGATTAAGAAAGATCAGGGCTTGTTTCCAAAATAATAGCCAAAGACCTAAGGGAATCCCCGAAGCCAGCCAAACCCGCAGGCGCATGAAGGTGGCCGGCGCGATGAGCCCGTCGGGACTTAAAAAAGTCAGCGCCAGGATTATAACCCCGGAGCCGAGGACGGCATCGAGGCCGATTATCAAAAGAGCCAATCCCAGAAAAAAACGAACGACCGGCATTAGACTTTCCTTTAAATTCCTGTGTCTATATATAGACTGGAAAAGCAAGTGAGGCAATTATCAAATTTTGTGGCAAACTTTATCCCTGTTGACAAGCGCTGCCAAATGAATATATTCAAAATCGTTATGACAACCCGCCTGACCAGAATGACAGCCCTTTTATTTCTTCTGCTTTTGGCCGTTCCGGCAGTGGCCCAGGAAGCCGCCGAGGCCGCCGATACGGCCGAATCGACCCCCGGAGTCATGGATTACCTTTTAACGGGCAAGTTTTTGGGGTTCCTGATTCTCATTATTCTGGGGCTTCTCTTGTTATTCAAGCGCCGGGTGAATCTCTGGGTGCGAATAGTCATGATATTGGCGGCTTTTATACTCTATGGCCTGGATTATATCTTCCCCCTTCATCCCAGCCCGATGTGTGCGGTCACCAAATTATTCATGTTCAAATTCACCATGGGGAAATTTTTCCCCGCTTTTATCGCCTTATTCCTGGCCATTTTTATCCCCAGTTTGATAGGCCAGAAACTTTTCTGCGGCTGGGTTTGTCCTCTGGGGGCGTTTCAGGAATTGATTAATATAATCCCACACAAGTTTAAATGGAAAAATTTTAATTTTACGGCCTTTAATTATGTCAGAATGACCTTTCTGGCCATGTTTTTCCTGACCTTCTTCATGGTTCGCGACCAGATTGCCATGCTGGCCGAAAATCTGGAAACCGAATTTTCGCAAATGTGGGTGGCGTTCTCGGCATATAATATCTATGACCCGGTCAATTTTTTCGAATTACTGCACTGGAATATCGACACTTTGTTTATCGTCATGATGACGGTCCTGGTAATTTCTTCCCTTTTCCTGTATCGCCCCTTCTGCTATTTGATATGTCCGGTCGGTGCCATATCCTGGCTCCTGGAAAAAATCGCTCCCTTGAAAGTTCGTATCAACCGCGACAATTGCACCGAATGTATGGAATGTGTCAACGTCTCCCCCTGTCCGACCATCGGCAAAATTGTCGAGGGCAAATCTCGGGCATATCCGGATTGTACTTCCTGCGGGGAATGTCTCAAGGCTTGCGAATTCGATGCTCTCAATTTTGGCTGGCATAAGACTGCCACCACGCCAAAGAAATAATTTCCATTTATACAATTGAAAAACCCACCCTGATGGTGGCCACCCGTCGAAGGGTATTTTGATAAAGTGCCGATTATGTCATTGCGAGTGAAGCGAAGCAATCTCATTATTGCTCAATTCATTGTCATCGAGATTGCTTCGTCGACCGACCTATCAGTCGGCACGCCTCGCAATGACACTTCGAGGCTTTTGATATCGTTTAATTCGTTATCAACCATAAGGATACGAATTTCATCAAAAATCTAATACCTCCCCCCCCCCGCAACCGATATAATCATCAGAGATAACCACATTAAAGGATACCCCTATGCCGAAAATACTGACGATTCTTTTAACCTGGGCCGCAATCGGCTTATTGGCGGTTTATTCACTCAACTGTAACGGGTCCGGGGCCTCGGGGAATAATGACGATAACAACGATGACTCCACGGATATTATTCTCGACACCCCTTACGTTGCGCTCATTGCCGACCATGTCATTGTCGATGATTTCGCCTCTATCCCCGACTCGATTTTTGCCGAAGTCTCCGCCGGGCTGCGGATTTATTACGTGCATACTTCGCACGGAAGCCAGATCATGACCGGGCTGGACATGCTCGAATCCCAAAACCCGACCTGCGATCAGCCCTATTTCTATGAGCGAGGTGATGATTTAGGCACTGGGGGGGATACGTTCTGGGTGGCCAACCTTCGCTACCAGCTGGACACGGAAGATTTCAATGTGGCCATGCTGTCCTGGTGCGGCGGCGTCTCTGAAAACGATACCCCCGGTATTAATATTTATCTGAACAAGATGGACGAACTGGAAGAGGACTACCCCGATGTCCGCTTTATCTATATGACCGGGCATCTGGATGGGGGTGGTATCGACGGAACCCTCTATGCCATGAACGGCCTGATTCGCCAGTATTGCGAAGACAACGACAAGATATTATTCGATTTTGCCGAGATCGAAAGTTATGACCCCGACGGCACCTATTATCCCGATGCCTCCGACGCCTGCGAGTGGTGTTATGACTGGTGCGCGGAACACGATTGCGAAACTTGCGGCTCGTGCGCCCACTCCCATTGTTTCAATTGCTATGTGAAGGGGAAGGCTTTCTGGTGGCTGATGGCCCGTCTGGTCGGCTGGGACGGGTGAATTGAATAGAAATATAATAGATTAGCGATTTGCGGAGGCGGGTTACAAACCCGCCTTTTTTAATCTAACTTATTTTGTGCGAGGTCGATGTCCACATCGACCCGGAATTTTACCCGCCTAAACACCAGTGGGGCCGACATTCCTGTCGGCCGCGTCTAATTCATAGTGCATTTTCCAGGAGCCCGACAAGAATGTCGGGCCCGCTGGGGTGTCGCATCCCAAGGCGGCCCTTTCCCCGGGCCCTATCGAGGAGCGGGTTAATACTACACGAATATTAATACTGGTTCCCAGCTTTCGCTGGGATGACACTTTGTAATATTGGGCAAATAATTCTGTACATCCCGGTACTATTAAAACGCCCCCACATGGTGCGGGGTCGATGTCCACATCGACCCCGAATGAAAAACTACCGATACTTTAAAATTCCGCTCTCACAGTTTCTCAATCGCCTTCTCGTAAGGCGTGAAACCGGGGACGCCCTTGAACATGGTCAGGTTCGGTTTGTGGAATGCCCCATCGCTGAAAATAACATCCAATAATTTATCCCGTTCATCGGGATGCGCCAGATGGGCTATCCCCACTGCCCTCTCGCCCAGACTCAAACGCCTGGGGTCGAAAGCGCCGTATTCGGTGACAATAATCACCTGGTCGGCTGCCACCGCCGTGGTGGTAATCCCGGCCGGGCAGAGGTCGACGACCTTGGATATCCCCTGCGAGGTTCTCGATTTCAGGGCGATAATGGCCAGGCCGCCTTCGCTGTGTTGTGCCCCCCGGATAAAATCGCTCTGGCCGCCGACACCGCTGTAAATCTTGCGCGCATCCAGGGAATCGGCCCAGATATTGCCGTGCAGGTCCACCCCGATGGCGCTGTTAATGGCAACCATTTTGGGCTGTTGGGCGATATTGAAAACGCTATTGGTAAAATCACAGGGGCGGCTCTGAACGCAACTGTTGTACGACAGCCAGTCATATCCTTTCTGGCTCTCCGAGAGAAAGATTGAGGAAATACAGAAATCGATATGGGGTTTCCAGCGGTTGGTGACAATCCCCTTCTCCACCAGTTTGATCATGCCGTCGGCGAATAACTCGGTATGGATCCCCAAGTCCTTGACCCCTTTTTTGATTATGGCCGCCGTGACCGCTTCGGGAACCTCGCCTATCCCGTATTGCAGGGTCGAGCCGGGGATATCCCCGGAACCGTCTTCGATAAACAGGGCGGCTATAATTTCACCGATCTTCCGGGCGGTTTCATCCGGTTCCGGAACCGGACTTTCCGGCAGAGGATAATCGACCTCAAGCATATAGTCGATAAAATCCCGGCTGATGGTTGTCCCCAGGACAAAAGGCATGCGGGCATTCCGTTCGACAATGACGGTCCCGCCCCGCCTCTTGGCGGCCTTGATAGCGCCATGGACGGCCTCGACGGTAGTTCCCAGGCTGTAATTGCCTCCTTTGTCGGGACCGCTGACCGCGGCCAGGACAATATCGGGGCCGCCCGAACGGCGGGCATAGCGGGGAATTTCGGACAGATGCATGGGATGATATTTGGCCCAGCCCCGGTTGACCGCCTCGCGAGTGAGGTAACTGTTAAAAATTACCCGGTGCGTTATCCGCTGGCAGACCTCTTCGGAAAAAAGAGGTTTTATGCGGTCGCCCAGAAGTAAAACCCCGTACAGGGCGACATGCTCGATGGACGAATCTTCGGCCAATTGCAGTAAAAGGGTTTGCGGGGTGGCGGCATTCCCGCCGGTGTAAATGACCGAGCCGCGTTTGATGATTTTCGAATTGACCGCCTCGGCGGCCGTTTTGATTATTTTCATTATCTTATCCCGGTTTTAATTTCATCGTAATGAGTAAGATAATTTAGGGAAAGGATTCAAATAGTCAATAACCCAGTTGATGGAGTAATACCGATAGGCTCCGGGAACGCGCCTTTGATTCGGCCCAATTCCGGGTTATAATATTTAAGATTAAGGGGAGAGATACAATATCAGGAAGCCACGGCTTCTTCGGTTTTCACGCGGCATTGAGCCCAGATTTTGTACATTTCGTCACGGTCGGTATGGCGATTGACGATATCGTCGACCCGTCCGCTTTTTATCAGGGCTATAAAATTATCCAGGATGGCCGGGTCGAAAGTCCCCGCCATTTCTTCGCACATTACCTGGATGGCCTTTTCGGCCGAGAAGGCATCGCGATACGGCCGTTCGGAGGTCAGGGCATCGAAAACATCGGCGACACAGACGACTCTGGCTCCAGTGGGAATCAATTCTCCGCTCAAACCGGAGGGATACCCGGTGCCGTCGTAATGTTCGTGGTGATGCCGGATTAAGGGAATGACTTCCCAGGGGAGATTGATTCCGGCCAGAAGACGAACGCCGTAATCAGGGTGATTTTTTACCTCGTCGAATTCCTCTTTGGTCAAGCGACCCTTTTTATTGAGGATTTCGTCCGGGATATCCAGTTTCCCCAGATCATGCAAAAGAGCGCCGGCCACGATAGTTTTAATTACGGGGTCAGGCAAACCCAGGTTTTGAGCCAGGCAGAGCGACAGGTTGGCCACGCGGTCCGAATGGCCTTTGGTGTAAGGGTCTTTGCGGTCAACCTTGTCAGCCATGGCTTCAAATACTTTCAGGTATAATTCTTCGACGGAACCAATCAATCCTTCGGTCTTTTTAAGGCGGCCGGCCGCCTTAAATTGATTGTACAGGCGATAAGCGCTTTCCAGGGACGCCAGGGCCTCCATGTGCGCCTCGGTCATCAGGTACAGATTCCCTCTTTCGAACATGATTTCGGCTTCGATATATTGAAGCCCCAGATTGCGGCTGATTTTAAGCGCTTCGTCGAAATGACCGAGGGCCGCCGCGTGATTGCCCCGGGAGCAGGCGATCTTGCCGGCCTGCTTTCTGGCTTCGGCCAATTGGCTGTTGCGCAGATTATTTGTCTCAAGGTATGTCAGGGCCGAGCGATTGTATTTTTCAGCCTCGGCATAATCGCCGGTCCGGGTCCAGAGATCGGTCAGGTTAATATTGAGAATCAAACACAAAGATTCATCCTTGACCGCTGCCGCCGTCTTCAGGGCCGACAAGAAATATTCCCGGGCATTGTCGGAACGATCCTGTTCCAGAAGGGTGATTCCGATATTATTGAGAGCATAAGCCGATTTCCTTATCTCCCCTTCTTTGTCATAGACAGCCTGGGCCCGGATATAGCACTCCAGGGCACCTTTCCAATCCCCGCGGACATTTTTGACGGTTCCCAGGTTGTTGTAAATATCGGCATACAGCAAACCCAGACCCTCGCCCTGGGCGATTTCGATAGCTTCTTCGCAGGCCGCTTCGGCATCGTCAAATTCACCCAGTTCAAAATAGATAACGCCCAGATTCCGAAGGCTTCGGCACAGCCCCATGGGATTTTTCTGGCGGCGGTAACCGGATAGGGCCCGATGAACATATCCCAGGGCGCTGTCCATTTCTCCGGTCTTTATCAGAAGTTGGCCGATTTCCAGAAAAATCTCGACCTTGCGGTCGGATAAATTTTGTTCCTGGCAAAAGGTGAGCAACTTCTGATATTCGGCGATGGCTTCGGGGATTCGACCCAGCCGGGCCAGGACTTTTCCTTTCTCATTATAAAGATCACAGCGAAGTTCCGGGGAATAAGTGGGCAGACCCTTTTGTTCCCAGACCTCTTCCATGGTCGTCAGGTAACTTAAGGCCCGCTCGTAGTTGAAATCGCGGACAGCTTTCCCTGCCAATTCCAGGAATTCGTGCAGAGTTTCTGCCCACTTATGGGAGGATATGTCATAGTTCGCTTCGGACATCAAATTTCCCTTCCCGGATACGATGCGACCCTGCTGTCAGGCGGCTTCACCCTTAGTCGTCGTCGCCTGCAGATTCTTTAGTCTCTCGACGGCATCTTTCAGTCGACTGCCGCCGGTTTGCTGGAACAGCTTGATAGCCGCTTCCAGACGGGATCTGGCGATTTCCGGACGGCCGCTGTCGGCGGCTACCTGCCCGGATTCGTACAAGATCTCGGCTTCGTGTTGCAGGAGATTATTGGTACGCGCTTTTTCAAGGGCTTGGTCGAGGATATCACCGGCCCGGCCGGGATCCCCCGATAAGCGATACGCGCTGGCTTCAATGATGGCCAGATCTGTCGCCAGGGCGGGCGATTTCAGCGTCCCCAATAATTCCTGCGCCAGGACAATTAGGGAACGCGCCGCCACGATGTCGCCCAACTTCAGATATAATTTGGCGAAATTCTGGTAACATATTTCCACCAGGCTGGTATCGCGGGCTTCCATGGCCAGCATCAGGGCCTCTTCAAAGGAGGCTTTCGACTTCTCGTATTCGCCCAGCTCGTAGTGCGCCAGACCGATGTTATGCAGCACATAGGCCTGACGAAGCTTGTTGCCGGCTTTGCGGAAGTCGGACAGACAAAGTTTGAATATCTTCAAGGAATCCTTCTGCTTGCCTTCAATAGACTTGATTGCACCCTGGGTATTCAGGATGGTAGCCCGCAGTTGAAAATCGCCTGCCTGGGTAGCCCAGTCCACCGCTTTCTCGCAGAGGGTATCGGACTCTTCGAACCGTCCCAGCTGGAATTTCAGGTTGGCCAGATTCCTGATCGACTGGGCGGCACCGCTGTACTGCCCCAGTTCCAGGAAAATCGTCTCGGCCTGCCTGAAAGCCTCCTCGGCCCGGTCCCAGTCACCGTTCTGCAGATGGACGCGACCCAGATCTTTGACGATTTCACCCTTGAGCGACCGGTCATCCTCGCGGACACACTTCTTCAGAGCGTCTCCCAGAAGTTGACCGGCTACCGAGGTATTCCCCTGCTTAATCCACTCCCTGGCCAGATCCAGCAGCTGACGCGCGCTGTGCGTCACCGTACCTTCTTTATTTTGGACTGCTGTGTTCATTATTTTCCACCTATGAGAGAGATTACCTCATTCTTCGTTTTCGTTAACATTCTTTTTCATCAGGTTCATTCATCGGTGATCAGGGCATAGGCCGAAAAGTGCTGCACAAAGCCGGTCACGGTCTTGTTGAACGGGTCCAGCCGGCAGGCGATGACATCCCATTCCCCGGTATGATCATTGAACCAGGCCAGGGAGATGTGGGATTCATCCACGTTCGAAAGGTCGGCATCGCGGTAACTCATGGTTACCCGCACCGGCACATTGAACACCAGGCCGTCGGTCCCGAAATGATTGGCAAACTGACTCATATCGGGAATCTCGATCGAGATCAGCGTGTCGGAAGACAGTGCCATGGGAGGGAAATAAAGTTCCACATCCCAAAGCTGCACCGTACCGCCTTCCGCGGCCGATACCCGGGCCTGGGTGAAGTTTTCCCCTTCCAGCAATTTGCCGGCGGGGACGACTCGCTTGAGGATCGCGCGGTCGGCCGAATCGCTCGGCGCGGCCGGATTCTGGGAGCACCCGACCAGTCCGACCAGGGCCAGACCGACCAGGGCCGCCAGCGCGACCATCAATCGCTTTTTCTCATTTCTTCGCATTAACCATTCTCCTTTCGTACAGGTTGTCTGTTAACGCGCC
Organism: Candidatus Zixiibacteriota bacterium; assembly: GCA_041752195.1. Taxonomy (GTDB): domain Bacteria; phylum Zixibacteria; class MSB-5A5; order GN15; family PGXB01; genus JBGSHP01. Next base: position 96,186 of record JBGSHP010000011.1, on the reverse strand, counting down.
GGATAAGGTAATGACAAGAATCATGCCGATTGCCTCCTTTTGTATCATCTCTATTGAAAGCCAATGGCTTATGTCGATGATCAGGCCGGAACGAACTATATCGGAAATCGATTTTAAGACTTCCCGTGATTCATTATGTTCCGGTGAAAAGCGGGCGGTTGCCCCAGGAAGAGATTAAGTGATTGAATTCTTTTATCTTACAATTTTCTAAAATCCGGTCTATTTCGTGCCGCTCTTGCCGGAAGTCCGGCGATTCTCATGTAACTCGTTGTCTTCCATGATGCGGCGAAGGCGGGCCCGGGATATTCCCAGAAGCCGGGCGGCTTCGGTTTTGTTCCAGCCCACCATATTCAATATTTCCCCGACCACGCGGCGTTCAATCTCGCAAAGAGGCAGGCCATTATCCGGTATTTCCAGGACAATCGATCTTCTTTCCTTTAGGGTCATCCGGCCGTTTTTCAGGGCATCCTTTATATGCTCGGCCGTAATTTTATCGACCGTCGCCAGAAGCACCGTCCGCTCGATAACATTGCGTAATTCGCGGACATTCCCCGGCCAGTCGTGGCCAAGCAACATTTCGGCGGCGGCATCCGAAAATAAAAGATTCGGCTTGCGATAGATAGTACAATAGTATTTGAAGTTCGCCGCGGCTAATTCCGGAATGTCCTCTTTTCTTTCCCGAAGCGGCGGCAGATGTATGGCGATGAGATTCAAACGAAATAGGAGATCTTCCCGAAAACCGCCGGCCGCGACCGCTTCATCCAGATCGATATTGGTGGCGGCCAGAACCCGCACATTTATATCCTTATCCTCGACCGCTCCCAGGGCGCGAAGTTTCCGGCTTTCCAGTATCTTCAGAAGTTTGGCCTGCGACGAGGGCGTTAGATTGCCGATTTCATCGAGGAAGATGGTTCCGTTATTGGCGAATTCAAAGAGTCCGGTCTTGTCGGATTTGGCGTCGGTGAAGGCCCCTTTCTTATGGCCGAACAATTCCGATTCAAAGAGTTCATCCGGGATGGCCGAGCAATTCACCTCGATAAAATGATTGTCCCGCCTGACTCCGCTGTAATGCATCACCTTGGCCAGCAGGTCCTTGCCGGTTCCGGTTTCACCGAAAATTATCGCATTGGGAAAATCGACATCGGCCAGATGATGCAACATCTTCTTTATTTCATGCATCCGCGCCGTAACGCCGATTATGGAATTTATATCATACTGGTTAAATCCGGGAAAGATGCTGGGCGTCTCCGCCGATGATTTATTTTCTCCATTCAAAAGAGCCGTTACCCGTCCCTGATAGTCGCCGGGCGAAAGCAGTTCGCGGACTCCCAGTGATTTGGCCGAAATCATTTTCTGGTCGTGGATATTGTCGGCCACACCCACGATTTGGAGTTTATCGAAAGATGCGGTCAGTTGCCGGATAAATTCCGGCTTCTGGAAATCTTCCTTGTCGAGGTCCAAATAGACAGTGCCGTCGGAACAGCCGACCGGCGGCAGTTCAGCCTGTGACAGAAATGTTATCTCTTTGAATAATGAAGGCTTACGGGCGCGGATCTTTTCCCATTCGGCCGCAAACAACCTGTTTCCGTAGATTATCACGCTAGACGGCATAGACCTGACTCCATCCTTAAAATATCGGCATATATCCGGAATTGTTAAGATTGGAGGCAAAAAGGGCCAAAGCGTATCGCCTGCGAAAGAACCTTCCCCCTCGCCGGACGTAATATATTGTAACCTTTGGTCATACTTGATACTCTTAAAGGACGGATGGACAGAAACAGGATCCTCTTCTGGCAACTGGTAGAGCCAGAACACCGAAAAATCCAGGCCTTTTGCCGAAGGCTGGAAGGTAACCGGGATGATGGAGACGATCTCTGCCAGGAGGCCCTGGTTTGCGCGCTGACCGGGTTTGCTTCCCTGAAAAAGATCGAGGCCTTTCGCCCCTGGCTCTTCCGGATAATTATCAACTGCTTCCGGAGTCGTCGACGCCGTCCCTGGTGGCGGAAGTTGGTCCCACTGGATAATCAGGATATCGAAAATTCAGTCGGCCATGATCCCGCTCCCGCCTGGAACGCTCGGCGCCGCCTGGAAATAGCTTTCCGAGCCCTCTCCGATGCGGATCGCGCCCTGGTGACGCTGTTCGAATTGGAAGGATGGAGTATCGCAGAACTGGCTGAATTGACCGGTCGCACGGAATCGTCGGTTAAAGTCCGGCTCTTCCGCGCCCGGCGACGGATGCGCTCGGCGCTGATAAAATACCTTTATCGACCCGAGGCTTCCACAACAGCCGGAAAATTATGGAGTGAGGACGAGATATGCGTTGTCACGAAGCCCGTAGAAGAATAGAAAAAGCCGAAGGGATTATTTCGGATAGCCTCCTTCTGGAGCATATTGCCGACTGCCCGAAATGCGCGAAGCTGGCGGAGGCATCGGGTCTTATCCGGCGGGATTTGCATCTTATATCCCGGACCGACCCCGACGATACGCTTCCCTTCGAGGTCTTGAAATCCCGGGTCGAATCACGGATTTCTCGCCAGACTCCCCAAGACCATAAGGAGATTAGTCTGATGGAAAAGATAACCCGACAACTTAGATTACGGCCCCGCCTTAGCCTGTCTTTGGGAGTGGTCGCCGTCATATTGGTGCTTTTGACAGTGATACCCCTTAGACTCGACCGCAACGGCGGCTACGAAGTTGCCATCGCCGGAGTGGATAAAAATCTGGCCCTGGATAATCAGCGCGTATCCGACCTTCTGGCGGCTTTGGGCCTGGAAGGCGTTAATTTTAACGTCGGTGACTGCGAGGCCACCTGCCATTTGACCATTTCCGATCTCAAATCGGAGAAGGACGTGCAAATGGTCGTGACAGCCTTCAACGAAATGGGCCATTGCACTCTGGAAGAAATCAAATTCATCGCCTCCGGCGATACGACAATCGGTGCCGAAGGCGAATCCTGCCAGATTTATCTCTGGAGCAATGCCGATGACAGTACCGAAGTGCATGAGATTGTCATGCAGAAGTTATCTGTCCTGAAAACCGATTCCACATCCACTTTTACGGTCTGGGTTTCGGACGACGGCAATCATGAAACGGTCGCCGATGTCAAAATCAAGTTGGTCGATGACCTTGATCCTCAAAATGTCGGACAAATTATTATGGAACGGGTCGCCACCGACGGTTCCAAGATGCTTCGCCTGGATAAAACCGGCGGGGCCATGAACCTGGTTTATACCGATCCCGACGGGGTGGAACATCAACTCGATATTAATGACCCGGATATCGAGACTAAACTCAAGGATCTCGGCCTTGATTTCAAGATTATTTCCAATATGGGAAACGGCGACTCCGGCCTGTTTATCAGCGGAATCTGTACGGACGTCAACGGTGAAGGTGAAGCCAGCCCGGCCGAAGTGGTCAAAGAAATTTCGGCGTTGCCCGAGGGATTCGACCTGGGCCAGAATTACCCCAATCCCTTCAATCCCAGCACCCAGATCGATTACAGTCTGCCGACGGCACAACCGGTGCGGCTGGATATTTATAATATAAACGGACAGAAGGTCCGGACGCTCGTGGATGGATATTCCGAGTCCGGCCGGCATACAGTCACCTGGGATGCCACCGACGACGACGGCGCCAGGGTGGCTTCGGGGGTTTACCTCTACAAATTGACTGCCGGTGATAAATCGGTGTCCCGCAAAATGACACTGGTTAAATAATTTATTAATCACGACAATTGATACCGGGGCACGTCCTCACGTGCCCCTTTTTATTTTTCCACAAACCGCCCCCGGTAATCTCCATTTAATGACCCCGGGACTTTCTTTTACCGGCCCAATGCGTATATTATTTCCATGAAACGATATGCCCTGGAGACAATCGGGTGCCGCCTCAATCAATACGAGAGCGAGCGCCTGGCGGCTTCTTTGAATCACCTCGGTCTTAAACGCGTCGCCTTTGGCGAAGAGCCCGATATCTACCTGATAAATACCTGCACGGTAACCGGGCGGGCCGACGCTTCCTGCCGCCAGACTATCTCCCGGGCGGCTCGCCTCAAAAAAAATTCCCCCGTGGTCGTGATCGGCTGTTATGTCGAAGCCGAGCCGGAAAAAATCGCGCGCCTGAACGGGGTCGACCTGGTCATAAGAAACAGCGAAAAAGGCAATGCCGTCGATATCCTGCGTCGCTCCTTTCCCGACCTGTTCGACAGCGATATGTCATACGAAGGCGAAGATGTAATTTCCGATTTCCATGAACACAACCGCGCCTGGGTTAAAATCGGCGATGGGTGCGACCAGCATTGTACATATTGTATCATCCCCCGCGTCCGCGGCCCCATAGTCAATCGTCCGGAGGAAGATATTATCCGGGAAATAAATTCACTGGTCCATAACGGCTATAAGGAAGTGGTCCTGACCGGCGTTCATATCGGCCGTTACGCCGGCGACAGAATCTCGTCCCTGTCGGAATTATTGAAACTAATCATGGAAAAAACATCCCTCTTTCGCGTGCGGCTTTCTTCCCTGGAACCGCAGGAGATTGGTTCAGATATTATCGAGACTATTGGCGGGAGTCGGGGACGTGTCTGTCGGCATCTGCATATCCCGCTTCAATCCGGCGCCGACAGAATTTTAAAACTGATGAAACGCCCGTACAATCGGAATAAATTCCTGTCTATTCTGGAGCAGGCCAAAAATAATATCTCCGGCCTTATAATCGGGATCGATGTTATTGTCGGCTTTCCCGGCGAGACCGACGAGAATTTCGAAGAATCGGTCCGTGTGGCCTCCTCCGGCCTGGTCGATTATATCCATGTCTTTTCCTACTCCGATCGACCCGGAACAGCTGCGACGAATATGAAAGATAAAGTCCCTCCGGAAGTCATCAAGACCCGCAACCGGATTTTGCGGGAATTATCGGATAAATTGTATGCCGCCGCCCTTCAAAGGGAAATCGGCCGGGATGTTCAAGCCATCTCCGAATCCCGGATGGACAGATTAGACGGCTCTTATATGGGTGTCACCGATAATTATCTGACGATAAAAATACCGCCTCCATCAGGAGGCGGCCGGGAGGTGGTATCTCTCAAGGCCACCGGGGCCACGGCCACATATCTCACGGCGCCGGAGCCCAAACAAAAACGCCCCTGACAATTCGGGGCGTTTTTTTATCTGAATATATCCTGGAATACTACATCGAGCGGTAGAACTTATCTATAAAAGTCTCCACCTGGGCCTTTTCCACTTCTTTCTCATACCAGCGGCGGTACATATCCTGCTGCTTCTTGGATAGGGCGGCCGAATATATGGAATCCTGGCCGCGATTGAACTCATCCAGGTTGGGGCTCTGCTTTTCCAGAAGCCGGATAATCATGACTCCGTTATTGTATCGGATAGGCTCGCTGATATCGCCGATATTGGCCAGCGCGAAGGCCCCGCCCATAACATACGGGTCATTGCCGACATTGCGAACGACAGCGTTGCGATTAATCAGGCCGGTTGTGTCATAAACGAAGCCATAGCGGGCCGCGGCATCGGCCGGACGCATTCCCGCTTTGACCGCCTGCCAGACAACCCGGGCAGAATCTTCGGCAACCTTTTTGGCTTTTTCCATCCCCACCTGGCGTTCAATAGTGGTTTTGGCCTCCTCAAAGGAGGTATAACCTTCAGGAATAATCTCCTTCAATTGTGCCACATAAAGAGCGCCTTTGTCTTCAAAGACCTCGGAAATGTCGGTGACTTTAGCGGTAAAGGCGAAATCGGAAGCATCCTTATTGCGACCCAGAAAGGTTATGAAGCCGCTCTTATCGAAGGGCTGCGTGGACTTGACTTCATAGTTGTATTCCGTGGCGGCCTCGGCAAATCCTTTTTTGCGGGCTTCTTCCATAAAATCGGTTGCATTTTGACTCAACTGATTATAGGTGTCTTCGGACGGCTCGGCCTTCAGAAGGATGTGGGCGGCATTCCGTTTTTCCACTTCGCGGGCTTCGGTTTCTCCCTGGGGGGTTTCCTTTTCCTTCTTTATGCCCAGGAGTTTTATGATATGCCAGCCGAATTGAGTGCGGACCGGCCGACTTATCTGATTTTCCCGCATACTGAAAACGGCGCTGTCAAACGGGGCAACCATACGTCCCCGGGCAAACCAGCCCAGGTCCCCACCCCGTTCGGCGGAATTATCCTGGCTGTAAGTTTGCGCCAATTCGGCGAAATCGGCCCCGGCCGCGGCGGAATCGTAAATCTGATCGGCCTCAAATTTAAGCCGTTCCCAATCGGCTTCCGAAGGCTGCTTGGCGAAGGCCACGACATCCAGGACGGCCCTGACGCCTTTCTTATAGTCTTCTTTATGGCTATCGTAATATTGCTGCATTTCGGACACGTTGACGGCCGGCAGGCTTTTCTGGAAATCGCGATCGGCCACATTGATAAAATCAATGCGGATCATTTCTTTCTCATTTAAAAAGGCCTGCATCACCTCGGCCGGCGTCACCCGGGCCGTGGAAGCGATTTCCGTCTGTAATTTGAATTTCAAGAGACCGGGGCTGACCATTTGTTCCACGGACGCCCAGAGGGAAGCGTATTGAGGATTGGCCATGGCTCCCACGTACTTATTGTAATCGAATTTGCCGTCGGTCATGAATACCGGCGCCTGTTGCAAATCCTGCGGAGGATAAAATTTCAGGTACGTATAGACTTCGTCGGGCGATAACTTGATGCCGTAATTTTCAATTTCCTTATTCAGAATATAGTCGGCCTGAAGTTCCTTCCAGGCCCGGTCGCGAATGGTATTCATCTGGTCCGCAGTCAATTCGTCTTCGGCCTTGGCCTGTTCTTGACGAAGAATATTGCTGTAATATTGCTCGAACACGCGATAGGAAATATTCTCACCGTTGATTATCCCGATGGTATCATCCGGTTGGGACTGAAAGCCGCCGCCACCCCAGCTGAATATAATGGTTGCAATAAAGGCCACCAGGACCGTTATCATGATGGGACCGATCATTCTCCGTAAGAACTGAAACATCTCTTAGCTTCTCCTTAAATGCCGTAAAATAAATTAACTTTCTAATATATGCGATAATCCTGAATTGGCAAGCGGTTATCCTCGACTAATTGCGGCCGGGGCCACTTGTTTTTTTTTGACATCGAACCCTCGCCAAGGTAACTTGTTAAACCAATGAAGATGCGTATTTTATCGACTCTTTTGGCCGTTCTGTTTATGGGAATCGGCCCGGTCCGGGGACAAAAGCCTCCGGATAAGCCCTTTTTCCCGGTTAAGGGAGACGTTGACCTCTCCTCCAATTTTTGCGAACCCCGACCCGGCCATTTCCACGGCGGGATTGATATCAGGACCGGGGGGGTTGAAGGTCGCGAAGTTTTCGCCCCGGCCGACGGTTATATATGGCGCCTGAAATACTCCTTCATAGGTTACGGCAAAGGCCTCTATCTCAAAGACCTTCATGGCAATATCTATGTTTTCGGTCATTTGTCGGCCCTGGCCGAGCGCTTCGAAAAAATAGTTCGGGACTACCAGTATAAGAATCAAATCTACTCCTTTGACCTGTTTTTTGAACCGGATTCCCTCCCTGTAAAAAAGGGCGAACTGGTGGCTTTTTCCGGACAAACCGGTTATGGCGCTCCCCATATACATTTTGAAGTCCGCAATAAAAATAACCTGCCCCTTAATCCCCTCACCAACGGTTTCGACCTCCCCGACAAATACCGCCCCCGCCTGGAAGGACTGGGTCTGATTTACCTGGACTCCTCCAGTTTATTCCCCGACGGCGAGCGCCGAATATACCCGACCCTGGTTTTCGATAAAATCAGGAAACAATATACCAGCGAAAAGCCGGTTGTGGTCCGGGGTGCGTTCGGGATTATGGTCAAAGTGGTGGATCGGCTTCGCGAAAACGGGCCCCGTCTGAATATTCATAAGGCGGAATTGTATATCGACGACCAACTCTATTATGAGGCCGTCTATGACCGGTATGATTACGCCCAAACAGGTCAAGTGGATCTCTGTTTCGATTATCCTCTGCTGGTTAGAGATAATGAATTCTGGCACCTGTTGTTCATCCCCGAGGGGGGCAATTTCGAGGGCGCCCGTTCGCCCCGTGCTTCCGGGGGTATTTACGGGGTGGATCTGGACAATTCCCATGGGCTGCACCGGGCCAGGGCAGAATTTTCCGATGCGGTCGGCAATAAGGCCGTCTTGAATTTTCAATTCATATGGTTGCCGTCGGGAAACATTTATCGCACAGTCTGGTTTAATGACAGCACCTGCTACTTTGAAAAAGACCGGGACGACGCCAATCTGGACATCAGACGAGTGACCTTTTGGGAATTACCGCCGCAGGGCCCCTGGCGAACGCTGGATTCCTCCCGCGTCAGCATTATGCCCAATGGCGATTATCGCCTGCTTATCCCCGGGTACAAAGAACGACCGCGCGCAATTAAATGCCGTCTCCGGGGGGAATCGGGTTGGAGTTCCGACGATGCCCTTTCTATCCTCGACGACCGTCCCTTAACCCGCGCCGAATTAAATTATGACCTGCAGGCGGGCGGCCTGAAACTTGAGGCCACAGCCAACCGCCGGGCGGCATCGCCGCCCATGGTGGAAATCCAATATGAAGACGGCTTCGTCTCCCGGCGGGTCATGGAACTGACCGATGCCGATAACTTCTCACTATTCATTAAAGCCGATAAAATCAAATCCAAAATTACGCGAGTCAGGTTGCTTGACGCTCTGACGCAGGATGTCCTGCAGATTCTCTCCCCGGATATACACTATGCCGGCGCACAATCGCCCGGCACCTTTGCCATAGCCAGAGAAAACCTTAACATCGACTTCACCGGAAAAGATTTCTATGCCCCCGTTTACCTGGAGATTAAAACCGAGGAACAGGGGTTCCCCGATAAGAGCAGCCTGGTGGGTCGGGTCTATTCCGTCGGTCCCGAAACAGTGCCGCTGGCCGACGGCCTTAATGTCCGGATTGAATCGCTTCGGGGTAATGACCCTCAAGTCGGCTTATACCGTCTTAATAGCAAAGGGAAATGGACCTGGATGGAGCCGCAACGGGATTCCGGCGGAATTACGACTCGTTCCCGCCTAGTGGGAACCTTCGCACTTTTGGAAGACCTGGAACCACCGCTTATAAAGAACATTCAACCCGGCCAGGGTGCGACAATATCCAAAACCATGCCGGAAATTTCCTGCCGGGTCAACGATAATCTATCGGGAGTCGATTTCGATGGCAGTATGACCATCACTCTGGACGGCCGCTGGCTGATCCCGGAATATGACCCGGAAACGGAAATTCTCAAAACTTTGCCCCCGGAAAAACTGGCGCCCGGAAAACATGACCTCGAAATAATGGTGACCGACAGATGCGGCAATAATCGCAAGACACAGATATCTTTTACGGTCGGCGCCGGAATTAACAAGAAAAAGTAAGTCTTTAAAAAATGTTTTTCCCGCTCAAGGATGATAATCCTACGCGTTCCATCCCGGTCGTGACTATCGTTCTGATTGCCATCAATGTCTTGATTTATCTTTTTTCCGCCTTCAAGCCCTCCCGCGAATACCAGATGTTTATTTTTCAATTCGGATTGATCCCGTTCGAAATCACCCATACTGCCGAACTGACGCCGGAAATCGCATCGCCGATATGGTTTTCGCCGATATCATCGATGTTTCTTCACGGCGGCTTTATGCATTTGGCCGGCAATATGCTCTATCTTTGGATTTTTGGGAATAATGTCGAAGACTACCTGGGAAAGATAAAATTCATCCTGTTTTACCTGTTTTCAGGATTGGCGGCGTCATTTTTGTTCATTGTTTTCGACCCATCTTCCCAAATACCCTTGGTGGGCGCCTCGGGGGCGATCGCCGGGGTCCTGGGGGCTTATTTGGTCCTTTACCCCAACCACCGGGTTTTAACCCTGATTTTTCTGCTATATTTTATCCGATTGGCGCATATTCCGGCCAAATTTATCCTGATATTTTGGTTTGTGTACCAATTACTTATGTCGCTGGGGACAATTGGGGGCGGAAGTCCCGGAGGGGGTGTCGCCTGGCTGGCCCACGTGGGAGGATTTGCCTTCGGATGGCTGATTTTCCGCCTTATCGCTACCCGGCGAAATAGGGTTTTGTCATGAAAGGCGGCCTGAAGTCATCGGCCATAATTTAATTCCAGGATTTAGACAACGCCAGGATGGGGTGGTCGAGGATTTGGCGCGGGGACCATCTCTCCCAATTTTTGCCAAAAGGCTTGACTATTTCACAGGAAAAATTATATATCGCCTCAATAAATGTATTGAATGCCAGGTAATGGCCTAATTCAGGAGTTCGTCTCGATGATTACCAAACAACAAGCTCTCGATTACCATTCGCTAGGTAAACCGGGCAAGGTTGAAGTCACCCCTACCAAACCTTGCGCCACGCAACTGGATCTTTCGCTGGCTTACACTCCGGGAGTGGCGGAACCGTGTCTGGAGATCCATAAGAATCCCGACGACGTCTATAAGTACACTTCCAAGGGGAACCTGGTGGCTGTCGTTTCCAACGGAACGGCCGTTCTGGGTTTGGGGAATATCGGTGCCGCCGCCGGCAAACCGGTCATGGAAGGCAAAGGGGTATTGTTCAAAAGATTTGCCGACGTCGATGTTTTCGACATCGAACTGGATACGGAAAACCCCGACGAAATTATCAAATGCTGCCAACTTCTGGAGCCGACTCTGGGGGGGATAAATCTGGAAGATATCAAAGCTCCCGAGTGCTTTTATATTGAAGAGACTCTCAAGGCTACCATGAAAATCCCGGTCTTCCACGATGACCAGCACGGCACGGCCATTATTTCCGGGGCGGCTCTCTTGAATGCCCTGGAAATTGTCAAGAAAGACATCGACAAAATCCGGGTGGTCTTTTCCGGGGCCGGAGCGGCCGGTATCGCCTGTGCCAAATTATATCTGCGCCTGGGGGTCAATCCCGCCAATATCATGATGGTGGACTCCAAGGGCGTCATGTACGAAGGTCGCGACGAGAAATTTAATAAGTACAAAGCCGAATTCGTCCGCAAAACTCATTGCAAAACGTTGGCCGATGCTCTCAAGGATGCCGATGTTTTCGTAGGCGTTTCCGTCGCCGATTGTGTCACGAAGGACATGGTTCGGGTCATGGCGGCCAATCCGATCATTTTCGCCATGGCTAATCCCAATCCGGAAATTACGTATCCCGACGCCGTCGAGGCCCGCAAGGATGTCATCATGGCTACCGGCCGTTCGGATTATCCCAACCAGGTCAACAACGTCCTGGGCTTCCCTTTCATTTTCCGGGGCGCCCTGGATGTCCATGCTTCGGCAATTAACGAGGACATGAAAATCGCGGCGGTACACGCTCTGGCCACCCTGGCCAAAGAGGATGTTCCCGATGAAGTCGCCCGGGCGTACGGTGTCGACCACTTTAAATTCGGCCGCGAATATATCATTCCCAAGCCCTTTGATCCGCGGGTGCTTATCAGGGAGGCCTCGGCCGTGGCCAAGGCCGCCATGGACAGCGGGGTCGCCCGCCTGAAAGTCGATCTGGATGAATATCGCCAGAGGTTGAGCCGCCGTATTGGAAAAGGCCGGGTCATCATGGACAGTATCCATGAACGCGCCCGTCAAAACCCCAAACGAGTGGTCTTTCCCGAAGGCGATTCGGCCCGCATTTTAAGAGCGGCCCATATCGTTCAGAGCGAAAAAATCGCACAGCCCATCGTCCTGGGTAAACCGCAGGAGATTCAGGCCATCGCCGCTTCCCACGACGTCGACCTGTCCGGCGTTCAGATTATCGACCCCACGGTTTCCCCCAAGATAAATGAATACGCCGAACGTTTTTATGAAAAACGCAAACGGCGCGGAGTTACCCGCGACCAGGCCGCCCGACAGATGCATGACGGCACCTATTTCGGCATCATGATGCTGGAAATGGGCGATTGCGACGCCGTCATCTCGGGTGTCACCTCGGAATACCCACATACCATTCGTCCCGCCCTGGAAATCATTCCCCTCAATGAAGGGGTTAGCCGGGTATCCGGACTTTACGCCATGATTCAGAAAGATAAGGTGTACATGTTCGCCGATACCACGGTGAATATCAATCCCAATGCCGAGGAATTGGCCGATATCGCCTTGTGCGCCGCCAATGTGGCCCGGGCTTTCAAGATCGAGCCTAAAATCGCCATGTTGTCGTTTTCCAATTTCGGTTCGGCCCGCTATCCGGAATCGGAAAAAATGGCCAAGGCCACTGAACTGGTCAAGCAGAAGGCGCCGGAATTAATCGTCGAGGGAGAAATTCAGGCCGATATCGCTCTCATGCCGGAAATGATTAAAAAGTACTTCCCCTTCTCTAAACTTCAGGAAGAACCCAATGTCTTTATCTTCCCGGATCTCAATTCGGGCAATATCGCCTATAAACTCCTTATGCGCATGGGCGGTATGATGGCGGTCGGCCCGATTCTTATGGGTCTGTCCAAATCCGTGCATGTTTTGCATCGCGCCTTCGATGTCAACCAGATTGTCGACATGGTTTCCATCGCCGTGGTCGATGCCCAGGAAAACGAGAAACGGCGTAAGCGCAGTTTCTGATTTATAATTTCGCGAAGTTAAAGCCCCGGTCCGACTCGGGGCTTTTATATTGAGTCAAAATATATCGATTGAATCGCGATGATTGTCTTTACCGATAATATGGAATCCGCCCGGTGTTATTTCCCCAATCTGCGGGAGGCGATACCGGCCCCGGCCCCGGATCCGTCCCTGTCAGATATCCTGCGGGAATTAATGGGCGATGCTGTGCCGCAGGCGGTTGTCGTAGATGGCTTTCCCGAGACATTCCCCAACGCTATCGTGGTTGAGAAAGCGTCGCGATCGCAATATGATTTAATTATCAAGGCCCTGGGCGGCAACCCGGCCCTGCCGCACGGCCTGATTCTTCTGGCCGGAGAGGGACAAGGTTTTCATGGCCAGCGCGATCGGTCCTGGACGGCCCTGGCCGGGAATATTCATCTGGTCGTCCATCTTGCCCCTCGGGTTCCCATCTATGAGCGGCCCCTGGGCTTGACCATTCTGGCGGCGGTTTCAACTCTTCAGGCCATTGATACTCTCCCCGGTCTGGCCTGCCGAGCCGCAACCAAATGGGTTAATGATATTACTATTGACGGGGAAAAAGTCTGCGGCGTTTTGACCTACGCGCAGGCCGAAAGCAACGGCATCACGGGCGCTGTCCTCGGCATCGGGCTCAATGTCGAAACCAAACCGGACGTCGAGTCCTCCCGATTCATAACCAGGGCAACTTCGCTTCGCGAAAAATCGGGAAGCCCGGATAAGATTACTATCGCGGCGACATTAAGGCCTCTGCTTCAGGCTCTGGCCGACAATTACCGGCATTTCCTTGCTGGAGGATATTTCTCCCTGCTGGATATCTATCGACATCGTTCGGCGGTCGTCGGCAGATGGGTCGAAATCCACCCCGATTCGCCTCACGACCCTGATGAAATAATCAAAGGCAAAGTGAATGCCATCGGCGACAATCTGGAACTCTGCCTGGAAAACAGGCCCCAGCCGGTGACTCGCGGCCGCCTGGCGTTAAGGGAATAAAAAAAGCCCCGCAGGGGGCTTTATTCTTTTCGAATGAATTCCCTTACATATTCATGTAATTGGGTCCGCCGCCACCCTCGGGAGTAACCCAGTTTATTATCTGGTAGGGGTCGGCAATATCGCAGGTTTTGCAGTGAACGCAATTGGAGGGTGTCAGTTGCAGTTTCTTTTTACCGGGACGATCCGGGTCTTCGACCATTTCATAAACATGGGCCGGACAGAAATGCTGGCAGGGATTGCCGTACTCCTCGGTGCAAACGGTATTGCAGATATTGAAATCGGCAATGACCAGGTGCGAGGGTTGCTCTTCTTCGTGCTTGGTTCCCGAACGGTAGACATCGGTCAATTTATCGTATAGATATTCATTATCGAATTTCAGAGTCTTGCGGGTGGCTTCCTCGCCTTTGCGGGCCACGAAAGTCTCCAGCATCATCATATGCCGATAATCGGGTTCATTCTGGCGTTTATCGAATATTCCCCGTCCACCGGAAATCATTTGAAAGCCGGTGTGCATCATGCCCGAAACCAATCCCTCTTCGAACCCGGCGTGATAATTGCGAACTTCGTACAATTCTTTTTTGGCCCAGGATTTTTCGAATCGATCCTGCATTCCCGAAAGAACGGCGATCCCGAAATCGTCCTTCTGAAGTCCTTCCATGATGGTCTCGGCGGCCAGCATCCCGGATTTGAGAGCCAGGTGAACCCCTTTGAGCCTTTGGGAATTCAAAAAGCCGGCGCAATCGCCGATCAGGAGTAAACCGTCGGCGTAGAGTCGCGGCATGGAATAGTACCCCCCCTCGGGGATGGTCTTGGCCCCGTAATGAAGCATTTTGCCGCCTTCGAATATTCTCCGGACTATGGGGTGGGTCTTGAATTCCTGCAGACGGTAATGGGGATCATTGGTGGGATTGGGGCTGTTAAGGCCGATCGCAAACCCGACCGCCGCCAGGTTGCCGCCCATTTCATAGATAAAGCCGCCGCCGTACTCTTCCCAGGGCAGAGGCCAGCCGAAGGTATGAATAATCTCGCCTTCGCCGAGCCGTCCGGCCGGGATTTCCCAGACTTCCTTGACGCCCGTTAAATAGGCCTGCGGCAAGGCGTGGCGGCCAATATCGGTTTTCTGACAGGCCTGCTTGGTCAATGAACCATGCGGCCCTTCGGCCAATATCGTCACCTTGGCCTTTATAATCGTCCCCGGTTCGAAGTTGCCTTTGGGATGGCCATGTTTATCCAGACCAAGGTCGACGGTCCTGACACCCGCGATACGGCCGTCTTCGATAATCAACTCAAACCCGCCCGTCGACGGGAAAATATTAATGCCGCGGGCTTCCACGATTTCGGAAAGCCAGGTGGAAAACTTATTCAGCGAAATGATGAAATTGTCGTGGTTTTTCAGCGCCGGGGGAAGAAAGGGCAGTTTGAAATTCCCGGTTTGAGTCAGGAAGACCAGCGAGTCTTCGCCGGCTCGACGCTCGTAGGGCATTCCCTGCTCCAGGAAATCCGGCATCATTTCCGTCAGGGCGCGGGGATCCATGATGGCTCCCGAAAGCGAGTGCGCCCCCGGATAAGATCCTTTTTCTATGATGGTGACCTCGGGCATCGCAGGTTTGCCGGAGGCTTTTTCGATAAGTTTGGACAGATGATAACCGCAGGCCAGACCGGCCGGGCCGGCGCCGACAATGAGAATGTCGGTTTCCAGAATTTCTCTTTCGATATCCATATCCCGCCAAAGTTGTTAAATCGAGTGATAAAAAAAATCCCGGGGTTTTCCCGGGAAATAATTCATTCGCCGCCCGCTCTTCCCTTATGACCGCCATTGGTGCCATTGCGCTTCATTTCGTTGCGTGACCCATTGGCTTCCTCGGTCCCGCCCGAGCCATTGGATTTCAACTGCAGCATTTCCATAATCTTGTGATGATTGCAGCCGACCGTCATCAGCCGGCCGGAAACTATGATAGGCGTCCGCATCAGTTCACCATCCTCGGCCATCATATCATAAATTTCGGAACGTTTGGGCATCTGATCATCCAGCCGGTTTTTCTTGTACAGCCGTGATTCCGGATTCAGAAAATGCTCCAGATTAAAATGTCTCAAAAGGGCGGCAATTTGGGCGCGGGTCAGCGGTTGCGTGCGAATATCGCGGATATCGAGACTTAATTCCTGCTCGGAAAGGAAATTTATTATTTCCTCGCATTCCGGCGACTTGGAATTTGTATAAAGTATGACTTTCTTAAGCATAGCGCCTCCAGATATGCAAAGATGCGTGCTCTTTCTCTCGGTCGGGAAATCCAGAAGAAATTCCAGCCGAACCTTCACGGCAGGGGGATGCCTGATTTATCGACATCCCTGCCGAGAATTCTACATTATATATGATATTTTTGGTTTGTCCACTCATATTTTCAAAAATCCGTGCCACGGAAATTAATTTATACCGCTGTAACCTCTTAGTTCACAATTACATAAAATTCGCTCGCGCGGCGGTCAGGGATTCTCCAGGTTTTTCTCTCTTTGTACCTTTTTTCACTATTCCGGTCTAGGCTGATAGGGATACGGCAAAGGGTGAAGAAAGGTTTCTTCACTCTATTTTAACATTTCCTTGATGAAACAGTTCCCTCAAAAAATGAATTTTTGCCGTTCGCTCGAATATTTTTGAACGGAAACTGGGACAATCGGGAATTAACGTGGAAACTCCGCTCGACATTTTAAGAATATGATATTACCCCAAACAGATAGTCGCGTATCGGAAATCAGGATTCCGTTATATCAACGCCGAACAATTCATTGACCTCCCCCCGATGGCCGGGATAGACAACGTCCACTTCCTGTTTCGCGATTTCCTTCAGACGCAATATGGCACCTTCGATAAGAAAATCGGGCGTGGAAGCTCCCGCCGTCAACCCGACCGTCGCGACCGGTCTCTGCGGCTTTTTAAACCATTCCGCGCGGATGTCATCGGCGGCGTTGATCAGATAGGAATCCTCACAGAGAGCTTTTGAGATTTTATGCAGCCTTTTGGAATTAGCCGAAGTCTGCGAACCGACGATGAGCATCAAATCCACCTGGGGTGCCAATTTCTTGACAGCCGCCTGGCGCTGGCTGGTGGCATTGCACACCGTGTTGTAGACTTTTATATGCGGAAATTTATGGCGGGCGATTTCCTCTATTTCTTTAAAATCCTGGACATACGCCGTGGTTTGCGAGGTCAACGCCATCCGCTCATACTTCACATCGATTTTATTCAATTCCTCTACCGAAGCCACCACCGTCACCTTTTCCGGGGCATGGCCGACAATACCGATCGTTTCGTCGTGGTCGGGATCACCGAAATGAAGAATGTGATATCCGTCGGCGGCCAGCCGATCGATAATCTTATGAATTCTAATAACCAGGGGACAGGTGGCGTCAATGACGGCCAGGCCCTTTTGGCGCGCCTTTTCAAAAACTTCGGGTGAGGCGCCATGGGCCGGAATTATTAACGTCCCGCCGCCGACCCCTTCGACAGTTTTGGACTGACCCACTCCGTCGCTTCGAAATTTTTCCACGACAGCTTCGTTATGCACTATCTCTTTGAATATCGTCACACGGGTATCGCTCCCGGCGGCCCTTTCGGTAACCGCAATGGCCCTTTTGACACCCATGCAGAAACCGTAATAATCGGCGATGATGATTTTCTTCAATCCCGGCATAAAACAAACCTGGGCGGCCTATAAGATGTAACCGCTTTCTCCATATTACATTCCTATGGAAAATACGAATAACACGGAAGTAAAACAGAAAAATCCGATTATCGGGGCCGGATAAAATGCTTAATAAAAAACTCGGTGAGAGCCAGGTCGTCGTCAAGTTCCGTATGGAAAGAACTGACCATGATATTATTCTGGCGAAGTAAAACCGGACGACCTTCATATTTGGCCAGGACTTCGACCCCCGCGCCGATCCTGGTAACCATCGGCGCCCGGATAAATGAGGCCGGGACCGAGGTCGATGACCCGTTGAGCGATACCATTAGATTGGTGAAAAAAGAAAAAACCTGGCGCCCGTAGGCGTTGCGGGCAACTCCGATGTCTATTACCCCCAGAGGCTTAATCCGGGAATCATCCACTTCGGAGGCCAGCATAATCATCCCGGCGCAGGTCCCCCAAATTCCTTTGGTGCCGCAAAAAGACCGCAACTTATCGCGGATACCGAAACGATCCAGCAGGAGACTCATGGTCGTTGATTCGCCGCCGGGGATAATCAACCCGTCCAGATTATCCAGATCCCCGGGCAGGCGCACTTCGCGATTCGCCACCCCCAATCGGCCCAGGCGAAATCGGTGACGTTCAAAATCGCCCTGAAGAGCCAGGACCCCGATCGTGACATCCGCGAAGTTAATCATCGAACTAGACCGGCGATTCTTGAGTTACCGCACCTGGAGCAGGTTTTCCTGCGGAATGCCGGCGGCCTGAATACCCTTCATCGGTTCTCCCAAACCGCGGCTGCACTCGGCCAATAATTTGGGATGGGCATATTGCGTGACGGCCGTGACGATGGCGTAGGCGGTTTTTTCCGGATTGGCCGATTTGAAAATACCGCTGCCCACGAAGACGGCTTCGGCGCCCAGTTTCATGCACAGAGCGGCATCGGCCGGAGTGGCCACCCCGCCGGCGGCGAAATTGGGAACGGGGAGTTTTCCCAGGCGGGCCGTTTCTTTAATGACATCCAACGGAGCGCGATGCTCCTTGGCGGCGCCGGCCAATTCTTCGGGCGACATGGTGGTCAGATTTTTTATTTCGCGATAAATCTGGCGCAAATGTTTTACAGCTTCGGAGACATCGCCGGTCCCGGCCTCGCCCTTGGTGCGAATCATGGCCGCCCCCTCGGAAATGCGCCGCATGGCCTCACCCAGGTTGCGGCAACCGCAAACGAAGGGAACCTTGAAAGGCCACTTGTCGACATGATACTGGTTGTCGGCCGGAGTCAGAACTTCGGATTCATCCACGAAATCGACCTCCAGCGCCTGGAGAATCTCGGCCTCGACAAAATGCCCGATGCGGCATTTGGCCATGACGGGAATGCTGACCACTTTTTTAATGCCTTCGATAATCTCCGGCGGCGCCATTCGGGCCACGCCTCCCTGGGCGCGGATATCCGATGGCACCCGCTCCAGGGCCATAACCGCGGCCGCCCCGGCCTGTTCGGCAATACGGGCCTGCTCGGGGTTGATCACATCCATGATCACTCCCCCTTTGAGCATTTCCGCCAGGCCGACCTTAATTTTGTAAATCTTATCTTCGAAATTCATATTCCTTCACTCCTGTCCAATAAGACGCCAATTCCCTCCCCGGTTCCGCCATATCCGGATTCAGGGCGGTTGCCGGATTATTCCTGCCTTCTTGTACATTAATATACGTTAATAAAAACGCAATGGCAACGCCCCCCGATAATCTGTAATTATGACAAATAAAAACGGATTGAAGTATCCGGGATACGACAACCCGTAAAATAAACTTATCCCTTTGAAAGCGGGCTATTCTTCACCCTTGCATCTATACTTGGCGAAATTGGCCTTTTTTAGAGCCTTCTTGAAATGATCCTGTTCCTTAATCCAGAAATCTTTCATGGGACAACCCTTAAAATGCTGGCATTCGCAGTTTTCTTCACAGCATAAATTCAAACTGATGGGTCCGTCCATGGCTTCGATGACATCAAGAAAACTGACGTCCTTGGCCGGTTTGGCCAGACGGTAACCGCCGGTGACACCCTGATAGGAAACCAGAATCCCGCCCCAGGTCAAATCCTTCAGGATTTTGGCGAGAAACTCTCTCGGAATGGATTGCGCCTTGGCCACTTCTCCAATCGATGCCAGTTTCCCCTTGGGAAGCCCGGCAAAATGCATAACGGCCCGAATGGCGTAATCCGATTTGCGTGATAGCCTCATAGTGTTTTCCTCGTGCTCTTTTTAAACCGTAACTACCAAAAATTACGACAAACTTGGTCAAAATATGGACTGTTTTTACAATTTTTTCAAGAACTTTTTAAAGTATAGAAACATTTGTTACATTGCGAGGTTTAGGACTTAAAAAGCGGTTAAGATTAAAAACCGGTATACGAAAGTCTATAATGCCCAAAGTTGTCTTTGTTAATCACGAGCGGGTAATAGGAGCCAAAGAAGGCGATACCATTTTGGAAACCGCCCTGGCTCACGGTTTTGAAATTCCCAGCGATTGCGGCGGTAACGCCGTCTGCGGAACCTGCCATGTCTATATCGAAAAGGGAATGGAAAACCTGTCCCCTTTAAGCGAGGATGAAAGCGAATTGCTGCTGGATTGCGATAATCGCCGTGAAAATTCCCGCCTGGCCTGTCAGTGCGCCATTAAGGGAGATATTGCCGTTAAAATCCCGGACTGACGGTTAAGCCTCTGCTATTTTTTTTCGTAGCCAAAAATCCAAAAAAAATGGCGCCTTATTTATCACAATTCCCTGATTTTTAACTCAATCTTGCGTTTGCCCAATTCCCGGATAAAAAAGGAAGGCTCGACCGCGATCTCCTGCGGCATTACCCCGCGGTCAGGAATCTTCCCGGAGCAGGCCATCCAGGCAATTATCGCCACGGGGAAAGCCGTGGTGCGCATCATGGCCGTCAGCCCCGTGGCCATATCCTGGCGATCGATTATTTCATAAATGATCGACCTGGCGCGACCGTCCTTTATTCCCTCCAGGGTTACTCGCACCAAAACCAGATCGGGTTCATTGAAGGTCAGGTTCTTTTCCAGGACCTTGCGGAATACCGCCCGCGGACTGACCACGCTCTCGCCGACCGTAATTTCTTTCCGCGAAGCCAGCCCGATTTCCAGCATGGGCCGAAAGAGCTCACAATGCCCCGGATAGCGGATAGTCTTGTAGTCGAGAAAATCAATCTTGCCGAGAAAGGTTTCGGGCAAGGTGGAAGTGCCACCGGAGGTATAAAAGGCCTCCAATCGGCCGATACTTTCAAACTCCAGGGTATCCACCGCCGACATCGGCTCGACCGTTTTGGTCCGCCCGTTTTCGAGAATTACGACCGGCTCCCAGTATTCATTAATCAGACCTTCGGCGGAAAAGACCATTTGATAGTTGAGCGGCGGGCGCGGTTTCTGGGGCAGACCTCCGACCCGGATCTTAAGCGATTTCACGGTGTCCAATTTTTTGATTCCATCGGCGGCCAGGATGGAAACCATCCCCGGCGCCAGACCGCAGTCGGGAATGACGACCACATCGGCGGCCCTGGCGGCCTCGTTCATTTTAAATTGCTCGCGGACAGCGTCGTTGTTGCCCCCCAAGTCGAAAAAGTGAGTCCTGGTCTTGATAGCCGCCCGGGTCAGCCCGGGATTATATTTATAGGTGACCGCCGAGATGCAGGCGTCATAATCCTTGAGCGCTGCTTCCACAGCCGAAGTATCCCCGGCGTCGATTTTGGCCGCAAGGGTTTTATTATTGCCGAACTTTCGGGCTATTTCATCAGCCAGTTCTTTATCGAAATCAAAGAGACCGACTTTTTCGACACCCTCGGCACGGGCCAGGTCATAGACCGCCGCCCTTCCCATCAATCCCGAACCGATTACTGCAATTTTCATATCGTATCCTCCGCCTTTTCTTCCTATGATAATTTGCCGGGTAAGTGACACTCCTTGCCAATCTGTTATTATATATCTTTCTTCTGAAAAGGCAAGATAGAGGTCTTGAGGAGACGCAAATTCTTCAACCGAAACGCTCAAAAATATCTTGTTGAAATAAACTCGACGGCGATAATCGCAAAAAGCCGGCGGGGCGATTCCTTCCGGCTTTTATGACTTCACGGAAATATTTACGCCTACAGTAACTGCCACCTTTTTCGCAGAAACCATTCCAGGCCCAGGGCGGCGATGAAAATCGTCAAAAGCCAAATTTTATTCCAGACTGCAATCTCATTATGCTCGGACATCGGAATTTTATCCGTATTCAAGTCGGCCCAAAGGCTGTCGGCATCCTTTAGCAGGACAAAATCCCCCCCGGTCAACTGGGCCGCCGAAGCCATCGCCGCGAAATCCGGTTTACGCCTAAATTCTTCGATTGTGTATGATTCAATGGCAATTTCGCCGGTTGCTTCTTTCAATTTTTGGCCGTCTTTTTCAATCACCCCGAAATACTTGTATCTTCCCGAAGGGATCAATTCCAATTCCGCCCGATAGCGCCCCTCGCCGGTTTCCAGGAATTGCACCAGATTGCTGTCGGCTGTCGCCTCGGATTTCAGCATGATATATCCCGAAGCCCCGGTAATGGAACGAAAGCCCAGATCATACACGAAAGCATCGAATCCCACCGTCTCCCCCCGGGTGTATATATTCTTATCCGGTACGATACGGACCGGTTCGGATTCTTCTTTCAGGGCCAGCCAATTGACAACGCCGTTCCAGAAAAGGCCGTACTCTTTGGCCTCGCGTTTAACGCCCTGAACCAGAAATTTCCAGTGCCAGAAAGGGGCCACCGCCCCGGCCAGAACCTTGCCGGGTCCGAGACGCCGAAAGCCCAGAACCGGCAGAGTCCGCTCGCCTTCCCCCAGATCGGAACCGACCAGTATTTCCGCTCCCGTGACTATCGAATCAACGGGAACAATCGTCTCAAACGGCGGCAACTCCCGCCAGGCGTCGCGGATAGCTGTCCGGCTATCGCCCAGGCGTACCACGGGGTGGAAAAGGTAATTTTCATCGGGAATCCCGTTGAATTTATGATATATCATGCGCGGCCCGCGGCTCTTGACCAAAAACGGCAGGTAGGCGTCAAGCCATCGGGGATAAGGCGCCCGGAGATAATTATCTCCCAGGATAACCAGCAGCCCTCCCCCCTTTTCCTTAAGAAAAGATTCGAACAATTCAACCCGGGCCTGGTAGACTTTCACGTCGATATCGTACAGTATTACCAGGTCATACTGGTTCAACTCCGCCTGACGCACCGGGAATGGGGTCGCCAGATATCCCCCGCCCAGTCGGGAGACCACGCTCGTCAAATCTACCGATTCCAGGCGGGCCAAAAAGCGATTCAGGAAAGAGTACTCCCAATCCAGACGGTCGGAGACCATGAGGACTTTTAAGCGGCTTTTCATAACCGACATGGAAAAGGAGCGGCTGTTGTTTTTATCGGACATCTCGTCATTGAGGGGCGAGACGGTCACCTGAAAGGTCTGCTGCCCCGGTTGCTCCGGAACGAAATTTATCTTTATCTCGTCTTTGAGAGTTCCCGCGCCCAGGTTTATCTCCTTGCGCTGCAAGGTTCGGGCCCCGTTTTTCAATTCCAGACGGGCCGTCTCATTTTTAAGGGCCGTCCACTCCAGATGGACTGTAATTTCGGTGGGGCGTCCGGCAAAAACGATATCGTTATAATCCACACCGGTAACGGCAATATCCTGTTCGCTGCTTTCCAGACCGATACCCACCGCGTTAATCCGGGTTTTTATCCGGGCTGCCGCTTCCGCCGGAGCGAGACCGTGATTGGAAATTCCGTCCGAGAGTATCAACCACGACTCCGACCCCTCGGCGGCTTCCCGGCGGGCCTGCTCCTCCAAAACCGCCCCCAGGGCGGTCTCGTCACGATTAAGACTATCGATATCTTCCGAAGGCTTATCCGAAAAGAGGATGGTCCTGATATCAAAGGCATCGGCGATGGGACTGAAAGAGGGTGAAGAAATCAGGGAGTCGATTCTTTGTAAGCGTGTTTTCCCTTCTTCGGAAATTTCCATACTGCCCGAGACATCTTTCAAGATGGTCAGGCGCGGTTTGCGCTCGAAAATTCTGTCGTACGATAATACCGGCTCAAAAAGGGCCAGAAACAGGGCCGCCACCGCGGTCAGGCGAAGCAGGGCCAGAAGAATCCTGATACTCCGCGGCAAAGGGGGATTGGTCCGGCGATACAGGTAAAAGGAGAAACCGATAAAAATCAAAAAAACCAGGGTGGTTATTACCGGGAACCCGGTCAGGAAAGTAATGGATAAATCGGTGATGCCGTACATATCTTTTTATACCCTTCCCGGCCGGGAAAGTAACGCGAAATTCTTAATTAACTCACGCGGGTGATGGAAAACTCGACCAGGGAAATAAGCGAGGCCTGATACACCGAATCTCCGAGGTTCTTTATCGCCAGGGCGCCGTCCTCGGCGATCTCGGCGGCGCGCCGGGCAGTATATTCCAAACCGCCGGAATCGGAGACATATTTTAATATCCGACGAAATCCGCCTTCGCCGACGCCGTTGCCGAGAATATCCAGAATTTCTTTGCGGCATTTCCGGTCGCTTTGTCGCAAAGTATAAATGAGGGGAAGAGTAACTTTGCCGGTGATAATATCATTGCCCGGCTCTTTTCCGGTAACCTTGATATCGCCCGTGTAATCCAGCAGATCATCGGCGATTTGAAAAGCCGTTCCGATTGATTCTCCGAAATGAGAAAATCGAAGGCGGGCATCGCCGTTCATACCCGCCAGGATCGGTACCGCTTCGCAGGAAACTGCAAAAAGAGAGGCAGTCTTATCGGCGATTATTTTCAGGTATTCTTCTTCGGATAAATCGAAATTGGAGGTTTCCTCGACTTGCCGCAATTCGCCCACCGAAACGCGCTCGGTGGCCCGGGAGATAGCCTCCACCAGCGGAATCGAGCCGGTCTCAACCATCAGGCGAAAAGCCTTGGCGAAAAGATAATCTCCCATCAAAACCGAAATCAGATTGGTCCACTTATAATTGACTGTTTCCTGGCCGCGGCGGAAATTGGAGTTGTCGACCACGTCGTCATGAAGCAGGGTCGCCGTATGGATCAATTCTATGGCCAGGGAGGCGTTGATACCCTGTTCGTGGTATAAATCCGAGGCCCGCGCCAGAAGAAATAAGAAAGCCGGGCGAATGCGCTTGCCGCGGTTATCGACCAGATGGCGGGCAATCGAGGAAATAAGCGGGGAATCGCCCGTCAAGATCTCCGCCAGACGACGATCAAACTGATCCAGATCGGCTTTGACCGGCTGGATTAAATCTTCCAATTTGTTATGTTTCATAACATTATATTTCTTACAGGAGAACCTGACCGGCCTGCCGATAGTTCCCCATAATCGAGTCTATAATACTCCTTAAGAGGGGAAAAAGTCAAACCTTTTGTGGCGCGGGCCATGCCCTTGATATGGAGGTAAAACCTGTGAGCAAACTCCTTGACTTTTGGGGCAAACTGCGTATTATAATTGCTTCTGAATTCTTTGAAAATGGCGGTGTAGCTCAGCTGGTTAGAGCAGCGGAATCATAATCCGCGTGTCCGGGGTTCGAGTCCCTGCACCGCTATATTAATTTGTTTTAATCCAACACCTTATATAATCCATAATGGACAATACATACCCCCTATATTACACGGCATTGATAGGCGGCATGCCAGCAAGACTTTCGACCACTTTGGCGTTTTGACAGCTAAATCAATTTGGAATCAAACCAGCGAGCGGTAATGGCTTCGCCTGATAAAACCATTATGGACTCTTGGGTTTAATGCATTAAATAATTGCAGAATAATTTGTATTCTTCAAAAATAGTCGTAGGTTTTTATTTAATCCACTCGTATATTAAGTGGTTAACATTGATTTGAGTTCGACCTTTTTCGAAGTCTTGTCCTAATCTGCAACACTCCGCTAAAGCTTAATCTCGAATTGATCGCGCAATCATGCGCCGTATATATTTGTCTTGAAGTGCCTGACTTCTTTAAAGCGCAGTTCACTTTGGGATAAGCAAGAATGGAGTGTAGAGTGAATATCTACATCGGCAACATGTCGTTCGAAACGACGGAAGATCAATTACGCCAGGCCTTCCAGGCCTATGGTGAAGTCTCAACCATTAAGATCATTACCGACAGGGACAGCGGCCAGCCGAAAGGATTCGCATTTGTCGAGATGTCCGCAAAAAACGAGGCCGTCGCCGCCATCAGTGGCCTGAATGGCCAGGAATTGAACGGACGCGCCTTGAATGTCAACGAAGCGAAACCACGCGCTGATAGTGGCAACCGCGGCGGTGGCAATGGCTACCGGAGATCTTACTAACAGCGACAAGCTAAGTCCTGTGCCAGCTAAGGCCCAGGACAGGCTTATGAAGAGACCGGCCATTGGCTGGTCTCCTTCTTTTAGTCTTTGGCTGTTTTAATAGTTCGCAACGAACGCAGCGCCTACTGCCATCTTCGATATACCATGCCACTTTTCGGATACCCGCGGTCTCTTCTAAAATTCCTGCAATATATTAGAATCCCTTAATTTCTGGGAGCCTCACAAAAAGGATTTAATTATTGTCCCCTCCCAATTCCTCCGCAAATGCCATTCAAAGGTCCGCCGGTAAACTAGTCATTGTAAACGCCTCACAACAATGATCGGATTTTGGCGGATCGATGGTCGATCGAATTCGCCGGGAGACTATTATTGAAAATATTGTCGAATTTTCACGGCGACCTGACGATCAGTCATCTTGTCAGCTGTTTCGATCCGGACAATCCGTTCTCCGAGCCTGTGCCTTATAAGTCGTTTCTTCAACTCGGCCTTGGCCTCACCGGGACCAAATATCAGAATCGAATCCGAATAGCGGATGCACTCAATAACCGCATCGTAGTATATGCCGAGGTCTCCACTAAACTTCCTTTCCCGGATGTCATCTGCCGGGACAGTTTGCGACTCATACGAACCGCTAAAAGGTGAATCGCCGGAGCGGCGGGGTTGCTTCTCAACCCTGGAAACCACCAGTTTTACTTCTTCCCTTTTGTCAGTAACAACCATAATGAGTGCCTTCCTATGGTCGATCCACAAACCTGCTATTTTTTTCATGAAATCGCCCTCTCTATTTATGTAGTTAATCAGAGGGAAAAGCATGGCTAATAGGTAAATCGCCCTTTCTTCAAACGGTCCACAACGCGGTCAGCAACGGAACTCCTGAATTGGCCCGCGGACGTCGGATCAAGCGATTGACTCGTTACTGACCAGACTAACCTGCCATCCTCCTGTGGCACCAACAGGTCAGTTCGAACACTGACGAAGGTTTCAATCCCGGCATACCCCGGATGATAAATATTTTCATAATGGGTCACATAAGCACCCCACCTGCGACTATATGTGGTTACCTCCTCATTCGTTGTGTAACCCGGCACATCGTTCGTAAGCGTGTCAAGCCGGATTTTGGCAACGAGCAGGACACCGTCGAAACCTTCTTCTTTCGTTTTGAGACGTGCTGTCAGAGTGTCCGGAAGGTTGTCGGGGAAAAGTTGGTAGGAAGCAACGGCAACCGTGACGGCGTGTTTCTTGTCACTGAACGCAGTTACGATCGCGTCTTCCCACATACGGCGTCTTAGTTGATCCTCATTCATCGCAATCACTAGAATATTTTTCATCGGAGTGCCATGATATGAGGGATCCGCCCATAGATTTGTCTGCTGAGTCACCCCACAACCGCCTAAATTTATGGTGCCGGCAGTTATGATTATTAGCGGTATAATCAGCCAAATACTCCGGTAACGACTCTGATATATCATTGGATTTCTCTCTTCAGATTATTGTGTGGCAAACTTTCAAGGTCTTTACTTTCAACCCTGACCAAAATATGTGCGCCAGGTCACATTTCAGGCAGCGTCGGCACCTGAGAGGCTGCAAGAGGATCTTTCCATCTCAGCCGATAAATGATAGGCATTGGGATTGTGGTATATTGCTCCCTCCGGTAACCACTCCCAGAACTGGCCCAGATCCCGGCGAATTTTCTCTATAAAATATTGGGGAATATCGTCAGTCTCATGCTCGAAAAATCGCCGGAGCCGTCGGTCGGTGATCAGTAATCGCCGTATTTCGGTAAAGTATTTTACCCGGCCATAACGTTCTGACGAGAATCCCCGAACGACATTCAGCCACCGGGGAATCGTCTCCCCATTTGCCAGGAATCGTCGAAATATCAGGCGCGGAGAATATGAATATTTTGTGACATCAATGAGATGATCATAAAACTCCAGCCAGGAGTAATTTTTCGGCTTGATATTCATCTGGATATTGCTTAGAAAGTGAAAGGGAAACGGCAGCACCCGGTTGGCTCGCTGAAATTCCAGATTCAGCGGTGCCGCCTGTCCAAACGCCGAGAGCATGGAATATGCCGGAAAAGCCCCCGGACAGAGGTCCAGAAATCGTTTGGTGAGTTCGAACGGCGCCGACCCTTCATCGCCATCGAGCCCGAATATATGATTGGTTTGAACATATGGGATATGCCGCAGGATCATGTTGACATGGTCAGAAATCATTCTGACCTTTTCCATTCCCGCCGCCCTTCCGGTTTTCGACTTCCTGCCCATTTCAAACCACGATTCAATGCCCGGCAGGAGAGCCTTGAAACCGATACGCTTTAGCCGCTTTACTCGCCGCTCGGAGAGCAGCGACAGGGTTGATTCGGCGATAAAATCGATACGGCCCGGAGGGACCACCTCCTCTATTGCATCCATACAATTGTCAAACCGAACTCCGAAATTCGGATCGTGCCATGCCACTCGGGGGCGCTTCAACTTGCCCAGTAGAAAACGCAGATCTTCTTTCATTGCATCGGTATCAAATGGCTGATACGGCACGGTGGAGTCAATACAAAAGTCGCAGGAGTACGGACAACCCAGGCTACTCAAAAGCGGGACTATCTTAATAAAGGGCGCCTTCCCCAGGGTTTGTTCTATGAATTTCCAGCGTTTGCTTACGCCGGGCAAGTCGACCGGCTGGTGTCCGGCGGTAAGGTGCAAACCCACGGGCCGATGTCGGGCGCAATCCCGAAGCACTTCCTTAATGAGTGATTCATCGGTGAATCCCAGGACATAATCAAAATACTTCTGTGCATCCTGCGGATAACAGCGGGCATGGGGTCCGCCAATGGCGGTAACCGCGCCTCGCGAACGAAAGAGACTACTGAGAGCATAGGAAAGTAAGGCCGCTTCAGTAAATGAGCTGATGAAAACGAGGTCGACTCCGGACGGCAATTCTTCGAGGAGATCTTCTCGCCCGGTATATGTGACCAGCGTGACTTCATGCCCCTGATCTTCACACCAGGCGGCAACAACCTGAGGCATGATACTGACGAAGTTGGCGCCCATGACACGCATCCACATTGTCCGCGTCGGGGCCTTGGCCACCAGATCAATAATTCCGATAGAAAGCTTTTTCATATTGCTGGTATCCCACGTTAATTATCATTTCCATAAGAACCTGGACAGCATCACTATTGCGGTTTATCTAAGTTATTGAACATGCCTTTCCCCAATGGTCATAATAACCCAATGGGTTATTTATACCTGCTCGTGGCCGATTTCAGAGCTTCGCCAAGGGAATCCCATGCAGAAGCAATGCCAGTTTTCATATCTTCCCATGCATCATCGCTGGCTTCCTTAAGTTCACTATATTTTTCCATGGCGATTTTGTGTTTTTCCTGCAATGCTTCAATTTGCTTGCGATGCCATGATTGTGAATCGGCCTCCGCCTTGTCTGCTCTTGATTTAAGCATTTCGATCTCTGAGTTAAATTCATCAAGCTGTGCCTGCAGTGTATTTTCATAGGCGCTTTTGGAACTCATAGTTGATTTCCTCCTGTTGTTTCTTGGGTTAAAACACTCGAGGCAGCGAGAGACTGCCCCGATTTTACTATAGCGGATTGAAGGACCGATTCAAGTCGGTCCAACCTTGCCATTACGACCGCGGTTGACTCGGAAAACAGAGTTACGTGGCGTTTTAGTTCGGCGCCCAATGATTCCTTCAATTCGTTAAAGCGTGAGGTTTCCGCGTGATCGGTCAATTCTTGAGCAGCGTGCATTTCCCTCGCGTGATCACGTTCTTTAAAGAATCCCGACGTTTTCGAGTAAATCGCAAAGATAAAATACGCTGCTACGAAAAATACTGACAGAGCCAGCATAACGAATCCAAGCGGCGCCTGAATGACGGCGACGCCCAGCGAAAGAGTTGTCGGAGCTATTATTGCGTTCCAGTTAAGCCCGACGAAAGCGGCAATTGCAAGCAGTACAATCACGAGAATAAATGTCCAGATTTTCATATTATTACTCCAATTTTATGGCGATGCCTGTTTCTCGATTATATTTCAGCATATCATTCTCTGTCGAACATAATTTATTCCATTTATAATCCTATCTCCTCGACGGAAAGGCGATGAACACTACTTACCGAACTTGAGCTGGGCCTCATGAAGTTTCATGCGTCGGCCGACTACATCCTTCTGCTTGGAGGCCACCTCCTGCGTCTCTTTTGCCAGATCCTGCTGTAGTTTCAGAAGGTTCACTTCAAGACCACGGAGTACCTGATGGGCAGTATTTTGAGTCAGATCGCCCACGCTACTCATCGATAGCCAATTGTACTCGATTCGCTTGCTCTGCAATTCGCTCTCCATCTGAAATACACGGATTGTCATATCCGCATGCTCCTCTTCGGCCTTGGCCACTTCGATCTCGGCCTTACGAAGATCCTTTACGCGCTTCAGCAGATCGATCGCCTCTTTGTTGGCTTTCGCCTCGATCTTAAGCGAAGCCTCCTCGGAATCGTGGTTAATATTTCCGGCGTCGTCTTTCCGACGATTGATATCTCTGATAGAAAGTTCTCTCGTTTCAATGGCAAATTCGATCTCATTGAGACGATTAACGGCCTGGATATTGCGATTCAGCGCCAGTTGCTTGTCGGCCGTGGCGTTGTCAATATCATTGGAAATCTCTTGCAGGCTGCGCGCCGGAATCACGATCATACGCGGATCGGCAGGTATTGTCTGCGCCCGTTCCTGCGCGTACTGGGCGGACGCGGAGTTGGCGGCCAAAATGACGGCCAATACCAGAATTCGCACAGTCGCTGACTTGAGCATTACCCCTGTTAGTTTCATAATAACATCTCCTCATTTGTTAAGGTGTGACTTGTTTGTCTTTCGATATACACTATTATCGCACGTCGCCACAATAACGGGCCCGCTCCATCTGCTTATAGGCAGGCGGTAAATACACGCTTTCGTGTATTCTCCCGGTGGCCAGGAATGCCCGGCGTTCATGGGGCTATTTAATGGGACTATTTTAATAACACCATCCTTTTGGTTTTGGTAAACTTTCCCGCGGTCAGGCGGTACAGATAAACACCGCTGGCCACGTTGGCCGCATTCCAAGTGACTCTGTGTTCGCCCGCCTGCAAAACCTTATCCACCAGCGTTGTAACCTTTTGACCTTGAATGTTGAACACTTCCAGAACAGCCGTCGCCGTCCCCGGCAGTACAAACCGAATCTCGGTTTTCGGATTGAAAGGATTAGGGTAATTCTGCAATAAGGCGAAGGCGCTCGGGAGAGAGCCAATCTGTTCATTCTCCCCTGGCTTGAACAAGACATTGGCGGTTGAAAGCGGAATTACGCCCGCCGCGATCATTACCCGGGAATTGATGCGATTAAGATTGTACCAGAGTGTCCAGTCGTCGGTACCGCCGCTAAGATAATAGCCGGAGAGGTAATTTATCGCCTGACATGCCGTGGCGCCATCGTAACTCACTATGGCCCTCTGGCTAAGACGAGTTGAAGCAACATTGAGCAGACATGCCAGAAGGTGTTTCCTGGTCTTGGCCGCATTGCTCTCATCCACGACATCAAGCCATGTCCTGGCGATATCATCAAATGTGAGTGGCACGGCCGGACTGCCCGTGTATGTTACATCCGCAATGTCAATGGCATACTCGTCGGTTCGATCATAGAAATGATCATAAATCGTGGCGCAATAACCATTGATATCGCCGCGGGTAAGGCCGAGGTAAAGGGGGACTCCGTTCCGAATCGCCTGAATTTGATTCTTCCACCAGTAATAACTGGTGATTGATCCGGAGGCGATATCACTTAATTCAAAATCGACCAGAACATTCTCACCGGCGAGAATGATTGGTACTGAAACAGGGCTGGTCGGCGCAAACCCCAGAGGGGGATTCATGTCCACTATGTAGTTGCCTGACGGGATGGCCTTAAACTGATAGTGGCCCGATATGTCTGTTATGTCCGACAGATACTCATTCCCTTCGCTATCCAGAAGATCGACGATGGCGCCTTGTAAAGGGGTCGCACCGACAGCCACCGTGCCCTGTATCAAGGCGTTTCCGGCGGCGCCTGCTATCGACAATATTCCCATATTATTATTTTCAGAGCATTCGGAAATGACTTCATCCGGGTCCGCCACCACATATAGATCACGGGAAACCGGATCAACCACCATATACTGCACGCGGGCAGTATCGTCCTGGCCGCCATCAAGGGTTAAGATGATCTGATCGATGCCTATAAGCGCCCCTCCTGAATTCGGATCGCCATCAAAGAAGCGCACCGCAATATCGGATACCGGAACAGACTCGGCATCGCTCCGAATGACGGCCGACAGGGTAACAGTCTCGCCGATAAGCGCCCCTGGATCCGAGGAAGTGACGTCCCCGTCGGCAATATAAAGGTCAAGAGACGGCCACACCAGGACTCTGGCCACTAATTGGCAAGTCGCCGAACTGCACGAGTTTAATGCCGTGACCTGATATGAATAAATACCGGATGTATCGGCGGTGAAGGTGAGTATATTATCCGACCATGTCGCGCCTGATACTTCGATTTGAGTTTGATTCGCGATAGCGAGCGGAATACTCAATGTCGTCGGGTAACAAATCTCTATATCGATTGTGTCCGGCAAACAACTTATCGCTATTTCCGGACAATCTATTACAGTGGTAGTATCGGGGTCGACGATTACCTTGGCAAAATAGATATCAAATGGCCCCGAACCGGAACTCCATGTGACGGGAACATAGGGAGAGTTTTCCGGTACCCGAAAACAGGTGTTCGGATCGTGATTGGCAAGGATTGCAGCATCGGTTGACATCAATACCGGATCGGTCCAGGTTTGCGACAACTGCGACCATACTTTATAGTAAACCTTTGACGTGGCTGCGTCAGAAGAAGATTTCTTGCAGTAGAATATATAAAGATCATCCCCTCTGACGGTCGAAATCGGCGTCCACTCATTATCCGTAGTGGTGGGGGAATTATCTATTATCTGATGGTTCCAGGAACCGGACCCGTTATTAAAGTTTTTCCATACGTGGTGAAGCGTTGTGCCGACTCCGAAAATGATATGAAACGTGGTATCGCGGACGACATTATGCGTGAACTCCCGGGTCTGGCGCATGTTGACATGGTAAATCGAGTGGTCCGGTTGGGCCTCGAAGGACGTTCCATTCCACAGATAATATTCAAAACCGCGAGCGTCATTGAGGTACAGAACGACCAGCGCCGGGTTACCTCCCACATATGGCATGGATCCGATGCGTATGGAATTGAAATTGGTGGCAAAGGCGGTACCGTCACTCCACGTCCCGCCGTTGTCGTCCGAATAGTGATATCGGACATTTTCACTGGTGCTGGCAAAACTCAAGCGCGTGAACAGCCAAATCCGCCCGGTGTTCTGGACCATGAGGTTGGAACGATGACTGGTAGTGGTTCCGGCGATCGGCACCAGGGGTCCCCCATCGATATTGCCGTGAATCGGGGTGCTGAATTGCCGAAAGGTAATGCTGTTTCGACCCGGCCAGGTGGCATATAAATTCCCGTTTAACCCGAAAACCGAACAATGCATGTTAAGATAACCAGCCGGCTCGATCTGGATGGCGTCGGTGCTCCAGGTAGTGCCGCCGTCGGTGGTATATGAGATTTGGGTTCGGGTTTTGCTGCCGTTGGTATAACCGGCCCAGAACTGATTCGGGTCGGTTTCGAGCATATACGCTTTCCAGCGCGGCATCCCCAGCGTGGGGCGATCCAGCGCCGTCGATGTGCCGATCTTAATCGGCGCCGCCAACGAATCGGCAAGGGCCGGAGGGCCGATTACCAGCGTACTTAGAAGCAATGTCACCATGGCTAATACTTTCAAGATGTGACGTCCCTGTACAATACTCTTTTTATTCATTCTCTCTTCCTTCGGTTGGCCAAAATTAAATGGATTATGGTAATGAATTTCATAAAGACTCCTTTCCTGATAGACGATTTATCCTAAAACCTTTTTGCCGGTGATTATCCGAACCAGCACGACGACGACGGCGACGACTATCAGAATGTGAATGAAGCCGTTCATCGTATAACCTGATACCAAGCCCAGCCCCCATAGAACCAGCAGTATTACTGCTAATGTCCACAGCATATGATTCTCCTTTCCCTTTGCCCTGGATATGCCGCCGACCAATGCATCCCGGCATTGGACGGCGGTAATCCGCGGCTTGATTGATTGAGGTTTGCCATGCCTCGATGGTCACTTATTATTTGCCCTTTCGTCTATCCCGCACCTCTTAAGCGAACTCAAGCGGCGCATACGGTTTTCGCGGGCCTCACTTTTCCTGCAGCCCATGGTTTATTGTCCAAAGGTCCAACCGACAGTGGCTTTAAAGTCGGGGGCGTCGGCCAGGCCGAGCTTGCCTTCCAGGAAAAAATGTCCTGACGTACTATGGGACGATCCTTTCCCAATGCCGAACTGCAGGTAAATACCGAGCTCGGAATTACTTCCTCCATTCTTTACGGAGTAAAATACCGGACCGGCCCCGCCGCCGAGATACGGCGTCCAGACGCCCCAATCGGAGCGAAAGCGATAATCAACTTCAAAGCTGGGAGCTACCACGGTTAAGTTGTCGCCAAAGCCGATTTCCAGATTCGGCTGCATCATCAGGTTATCCGCCAGATCGCCCAGATCAAAATGAGCTCCGACGTGGATTTGATCCGGATTAACCGTGAATCCCACTCTCGGTCCGATGCCGTGGATACCGACCGGGCGTCTGCTTCCATAGGCGGTGAGACTGCCCAACAAGCCGATTATCAGGGCGATGATAAGTGTCTTTTTCATTATTACTCTCCTTTTATTGTATGCCTGGTTCTCTTTTACGGAGAACCGTTAAATTACTTCCCCTATGGCTATTTAAGAGCTATCTGCATCGACTGGCTGGAGAAGAATGTAATTTCCGAGCCCGCCCCGTAGAAGATATCTTGCTTGCCGGTCGCGGCCGACAAACCTGTGCCGGCGGCCGCACCCGCAACGGCACCTATTTCGGTGCTTCCCTTTTTGTCGATTATTTTGCCGATAATGCCGCCGACTATGGCCCCGCCCCCGATCATGGCCACCTCACGATTCGTATGGGAAGCCTTTTTATCCTGGATCATGTCGGTACCTACATTGACCCAATTCCCGTTTTTATCCTGGATAGCCGTCAAACTGAAATCCAATTCGGCGGGATTTTTAAGTCGGCCGGACTCGACAACGTTATTCAGCGTTCCTCTCGCTTCGGCACCGTCGGCAAACAGAGTGTAGCCGTTTACGACGATTGGTCGTGAAAGTCTGGCGTGAAATGCCGCGCCCGTCACGTGAACATCAGTATCGATCGAATCGATGAGAGTGACGGCGATGGCCGTCTTTGCCGGCATGGTAACATAAGTGGTCGCTTTGGGGGCTGCCTGCACTCCTTGATCGCTTGTGCTGCCACTATCGCAGGATGCGATAATAAACGCCAGCGAGAGTGAAACGAAGAGACTGGTTATCTTGAACATGTTTACTCCTTGTGAAATCCGATTTTACATTGTTAACTTAAGCACTGATTATTAGCTTGATTCTTTGCTCCTGACTCTGTCGGCAAGTATATTGTCCTTGCCTTTGCATACTACATGATCGAAAAGCTCTCTCTGCATGAGCCCGCGACCCTTCTGCAGTCTGGACTTGACAGTTTCCAGGTTAAGGCCCGCTATATCCGCTATTTCTTGATATGAAAACTCCTCCAGCAGCGAGAGGACCACTATCAGCCGAATATCACGGGGCAGATTCCCGATGGTTTTTCTAACATGGTCTTCCGATATCGCCGAAAAAGCATCCTGGACCGAGTTGACATTCGGGTACTGATTTTCCCAATGAGAGAACTCCCAGGATTCATCGGTTTTGTCAACGATATTTTTGGCAGTCAGCGGGCCGGGGAATAACCGATATTTATTGATAAGAATGTTTACCATAATCTTGAAAAGCCAAACACGATCTTTCGGCGCAGATTTAGTTTCGTGCCAGAAGCGATAGGCTCTGACAAAGGATTCCTGAACCAGCGCTTGTGCATCGGATTCGTTTTCTGACATATACAAAGCCGTGCGATATAGCCCTTCAAGCTGCGGCAAGGCATACACTTCGAACTCCTTCCTTATTTCCATATTCCGTCCCATCCTATGGCTATTGTTTCCGGGCGACACCGCGCGATGGCATTCCTTGCGACGTGGCATGCCATTGTCCCCCGATCTTCAGAACGACATCCGCGCCTGACACAATTTCCCACATGATTCCGTTTCATCCTGATGCCGCCTCTCGGTCCATAGTCGTATCAAAACTTTTGTGGCTTATCAGGTATGCGAAAAGATCTTTCCGCAGGTATTCGCGACCCCGGTTGAGCAATGATTCTATCGCATGCGGTTGCACGCCGGCCAGGTTGGCGATTTGCCGGTTGGAAAATCCCTCGAGATATGACAGAATCATTGCGTTCCGGAACTTCAGGGGAAGTCCGGCGAAGGCATCAATTAAACCGGATTCTTCCTTGGATTCGCCGGTTAGAAATGTATCCTCCCGGGCATTGATTGTGGTCGTAGGGCAGAGCCGATCATTCTCGACGAGACTCTTATCGATATTTTCACCCGGGTCCCGGTCTAATGGGTGGGCACGCCGCTTAAAGCCGTTAAAATACCGTCTGGTCAAGATTGTATGTAGCCACATTTTGCAGCTTGCCTCAGATATCGACTCATCCCAGGACCAGTAAGCCTCGGCCATCGCCTCCCGCATAAGTCCGATTGCGTCGCGTCCATTCTTGGTCAGACATAAGGAGAGTTGCAGAAGGAATTCGAGACCCGGCAGGACTTTGTCCTTGAAGTTCGACCTTTTCGCATTTTCGCTCGTCATATTCGCCTCAACTGATATGCCGGAATTCTATTCCAGTCCGGCCTCTTTCTGGTTTAGGGCGCGAGGGGATTTGAACCGTTGATGAGAATCCCTTTGGTCCAGGCTCCCCGGGATCAAGAGCGTCCTTCCTGGTGACTCCTTGCATTACCAGGAGAGAGTTTTCTGCTCTCTACCAATTTCGTCTTTGGGGACGATTAAATCAATTCGTCGAAGGATTGAAAAGGGAGCTAGCTCATTGGGCGGATATGTTGTTATCGCGCCCTGATGTTTTTGGCCGCTTCAGTGTTTGACCATGCCGCGGGTGAACGCAAAGCTGGCCAATTCCAGCCGGGTATGAAGGGCAAGTTTATCCAATATATTGTGAATATCGCTTTTGACTGTATAGACGGCTACCTTGAGTTTAAGCGAAATCTTGGCAATACTTTTTCCCTCTGCCAAAAGGGAAACCACATCTTGCTCTCGCCTGGATAATTTGACGGCGGCAATGACTCGATCTACCGTTCCTTCGCGAATGGCGCGCTCTACGATCTGAGAAAAAAGCGAATTGGCCGTGGTCGGAGGCAAAACCTTGACCCCCTTGACAACCGATCTGATAGCGTGCAGAAGATCGCCAAGAGTCGCGTCTCTGGAAATAAAACCGGAGACGCCGGCTTTGACGAATTCAACTACCTCTATGCGGGCCGGGATCAGGTCCATGACAACTACCTCTATCCGAGAGGATAGTTTCTTTATCGATTCCAGCACTTTCAGACTGCTAAGACTCCTTAGACCCTTATCGAGCAGGACCACATCCGGCACCAATTTTTTGGCCTTTTCAAGGGCGCCTCTATTGCCTGCCGACGAAACCGCGCTGATGTCTTCCTGCTGGTTGAGCATCGCGGTTGTCCCTTCGCGCAGAAGCCGGTTGTCTTCAATCAGCAAAACTTTTATCTTTTCCATAACGAATCCATTCCTTCATCAATTGGCCGGTCGTCTTTTCAGGGCCGATGAGTTGCGCATGAAAAAACAGGGCACTATGTCTGCCATGATAAGTATACGACCGATATTTCAGGGATTCAATCGCTCGAAAGGATGAAAAAGGAGTTAGTTCTTTTGATAGATTCGCTAATCGCGCTCTACGGGAGTTCGCGGGGGAATCTCTTGCCTCACTCCTTGAGTATGGGCAAAAGTCGCCAACTCCAGGCGAGTGTGGAGAGCCAGTTTTTCCAAAATGTTGTGCACATGGCTTTTGACCGTATGGACGGCAATGTTGAGGTCGCCGGCAATCTCTTTATTGCTCTTTCCCGCGGCTATATGGCCGATTACATCATGCTCCCGTCTGGTCATTTTAACGGCTGACATCACATCTTTCATTTTACCGCTTTGAATCGCGAGCTCCACGATCTGGGAAAAAAGTGAACCGGTCATCAGCGGAGGGAGAACCTTAGTCCCCTGCGCCACCGATCTGATAGTGCGCAAAAAATCGGGAAGTGTGGCGTCTTTCAAAATAAAACCCGAGACTCCCGCTTTGACGAACTCAACTATTTCCTCATGCGCCGGGACCAGGTCCATGACTATCACGTGGGTTTCGGGAAACTTCTTCATTAATAATTCAACAATGGTCAGACTACTTTGATACTTGAGACCCAAATCGAGAAGCACCACATCCGGCGCCAGATTCTCGGCCTTCTCAATGGCATCGCCATTGCCGGTCGACGAAATCACCTTGATGTCCGCCTCCATGTTCAGCATTTTGGTGATTCCTTCGCGAAGAAGGCGATTGTCTTCTATCAAGAGCACCCGGATCTTCGGCACCAATAAGTTCTCCCCAGATATTTGTTGAACAACCTAACTAAAATATAGAATTTCGGAAATTGCTGTCAAGAAGATTTTTCCCCCCCCCTCAATAAGTCGTTCTATTGCATACGGTTACTAACGTTGGAGATACAGCCGTTCGATTTATTTCAAAAAGGAAGAAAATAAACCGGGGCGTCTGGCTGATTTATATGTATATATAGGG
This sequence comes from Candidatus Zixiibacteriota bacterium, assembly GCA_041752195.1. Taxonomy (GTDB): domain Bacteria; phylum Zixibacteria; class MSB-5A5; order GN15; family PGXB01; genus JBGSHP01. The sequence continues at coordinate 57,595 of JBGSHP010000011.1, read as the reverse complement.
AGACTTAATGTCCCCAATTGATCGTTTCTCAAGCTTTGTCCCGGCAAAACAATCCTTGCCAAACTATTAATAAGGTGGCAGTTACACATGGAACGCGCGCGCGTTTCGTGACTTCGTGTCGAAGTAATCCGCGATCGGGTTTATTAAAGATAGGCGGAAGCAACGTGTATAGGCTATTCTGGATACCTGTCACCGGAGACGACACCGTCAGAGCCTGGCAGATATTTTGAGAGATTAAGCAGAGATTGAACCTCGCCGACAGCCATTAATATGGTCGACACCATTTCTTTAACAAAGGAAATCCGATGTCAATTGAATTATTGATCATAATCGGGCTTATTACCGGTGCTCTGGCCGCAGGCCGACATGTCCCTGTGAGAGTCTTGCCGAACGGTGAGCAAAGCCCACCTGAACATAGCGACTGAGAAAACGCCGCCCCGTCGCCGGCCAATGTGGATTTAATTCAGGCCCTGAAGTTAAGGACTAATTCCCTTTTCAATCGTTTGAGCGATTGCGCGTTTTGACTTCCACAGTTTAATTTAGTAGATAGTAGTTGATTCCCTTGGTGGCAGGTAATACCGTAGCCAATTCTACGTGATAATCCATTCCGCCAAATGGGAATTGTTATATTGGTGCCGGGAATTGTTGGAAAGGAAATATTCGTTTTGCAAAATGGCTCAACCGACTCGATTATCAAGCGGGTCGCATTTGTCGGCAATTATCTGCCGCGCCGGTGCGGCATTGCCACCTTCACTACCGATTTGTGTGAAGCAGTCGCTGCGGAAAATGGAGGAATGACATGTATCGCCCTTCCCGTCAATGACATCGACGGGGGCTACGAATATCCCGGTCGCGTTCGCTTTGAACTCATGGAAAAGGATATTGAATCCTATCGCCGAGCAGCCGATTTTCTGAATATTAATAATGTCGATCTTGTCTGTCTACAGCATGAATACGGCATTTTCGGCGGCCGGGCCGGCAGTCACATTCTGACTCTCCTGCGCGAACTGCGTATGCCGATTGTCACGACCTTGCACACCATTCTGGTCGAACCGGATGCAGATCAGCGGTCGGTGTTGGAGGGAGTTGCGGAACTCTCCGATAGGCTCGTGGTCATGAGTCAGCGCGGCAAAGATTTTCTGACAAATATTTATCATGTGGCATCAAACAAAATTGATCTTATCCCCCACGGCATCCCGGATGTGCCCTTTGTTGACCCCAGTTTCCACAAGGACCTGTTTGGGGTTGAAGGCAAAATGGTTTTACTCAGCTTCGGATTACTCTCGTCAAGCAAGGGAATCGAGAATGTCATCGAAGCCCTGCCCGCGATTTTGGCCGATCATCCCAACGTGGTTTATATAATCCTCGGCGAGACCCACCCTCATGTCAAGGAGGTCGATGGAGAGGCCTATCGACTTTCACTGCAATGGCTGGCTCGTGAAAGGGGCGTGGAGAGCAATGTTATCTTTTACAACCGATTTGTCAGCCTCGAAGAACTGATAGAGTTTATTGGAGCGGCGGATATATATATTACTCCCTATCTCAACCGGGCGCAAATCACATCCGGCACGCTCGCCTACACGCTGGGCGCTGGGAAAGCCGTAATCTCGACGCCTTACTGGTACGCGGAAGAAATGCTGGCTGAAGAGCGAGGAGTCCTGGTGCCATTTCGTGACCCATCGGCGCTCGCTCAGAAAGTCATTGAACTATTAGATGACGAAGCCAGACGTCATGCCATGCGCAAACGGGCCTATATGTTCGGGAGGGAGATGATCTGGCCACAGGTGGCGCGCCGCTATCTCGAGACTTTTGAACGGGCTCGAGCCGAACGTCGTCATTTCAGCAGTCCGGGCTTTACGGTCAAAGCTCTCGATAAACATCCCGGCGAACTGCCGCCCATAAAACTCGATCATTTACGCAACATGACGGACGAAACCGGCATTCTGCAACACGCCATCTTTACGATCCCCAACTATCACGAGGGATACACCACGGACGACAATGCCCGGGCTCTTATCGTAAGCGCCCTTTTGGAGGACGCGGGTAACCAGGAAGCCTTCGAATTGGCCTCCCGTTATCTCGCTTTCATCTGGTACGCATACAATTCTGAAACCGGACGCTTTCGCAACTTCATGACTTACCAGCGCACCTGGACGGAGGCGAAAGGTTCGGATGACAGTCATGGCCGCGCTATGTGGGCACTTGGCACGGTGCTGGGGCGCTCTCATACACCGGCGCTTCACAGTATGGCCGGCTGGCTGTTCGAAAAGGCCCTGCCCGCCATTCTCGACACAACCAGTCCTCGGGCCTGGGCCTTTGCACTTATCGGCATCCATGAGTACCTCCGGCGTTTCGCCGGGGATCGTCGTGCCGGCCAGGTACAGGAGGAATTGTCCCAGCGGCTTTTGGCCCTGTATCAAGGTTGCCGCTCCGACGATTGGCGATGGTACGAAGAGGGACTTACATACTGCAACGCCGTTTTGTCACACGCGTCGCTTATTTGCGGACAATCTGTTCAGAGTGAAATAATGGTCAAAGCCGGACTGGAATCGCTTGCATGGCTGGCCGATATACAGCGAGCCGGCAAGGGGGGGCATTTTGTACCCATCGGATCCAATGGCTTTTACCTGAAAAGCGGTGAGCGCGCCCGCTTCGATCAACAGCCCGTGGAAGGCCAGGCCATGGTTTCCGCCTGTCTCGAAGCGTATCGAATCACGCTGGACAAACGCTGGCGCAAGGAAGCCCAGCGCGCTTTTGAATGGTTCCTCGGGCGTAACGACCTGAATCTTTCAATCTACGACCCAACTACGGGTGGATGCCGCGACGGCCTGCATCCCGATCGTCCCAACGAAAATCTCGGCGCGGAATCTACTCTCGCATTCCTCCAATCCTTGCTGGAACTGCGCCTGGCAGAAAACAACTTTTAGCCTGTGGAGAAGCAACCCAGATGAGCAATAAGCACCCCGAACTCCTGCAACGCCACAAACTCAACCCGATCTTGACGGCTGCCAACTGGCCCTATCCCGTCAATAGCGTATTCAATCCTGGTGCCACATTGATGGCTGATGGCACTGCCCTGCTCTTATGCCGGGTGGAGGATCGGCGCGGACAATCCCATCTCTGTGCGGCCCGTTCAGCAAATGGCGTGGACGATTGGCAGATTGACCAGCGACCGACTTTAATGCCGGACCCGGAACACCATCCCGAGGAAATCTGGGGAATTGAAGACCCCCGCATTACTTATGTCCCGGAACTGAAGCAGTATGCCATAGTCTACACAGCCTTTACTCGCGACGGCCCGGGGGTGGCACTGGCGACGACAGAAGATTTCCACGAATTCAAACGTTATGGGGTTATCATGCCCCCGGAAGATAAAGACGCGACTCTGTTGCCGCACCGCATCGACGGCCTATGGGCGTTGATTCACCGACCGGTCAGTTCACCCAGAGCGCACATATGGATCTCTTACTCTCCCGATTTAACGCACTGGGGCAATCATAAACTTATGCTGGAGGCTCGGCGTGGAGGGTGGTGGGATGCAAACAAGATTGGGATCTCGTCACCACCTATAGAAACTCCGAAGGGCTGGTTGGTGCTGTATCATGGCGTGCGTCAGACTGCCGCCGGCGCCATATATCGGCTTGGGCTCGCATTGTTCGACCTGAAAACCCCCCAGTTGTGCCTCAAACGCGGTAATCAGTGGATCTTCGGTCCCGAAGAATCCTACGAGTTGCACGGTGATGTCGGAAATGTGGTTTTCCCCTGTGGCTATACTATTCTTCCCGATGGCGACACTATCCATCTTTATTACGGAGCAGCGGACACGAGCATAGCCTTGGCCACCGGTAGTATTCTTGCTATGTTGGATTGGCTTGAAAGGGATGGCCAATAGCCGGGGGATCGGTTTCGGGCGAGTCTTACCACATTTGGGCGTCATGCCGAACGCCGAATAATATTTTGGTTATGGATGGTCGAGTTGTTGATTGTACTGTATGTTAGTGTCTGGTGTTTCCCACTGTTAGCACTCCCGAAGCCGCTCATAATCCTCCGCATCAAGGCCATCCGGCCATATAATCTTGATAGGAATCGAAAAGTGTAACAAAGGTTCGAGTCCCTGCACCGCTATATTAATTGGGGGCGTTTTTCCGAAAAGAAAGATTTAAAGGCAGCTGCCCCTTAAAGATCCAGGGCATGGTGGGGCCACTGGGCCGGGCCAAAATAAAAACAGCCCTGTCAAATTAATGACAGGGCCGTTCATTTTCAGAATGATGTTACTTCAAGAGCATCATCTTTCGCGATTCGGCAAAATCTCCGGCTCGCAAGCGGTAGAAATAAATACCGGAGGCCATCTCATTGCCCCGAACATCATGTCCGTCCCATCTGATCACATGTGTTCCCGGCTCCAGGATACCATCCTGCAGAGTCGTCACTTTCTGGCCCAGGATGTTAAAGACCTCCAGGGTGACGTGAGTTACCCGGGGCAGATCGAAACTGATCACGGTGCTGGGATTGAACGGGTTGGGGTAATTCTGCGACAGAGCGAATTTCTCCGGCAGACTGCTCACCCGCGCCGTGATTTGCTCGCCGAATATGCTGCCGACCTCGACCGATTTGATCTTATGGGCTTCGCTTAATTGCAGCATATTCCCATGAGTCAGGTAGGCATCGCGATCGAACCCGTAGATTATCGCCCGGGTATCGACACCGTCAAAACTGTAACGCATCTGCATCGGGTAGGCGTCCTCGTGGAGCGTCAAATCGACCCGGCCTTCGACAACCAGGTAAACGACACTCACGGGGTGAGTGGAATACCCCATGCTGACAGCCGTACCGTCGAGTACCAGTTCCGTTTCGAACCGGTCTTCCGGCGCCAGTTTAGGCATCGGCGCGGCATCGCCTATGATGATCCTGATAAGGTAAGCCAGATCGGCCACCGTCAATGGTATTCCGTCGGCATTGACATCGGAGGCCGCTTTCTGACCCTCGATATTGACGGTAAAGGCCGAGTAACCATAGATGAAATAATCGGTAAAGACGACGGCATCGGCGATTTCGTTGCGAATCCCGTTCAGATTCAAATCACCGCGATCGTCGATTTCATCCGGGCAGATAATATCTATGCCGCCGTTGGTGAAATCAATACACCGGATCGGGGCCGGCTTGCCTGGCCCGCCGCCTTCCATGCAATAATCGGGGGCGCCCAGGTAGCCCGGAAAACCATGGCTGTAGTCGGTTATTTCAATTTGTTCGAAAGTATAAACCCGCCGGGACAGCCAGAGAGTATCGCCGGTCCTCGATGAGAAGGTATTGTCGCCGCAATCTTCCCAGTAGAAACTAATCGGCATGAATTGACATCCGAAAGTATAGTCCTGGGTGACCATAAAGTCGATACTGGCAATGGAGCCGATTTGGCCGTTGAAATAGCATTCGGGGTGATCGGCGCCGTTATTGGTTTCGGCCAGCGCCACCAGGCGCAGTATACCCGACGGACAACCGCCGTCGCAGTTGCCCTGCGCGCCAAAACGGAAGGTGAAATACTCCCAGTCGCAGATGCCGAATAATTGCCCCGGCATGGCCCCGGTGGCGATCAATCCGGAATTGTCATAGGCCAGGAGCAGATCATAACCGCCCAGAGGCTTGCCGGAACCATTCAAGAATATATTGACCTCGCTGTGATGCCCCTGATAGGCATTATGGACTTTTTCTATCTGAACATGGAGACATTCATCGAGTTCGATCTCCACGCAAACAGTATCGGTGGTTGTGGCTCCGCATTGATCCGAAGCGCTGACTATGAGACAATAAGTTCCCGAAGTATCGGCACTGAAACAGATTTCGCCCTGGCCGGGATCGTACACTCCCGAAGGCATGATGGTGTAATTGGCCAGGTTGTCATCGACATCATCAATCTGGGCTCCGAAGCAAACCGGCCCGGCTGCCTCCTGGAACGCCGTAAAATCGGGCGGCAGGTTGACGGTCGGCGGCGCATTGAAGTCAATCGTCACCAAAGCCGTATCGACATCGCGGGCCCCGCAGGCATCGACTGCCTCCAGAATGAAAGCATGGGTCTTCTCGCCCGGCGGAACCACAAAGCATACTTCGTGGGTGGTTGCGTTATAATAGCCAAGAGAACTTATCAAATGAAAGGTCGTGACATTGTTATCCGGGTCGGTATAAGATGCCGGCCAGCAGATGGTATTACCGCTCTGGCAATAGAAGAAGGCCTGATCGGAGCCGGCCAAGACAACTGGCGGACGATTGATGATGAAATTAACGATAAAGGTATCTTCGCAATACAGTCCGCATTCATCGAGACAACGGATAGTCACGGTAACAGGACCGGCCGTAGTCGGCGTATGCACCCAGTTTCCGCCGACCAGCGACCCGGAGCCGGATTGAATCAGGCAGTGATCAAAATTGCCGTCGGGGTCGGTGGCTCCGACCGGCAGGCTGACCTGGGTGGATCCGCAGAGGAATATGGTGGTATCATTGCGAGGCGTGCAAACCGGCGGATTATTGAGAGCCACCGTTATCAACAGGGTGTCTTCATCGAATAAATCGCACTCGTCCTCGACCCGCACGATAAACCGGTAAATGCCGGAAGTGTCGGGCGTAAAGCAAAGTTGCGAGCGAGTCGCTTTCCCGAAACCGCCGACCACGTAGCATGTATCGATATTATTATCGATGTCGCTGCAGGTGATATCGAAGCATACCTCCTCCGATTCGCAGAAAAAGGTGCTGAAATCCTGGCCGGCATTGGCCACGGGAGCATGATTGAAGGCAACGGCGATATTCATGGTATCGCGATCGATCGCGCCGCAGCCGTCGGTGACGCCCACAATGACGCGGTATACGCCGGCCGTGTCGGGAGTGAAGCATACGGTGTTGGCTACCGTATCGATCGTTCCCGCCGGAATAATCAGCGATTCCAGAGTAATATTATTATTCGGATCGGATGGGATATAGTTCAGGCATATCGGCTGGGGATTGCACAGGAAGACCGTGGAATCGTTCGCCAGGGCCACACCGGGGGCGCCGTTCAACGTCACGTTATAATCCAGATTGACGGTATCGGCCGCACCGCAGGGGTCGGTTACCACGGCCACGACCGAGTATGTCCCGGTCACGGCGGCATTAAGACACCAGAGTCCGCCGGTGGTTATCGTCCCCGGACCGGACAGCCGGGTCCAGGTTAAAGTCCCACCATTAATGTCACTCGCCTGGAATTGATAGCAAATCTGCGACGCCGCACAGAGGAAAGTATCCACCGGCGTGGGCGGATTGACGGCCACCGGCGCCGAGTTAATGGTTACGTCCACGGTAATCTGACAGGACGCGGTTCCGCAGGCGGTCGAGGCCTGGACGGTCAAGACATAATGTCCGCTGGTTTCAGGGGTGAAACATACCTGGCCGCCGGAATAGGTGCCGACAGGCGTAACCGTTACCGTGGCTCCGGCCGGAGTAATCGTGACCGGACGACATATTTGCTGGCTCTGACAGAGAAACACCGAAGTATCGGCCGGACAGGATACGGTGGGCGGGTTACCCAGGGTGACATTTATGCTGACGGTATCCAGGTCGGCGGCGCCGCAGGCATCGGTGGCCCGGGCGATAAATGTATAGATCCCCGACGACGCCGGAGTAAAGCAAATGGTCTGATCGCCGCCGTTCAAAACACCGGAACCGGAAATCAACTCCACCAGAGAAAGATTATCGTCGATATCGGATACGACATAATTGAGGCAGGTCTCCTGTCCCGGGCAAAGAGATATGGTCTGATCGCTGCCCAGCGACAAGACCGGCGCCTGATTCATCTGGATATTATAAGTCAGACTTACCGTGTCAGCCCCGCCGCAAGGATCGGCTACGGCGGCGCTTATGGTATATGAACCGGTCGCCGAGGCATTAAAGCACCATTCGCCGGTAGTCGATACCGCGCCGTTGCCGTTCAATTTGGTCCAAACCAGCGTTTGTCCGTCGGCATCATCGGCGCTGAACTGATAACAAACCTGCTGGGCCTGGCAGATAAACAAGTCAATCGGAGTGGAAGGGTCGACCGCCACGGGCCGGGTATTGATCGTCACGTCGGCCGTTATGGTGCAATTATCCGTGCCGCACGAAGTTGTCGCGGTGACATTTAAGACATAATGGCCGGAAGTATCCGCCGGGAAGCATATGTTGCCGGCATTATAGTATCCCACCGGCGTTACCGTAATGACCGCTTCCGGAGTTATTACGGAAATCGGGATACAAATATCATCGGGCTGACAGATGAAAATTTCCTGCTGTCCGGGACAGGTGATTTCCGCGGCCTGACCGATCACGACATTGAAAACCAGCTGGCATTGATCGCTGCCGCAGTCGGACGTGGCCGTGACGTCGATAATATAAGTTCCGGAAGTATCGGCCTTAAAGCAATACTCGCCGTCCTGCCAGGTTCCGAATGAAACCGTTACCGCCGCTCCGTCAGGCTCGATATCCAACAGGCTGCAGACGGTAGCCGTGTCGCACAGAGAGACATCGATCGGATTGGCCGGGCAGTTGATTTCGGCCGATGCACCGAAAGTAACGGTTACCGTTACATTGTCTTGAGCCTGCCCGCCGCAGGGGTCGGAAACTCCCACGACAAATTGATAAACGCCGGATGTGGTCGGCGTGAAGCATATCCGATTATTGGCAGTATCTATGGTGCCATAGCCGGAGATCATCGATTCCAGAAGACCGGTCAGACCGTCGGGATCGACGGGAGTATAGGTAACACAAACCTGTTGTGGCGCGCACAGGAAAAGGCTGCTGTCATTCTGGGCTATAATCGTCGGATTTGAATTGAGGGTGATATTGACATCCACGGTATCCCAATCTTCGGCGCCGCAAGCGTCGAGGGCCCTAAAGATGAACCGGTAATTGCCGGCGGCGGAAGGCGTGAAGCAGGCCGTGCCTCCGGTATAAGTCCCATAGCCGCTGACCATTTGATGGGAAGTCAGGTTGTCGTCTTCGTCGGCCACGGTCACCGGCAGACAGATTTGCTCCGGCTGGCACTGGAAAATATTCTGGTCGGCCCCGGCATTAATGGTCGGCGGAGCATTAAAATCGATGTTAAAGGTCAGGTTGCAGTCGTCGGTATCGCACTGCACCTGCGAATTAACCTGAATATTATAAGTCCCTTCGGCGGCCGCATAAAAACGCACCATCCCGCCGGCATAAATTCCCTGGGACAGCGTAACATGGGCGCTGTCGGGTTCTATATCCAGAGGATAGAAGACCGAATCGGCGCCGCAGAGGAAGATGTCAATGGGACCCGAAGGACAGTCAATTGCGGTCGTTTCGCCCCATCCTACCGAAATGAGTAATGTATCCCGATCCGTCTTACCGCAGGAATCGGTAACGGCCAGTTCAAACTGGTAAACCCCGGCGCCGGTGGGTGTGAAACAAACCGCATTGGCGGCGGTATCGATGGTCCCGAAGCCGGAGACCATTTCTTCCACCAAACCGCTCAAGCCCTGGGGGTCGTTTACGGTATAGTTAAAGCAATGCGCTTGAGGCACACATTGGAATATATTATAATCGGCCGCCATGGAAATGGAGGGAGCATCATCGAGGGCAACCGTAATGGTGACATCATCGGTATGTTCCAGGCCGCAGGCATCGACCGCGCGCAATGTGAAAGTGTACTGCCCGGATGTCGTCGGACTAAAACATATTTGCGAACCGTTATACGTCCCGGGGCCGGATATCAGAGTACAGCCGGCCAGATTATTATCGGGATCGCTGCATGAGGCCGGCCAGCATATCGCTTCCCCGGAGTTGCAGACAAAAACACTCTGATCCGAGCCGGCATTGGCCACCGGAGGACTATTGAGTGTAAAGGAAACATCGAGCGTATCCTGATCGAACAACCCGCAATTATCCTGTATTCTTACGATAAAGCGATAAACTCCGGAAGTCGTGGGCGTAAAGCAAACGCGGGCATTGGGGACGTCAAGTGTTCCCGGTCCCTCCACGAGGGTTATGGTCGTGGCCTGGCCGCCATTGGGATCCGAAGCCACGAACGGCAGACAAATCTCCTGGGGTATACACTTGAAATACTCATCTTCAGCATTAAAAGCGATCGTCGGCGGATCATTGATGACGAATTGAACCGTAAATTGCGATTCACAGAAGGCATCGCAAACGTCTTCACAGCGTATGGTCACGGTTACGGTTTGATCCGAAGACGGCGTGAAGCACCAGTTGCCGCCTACCAGCGATCCCTGACCGGAACTGATAAAGCAGTTATCCAGATTGCCGTTGACATCGGAGGCGCTATAGGGTAGACATACCTGCTGGAGACTGCACAGGAAAATCGTCGTATCATTCGGAACCTGGCAAACAGGAGCGGAATTATAGGCAATGGTCACGAAAGAGGTATCCTTATCCTGGGCGCCGCAAACATCGGTGGCCTGCATGATAAAGCGATAAACGCCGGCCGTATCGGGGGTAAAGCATATTTGAGTGCCGTTATACGTCCCCGCCGCCGAAATCAATTGGCAGGTCGTTAAATTATTATCGGGGTCGGTACATCCGGCCGGGAAACATACGGATTGCGGGGCGCACAGGAACAGAGATTGATCCGTCCCGGCATCGGCCACCGGCGGCCGATTAAGATGATAAAAGACCGCCACGGTATCATAATCCACGAGACCGCAGCTGTCGATGGCCTTCAAAACAAATTCATAATCGAAAGTCCCCGTCGGCGTAAAGCAGATTTGAGTCCCGTTAAATGTCCCGGGCCCTTCCACTAGAAGGACTTGCATCAGGTTATTATCGGGGTCGGACGCCGAAGCCGGCCAGCAGATAGGTGTGTTACTGCATTGAGATATGGTTTGATCGGACCCGGCATTCGCCACCGGGGGATGATTTTCGCAAACCGGGAAGGAATGATGATAAATGGGGGCCTGGGCCGGACTGGAAACGGTGGCCTGACCGTCGGAGGCGGTGATATAGTACTGTATTTCGGTGGAACCGCAGGTTAACACCGACGGCGGCAGCGTATAACAATAGAGGCTGTCGGTCCCGCTCATATCGACCGAGGTATAACCAACGCTTTCGGAATTTCTATAAAACAAGCGGACCACCAAATCACCCTGGGGTGTATCCCGGTCGACCACCCAGGTGCAAATCTGGACCGAGGCATCCCACCGCTGGCAGGTATTATCGAGATTGACGGTCGGCGGTGTCCGGGTTATGGCCGGAGAGTCCATTTCCTGGCAGGAGTCGATATCGCACGGGGTGCAATTGCCGAGATTGTCTTTGCGACAAATCGTGATAGCATGCCAATCGCCGTCCTGCTCGGTATCGGGGCTTTCGTAGCAAATCAGATAACGGCTGCAAAGACGGTATTTGATTTCGTCATAGATAAAGGCAATGTCAGATGCCGACGGCGCATGGTAGTACATCCCCCCGGTTCCGTAAGCCAGGGCCTGGAGATATTGAGGATCGAATTCGGTCCCCAGACTGATGGTATTGACGACTATCCCGGAGCCGTTGGCGATACCGCAGATCAAAGTGGAATCATCGGTGTACCCCTGCGGATCGTTCGGATACGGCCAGTAAGTCAACTGCAGGCCGTTGGGCGTTGAGGAATTTCCGCAACGATGCGAATAATTTTCCATGCCGTCGGATATGGCGATTACGGCCTTGCTGCCCAGTTCGGGGACGGTCAGAGTAACACCCCGCCAGACGCCGTCGAAAGCGGCTGTGTATCCACTGGCAGAGATGGTGTTTATTTTATTATGAAGAAGAGTTTGATTACTGGTGAAAGTTTGCACGACAGTATAACAATTGGAGAAAGTAACGATCGCCACCCGGTCGTAAATATCCATGTTGTTCACGAATTGGTGGGCGGCATTACGGGCGGCCCCGATTTTGTTGCCGTCATTCATGGACCCGGAGACGTCGATCACCAGACAGATGGACGTGACGCACAGCGAGTCCAGAGTTAATTCTTCCACGGTGAAACCGCTGATGGGGCTGCCGTCCTGGAAAACACAGAAACTGTCGGCATTTAAATCCCCCATGGGATTGCCGGAAGTATCCAGGACATCAACGTAAGTGCAGATCGTCGGAAAGCCGCTGCAATCCAGACCGGTCATATTGACCGTATCGACCACGCGCGACGGGGTCAGCGGCTGGCGAATCACGAAGCTCTTAAAGGTCGTGGAATCGGGAACCGGTCCGTCGGTGTCATAGGGGTCGTCCGGCGGGCCGATGATAACGGCCTGTAATCCGGAAAACATTAACAGGACCAGAAAGCAAGCCAGAAGGGACTCGGTATACCTTCTCATGGAAGCATCCTCCGTTGCCTATCGAATATTTATTATTTTCGCTGATAAGACCGGCGCTTTAAAATCCCTGCCGGGGCGCCTTATAGTCCGATGTGCTCTTTAATGAATCAGACTATTCCCGGCCGCAGACTTAATAATATTTAACCCGGAGTAAACCCTGAAATAGACAGTGGTATAAACGGATATAAGAATTATTAAGAGCGAAATATTTCCCGGGCCGAAGTAACCGCGATATCAAATATGAAATCGGAAAAATCGCCGGAAGACTTCGGCGACCATTAACAACTTGGTTTACTTACTCCTGTCTCGGTTCGCTTAAGCACTTTACCGATAAAATACCGCCATTATCGGTACTATCCGTAAAAAACATTTAATAAAAGCGATAAGGACTCGTTCGGTCAGTTAAAAATCTGTAAATCCCGCAGTACTAAAAAGTTGGAACAAACCAACCTTGTCAAAGTATAGTCTATCTTATGAGAATTGTCAAGAAAATATTCCTGCTCCGGGAAGGCCGCCACGAGGATTCTTTTCCGTCCGGCAGACAGTCCGGCGGCAAGCCAGGAACCGGCCCCGGATTTTCGCAAGACAAAAGAGATGGCGACCGTAAAGAATAATGAGGAAGGATTATTTCCCCCTTCCGCCAACAGGCTCGGAATTATTTAGGGTGACGGCATAACCTCAATAATACCAGCCCGTTACCGGTGCTCCGGGGGTGTTTTAGGGCCTTCGCGCCGTTTTATATATCTATTCCTTCAACCAATTACTAATTTAAATGGAATAAGTTTTTGGGGGAATATGGATTTTTTTCAAAAACGATGGGTCAGAATTGTCGGATTAGTCCCAATGTCATTGTATTCACTTGTTTCGATTCTCCTGGTATATGGTTTGATAAATGATACCGTTTTCCGACCACCCAATAAAGTTTTTTCCATGACCGATTTAATCGGCTGGATGGGTTACTTATTCTTCCTATCACTATTGGCGGGTACAGGGCTTCTGGCCTTATTTACGGCCTTTAAAATGGGCCGAATCTTCAAAGTTCTATATATAGCAGGCTCTTTGATAATCCTGTATGCCGCATCATATTTACCGCTCAATTTTCTCTTTACTACAGATGTGGAATTCTATCCCGATAACGTCGACGCCCAATTCCTGATCGGAAAGTGGATGAACGATGATTTTCAACTCGATTTATTTTCTGATAGCACATATACGTTAACTTATCAAAGTCATTTCCTTTTCTGGGGCGATAGCCTTTCCAGTGGAGGTATTTGGAGACAGGATCGCCATAGAATCTATTTTTCCAATCCCTATCCATATTGGACCAACCCGTGTGAAGTAACCAAAAGTGACGGTTACTATTTTATAACTTATGGCATTCCCGAGAATTTCGATGCCTGGACCGGCGATCTTGGTCTGATGAGGGAAAAAGACTGGCAAGCCAGCCATTAAAAACGTGTTTTCCATTATCCCCGGTACACAAAAACAACGGGCGCCAGGAGAAGCGGCCGTTTGTGGCAATTAACGGGAAACTTCCTCCCGGCTTAATGGGATTTTCCCCGGTCAGGCTTAAACGGGTCATTTTAGGACAACTTCAAGGAGTCGCGACCAAAATTAAATAATTACCGGCCGCGTCTTTTTTTAAATCGGATATTATGAGGATCGTATAAGGTGATCGAAAGGCCCGGCGTGACGAGTGCCGGGCAATGAGATTTATCTTGATTTTAAGAATCCCGCAGCCACCTTATATTAACGATCCGTGTTGAGGGAAGAAGTTATGTCGGAATTTCGCCAGAACAGGGCCACCAAAGAATGGGTCATTATTGCCCCGGAGCGAGGAAAGCGCCCTTCCGATTATGCCCGGGATATCGTCAAACGCGAGCCGCGGCCGGCTTATAGCGAGAATTGTCCCTTTTGCCCCGGGCACGAAGATCAGACTCCTCCGGCGCTTTTTCGGATACCCCCGACCGGCAATTGGAAATTAAGAGCGGTTCCGAACAGGTTTGCCGCCTTATCGCCGGATAAACCGGCCACGAGAAATTTTGTCGGCTCCTTTTTATCCGCCAATGGTTTCGGGATGGCCGAGGTGATTATTGAAAGCCCTTTGCATAATGTGACGATCGCCACCATGTCAATCGAGGAAGTGACCGCTGTCCTCTGCGCTTACAGAGAGCGGCAGAGAGAAGTATCGAAAAATGAAAATATCAATCTGGTTACCATATTCCGCAACCATGGTCCCAGAGCCGGAACCTCGCTGGAGCATCCGCATTCGCAGCTGATCGCCACACCTATTGTCCCGCCCCATATACGGTACCCCCTGGAGCAGGCGGTCTTGCATTATGATAAGTACGGAACCTGTGTCTATTGCGATAATCTCGGCGAAGAACTTGGACAAAAAGACAGGGTTGTAATCGAATCGCCGCAATTCGTGGTCTTTTGCCCCTTTGCGGCCAATTCCCCCTTTGAGATCAGGGTTTATCCGAAAAAGCATAAGGCCAGTTTCCTTTTGATCAGCGATGACGAGATCGCCGACCTGGCCGGAGTTCTTCGCCAGATTCTTCTGAGAATGTCCGTCTTCCTGGGCGACCCTGATTATAATTATGTCATTCGCTCTTCGCCCATCGGCGATGAGGACAGCCGCCACCTGCACTGGTACATGATTATTATTCCGAAGATTTCCACGCCCGCGGGATTCGAAATCGGGTCGGGGATATATATCAACACGGTGGCCCCGGAAGAGGCCGCCAAGAGCCTCCGTGAAGTCAGGATAGAATAATCTCGGCATATTATTCGACTGATGATATGTCGCCGGGCTTGAAAAATGATCCAAAGGCAAATCTGAAGAAACAAAATCCATGTCAAAAACGGGAATAATCTGCACGATCGGCCCCTCCAGCGAGGACCCTGCGATTCTACGGGCGATGATCGACGCCGGCATGAACGTAGCCAGGCTCAACTTTTCGCATGGAAATCACCAGGAACATCAGCAACGACTGGACTTGGTAAGGAGATTGAGCGGGGAAGCGGGGCGGGATGTGAAGATACTTCAGGATCTGGAAGGTTTGAGAGTCAGAATCGGCACCTTCAAGGATAAAACCCGAACCTCCATTGTCCTGAAACAAAAGCAAATTGTTATTCTTACCAACCGGGAAATGGGCGGCGATCGGGAGATGATTCCCCTGGATTACCAGGGTTCGCTCCATGCCATTGCGGCAGGCGACTTCATTTATATCGATGACGGCAATATCGCCTTAAAAGTCATCGATGTGGTAGAAAATTTTGTCCGATGCGAAGTCGTCGTTCCCGGTGAAATCAAGGAGCATAAAGGCGTCAATATCCCTGACGCCGATTTCCCTTTCCAGGGCTTGACGGAGAAAGATCGTCTCGACCTTGAGTTCGGCCTGAAGAATAAAGTGGATTTCATAGCCCAGTCGTTCGTAAGGGACAGGCAGGATATTATCGCCATAAGAGACTTTATCTCAAGACATGGCTTTGGTTGTCAATTGATCGCCAAGATTGAAAACAGGACTGGTGTGGAGAATCTTGAAAACATCCTGGACGTTTCCGAAGGACTCATGATAGCGCGAGGCGATCTGGGTGTTTCTTTGCCCATTTATGAAATCCCGGTCCTGCAAAAAAAGATAATAAAGGTATGCGGCCAAAGGGGAAAAATCGTCATCACCGCCACTCAAATGCTGGAGAGCATGACGGGAAACCCAAGACCGACGCGGGCGGAGGTCAGCGATGTGGCCAATGCTGTCCTGGACGGATCCGACTATGTCATGCTTTCAGGAGAAACGGCCATTGGAAAATATCCCGTCGAAACTGTCGGCATGATGAAGAAAATAATCGATTACACCGAGCGGGCCCCCGGATTTTACCCGGCGCCGGGCCCGTCTGGCATGCCAATCAATGATTGATTCTCCAACGTTGAAACTCATAATTATTCTTTCGGCATCCCGCCCATAGATTTTTTACGCCAAATAAAAACAACGGGCGTCAAGAGAGGTAACCGCCCGTTGTGAGTGGCCTGGTAAGTAAAGCAGATACTTACGACTCGGCCTTGAGGCAAAACCGGCGGTGGCCGCCGCCGGATTCGCCGGATTATTTTATTGCGGTAATATGATCATCTCCGATATGCGCAGGGTGTCACCGTCGGCCCGGCCCGTCACCGCTACCAAATCGCCCACCGCGAAATCCTGCAGAGTTATTACTTCACCATCCGCCCCTATCAGACTGGCATTCTGGCAAACCTTGCCTATCCAGGCCAACTGGTTGAACATTATGATACGTTTTTGAAGCGTAACCGAGGCCAGAACATCTTCAAAATTGACACATTCGGTATAATTGGCGTTGGCTACCTTGATTTTGACGGCATAAAGCGTGGTTTCGTCGACCGTATTGGCTTTCACTTCCACCACGTCTCCCACCTGAAGGTCGGCAAAGATAAGAACGCTGTCGAAACGCCCGCCCGTTTTCAGACCCACACCCTGGGATTGAAACAGTCCGGCCACGCCGGTCCAGATGAAAGTGTTGCTGTCCACGGTAATAGTCTCCGTCCGTCCCGCCACCGTGAAAGTCAGGGCGGCATAATCTATGGCTGTGATAGTATCGCGGAAGGCGATTTCATACAACGGGCAGTCTTCGCCGTCGTAGAGCCGAAGCCGCGTGGCGATTACCTCGCCGCTCTGGTTCCGAAAACCGTAAACGGCGGCGGAATCATTGCCGTGGATTTCCGTAAAGGGAATGGGCGTTTCATTGTCATTATTGTAACGGACTATTTGACAATTTTGCGACGCGATCACCGTATCGGGATAACCGTAGAAAGTCAGCATCAGGCGGTTGCAGTCGACCGTTTGAACACTGGCGGAAAACTGGTATTGGCCTGCATCGCTGACCGGCTGTTCCGGATTGGTGTCTTCCAAAACCGGAAGATTCCGGAGGGCCGTGGTGGACGATGATTCCAGCGGATTATCCTGCGAGCATCCTGCCAGGATAAAGATTACCAGCCCCATGATGGCCAGACGATGAAGCATCGAAGATCCTTTCATAACTTCTCCTTACACAAAAGGTTATTCCGTCAAGGCTGGTTCTTGGGTTTCTATTTCAATCAGACAGAGGGTGAGATGCCCGCTTTCGGACAGGCCAAATGAGGAAATTTTCGGCTGATAAAAAAAATCGCGGCCGATGACCATACGACATCGGCCGCAACTACTTTGCCGGAGGAAGTCTTACCAGCAGACCGGAGGCGGTCCGCTTTTAAACTTGTAATCGATCAGGAGCAGAATATCGACAACATTCAATGATTGATCGTGGTTGGCATCGCCCGAAGCCGGCGGGTAAGGCTGGGGACCGTATTTGAATTTATAGTCGATATAATATACAATATCCAGAATATTGGGAGTTAAATCGGCATTCAAATCGCCGCAATAGAACTCGACACACCCCTCCAGAATACCGTCGCCATTGGTATCTGCCAGAGTGCCGTTTAATACATCTATGGCATCATCAATCATATTGCCGTTGCAATCCAGGCCCGACATCGCCACCTGGCCCGAACTTCCCAGGGCCGTAACTAAATCGATTAAACCGGATCCCAATTGGCCTTCCAAACCCGGATTCAGGGAATCAATGTTTATGGCCGTAGAGCCGATTAAGGCCATTAGTTCATCCCAGCCCGCTTCGGGGTCGGAGGCAATGAGCAACGCCGCCAGTCCGCCCGCAAAGGGAGCCGCAAAACTGGTTCCATCCCACCAGGCATATTGACCATCGGGGAAAATAGAATAAATACCCGTTCCGGGAGCGCAAACGGCGATGTTAACGCCGTAATTCGAGAAGTCGGCCTTAATATTCATGCTATCCAGTGCCGCCACCGCCAGGGAATATGCTCTTTCCGCCGGAAACGGAAACAACAACCCATTATTGGTGGAGTCATTTCCGGCCGCGGCAATAATAATAATTCCGTTCCGTTTGGCCTCTTTTAATGCCTCATCGATGGCATCATGAACCCCCATCATGCCCAGGCTCAAGTTGATTACCCGGCAGCTGTCTTCAATGGCCAGAAGGATTGCCTCGGCGATAGAGTAACCGTCGCCGCTCCCGGCCGTATCCAGAACCCGGTAGGCATAAATATCCGCCCCCGGTGCGACCAGGCTGTAAATCCCGGCTATAAATGTCCCGTGCCCGTAGGCCGGGCCGCCCGGCTCATCCAGGGCCAGGGAATCATTATCGATATAATCCCAGCGCGAAATAACCTCGCCCGGTGATTGGGCAAAAAAGGGATGATTCAAATCTACGCCGGCATCGATTATGGCCACCCGAATACCGTCGCCGGTACTCATCGTCAGGGCCGAGGCCAGATTGAGGGTTTGCGCCGCCGATTGCAATTCCAGATCCCCCACCACCTGAATATCGATAAACGGCTGACTCCGCTGATACGGTTCGGGCGCGTTGAGATAATAATTGAGACCGCAGTACAGGACATCGGGACGTTCCTCGATAACGGCCCCAAGCGATTCGGCGTCCTGATTGGGCGGAACCATTAATAGATAACAGCCGGTCTGATACTGAATTCCCTTGATCATTGTCCCGTATGTTTGATTGATAATATCGACATCATATCCCGGTAACATCTCGCAAACCAATTCATCTGGTTTGTATTGCGGGTGACCGCCATTGTCCCGGGCAAAAGAACCGTTACTGATGTGTAATATGATACCGACGACAAGAAATGATAATATTCTCTTAAACATATTCGCCTCCGCGATCCCCGGCGCCGTAGACGGCAAAGGCCGCCCAGTAATAAGCCGATGAATACTGGCCGCGTACTTTTAGTTCGGCTCCAGCCACAGCATCCATGAGGGTCTCTCCCTTGAAATATCTATTATAAAACTCTTTCATCCACAAAGCCGTAACCTTATCGGAAACCGGCCAGCGCCCGGCGATAATGTTACGCGCTCCCATTTCCAACAGGGAACGCACCAGGCCGGTAGTTTCTTCGCCCGGAAGCGCCACCTGCTCGCCGGAACGACAGGCCGCCAGCGTTACCAGGTCAACCCGGCATTGCCGAAGTCTGAAATCGGCCGCGAAAAGAGGTCCGTCCCGTGTAATTAAATACGAATAAAAAGGGTTATCTGCGCGCAATTGGGCATGCCCGGAAAAGTGCCAGACCCCAAAATCCCCGCGCCAGGGCCAGTCGCCGCGATGGCAGGGGCTGAAGATTTCCGTATCGGGTCCGGCCAATTCCCGAATGGATTCGGTTTCATCCAGGGCATCATCGAGGCCCGATCTTTCCCCGCGAAAAAGCACCGTCCGGCGAGAATTAAACTTAATTTCTTGAGCCGTAACAAAATGACGCAAACTGGGCGATTCCCAAATCCGGTACTTTTCCGTCAACCGATCGCCATCTATTAAAAGCGCCGCCCAGGGCAGATTGGCCAATTCTCCCTCGGAAATAATCAGTATATTTTTTTCTCGACCGGCCATCTCAAGCGGCAACCAGAGCCAATTTCCTATTTCTTTCCATAAATTCTCTTCATCATGGCCATTTTTTAACCCGGCCATATATTCGCCCAAAATTTCTCGTTCCAGAATAAAACGCCAGCGCGTCAGGAATGTCTCCAGCGTTGTCCTGCCGCCCGGATAACGGACGGCCCGGACATTTCCTTTTTCATGGATAAAGGCGAAGATATCCTTTTCGCCCAGATGAAATTGTATCACGGTGAGTTTTTGTGAGACTTCCCCCGCCAAGTGGGCCAGTTTGCCGATCTGGACAAATTCACCCGGGGATGCCGCCTCCAGAGTTACCATACCGCTTCGGATTTGACGGCGTAATTGCATCAAATTGCCACCTTTGGATAACATGGCCAGAGAGCGCCGATCGGGAATTCGGTAAATAAGACTGCTCACCTGGCTGGCCAGGGCCGTAAGATTGCCTTCCAATCGCGTCTTCACCTGGGGATCGACATGCGGGCCCGCCACCGGCATCCAGAGACCGGCCGTCTTGAAACGCTCCGCCCAGGCCGAGGCCTCCGCCGGATTCTTCTGCGCCTCGGCGTCTATCAACCTGACATGAGGCGATTTTTCCCGGCGGGCAAAAGATGTCCGCAATTCGAAAGGGGGAATTTCGGCCCGGAGCTTATCCAGGATATCGGCCGCCTTTCGCCAGTGTGTCAACGCCTTATTATTATGCCCTTTTCGATAATATTCGTCGCCCTGCACCAGACTTTTAAACGCGGCCAAATGCGGGGCATTCCTGGCCGCCGGATTTTTGGCCAACCGCTTCAGAGCCTCTCCGACCATCCGGGGATTTTGGGCGGCCCGTAAATCGCAGATTGCTTCCCAAAGTGGTAATTGCGAATTTTCAAAATATATCCGGGCGTTCTTCAAGGCCGCTTCATTTTGTCCCTTCGGACTATTCGATAACTCCGCGATTAAAAGCCAGCAAACACCCTGAAAGCCCTCGTTCTTTTCTTTGAAAAAAACCTGCCGGGCCTCGCCCACCAGTTTCCAGGCCATAGTCGGATTATTCAGGCTCGACGCCGCCTGCGCCGCGAATAAGGCGGCCTTGGCCGTCTCATAGGGCATCCCCAATTTTTTAAATTTAAGCCTGCTGTTCAACGCCGCCTGGTAGGCATCGATATAAAGCCCCAGCCCGATAAAAACCTCGGCCCGGTCCAATTGGCACAGTCCCTCGCCCCTTTTGTCCCCGCCGCCCTTATAGGCGTTCTCGCATTTCTCGAGTTCCAGGAGCGCCACATGGAATTTCCCCTGAAGCATCTTCAACCAGGCCAGACCGTACCGCGCATCATTGGCATCGAGTCCATGCCCGGATTCTTCGTAAACTTTCTCGGCCGCCCGATACGCGGCTTCGGCCTTTTCGAATTCGAATAATTGCACCAGGGTATTGGCCCGGTTATAATTGCATCTGGCGGTCGATAAATTATCGCCGCTTTTTTGAAAATATTCCGCCGCCTCAAAATACAACTTTTCCGCCTCGCGATGCTTGTCCTGGCGATGCCGCAGGTTGGCGAAATTGACCAGGGTCATATAATAATCCGGCCATAAGCCCTGCTTCTTAAATTCCATTAGGGCCTTTTCGGCATGCTTGGCGGCCTGGGGATATTTTCCCAGGTACATATGAACATCGACCAGGGCGCGGTCGACCCGGGCCAGGGAATCCGGCTTGCCATAGAATAGTCGGCGAAGGACCCCATAGGCCATCAGGGCATCCACGTACATCCCACTGCGATGCGAGGTCATCGCATACATTTTGGTCGCCGAAATTTTTACCCGGTCCGAATATCGCCCGGCTTTCAGAAAGTACTCCCGTGATAATCGGGCCGCGTCTTTCAGCGATTTGTGAGAGATTTTCTGGATTTCCTTTTCGAGCGTTTTAATCAGAGTTTCTTCGGACGAAAAAGGATTCCCCCCCTTTTTCAAAAAACTCCTTATCGCTTGGGAGGAAGTGGTTTTTTCCATGCCAACTCCGGCAAATCGACGATTTTATCGCCGGTAACAAAACCCAGCCTGGTGGGAGGCCGTTTGGAGGACCAGATAAACAATCCGGCGGCATCGGCCATTATCTCTTTTTTCCCAACCTTGACGACCGACGCCGCCGGAAGATTCTCGGGCCGGTTTATTTGCGCCACAAACAACCAATCCTGGCGCCTGTGTTCGGCCCGCATATCGAAAATATATTCCCCCGCTCGAAATTGAATTCTTCTCTCCGAAAGCCCCCCGGAACCTCTGACTCCCACCGGATGCGGAATGGTCCATGAATCGAAAACCATCTCGACCAATTCCCTCCACGACTTCGCCTTACTTTCCGAGGGGAATATGGCCACCGCTTTATCCACCCAGCCCCGGGGAGGCTCCGCCAGACGAGGCATTTCCGCCATGTAAAAGGCCTTCAGAAGTGATAACGCTTCCCGGCATTCCGGACAATCCTTCAGATGGGGAAATTCTTTTCCTTCCTTGATTACCTCAAACAATTGCTTACGCGTTAAATGTTTTCCCATCTTCGTTATCCTTTCTGTCACGCCCTACAGAGCCTCATCCTCGACTTTTCGGACATCGGGAAAACCGGACTCGATCAGTTTATTTTTCAACCGCTCCAGACAACGCCGACGGATAGGCCCCAAACTGGAAGGATTGATTCCCAGGATGGCCGCGATTTCTTCGTAGGATTTTTCCTCCGGCGCGAAGAAAAATTCCGCCAGGAGTTTTTGGCAACGAGGATCGATCTCTTTCAAGGCGTTTTCCAGTAAAGACTGCCGCTCCAGGCCCTCCAATAATTCATCCGGCAACATGGCCTTATCCGCGTACTGGACATCCTCTTCCATATCCACCATCGCGGCCGCCCGGCGACGGATTCGCAAGGCCTCCCGTTTGGTGGTGGTTACCAGCCAGGCGGAAAGCCGTGACGGATCGGTGATGCGCGTTCGATTTTCGTAAAGAGAGACCCAGGTATGCTGAAAGCAATCGGCGGCGTCGGACATGGATAATCCGGCCCTAAGACAAATCGTATAGATTAGGGCTTTATATTTCTCGACAAGATTCTTCCAGGCGGTTTCCCGGCCGTCCAGAATATCCTGCCAGATCTCTTTGTCTGTCCGGGGCATATATAAATATATGCCGAACGTCAAAAATCCCACCGGAATTTTAAACTAAAAAAACCGCCGGCATCCGGGATGAGGTCTTCCAATAAGTAATATCGTTCCGTCAGCTCCTGCCACGCCGGAGGCGCGGTGTGATCTGACGGTCTTTTATCATGTTTATTTATAATGAATTGCGGTCAGGTCACA
Organism: Candidatus Zixiibacteriota bacterium; assembly: GCA_041752195.1. GTDB lineage: Bacteria > Zixibacteria > MSB-5A5 > GN15 > PGXB01 > JBGSHP01. Next base: position 34,467 of record JBGSHP010000011.1, on the reverse strand, counting down.
TTCCCGACCAAGTCGGGAACAGGACCTGACCGAACGCTATGAACCTTGAAAAAGTACTTTTAGGACAACCTCGGATGTTCCGTCGGTTCCTGGTTCGCCGAAGGCGGAACGTGAACCGACGGAAACAAGGTCCTGCCGAATTCCAAAATGCTATGTCGCGCCCTAGCATAAAAAAACCGCCGGGGAAGATCCCCGACGGCTTTATATCGCAAACCTTAATAATATCAGGCTATCGTCACGCTCTTATCCAGATAGACATCCTGAATGGCGTTAAGGAGTTCGATGCCATCTTTCATCGGTTTCTGGAACGCTTTCCGGCCCGAAATCAAACCCTGGCCGCCGGCGCGTTTGTTAATAACGGCCGTCCGGACCGCCTGTTGCAAATCGTTCTGGCCCGATTCGCCGCCGGAATTGATCATACCGATTCGGCCCATGTAACATCCGGCAATCTGGTAGCGGACCAGGTCAATGGGATGATCGCTGGAGAGTTTTTCATACACCAGTTTACTGGTTTTGCTGAAATTAACCGCCGTGAACCCGCCGTTATTGGTCGCCATTTTCTGCTTGATTAAATCGGCATGAATAGTCACCCCCAGGTGGTTGGCCTGGCTGGTCAAATCGGCCGCGGTGTGATAATCCACCCCGTCCTTTTTGAATCCGTTATTACGCAGATAGCACCAGAGCACCGTGAAAAGCCCCAGCGATTGGGCCTCATCGAATGCCGCCGAGACTTCTTCAATCTGCCGGGTCGATTCCTCGGACCCGAAATAAACCGTGGCCCCGACTCCCACCGCCCCCATATCCCAGCACTGCTTGATGGAAGCGAACATTTTCTGGTCATAGCGGTTAGGGTAGGAGAGAAATTCGTTATGATTGATTTTAACAATAAAGGGAATTTTATGGGCGAATTTGCGCGAAACCAATCCCAGCACACCCAGAGTGCTGGCGACACCGTTACAGCCGCCCTCGATTGCCAGTTTCACGATATTTTCCGGGTCAAAATAGGCCGGATTGGGGGCAAACGACGCCCCGGCCGAATGCTCGATACCCTGGTCCACCGGCAGGATGGAAACATAGCCGCTCCCTTTGAGACGGCCGTGGTAGTAAAGCCATTCGAGATTTCCCAGGACGCGGTTATTGCGGTCGGATTTGGAAAAAACACGGTCGACAAAATCCCCGCCCGGCAGGTGCAGGCTTTCCTTGGGGATAGTGTTACATTTGTGCTCCAGTAGATTTTTGGCGTCGGAGCCAAGGAGGTCGGCAATTTTGGACATAATTTAAAACCCTCGATTTTTGTTTTCTTGTTTATATCTATTACTCCCTAATATCGTCGTTTGAGGGGGATAATTTCAACTGTAAAATCCATCTGGCTTGAAATTATCGACTTTTCTTCCTGGAAACCGGGTGAAAATCCCAATCGACTTAGAGGTTGCGGCGGAGCCTGTTCCCACGCATCGCGCGTGGGGATTTGACCTTCCGCTTCTTTGAATCGGCCCTGTAAAGCCAGATTTTACGATATGATCAGAACCCGTGGGAATCCAACGGGGTTATAAGATATGAAACATTTGATTAAACCTATACCCCTTTATTATTGCCAAAGCTTCCCGGGAGCGGTAATTTGGGGAAGTCCGCTTAAAATAAAATACAATATGACAATGACTTCACCGACTGGAAGACTCTTCGCTCGAATTATTTGTGTAGCCGCAATTAGCTTTCTCCTTGCATCTTTATTACTTCCGAGCGGCTGCGCTTTCAAAGCCCACCAAATGAACCAACTGGGAATTCTATACGGCGCTCCTACCGATACCAGTCTAATTTCAATTTACCCTCTGGGTCGGGAACCAGGTCGGTCCTATATTATTTTAGGTAGAGTCTGGGCAGAACATAAAGGCACACCCCTAAATTTCGGGACAAGTGAGGGTATTAAACGGGAGTTGATACCCCTGGCGGCAAAATTGGGCGCCAATGCTATCATCGGCTTTTATACCAGCCGACAAGCCCGGTCGGGAATAATGGAATCAGGCATCTGGGGTAGCGGCCTGGCCGTGAAGTGGTATCAAACCAATGATTCCGTAATTAGTCCTCGGCCCTATTTTATTGCCGCCATCAAGCCCTGGGTGCCCAAAAGCGGTGACCCGAAAAATGGTTTGATGTATTTGGGAACCATCGCCCATACAGCCCAATATTTTTTGGGAAAAAGCGGTTACTATTCATTTATCTCGGAATTGCCTTACGGGAATGTGATTTTTCATCAACCGGCCGGTTTGGCGACTCTTGATAGCGGAATAACATCGGGAAGAAATTCGCCTGCCCCCAAGATTGATCCTCCTCTGGAAAACTCTTTCGGTTATTGCACCGAATATATAATGTACTTTAAAGATATTCCGGTCGCTAAAACCGATTCTACTTATTATGATATGACTGCAGTAAGCGCCATATGGGCCGGACTTTATTCCAAGTCAGCGAAAAGGCTCATCTGGGAAAACCGATTGAATTTCCCTTTTAATTATCAGGAAAGATTATTCGACGGTGGTCGTAGCAGGGGTGACTATAATTTTATCATGAACGATTATTATACAATATTAAGAAATCTCTTCGACGGGATTCCCACGGCTGCTTCTCCGCCGCATATCCCCGATTATAACGACTACTATGACGAAGCATTTTCTCTCTGGCAAACCGATAATCCACTTGCTGTTTCCAGTGGAAAAGAAGTTGAGTTTGATATCGATACCAAGGAAATGGCCCGGCTCGCCCCCCATATGCTCCTCTATGACGCCGTCGCCCGCGATGATACCCTCGGCGCCCGCCAGGCCCTCGAACTGGGCGCCGATATAAACTTTTTAGGATATAACGAAAACACACCTCTCCATACCGCCGCCATCAAAGCCGGCCCGGCCATGGTCAATTTTCTCCTGCAAAACGGCGCCCGGCAGGATATGCATAATGAATCCGGCCTGACCCCTCTGGAAATTACCGAAGGGAAAGGCAATTTCACCCCCCGGCCCGATATCGCCGCCATCCTCCGCGAATTTGGTAAGAAATAATCCCCATTGGTGGGCCCGACATTCCTGTCGGGCTCCTTAAAATACTAATAACGGCCGACAGGAATGTCGGCCCCACCGGATTATATAATTCGCATTTATTCCCCCCGGCCCGCCTTTCCCTTCCGTATAAGCAAAAACCTGTTTGAAATGGCCTAATTTTCCGATAAAATAGGCCAAACCTGGGAATAATATTATGTGCGGAATTGCCGGATATTTTAATCTCAAAGGCCCTACCCCGCCCGAACGGGAACTGGTTCAGAGGATGGTCGCGGCTATAAAGCATCGCGGCCCCGATGAATTCGGCGCCTATTTCGATCCCACCTGCGCCCTGGGCCAGGCCCGGCTTTCCATTATCGACCTGTCCACCGGAAGCCAGCCCTTATCCAACGAGGACGGCACCGTCTGGATTACTTTCAACGGCGAAATTTTCAACTATGTCGAACTCCGCCCCCAACTGGAAAAACTGGGACATCGTTTCGCCACCAAATCCGATACCGAAGTCATCGTCCACGCCTACGAAGCCTGGGGCAAAGACTGTGTCCAGCATTTCAACGGCCAGTTCGCTTTCGCCGTTTATGATAAAAAAAAGCAAACGCTGTTCATCGCGCGCGACCGGATGGGGATTCGCCCCCTCTTTTATGCCATCCATCAGGGAAGATTTTATTTCGCCTCGGAGATAAAATCGATTCTGGCCGATAAAAATATCCCGCGTAAAATCGACCTTCAGGGTCTGGATGAAATATTCACCTGGTGGACCACCGCCCCGCCCCGGACGGCTTTCGAGGGAATTAACGAACTCGAGGCCGGCGCGTATCTGGAGATTAAAAACGGCGAACTTAAAGGCGGAAGATACTGGAATCTCGATTACCCCGAAGTTTTCGATAAAAAGCGGAGCCTTAACTCCTGGGCCGAGGAACTCCACGCCCTTCTGGTCGATTCCGTCCGACTGCAACTTCGTGCCGATGTCCCCGTCGGCGGCTATTTATCGGGCGGACTTGACAGTTCCGCCACGACCGCCTTAATCAAGCATTTTACACAAAGCCGGATCGAGACTTTTTCCATCGCGTTTCATGATAAGGCCTACGACGAATCCGAATATCAAAACCAGATGGCCCAGTATCTGGGCACCAATCATCACCAGGTCAAATGCGGTTATAAGGATATCGCCGATAATTTCCCCAAGGTTATCTGGCACACGGAACGTCCCATTGTCCGCACCGCCCCGACCCCGTTATTTATGTTATCTCGTCTCGTGCGGGATAACAATTTTAAAGTGGTTCTTACCGGCGAAGGTTCCGATGAAATCCTGGGCGGTTACGATATTTACAAAGAAACTCTTATCCGCCGCTTCTGGGCCAGAAACCCCGAGTCCGCCTGGCGTCCCCTGTTGTTGAGAAAATTGTACCCCACCCTGCCGCTCTCGCCCTCGAAGGCCCGTTTCTATCTGGAGACCTTTTACAAAGCCGGGCTGGGCGATATCGATAAGTTTTATTTTTCGCATTATCCCCGCATTAATACGACCACCAAGGTGAAGGAGTTTTTCTCTGATGAAGTGAAAACGAAATTGGCGGGAAATGATTCTTTGGGAGTCTTTGGACGAGATCTGCCCGATAATTTCCACCGCTGGCATCATCTCTGCCGGGCGCAGTATCTCGAAGCCAAATCGCTTCTGGCCGGGTATTTATTATCGTCACAGGGCGACCGGGTCGGCGCCGCCAATTCTATCGAAGGAAGATTTCCCTTCCTCGATCACCGCGTCGTGGAATTCGCGGCCACTATTCCGCCTTTATATAAGATTCATGGTCTGAAGGAGAAATTCCTGCTCAAGAAGGCCATGCTCAAGGAACTCCCCAAAGAAATTATCGCCCGCGTCAAGCAACCCTATATGGCCCCCGATTCCAATTCTTTCGTCCAGCCCGATTCCCCGGCCTACGTGGCGGAAATAATGTCCGAAAATGCCTTGCGGCAATCCGGGCTCTTTAACCCCGGCCCCGTTCAAAAACTCCGCAAAAAGTGTGAAACCCTGTCACACGCCCATTTGTCTTTCAAAGACAATATGTCCTTTATAGGTATTCTCTCCACCCAATTATGGCATCAACTCTATATTCAGGACTATCGTCCCGCCGAGCCTATCCCCAGAGATAAGTTTAGTATCTGGAAAGAATATTCAGCCTGATATTACTTTTGCCTTGATTTATTGTCCTTTCCTTACAATCCCAAATCGAGAATTTCTTCAGTGGTGTATAAATTTTGTATAATTATATGCCATCTTTGACTTGCTCTAGCAAACCGAACGAAATAACATATCTTATTATTTCACATTCGTTTATGATAATTAATATAATTCTGCAAAAAAAATCCAATATTCTGGAACAAATCCTATACATCAATGGTTTTGTCTAATAACTGTATAAGAATTTAAAAACTAAAACAAACATACTGAAAGGAAGAATGCAATGAAAAACCTGTCCAAATCCTTGACCCTGGCCCTCGTGGCCACTTTAGGCTTAGGCCTGAATTCCTGCAGCGATGATGACAAGCCGACCAACTCCGGCGCCGGTGAAAGCCAGGTAATGGTTATCCACGCTTCGCCGGACGCCCCGGCGGTGGATATTCTGGTCGATAATGTCGTGGCCCTTCAAGACGTTCCTTTTCCCGTTAATAGCGGCTATGTTGCTCTTGAATCCGGCACACGGAATATTAAGGTGAATGTCGCCAATACTTCGACGACTGCCATCAACGCCAATCTCGCTTTGGAAGATGATACCTATTACAGCGTTTTTGCCATCGATTCCGTGGCCAGTATCGAAGCCCTGGTTCTCGAAGACGACCTGACCGCTCCTGCCACCGGCAAAGCCCATGTCCGCTTTATTCACCTGTCTCCGGACGCCCCGGCGGTTGATATCGGCGTGGTTGGCGGCGGAGTGGTTTTCGGCGATGTCGCCTTCAAAGAAGTGGTCGATTTCACGCCACTCGATGCCGCGACCTATAATCTGGAAGTCCGCCTGGCCGGTACCTCCACGGTGGTCCTGCCGCTGGGTAATATCACCCTGAATGCCGGCGATATCTACACTATTTTCGCTAAGGGTTATGTTAATGACGACGCCGGCAACGACGACGATGATCTCGGAGCCGAGATAATAGTCAATCTGGAATAAATTTTCATATACCTTCAAGTCCAAAGAGGACAGCCTTTTAGCTGTCCTTTTTTGTTTCGGTCCCACTTCAAAAAGCCGCAGAGAATCACATTATGGCTTAAGGAAAGCGCGATTTTCATAAATGGCTTGCTTTTGTGTTGGATGCTCTTTGATTTATGGGGACAGGCCATATTTTGACCGCCCCGGAACCATATACTGACATTGGAGATTTTGGCGGGGCTTTATATTTTTAAGAAGGAGGGGCCATGAACCTAACTTATAGTTTTTCCAAACTGGATCAGTTTCAAAACTGTCCCCGGCAGTACAAATTCGAACATATCGAAAAGGCGGCCGTGGAAAAACCGATCGGGGTCGAACTCTATCTCGGCTCCGCCGTGCATCATGCCCTGGAAAAGTTATATAATCTCAAGGGCGGGGGAAAAGTCATACCCCTGGAAGAACTTCTCGGAATTTATAATAAATTCTGGGAGGGCCCCGACAAAAGCCAGATAAAGGTTACCCGCGAATCCATGGCCGTCGAAGATTACATCAAAAGCGGCGAGGAAAGCCTGACTCGTTATTATCATAAATATCACCCCTTCGACGAAGGCGATATCCTGGGATTGGAAATGATGGTACGCTTCCCGCTTGACCCGGAAGAAAAATTCTCCATGACAGGCAAAGTCGATAAAGTGGTCAAACGTCCCGACGGCGTTCTGGAAATTGTTGATTATAAAACCTCGCCCCGGCCGATCGCCCAGCAGGAACTGGACAACAGTGTTCAGATGGCCCTGTACCAGATGGGAATTTCCCATCGCTGGCCGCAGTTCAAGGACATCGAACTGAAACAGATTTTTCTCAAGCCCGATGTCGCGATGACTACGGTCATGCCGCCTGAAAAAATCGATGAAATCCGCTACGGGGTATTCCAGACCATTCGCGATATCGAACGGGCCGTCAAAGACGACAATTTCCCGCCGCATGAATCGCAACTGTGCAACTGGTGCCTGTACTACGAACTTTGCCCGGCCAAACGCCACGGCCTGGCTTTGAAAAAAGAAACAATCGAGGAATTCGATCCCCAATTGGGTGAAAAACTGGCGGCCCGATATCTGGAAATTGATCTTCAAATCAAGAAGTTGGATTCGGAAAAAAATGTCCTCCGCCAGGAAATCGCCGACCTTTGCGAAAAGACCGAATTGACCCGCCTGGAGACCGGAAAGGGCTCGCTTAAAGTCAGCGTCAGCGACGTGGAAAAATTCCCCGGCGTCAGCGATGACCGCGATGCCTACCTGGACCTGGCCGAAATCGCCCGTCAAAATAAACTGGCCGAATGTTTCAAGTTCGACCCGGCCATATTATATAAAGAATTTTATTCCAAAGATCGCCTGCCGGCCGAGGTGAAAGAAAAACTCAAAGAGTACCTTCGAATCCGGAAAAGCATCACCCTCCGCACCAGTTATAAGGGGATGGACAAGGAGGAGTAGGCGTTACCTATGACGGCGTACATTTGATAACGACTGTAATATTCCATTTCATCTGAATTCGTACTATTTGTCATCCCCGCGCAGGCGGGGATCTCAATTAAATGCATGATTAATGCCCACGTGATATTGCCCCTCACCCCCCCTCACCACTGCAATTCCCCGCCCGTTTGGTACTCCGTCACCCGCGTTTCGAAAAAATTCTTTTCTTTCTTTAAATCGATTATCTCGCTCATCCAGGGGAAAGGATTATTAACGCCGTAAATAACCGGAAGATTGATTCTCTCCAGACGCCGGTCCGCGATGTATTTGACATAATCGATTACGGTGGCGGCATTAAGGCCCAGGACTCCGCGCGGAAGGCAGTCCTCGGCATAGGCCATTTCCAGGTCCACGGCCTTCCGGACATAGCCGGTGATTCTCTCCTGAAAAGCCGGAGTCCAGACCGAGGGATTCTCCGCCACGATGGTATTGACCAGTTCCGAGCCGAACGCCAGATGGGTGGATTCATCGCGTAGAATGTACTGGAATTGCTCCCCCACCCCGACCATTTTATTCTGCCGCAAAAAGGATAACATCATGGCGAATCCGGCATAGAAAAATATCCCCTCCATAATGACATAGTAACCTATCAGATCGTTGACAAAACGCCGGATATTATCGTCCCCGACCGTGCTGAAATCGGGATCGAAAATGGAGTGCGTCAATTCCACCACGAAGTTATCTTTTTCTTTAATGGAAGGAATCGTCTGATACATGTTATAAATCTCATCGGGGTCCAGGCCCAGGGAATCGCAGCAGTAAATGAAAGTATCGGTATGGATCGCCTCCTCATATCCCTGGCGCAATAGATACTGGCGGCATTCCGGATTGGTGATATGGCGATAGATGGCCAAAACGATATTGTTGGCTGTCAGACTTTCGGCTGTGGAGAAAAAGCCCAGATTTCGAAGAACCAATCGGCGTTCGTCTTCGGTAAGCCCTCCCGGCCGCCGCCACAGTTCGATATCCTGCTGCATGGGGATTTCCTCGGGAGTCCAGTTATTGGCCACCCCGATTTTATAGTACTCCCGCGCCCAGGCATATTTCATGGGCAGAATTTTATTCGGGTCGGTGACCGTGCAATTGAGAATCGATTTTTGATGGGACATCATTGACACGCCTCGCATTCGGGGTTATCGATCGTGCAAACCGGCGCCAATTCTTCATGTTCGACTGTTTCCGTAGTAATCTCTTCAGTGACTTTCTTCAGGGTTAGAGCGCCATAGGCCCGTGATATATCGACCGTACTTTTTTCGATTCCCGATTTGGCCATGGTTCGCAGGTAATAAGTCGTTTTCAGGCCGCTCCGCCAGGCCAAAAGATAAACCTCGGATATCTCTTTCCCGGAATTGGTGGCCAGGAAAAGATTCAGGGATTGACTCTGATCTATCCATTTGCCGCGCGCCGCGGCGGCCCGGATAAATTGCTCCGCCTCGATTTCAAAAGCGGTTTTGTAACTGGCCCGGATATGCTCCGGAATCGCCGCGATATTTTGCACCGAACCGTCATGCGCCTTTATTTCCTCCAGCATGGATTTGTTCCACAAACCCAGGGCCTTTAAATCCTTAACCAGGTACTTGTTCACCACCGTAAACTCGCCGCTCATATTCGATTTGACATATAGGTTCTTGTAAATCGGCTCAATCGAAGGATAACAACCGCTGATATTGGCAATCGTCGCCGTGGGCGCGATCGCCAGACAATTGGAATTGCGCATCCCGTGATTTTTAACGGCCTCGCGGACAGGTGTCCAATCCAATTTGCCTTCGCGGGTTATTTCCACGGGTAAGCCCCGTTCCCGCTCCAATAAATCCAGGGTATCCTGTGGGAATACCCCCCGCTCCCACTTGGAGCCGGGATAGGTCTCGTAAACCCCGCGTTCCCGGGCCAGGTGCGCCGAGGCCAGAATGGCCTGGTACGATATCATTTCCATACTCTCATCGGCAAATTGAACCGCCCGCTCGCTGTCGAAATCGTACCCCAGCATATAAAGAGCGTCCTGAAAACCCATGATACCCAGACCGACCGCCCGGTGTCTTAAATTGGCGATGCGGGCTTCGGGAACCGGATAATAGTTGATATCAATGACGTTGTCGAGCATCCGCACGGCCGTCTTGACGGTTTCTGATAATAAATCCTCGTCGAGCCGATTATTAGCCAGATGACGAACCAGGTTTATCGACCCCAGGTTGCAGACGGCGATTTCTTCGCGGGAAGTATTGAGCGTTATTTCCGTGCACAAATTGGAGCCGTGCACGACCCCGACATGATCCTGCGGGGAACGGATATTGGACGGGTCCTTGAATGTTATCCAGGGGTGCCCGGTTTCGAAAAGGCGCGTGATCATCTTCTTCCACAGGTCCCCGGCCTTCACTTTGCGGAGCATTCGCATCTCCCCGCACTCGGCCCGGCGCTCATATTCGGTATACGCCGCTTCAAAGGTACGCCCGTACTTATGGTGCAGGTCGGGGACTTCTTCCGGCGAGAAAAGCGTCCAGTCGCCGTTCTCCAGGACTCTTTTGATAAACAGGTCGGGAATCCAGTTGGCCGTGTTCATGTCATGCGTGCGGCGGCGTTCATCGCCGGTATTCCGGCGTAAGTCCAGAAAGTCCTCGATATCCAGATGCCAGGTTTCCAAATAAGCGCAGGTAGCGCCCCGGCGTTTGCCCGAGCGATTGATGGCCACGGTCGTGTCGTTGGCGATTTTAAGAAACGGAATTATCCCCTGGCTGGGTACCCCCGTAGTATTTATCAAGGCCCCGGTGGCACGAACGCTCGTCCAATCATTCCCCAATCCCCCCGACCACTTGGATAACTGCGCATTATCGGAATAACTCTTAAATATATGCGCCAGGTCGTCCTCGACCGTGCTTAAATAACAGGAACTCAACTGGGGGTACGGCGTCCCGGCGTGAAACAGGGTCGGCGTCGAGCAGACATAGCGAAGACTCGACAACACCTCGTAAAATTCCGCGGCCCGCTTTTCCTTTTCGGGCTCATTTACGGCCAGTCCCATCGCGACTCGCATCCAGAACGCCTGCGGCGTCTCCAGGCATTGTCCGGTTTGGATATCGCGCAGAAAATAACGATCGGAAAGCGTCTGCAGCCCGATAAACCCCAAATAATTATCGCGCGATATATCCAGGACACCGGCTAACTCCGGAAGATTAAACTCGGCCATTTTTGGAGCCAGCCTCTGCGTGGCGACACCATGATTAATATTTTTTATGAAAGTCTCGCGGCAACGCTCGGCCAAAGTCTCCCCGGCCGTTTTCCCCCCGATAACCTCCCGGTAAAGCGCCTGCAAAAATAGCCGGGCCGTGATTTCCATGTAACAGGGGTCCCGTTCGATAAAATTGCGGGCCGTCATGACCGCCAGTTCGGATATCGAAGCCGTCGTAATCCCTTCGTGAAGCCCCAGTTCGCACTGCTCCAACAGGTCATTGACATGCACCACCCCCTGGTAGCCGTCAACGGCGTACATAAAGTATTTTCGTAATTTCCTTTCATCGAACGCCTGGAGTGACCCATCGCGCTTAACCACATTAAGCCTTCCCGATTTAATATATTCCAGCGCCTCCCGGCGTTTTTCCTCGCGGACCTGCCGCCGTCTTTCCCGGTACAGGATATAAGCCCGGGCAATATCAAAATGCCCCGATGCCATCAAGTTCTGTTCAACGATATCCTGAATCTGTTCCACTTCGGGGCTAAGTGAAGGAAACCTTTTCTCGATTATATCCGAAACCCGTTCGGTCAATGTGTCCAGTAAATTCGAATCGGTCTGACCGCGAACGGCTACAAAGGCCTTGGCCATCGCCGCCGAAATCTTGGCGGGATTATATTCGACAACGCGGCCATCACGCTTTTTAATTTTTTCCATGATGTTATCCTGTTTATTGATGCGATATCGGAACGGTGTTATATAATTTTATTTGCCCTTTTTCTGACAATTTCATCAAACGCGGTCGACCCCGACCTTGTTACTAATATCACAATATCTTGTTATAAGGAGGAGCCGCATCCACAATATCTGCTACATTCGGCAATCCAAAAGACAATACGAACGGGGACCGGATTTTTTGAGTCCATTAAATTAAACAGACCAAATAAATTTAGATTATAAAAGGACAGACGATTCCGGCCTGTTATATTAGCCGACTGATATGCCACTGGTTCAATTACATTATGGCCATGAAAACAGATAACCCGGGTTCTCATCCGACGGGACTGCTATTGGCTGTCCGGGCCCTGCGTTCTCGCAATTACCGGCTCTATTTCGCAGGCCAGGGCATTTCGCTGGTCGGGACCTGGATGCAACAGATCGCCATGAGTTGGCTGGTCTATCGCCTGACCGATTCGGCCTTTCTCCTGGGCTTGGTGGGCTTTCTGGGAAATATCCCGGTCCTCATTTTGGCTCCTCTGGCCGGAGTCCTGGCCGACCGCTGGAATCGTCATCGCATGCTGGTTGTCATTCAATCCCTGGCCATGGTTCAGGCCCTGGCCCTCGCCATATTAGTGCTGGCAAACCTGATCACGGTGGGACAGATATTTTTCTTGAGTATCTTTCTGGGTATGATAACGGCCTTTGATCTCCCCATTCGTCAATCTTTTATTATTGAACTTCTGGAAAAACCCGAAGACCTCGGCAATGCCATCGCCCTTAATTCCTCCATGGTCAACGGCGCCCGCCTGATAGGCCCCTCGCTGGCCGGGATCTTAATCGCCCTGACCGGCGAAGGAATCTGCTTTCTTCTCAACGGCATAAGTTATATCGCCGTCATTGCGGCCCTTATGGCCATGAAAATCACGCCCCGCATTGCCGACGGTGTCGATGGTTCCATGCTTCGTAAAATGAAAGAGGGCTTTGACTATGCCGCCCACGATTTACCTATCCGCTCGGTTCTGCTTCTCCTGTCACTGATAAGCCTGGTGGCCATGCCCTATATCACCTTGATGCCGATTTTCGCGAAAGATATCCTGGGCGGCGGACCGCATACCCTGGGTTTCCTGATGTCCGCCACCGGCATGGGGGCCCTGACCGGGGCCGTCTACCTGGCCTCGCGAAGGAACGCCCGGGGCCTCATTGCCGTGATCGGCCTGGCCGCCGGTGTCTTCGGTGTCGGCCTGATCTTATTTTCCTTTTCCCGGACATTCTGGCTCTCGATGATTTTCATGTACGCCTCCGGTTGTGGTATGATGGTGCATATGGCTTCGTGCAATACCGTCCTGCAGTCGATCTCGTATCCCGATAAGCGCGGACGAATAATGGGCTTTTTCACCATGGCCTTCCGAGGCATGATTCCCTTCGGGAGTCTCATAGCCGGAAGCCTGGCTTCCGGTATCGGCGCTCCCCATACTCTGGCCCTGGGAGGCGTCGTGGCTATCCTGGGGGCGTTGATTTATGCCCGCCGTCTTCCCGCCCTGCAGGAACAGGCCAACGCCGCCCTCGAGCGCAACGCGGCGCTCAACAATTCCCTCTACCGGGCCGGGAATAAATAGGCTGTTCTTTTCGGATTACTCCGGGAAATACACAATCTTAACGGGGGTAAAATGATATTCGGGCGTGATCAAAGTATCGCCTGATACCTCCGAATACCACGGCGAAAGGTTATGGTCGTTCGGATTATTCAAGACATGCATATTCTGGGCCGGCATGAAACTCTGCACCAGCAAAAAAACTTTTTTGCCGGTGGTTTTGTTTTCGGCCATATCCACCACGATCACGGCATGGCCGGGCGAACCGCCTTCGATGAAAATATCCCCCGCGCTTAATTCGGTAATACTCCGCCGCGCGGGCAGGTCCCGTTCCAGCGAAAGGGTCCCGGCATAAGTGAACACCATATCGAGATATTCCCGAAACGACTCGTACGACGAATCCGCCACGGCCTTCTGAATCCAGCGAACCCGCGAATCATTTACTTCGGGACGAAACCCCTTCCGCCATTTGACATAAGCAGCCGTATCGCCGCTGGTAAAATTAAAAACGATATCGTCGAACCGGCCTCGGGAATACAGGTATTCCGCCCGCAGGCGGATGACGGCATCGGCGCACTGCTGAAGATCCCGCGTCCCCGGATCGATATCAATCACCGCGACATGGGCCGTTTGATTCCTCTTAAGGCGGCCATCGTGAAGGTACACCGGGGAACTTTCCGGTTTAAGCGGAAGACACCTTAGCCATTCGGCAAAACCCCCGGTATCGACGGCAACTCTCTCGAATCCCTCCGGGGGCGGAATTCTCTGAACGATATCTTCGCTGTGTCGGGAGGTATCGAGCCAGGCATACGCAATTTGGCCTTGCGCCCGGGTCGTGGCATATCCGAAGGTAACCAACGAGATTATGTAAGAAAGCAAAACAATCGTCTGTATTGTGCGCGTCATGATCATAAACTTATCAACCGGTTGAGCAATTATTTTCTTTTCATCACAAAAGCCCCATTCTCCAATATCGGGGCACAGTCGTCGGCATTAAGGGCATCAATGAGGTCAAGATCGCGCTCATAGCCCAAAGCCCGAAGTTCTTTTCCCGATGTGCAATTTTCCAAAGCCTGCCGGATATTACCATGCAAACTGCGGAAGCAATTTTCCGCGGCGATCGCTTCGGGCGATTTGGAACCGTTCAAATAACTGATAATGGCGCCGGCGCCGATTAAATCTTCCAAAGCCGGGCGAAGTGAATTGTCATCTTGCCATTTTTCCCCGGCCGGGATTACGGCGACATTCGGGTCGCAATTCATGGCCACCTGCGCCACCGCCCGGGCATTTCGCAGACACCCGGCGAAGGTGGGAACATTTCCGGTAGATAAACTGAGAGAAGAACCATTAGGCGAAGGCAGCACCAGCCGGAAACCATCAGTTAAATGCTGGAGAGAAACCGGGGAAAGGGAATATTTGCTTTTGCCTCTGTGCCCGGCCAATTCCGCGCCCACCGATTGCGCAAAGGATATTCGCGATTCGTCCTGCCATTGATAGGGATAAATTATCGCGCCTCTGGCCACCGCTACCGAGACACAGGTGGAAAATGACATGACATCGACAATGATAACGGCATCACTGATAGGGGCCAGTTGCGTTATTCCCTGGATTCCCCATTCGCACCGGATTTGATACTCGGATTGATTAAATATCATTCTTGAAAACTAACGCCAAATAAATGCCGATTATTGAATCTTCGCCAATCTTGCGGGATTTTCTTCGTCTCTTTCCCAATTCATAGGATTACTAATTATGTATTCTCGAATATTATGAAAATCCGCTTTGCCGCGGATGATATGTTCGTAGTAATTGCGTTGCCAGACAGGAAAACCGGGGGTATTTCGTAGATGGTTAATTCGTATCGACGAAAATGTCTTGAACGCTCGGACTATTTCGGACAATCCATGCCGTCCGGTAGGGGCAGGTTTGTAACCTGCCCTCTTGACATAATGCGCCTGCAGAGGGGCGGGTTTCAAACCCGCCCTTACTGTATGATTCTCCAGTAAATTGATTATACCGTGGATGTGGTTGGGCATGACAATAAAACTATCTAATAGAATATCGGGATAATGATTGGGCAAATCGTCCCATGAATTCTTTACTATCTCTCCGAATACACTTAACGCCATGATATCATTATTGATTCCCCCCAATATGCACTCCCTCTGATATGTGCAAATGGTCACAAAATACGCCCCGGGCCGGGTATAATCATAGCCTTTCAGCCGAATCGACCGGCGATTCCCTTTCCTATTATTCTTTTCGATCGCCGCCCCCCTCTCACCTCTTCGGCACACACTCCTTCAAGGCGCCGGTCTCATCGAATAGCCCCCCGCTCGTGGAATCGATGGTCAACGGCGTCCATTCCCCGAAATTCTCCACCACGATCTTGCACCGTCCGCGGGATTGCCATCTTTCCCCGGCATTGTACCCCCATTCCAGATATTCCGAGCCGCCGCCGCCGGCGGTCGTGATTAGATAACGGTTATTCAGATACCCGAACGAATTGGCCCTGTCCCGCGGCCAAACCGAATCGCCCCCCGAAGGATCGACCGGGATCCAGCCGTAACCGGGAAGAAAAATCTCGACCCAGCGATGAAAAACATCGTCCCACGAGGCATCGTCGCCGCGCACCGTGATCGCCCCGACATACCGGGCCGGAATCCCCGCCGCCCGGCATAACCCGATAAAGACAAAACTGTACTCCGAACAGGAGCCGGTCCCCCGCTCCAGCACCACCGGGGCGATATTCCAGCCGCCCGATAATTCATACTCTATCTTGTCGATCACATAATTATAAATCTTGCGGGCGATCCAGTAGGGGTTGTTTTCCTTGCCCACCGCTTCCTTGACCGCCTTCTGCATGATTTCGCTGTTGATATCGAACTTGGCGTCATCGACCAGGTACTGCTGGCTTATCTCCAGCGGGATATCGTGCAGATAACCGACCTTTTCCGGAAATATGAAATACCTGGTCTGATACAATTTGGCCCGGGCCGTCATGGTGATTTCGGTGAAAGCATTGGCTTTCAGGTCGGCATATTGAAAATAGGCAATCCTCTGATCCCACTTGTCATATAAATATGTACTCGGCTCCGGGGAGAATCGCACCGTATCCAGGAGATCTTGGTTGTCGCGATCCTGCGGCACCGCCATGTAAACATCCAGAGTCTTGACCAGATCCGGCCCGAAATTGCGGACCTGGTGAATAAAAGCCACTTCCTCGGCCTTGCACTCATAATGGGCAAAGCGAACGCTGTCATCGACCACCACCTGGGTCAGCAAATCAGTCTGGTAATCGACATTCCACAGGCCGGTCTGGCTCCAGGCCAGACCGCAGGGGTACGGTCCCGGAGCCTTAAGGATAATCAGGCAGTCGCCCTTATCGGGAGTTACCATGTATATCTCATCTTTGACCCGATCCGAAACCCAGAGGTACTTGCCGTCGAAAGTCAATCCGCCCGGATTATCGCTGGGTGAGGTGATGGAATGAAGAGTCGTCCCGTCTTCGGCGCTTATCTTATGAATTTTATTTTCCGCGTTATCGCATATCCACAGGTACTTTCCGTCCCAGGCCATATCCCCCGGCTGCGAAACCGGACAGTAAATGGTCCTTTCGACAATCCGGGTCTTGGGATTGACGGCATAAATCCGCTCCTCCCGGTCATCGACACACCATAACAATGTCCCGTCCCAGGTTAATCCGACCGGGGAATATCCCGGCGCCAGGATGGAATCGACCGCCCGGCCGCTGACCGGCTCGACTTTATACAGCATGTCACTCTTGCGATCGGCGGTCCAGAGATGTTTGCCATCAAAAGCCAATCCCTGCGAACAACATCCCGGGGTGGGGAAGGTCTTAATCGTATCGCCGGGGGCGGCCAATAGGCTTAAAGGTATGGTCATCAACAAAATGATTAGAAACGCGCGGCAGAGGGCTTGATACATGGTTTCTCCCTTGGAATCCTTCAGGCTATCTATATGTTTAACTTTACCTGACCCCTTTAAGGTAGCGCCGCCACCGACCGTGTCAATATTAAAGGGGGAATATTTGGTTGGAAATAATCATTCAGGCGGCGGCCGGTAATCAAGCCCCCATCGCCAATCATTCCCCGTTGGCAAAAACACTTGCTTTTGCCCTCAAAATAAGGTTAATTGAACCGATATTAAGAGCGTACCTTTGGATTACTTTATATGTCTTGTTGATTTCTGACAGGGATTAATATATGAGACTTGAAACAGGCGATGCCTCCCGCGGACCGGCCGAGATGCTTTTCCCCAGGACCCGGCGAAAAATTCTGGCCCTGTTTTTTCTTCATCCCGACCGGCAATTCTATTTCCGCGAAATCGCCGCCCATATCGGGACCACCCAGGGGCAGGTCTTGCGGGAACTTCGCGCCATGCACGAGGTCGGGCTTATCACCATGAAACCTCTGGGACGGCATAAATTTTATCAGGTCAACCGCGAATGCCCCATTTATGACGAACTGTCCTCCATTGTCCGCAAAACCTTCGGAATTGCCGATATTATTCGCGATTCTCTCGCCGCTGTCGTCGATCAGATTCGACTGGCTTTCATCTATGGCTCGGCCGCGCGCGGCCGCGAGACCGGTGAAAGCGATGTCGACCTGATGGTGGTCGGCCCTATCACCCTGCGAAAACTTTCCGTGGCCCTGGACCCGGTCGAAAAAGAACTGGGGCGGGAAATCAATCCCACCCTCTACACGCCCGACCAGTTTGAACGCGGCCTCACGGAAAAAAACCACTTCATCCGCTCCGTCCTTAAAACCGAATTGATATACCTGGTAGGAACACCCGACGATGTTAAAGCAATGGCTGGCCCGCGGACGACTTAGGCGGCAGGCCTCCAGTCCCGAAGAAATCGCGGCCCTATTCAAGAAAATCGACCGCGATCTGGTCGAATGCCACAAAAAAGATATTTCCCTCGACTGGCGCCTGGTCATTGCCTATAACGCCGCCCTGGGCTGTGCCACCGCCGCCTTGAGAGCTTCCGGCTTTCGCGTCGGCGAAGGCGGCGGCAACCATGTGACCATCGTTGACTCCCTGGCCTTCACCATGGAAATCGACCGCGAAACGATTATCGCCCTCAACGCTATTCGCAAGAAGCGGCATGTGACCAGTTACGATGCCGCCGACACGGTCTCGGAATTGGAGGTGGACGAGACTATCGAAATGGCCGAAATGCTGAAAAAGAGGCTGATAGAATGGCTCCGTCAAAATCATCCCGAATTGCTGTGAATTTCCGCTTTCCCGACGTCAATGTTATGCCTTATTTTGCTGGGGCGGCAAGAGCCGGCAACTCCGCGCCAAAAATAGCGTATAGAAATCAGCAACCGTTCCCTATAGATAACTGGCGAATAACCGACGAAATTTATTAATTTTCATAGGAAGGAACCGGGACTATGGATCGCAATGAATTTCTGAATTCGGTGGTCAGATTGGGGCTGGGCACCTGCTGTTGCGGACTGGCCGGCGCTTTTAACAATTCCCTGGCACAGGATACCGCCGTCATCGATTCGACCTCGCTTTCCAAGCCAAATCCCGCCGCCGAACGCGCCCTGAAGCGGATCGAATTTGCCGACCAGTGGCTCACCCGCCTTTTTGATATAATCGACGAGCAACTCGATGAACCGGCCCGCAAGAAACTGATGATGGCCAACGGCCGGGCCTGTTACCTGAACTGGATTCGGGAAACCGGCCAGAAAATTCCCTCTATTACTCTTGAAGAAATGACCGAGAAAGTAAAAAATAACCCCAATAACAAATCGATCCGGATCGAGGGCAACACCATTTATTTCGCCTATATGTCATCCGCCGAAACCGGCGATGCCGCCAAAGCGGGCGAGTGCCTCTGCACCCTGGTCGAATCCAAACCGAAAGGGTTGTCCCCGACCTATTGCAATTGCTCCCTGGGATATGTCAAGGAGATGTTCAGCCTTCGTCTGAACCGGCCGGTCGAAGTGGAACTGCTGGAATCCGTTCTTGCCGGCGGCGACTTCTGCCGATTTAAAATTACGGTGTTATAGAATTTTCATCTCGCCATCCGGCTCGGATCTCCAGGGTTGCATAAAAAATACATGGTTCCGTCAGGTCCTGCCACGCCTTAGGCGGGGTGTGACCTGACGGTCACCAAAATGGTAATTTTCGATAACCAGAACCAGACCGCGCCAATAAAAAGGGCCGAGAATTGTCTCGGCCCTTTGCAAATTTTATCTCTATACTTTCGAAGTCAGGTCAGAATCCCAGGATAAGCCCACCGGCCAGAGTATGGTACTTGACCGTTTCTTCCTCGCTGAAATTGGCTTCCTCGCCCATTTTCACCCAGTAATGGCGGTATTCGCCGAATAATTTCAGGGGCAAACTGGGAACACCCAGTATGACACCGCCGACGAAATGGTACCCGAACTTGGTGTCCGTTTCAGTCTCATCGCCCCCGGTCTGGATAATCATATGCGCCCCGGCTCCGCCCCCGGCATAGGGTGTGATAAACGACAGTTTGACGGGCACGACCAGCGACCCGGTGGCTGCAATATTATGCAATTTATTATCTCCTAACTCGTCTTCCTGACTATCCCAGGCGTATTCGCCGGAGAGTATCAATTCCAGCAAAGGAATCATGCCGATGCGGATATCCGCCCCCAGCATGGTGATTTGGTCTTCCATTTCATCGCTGTCCAGAAATCCCCCCTTAAGTCCCAGGCCACCCCCAGCCTGCGCGACCACGGGCATCAGACAAAAAACCAACAACAACAAAAACAACGCCTTACGCATAGCAACCTCCGTTAGTAAATTCCCGTCATTTCCAGAATTATCGGCAATTACACCGGCGCCATTGAGGAAAATAAAGGATTGCGTGTCCGGAAATTGCACAGGGAGGGAATCCTCCATGCCTCTTTTACAACCAAAAATATAGAATGTTCCGTCAGTTCCTTCTACGCCCTCGCCAGGGTGTGAACTGACGGCAATTTTATGATAAGAATCGATGTCTAAGATAATCCAGTTAATAAGAACTATTCCTGCTCAATCGGGTCATTCTCCGGCAACACTTCAAAGATTCCGGCTGCCCAAAGACAATTAATTATTACTTCTAAATTTCGGGCAAATAATTGATAGCCTTTTAACATGCACTATTTATATTTTGCCTTATGAACAAGACCATCCTCGCCGCCGGCGGCATTGTCTGGAGACAGCACCAAAACGAACTCCAAATCGCCCTGGTGCACCGCCCCAAGTACAACGACTGGAGTTTGCCCAAAGGCAAATTCGATCCCGCACAAGATGAATCATTGTTCGCGGCGGCCATTCGCGAAGTCCGCGAAGAAACCGGGTTTATTGTCCGGCCGGAATTCCATATCGGCGAAATCACCTACCCCGCCAAAGGCAAAAATAAAAACGTCAGTTTCTGGAATATGATCTATTTCGACACCGTGGGCATGCCGGCGCCGGATGAAATCGACCGGGTGGCATGGGTAAACCATAAAGATGCCCGCACCCAATTGACATATGACCTGGAGCGGCAAGTCCTCGATAAAGGGTCACGGATTCAAAGAAGCCAATTTACCCCGCCTTTTTCCGTGCTTGCCGTCTTTTCCTATCGGGCTTCCACCTCCACTCCCCTGCAACTGCGCCGGGAAGAAAAAGTCATCGTGGAAAAACGCCCCTCGGAATGGCCCGGATGGCTCTGGACCATTACCGCTGATGGCCACACCGGGTGGACCCCGGAATCGATAATGGAGATTTCCGGAAACCAGGCCCTGATTCGGAATGATTATAACGCCTCCGAACTAACCTTTGATAAGGGTGATTATCTGACCGCGCTACGCCGCGAATCCGGATGGCTGTGGTGCCGCGATAAACTTAACCGTGAGGGGTGGGCCCCCCTGGCTTACTTGACGCCCGGCGGGTGAGATGAGGTTGCCGCGTAAGTACTATTACGAGGAATAATATGGTTCGGTCAGGTCTTGATTCCGTCCCGGGCGGAATTGTGACCTGACCGTAAGTTGTTAAATATCAACATATCTTATCACCGTCAGTTCACATCGCCGACCGAGTCGAGGTAAAGAATGGACGGAACATTTGTCCTTTTGGGATAGCCTAAGATCCGCCGCCGGCATAATTATGCAAAAAAATGTTGACTTTGGGCCGGAGAATCCGATATTAGATATGTATGTTGACTGTCTCCATCTTCAATTTTGTCAGGGTCTTTATCTTTTGATTTAAGTAATTCTGAAGAAATTTGATCGGTCGGAGACGAGGCGCAATAGGGCGCAACGTGGGTTTTTACCCGGTACGCCTGCACCCACACTATCAGGCAAGCCGGAAAAAAACAGGAGTTGGTTTCGATGAACATCTATGTTGGCAACCTGCCGTACAACATGTCCGAAAATGATCTTCGGGCCGCCTTCGAGGCTTACGGAACGGTCACGAAAGTGAGCATCATTAAGGATAAATTCAGCGGCGAATCGCGCGGCTTTGCTTTCGTAGAAATGGCCTCGGATGACGAAGCCAGGGCGGCTATTTCCGGATTAGCAGACAAGGAAATCAATGGCCGGACGCTTCGGATTAACGAAGCCCGTCCTCGTGACGACCGCGATGATCGGGGCGGTCGTGGCGGCGGTGGCGGCGGTCGTGGCGGTGGCCGCGGTGGTGATCGCGGCGATCGTGGTGATCGTGGCCGGCGCGGCTGATCAAATTTTTATCGTTCGCTAAATTTATGAAGGGCAGGCTGTTATATAAATAGCCTGCCCGCTTCTCTGCCCGCCCCCAACGTTCGCTTTTTTCCTTTTTTATTTCAAAATCCTGCAACTTAAAACCGAATCATTCGTAAAAACTAATAAATTAGTTGACAGATTGGGAATCGTCGCGTATTATTTTAAAAGCAAATCCTAATTTATTAATAATTATGGGAGCGGTGTTATGGCCCGAAAAAAAACCCCGACCTTAACCGATGGCGAACTCCGCCTTATGGAGATTATCTGGGACCGCGGCGAGGCCACTGTCGGCGAAATTCTCGACCAACTGACCGAGGCCACCCCTCCGGCCTATAATACTGTCCTGACTATCATGCGTATCCTGGAGCAAAAGGGATATGTCAGCCATGTCAAGCAGGGACGGGCTTTTGTCTACCGCCCCTTAATTGACCGCAACCTTGCCCGGGCCAAAGCCGTCAAATATCTTGTCAGCAGTTTTTTTAATAATTCGCCGGAACAGCTGATGTTAAGCATTCTCAAAAATGAAGGCTTGACGCCCGATGAATTGCAGCACCTTAAGAAAATGATTGAAGAGACCAAGTAGAGGCTGTCATGGAAAATATATTCAATTCGATAAGCGGGTTTTCCTGGGAAACTCTGCGCCTGGTTATCAACGGCTTTTGGCCCGGAGCGATTTTCGCCCTGATTGCCTGGGGGGTGGTACGCCTGGCGGGGACTCTGGATCCCTCCACGCGCTATAAAATCTGGGGCCTGACCTTTATCGTGATTTTCACGTTCCCATTCTTCGCTCGAACCATGCCCGACGGCGAACCCGCGGGCAAAACGACACCGGCAGTCGCCACGGTCGAGCCGACTCTCCGTACACCGGCCTCATCTCCGGAATCAAAGGCAATTGCCCTGGACAGGAGCGCCGAGTCTTCCAAACCCCTCATTTATTCCGCCAAGATTGAAATCGACCGTTCTGAAGTTCAAGACAATTCCCTCAACTTAACGATTTTTCCATCCGGCATTAAGGCCGATTCCAATCTACGGCTTACGGTTTCTTCTTTCCTGCTCGGGCTTATTCCCATTTCAGTGGTTTCCTTCTGGACCCTGGTTTCGAGCTGGTTTTTGCTAAAACTGGGCGTCTGCCTGTGGCGTTTGCGAATTCTGAAAAAACGCAGTTACGCTCTCGACAAAGTGAAATATGGCGCTCTTTATGAGTTGATTGCTCACCATGGCTCGGGACGTCGTCCCGCGCTCAAAGTCTCCGAAGATATCGCCGTCCCCGTTTCGGTCGGCTTTTTCCATCCGGTGATCCTTTTCCCTTCAAATATCCTGCCCCACCTTGACCCGGCCGAGTTAAAGACCATAACCTTACATGAACTTTCTCACATTCGCCGCCGCGACGATTGGGGTATCCTGGCGCAAAAACTGGCCGAGGCCGTTTTCTTTTTCCATCCGGCCCTGATTCTAATCGGCCGGCGATTGGACCTGGAACGCGAATTGGCCTGCGACGACTGGGTTGTCAGCCATACCGGCCGGCCTCGGGAATATGCTCTCTGCCTGACTCGTCTGGCCGACCTGACCAGAAACGGCGCCCCGGCCCTCCTGGCCACGGGAGCCTTGTTCGGGAAAAAGCAGATTTTCAAACGCCTGGAAACAATCCTGAAAGGGACTATCCACACCAACCCCGCCTTGCGCAAAAAAACTTTTGCCGTCATGGCCGTGGCGGTTCTGACCACTTTGGCCCTGATGCAGGTTACGCCGGTTATCGCCTTTCCGGGAGAGTCACTCACGTATGGTGATATTTCCGGAATGGTCGCTCGCGGGACGGATGAATTGGCCGCCCTCTGGCCCGATTTAAGCCGAAAGGATACAGAACGCGCCGCGGACCATATGGCCGAAAAAGCGATGTTTGGCGCCGTCGTTATCCTATGTACTCTTCCGCCTTCCACGCCCTCGACAGACATAAAAGAGTTAACCTCGCTGGCTCCGACCTTTGCCACAACGCCCGTGCCGGCTCAAGATATAATCCCGATTTACCTGGACGCGGCGGCGTCAGCCAGAACCAGAGTCGCCGACTTCTTCCCTACCGAACGACGCTTCTCCGCCCGAAACATCCCTGCCGGCGCTCCGACCGATTCATTCCCCTGGGCTATGTGGCACAATCCCACGACATTTGTCGTTCCGCCTGCCATTCTTCCTGCCGACAGTCCCTGGGTGCACCTCTTTGACTCCGCCCAAATGGCCTACCTGTATTCCCTTTCGGACATGAAAGGCCAAACCCTCGAGGAAGCCGAGGCGTTTACCAGCGCTCCTTTGGCAGATATCACCGGCGGCTTTCTGGAAGACTTCTTCGACGGTTCCACGACAATTCTTGACGGAGATAAATCGACCTGGACCTTTAACGACGGCAACCATAAAATCCGCATCGAGTTCGACGGCGAAGTGGAATTGACCGATGACGGCCTGGGTATAAAGAGCCTTTCGCCCAAGGGCTATGTGGAAATATATGAGAAAAAGGGCGGCGCTCGACGGGAAATCCAGGTGGATTCCGACCGCGACGGCAACCTGCATTTCGTCTTTTTCAAACAGGGCGATGAAGCCCCCTTCGACGACGAGGCCAAACGCTGGATGGGTGATATGCTCGAGATGTACGCCCGCAACAGCGGTATCGGCGCCGAAGCCCGGGTCAACAGGATTTACCAGAAGGACGGCCTGGACGCCGTCCTGGAAGATATCCGCGAACTGGACAGCGACTACATCTTACGGTTGTACTACTCCGCAGTATTGTCGATGAACCTCCCCCCTGACGAAATAATCCGGGTGCTGGAAGCCGCCGATCTGGAAATAGATTCCGACTACGAAAAAGCCGAACTTCTGATTCAGCACAGCAAACTCTTCGAAAGCGAACCCCAACTCCTGGCCGCTTATGTCAAATCCGTGGAGAGCATCGATTCCGATTATGAAACCCGCCGGGTGCTGTACGCCGTCAGCCTCGAATCCGGCGCCGACCAGCAGGTCATGGACCTGGCCCTGAATATCGCCGGCAACATGGATTCCGATTATGAGAAAGCCGAACTCCTCATTGATATCGCGCGCAATAATCGGGGCCGCTATGAACTTTCCCGCGGATATATGGACGCCCTTCATGCCCTGGATTCGGATTACGAAACCGCCCGGATTCTGAAAGCCCTTATCGACATGAATGAAATTGATGCCGCTTATGTCGAGGATGTCGTCCGGCTGGCCGAGACCAGCATTGATTCCGACTATGAGAAAGCCGAACTTCTGATTTATACCGTCGGCCGTCTGGGTGTCGATCCCGCCACGTTTCCGACCTATGTCCGGGCCTTATCCGCCATCGATTCCGATTATGAAAAGAAACGAACCCTGATGGCGCTGGGTGAATTCGGGCAGGCCGATGAAACGACCCTGGCTCTGATCATGGGGCAAATCGCCCTGATGGATTCCGATTATGAGAAAGCCGAGGCCCTCTTGATTTTCGGCGACGCCGCCCTGGCCGACGACCGCGTCAGCGAGGAATTTTTCCGGGCCCTCGGTTCGATCTCATCCGATTATGAAATTTCCCGCGTCATGCAAGCCGTCTTAAGGGGAAATTCCCCCGGTGAAAACAACCTGAAACAGGTTTTGATCATCTGCGAGGGCATGGGCAGTGATTTCGAAAAGGCCAATATTCTTCGCCAAATCGCGCGCCATTGCCGCGACAACGGCGTCCTGGAAGATGCCTTCGTCGATTGTATCGAATCGATGGATTCCGAATACGAGAAAGACCGCCTCTACGCCGAACTGTACCGCAAAGGCCGCAGGATGTAAATTTCTCGCACCGTCCAAATATCACTGGTGGGCCGACATTCTTGTCGGCCCTTTTTATTTATAGGAATACCGGACAAGAATGTCCGCCCGGTTCAGGTCAAGAGTTAATATTTTGAAATGGAAGACCACCTTCCCCGAGAAAGAGACTGTTGGAAAAGTACCGATTCTGTCTTTGCGGGCGAAGCGAAGTAATCTCATCTTTGCTCGAGGTTTTTTTGAACGAGCCCACCGGTGACAGGTGGTCCACAGCTTACTGTGGGTTGCATGTAACAACACACCAATCATTCCATCGCGAATATTAATTGCCTCTCACGCCGAGGCGGCCGCTTCGGCCCGAAATCCTTTGATCTGCTCGTTCAACTTTTCAACCTCGGCCCGGGCCGCCTTGTCGAAATCTTCCTCGGCCGAGGCGTACAGCACCGACCGCGAGACATTGATAAGCGCGATTTTCTTGAAATGATCCGTCCCCATCCGCACCGCGAATTCCAGATCGCCGCCCTGCGCTCCCACCCCGGGTATCAGTATGGGACAATCGGGTGCGGTTTTGCGAACCTCGGCGATTTTCTCCGGATGCGTGGCGCCCACGACCAGGCCCAGATTCTGCTCTTTATCCCAGTAGGCCACTTTCTCGGCCACGTTCAGGTAAACCGACTTGCCCTCCATATCCATCATCTGGAAATCGCGGCTGCCGGTATTGGAGGTCAGGCAGAGAATAAAAGCCCCTTTCCCCTTATATTCCAGAAACGGCCGGATAGAATCGTACCCCATATAGGGATTAAGCGTTACCCAGTCGGCTCGGAATTTGTCGAAAGTCGCGGCGGCATAATGCGAGGCCGTGTTGCCGATATCCCCGAATTTGCCGTCGATAATGATCTTCACCGAAGGCGGTATCAGGCGGACGATTTTTTCCAGAAGCGACAGTCCCTGCGGGCCCATCTCCAGAAAAAATCCCAAATTCGGTTTATAGGCGGCCACGATATCGCTGGTGGACGCGATGATTCGCGTGGCAAAATCATACATACCTTTGATGCTGGTAGCGTAGGCTTTAGGTATTTTCTTTATGTCCAGATCCAGGCCGACGCAGATCAGAGAATTATTTTTTTCCTGGACTTCTTTAAGTTCGCTGGCGGCGCTCATCAGTGCAACCTCACCTGTCCTTTAAGATCGTTTATATTCGATATTTTCTCATGGATAAGATACTTTTTCAAGTCGCGTGTAATTTTTACGGGAGCATCGGGATCGACAAATAAGGCCGTCCCGATTTGCACCGCCGAGGCCCCCACCAGCATGAACTCGACCACGTCTTTCCAGGTGCCTATGCCGCCTATCCCGATAATCGGTATTTTGACCGCCCGATAGACCTTATGCACGCAGGCCACCGCCACCGGTTTTATGGCCGGGCCGGAAAGCCCGCCCATGTTATTGGTCAAACGAGGAACTCTCGTCTCGATATCCACCGCCATCCCCACCAGGGTATTTATGACCGAAACCGCATCGGCGCCGCCCTGTTCGCAACCCTTGGCGATTTCGGCGATATTGGTGACATTGGGCGATAACTTGGCTATCACCGGACGAGTAAAAACTTTCTTTATTTCGATGCAGGCCCTCTCGGCCAGCGAGGCATTAACGGCTATATCCATCCCTTCATCGACATTGGGACAGGAGAAATTCAATTCCACCATATCCACCCGGGGGCAGTCATTCAGGCGAACGCATATCTCGATATACTCGGCCAGCCTTTTCCCGGCCACGTTGGCGATAACTTTGGTATCATACTTTTCCAGAAAAGGCAGTTTATCGCTTATGAATTTTTCCACACCGACATTGGCCAGGCCGATGGCATTAAGCATCCCGGCCTCGGTTTCCGCCGTCCGCGGCGGCTTATGCCCGTCGCGCGGTTCAATCGTAATCGACTTGGTGACAATTGCCCCCAATTCGGACAGATCAAATATTTCCGCCAGTTCTTCGCCGTAGCCGCAGGTCCCCGAAGCCGTCATGATCGGGTTGGCCAGCCTGACGCCGGCAATTTCGACCGCAAGGTTGGGTGTCACAGAAGCACCTCCCCTACCTTATATACCGGGCCGTCATGGCAGACCCGGGTGTATCCCCCGGCTGTGAGCGGTTTGATACAGCCCAGACAAATCCCGACTCCACACGGCATGGGTGCTTCCAGAGAGAGTTCGCCGGGGATATCTTGTTCCCGGGCCAACTCGTCCACGGCCTTAAGCATCCCTTCGGGGCCGCAGGCGTAAATTCTGGCCGAACCGCCCAGGTCGGCCAGATGGGCCAGAACCGCCTCGGTGACCAGGCCCCTGAAACCGACCGTGCCGTCAAGTGTCGCCGGAATTACTTTTATGCCCAATCTCTTTATCCGGGCCAGATCCACCAAATCCGCCCGGCCGTTGCCGCCATAGAAAAATAAGATTCTTTTCTTGTCATGCCCTTTTTCAACCAGGCTTTTGGCCAGAAAATAAACGGGCGGCATGCCGATCCCCCCGGCCACCATCAGGGCGAATTCCTTCCGGGAGGGAAA
Source organism: Candidatus Zixiibacteriota bacterium (assembly GCA_041752195.1). GTDB lineage: Bacteria > Zixibacteria > MSB-5A5 > GN15 > PGXB01 > JBGSHP01. The sequence continues at coordinate 6,198 of JBGSHP010000011.1, read as the reverse complement.
CATAAAATGATTGCCCAAAGGACCCATCAGGCTCAATTCCTGCCCGGCTTTTAAACGCGACAAAAGGGCCGTTCCGCGACCGAAAACCTTGAAGATTATGTCCAGTTGTCCTTTTTTGGTATCAACATCGTAAACAGAAAACGCGCGCCGGAACATAAGATTGCAGTTGGGAATCTTGATGTGAACGAATTGCCCCGGCTTAATACTTTTAAGGCGGGAAAAAGGCGCCAGTGTCATCACATGGTAACCCTGGGCCAGTTTTTTATTTTGCACCACCGCGGTGGTTTCAATGACTATTTTTTTCATTTGAGATGCGACGGCAATACCACCCTGTATTTATAAATCCACCAGAAATTCGTTTCTTCCGGGTCGATCCAGCCGGTATCAAAACGGCAATTCATGACTACCTCGCGAACCTCCATATCCATTTCCTGCGACGGAGTCGGATTCATCAGGCGATAATCAACAATTTGTCCGAAAGCGTCAAGTTTTATTTGCACATACAGGTTGCCTTCGAAATTGGAGGTATACGCCGCGGGAGGATAAATAAACTCCTTTTCACACCGGATCGGTCCTTCCCTGACCTCTTGTATGGAATTTCCCTCGGGATCGATATAATATTTTTCTTCCGGGGTAATAAAGCGATCATCGGATAGGGCGGTCGTCACGGACGTATCGGCGGTGGTATCGCCCGGCCCGGAGGCCGACTCCGTGGCCGCTCCGGCATTGGACGGCAGATCCCGCGGCGGCGTTCGGCGCTTGGGCGGGGCGATCTTCTTGTCGGCCTCCTTCCCGTACGGCGAGGCCGGGAATGAATCGGCCAGTTCGGCATAGGCGTAAACCAGCGAGGAATCACCCGGACTGGCATACTCTTCCAGCACCCAGATACTGGCATATCGGGCCGGAAGATTGTATTGCGAACGGGAAAAACTATCGGCCACCCAGGCATAATAATAATGAGCGGAATCAATCAGGCTATCGTCGAAGAGAAATTCCTCGGCCTTCCGATAGTACCATAACGGGTAGCCGGAATCGGCCGCCGTCCCGGCCAGTCCCAGAATCCCGATCGCCTCGGGAATAAAATCGGACCGGGGATACTTCCTGAGAACCTCGCGCAAAAGCGAATCACATCCCAGGGTATCGCCGTAAAAGTCGCGCCTGATCAGGGCCGCCGCTATTAAGGCCTTGGGGGCAAAAATCGATTCGTCGAAACTCTCCGCGGCGTACATAAATTCCTGGTACGCCGAATCGGGTATCTCCAACTGCAAAAGATAAAGTTCACCCAAAAGGTATTGAGTGGCCGCGGCACTGTCGATTTCATCGGGCGTTGCGGCCGTATCCAATTCCTCCTGGATCCTGTACTCCTCCAGTTTGCCGATATTCGTCGAACGCTGAAGAGCATCCTGATAAAGTACTTCGCCGCCGATTCTCTGTTTGGCCTTGTCATAAAAACCCTTGGCCGCTTCGTAATCCTCGTAATCATACTGGTAAATCAGGCCCAGGTTGTAGTTGGCGATTACCCCCGAAGCCTTATTGGGGAATTCTTCGGCAATCTGGCGATAGGTCTCCTCGGCCAGAACCAGGTCATTATCCAATTCGTAACCCCGGGCAATCTGAAGTTTGATACTCCCCAGCGAGTCATAATAGAACTCATCCACCGCCAGTTTGTTGAAATACGCCATTCCCCCTTCGACGTCGTTCAGCATATAAGAACAGCGCCCGGCCTGGTAATTGATGCGAAATTTCTCCTCGGTGGTGGGGTTGAAATCGAATACCTTCAGATACGCATCCATGGCCGACCGGTACTTGAACCTCGCAAAAAGGGCATCGGCGATATATAACTGCGATTTCTTTTGCATGAGTCCGTCGCCCAGGGAATCGACAATGGAAACGAAATATTCCGTGGCCTTCTCATATTCCCGGTTTTCAAAATAAAATTCCCCCAGGGCCATGGCGGCTTCGGCCTTGACGTCCTTTTCCCGGCTCTCGGCAAAAAGCCTTTCGAACAACACCCGCGCCTCGGCCATATCCTTCTGTTTCAATTTCGATTTGGCCAGATACAGCCTGGCATCGCGGACATAAGGGGATTCGGCATAATTGGCCATGATCTCGCGGAAGCGCCTTTCGGCGCGATTGTAATCGCCCAGATAATAATGGGACACGCCGTTGACAAATAAGGCGTCATCATACCAGCCTGATGTCGGGTACTTATCGATGATCTTTTGAGATTTGTCCCGTGCCCGGGTATAGTCACCCTTGGCGATCTGCGCCGGCTTTCCCATTTTTTCCTGTTCTTTGCGCATCCCTTCGGCCTTGTCAAATGATTTGCGGGCATTATAAAAGGTGTTGTAATAGACACAGCCGGAGAGAAATAACACTGTCACTGCCAGCCCGGCCAACCATCTAAACCTCTTCATAATTTAACTCCTGGATAAAGCCGTTCTCAAGGCCGGCTTCGTAAAAGGCCTCCACCGCCCGATCGAACTCCTCCACGGTGATACGCCTTCCGATAACGACATCGCCAACGGCCCGATACGCCGGAAAATACTGGCTCATGAGCGAAACATATATTTCCGGCGAGACCTCGCCGGCCAAATAGCGAAAGATACCTTCCGAACCAGAAATGCCCTCGGGAAGAACCAGGTGCCTGATTATTACCCCCGCTGACGCCATCCCACGGTCGTTTACTCTCAGGTTTCCGACCTGCCGAAACATCTCTTTGACAGCCGCCCGATTAAAGGCCGAATAATTTTTGCAGCCGGAGTATTTCAGCGCCAGGGAGTCGTCATTATAGCGCATATCTACAAGGTATACATCTACGATACCCTCCAGGTGCCGTAAAATCTCCGCCTTTTCATAGCCCGAACAATTATAGACCAAGGGTATGTCAAGACCCTCATAGCGCGCCTGGCCCAGGGCCGTCACGGCCATGGGGAGCATATGATCCGGAGTCACCCAGTTTATATTTTCCGCGCCGCGTTTCTGCAGTTCCAGCATCATCCCGGCCAGTTCCTCAAGGCCGACCACCCGTCCCGTCCCCATTTGAGAAATGGGATAATTCTGGCAATAGCGGCAAAATAACGGGCAGTTGGCAAAAAAGATTGTCCCCGAGCCGCCCCCGCCGGATAAAGGCGGTTCCTCGCCAAAATGAAGATTATAACTGGCAATTTTTATCTCGGCCGTGGAATGACAATTCCCCGTCTCTCCCGCCGGACGATTCACCCGGCATTCCATGGGGCATAAGGTGCAGGAGGACAGGAATTCTGTCAACCGCCGCCCAACCTCTATAATTTCATTTGCAGTCAGGCGGCTCATTTTCGGACCAATTCCAGAATTTGGGGTAAAGTCGTCCCCGCTTTTTCCTGCAGGGTGAAATCGGCAAAGTCCGTCAGGGGCGTGGGTTCGGGGTTAATTTCAACCAGGTAAGCGCCGCTCCGTTTGGCTTCCAGAGGAAGCGAGGCCGCCGGGTGGACAATCGCCGAAGTGCCGATAGCAAAAAACAATTCCGCCCGGCGAGAGGCCTCAAAAGCCCCATTTATGGCCGCCGGCGGAAGGAGTTCCCCGAACCAGACCACATCGGGACGAATCTTGCCTCCGCACGAACAGCGCGGGAGTTCCCCTCCGGCCAGGTCGATTTCACCATCATAAGTCTTCTGGCATTCAAAGCACTTATTGAGGGAGATATTGCCGTGAAGTTCCAATATATTTTGGGAGCCGGCCCGACGATGCAGGCCGTCCACATTCTGGGTTATCAGGGTAAAATCGGCGAAAACCTTTTCCATTTCCACCAGCGCCAGATGCCCGGCATTGGGGGTAACTTTGTTCATCAATTCGCGGCGATAGAGATACCATTCCCAGACCAGCCGGGGGTTATCCATGAAAGCGTCAACCGTAGCCAGTTCCTCTGGCCTAAACTTGGCCCAGAGCCCGTCGCTTCCCCGGAAAGTGGGCACACCCGATTCCGCCGATATTCCCGCCCCGGTTAAAACCGCTACTCTTTTGGCCCGGCGTATCAGGTTTAAAAAGTCGCGCGGATAATTGACCATGATGGATTAAAATACAACATTTCCCCTTTCCCGCCAACGAGATATTTATCTTTTCCCCCGGTTTTGAAGTCCCTTAATTACCCCATGGTCAAAAAGATCCTGTTTTCCCTGGCCGCGCTGGCGGCTTTCATAATTGTCATTGAGGGCCTCGCCCGGCTTTTCGAACTGCGGGAAACCAACCACGCCGGCCTGACCATCGTAAAACCGGGATGGCAAACCGAATTTTTCGGCTCCATTTTCGACTGGCATGAGCCGGATCCGGAACTTTTATGGCGGTTTAAGGCTGACCTCGATAATCCCCTTATCAAAACCAACTCCCAACACCTGCTGGGGGAACCTGTCGAAAGCCCCAAACCGCCCGGAGTCTGGCGGGTCCTGATTCTGGGCGATTCCTCCCCGGTCGGCCTGGGGCTGGCCTCGCGGATGTTTGCTTTCGACGCCATCCTGAAATACCTCCTGGAAAATCATTTCGGAAACACCCGCCGTATCGAAATTGTCAATGCCGCCGTCTCCGGATATACCAGCGAACAAATCAAGACCTTTCTGGCCCTTCGAGGATGGACTTATGATCCGGACCTGGTCGTCCTCTATTGTGGCAATAACGATGCCTCGGTTTCGGGTAAATATTCCGACCGGGAATTGCTGGCCAACCAAAAACTGGGCGAAACCCGGAGTTTTCTGCGGCATCTGGCCTTCTATCGCCTGCTGAAAGCCCTGCTGATAGCGCGACCAAAACGCGGGGCCGAGGACACCCTTCAGGTTCGAGTACCGGCGGCGGAGTTTGCGGAAAATCTCGGGAATATCGCGGCGCAGTGTGCGAGCCATAATTGCCCAATCGTGATACTCAAACCGGCCGTGCCGTATCTCTGGCCGGCCGGATTGCAATTTCGGATTTTCCGGCATATCACCGGCCGCGACGGGGAGTTGATTTTTCCGACCGAGATGGCCGAATTTCTGGGAAAGAAAATCAAGTACTGCCTCGACCGCGAACGCTTTGCGGCGCTGTACGGTCAGGGGGATATTTTTGCCCGTGGAGTTTATTCTTCGGCCTATTCTGACAGTATGACCTTACCGGCGGCCATCGATTACTACTCCGAGCAGGTCCAGAAATCCAAAAACGATCCTGTCCTTTACAATAATCTTGGCGTTTCCTTCTGGCAAGCGGAGCAGTACCGCGAGGCCGATTTCGCGCTCCGTTCGGCGCGGGCGGTATATAAAAAGAACCTGGCGGGGGATTCTTCGCTTCTGGCCCTAGCCTCCGGCTCGCCCTTTCTTTATAACCTGGGGATAACCCAATTATCCCTGGCCGGGGCGGATACGGTGTATCTTGCCGACACCAACTCCTTACCCCGTCAATATCTTGATTCGGCCTTGCAGGCCGATTATTTTTCCCTGCGAATCAAGAAACCGTACTGGGCTGTCATCGACGGTTTTTCGAATAGGGACGGAATCGCGGTGATTGACCTCCCCGATATTTTTCGCCGTAATGGCGGCGAGAGATTATTTATCGACCATTGCCACCCCACCCAGAAAGGGCACTACATCATCGCCGAGGAAATCCTCCGGGTGGTGAAAGAGAAGGGGTGGTGAGCGGGGCTATGGGCGATAATTCTCCTTTACATGAACATCTCCGCCAACTTGAAGAATCCCTGCTTCGGCCCGAAATCCGCCAATCGCCCCAAGCGGTGGGAGAACTTCTGGCCGATAATTTCGTGGAATTCGCAGGTGACGGCAAGATATATAATAAGCGACAAATCATAGATGCTCTTCAAGCGGATACCGTATCTTCGAAAGTACAATGGGTCGCCTCGGATTTTAATTTCATCGACCTATCTCCCGACGTGGTTTTGATAACGTACCGCGCCCGCCGATACGATACTTCCGGATTAATACTCAAGGATACCCTGCGCAGTTCTCTGTGGCGTCTGCATGATAACACTTGGCGGATAGTTTTCCACCAGGGGACGGTGGCGGCGAATCCCTGAATTATGACCGTGGGCGGCAGGTGTCTTCACTGTTCTGTGTCAAGACATAGTTTACAATATGTATCAGGACATCCTTTACGGTTTGGTTTTTGAAATGGGTTTCAGCAAAGAAATGGTTCTTCCTGTTTCTTTATCAATTTCTCTAACATACATATGTCTATAGCTGA